>CAVWQS010000014.1:0-751120 GCA_963757155.1 uncultured Alphaproteobacteria bacterium
TATGGCATGGACACATTTCCAAGCCTCATGCCGTGAGCGATATCGTGGAAGCGTTGCAGGCCCCTATGCATTGTGATGGGTCCCGGGGGTTTGCCGTTGTTGGCCCCGTTCCAAGAGCCGAGGCGGGCGATGATCCAAGCGGCCCACGGCAGGGATTTGGGCTGGAAGGGGTTTCGCAGCCGGGTTGTCCTGCCGTCAACGGTGGGGGCGATGACTTCGAGGGCCTTGATATCGTCGCTGGCGAAGGCGGCGGTCGCGGGCCTGTTGTCGGCGCCATCCCTGGCCTGGACGAGTTGCATGCAGACAATGGCGGCGCGCAGGGCGATGAGGGCGAGCTTGTGCAAGGGCTCAGGCGTCTCGATCTGGCTGTCTTCGATGCCGAGGCCCTGGCTTTTCATGGTTCGGAAGAGCTGCTCGACCTGCCAGCGGCAGCGATAGTCTGCGATGGCTTGGTGAGCCTGTGCCAAGCTCTCGATGGGGGCGCTGGAGAGCAGGCGCCAATGCACCCCCTCAACCTCGGCCGGCGGATCAATCTCGCGCACATCGAGGGCGTGAAGAGTGAGGCTGGAAGGCAGATGGTGATCGGCACTGTTTCGGGGTCGGCGCAGGCTCACGGGCGCATAGCGCAGGGCCATGGTAGCGCGCCGGGCGGCCCGGCCGGGAATGGCCGGCAGATCCAGGGTGAAGTGCTGGGCGACCGCCAAGCTGTCGAGATGAGCGTACAGATAGCCGTCATCGGCCAAGCCGCGGTCGGTCTGAGCCCGGACCAGCAGTTCGACCTCCGGCGGACGCGAGGCGAAAGCGGCATAGATATCGCCTTCGCGGTCGGCAATCACGGTGACGGAGGTGGCGCCTGCCGCACGCAAGCCTGCCGCGGCCTGAGCTCCGTCCAGCCAGCGCTGGGACAGCTTGTCGGCCATCTTGCGGGTGCGCCCATCGCAGGGCACCGGCTCATGGTTCGCCCAGAGCTGCACATCGGCCAGCCCCAGAACAACACCCGTATCGGCATCGACCGCCAGCACCGGGTGGATGAAGAAGGCCGGATCAGTTCCATTGCCGCCGCGCCCGAAGGCCGCCTTGCGGTGCTTCTGGCGCGAGAAGTTGATCTCGCTGGTGTCCTGGATCGCCAGTACCCGCCGGCCGGCGACCTGGGCCAGCAGATGGCTCCGCGCCGCCTCGATCAGCGCCCGCTCGCTCACGCGCTCATTGTGCAGAAAGCGCCAGAACGCCTTCTCGTCGGCTTCGCCACCGCCCAAGCGCTTGACCGTAACCGTTCGGCGCAGCACCAAGCGATCGAGCAACTGCTGCCCCTTTTGCGCAGCCGCTCGTCCCCAAAAGCCCCGAGATCCTCTTGCACTACCATTGCGGCCTCCGACCACCAGACCGCGGTACAGCGAATCACGCATCGGGCGCCCTCGCCATCGACATTAGCGCCACCGAGTTCAATATGACGCACCTCGGCATGGCAAAAGATGTGTCCATGCCATAGCCCCGGCCCTCCCCCGTCAAAGCGCGGGCCTTGCGGCCCGCAGGGGGAGGGGGAAGAAGTAGCAGCGCGCTCGCGATTCTGAGCGGATGGATTGACGGATACGCGTTTTACGTATAGAGTTAAATCTATGATCGCGTCGAAGAGACACCCTGTAGATTCCCTGTAAAAACAGGTCGGACCGCCGCCTCCTGGCGGGGTCGAACTTGAGAGGCTGCGGATAGGAATCCCTGCAGATTCCCTGCAGAAGCAGATCGGACCGTCGGGAATCATCAGAAAAAGGGGAGGTTCCCGGGTTACCGGAAACCTCCCCTGCCTCGACGACAGTATCGGAGGGACGACGCTCAGCCCGGCGTGCGCAGCTTGGGCTCGCGGCTCCAGACCCGCTGCTTCTTGGCGGCGGTGATGAAGCTGTCGATGGACTGACGCGGCTCCAGCAGGATCACGCCTTCCTCGCCTTCGGTGCCGATGCCGGCCTGCTTGAAGATCGGCGCGGCGGCGGCGACATGGCCGATGACCTTGAGATGGCCGAAGGCGTCGCGCAGCCAGTCGATGGCCGCGGCCTCCTTGGCCAGTACCGGCGCATCGTCTTCGGAGGGCAGCAGGAGAACCGCGTCGAAGAAGATGGAGGGCGCGGCCGAGAGGGCGTGATCGACGGCGAGGGTCTTGCCGTCGGCGGTCTTCACGCCACCGATCTTCGGCCCGATGAGCGCCATCTGGGCGCCCTCCGCGGCGATCGCCTGGCCCAGCTTCTTCACCAGCGCCTCGTCGACACCATCGGTGATCAGCGCGCCGATCTTGCGGCCCTTGAGGGTCGCCGGCGCCTTCTTGATGAGGCTGAGCGCCGGGGAAGGCTGAAGATCGATGGGCGCGCGCGCCGGCGTGATCTTGTCGGCCTGGCCCTGCATGCCCAGCGCCGCCTCGACGGGCTTGCCGAGATTCTCCTCGATGATCATGAGGTGGCCCAGCATGCGCTTGCGGATCGCGATGGTCTCGACCTTGCCGAGCTCGAAGGCGAAGGCGCTGATGACATGGCGCTGCTCCGGCTCGGAGAGGGAGCGGAAGAGAAGCCGCGCCTGGCTGTAATGATCGGCGAAGCTCTCCGCCCGCAGCCGGACCTTCTGGCCGGATTCCGGGGTGCGATGGCTGGCGAAGCCGAGGGCCGGATTCTCGCGCGGGCCCTTGGGATCCAGGCTGTTGGGCTCATAGGCGACCCGGCCCTTGGCCACTTCCATGCGCATATGGCCGTCGCGCTGGAAATTATGCATGGGGCAGCGCGGGCGGTTGACCGGCAGCTCGTGGAAATTCGGTCCGCCCAGCCGGATGAGCTGGGTATCGAGATAGGAGAACAGCCGGCCCTGGAGCAGCGGATCCTCGGAGACGTCGATGCCGGGGACCATGCTGCCGGGATGGAAGGCGGCCTGCTCCGTCTCGGCGAAGAAATTGTCCGGGTTCCGGTTCAGCGTCAGGCGGCCGATGATCTCCACCGGCAGGATCTCTTCGGGGATCAGCTTGGTGGCGTCCAGCACGTCGAAGTCGAAATCGTCGGCCTCCTCCTCGCTGAAGGACTGGATGCCGAAGTCGAACTCCGGGAAATCGCCCTTGGCGATCGCCTCATAGAGATCGCGGCGATGGAAATCGGGATCGGCGCCGTTGATCTTCACCGCCTCGTCCCAGATCACGGAGGCCGCACCGATGGTGGGACGCCAGTGGAATTTGACGAAGGTCGATTTGCCCGCCGCGTCGATGAGACGGAAGGTGTGGATGCCGAAGCCTTCCATCATGCGCAGCGAGCGCGGGATGGCGCGGTCCGACATCGCCCAGACCAGCATATGCATGCTCTCGGGCATCAGGGAGGCGAAGTCCCAGAAGGTGTCATGGGCCGAGCCCGCCTGGGGATAGCCGCGATCGGGCTCCATCTTCACGGAATGGATGAGATCCGGGAATTTGATGGCGTCCTGGATGAAGAAGACCGGGATGTTGTTGCCCACGAGATCGAAATTGCCTTCGTCGGTATAGAACTTGACGGCGAAGCCGCGCACGTCGCGGGGCATGTCGCCGGAACCCGCGCCGCCGGCGACGGTCGAGAAGCGCACGAAGACCTCGGTCTTGCGCTTGGGATCGGTGAGGAAGCCGGCCTTGGTCAGATGCGGGATCGGCTTGGTCACCTGGAAGACGCCATGGGCGCCGGAGCCCCGCGCATGGACGATGCGCTCGGGAATGCGCTCATGGTCGAAATGGGTGATCTTCTCGCGAAGGACGAAATCCTCCAGCAGGCTCGGCCCCCGCGGACCGACCTTGAGCGAATTCTGATTGTCGGAGATGACGATGCCCTGGTTGGTGGTCAGCGACTCCCCACCCGTGGCAGCCGTCTGATGAGTCTCGCCGCCCTCTCTGGCTTCGGGGTTCGGCCGCGACCGAGCGTGGGGGGCGGGCTCAACGGCGGCATGAGACGGGGCACGCTTGCCGGCGGGGGAACTGTCGGGCTTCTTCGCCATGTTTTTCACCTGTTTTTGGGAGCTGTCGGGGAACCGCGCGCCAAGAACACCCCAGCCGCCGGTCTGACAGGTCCAACGCCCCTTGCACGGCTAAGTTCCTTGCGGGAATGCCCCGGTCGAACGCCCCTCGGGAACATTTGCCGAGCGCCGGCCATTGAATTGCGCGCATCCGGTTCCACGAGCCGGTGCGAAGGAGCCAAGATGCTGGCGGAAAACGGCCACGATCAGGGCGAACAAGCCGATCCGCGGGGGACCGCGGCGGCGGCCGGGCTGCATTATGTCAGCGACGATCGGCCGGGGATTCGTCGCCGCAAGGCGGGCAAGCATTTCAGCTACCGCAACGACGGCCATGGCACGATGTTGGGCGAGATCCTCCGTGACTCCGAGACATTGGCCCGCATCCGCGCCCTTGCCATCCCGCCGGCCTGGACCGACGTCTGGATCTCGGCCGACCCCCGGGGCCATCTCCAGGCGACCGGGCGCGATGCGCGCGGCCGCAAGCAATATCGCTATCACCCTGCCTTTCGCGCCATCCGCGAGAGCACGAAATATGAGCATCTCCTCGATTTCGCCCAGGCCTTGCCCCGGATTCGCGCAGGCGTTGCGACCCATATGGCGCTGCGCGGCCTGCCGCGCGAGAAGGTGCTGGCCACCATCGTCAATCTCCTGGAGACGACGCTGATCCGCGTCGGCAACAGCGACTACGCCCGGGACAACAAGAGCTATGGGCTCACCACCCTCAACAATCCGCATATCCAGGTGAAGGGTTCGGAGCTCCGGTTTCATTTCAAGGGCAAGAGCGGCAAGACCTGGCGCCTGCAGGTCCGGGACCGGCGCATCGCCAAGATCGTCAAGGCCTGCCAGGAGCTGCCGGGCCAGCAGCTCTTCCAATATGTGGATGAGGCGGGCGAGCCGCGCGGCATCACCTCCTCCGACGTGAACGACTATCTGCGGGAGCTTTCCGGTCTCGACATCACGGCCAAGGATTTCCGGACCTGGGCCGGCACGGTGCAGGCAGCACTCGCCTTGACGGAGCTGGGTGCCGGCGAAAACGCCACCCATGCCAAGCGCAATCTCAAGCTCGCCATCGAGCGCGTCGCCGCGCGTCTGGGCAATACGATCACCATCTGCCGCAAATGCTACATCCATCCCCAGATCATCGAGTGCTATCTGGAGGGTACGCTGGCTCTGGAGATTGGGGACGCGCCGGCGGCGGTGGATCCGGCGCTTACCCCGGAAGAGGCAGCCGTCTTCGCCTTGCTGCGCGGGCCTGTTAACGCTCTCGAAAGACCTGCCGCCTGATCTCAGCGGCGTCGCTGCCCGTTTCGGTTACATATGGCTGGACCTATCCTTCCCCGCCGTTCAAACTCGATCCAAACTCGGGTTTGATCCCGGATGAGGGGAGGAAATGGCAGAGCCTTGGGTCGGCATCATCGCGAACCCGGTTTCGGCGCGTGACATCCGCCGGGTGATCGCCAATGCCGCGAGTCTGCAGATCACCGATCGGGCCAATATCGTGTTGCGGGTGCTCGCCTGCCTGAAGGCCTGCGGCATCCAGCGCGTGATGATGATGCCGGAGGCCGGCGGCATCCGCGGCCATGTGAAGCGCGGCCTCGACCGCTCGGCCAATCAGGGCGAGATGGAATTCCCCGAGCTGTCCTTCGTCGACATGCGGGTCACGGGAACGGTGGAGGACAGCCGGCGCGCCGCGGCGGCGATGTGCGCGGCCGGGGCTTCGGCCATCGTCGTGCTGGGCGGCGACGGAACACATCGCGCCGTGGCCTCGGCCTGCGGGAAGGTGCCGCTGGCCGGCATCTCCACCGGCACCAACAACGCCTTTCCCGAGCATCGCGAGCCCACGGTGACGGGGCTGGCCGTGGGCCTCGCCGTCGCCGGGCGCATCCCGGCCTCGGTCGCCTTCCAAACCAACAAGCGCTTCGTCGTCTCCGTCAATGAAGGGGCGGTGGAGGAGATCGCGCTGGTCGATGTCGCCATCGTGACGGAGCGCTATGTCGGGCGCGCGGGCGCTCTGGCGCACCGAGACCTTCCGCGAGCTCCTGGTCGCCTTCGCCGATCCCGAGGTGATCGGGCTTTCGGCCATCGCCGGGCTGCTCGAGCCGGTCTCGCGCCGCGAGCCCGGCGGGCTTCTGGTCTCCATGTGCCCGCCCGCCGACGCGACGCTGGTGCTCCATGCGCCCATCGCCCCCGGCTATATGCGCGACATCGGCATTCTCGGCTGGCGCCGCCTGCAGGCGGGCAAGCCGCACCGGCCGTCGATCGCTGCCGGCTCGATCGCGCTTGGACGGCGAGCGCGAGCTCTCCTTCTCCGAGCGCGACCGGGTCGTGATCGATCTGGAGGAGGGTGCGCTCACCACCATCGACGTCGGCGCCTGCATGCATTACGCGGCGCGCCACGCCCTCATGCATTCGAACCGCGTCGCGGCGCTGACCCGCGCGGCATCTTGATGAGAAGGAGGAGGACGCCATGAGCAACAATCCATTTCCCTTGGACAAGGCCGGTCTGCTGCAGGCCTATCGCACCATGCGCAGGATCCGCGAATTCGAGGAGCGTGTTCATGTCGAATTCTCGCGCGGCGATATTCCGGGCTTCGTCCATCTCTATGCCGGGGAGGAGGCCGCGGCCACCGGCATCATGATGCATCTGAACGAGCGCGACCGCATCGCCTCCACCCATCGCGGCCATGGCCATTGCATCGCCAAAGGCGTCGACATCGGGGAGATGATGGCCGAGATCTACGGCCGCGCCTCGGGCTCCTGCCGCGGCAAGGGCGGCTCCATGCATATCGCCGATCTCTCCAAGGGCATGATGGGCGCCAATGGCATATTGGGCGCCGGCGCACCGCTGGCCTGCGGGGCGGCGCTCGCCGCCAAGTTCCGCGGCGACAAGGGTGTGGGCATCAGCTTCGTGGGCGACGGCGCCTCCAACCAGGGCATGTTCCTGGAGAGCCTCAATCTCGCGGCCGTCTGGAACCTGCCGGTGGTCTTCGTGGTGGAGAACAACGGCTATGCCGAATCCACCGCCCGCGACTGGGCCGTGGCCGTGGACAGCTATGTCGACCGCGCCGCGGGCTTCGGCCTGCCGGGGGTGACCGTGGACGGCACGGATTTCTTCGCCGTCTATGAGACGGCGGGGGAGGTCATCAAGCGGGCGCGGGAAGGCGGCGGGCCTTCGCTGCTGGAATGCAAGATGATCCGCTTCTTCGGCCATTTCGAGGGCGATGCCCAGACCTATCGCGGCAAGGGCGAGGTCGACGAGATCCGCCTGAACCACGACTGCATCAAGATCTTCACCGGGCGGCTGCTGGAGGCGGGCGTCGTCGAGAAGGCGGAGCTCGCCGCCATCGACAGCGTGGTCGGCAAGGAGGTCGACGAGGCGGTGGAAGCCGCCAAGGCCGCACCACTGCCGCTGCCGAAAGAGCTCATGACCGACGTCTACGTCGCCTATTGAGAGGGGAAGAATCATGGCACGCAAGATCAGCATGAAGCAGGCCCTGAACGAGGCCCTCGACCAGGAGATGGCGAGGGATCCCCGGGTGATCGTGATGGGCGAGGATATCGTCGGCGGCATGGGCGCGGCCGGCGAGCAGGACGCCTGGGGCGGGGTGCTCGGCGTCACCAAGGGGCTCTACGGCAAATACGGCGACCGGCTGATGGATACGCCGCTGTCGGAATCCGCCTATATCGGCGCGGCCGTGGGCGCGGCCGCCTGCGGCATGCGGCCGGTGGCGGAGCTGATGTTCATCGATTTCATGGGTGTCTGCTTCGACCAGATCTTCAACCAGGCCGCCAAGTTCAAATACATGTTCGGCGGCAAGGCGACGACGCCGGTGGTGATCCGCGCCATGGTGGGTGCCGGCTTCCGTGCCGCCGCCCAGCATTCCCAGATGCTGACGCCGCTCTTCACCCATATCCCCGGGCTGAAAGTGGTCTGCCCGTCGAATGCCTATGACGCCAAGGGGCTGCTGATCCAATCGATCAGGGACAACGATCCCGTCATCTTCTGCGAGCACAAGAATCTCTACGGCCATGAATCCGATGTGCCGACGGAGTCCTATGTCATCCCCTTCGGCGAGGCGAACATCCTGCGCGACGGCAAGGATGTGACCATCGTGACCTATGGCCAGATGGTTCACCGCGCCATGGCGGCGGCCGAGACTCTGGCCAAGAAGGGCGTGGACTGCGAGGTGATCGATCTCCGCACCCTCTCGCCCATCGACATGGATACGGTGATCGACAGCGTCGAGAACACCGGCCGGCTGGTCTGCGTCGACGAGGCCCATCCGCGCTGCTCCATCGCCAGCGATATCGCCGCCAAGGTCGGGCAGGCGGCCTTCAAATCATTGAAGGCCGGCATCCAGATGGTGACCGCGCCCCATACGCCGGTGCCCTTCTCGCCGTCGCTGGAGGATATCTACGTCCCGACCGCGGCCCATATCGTCGCCGCGGTCGAGAAGACCATGGCGCATTGAACGCGATGTAGCAGCCGTCTCTCTTTCGTCATTCCCGCGAAAGCGGGAATCCAGGGCAACCCGCGAGATCCATGGCCCTGGATCCCCGCTTCGCTGACATGACGGTGGAGGGGATGTCGCCGAGCGCATTCCACATCGAACCGCATCGAGGAGCAGCATGTCCGACAATCGCATCAAGCCCATCGTGATGCCGAAATGGGGTCTCTCCATGAAGGAGGGGAAGGTCACGGGCTGGCTGGCGGAGGAGGGGACGCGGATCGACGTCGGCAAGGAGATCCTGGAGGTCGAGACCGACAAGATCGCCGGCGTGGTCGAGGCGGCCGATTCCGGCGTGCTGCGCCGGCGCGTCGGCACGCCCGACACGGTCTATCCCGTGAAGGCCCTGCTGGGCGTGGTCGCGGATGAGAGCGTCAGCGATGCCGAGATCGACGCCTATGTCTCGAGCTATGTGACGCCGGTGGTGGAGGAAGGCGAGGAGGAGGCGGGACCCGGCCACGAGTTCCTCGACCTGCCGGAGGGCCGCATCCGCTATGCGCGCCGCGGCAGCGGGCCGCAGAACGTGATCCTGATCCACGGCTTCGGCGGCGATCTCGACAATTGGCTGTTCAACATCGACGCCTTGGCGGAAGGCGCGACGGTCTATGCCCTCGATCTGCCGGGCCATGGCCAATCCGGAAAGACTTTGGCCGATCCGACGCCCGCCGGTCTCGCCAAGACCCTGCTCGCCTTCGCCGCTGCGCTCGGCATCGAGCAGCCGCATCTCGTCGGCCATTCCCTGGGCGGGGCCATCGCCATCGAGGCGGCGCGCCAAGGCGGCGGCAAGGTGCGGTCCCTTACTCTCATCTCGCCGGCCGGCTTGGGCCCCGAGATCAACAATGACTACATCCAGGGCTTCGTCGGCGCCGCCTCGCGCCGCGATTTGAAGCCGGTGGTGGAGAATCTCTTCGCCGATCCCGGCAAGGTCACCCGCCAGCTCGTCGACGACCTGCTGAAGTACAAGCGCCTCGACGGGGTGGATGCCGCCCTGGCCGCGCTCGCCGCGGGCAGCTTCAAGGAGGGGCGGCAGCAGGCGGTCCTGACGGATGCGCTGGGCAAGCTCGGTGTCCCGGTCCTCGTCGTCTGGGGCAAGGAGGACAAGATCATCCCGGCCGCCCATGCCGGGAATGCCAAAGGCGCCAAGGTCGAGGTGATCGAGGGCGCCGGGCATATGGTCCAGATGGAAGCCGCGGCCAAAGTGAACGCGCTGATCAAGGAGCATCTGGCGAAGGCGTGACGATGGGTCGCAGCGGCGCCTTGCTCTCCGTCATGCCGGAACCGTGCCCCACGCTCCGAGGGCGACCGGCGAGCTTCACTCTCCCAACCGTCATGGTCGGCGAAGGCCGACCATCCACGAGTTTGCCCACCTCGGATGGGTTTTCCGTTACAATTCCCGATTATTCCGGCTGCTCCACCCCTCAAGAAAATTTCACCACGGAGGCACGGAGGTCACGGAAATTCTTTCTCCTCCGTGACCTCCGTGCCTCCGTGGTGGATTCGTGGCCTGTCGATCTCGCGGGATATCGACAACCTAGCCCCGTGGCATGCAAACTCGTGGATGGTCGGCCTTCGCCGACCATGACGGGGGGAGAGAGCCGTTCCTACCGGGCGGCACCCGCCCTCCAATTGACGCCGCAGGGCATTTGACTATCATCCGCCCGTTTTCCCGCAGGCATCCAAGGATCCCACCGTCATGAGGCGGAGAAGTTGACCGCAGGCGATCTCCGCCGCTCCTTCGCGCGCCGCTATGACGCCGCCTGGGCAAGGCCCGCCGCGCCCCGGCTCGGGCGCGAGGGATTCCTGGTGCTGCTGCTGGTGATCGCCGTCTGGGCCGCGGCGTCGCTCCCCAATCTCTCGATGCGCTCCTTCATCTATGAGGAGGGCCGCAATGCCGCCATGGCGAAGGACATCGTCCAGCGCGGCCATTGGCTGGAGCCGGAGATCTATGGCGAGCGCTGGGCCGAGAAGCCGATCCTGCTGCCCTGGACCACGGTCGTCATCGCGCCTTTCACGGGGGGCGTGAACGAATGGTCGGCGCGCTGGCCGGTCATGCTCTCGGTGCTGCTGACGGCGCTGCTGATCCAGCGGCTGACGCGCCGCTATGCCAGCCTCGGCGCCTCGCTCTTCGCTACGGGAAGCTTTCTCTTCTGCTCCCTGCTGCTGCAGAAGCTCACCATCGCCGAGCCGGATACCGTCGTGACGGGGCTTTCCTTCGCCGCCTTCTATGTCTGGTGGGACGGCGAGGAGAAGGGCCGCGTGAGCGCCAGCCGCTGGATCGCCTGCGCCCTCATCGTCACCTTGCTCTCTTTGGCCAAGGGGCCGCAGCCCGCGGGCTTCTTCGTCTTCGGGGTCGGCGTCTATATCCTGCTGCGACGGCGCTGGGAGCAGATCTGGGGCTTGGCGACTCACCGCGGTCTTGCCGGCGCTGGTCAATATCGGCTGGGCGGCTGCGGTCTATCAGCCCCGCGATCAATACAACTGGCTGCGCTACATGCGCATGGACGGGCAGGACAGCGCCGCCAATTATCTCTACGAGCGCGCCCGCTTCATCATTCAGCTGGCGCTGGAGTGGCTGCCCACGACGCTGCTGCTGCCTTTCCTGGCGACCAAGCGCTGGCGGCGGAGCATCCCGCTGCTGTCGTTGCCGGTCGTCTTTCCCTTGCTCTGCTATGCCTGCACGGGCATGGCCCTGCTGCTGGTCTGGCCCGGCACCGGCTCGCGCTACGCAATGCCGCTGACCCCGGCGGCCTGCGTGCTCGGGGCCTTCGTGGCCCAGGAGCTCTGGCGCCGACGTCATTGGCTGGGCTATCTCACCTCCGGGATGCTGGGCGCCCTCGTGCTTTATCAGCTGATCCTGGCCAGCATCGGCGTGCCGGTCTTCGCCGATCAATTCGGCCTGTCGCGGGGGACGGGGCAGATGATCAGCCGGGCGATCCAGGCCGATCCGGCGCCGGTCTATTGCCTGCCGCCCTGCGATCCGACCCGCCTCTTCTATGTCGAGGGGCCGATCGTCAGCCTGCCGATCCCCGATTTTCCCAAGGTGAAGGCGCCGGCCTGGCTGCTCACCACCCGCGATGTGCTGCCCTTCTTCACCCGCCGCCGTCCCGATCTCGACGCCCGCGTCACCGTCGAGCGGCCGGAGGATCCCCGCGCCATCGCGGTGCATCTCCTGCCGAAATCCACGACGCCGTAGTTTTGCCCGGACAAGCCGGGCCATAATCGGGCCGGCAAACCCGCTGCGAGGAGGGGCCTTGGCTGAGAAACCCCACCACATCGTTATCGTCGGCGGCGGCGCCGGCGGGCTGGTGCTGGCCACCAAGCTCGGCAACCGGCTGGGCCGCCGCGGGCGAGCGCAGATCACCCTCATCGACAATGCCCTCACCCATATCTGGAAGCCGCTGTTGCATGAGGTGGCGGTCGGCACCATGGGGCCGCACAACGACGACGTGAATTATCTGGGCCATGCCCGCGACCATCATTTCGCCTTCCAGCCCGGCCGCATGGACGGCCTCGACCGGGCGAAGCGCCTGGTGCATCTGGGCTCGATCCTGGACCCCGAGGGGGAGGAAGTAACCCCCGCCCGGCAGATCGCCTATGACACGCTGGTCGTCGCCGTGGGCAGCACGAGCAATGATTTCGCCATTCCCGGGGTTGCCGAATATTGCCTCTATCTCGACAGCTATCAGCAGGCCGACCGTTTCCAGCAGCGCCTGCTCAGCGTCTGCATGCGGGCGCAGTTCGAGCCGGACCGGACGCCGGGCAAGGTGCTCCGCATCGCCATCGTCGGCGCCGGGGCGACCGGCGTCGAGCTCTCGGCGGAGATGCATAAGGCGCTGCGGCATCTCTCCGACTACGGCCTCGACCGCATCGATGTCACCCGCGACGTGGAGATCAGCCTGATCGAGGCGGCGCCCCGCGTTCTTCCCAATCTGCCCGAGCGGCTTTCCGAGGCGACCGCGAAGGAGCTGAAGAAGCTCGGCATCCAGATCCATACCGACGAGAGCGTGGTCAGCGTCAGCGATGACGGCATCACGACCCGCAGCGGTCACTTCCTGCCGGCGGAGATCAAGGTCTGGTCGGCGGGTGTGAAGGCCGCCGATTTCCTGAGGGATCTCGACGGGCTCGAGACCAATCGGATCAATCAGCTCGTGGTCCTGGACACGCTGCAGACCACCCGGGACAGCGATGTCTTCGCCATCGGCGATTGCGCCGCCTGCCCGCAACCGGGATCGGACCGCGCGGTGCCGCCCCGGGCCCAGGCCGCCTATCAGCAGGCGATGCTGCTGGCGGGGACCTTGGAACGGCGTCTTGACGGACGCCCCGGGGGCAAGCCGCCGCGGCATTTCGTCTATCGCGACTATGGCTCGCTGATCTCGCTCAGCTACAGCAGCGTCGGCAATCTCATGGGCAATCTGTTGGGCAGCGTGATGCTGGAGGGGATGATCGCGCGGCTCGCCTATCTCTCGCTCTACAAGAAACACCAGCTGGCGCTGCATGGCTTCGTCTGGGTCGCCTTCGCGACACTGGCCAATCTGATCAAGCGCCGGACGGAGCCGCGGCTGAAGCTGCATTAGCTTCGGCTTCCGCTGCCGTCCCGGGCGGCGAAGGCCGATGTCAGTTGGGACCCGATGTGGCCTGCAGATAGAAAGGGCCGCAGACCTCTCCAAGCCGCATCTCATCCTCGGACGTTAGAAACATGATGTCGAGCTTCTCATCCGCATTGAAAAGATTTGAAAATATAATGCCGATATTGCTCACGAAATCGTCTTGTTGGTCTGTATCGACCCGCAGGCAGAGAACGACGGTCTCTCCCTTTATATTTCCCAGATCGGCGCGGGCCAAATAAGCGGCGGAGATCCGCTTGTCCGTATCGAAATAGAGTGAAAGCTGTTCCTTCAGCACCCGTTCCGACGGACCGTCCTGCTCACTTAGAAAGATGGGCGCCCTGACGATCAGCTTCTCGGGAGGCTTCACGGAGATCTGGTTCCTTGTCTGCAGCTCTTGCCTTATCCGGTCCCGGGCGGCGTATTCCTATGCGATTGTAACGGGGCCGCCTACTTAACCTAGCGAAACCTGAAACAGCGGAAGAGCCGTCCCGCATGGAAGCCGTCATCAATGCCGCGCTCCCGGTCTTCGCTCTGATCCTGGCGGGCTATCTCGCGGCGCGCTTCGAGATCCTGGGCCATGCTGCGACCGACAGCATCAACCGCTTCGTCGTCTATCTCGCCTTGCCGGCGCTGCTCTTCCAGGCGATGGCGACGCTCGCCGTGGGCCAGCTCGCCAATCTCCATTTCCTCCTCGCCTTCGGCGGCGGCATGCTGATCACCTTCGGGCTTTCCTTCGCCCTGCAGCGGCGCGGCGGCCAGAGCCTGACCGATGCCGGCATCGAGGGCCTCGCCGCCGGCTATGCCAATACGGGGTTTCTGGGCATACCGCTCTGCCTCGTCCTCTTCGGCCGGGAGAGCCTGCCCCCGGTGATCATCGCGACCCTGCTCACCGCCTGCCTGCTCTTCGCCATCGTCATCGTGATGATCGAGGTCGACCGTCACGGTCGCGGCGATTTCGGCCTGCGCTGGGCAAGGTCTCGCTCACCCTGCTGCGCAATCCCCTGCTGGTGGCGCCGGTGCTCGGCATGATCTTTGCCGCGACGGGGCTGCCCTTGCCTTTACCGGTGGATCGCTTCGCCATCCTGCTGGGCAATGCGGCCAGCCCCTGCGCCCTGGTCGCCATCGGCCTGTTCCTCGCCCAGCAAAGCGGCGGGCATGACAATCGCGCGGTGCTGCGCCTGGTGCTGATCAAGCTGCTGCTGCATCCCGCCATCACCGCGGTGCTGGCCTATTGGATCTTTCCCATGCCGCGGCTCTGGGCCGAGGTGGCGGTGGTGCTGAGCGCGCTGCCCATCGGCACGGGCCCCTTCATGCTGGCCAAGCTTTACGACCGGGAGGCTGCGCTTACCTCGCGCGCCATCCTGATCTCCACCCTCTGCTCCGTGGTGAGCGTGTCACTGCTGATCGTCTGGCTCACGAAGCCCTGAGCGGCGTTCTTACATCTTGGTCGTGGCCGAGGGCATCTCCACCAGCTCGATGATGATGCCATTGGGGTCGCGCAGATAGGCGGCCCGGCAGCCCTTGGCATGACCCATGGTGACGTCGCTGACCTCGCCCTGCTCGCGGGCGCCGGCCGCCATCAGGTCGCGCCAGGTCGCGTCGATGTCGTCGACCATCAGGCAGACATGGGCGACACAGGCCATGGAGGGCTCGAGCTTCGGCGAAGGCCGCGAGCCGCCGGTATACTGGATGAACTCCATGTGATGGCCATGGCCGTAGAGATGGGCGATCAGGAGCTCCGCCCCCGCCACGCCGGTCACCTTCTCCTGCCAATCGCCCTCGCGCGGCGAGAGCGAGGCGGCCTCGAAGCCCAGATGCTTGGTCCAGAAGTCGACCGTCTTGTGGATGTCGGCGACGGTGAAGCTCGTATGGTCGAAACCGATGATCATTCTATCCCCCTCGAGATGAAGCCCGCCTTCCGGCGAACCCGTGTGTTGAAACTTCTCATGCCGCCGCTTCCGGCGCGCCGACGGGAACCCGAGCGGCCGCCGGCTCGACGGGGGCATGACCCATTCGCCGATCGGCCTCCGCCGTCACCTCATTGAGCGCGCCCTCCAGACGCAGCCGCAGCGCCTCGCGCCGCGCCGGATCCAGGGAGCCCGGCACCTCGATCTCGGGGCCGACGACGAAGACGCCGCGCCCGAAGGGCAGCGGCAGCAGGAAGCGGTCCCAGCTCGTCAGCAGGCGGCGGCGGCTGGTGGAATAGCTGACCGGCACCAGCACGGCATCGGCCATCTCGGCCGCCAGCACCGGGCCGATGGCGGCACGCATGCGGGGCCCGCGCGGGCCGTCCGGCGTCACGCAGGGCAGGTCGTAGTTCCGGGCGAGCCGCGCCATGCGGTAGAGCGCCTTCACCGGATCGCGGGAGGAGGAGCCGGGAATGGTCTGGATACCGAAGCGGCGCACGGTGCGGGCGATCAGCCGCCCGTCGCGATGATCGGAGATCAGGATATGGAAGGGCCGGTCGCCGCGCACGCCATAGGGCATCATCAGCAGCCGCCCATGCCAGAAGCAGATGATCGCCCGGCGCTTCTCGGCCAGCAGGCGGTCGGCGATTTCGAAACCGACCCGCTCCCAGCGGTTGGTCCGATAGATCAGCCGGATATAGGTGGCCGCGACGACGGAGACGAAGGCCTCCATCGCATCGGAACGCAGAAGACGCCGCGAGAGTCCCATGGATCAGGCGCGGGCTCTTGATGGGGCGAGAAAGGCGCTATCGGGGTGGAGCGAACATCGCGGCGAGATTGGCACAAACCGGCCGGGGATGCATCACTCCGCCGGCTTCTCCGCCCTGGCCTCGGCGATGATCCAGTCGCGGAAAAGCCGGGCCGGCTGGCTCTGCTCGCTGTCGGCGGGCCAGAGCAGATAGAAGCCGCGATCGGAGCCCAATGTGGCGGCCATGGGCCGGATCAGCGTGCCCCTTGCGATGAAATCCTCCGCCAGACGGCCGCCGCCCAGCGCCACGCCCTGGCCGTCGAGGGCGGCCTGGATCAGGACCAGGTAATTGTCGAAGGTGAGGCCGCGCCGGCGCGCCGGCCCTGCGACGCCGAAGGATTTCAGCCAGGCATCCCAGGTGACCCAGTTGCGGTCGTATTCGGCGAGATGCAGCAGCACCTCATCCAGCAGATCGGCGGGTTGGCTGAGGGATGTGGCGGCGCGGTAGCCGGGCGCGCAGACGGCGAAGATCTCGTTGTCCATCAGCCGGGCGGTGCGCACGCCGGGCCAGCGCCCCGAGCCGTAGCGCACGGCCAGATCCACCCCCGCCGAGGCCAGATCGCTGACCGGGGCCGAGGCCACCAGCTTCAGCTCGATCTCGGGATGAGCCGCGCGGAATTTGGCGACCCGGTGCATCAGCCAATAGGAGGCGAAGGTGACGCTGGAGGAGACGGTGAGATCGGCTTCGCGGCCGATGCGCCGAAGCTCGACCGCCGTGCCGGCGATATGCTCCAGCCCCATGGTCACCGCCTTGTAGAGGCGCTGGCCGGCCGGGGTCAGCTTCAGATGGCGGGGCGTGCGCTGGAACATCGCCGTGCCGAGATGGTCCTCCAGCAGCTGCATCTGCCGGCTCACTGCGGCCTGGGTCACCCCCAGCTCCTTGGCGGCCCGGGTGAAATTCAGATGCCGGGCCGCGGCCTCGAAGACCACGAGGCTATTGGCGGGCGGCAGGCGGCGGCGCAGCGACACCATGAGAAAATCTGATGCCTTTCCATGAGAATTTGTCCAATCGACCGATTCTATAAATTGACTTCCAATAGTCAATGTAATGGTGCCCCAGCCCGGCCCCGTGGTCGGGCGAGGGGGATCGATGGGAGGTCATCAGATGGACGCTCGCAGCACCCCGCCCGCCGCCCAAGCCCGGCCCGCCGCCGCAGATGAGGTTGTCCGCCCCCTCGCGGCCCCCAGCGACGACCGGAAAGACCCCACCCCTCTCGACTTCGCCGCCGTCATGCGCCGGGTCGAAGCCGAGGTCTACGACATCACCTAACGCCGCGGCCAGGGGCCGCAAGCAGGACGATTCCCGCCACCATCCCCAAGCGAGGAACAGGCTCATGTCGGCACGCAATGCGCTCTTCATTCCCGGGCCCAGCAACATGCCCGATGCCATCCGCCAGGCGATGGACATTCCGCTGGAGGATCAGCGAGCCCCGGATTTCCCCCAATTCACCCTCGGCCTCTTCCGCGACTTGAAGAAGGTCTTCAAGACCGCCGAGGGACAGGTGTTCCTCTTCCCGGGCTCCGGTACCGGCGGTTGGGAGGCGGCGCTGACCAACACGCTCTCGCCCGGCGACCGCGTGCTCGCCGCCCGCTTCGGCCAATTCTCCCATCTCTGGGTCGAGATGTGCCGGCGCCTCGGCCTCGAGGTGGACGTGATCGAGGGCGAATGGGGCGAGGGGGCGCCGATCGAGGCCTATGCCGAGCGCCTCGCCGCCGACAAGGCCCATCGCATCAAGGCGGTGCTGGTCTGCCATAACGAGACGGCGACCGGCGTCACCAGCGATGTCGCGGCGCTGCGCCGGGCGCTGGATGCCGCCGGCCATCCGGCCCTGCTCTATGTCGATGGCGTCAGCTCCATCGCCAGCATCGATTTCCGCATGGACGAATGGGGCGTGGATCTGGCAGTCGCCGGCTCGCAAAAGGGCTTCATGCTGCCCACGGGCCTCGCCATCGTCGCCGTCTCCCCGAAGGCGATGGCCGCGGCCGCCGAGGCCAAATCCTTCCGCTGCTATTTCGATTTCGCCGATATGGCCCGCACCAACAAGGACGGCTATTTCCCCTATACCCCGGCGACCACCTTGCTGCGCGGCCTGCGCGCTTCTCTCGATCTGTTGGAGCGCGAGGGGCTGGAGCAGGTCTTCCAGCGCCATCACCGCCTGGCCGAAGGCGTTCGCCAGGCCGTCGCGGCCTGGGGGCTGAAGCTCTGCGCCCGGCATCCGCGCTGGCATTCCGACACGGTGAGCGCGATCGTCCTGCCGGCGGGCTTCGACAGCAATGAAGTCGTGCGCCATGCCTATGAGCGCTACAACCTCTCGCTCGGCGTCGGCCTCGCCAAGGTGGCGGGGCGCGTCTTCCGCATCGGCCATCTCGGCAGCCTGAACGAGATCATGCTGCTGGGGGCGCTGGCCGGTACCGAGATGGCGCTCGCCGATCTCGGCATTCCCATCGAGCTCGGCAGCGGGGTCGCCGCGGCCCAGGCGCATTACGCCGTGGCGAAGCAGGCGACCCATGTCTTCCCGCGCCGCGCCGTCGGCGCCTGACGGCAAGATCGGGGGCAGCCATGGATATCCACGAATATCAGGCGAAAGAACTCCTCGCCGGTTTCGGCGTGCAGGTCGCCCGCGGCGGTCTTGCCTATAGCCCGGAGCAGGCGGCCTATCGCGCCCGGGAGATCGGCGGCGAGCGCTGGGTGGTGAAGGCCCAGATCCACGCCGGCGGCCGCGGCAAGGCCGGCGGCGTCCGGCTCTGCCGCGACGAGGCTGAGGTGGAGGCGGCGGCCGAGGCGCTTCTCGGCAAGCGCCTCGCCACCGCCCAGACGGGGCCGCGCGGCAAGCTGGTCAACCGCCTCTATGTCGAGGCGGCCAGCGAGGTGGTGAGCGAGTTCTATCTCGGCCTGGTGCTCGATCGGCAGAGCGAGCGGATCATGGTGGTGGCCTCGGCGGCGGGCGGGATGGAGATCGAGGAGATCAGCGCGACCCGGCCCGAGACCCTGATCCGCATCAGCGTCGATCCCGCCGTCGGCATGCAGCCCTTCCACGCCCGCGAGATTGCCTTCGGCCTCGGCCTCAACTCGGCTCATACGGCGCAGGCGGTGGAGACCATCCTCGGCTGCTACCGGGCCTTCCGCGATCTCGACGCGACCATGGTGGAGATCAACCCGCTGGTGACCACGGCCGACGGCGTGTTGCTGGCGCTGGACGCCAAGATGAGCTTCGACGACAACGCCCTCTTCCGCCGGCCCCGCATCGCCGAGCTGCGCGACAAATCCCAGGAGGATCCGCGCGAAACCAAGGCGATGGACCGCGGCCTCAGCTATGTCGGGCTCGAGGGCAATATCGGCTGCATCATCAACGGTGCCGGGCTCGCCATGGCGACCATGGACATGATCAAGCATGCCGGCGGCGAGCCCGCGAACTTCCTCGATATCGGCGGTGGCGCCACGCCGGAGCGGGTGGCCAAGGCCTTCAATCTCGTGCTCTCCGACGCCAAGGTGGAGGCGATGCTGGTGAACATCTTCGCCGGCATCAACCGCTGCGACTGGGTCGCCCGCGGCATCGTGCAGGCCCTGCAGAAAGTCGAGATGCGCGTGCCGCTGGTCGTGCGCCTCGCCGGCACCCATGTCGAGGAGGGCCGCGAGATCCTGGAATCGAGCGGCTTTCCCATCATCGCCGCCGACAGCCTCGCCGAGGCGGCGGAGAAGGTCGTCTCCGCCTGGCGCCAGACCGAGCAGTTGCAGCCCCGGGAGGAAGCGGCATGAGCATCCTTCTCGACGAGACGACCGGCGTCATCGTCCAAGGCTTCACGGGCAAGATCGGCAGCTTCCATGCCCAGGAGATGATCCAGTACGGGACACGCCTGCTGGGCGGGGTGACGCCGGGCAAGGGCGGCACCACTCATCTGGGCCTGCCGGTGTTCAACTCGGTGCGCGCGGCGGTCGCCGCCACCGGCGCCACCGCCAGCATCGTCTTCGTGCCGCCGCCCTTCGCCGCGGATTCCATCATGGAGGCCGCCGATGCCGGGCTCGAGCTCTGCGTCGCCATCACCGACGGCATCCCCGCCCAGGACATGATCCGGGTGAAGCGCTACATGCGCCGCTACAAGCGCGAGCAGCGCCTCTGCCTGATCGGGCCCAATTGCGCCGGGGTCATCAGCCCGGGCAAGGCTTTGCTCGGCATCATGCCGGGAAATATCTACAAGCCGGGTGCCATCGGCGTGGTCGGGCGCTCCGGCACGCTCGGCTACGAGGCCGCGGCGCAGATGAAGGCGCTGGGCATCGGCATCTCCACCAGCGTGGGCATCGGCGGCGATCCCATCAATGGCAGCTCCTTCAGGGATGCCCTCGCCTTGTTCGAGGCCGATCCCGAGACCCAGGCCGTGATGATGATCGGGGAGATCGGCGGGCCGCAGGAGGCCGAGGCCGCCCAGTTCATTCGCGACCATATGACCAAGCCCGTCGCCGCCTATATCGCCGGGCTCACCGCCCCCAAGGGCCGGCGCATGGGCCATGCCGGCGCCATCATCTCCGCCTTCGGCGAAAGCGCCGATGAGAAGGTGGAGATCCTGCAGGAGGCGGGGGTGCGCGTGGCGCCCAATCCCTCGGAGCTCGGCACCACCGTCGCGGAGTTGCTCGCGCGCGCGGCCTAACCGCGCCCGTCTTCGTCATTCCCGCGAAAGCGGGATTCCACGGCCACATGCTCGGCAGCTTGCCGCTTGCCCTGGATCCCCGCTTTCGCGCTATTGCATGCACATAACTCGCTGATTGCCGTGGCCCCCTTTTCTTCTCCCGCCCCCTGCAGGCCGATCACTCTTGATCGGCCTGCGCTTTGAGGGGGGCGGGCCGGGGTGGGGGTGGCCATAAACTCTTTCCTCAGAACAGCCCGCCCCTTGGATGTCAGGGCGATTGGCATTTGCGGCTCAATTAAATCTTGAAGAATCGGCTGCAGCGCAAAGAATTCGGCCACCCCCACCCCGGCCCGCCCCCCTCAAAGCGCGGGCCTATCGGCCCGCAGGGGGCGGGGGAAGAAAGAGCCGGCGGCGATCAACGAGATAAGTATCGACTAGCGCTTTCGCGGGGATGACGGCAAGGACGTGGCCCTATGGCGCCTAGCACGGCAGTGGCAGGCCGCCGCTCCCTCTGCTATTGTCATACAAATCAAGCGGCTCCCTAGGCCGCTCATCGTCACGGGAGGAAGATGCCGCCGTCGTCCGGAACGCCATCCCCCGCATCCGACTATGAGGACATCGTCCGCCTGGAGAAGGTGCAGAAGTTCTTCGGCGCCATCCAGGGGCTGCGCGATATCGATCTTAGGATCGGGCGCAACGAGATCGTCGGGCTGATCGGCGACAATGGCGCCGGGAAATCAACCCTCATCAAGGTCATGACCGGCGTGCTGCGGCCCACATCGGGCCGCATTTTCGTGCGCGACCGGGAGATCGATTGGCGCGCCTATTCCGTGCGCCAGGCCCATGACCTCTCCATCGAAACGGTCTATCAGGACAAATCCCTGGCGGAGAAGCAGCCGCTCTGGCGGAATTTCTTTGCCGGCCGGCAGATAACCAACCGTTTCGGCTTCATCGATGTGAAGAAGGAGAGGGCGGTCGCCCGCGACATGCTGCTGACCTCCATCGGCTTCCGCGGCGCGGGCATTTCCGTGGATTCCACCGTCTCTTTGCTCTCCGGCGGCGAGCGCCAGGGCATCGCCATCGGCCGCGCCATGCATTTCAATGCCGATCTCATCGTGTTGGACGAGCCCACGGTGGCCCTTGCCGTTTCCGAGGTGCGCAAGGTCCTCGACTTCGTCCGGCGGATCAAGGATCAGGGCCGGGCCTGCGTCTATATCGAGCACAACCTTGCCCATGTGCATGAGGTGGCGGACCGCCTGGTGGTGCTGGACCGCGGCACGATCGTGGCCGAGATCTCGCCGAAGAACATGAGCGTGCCCGAGCTCACCGAATACCTCATCGCCCTGCAGCACTGAGGACCAGAGATGGCAGCGCCGCGTCTCTTCAGGATGATCCAGCGGGTCGAAGGGCTGCCGATCATCCTCGTCTTCATCGTGCTGCTGGCGCTGTTCATGTACACCGCGCCGCAGGTCTTCCTTGCGCCCTACATCTACACCACCTTCCTCTCCACCCTGCCGCCCCTGATATTGCTGGCCATCGGCCTCACCTTCGTCATCGGCGCCGGGGAGATCGATCTCTGCTTTCCCGCCATCATCTCCTTCAGCGGCTTCGTCTTCGCCATCCTGTTCAAGCAATACGAGCTCGGCTGGCTCGCGGTCGCGGCAGGCCTCGGTTCCGGCCTCTTCGTGGGCTACATCAACGGCCTCCTGGTTGCCCGGGTGGGCGTACCCTCCTTCATGGCAACCCTGGCGACGCAGTTCTTCTGGTCGGGCATGGCGACGGTGCTCTCCGGCGGCAAATCCTATGCCTTGCGCGGGGCCGAGCAGAGTTCGGTCTGGCAATTCCTGGTCGGCCGGCTGGGCGGCGCGCCGGATTCCCTCGCCTGGCTGAACGATGTCTCGGTGCAGGCGATCTGGACGGCGCTGATCGTCATTGCCCTCTGGTTCATCCTGAACCGTCACCGCTTCGGCGAGCATGTGCTGTTCATCGGCAATTCCAATGCCGTGTCGCGGGTCGTCGGCATCGATGTGGCGCGGGAGAAGATCAAGCTCTTCACCTTGATGGGCGGGCTGGCGGCGGCCGCGGCCATGCTGCTCACCTTGGAGAACAAGAATTTCTTTGGCAATCAGGGCCAGGGCTATCTGCTGACCGCCATCGCCTCGGTGTTGATCGGCGGCACCTCGATCTTCGGCGGGCGGGCGACCATCATCGGCACGGTCTTCGGCTGCTTCATCATCGGCATGATCGAGGCGGGGCTGGTGGCCACGGGGCTCACGGGCGCCTGGGTGCGCACGATCCAGGGCCTCGTGTTCCTGATCTCGATCATCTTCTATCTCTGGGTGGAGGAGCCGCATCGCCTCGGCGCCTTCTTCGCCCGCAACACGACGATCAAGCCCAGGGCCGAGATCAAGCCTACCAAGGAATTCGACCGGACGGGTCCGGCCGGATAGGTGCAGCCGGCTTCCGCCAAGCGGGGCCGGCTTCGAAACCGCAACAAGCAGGAGGAAACCATGAAACGGGCCAGACGACTGCTGATGGGGGCCGCCGCGGCGGCCTTGCTCGCCAGCGCCGGCACGGCGCTCGCAGATGATGCGCCGGGCAAGGGAATCACCATCTACATGCAGATGGGCGGCAATGCCGGTGACGGCGCCACTCTGGCGCGCCAGACCGGGGCGTCGGCGGCGGCGACCGCGCTGGGCGTCGACAAGCTGAACGCCCAATTCTCCGCCTGGGCGCCGGAGACCATGATCCAGCAATTCAAGGAGGCGCTGGCCGCACGGCCCTCCTGCATCGTCATCATGGGCCATCCCGGCAATGATGCCTTCGCCGATCTGGTCAAGCAGGCGGTGAGCCAGGGCATCGTCGTCACCGACGGCAATTCGCCCCTGAGCGAGCTGCAGAAGAACTACGGCCCCCAGGGCTTCGGCTATGCCGGCGTCGACCTCTATGCCGGCGGATCGCTGACCGCGCAGCGGATGATCGATGCGGGTCATCTCAAGTCCGGCGACGAGGCCATGGTCTATGGCGTCTTCAGCCAGGCGGAGCGCGGCCTCTCCGAGAAGGGTCTGGCCGATACGCTGGAGAAGGCGGGGCTCAAGGTCGACCGGCTGGAGATCACCCAGGAGGCGAATTCCGATCCGTCGCTGGCCGTGCCGGTGCTGGCCGCCTATGTCCAGAGCCATCCCAATCTTAAGGCGATCGGGACCCAGCATGGCGGGGTAACCGGCGTGCTCCAGGATGTGCTGAAGAAGGCCGGCAAGAAGCCGGGGGACATCACCGTCGGCGGCATCGATCTGGCGCCCGCCACCATCGATGGCCTGAAATCGGGCTATGTCACCGTGACCCTGGATCAGCTGCTCTATCTCCAGGGCTTCATGCCGGTGCTGCAATGCGTGCTGACGGCCAAATACAAGATGCCGGGCCTCTCGCTCAACACTGGCGCCGGCGTCGTCACGCCGGAGAGCATCGGCCCGCTGATCCCGCTGATCGAGACGGGGTATCGGTAAGGCAAGCGGCGAAGGAAATCCCTCTCCCGCGCTTTGAAGCGCGGGAGAGGGATAAGATCCTGCTGGAGTCGTGCGACGCACAGCGCCATAAACGCTGAGACCACGATCCCGGAAAACCCATGACCAAATCCGATTCCCGACGCGGCGATCAAAACCTCGATCCCGTGGACTGGCCGAGCTTCCGTGCCCAGGGCCATCGCATGCTGGACGACATCCTCGACTACATCGAGGGTATCGAGGAACGGCCGGTCTGGCAGCCAATCCCCGAGGAGGCGCGGGCGCGGTTTCGCGAGCCGCTGCCGCGGGCGGGGTCGAGCCTCCCCGAGGCCCATGGGCAATTCATGGCGGATGTGCTGCCCTTCTCCACTGGCAATACCCATCCCGGATTCATGGGCTGGGTCCATGGCGGCGGCACGCCGGTGGGCATGCTGGCGGAGATGCTGGCGGCGGGGCTCAACGCCAATCTCGGCGGGCGCGATCACATGCCCATCGAGGTCGAGCGCCAGATCCTGATCTGGATGCGCGAGCTCTTCGGCTTTCCCGAGACGGCCAGCGGCCTCTTCGTCACCGGCACCTCCATGGCCAATCTCATGGCGGTGCTGATCGCGCGGACCACCGTGCTGGGATTCGAGGTGCGCCGCCAGGGCCTCGCCGCCCGCGGCAAGCGCCTCAGCGCCTATACCTCCGCCGCCGCCCATGGCTGCGTGCGCCAAGCCATCGATCTCGCGGGGCTGGGCAGCGAGGCGCTGCGCCGCATTGCGACCGATGGGCGCCAGCGGATCGATCTCGCGGCACTGGCGGCGGCGATCGCGCAAGACCGGGCGCAGGGCTTCACGCCCTTCCTCATCGTGGGCACCGCCGGCACCGTGGATGTCGGCGCGGTGGACGATCTCGCCGCGATCGCCGATCTGGCCCGGCGCGAGGGCATCTGGCTCCACATCGATGCGGCCTATGGCGCGCTCGCCCTGATGGCGCCGGACCTGGCGCCGCTGTTCCGGGGCATCGAGCAGGCGGATTCCATCGCCTTCGATTTCCACAAATGGGGCCAAGTGCCCTATGACGCGGGCTATCTCCTGGTGCGCGACGGGGAGCGCCACCGCGCGAGCTTCGCGGCACCGGCCGCTTATCTCCGCCGCGAGACGCGCGGGCTTGCCGCCGGCTCGCCCTGGCCCTGCGATTTCGGCCCCGACCTCTCGCGCGGATTCCGTGCCCTCAAGACCTGGTTCACCCTCAAGGTCCATGGCACCGAGGCGTTGGGGGCGGCCATGTCGCGAAGCTGCGCGCTGGCCCGCAGTCTCGAGCAGAAGATCGCGGCAAGGCCCGAGCTGGAACTGCTGGCCCCGGCCCAGCTCAATATCGTCTGCTTCCGCTATCGCGCCGCCGAGCCCGATCGGGTGAATGCGGAGATCGTCGCCGATCTGCAGGAGTCCGGCATCGCCGCGCCTTCGACCACGACGATCGACGGCAGGCTCGCGATCCGCGCGGCGCTGGTCAATCACCGCACGCAGGAACGCCATATCGATGCGCTGATCGAGGGCGTGCTGCGCTTCGGCGCCGCGCGCGGCTGAGCGGCAGCGGTCGCCTCTTCCTCTCAACCGTCATCCCCGCGAAAGCGGGAATCCAGGGCGAGCGATAGATTTCTGAGCCGGTGGCCCTGGATTCCCGCTTTCGCGGGAATGACGGGAGGAGAGGGCGGGAAGCCCCGGGGTCAGCTTGCCGACAGCGGCGGCAATTCGGCGCGGCGGGGGAGATCGGCGCCGCGGCGGGAGCAGGTGATGGCGGCGGCGGTGCCGGCGAAGGCGAGGAGCTGGGCGAGATTCGCCGGTGTCAGCGCCGAGAGCGCGGTTGGGTTGAGGCGCCAGGTCTCGGCGAGGCCGGCGAGGAGGGCGGCTTGATAGCTGTCGCCGGCGCCGACGGTATCGACCAACTCCGTCGGCACGGCCGCCATCTCCACCTCGACCGTCGCGGTCCAGCCCCAGGCCCCCTCGCTGCCGCGGGTCAGCACGACGAGGCGCGGTCCCCGGCCGAGCCAGCGCCGCGCCATCTCGGCGGGATCGGCCCCGGGGAAGAGCAAATTGAAATCCTCCAGGCTGATCTTCAGCAGATGCACCAAGGGCAAGAGGCTCTCGAGCTTTCGCCGCCAGACCTCGATATCCGGCTCGATGGTGATGCGAATATTGGGGTCATAGGCGATGAGGCGGCGGCCCAACTCACGGCGCAGGAGCGAGTCCAGCGAGCTGCCGATGGGCTCGAGCACGGCGGAGAAGGAGCCGAGGTGGATCGCACGGCAATCTGCCGGCAAAGCGGGAATATCGTCGGCGAGCACCACGCGATCCGCCCCGTCGCCGGTAAAGGCATAGGCGGCAGCGCCCTCGCTGTTGAGGCCGACGACGCTAAGGGTCGTCGGCTGGCGCCGGTGCTGGATGAAATTCGTGCCCACGCCTTCGGCGGCCAGCAGGCGCATCAGCCGGCCGCCGAGAAAATCCACCGACAAGCCGCCCAGGAAGGCCGTGCTCTGACCAAGCCGCGCCAGGCCGATGGCGACATTGAAGGGCGATCCCCCTGGCCGGCATCGAAGCGAAGCCGCTGCCGTCGTCGCCAGCGACGAAGAGATCGAACAGCGCCTCGCCCGCGACCAGGATCATCTCGCCGCCACCCTTGCCGGCTCTTTGAACAGCACCTCGCGGTCCCGCGCGAAGGAGGCCAGCAACGGCAAAGCCGCCCCGCCGATGGCGCGGGCATCGCTACCGATGGTGCCACCGCAGATCTGCACGGGCGACAGCCCCTGGCCATCGAGGCCCACGACCTTCTCGGCCGTGCGGGCCAGGATCCGCTGGCGGACCTCGGCGGGGAAGGCGCCGTCGATGATCGCGGCCTCGAAGTCGATGACGGAGATGGCGGCTACGACGGCCTGGGCCGAGACTCGCCGCCGTCTCCTCGATCCATTCCTCGAGATGAATGCCGAAATCGTCCCAGGCATCGGGCGATTGCCAGATCCGCGCCGGATCCTTGCCGGCGGCGATCAGCTTCTTCTCCAGCACATAGATCGAGGCGGAACGGATAAGCTGCTCGCTCCTGCCGGAATCTGAAACAGGCATGGAGCCGAGAGCGCCGGCATTGCCGGTCCGGCCCGCATAGAGATTGCCGTCAAGCACGATTCCCCCGCCGATGAAGGAGCCGATGAAGAAATAGACGAAGTCGCGAAACCGCGCGCCTTCCCCGAAAAAGAGCTCGGCGCCGCAGGCGGCGGTGGCGTCGTTGCAGATGCTGACGGGCCAGGGGCAGATCCGGGCGATCTCTGCCTGGATATCGATGGAGCGCCAGCCTTGCATGGCGCCGGCCGGTGCCCCCACTTCGCTCTCCCAATTCCAGAGCTCGAAGGGCAGCGCGATGCCGAGCCCGGCGATCCGCTGCTGCTGCTCGGGCGGCAGCGTCCGGGTCAGGCGCTCCAGATTGTCCGCGACGAAGGCGGTGAGCGGGGTGGGGAGAGGATAAGGATAGGTCTCATGCAGCCTGTGGCGGACATGGCCCAGAAAATCGATCAGCACCAGATCGCAGCTTCGCCGGCCGATCTTGAGGCCGAGGGACAGCGCACCTTCGGGATGCAAGCTGAAGGGGATGGCAGGCTGGCCCACCCGGCCCCGCTGGGGATCGCGGCGTAGGAGCAGCCCGTCCTGCTCCAGCCGGCCGACGATGCCCGAGGCGGTCTGAACCGAGAGCCCGGTCAGCCGCGCGATCTCGACCTTGGACAAACTCCGGTGGCGGCGGATCAGCGAGAGGATCAGGCGCTCGTTATAGAGGCGGACGCCGTTCTGATTGCTCCCCCGGGCATGATCGAAGGCGCGCGGCGCGGGGCTGGCACCCTCGGCCATCCGGATATCGAACTGTCGGCCCCTGCCGGGAATTGGGGGGCGCTCCTCTGTCATCCGCCGCTTCTTTCGGTTTGCGACTACCGGCGGTAACGCCAAGTCCGCCGAGAATGGCCGCCGTCCCCATGGCCTGTCAATAAATCTATCCACTGGATGAATTTATTGACAGCTCAGCAGGGAATCTTTTCTATGGTGAAGAGCGGGCAGCATTCGGCCTGCATGGAGCGGCGGAGAAACTGCCGATCCCAATGGATCTGAAACCCGGGAGGAAGCGATGTCGAAGCAGTTCGGGCGGCTTGTCTTCGCCGGCGCCATCATGAGCGCCGCGATCGTTTTGGGCGGCGCCGCGATGGCGCAGCAGGCCACTGTCGGCCTCATCACCAAGACCGATACCAACCCCTTCTTCGTCAAGATGCGCCAAGGCGCCGAGGCCGAGGCCGAGAAGGCCGGCGTCAAGCTCATGACCTTCGCCGGCAAATATGACGGCGACAACCAGGCCCAGGTCGAGGCGATCGAGAGCCTGATCGCGGCCGGCGCCAAGGGCATATTGATCACCCCCAGCGACACGGCGGCCATCGTGCCGACGGTCGAGAAGGCGCGCCAGGCCGGCATATTGGTGATCGCCCTCGATACGCCGCTGAATCCCATCACCGCCGCCGACGCCACCTTCGCCACCGATAATTTCAAGGCCGGCGAGCTCATCGGCCAATGGGCCAAGGCGACCCTGGGCGACAAGGCGGCCTCGGCCAAGATCGCGCTGCTCGATCTCAGCCCCAACCAGGTCACCGTCGACGTGCTGCGCGACCAGGGCTTCCTGCAGGGCTTCGGCATCGACATCAAGGATGCCAAGCATATCGGCGACGAGGTCGACGCCCGGATCGTGGGGCATGACGTCACCGGCGGCGCCGAGGAGGGCGGACGCACGGCGATGGAGAACCTGCTGCAGAAGGATCCCGATATCAACGTCGTCTACACCATCAACGAGCCGGCGGCGGCCGGGGCCTATGAGGCGCTGAAGGCGGTGGGCAAGGAGAAGGATGTCCTGCTCGTCTCCGTCGACGGCGGCTGCCCCGGCGTGAAGAACGTCAAGGCGGGCATCATCGGGGCGACCTCGATGCAATTCCCGCTGCTCATGGCCTCCAAGGGCATCGATGCGGTGGCGGAATATGCCAAATCCGGCAAGAAGCCCGAGCTGACTCCGGGTCTGGATTTCTACAACACCGGCGTGGAGCTCATCACCGACAAGCCGGTCTCGGGCCTGCCGTCCCTGGATTCGACCCAGGGCCTGGCCAAGTGCTGGGGTTGAACCGGCAGATCAAAAGCGCGAGGCTGAGCTGAGGCGGAAGGGCGGCGGCTTGCCGCCCTTCCCCGCCGCAGCATCGGGGGATAAGGGATGACAACCTCCATGCCCGATCGGGCCGGCGCCGCCGGCGGGCCGAGCGTTCCCGTCGAGGAGGAGGAGCGGGAGGGCGCGCTCCGCCGGCTGCAGCATTTCCTCCACAGCCATCCCACGACGATCCCCGCCTTCGTCCTGCTCCTGGGCGTGGTCTTCTTCAGCATCGCCGTCGGCCACCGTTTCCTGCATCCCTTCAATTTGTCGCTGATCATCCAGCAGGTCACGATCATCGGCATATTGGGGGTGGCCCAGACCATCATCATCCTCACCGCCGGCATCGATCTCTCGGTCGGCGCCATCATGGTGCTCTGCTCGGTGGTGATGGGACGGCTCGCGGTGGATATCGGTCTGCCGGACTATCTGGCGATCCTGGTCGGGATCGGCGTGGGCGCGCTCTGCGGGCTGATCAACGGTTCGCTGATCTCGCTCATCCGCATGCCGCCCTTCATCGTGACCCTGGGCACCTGGAACATCTTCTTCTCCCTCAATCTCTGGTACTCCCAGAGCGAGACCATAAGGGCCCAGGACATCGAACAGACCGCGCCGCTGCTGCAGTGGTTCGGCACCACCATCGATTTCCTCGGCGCGCGGCTGACCTACGGCTCGGTCTTCATGCTGCTGCTGGTGGCGCTGTTCTGGTACCTGCTGAATTGGACGGCCTGGGGCCGCCACCTCCACGCCACCGGCGACGATCCGGATTCGGCAAGGCTCTCGGGCATCCGCACCAGCCGGACGCTGATCTCCGTCTACGTCGTCGCCGGCGCCGTCTGCGCGCTGGCCGGCTGGGCCCTCATCGGGCGGATCGGCTCGGTCAGCCCCCAGGCGGGGGTGACCTCGAACCTCGACAGCATCACCGCGGTGGTGATCGGCGGCACCAGCCTCTTCGGCGGCCGCGGCTCCATCATCGGCACCTTGATCGGCGCCCTCATCGTCGGCGTCTTCCGCAACGGGCTGGCGCTCTCCGGCGTCAATGTCCTGTGGCAGGAGTTCGCCGTCGGCCTGCTGATCATCGTCGCCGTTGCTATCGACCAGTGGCTGAGGAAGCTCAGCTCATGAGGAACGGCGCCGAGACGCCTCTGCTGTCGGCCCATGGGCTGGTCAAGCGCTATGGAAGGGTGACGGCCCTGGATCATGCGGATTTCGACCTCTATCCCGGGGAGATCCTTGCCGTCATCGGCGACAACGGGGCCGGCAAATCGACCCTGATCAAGGCGCTCACCGGCGCCGTTATCCCCGATCATGGCGAGATCCGGCTGGACGGCCAGCCGGTCAGCTTCCGCTCGCCGCTGGATGCCAGGCGCGCCGGCATCGAGACCGTCTATCAGAACCTGGCCCTCTCGCCGGCTCTCAGCATCGCCGACAATCTCTTTCTCGGCCGCGAAATGCGCGCCGAAGGAGTCCTCGGGCGCATCTTCTTCAAGCTCGACCGGGCGCGCATGCAGCGAGAGGCGCGCGACAAGCTGAACTCCCTCGGCCTGACCACGATCCAGAACATCAATCAGGCCGTGGAGACCCTCTCCGGCGGGCAGCGCCAGGGCATCGCGGTGGCCCGAGCCGCGGCCTTCGGCAGCCGGGTCATCATCATGGACGAACCGACCGCGGCCCTCGGCGTCAAGGAAGCGCGCCGGGTGCTGGAACTGATCCAGGACGTCAAGCGCAAGGGCCTGCCCATCGTCCTCATCAGCCACAACATGCCCCATGTCTTCGAGCTGGCCGACCGCATCCATATCCACCGCCTGGGCCGGCGCATCTGCGTCGTCGATCCCAAGACCTGCTCCATGCCCGAAGCCGTCGCCATCATGACCGGGGCGCAGGCGCCGCGGGATTAGGGTCCGCTCTATTCTTTCCATCATCCCGGCGAAAGCCGAGATCCAGGGACCGCAGGTCTCGCTTGCAGCCCTGGATCCCCTGAGTTCACAAACGAAGTGCAACACCTGTCTAAGGTGTTGCAATGGGAAAGCAATATGAGCACCTGTCATTGGATGAACGGTGCCGGATTGCCCGTCTTCATGAAGACGGGCAATCCATCCGCCAAATCGCGGCAGCTCTGGATCGCCCGCCATCGACGATTTCTCGCGAGCTGAGGCGCAACCGGGGCAAGCAGGTCGGCTACAGGCCGAGCCATGCTCATGAGCAGGCGAAAGCCCGGCGCTGGACCGGATCGCGCCTGGAGCGCGACGGCGAGCTGCGCCGCCTCGTGCTCGATCGCCTCCGGCACGGCTGGTCGCCCGAACAGATCGCCGGCCGGCTGGCCTGCGACAAGGCTGCAACCGGCATCAGCCATGAAAGCATCTATCGCTTCATCTATGCCCAGATCCGCCGCACCAACGACGGCTCCTGGCGGCACTATCTTCCCAGGGCCAAAGCCAAGCGCGGCTGGCGCGGCCGCAAAGGCGGGTCGTCCGCGAGCTCCATCAAGGGCCGTGTCTCCATCGCCCAGCGCCCCGAGGCCGCCAACGGCCGGGCCTTCCCAGGACATTGGGAAGCCGACCTCATGCTCTTCAAAACCTATGGCCAGGCCATCCTGGTCGCCCACGAGCGCGTCTCCCGTATCCTCATCCTCGCCAGACAGCCAAACAAAGCTGCCGAACCCACCGCGCGACAACTCATCGCCTGGCTCGAACCCCTGCCTCCCGAACTGCGCCAAACCATCACTTTCGACAACGGCACCGAGTTCGCCGAGCACTACCGCCTCAAAGCCGACCTCGGTATCCAAACCTTCTTCTGCGATACCCACAGCCCCTGGCAAAAGGGCGGGATCGAGAACGCAATCGGACGCATGCGCCGGCCCCTGCCACGCAAAACCGATCTCGCCGCCGTCCGTCCCAAAATCCTCAACGCCGTCGTCGCCGCCTACAACAATACCCCACGAAAATGCCTGGACTTCCAAACCCCAGCCGAGGCATTCCTGGCTCAACTGTTGCACTTCAAATGTGAATCCACCTTCCCGCTTTCGCGGGAATGACGGTGGAGAAGAAGGCGCAAGGCTCGGATAGCGATAGCAGCACCGTCGCCCCAGGTTCATGGGGTCGAGGATGAGGAGATCGCGATGGCGGAGAAAAACCTGGCGAAACTGGACTGGTCCGCGCTCGCGGAGCGCATCGACCAATCGGGCTTCGCGACCACGCCGCCGCTGCTGACGCCTTCGGAATGCCGGGCCCTGATCGCGCTCTATGACGAGGCGGATCGCTTTCGCCGCCGCATCGTGATGCAGCATCACGGCTATGGCCAAGGCGAATACCAGTATTTCGCTTATCCGCTGCCCGCGGCGGTGGCGAAACTGCGCGAGGCCTTCTATGCCCGGCTGGCACCGATCGCCAATCGCTGGGGTGAGGCGCTGGAGGAGGAGCGACGCTTCCCGCCCGCCCTCGCGGATTTCCTCGCCGAATGCCACGGCGCGGGCCAGTCGCGCCCGACGCCGCTGATGCTGAAATACGGGCCCGGCGACTACAACCGGCTGCATCAGGATCTCTACGGCGCCCATGTCTTTCCGCTGCAGCTCACGATCCTGCTGAGCGAGCCCGAGGCGGATTTCAGCGGCGGCGAATTCGTGCTGACGGAGCAGCGGCCGCGCCAGCAATCCCGGGCCGAGGTGGTGCCGCTCCGCCAGGGCGAGGCGGTCATCTTCGCCGTTCACCACCGCCCGGCCCGAGGCACCCGCGGGGTCTACCGCGCCAATCTACGCCACGGCGTCAGTACCTTGCGCCGAGGCGAGCGGTTCACCTTGGGGATCATCTTTCACGACGCGGCGTGACTCTGATCCGTCACGGGAATGACGACAGGAGGAGAGCCGCTCAGAACGCGTATCGGAAGGTATCGATGTCCTTCTCGAATCGCCTGGCGATGAGCTGGCGGGTGCGGTCGGTGAACATGTCGCGGTATCTGTCCGCGCGGGACAGGGGATTCTTGTTCGCGACCAGAAATTGCAAATTGATCCGGCCGTTCGTCATCTCCCTGATCTCGTTCCGGCTGCTCTCGAATTCCTCGATCTTGTAGACGTAATCGACCCCGATTCTTCCATCCTCATCCGTCAGCCAATCGAGCTGATTGGAATGGAGCGTGGGATGGCTGCAGGTGTCGCTGGCATAGGCGTGATTCTCGCAGAACTCCTCGAAGGAGATGCGGTTGTGGCTGATGACGCCTTCCTGGCGGAAATAGAGGGAGACCGTTCGCGCCCAGGGATTTCGCACCGCCGAGAATTTGAAGAAGCTGCGAAAGGTCTCGTCGCTCGCCGAGCGGATCTGCGTATCGGACGGCATGCCGCCGGTCGGAAACTGCGCATTGGTCCCGAGCGTCTTCCTGAGGCTCCAGAAATACAGCAGGCTGCGCAGCTGGGTGATATTGAGGTGCGGATTGGGAACCAGGAAGGGGCCGTGGGAGCGGAGCTGATTCCTGACCGAGGTCGTCCCGGTCTTCGGGACGGCAATGAAAATTACCTGTTTGTCGAAATTGATCGCTTCGTTTGGGCTGGAGAATTCACTCGCCGCCCGAGCAGAACCCCCGATCCATGGCCGAACTAAACTTTTTAATTGAACCATGCAGCAATATGGCGGCAAACCCGGCTTCCGGTCAATGCAACTGTGGGGGGAAAGCCGCTGAAAATGGCCGCTCGTGCCGGCCTTCCAGCCGACACGAGCTCGGCCAGGGTGAACTATTGCGGCAGGACGACCTGTCCGCGGATCTCTCCATCCTTATGCGCCGCGGTATGGATATTGATGTAGAGATTGCCCGAGGTCAGATCCGCCGCCTCGGCGTCGCTCAGGGTCGCCTGGCCCTTGAGGGGGCTCGGAACCGGGTCCATCTTGCCCTTCTCGCTCATCCAGATCAGCACCCCGGCGTTCGCGCCCGCCGCGGCAGGACCGTGGAAATGGGCCATCGTGGCCGGGCCGCTGAGGCCGTCGAACACGACGTTCCAGGTGAGGACATGGGTCGCGGAATCATAGCTCAGGTCGGCTGTGCCGCTGCCATTGGTCTGCACCGGCGGCACCTGCTGCGCCCCGTCCAATTTGACCTGGAACGAGACCGGTGCGGCGACGGCCATCAGCGGTGCGCCGAGCCATAGCACGCAGGCAAGGATGGCCCAAAGCCAACGAGTTGTTAACGGATGCATCATTTTTCCCTCCGGTGAGATGAGCGACAAACGGCTAGATCGCCCTTCTTATATGGAACCCGCCATGCGCCCGGGCGACGCTTCGGTCGAAAAAATCCCTTCGCCTCAACGGTGGCGGCCGATGAAGCGCAGGATTTTCTTGTTGAAGGGCTTGGGGAACTCCCAGAGGAAGGCATGGCCGCCCTTCGAGGTGGCCCATTCGGCGCCGGGGATCGCCGCATGGAGCTGGCGCGAGAGCTGCAGGGGGATGAGGATGTCATTGGCTCCCGCCAGGACCATCGCCGGAGTCTTGATGCGGTGCAGCCGGCTCGTCGTGTCATGGACCTGGATGGCATGGAGCTGGGACAGATAGACCTGGACCGGCTGGTCGAGGGTGGCCATCGCCGCCTCGAACTGCTTCAGGGTCTCCTCATGCTTGGTGAAGAACTCCTGGGTGAAGGCCCAGAGGGTCACGTCGCGCATGACCGTGGGCACGCCCATGGCCTTGGCCATGTCGCGCCAGAGCTGGAACATGCGCGAGCAGAAAGGCCCCGGGGCCGCATAGGTGCAGCAGAGCGACAGGGATTTGAGATCGCCGGGATAAGCGAGGGCATATTCCTGGGCGATCATGCCGCCCATGGAGACGCCGACGAGGTGGAACTTCTTCAGCCCGAGATGGTCGATCAGGGCCTTGGCATCGGCCGCCATCTGGGCCGTGGTATAGGAGCCGCGCGGCCGGCCGGACTTGCCGATTCCGCGGTTGTCGAAGCGCAGCACCCGGTAGCCGGCGCCAAGGAAGTCCCCCATCTGCTCGGCCCAGGTCTCGAGATCGTCGGCCAGGCCGTTGACGAGGACGATGGTCTCCGGCCCCTCGCCCTCGAGCTTGTAATGCTGCTTCAACCCGTTCAGCGTCACCATCGGCATCGCTAGATCTCCCCTGTTCGATGCGTGAAGAATCCTTACCGCGCCATCTCCCGCGTCGGCCCGATGAGCCCTTGCGGGCGAAGCACCAGCACCAGGATGACGATGCCCAGGGTGATCGCCCCGTGGAAGGGCATGACGGCATCGGGCAGATATGCGGCGAGATAGATCTCGATGGCCCCCAGCAGCATGCCCCCCAGCACGGCGCCGGAGAGGCTGCCGAGGCCGCCCATGGTGGTGGCGATGAAGGCCTTGAGCACGGGGATCAGCCCCATCATGGGATCGACGGAGGAGCGCTGGGCGATCCAGAGGATGGCCGCGATGGCGGCGAGCAGGCCCGACAGCGCGAAGGCCGTGGCGATCACCCGGTCGGCGCGGATGCCCATCAGACGCGTGACGTCAAAATCCTCGGCGGCGGCCCGCATGGCGAGACCCATGCGGCTGCGCTTCAGGAAGATGTTGAGGCCGATCAGCACCACCACGGCCACCACGATGGAGATCAGCCGGTTGGCCCCGATGGAGATCTCCCCGATATCGATGCTGTCGGTCAGCAGCGCCGGCAGGGGCACGATCTGGGGCCTCGTCGAGATGAAGAGCTGGAATCCCAGTTGCAACAGCACCGCCACGGCGAAGCTGGTGAGCAGCATGGTGGCCCCGCTCGCCCGGCGCACGGGGCGGAAGGCCAGGCGCTCCAGGATGACCGCGCTCGCCATGGCCACCAGCACCGCGACCGGTGCCGCGACCGCGAAGGGCAGGCTGGCCGCACTCAGGAAGACCAGGGCATAGCCCGTCAAGGTCATCAGCGCGCCATGGGCGAAATTGATCATGCCCAGGATCGAGAAGACGACGGCGAGGCCCAGGGCCAGCAGGGCGTAGGTGCCCCCCAGGCTGAGGGCGTTGATGGTCTGCAGGATGAAATAATTCACGGCGCCTGCTCCAGGGTCAGCTCGCCGCCGAGATAGGCATGGGCCACCTGGGGCGAGGCGCGCAGGACCTCGGCCGCACCGGACATGGTGATGACGCCATTGGCCATCACATAGGCGCGGTCGGCGATATCGAGGGCCGCCGCCACATTCTGCTCCACCAGCAGGATGGTCTGCCCGCGCTGCTTCAGCCGCAGGATCAGCTCGAAGATGCCGTCGACGATCTGGGGCGCCAGACCCAGGGAGGGCTCGTCCAGCAGGATCAGCCGAGGCTCGGACATCAAGGCGCGGGCGATGGCGAGCTGCTGCTGCTGACCGCCCGAGAGCGTACCGGCGGCCTGGTGGCGCCGCTCGGCCAGGATGGGGAAGAGATCGAAGACCTCGGCCCGGTTGCGGGGCAGGGCCTTCCGATCGGCCGCCGCCGAAGCACCCAGAGTCAGGTTCTCCAAGACGGTCAGGGAGGGAAAGACGCGGCGCCCCTCCGGCACCATGGTGATGCCACGCACCACGATCCGCTCCGTCGCCACCCCGCGGAGCGAGCTGCCGGCGAAGCTGATCTCCCCGCTCGCCGGCACCAGCCCCACGATCGCCTTGAGGGTGGTCGACTTGCCGGCCCCATTGGCGCCCAGCAAGGCGACCACCTCTCCCGTCTCCATGGCGATGTCGATGCCGCGCACGGCGCGAATGGCACCGTAGCTGACGGTCAGCCCCGAGACGGCGAGGAGCGGCATCGGGTTCAGCCCTTCGGATCCAGCCGCGGCGCCGGAACGATGGAGGGATCGGGCGATTCCCGGCTGACCAGCACCCGTTTGCCGTCATGGATGCGGATCACCGCTACCGGCCGGGTCGGCGTGCCATTGCCGCCCTTGTAGCTGATCACCGCCGTGGCACCCTGGACGTTCTCGAGATTGGCCAGCGCGTCGCGGATCTTCGCCGGATCGGTGCTGTTGGCCTGGGTGACCGCGGCATTGACGATCATGGCCAGGTCATAGCCGAGCGCATCCATGATGGATTCCGGGGGCTTGCCGTATTTGGCCTGGTACTTGGCCTGATAGGCAGCCATCGGGCTGCCCGGCTCGGCGAAGCCGGAGGAGGTGAAGACCACGCCCTCCACGATATCGCCCAGCGCGAAGGTCGTCGGCGAATTGATGCCGTCGCCCACCACCATGGGGATCTTCACCCCGGCGCCGCGGAGCTGGCGGATGAAGGCCGGGAAGTCGGGCTCGAAGGCCGAGGTCACGATGACGTCGGGCTGCGGGTTCATCTCCTTGATCTTGGTGACCTCGGCGGAGAAGTCCGGCTGGCCGAGGGCGTAGTTGCCCTCGCCCACGATGCTGCCGCCGAGCTTCTTGAAGGCCTCGGCGAAATAGCTCGGCATCATGGTGTATTCGATGTCGTGGGACTGCAGCAGATAGGCCTTTCGATAGCCGGCCTTGTAGGCGTAGGTCGCCTGGGCGGCACCCTGGACATTATCGGTCACGGCATTGGCGAAGATGTAGCCATGGCCGGTGATCGGCAGTGTAGGCGAGGAGGAGCAGGTCGAGATCGCCGGGATCTTGGCGTCGACGATGATCTGCGCCGAGGCATGGACCATGCTGGAATTGCAGGTCGCGAAGATGAGATGGGCACCCTGATCGATCAGATCCTGGGTCACGATGGCGTTCTGGGCGCTGTCGGAGCGGTTGTCGGCGGTGATGACCTTGACCTTGATATGGCCGGCGATGCCGCCGGCCTTGTTGATCTCGTCCAGCGCCACCATGAATCCGTCCATGACCGGGGAATCATAGGGCGCGTCCCAGCCGGTCTTGGAGATGGCGGCGCCGATGATGAGCGTGTCGTCGTCGGCCCGGGCCGGCGCCGATGCAATGCCCGTCGCCAGCCCCTGGGCCAGCAAGAGGGCGGCGAGAGTGAGATAGCTTCCAATCCCTTTCATGACACTCCTCCTTGTTCGGCTCTGTTGTTCGGGCTTCGCTGCCCCTCGGTGTGACGTTGTTAGGCGATATCACGCTGTCGGTCGCTCAAGTCTCAACTCCCGCCGGGCTCAACTCCCGCCGGGCCGCCTGCTTGCGGCCGATATAGGCCTCGATCACGGCGGGATCGCGCTGGATTTCGGCCGGCGATCCCGCGGCGATCGCCTGGCCGCGGTTGAGGACCACGATGCGGTCGCAGAGCCGCATGATCAGCTGCATGTCGTGGTCGATGACCAGAAGGCCGATGCCGTAGCGCTGGCGCAGCCGCGAGAGCTCCGCCAGCAAGGCGGCGGATTCGGTCGGGTTCATGCCCGCCGCCGGCTCATCCAGCAGCAGATAGCGCGGCTTCAGCGCCAGGGCCCGGGCGATCTCGAGCCGGCGCTGGCCACCGTAATCCAGTGTGCCCGCGGGCCGATCCGCCAGCGCCGAGAGGCGCATCTCCGCCAGCAGCCGCCAGGCCAGGCGCTGGGCATCGGCCTGGCTGGACCTGGGCCAATGGGCCAGAGCCGCGAACTCGACATTCTCGAAGACGCTGAGGCTGGTGAAGAGGCGGATGTTCTGGAAAGTGCGCCCGACGCCGGCCAGCGCCACATGATGGGTCGTCCATTGCGTCGCATCGGTGCCGTCGATGACGATCCGTCCGGCCGTCGGGACCAGCGCCCCGGAGATCACATTGAGCAGGGTCGTCTTGCCCGAGCCGTTGGGCCCGATCAGCCCGACGATCTCCCCGGGCTTGAGGGACAGACCGACCTTGTCCAGAGCCCGCAGTCCCGAGAAATCCTTGACCGCGCCTTCGACGACCAAAGCGCCCTGCGGCTGCACGCGAAGCTCGGCGAGATCAGGGGCCTCGGCTTCGGAACCGGTGGGTATCGCTGCGGGCGCGGCTCGGCGCCGCCGGCGCCATTGCTCGTCGAGCTCCCGGAGGCCCAGCAGCCCGGCGGGGCGCCAATACATGACCAGCAGGATGAGGACGCAGAGACCCGCCTGGGTCAGCCCGAAGGCCGGCGGCATGGCCAAGCCGAGGAGATCGAAGCCGCCCTCCAGCCGGCGCAGCACCTCGATGGTGAGGGTGACCACCACGGTACCGGCGAGGGCGCCGCTGACGGTGGTCTGGCCGCCGACGATCAGCATGGTCAGCAAGGCCAGGGTATCGTCGAAATAGAATTTCGAGGGCGAGAAGGCGCCCAGGAAATGACCGAGCAGCACACCGGCCAGCGCCGCCAGCACCGCACTCACCACCCAGGCGCCGATGCGCCGGCGCGTGACATTGACCCCGATGGAGCGGGCCGCCAGCTCGTCTTCACGGCTGGCCCGCAGCTGCGCCCCGGCGACCGATTCCCGGTAGATGCGTGCCGCCAGCAGTGCCAGCAAAGCGAAGATCGTGGCGGTCCACAGCCCCGTCTTGCGCGGCACGCCCAGGAAAGCGTTGCTGCCGCGGGTGAAATCCTCGGCCCCGATGATGATGCCGTGGACGATGAGCAGCAGCCCCAGGGTCCCGATCACCGCGGCCGGCCCCGTCATGCGCGCGATGGGGATGCCGACGGCGGCGGCGAAGAGGCCGACGAGGACGAGGGTGATGACCAGCGCCGGCAGCAGGCTCATCTCCGTCGTCGCCAGGAAGGCGGGCAGCGCCGGCAGCACGCTCGCCTTGGTGGCCACGGGAATGGTGAGCAACCCCGAGACATAGGCGCCGAGCCCGATGAAGGCGACATGGCCGAAGCTGAGGATACCCGAATTGCCGGTGAAGACGCCGATGCCCAGCACGGCGATCAGATTGATCAGGAAGATCGTGAAGGTGCGCTGGATGGCGATCCCGGCGAAATGGGAGAGGAGCAGCGAGACGAGAAGCAAAGGGACCGCCAGCAGAAGCGCGCCCGCCATCCCGGCGCGCAGGCGCGGCGGCAGGCCGGCGCGGAGCCGGGGCCGCGGCATCGCCTCACCGGCCGCCGACATCAGCGATCCTCGGCATATTGGTCGAACAGCCGTTGCGCCTCGACGATCCGGTGGATCCGCTTCTGGACCGGCCGGCCGAGGCGCTCGATGACGCCGTTGACCAGAAGATTGAGCAGGACGCTGAAGGCGGCGGTGGAATGCCAGAAGAGGCCGGTGCTTGTCGGCAAAGCGAAGACCCGGTCGGTGATGTCCCCCGCCCAGGAGGCGAAGGTGTCGGTGAAGATGACCACCTCCATGCCTTGCCGCTTGGCCTCCCGCGCCAGACGCTGGGTTGCCTTGTCGTAGCGGTAGAAATCGATGAGCAGGACGCAACTCCCCTTGGCCGGCTCTCCCAGCACATCGGCATAGTGGCCGTTCTCGCCATTGGAGAGACGCACGCCCGGGCGGATATATTCGAGGCGGGTGACGAGCTCGACGGCGAGGCCGCGGGCCATATGCAGGCCGCTCACGAAGACTCGCTCGGCCACGGCGACGGAGTCGATGGTGCGGGCCCATTCCTTGGTCGCGCTCAGCTCATAGGTGCGTCGGATCGCGGCGAGCTCGGCGGCCAGGCTCTCCTCCAGCCCGAAGCGCGCGGCGCGGCGCTGGGTGAAGGCCTCGTAGCGCCGGTCGATGGACCAGAGGCGGGCGCCGTCGGGGCCGTAGAGATCGGCCTTCAGCCGATCGCGGATGGCGCTCACCCCCTCGAAGCCCAGCTTGCGCAGGAAACGGCTGACGGTCATCTCGCTGACGCCGACATGGCGCGCGATGATCGCGGCCGTCTCCAGCACCAGGCAGTCGGGCCGCGACATGACATAGCTCGCGATCTTCCGCTCGGCCTTGGTCAGGCGCTCGTAGCGCGCCTGCAGCGGCCCCAGCACCGCAGCCTCGAGGGCCTCCCGGCGCTCCGCCTCGAGCGGGCGAGCCGTCGTCTGCCGCATCGATGCCACCCCGTCGCAAGATTGTTAGGCATCTATTATGTCGCAAATCTCTGATAGGGAAATAACATTTTCTTGTCGCGGGAACGCGTCGCCATGACGACGGGGCGTGAGGCTGACCGCTCGACCGGAGCTCTCAGCCCAGCCCGCCGGTGCGGACGATGAAATCGGCGATCTCGGCGACGCCGCGGTTTTCCTTAAGGTTGGTGAAGATGAAGGGACGCTCGCCGCGCATCTTGCGGGCATCGCGGTCCATGACGGCGAGATCGGCGCCGACCAGGGGTGCCAGATCGATCTTGTTGATGATCAGCAGGTGGGAGCGGGTGATGCCGGGCCCGCCCTTGCGCGGGATCTTGTCGCCCGCCGCGACGTCGATGACATAGAGGGTGATGTCGGCGAGCTCGGGGCTAAAGGTGGCCGCCAGATTGTCGCCGCCGGATTCGATGAAGACGAGATCGAGGGCCGGATATCGGGCCGACATCTCGGCGACCGCGGCGAGATTGATCGAGGCATCCTCGCGGATCGCCGTATGGGGGCAGCCGCCGGTCTCCACCCCGACGATGCGTTCCGGTGCCAGCGCCCCCGAGCGCGTCAGGAACTGGGCATCTTCCTTGGTGTAGATGTCGTTGGTCACGACGGCGATGTCGTAACCTTCCCGCATGTGCTTGCAGAGGCGATCGACCAGCGCCGTCTTGCCGGAGCCGACCGGCCCGCCGACGCCGACACGAAGCGGTCCGTTGGGAGAAGGATTCATGAGCGGAAGAGCCTCGTATATTGGGTTTCATGTTGCATGGAGCACCAGTCGATCAGCGGGGCGGCACTGCCCGCGTTTTCGAGCTCGGTGGCAAGGGCGCGCTGGGCGGTATCGGCGACGGTGGATGCCAGGCCCGCGATGATTCGCTGGCCGTCGGTCTGGCCCAGCGGGACCAGCCGGAGTCCGGCGGAGACAAGATTGCCGGCGAGGCTTTGCAGATAGGCCTGGAGCGAAAGCCCCAAGGGAATCTCCGCCGCTCCGGCCGCCGCACCCACGGCGACCGGCAGTGCGATCGTCTCGCCGGCTCCGGCAAGGGCGTCGAGCAACGGATGGGGCCAGGCGGCGCGGGTGGCGGTCAGAAAAGCGCGACCTTGGGCTTCGCTCTCCAAGGCCATCTCCGCCGTCCCACGCCAGGCGGAAGCCAGGACCACGACCTCGCCGAGCCGGGCGAGATCCGCCGCCGCGGCGGCGCGCCAGGCCTCGGCCAGGATCAGGGCATCGATCCAGCCCGCACCCTTCTCGACCACGGTGCGGACCCAGGTGGCCAGCGCATGGGCCTCACCGACCAGACCCGCCTCGACGGCATATTCCAGGCCATGGCTGTAGCTGAAGGCGCCGGTGGGATAGGCCGGCGAGAGCCAGGCCATGAGGCGGTAGAGCGCGCCGGCTTCAAGGCTGGTCATGGCCATGCTCGTGACCATGCTCGGGGGCGTGCTCCCCGGCCGGCGCCGCATAGGCACCGCCTTCCGGATTGAAGGGCAGGCGCAGGGCCTTCAGCCGGGCGCCGAGGCCTTCGAGCATCGCCTGGATGACATGGTCGGGCCGGATCAGGATCCGGCCCGGCTTGATCTCCGCCGGCAGATGGCGATTGCCGAGATGCCAGGCGAGCCGGCAGAGCAGGGCCGGGGAGCTCGCCCGCACCTCGATGACGGGCTCCAGATCGGCGCGCACGAGGATATAGCCGCCGCCGGGGAGCTGAAGCCCGTCGCCATCCTCCAGCAGCATAGGCCTCGGCAGGTCGAGCAGACAGTCTTCGCCTGACTTGGTGCGAAACACGGCGCGGCGGCGATAGCGCTCTTCATAGGTCAGGGTGAAGGTTTCCCGGGCGTCGGCGGCGGGCCAGCTGCCGGCCTTCGCCACATGGCTGATGCGTATCATCGTCAGAATAGGAAATACCGCTGCGCCATGGGCAGGACCTCTGCCGGGGCGCAGGTGAGCAGCACGCCATCGGCCCGCACCTCATAGGTCTCGGGATCGACCGCCATCCTGGGCGTGGCGTCGTTATGGATCATGCTGGCCTTCGAGATCCCGTCGCGGGTATTGGCGACCGCCACCAGCGGGCGGGCGAGGCCAAGGGATCCCGCGAGATCGCGCGAGGCAGCGGCGGCGCTGACGAAAGTGACGGCGCTCGCGGTCATGCAGCGCCCGAAGCCGGCGAACATCGGGCGGTAATGCACCGGCTGCGGCGTGGGGATGGAGGCGTTGGGATCGCCCATGGCAGCGGCGGCGATGCTGCCGCCCTTCAGCACCATCTCCGGCTTCACCCCGAAGAAGGCCGGCGACCAGAGCGCGAGATCGGCCAGCTTGCCGGGCTCGATGGAGCCGACCTCATGGGCGATGCCATGGGCGATGGCCGGGTTGATGGTGTATTTGGCGATATAGCGCTTGGCACGGCGATTGTCGTTGTCACCGGTCTCCTCCGGCAGCCGGCCGCGCTGGCGCCGCATCTTATCCGCCGTCTGCCATGTCCGGATGATGACCTCCCCGACGCGCCCCATGGCCTGGCTGTCGGAGGCGATCATGGAGAAGGCGCCGAGGTCGTGCAGGATATCTTCGGCGGCGATGGTCTCGCGCCGGATGCGGCTGTCGGCGAAGGCGATATCCTCGGGGATGGCCGGGTCGAGGTGATGGCAGACCATGAGCATGTCGAGATGCTCGTCGATCGTGTTCACCGTGTAGGGCCGTGTCGGATTGGTCGACGACGGCAGGACATTGGCTTCGCCGCAGAGCCGGATGATGTCCGGCGCATGGCCGCCGCCCGCCCCCTCGGTATGGAAGGCATGGATCGTGCGGCCCTTGATGGCGGCGATGGTGTCCTCGACGAAACCCGATTCATTGAGGGTGTCGGTATGGATCGCGATCTGCACGTCGTAGCGATCGGCGACCGTCAGGCTGCAATCGATCGCCGCAGGGGTGGTGCCCCAATCCTCATGCAGCTTGAGGGCGCAGGCGCCGGCCTCGATCTGCTCGACCAGGGCCTCGGGCCTGGAAGCATTGCCCTTGCCGAAGAAGCCGAGGTTCATGGGAAAGGCTTCGGCCGCCTGGAGCATGCGCGCGATATGCCAGGGGCCGGGGGTGCAGGTGGTGGCGGCCGTGCCGGTCGCGGGCCCGGTGCCGCCGCCCAGCATGGTGGTGATACCGGAATAGAGCCCTTCTTCGATCTGCTGCGGGCAGATCAGGTGGATATGGGCGTCGATGCCGCCCGCGGTCACGATCTTGCCTTCGCCGCCGATGATCTCCGTGCCCGGGCCGATGACGATGTCGACGCCCGGCTGGATGTCGGGATTGCCGGCCTTGCCGATAGCGGCGATGCGGCCGTCCCTGATGGCGATATCCGCCTTCACGATTCCCCAATGGTCGAGGATCAGCGCATTGGTGATGACGGTATCGACGGCGCCGGCAGCGCGGGTACGCTGGCTCTGGCCCATGCCGTCGCGGATCACCTTGCCGCCGCCGAACTTCACCTCCTCGCCATAGATGGTGAGATCGCGCTCGACCTCGATGAAGAGCTCGGTATCGGCGAGGCGAACGCGGTCGCCGGTGGTCGGGCCGAACATATGGGCATAGGCGCGGCGCGGGATGCGGGTGGTCATCTCGCCGCCTCGTCCAGAGGCCCGGCGATCTCGCCGCGGAAGCCCTGGGCGATCCGTGCGCCTACAAAAGCGACGAGGCGGATCTCCCGACTCTGGCCGGGCTCGAAGCGCACGGCGGTGCCGGCGGGAATGGCGAGGCGGTAGCCGCGCGCCCTGGCGCGATCGAAGGAGAGCGCCGGGTTGGTCTCGAAGAAATGATAATGGGAGCCGACCTGGATCGGCCGGTCGCCGGTATTGGCCACGCTCAGAAGGATCGTTTCCCGCCCGGCATTGATCTCGATGTCGCCGGGGGCGGTCAGAATCTCGCCGGGGATCATGGGCGCCCTCTCAGCGGATCGGTTGATGCACGGTAACGAGCTTTGTCCCGTCCGGGAAGGTGGCCTCGACCTGGACCTCGGGAATCATCTCCGCCACGCCCTCCATGACCTGGTCGCGGGTGAGGACGCCCGCACCGTCGCGCATGAGCTCGGCCACGCTGCGGCCGTCGCGCGCGCCCTCGACGAGGAAATCGGAGATGAGCGCCACTGCCTCGGGATGATTGAGCTTCAGCCCCCGCGCCAGGCGCCGCTGGGCGAGCTGGGCGGCCATGAAGACCAGAAGCTTGTCCTTCTCGCGCGACGTGAGATGCATGCGAGCAACCCCCCTTAGAATTGCCAAAGCCGCGGCGGCCGCGCCGGAAGCCCCGCCGCTGCGTGGCGCAAGGCAGCCACATAGCCGGCGAGGTCCGCCCGCAGTCTCCCCGGATCCTCCGCCAGGAATTGAGCAAGTAGTGTGCCATTCACCAATGTCGTGCCGGCGCGACAGCGCGCCTCGCCGGTCAAGGAGCGGGCGAGAGCCAGATGCTGGGCGGCATCGGGTCCGGCATAGACCACCGTTGCCATGGCCCGCGCTCCGCCGAAGGCCAAGGGCTCATCGAGTGCTGTACCCTCGGGGTAGTCCCCGGGGTGGTCCTCGAGGCAGACGGTATCGGTCCAGATGAGGCCGCCGCCGCGATGGAGGCGCCAGCGGTCCTGCAGCCGGCCGCTTGAAAAGCGCTCGCCGCGGGCGAGGCGGCCGAAGACGACCATTTCTGAGGCAAGCAGGCGTCCGGTTGCCGAGAGTTTGGCCTCGATCGTACGGCTGAAGCGCGCAGCCTGGAAAAGGATGGTCTCCTGGGGCAGCCATTCGAGCCAGGCGCCGTCTCCGATCTGCAGCGACACCGCACAGCGGGCCTCGGGGCCGAGGGAGCGGTAGATCTTCTCCGCCGCTTGGGAGGTCAGGAGGGCCGCGGCACCGGCTTCGACCGACACGGCGATGCGCAGCCGATCGCCGCCGGCGATGCCGCCCGAGGTCGTGACGAGCACTGCCTCGGGAACGTCGTCGATGGCCGTGGCGGGAAAGAGAACGCGGCAGGGTGCCCGCTGATAGAGGTGACTTAGTACGCTGCGTCCCCCCCGAAGCTCGAAAGCGATCTCCGCTTCACCCTCGCTGCGCTGATGCCCGACGGGTGGGGGCGGATCGATGACGGGAAGAAGGGAGAGGTCCTGCACCAGCATCGGCCGAGATCATAGGCGCGTTTCGCCCGCCCCGTCATGTGCCGAAGACCCCGGCGATGCCGATTTGTCACGCCCGGAAAACCGCCCGAATCCGCTCGGAACCAGCCCTAGCATCCCGGGTTTTCATTTGTGATCGAGGGGCCTATGTGCGGTGCCAGGGCATCTTGTCCGGGAACCGCCGCGGCGAAGCGGCATAGCTGCCGGCGCCTCCCTCATGGAAACAACGGGAGATGTCGTCATGACTCGGGTTGCAATTGCTAGTCTGTCTGCCCTGATGCTTCTGAGCGCCTGCGGCAGCGGGACCGGAGAACGTGCTCTGAGCGGCGGCGCCATCGGTGCGGCCGGTGGTGCGATCGTGGGTGCCTTGGCCGGCTCGCCGGCGGCGGGTGCGGCGATCGGCGGCGCGGCGGGTGCCGCGACCGGCGCGCTCACCACGCAGGACCAGATCAACCTCGGCAATACCCCGTAAGAGCGCCGCGCGGCTTGCTCTGCTCTCATAGCCCTGAAAGGCATTTGACATGACGCTCGGCACCATTCTGCTCATCCTCTTCATCATTCTTCTGATCGGTGCGCTGCCCACTTGGCCCTATAGCAGCGGCTGGGGCTACTACCCCAGCGGCGGGGCCGGCATCATCCTGCTGGTGGTCATTGTGCTGCTGGTGATGGGCCGCATATAACGCGGCGCGCGACGAAGCGATGAGACAAAGGCCCCGCGGGCAACCGCGGGGCCTTTTGTTGTTGCGAGGGGCTGGCAAAGAAAGGCGGCCGCCCCGGGGGCGGCCGCCTTTTGCGGATGTCGAGACGCCGTTACTCCGCGTATTTGTATTCCGGCAGGCTCTTCAGGCTTTCTTTGGTCGCGCCGGCGAGGACGAAGCCGTTGTTGTTCGAGGTCGGCTGCAGGTCGTCATAGTTCACCGCGACGAGCTTGCTGCCCATGCCGAGAAAGCCGCCGACCGAGACGACCGCATAGACCTTGTGATCGTCGCGCGAGATGATGAGATCGTCGATCTTGCCGATGGTGTCCTTGTTCTCGTTCACCACATCGGCGCCGATGATCTTGGAGCCGCGCAGGCCCGTGGCCAGCATCTTGACGTCGACCGCAGCGATGGTCTGGGTGGTGCCCTGAGCAACGACGATGACGGGCGCCGCTGCGGTCATGATCGCCGCGACCGCTGCCAGGGTGGCGAGCTTCTTCATGTAATCCTCCGGGTGATATGGGACGTTCGTAGCAAAGGAATGTCGAAACCACACCATGGTTCCGACCCGGTTCCGAGCCGACGAAGAGACGAGATTCCGGCCCCCGGCGGGCGGCTCCGGCGGATCAGGCCAATGCGAAAGAGAAGCGGATGATGGCCCCCGGCGGGCCGGCGACCTCGAGCTCGCCGCCGAGCTGGCGCGCGAAGACCTGCATCAGCGACATGCCCATGCTCTGCGCCCGCTCCGAGGCCGCACCATCCTCACCCGCTGTCGAGAGCCATCCGATTCCGTCGTCGGCGATGGTGATCGTCGCCTTGCCGTCGGCATCAGCGGTGAGGCCGATGGTAACCTGGCCCCGCGCCCCGGCAGGAAAGCCATGGCGCAGGGCATTGCTCAACGCCTCGGTGATGAGCAGGGCCACGGGCACGGCACGGTCGGGATCGAGAGGAATGGGCGGAATGTCCACCGAGATGGCGATGTTCTGCGCGGCCGGCCCGCAGGATTCCTTGACCATCTGGCAGAGCTCGCTCACGAACTGCCCGAAATCCAGATAGCGCAGGTCGTCGCCTTCGTAGAGATGCTTGTGCAGAAGGCTGAGCGAGCGCACGCGCCGCTGCAGATCGGCCAGTGCCGCCATCGCCACGGGGTCGCGAAGCCGGCCGGCCTGCAGGCTCATGAGGCTCGTCACCACCTGCAGGTTGTTCTTGATGCGGTGATGGATCTCCTTGAGCATCGCATCCTTCTGCTCGATGGAGCGGCTGAGGCTCTGCTCATGCTGGGAGATGCGCTCGGCCAGGGCGGTCAGCGTCTCGGCGAGCTGTCGCATCTCCTGGGGTCCGCGACGCAAGGGAGGGCGCGCCGAATAGTCGCCGCGGCGAAGCGCGCGTGCCGTGCGCGACAGGCTGCGAAGGCTGCGGGCCACCATGAAATGTCCGGCCAGGGCGGCCAGAAGCAGCGCCCAGATCATCATCGTGACGGGAACGATGACGGCGCGCCACAGGTTCTGGCGCGCCGAGCTCAGCAGGCGCGATTCCGGCAGCCCGACCAGAGTCAGCAAGCGGCTGCCCTGTAGCGGCGTCACCACATAGATGCGCTGCTGGCCGTCGAGGCCCCTGCCGGCGAACTGCCGGACGCCGCTCTCCTCGAGAGCGGGTGCCAGCTGCTTGGGATCGGGCAATCCTCTCAAGGCGGGATGAGCCTTGAGGCTCTCCGGCGATTGACCCGTCAGGGAGACCAGCCCGGCCATGGTCATGGCATGGCCACTGCGATCGATCAGATAGGCGCTCGCGTCCCCCGGCAACCCCGGCTGGCGCATCAGCGCATGCGCGTTGATGCCGATGAACATGACGCCGCCGAAGGCGGGCTTCTTTTCGCCCAGCGGCGCGGCCACCGTAACGATGGGCTCCCCAGTCAGCTTGGACTCGATCAAGTCGCTGACGATTATCTCATCGCTCTTGCGCGTCTCCTGCCACCAGGGGCGATCGGCCAGATCGAGTCCGACGGCCTCGGCGCGGGAGCTGCACAGGACATTGCCAGCGGCGTCGGTGATGCCCATGTAGCTGTATTCGGTCTTGAAGCCCTCGACGATCGCGGCCATCCGCGCAACGCAGTTCTTCGTTTGGAGCAGCAGATTGGGGACGACATCGGCGCGGGTCAGGGCCATCAGAAGCCTTTCCGCCGAGTTGGTCAGGGATTGGTCCTGGCTCGCGGCCAACTCGCCGAGCTGGCGCATGGTTTCGATGCTCTGGGCGCGTCCTTCACGATAGGCGCCATAAGCCGCGATGATGCTGTAGATGACGATGGGGAGCAGCAGCAGGCCAAGCACCGCCATGAGGCGGGCATAGAGCGGCGCCATCAGCTGCTCGACCCGGTCGCGCAACCGGCGCCGCCCGGTGGTCGAAGTCTGGTTCTGGCCTTGGTGCTCTGGCTGGGAAGCGGGGCGTTCTGGCAGGGAGGGCTGGGACTCTGGCCGGCTCTGCGGCTTGCTCATCCCGACCGGCAGTCGTTCCGGGTCAATCTCCCCCTCCCTCGCGCTCCCCGCGGAGCGGCTTCTCGGCCGGCGGCGATGCCGGCGCTTCGCCCAACATCGCCTGCAGGTCGCGCCGGGCCCGCGATACCCGGCTCTTGATCGTGCCGACGGCGCAGCCGCAGATGGCGGCCGCCTCTTCATATTTGAAGCCGTCCGCGCCGACAAGCACCAGAGCCTCGCGCTGCTCCGCGGGCAGCTTCTGGAAGGCACGGCGGAAATCGTCGAACTCGAGACCCGCCTGCTGGGCCGGCGAGGTCGCATGCATCTCCATATCCGCGGCCTCCAGCGGCCGGAACAGCGATGGGTTGCGGCGGAACTCGTTGAAATAGAGATTGCGCAGGATGGTGAAGATCCATGCCTTGAAGTTCGTGCCCGGGGTGAATTGCTCGGCGGCGCCAAGCGCCCGCAGCACCGCGTCCTGGACCAGATCGTCGGCGCGATCCCGGTCGCCGGTGAGGGAGCGGGCGAAGGCGCGCAGATGCGGGAGGCAGGCGATGACCTCTTCTTCCACGACGGCAGAGCGCGAGCGGGGCGCGCTGACGGGTGCGGTGCTGCTGCTCATGGCAATTCCCTGCGTCCGACAGAAAGGAGCCCGGGGCGAGTGCTGGACTTTTGGTTGAATTTTGCTCGTCGCATGTGACTTGCAGACCTCACCCGCGTTCGGAGATGACGAAGACTCCGGCCTTGCGGCCGGACGTCCCTAGGAGGTATTTCGGCGCTAAAACCGACGGCTCAGTCGTCGAGCTTCGGAATGCGCTTGACGATATCGAGCAGTTCCTTGGGCACAGGCTCATCAACGACTTCCTGGTACATATCGCGAACCTTTCGCTCCAACCACCGCTCTTCCAAAGTGTTTCGTGGACGCTGCATGGCCTTGGTACCTTTCGCCGCCGGATCCTTGCTGCCCCCTCCTTTGCTCTGCGCATCACTCATCATACTGACCTTATTGCATGCGACCGCCGACCGGCCCGAAGGCCCCGGTAGGCGTCGTCAACTGTGGCCCGATATCCCCGCCCGTGCAATCAACCCACAACCTGCAGCAAAGCGACAAACGGCCGAGCACAAGCTTGCGTTCCGCCATTTCATAACCGATGTCCGGATAATTGGTTGCATCGGGGTAAAGGGAGGCGCAGGCGGGCCCGGCCTCAAATTGTCCTTGGCGCGGGGTTTGAAACCCCCCATCTAACACGCGCCCGCTTTTCGCCGGCACCACCGCCAGATCCGGCCGTACTATCTCAAGACCGCAGGTTAAGGCCAGCCGGCCCGTGCCTGACCCGGGTCTACCGGTCGCGACCGACGGCAAGACCAGGATTAAGGAAGAAGACGCCATGTCGGAGCTGAAGCACCAGATCATCCAGCAGCTGCCCTATCTCCGGCGCTATGCGCGCGCCTTGACCGGGTCGCAGCAGACCGGCGACCAGCATATCCGCCTCTGCCTGGAGGCCCTGCTGCAGGCGCCCGAACGGCTCAAGGGCGGCAGCAGCCTGCCGGTGCGGCTGTTCCGGCTGTTTCATCAGACCGTCGAGAAGCCGGTTGCCGCCGCGGCCGCGACGGCGGGGACGGGGAAGGGCGGGGCGGCCGATCCGATGGAACGCCGGGTAGGCGAGCGGCTGGCCCAGCTGGCGCCCAGCGACCGACAGGCCCTGCTCCTGGTCCATCAGGAGGGGTTTTCCCAGGCCGAGACGGCCGAGATCCTGGGGCTCGATGCGGCTGAGATCGCGGAGAGCCTCGACCAGGCCTGGGGAAATCTGAAGCGCCAGCCGGCGACGGATGTCCTCATCATCGAGGACGAGCCGGTGATTGCCATGGATGTGGCGGAAATCGTGAAGAGCCTCGGCCATCGCGTGATCGGCATCGCCGCCCGCGCCTCCCAGGCGGTCGCCACGGCCCGGGAGGCGAAGCCGGGCCTGATCCTGGCGGATATCCAGCTCGAGGACGGCAGCTCGGGCATCACGGCCGTGCAGACCATCCTGACGGCGGCGGAAGTCCCCGTCGTCTTCGTCACGGCCTTTCCCGAGCGGCTCCTGACCGGCGAGACGCTGGAGCCCGCCTTCGTCGTCACCAAGCCCTTCGACGCCGCCGCCCTGAAGGTGGCGATCTCCCAGGCCCTATTCTTCTCCAGCAAGGCTTAGCCAAGACCCCGATCCTCCCGCGCCTGGCGCCCGACGCCGCTCGATTCAATCATGCGTTAATCAGTCAGGGCCAAGATCGGCAAGTCGCTGCCGCGGAGGGGGGCCGGGCATTGAAGTGGCTTGCGGTCGTTGCGGGCGTCGGGGTCATGGCAATCGTCGTCGCTTTGGCGCGCTCCGCACCCTACCGAGACCCGATCATCGACGAGAACGGCGTCAAACCCGCGAGTTTCGACGGGCTGGATGCGCTGGTATCGGATGCGGCGCCCGGCCGCGTCCTCTGGGTTCACGGCATGTGTCGCCATGATGATCTATGGGCCCAGCAACGGGCCAGGACATTGGCGGCCGCCTTGGGCGCGACCTACACCCCGACCCCCGCCCCCCTCGCGGGCGAAGCGACCTGGACCGACGACATGCAATTCACGGTCCCCAGCAAGGGACGCGTGGACGTGACCTTCTTTCTCTGGTCGCGCCTTGTCGACAAGTATCGTCAGCGGCTTGCCTATGACGCCGATGTCGGGGCCACGCGCGCGACCCTGAACAAGGAGCTCAAGCTCGCCCTCACCGATAGCTGCCTGGTCGATGCGATCATCTATTCCGGCCGCAATGGCGACGGCATTCGCGTGGCCATGCGCAAGGCCGTGTGCCGGACCTTGGGCGGGACCACGGGCGCAACAGGCCCTTGCGATCTTTCCGGGGCACCGGCGCCGCGTCGCATCGCCTTCGTCACCGAGAGCATCGGCAGCAAGATCCTGTTCGATGCCCTGCGCGATCTCTGGGCTTCGGCCCTCCCGGATAGCGGGCTGGAAGGGCCCGGCCAGGAAGGGCGAAACCAGATCCGCGCTGGCACGGCGCTCGGCGCAAGTCTCGGTCATCTTCATGGTCGCCAATCAACTCCCGCTGCTCGACCAGGCGAGCCCCCTCGCCCCGGTGAACATGCCCTACGAATCCAGCCTCAAGGCGGTCGGCGACCTTGTCGCCGAAAGCCGCAGCGAGACCGTATCGCCAGGGCTGCCGAATCTGACGATCGTCGCGTTTTCGGATCCCAATGATCTCTTGAGCTTCAGATTGCCGGAAACCCTGGCGAAGCCCGCCATGACCCGGCTCGTCAATGTCACGGTCTCCAACGCCTGGACCTTCTTCGGCTTGGTCGAGCGCCCCCTGCTGGCCCATTGCACCTATATGCAGAACCCCGTCGTCGTCGGGATCATCACCCATGGCTATCATGGCGGCAGATTGTCGGCGCCGGCGGCGACCGGCCCTGACAGTGCATGCGCCGCGGGGAAGCTGTGAGCGGAGGATCCCGCCGTTCCTCCTCAGCCCGCGCCCGGTCCCCGTAGGGCGCCCACCGTCTCGACGATCAGCCGGTAATGCTCCGGCCGGCGATGGGCGGCGAAGTTGAAGATGTTCTGCTTGATATAGGCCCCGGCATCGAGATCGCAGACGGCCAGGATCAGCTCGTCTTCCAAGCTTGCGCTCTGGGCCATGATCTCGCCATTGGGCGAGATGATGGCACTGCCGCCCATCATATCGACTCCGCCCTCGCGCCCCGCTTTGGCGACCCCCACCACCCAAGTGCCGTTCTGATAGGCGCCGGCCTGCATGGTCAGATGATTGTGGAAGGCGCGCAGATGCGGCGGTTCGAAGACCTGGCCGTTGACCGCGGGGGTGTTGTAGCCGATCAGCACCAGCTCCACCCCCTGCAGCCCCAGCACCCGGAAGGCCTCGGGCCAGCGCCGATCGTTGCAGATCAATATGCCCAGCACGCCGCCCAGCGCATCCCAGGTCTTGAAGCCGAGATTTCCGGGCTCGAAATAGCGCTTCTCCAGATGCTGGAACTGGCGGGCCGGATCGGGCTCGGCATGGCCGGGCAGATGGATCTTGCGGTATTTGGCGATGATGGTGCCGCTGTCGTCGACCAGGATGGCGGTGTTGAATCGCCGTTCGCGCCCTTCCTCGATCACCCGTTCCGCATAGCCCAGATGAAAGGCGATGCCGAGGCGCTTTGCTTCCTCGAACAGCGGTAAGGTCGCGGCCGAGGGCATCTCGCTCTCATAGTAGGACTCGAGCTCTGCGGCATCGGTGATGTGCCAGCGCGGGAAGAAGGTGGTGAGGGCGAGCTCGGGGAAGACCACAAGCTCCGCGCCGCGCCCCTTTGCCTCTTCCATCAAGGCGATCAGCCGCCGCACGACCTTGGCGCGGGGCTCGCCGCGACCGATGGGGCCGAGCTGGGCCCCGGCGATGCTCAGCCGTCGCGCCATGATCTCTCTCCCTAGGCCTGAGCTTCGGTCTGCAGGGTGATTTGCGCCAGTCCGACCGCCGCCTGAACCGGATCGACCACCGGAATTCCGAGCCGGTCCTGCAGGGCCCTGCGATAGCGGGCCATGCCGGCGCAGCCGAGCAGCAGCACATCGGCGCCATCCTCCTCCCGGAGCTGCCCGCCAACCTCAGCAAGGCGCGCCAAGACGAGATCGGCCTGGCCGAGCGCGCTCACCCCCATCTCGATGGCCCTGTCGCCCGCGAGCCGGGCCCCGAGGCCCAGCGAGGCGACATATCGGCGATGCCGCGGGATGGAGCGGCGGAGGATCGAGATGATCCCGAAGCGATCGCCCTTGGTCAGCGCCACCGAAAAGCCGCTCTCGGCAATGCCGAAGACGGGCATGTCGAGGGCTTCGCGCAGGCTGTAGAGCCCGGGGTCGGAGAAGCAGGCGATGACGAAGGCGCTGGTGGCGTTGCTCTCCCGCCGGGCCAGGCGCAGCAGCGGCTCGACCACCGTATCCACATGGACTTGCGTCTCGATGCCGGGCGGGCCTTCCGCCAGCGTGGCGCAGTCGATGACGGGGCCGCCCGGAACGCGCAAGCAGGTGACGGCCGCCGCGATCTCCCCGGTGACGCGCTCATTGCTGTTGGGATTGACGACCAGGATGCGCTGGGTCATGCGCGCGCCCGCGCGCGGGCTTGGGGCTCGGCGTGGCGCGGTGCACCGCCCGGACGCAGAAACCGGCCATCCCCCGGCCGGGCGAGGACCTGCTCGCCATCGAAGATCTTGCGGCCGCGCAGATAGGTGGCGGCAATGCGAAGCGAGACCGGCAGGCCGTGATAGGGGCTCCAGGGTGCACGCTCGCTATGCTGGCGGGCTTCGTCGATCTTCCAGGATCCGCGCTCGGCGATGGCGAAATCCGCATCGGCGCCGATCCGGATGGAGCCCTTCTGGGGATGGAGGCCGAAATGGCGCGCTGGCGCCTCGGCCAGCAGCCGCGCCACCACCTGGGGAGCGAGGCCGCGCTGCTCGACCGCCGCGGTATAGAGCAAGGGCAGCAGCACCGCCACGCCTGGCGCGCCGGCGGGAGTAGCGAAGATGTTCTCGTCGTTCTTGCGGGCCAGCGGCCAGGAGCAATGGTCGGAGGAGACGAAGGCGACTTCGCCCTCGATCAGCCGCTGCCAGATGGCCTCGCGCTCATTGGGGCGGATCGGCGGATTGACCTTGCCGCGGGCCCCGGCGCGGATGACATCGGCCTCGGTCAGGATCAGGTAATGGATGCAGGTCTCCGCCGTCGCCGCAAATCCCTGCGCGCGATAGCTCCTTGCCATCTCGAAGCCGCGGGCGAGCGAGGAATGGACGATATGGACCCGCGCGCCCGTGGCGGCGCCGATCTCCAGCAGCACGGCATTGGCGACGAGCTCGGCCAGCGGCGGGCGCGCGGCACTATGGGCATCGGCGCGCAGCCGCCCCGCCGCCTTGGCGCGGGCGATGGAATCGTCGACCAGCTCCTGATCTTCGTTATGGACGGCCACGGTGAGGCCGGTCTCGGCGATGGCGCGAAAGGCGCGCTCCATCTCGGGATGGGAGATCCGGGGAAAGCGCTTGGGATGGCTCTCATAGGTGGAGATCTTGAAGGCCGCGATCCCGGCATCGGCGAGGCGTCCGATCATGGCGACATCGACCTGCTTGGCGACCGTGCCGTAGAGCGCCACATCGACATGGGCCTTGGCTTCGAGCACCTCGATCTTGCGGGCGAGGAGGTCGCAATCGACCACCGGCTCCGGCTCGTCATAGGGCATGTCGACCACGGTGGTGGCGCCGCCGGCCGCGGCCGAGCGCGTCAGATCCTCCAGCCCGCCGAAGCCCTCGGCCGAGCCGGCATGGACCTGGCCATCGATCACCCCGGGAAAGACGAGGCGGCCGCGGGCATCGACGGTCTCGCGGGCCGGCGGCAAAGGGCCCGCCCCGATGGCGGCGATGCTTCCGCCGATGACGGCGACATAGCCGTCGCGCAGCATCTCCTCGGGCAACACCAGATCGCCGCGGATGACGAGATCGAAGCTCATGAGCCGGCTCCCTCTAATCATATGAGCAGAGCAAAATTCACGGGTCAGCTTGAGTCAAGCTGACCCGATCCTGCTCTGGCGCGGATATCCGTCCATTCTCCAGCAGACGCCGCGCCTTTTCCATGGCCGCGGCGGGCGGGGCGGCCCTTGTCCAATCCGCGCGATCCCCGGCGCGCCTCGTGGCATCGATGCCGAGCTTGGCGACCAGCCCATCGCGTTCCAGCGGTTCCGACCGATCGGCCCGCACCCCCGGCACGACCACCAGGTCGCGATCGGCCTTCATGTGGGTCGCGACCGCCCATTCGACCTGAAGCGGATCGGCGATATCGATGTCCTCGTCCACCACGGTCACCAGCTTGATCAGATTGACCGCGCCCCAGATGGCGAACATCGCCTTGCGCGCATCGCCTGGCCGCGGCCCGTGGAGGCTGACCACGGCATGGAGCCGGCCGGCGCCGCCCAGACCCACGGCGACGCGATGCAGGCAGGGGATGCTGCGCCGGAGGTGGCGGGCGAGACCGGCGGCGATGGCGATGCCGCCGATCAGCACATGCTCGGGATGGTAGCCCGGCTGGATCGCCTGATAGATCGCATCGCGGCGCCGGGTCATTTGCTGGAAGGTCACCACCTGACCCTTGCCATAGGTCTCGTAGAGCCCATGGAATTCCGAGACCGGCCCCTCCTCGATCAGCTCGCCGGCATCGAGGGTGCCTTCCAGCACGATCTCGCAATGAGCGGGCACTTGGAGCGCGCTTGTCAGGCAGCGCACCACCTCGACAGGCTCGCCCAGCAGCGCGCCTGCCACCTCCAGCTCGTCATCGCCCAATCCCAGATAGAGCGCGGCCGCCGTCAGCACCGCCGGATGATTGCCGATGGTGACGGCGATGGGCAGGCTCTCGCCCCGGGCGGCGGCGGCCCGGGCGAGCTGGGCCAGATGATGGTTGGGCGCGATGCCGATGAAGGCGCGGTTGCCGCCCAAAGGCTTCAGCCGGGCGAAGGAGAGGTTGCGCGCCTTGCTGGCGCTGTCCTCGGCGACGATCGCGCCGGCGGTGATATAGGGCCCGCTCTCGCCCTCGAAGAAATGGGGGATGGGCAGGAGCGCCAGGTCCGGCGCTTCGACCGCGACCTCCTGGCAGGGACCGGATTCGACGAGGCGCGACGGCAAAGGGTGTTCGATGGAATCGACGATGCGGGACTGCAGATCGGCCTGCGATACACCGAGGCCATGGGCGAAGCGGGTTTCGGAATTCAAGACATTGCCGATGAGTTGGAGCTTGCTGCCCTCCAGGAATTCGAACAGCACAGCCGGGCCGTCCCAGACCCGCTCGAGCACAGCGGAGACCTCGAAGCGGGGGTCGACCGGCTCGGCGATCCGCAGCAGCTCGCCTTGCGCCTCGAGCCGCGCCAGGAAGCCGCGCAGCGACTGGCGCTCGGCGACGGCGCTCATGAGTCACCTTTGGCGAAGACGCGGGCGGTGAAGGAATCGGCGAGGCGCTCCAGCTCGGGTCCCAGGAGCCTGTCCGCCCCCACCGGCGGCACCAGCTCGCGCAGCGCCTCGACGAAGCCGCGCAGCGGCGGCGGCGGCTCGCGCTCCGTCACATGGAGGGCCTGGGAGGCGACGGCGGCGAGCCCGGCGAGCGCCGCATCGAAACATCGCCCGGCCCTTGCTTCCTTGGCCCAGGCGAGGAAGACCGGCGAGGCCACATCATCCTGGCCGGCGCCGGCGGATTCGCTGCCGGGAATGAAGGTGCGCTGGGCGGCGGCCTTGGCCTCCTCGAGATAACCGGTCACGGCCATGGGGATATAGCCGACATTGCCGTGGCCATCGGCGTCGCTGGCCTCGCGCCCGACCAGCAGGAGATCGGGCAGCAGCGAGACCCGGCCGATGAGAAGCTTGGAGCCATGCCGGTCGGCCAGCAGGCAGAGATCGGCCCAGATGGCGGCAAGATCGTCGAGGGCGGGTGCCGCCATGGCATTGTGATAGCCGCCGGTGCTGATGCAGCGGCCGTGGGGATGCTGCGCGTCCGGCGGGATATAGACCGGATTGTCGGAGGCCGACGCCAGCGAGATCGCCGCCGCCCGCTCGGCCTGGGCCAGCGCCCGATGGGCATGGCCCAGCACCCGCGGCAGGATGCGATAGCTGACGGGGGCCTGGTAATTGCGCCGGCCGCTGCCGGCCCCGGTGAGATATCCGCGCAGGCCCTGGAGGGCGGCGGCCTCATGCTCATCGCCCCAGAGCGCCTCCAGCGCCGCATCGTAATGTTCCAGCGGGGCGCGGAAGGCTTCGATGGAAAGGGCGAAGACCTGATGGGCAAGCTGGACCCGCCGGCGGGCCGCCAAAGCCGCATCGCCCAGCAGGGCGGCTGCCGCCGGCGAGCCGTTGATCAGGGAGCCACGCTCCTTGACCTCGAGATCGAAACGCGTGGCGAGCTCGGCGAAGAGCGGGTAGAGGGCCAGGATCTCGCCGGCCCCGCCCTGGCCCGAGGCGGCCACGCGGGGCAGGGGCCCGCCGTCCAGCATGGCGGCGACGGCCAGCGCGATGCGTGGCGTGGTGGCCGCATGGCCGTCGAGGAAATTGGCCAGGCGCGCCAGCACGATCCCGCGCACCACCCGCTCGGGCAGAGGGTTGCCGAAGGAGGTGGCGGCGGCGAGGGGTTTGAGGCGGGCATGGCGATCGCGCTCCTCCAAGGTCAGCCGCCGGCTCGCCAGCTCGCCCATGGCCGTGGTCACGCCATAGATGACGAGATCGGGGTCCTTGTCGATGAGCTGCAGGAAGGACTCCCGGCATTGGGCGATCCGCTGCAGCGCGGCCTCGCTGATCCGCACGGCTTCGCTTTGCCAGGCGACGCGGCGGAAGCAATGGAGATCGATGTCGGTGCGCGTCGTGAGCACGACGGTCATGCGGGAAGCCCCCTCAGCCGCTTTCGATCCGGCGGCGCTAGCTCAATGCCTTGCCGCCGCTCCGGTCAAGCCCTTGCTGCCCGATCGCTTGCCTGGCAAGAGCGGGCAGGCGAGGATAGAAATCCCGCTCAACGCAGATCAGGTCGACATTGCAATCGAGTACCACCAGGGCCGCGGCTGAGCCGCCCAGCATCGGCGAATTCGACTACATCATCGTCGGCGCCGGTTCGGCGGGCTGCGTACTGGCCAACCGGCTGAGCCGCGATCCGAGATGCCGCGTGCTGCTGGTGGAGGCCGGGGGCGAGGACAATTGGATCTGGCTGCATATCCCCGCCGGCTATCTGCGCGCCATCGGCGATCCCCGGGCCGATTGGCTGCTGACGACGGAGAGCGAGGCCGGGCTCGGCGGGCGGCAGCTCAATTATCCCCGCGGCAAGGTCCTCGGCGGCTCCTCGGCCATCAACGGCATGATCTATATGCGCGGCCAGGCGGCGGATTACGACGGCTGGCGCCAGCTCGGCCTCACGGGCTGGGGCTGGGACGACGTGCTGCCCTTGTTCAAGGGCCATGAGGATTACTTCCGCGGGGCCGATGAGTTCCATGGCAGCGGCGGGGAATGGCGGATCGAGGCGCCGCGCATCCGCTGGGAGCTCCTGGACCGTATCGCCGACGCCTGCGTCGAGGTCGGCATCCCCAGGACGGAGGATTTCAATCGCGGCGACAATGATGGGGTGTCCTATTTCCAGGTCAATCAGGTCCGCGGCCGGCGCTGGAGCGCCGCCCGTGGTTTCCTGGCGCCGGTGCGCGCCCGGCCCAATCTGAGGCTGGTGACGGCGGGCTTCGTCGAGCGGTTGACCTTCGCGGGGCGAAGGGCCACCGGCATCGTCTTCCGCCGCGGGACCGAGCTCGCCCGCGCCGAGGCCCGGGGCGAGGTGATCCTCGCCGCCGGCGCGGTGGGCACGCCCAAGCTGCTCGAGCTTTCGGGCATCGGATCGGGCGCGCTGCTCGCGGGCTGGGGAATCGAGCCCCGCCATGAGCTGCCGGGGGTGGGGGAGAATCTGCAGGATCATTTGCAGCTCCGCCCCATCTTCCGCGTCGCCGGCATAAGGACCATGAACACCGATTACATCTCGCTGCTGCGGCGAGCCCGCTTCGGCGTGGAATATGCGCTATGGCGCCGCGGGCCGCTCACCATGGCCCCAAGCCAGCTCGGCGCCTTTACCCGTTCCTCGCCGGAGCAGGCCACGCCCAACCTCCAGTATCATTTCCAGCCGCTGTCCCTCGACCGCTTCGGCGAGCCGCTGCACCGTTTCGCCGCCTTCACTGCCAGCGTCTGCAACCTGCGCCCCACCAGCCGCGGCTCCATCCATCTGCGCGGCCCCGATGCCGCCGCCCCGCCCAGCATCCGGCCGAACTATCTGACCACGCCGGAGGACAAGCGGATCGCGGCGGAAGCCATCCGGCTCACGCGCCGGATCGCCCAGGCTCGCGCGCTGGCGGGCTACGCGCCGGTGGAATGGAAGCCCGGCGCCGAGCTGGTGAGCGAGGCGGAGCTGGTGGCCGCCGCCGGGCAGATCGGCACCACGATCTTTCATCCCGTGGGCACGGCGCGGATGGGCGCCGCCGACGACCCGCGGGCCGTGGTCGATGCCAGGCTGAAGCTGCGCGGGATGGAGGGTCTGCGCGTGGCCGATGCCTCGGTCATGCCGCGCATCACCTCGGGCAATACGAACTCGCCCACCATCATGATCGCCGAAAAGGCGGCGGCGATGATCCTGGAGGATGCGCGCCGCTAGAATTCTGTCGGATTGACCAAGAGGGAGCGACCATATGCTGACTACACGCAAGCTGGGGCGACAGGGCCTTGAAGTCTCATCCATTGGCCTTGGCTGCATGGGCATGAGCGACGCCTATGGCCAGAGGGATGACCGCGAATTGGTTGCGACCCTTCACCGCGCCATCGAGCTGGGATGCAATTTCTTCGATACCGCGGAGATCTATGGCCCCTTCACGAACGAGGAGCTCCTCGGCCGCGCCCTGGAGGGGCGCCGCGACGAGGTCACGATCGCGACGAAATTCGGCTTCGTTCTCACCGGCGGGGATTTCGCCGGGGCCGACAGCCGGCCATCGCATATCCGTGAGGTCGTCGATGCGTCGCTGAAGCGCCTGCGGACCGATCGCATCGATCTTCTCTATCAGCACCGCGTCGATCCCAACACGCCGATCGAAGAGGTGGCCGGGACGGTCAAGGAGCTGATCGCAGCGGGCAAGGTGCTCTACTTCGGTCTCTCGGAGGCGGGGGTAAAGACCATCCGCCGGGCCCATGCCGTGCAGCCGGTTTCGGTCCTGCAGAGCGAGTATTCTTTGTGGGAGCGCAATCTCGACGAAGACGTCATCCCGGCTCTGCGCGAGCTCGGCATCGGCCTCGTCCCGTTCTGCCCGCTGGGCCGCGGCTTCCTCACCGGCGTGGCGAAGCGCGCCGAGGAGCATGGGGCCGATGATTTCCGCGCCACGGGCGATCCCCGGCTGCAGGGCAGCAATTTCGACGCGAATATGCGGATCGTCGATCGGGTTCGCGCCGTCGCCACGGCTCATGGCGCCACGCCGGCACAGGTGGCGCTTGCCTGGCTGCTGCAGCGCGGTCCCGACATCGTGCCGATCCCCGGCACGAAGCGGCGGCGCTATCTCGAGGAGAATCTGGCGGCGGCCGCGCTGAGGCTCACGCCCCAGGATGTCGAACGCCTCGACGGTGTCCTGGGTGAGGGCGTAGCGGGCGAGCGCTATTTGCCGAACGGCTTGGCCATGGTCGATCGGTAGATTCTTCGCTCGGACGTCATAGCCGACACGCGCCCGCGGGTTGTCCCGGCCATGACGAATTGAGGGGGTGATGAAATCTGCAATCTTCTTCACATCCGTGATGCAGCCTGGCTTCGTCGGTTGTAATATGACGGCGGGTTCATGGTCGCCGGCGGGAGGCGCAGGGTGGGAATGGCAGCGAGGCGGCAGTCCGGGGTATCACCGTCCACCCTGAGCCGGGCTACCCTCGCCGCGGCAGGGCGAATCCTGGTGCGCACCCCATGAGCCGGCCAAAGCAGGCGTCTCGCGGCAAGGCCCCCGCTCCCGGAAAGCGGCTGCCCGGCGCCGGCGCGGATTGGCTCGGCCGGGAGATCCGCAACCTGCGCAAGCGCCGCGGCCTCACCATCCTCGATCTCGCCGCCGCCATTGGCAAATCCACGGGTTACGTCAGCCAGGTCGAGCGCAATCGCTCGGTGCCGTCCGTCGCCGATCTGCAGAAAGTGGCTGCGGCGTTGGGGGTTCAGATGGGCTGGTTCTTCGATCGCGGCGAGGAGGGGCCGGCCGAGGAGCTGCCTTTCATCGTCCGCGCCGGCCGGCGGCGGAAGCTGAATTTCGGCCTGGGGGTGACGGACTATCTTCTTTCGCCCTCTCTCTCGGGGGAGCTGGAGCTGCTCTACACGACCCTGGCGCCGGGCGCCAAAGGCGGGGAGCCGCCCCTCAGCTATCGCGGCGAGCAGGCGGGGTTGGTGCTGGCCGGCAGCTTCGAGCTCTCCATCGCGAGCAAGCGATTCCTGCTCCGCGAAGGCGACAGCTTCAGCTTCAAGAGCACGACGCCCCACCGCTATCGCAATCCGGGAAAAGTCGAGACGGCGGTGGTCTGGGCTTTCACCCCGCCCAATGAATAGGCAGGCGCCCTCCATCATCCCTGTGATGCTTGACGGCCATTTCATCACATGCGACGCTTCCAGGCAGCGGCGAACAAGCGCCCGGAGGTCGACAGGGAGAGGATTTGGGAGGCCGAGGCCGGCGAGCAGCCGATCACTCCCCTCATATCAATCGATGCCTCGCTCTGAATGCCAATGGCGCTTGCGGCCGGCGGAACTTCGGCCGATCATTGCCGCAATTCCGGGACGCCGGGGGGTCCCAATCGGGCATCACACAAGCATTGCCAGAACAGGAGAGGACACCCATGAAAGATCGTGATCCGGACGCCAAACCGGCCAGTACCGCCATGCGCGGCTCGCTCTCGCGCCGCAGGGCGCTGAAGACCATCGGCGGTGCCGGCCTCGTCGCCTCGGCGGCACCCTTCATCGTCCGCCGCGCTTTTGCCGACAGCGCCCAGCCCATGGGCCCGGGCGGCATACCGCTGGCGCGGCCCGACCATCCCGTCACGCTGCCGATGTATGAGGACCCCCTCAAGGCCGGCATGGCGCCGGAAACCGGTGGCGATTTCGTCGTCTATGTCTATGCCGATTACATCGACAAAGGCCTGGTGAACGAGTTCTGCAAGGCCCATGGCGTCAACATGCAGCTCACAACCTACGACAGCCAGGACGAGTCCATCACCAAGCAAGCGACCCATGCTGTCCGGCCCGATGTCGTCAATATCACCCCGGACCGCCTGGCCCAGGGCGTGGCCGGCAAGCTGATCAAGCCGATCAACCACAGCTACATCCCCAATCTGGCGGCCAATGTCTGGGACGGGCTGCAAAGCCCGTTCTATGACGTGGGCTCGCAGTACACGGTTCCCTACACCGTCTACAAGACGGGCATCGGCTGGCGCACCGACAAGGTCAGCGAGGACATCGCCAAGCTCGACAATCCCTGGTCGATCTTCTGGAACGCGAAGAAATATACCGGCTATGTCGGCGTGCTCGACGACGCGCGCGAATCCCTGAGCATGGCGATGCTCTATCGCCAGTTCTACGATATCAACACCGAGGATCCCCAGGAGATCGACAAAGCCCTCACCGATCTGAAGGCGCTGATCCCGATCTGCAATCCCAAGATCAACATCACCGAATATCAGACGCTGGCGACCAAGCAGAGCTGGCTGCACCAGTCCTGGTCGGGCGATCTCCTCGGCGCCTATGTGAACTATCTGCCGGCGGGGGACGACGGCAGCACCTTGCGCTTCTGGTCGGCGCCCAAGGGCAAGGGGCCGATCCAGAACGACTGCTGGGCCGTGTCCTCGACCACCACCAAGCCGGTGCTGGCCCATATGTTCCTGAACTACATCCTCGACCAGGATGTGGCCTTCAATAATTTCGCGAAATTCACCGGCTATCAGCCGCCGCAGAAATCGATGACGGCGGATGCGCTGATCGCCAAGAAGATCGTGCCGGAGACTCTGCGGACCGCGGTCATGGGGCCCGAGGATGTCGGGGCCGGATGCCTGCAGGAATGCACGCTCACCTCCACGGGCCAGAAGCTCTGGCAAAGCGCCTACGCCAAGTTCAACTCGGGAACCTGAGGACGAAGCGACAAGGGTCGGGGCAGTAGAGGGCGGGGCAGCAGGGGATGTATCCGAAGTGGCTTTGGGCTGTCTTCGCCCTTCCGGGCGTCGTCTGGCTCATCCTGCTGTTCCTCACGCCCTTCTATGCCGTCATCGGCGTCGCCTTCGGCGGCGTCGATCCGATCTTCCAGAATCCGCTGCCGGCCTGGAATCCGCTCGACTGGGACTTCACATCCTTCCTCGACACGCTCCGCGGATTCCTGCCGGGGCAGACATATTGGGGGATCTTCCTGCGCACCGCCGAATATGTGGCGATTGCGCTCGCGATCTGCCTGGTAGTGGGCTATCCGGTTGCCTATTACATCACGCGCCATAGCGGGCGCACGAAATCCCTGCTGCTGGCGCTGCTGATCCTGCCCTTCTGGGTCAGCTATCTCATGCGCATGCTGGCCTGGGTCAATCTTTTCGCGCCCGAGGGCTACGTCAACGGCTTCCTGCGCTGGACGCAGCTGGTAACCACGCCGCCGGACTGGCTGAACGGCAATCCCGTCTCGGTCATTCTGGGCCTCGCCTACGGCTATATCCCCTATTTCATCCTGCCCCTGCTGGCCTCCCTCGACCGGATCGACAAGAGCCTGCTGGAGGCGGCGCGCGATCTCGGCGCCAGCCCCTTCCGAGCCTTCCTGCATGTCACCCTGCCGCTGTCGAAGACGGGCATGCTGGGCGCCAGCGTCATCATCGCGCTCCCGATGTTCGGCGACTATTACACGCCGAATATCGTCTCCGGCTCGCCCAAGACCAGCATGCTGGGCAACCAGATCGACATCTATTTCCACGGCGGGCCGCAGCCCTCCGTCGGCGCGGCGCTGACCTTGATCCTCTCGGCCTTCCTGGGCGTACTCATGGCCTATTACATGTACACGGTCTCCAAGGCTCAGCGGGAGGCCCAGCCATGAGCGATATCGCGCTGAAGTCGCGGCACGCGGCGGCGCCGACGCCCTTGCGGCGGCTCCGCGATTGGGTCGGCAATCCCTGGGGCCGGCCACGATTTCTGGTGCTGGTCACCTGGCTTTATATCCTGGTCTCGATCGCGCCGGTCATTATCGCCATCCAGTTCTCCTTCAACTCCGGCCGGTCGGTCACGGCCTGGCAGGGTTTCTCCCTCTCTCGCTGGTATTGGAGCGACCCGGTCAATTCGGTCTGGCATGACCCGACCCTGCAGCAGGCCCTGGTCCAGAGCCTGAAGCTCGCCGGCCTGGACATGCTGGTCGCCACACCTTTGGGCGTGCTGCTGGCGCTGGGTTTGGCGCGCTGGCGCGGGCGCCTGGCCGCCCCGGCGAATTTCCTGATGCTCTTTCCCCTGGTGACGCCCGAGCTGGTGATGGGCGTCTCCCTCTATCTGGTGATCCTCTATCTCTTCACCTTCATCCACCCCAGCACCTTCGCCCAGATGCTGGGCCATGTGACCTTCTCGCTGTCCTATGTCGTGGTGATCGTGCGCGGACGGCTCTTCTCCATCGGCCGGCAATATGAGGAGGCGGCCGCCGATCTCGGCGCCACGCCCTGGGAGACGCTGCGTCTCGTGCTGCTGCCGCTGCTGCTGCCGGCGATTCTCTCCAGCCTGATGATCGTCTTCGCCATCTCCATCGACGATTTCGTCATCAGCCAATGGCTCTCCTGCGGCGCGCAATGCGACACGATTCCGATCCGCATCTACAGCGCGACCCGGGCCGCGCCTCTGCCCTCGGTGAACGCCTTGGCGGCGATCATGGTCTATTTCACCATCGCGGCGCTGGGTCTGACTTATCTCGTGTACCGCTTCATGACCCGGCATGAGCGCCCGAAGGGTGGGGCTACGGCCTCGATGATGGGCGATATCGGCGGCATGTGATTTCACCTCAGGCAGGATAGAGAATCGGCCATAGGCCGGGACAGGCAAGGACAGGTGGTTCGGTGAGCGGCGGCGAAGTCCAACTGGTCAATCTCGTCAAGCGCTTCGGCAATGTGAACGCCGTGGACGGGATCAATCTGCATATGCCGGCGGGCGAGTTCTTCTCGCTGCTGGGCTCCTCGGGCTGCGGCAAGACGACGACCTTGCGCATGATCGCGGGCTTCGAGCAGCCGACCCAGGGCCAGATCCTGCTCGACGGCGTCGACATGACCCAGACCCCGCCCCATCGCCGTCCTGTCAACACCGTCTTCCAGAGCTATGCGCTGTTTCCCCATCTGAACGTCTTCGACAATGTCGCCTTCGGCCTGCGCCGGGCGAAGGTGGATCCCAAGGAGGTCAATCGGCGGGTCGGCGAGGCGCTGTCCCTGGTCCAGCTGACGGGCTTCGAGAAGCGGCGGCCGGTGCAGATGTCCGGCGGGCAGCAGCAGCGGGTGGCGCTCGCCCGCGCTTTGGTGCTGAAGCCCGCCGTGCTGCTGCTGGACGAGCCACTGGGCGCGCTGGACGCCAAGCTCCGCAAGCAGCTCCAGATCGAGCTCAAGACCCTGCAGCAGCAGGTGGGCATCACCTTCATCTATGTGACTCACGATCAGGAAGAGGCGCTCACCATGAGCGACCGGATCGCGGTCATGTCCCGCGGCCGGGTCGAGCAGGTGGCCGCCCCCAAGGATGTCTATGAGGAGCCGGCGACGATCTTCGTGGCCGACTTCCTCGGCGTCTCCAATCTGATGGATGCCGTGGCCCGGGGGGCGGACAGCCAGGGCCGCTGCCGGATCAAGCTCGGCGATTTCGAATTCGCGGCGGGCCGCGGCGACAAGGAGATGCGCGGCTCGACCAAGGCGACGGTGCGCCCGGAAAGGGTGCGCCTCGAGCCCCATGGCAGCAGCGGCGAGAACCGCCTGCCCGGCATGGTCGAGCGCTGGGTCTATCTCGGCAATGCCGTGCAGCTCATCGTCAGGCTCGCCACCGGCGAGGCGATCCAGGTGCTGATCCAGAACTCGGGCGACGAAATTCCCTATTCCCAGGGGACGCCCGTGAATGTCCATCTGCCGCCCGAGGCGCTGCGCGTGCTCCAGGACACCGGCGAGCGCCACCAGCCCGAGAAGGATCCGCCGCCGGCGCAGCTGCCCTCCTAGAGGGCGCGGAACATTCCCTAGCCACTTGACAGCACCCGCGCTGGCACGGCTTTTCGTGATCGCGCGCCCGTGACCCTGCCCGCCGCATAAGGATTCCCTCCCCATGCAGTTCGCCCATGATTTCCAGACCATCCTCGGCCGCAATCTCGTCGGCGAGCTGAAGAACTTCGTGCACCGGCCGTTCCTGCTCGTGACCATGGAGGATATGTGGCCGAAGTTCGAGAAGGCGCTGGAGGGGGCGGTCTATCACCGCTATTTCGTCAAATCCGTCGACGAAAAGGTCCTCGAGGCGGAGCTCGCGGCGCTGCCGCCGGTGGAGGCCGTCGTCGGGCTTGGCGGCGGCATGGCCGTCGACACGGCCAAATACTTCGCCTGGCGCAAGCGTCTGCCGCTGTTCCAGATCCAGACGGCGCTCAGCATGAACGCCTCCTGGGGCCAGCGGACGGGCGTGCGCATCGACGGGGTGGTGCGCTATATCGGCTGGGCCGTGCCCGAGGCGGTCTATATCGACTATGACGTCATCCGCTCGGCCCCGCCTCAGCTCAACTACTCCGGCATCGGCGACATCCTCTGCTTCCACACCGGCGTGCTCGATTGGCGCTACGCCACCGTGGTGGGCAAATGCGAGGCGAAATGGCCCTATGACGAGGAGGTGGCGCGCCACTCCCTGGACAAAGTGGAGGATGTCCTCTCGCATGCGGATGAGATCCACAAGCTGAGCGACAAGGGAATCCAGGTGCTGGTGGACGGGCTGCGCTGGGGTACCTCTTTCCACAGCACGGGCTGGAACCCGCGCCATATCGAGGGCATCGACCATTTCTTCTTCTATTCGCTGGAATACGAGACCGGGAAGAAATTCCTCCACGGCCAGCCGGTCTGCCTCGGCGTCTATATCGGCTCGGTGCTGCATGACAACCGGGCCGAGGAGATGCTGAAGACCATGCATCGCGTCGGCCTCGACATCCGGCCCGAGGCCATGGGCATCACCTGGAAGGATGTCGGCCAGGCGCTGTTCAAGCTGCACGATTATGTCCACCGCAATGGGCTCTGGCACTCCATCGCCCATGACGTGGAGATCAAGCAGGAGTTCGTCGACCGGATCGAAGCGGATGTGGAGGCGGTCTACGGAAAGTGGACGGGGAAGTAGAGCGGGGTCGCTTCAGCCTGCGGCCACCACCGCCTCGGCTTCGATCTCCACCTCGTAATCCCCCACCAGCGCAGCGCCCACCAGCGTATTGGCCGGGCGGATATGGCCGAGATAGCGGCCATGGACCCGCGAGACGCCCTCCCATTGCGCGGTATCCCTGAGATAGATGCGGGTGCGGATGACGTCGTCGAGGCTGGCGCCCAGCGCGCTCAGGCTGGCGGCGATCTTGTCGAGGATATAGACGGCCTGGCCCGCGGCATCGCCGGGGCAGACGACCTCGCCCGCGCCATGGGTCGCCGTCGTCCCGCTGACCAGGATGCGGTCGCCCAGGCGCACCGCGCGGCTATAGCCCGCGAGCGGCTCCCAGATGCTGCCGGTATCGATGCGCAAGCGCCCCGGCTTTCCCGGCACGGGTGAAGCCTGATAGACGCTGGGGAACTGGGCCAGATGATGGGAGAGATCGCCCGAGGCGGTGAGATAAGGGGGCTTGCGGTACTCATCGCCGCAATCCCCGGGAATCCGCGTCGAGCGCGCCAGCGCCGATTCCATCAGCGCTCTGTCCTCGGCGTCGAAATCGAAGGCGAAGCTCCGCAGATTGTCCTGGCGATGTTCGCGCTCACCGAGCCGGGCGCCGACGATGACCGCGGCGACCGCGGGCTGATCGAGGATCCAGCGGGTGGCGACATTGGCGATGGAGACGCCATGCTTCTTCGCCACGCGCTGCGCCGCGCCCAGGATCGCCTGCAGCGCGTCCCAGCCGCCGATGGCGGCGATGAAGCGCCGGTATTTCATCTTGCTCCAATCCGCGATGTCGGGCGCCGGCGGCTCCGCCTGTCCGACCCAGCGCTCGGAGAGGAATCCCCCGCCCAAGGTCCCATAGGCCAGAGAGCCGGATGCCATGGGCCAGGCAGAATTCGCTCATCTCCTCGCCGGCGCGCCGGTCGAGCAGGGAGAAGCAGACCTGGTTGGTGGCGATGCGAAAGCCCTGCTTCACCAGCACGCGCAGATGATCGGTGTTGAAATTGGTGAGCCCGAGATGGCCGATCTTCCCCTCCGCCTGCAGTTTCGCCAGCTCGCCCATGGCGTCGAGATAGGCGGGATGCTCATACATCCACCAATGCAGCTGCAGCAGGTCGATGCGCTCGAGCCCCATGCGCGTCAGGCTGCGATCGATGCCGGCGCGCACGATCGCGGCCGTCATGGGGCCGGGCTCGGGGCACCATTTGGTGAAGGCGGTGGGCGGCTTGCCGCTGGCGCTGGCGACCTTGCCGCGCCGGGCCAGATCGAGGAAGCGGCCGGTGATGATCTCCGCGCTGCCGTAGTGATCGGCCATGTCGAAGCTGTCGAAGCCGGCGGCCGCATAGCCCGCCATGGCCAGCGCGGCCTTGTCGGGATCGAGGGCGGGGCCGTCCCGCTCCATATCGGCGATCTGCCAGAGGCCGGTGACCATGCGGCTGATCTCGAGATCGGGCGCCAGTCGGATACGGGGAGGAAGAGCGGGTGAGGTCATGAGCATCCTGGCAGAGCGCTGAGCGGTTGCCCGCAATGGCCGGCATCATTAGGTTGAATTCCCGCCTGCCGCAACATTCCGAGAGTCCCATGGCCGCGGCCGCGCGCAAGATCGGTCTCATCGTCAATCCCATCGCCGGCATGGGCGGCAGCACCGCCCTCAAGGGGACCGACGGCGGTGCCACCCTGGCCCGCGCGCGCGAGCTGGGGGCCGAGCCCCTGGCGCCCGCCCGCGCGCGGCGCGCTCTGGCCCGGCTTGCGGCCGATGCCGGAAAAACCCCGATCCTGGCGGCGCCGGGATGCATGGGCGCCGACGTCGCGAAGGCCGCCGGCTTCGAGGTCGAGCTGATCGACGGCGAGGCCACGGCGGAGACCTCGGCCGAGGACACACGGCGAGCGGCCGTGGCGCTCCGGGAGGGCGGCGCGTCGCTGATCCTCTTCGCCGGTGGCGATGGCACGGCGCGCGATATCCTCGATGCCGTCGGGAGCGAGCTTCCGATCCTCGGCATTCCCGCCGGGGTGAAGATGCAGTCGGCGGTCTTCGCCGTCAGTCCCGAGGCCGCGGGGCAGCTTGCGGCCCTGCTGGCGGTGGATCGCGACGGACAGGATCGCCTTTCGGCAGGCGGAGGTCATGGATATCGACGAGGAGGGCTTGCGTGCCGGCCGGGTATCGGCCCGGCTCTATGGCTATGCCCGCGTGCCCTTCGAACGCCGCCTGATGCAGAATCCCAAGGCCGGCGGGCCGGCGGAGGATGCGACGCTGGAGGCGCTCTGCCGCGAGATCGCCGAGGAGATGGCGCCGGGTCTGATCTATGTGATCGGGCCCGGGACGACGACCCAGCGCGTCCTCCATCATCTCGGGCTGGAGGGCAGCCTGCTGGGCGTCGACGCCGTCCTCGACGGCAAGCTCCTCGGCCGCGACCTGACCGGCGCCGAGCTCGAAGGCCTGGTGCGAGGGCCGGACGGCGCGAATCATCCTCGGCATCATCGGCGGCCAGGGCTACAGCTTCGGCCGCGGCAATCAGCAGATCGGCCCCGCGGTGATCCGCGCCGTCGGCCGCGAGAACATCATCCTGCTGGCGAGCCAGCAGAAGATCCTGGCCCTGGGTGAGAACCGTCTCCTGGCCGACACCGGCGACCCCGCGGTCGATGCCTTGCTCCGCGGCTATATCCGCGTCCGCCTGGCGCCCGGCCGCTCGACCATGATGCGGATCGATGTGTGAGGGCCTTCCGCTCAGACGTCAGGCTCAGGCCCGCATTAGTCCTCGCTCTGCCTCGTCCGGTCTGACGAGCGGAGCTAAGCCCTGTCGTAGGCACGTCTTCGCCGACCATGACGGGCGGGGACAGCTGGGATGTAGGTGCCGCAAACGCCTGCCTCTTTAGAACCTCCCGGATTGCGTTGATCTTGCGCGCGATGCAAGAATGCACGGCGCATACATGATGAGCGCTTCGAATGCGCGTCGCGGCGGCAGGGAGGCAAGCCTTTGAAATCGAACGAATCTTCGGCCCATCCCTGGATGGCCAATTCCCTGGCCGACATCAAGCAGGCCATGCTGAAGGAGATCGGCGCGGCCAGCATCGAGGAGCTGTTCGAGCAGATCCCCGTCGCCCATCGCCTGAAATCGCCGCTGAAGCTGCCGCGCCAGCTGAAATCCGAGGCGGAGCTGAAGCGCCATCTGCATCACCACGCTGGCGCGCAACGAGACCTGCGAGAAGAACCTGAATTTCCTCGGGCGCCGGCTGCTGGCAGCATCACGTGCCGGCGGTGGTCGACGAGATCGTCGGGCGCACCGAATTCCTGACCTCGGTCTGGGGCTCGCCCCAGTCGGACCATGGCCGCAACCAGGCCTGGTTCGAATATGCCAGCCAGCTGGGCGAGCTGCTGGAGATGGATGTGGTCCAGCTCCCGGTCTACAGCTGGGGCTGCGCCGCCGGCCATGCCATCCGCATGGCCGCGCGCCTCACCGGCCGGCATGAGGTGCTGCTGCCGCGGCTGATCGATCCCGAGCGACTCTCGGTCATCCGCAATTACTGCGAGCCCGTCGAGATGCGCGGCCATATCGACGTGGTCGCCCTCGGTCATGACAAGAAGACCGGCGGAATCGACCTCAAGGAGTTGAAGGCCCGGATCTCGAGCCGCACCGCCGCGGTCTATATCGAATCGCCGAGCTATCTCGGCCAGCTCGAAGGCCGCGCCGCGGAGATCGCGCGCTATCGCACGCGCAGCGGGGGCGGAGACGATCATGGGCGTCGATCCCGTGAGCCTCGGTGTCATCCGCCCGCCGGGCGATCTCGGCGCGGATATTGCCGTGGGGCCGACCCAGTCCCTCGGCGTGCATATGAATTGCGGCGGCGGGGTCGGCGGCTTCATCGCGTCTCGCGACGAGGAGCGTTATGTCCGCCAGTACAACGGCTTTCTCGTCAGCATCACCGGCACGGCCGAGCCCGGCGAATACGGCTTCTCCCTCTCCAGCTCGCATCAGACCTCCTATGGCATGCGCGAGGAGGGGCGCGGACTGGACCGGCAATTCGGTCTATCTCTGGGCCATCGCCAATGCGGTCTATATGTCGCTGCTCGGGCCGCAGGGCTTCCGCGAGCTGGGCGAGCTGATCCTGCAGCAGGCCCATTACGCGGCCCGGGCGCTGACCCGGATCAAGGGGGTGAAGATCCAGTTCTCCCAGGGCTTCTTCAAGGAATTCACGGTCAATTTCGACGGCACCGGCAAGACGGTCGCGCGCATCAACAAGGCGCTGGCCCGGCGCGGCATCTTCGGCGGCAAGGATCTCTCCGGGGAATTCCCCGAGCTCGGCCAGAGCGCGCTCTATTGCGTGACCGAGGCGCAGACGAAAGAGGATATCGACCGGCTGGTGGCTGCGCTCAAGGAGGTGATCGGCAAATGAGCAGCGAGACTCGCCTGCGCAAATTCCACGCCGCCCGCTGGGACGAGCCCGTGGTCATGGAGCTGGGCCATCCCGGCCGCCGCGGCCAGATCTTCCCCGAGGCCGATCCGGCCATCCGCAAGGCCGTCGGCGAGGCGGCCAAGCTCATTCCCGCCGGTCTTGCCCGAGAGACTCCGCCGAAACTGCCGGAGCTCTCGGAGCCGGAGGTGCAGCGCCACTATCTGCATCTCTCGCAGGAGACGCTGGGGATGATGGGCATCAGCCTCTTCGGCACCTGCACGATGAAATACAACGCCCGGCTCAGCGAGGCGATCGCGCAGCGGCCCGAGCTCGCCGAGGTGCACCCCAACCAGCCGGAAGAGAGCCTCCAGGGAATCCTGGAGATCATCCATTCCTTCGACCTGATCCTGCGCGAGCTGTCGGGCATGGACCAGTTCATCTTCCAGGCCGGGGGCGGGGCCGATGCGGCCTATACCCATTGCTGCATCACCCGGGCCTATCACCAGGCCAAGGGCCAGCTCGCCGAGCGCGACGAGATCATCACCTCGATCCAGGCCCATCCCTGCAACGCGGCCACGGCCGCGGCGGCGGGCTTCAAGGTCGTGACCCTGCAGCTCGAGGAGAACGGCTATCCCGCGCTGGCGGCGCTCAAGGCCGCGGTCTCCAACCGCACCGCGGCACTGCTGATCAACAATCCCGACGACATGGGAATCTACAATCCCGACATCAAGGAATGGATCAGGGTCGTCCATGAGGCGGGCGGGCTCTGCTTCTACGACCATGCGAATTTCAACGGCGTCATGGGCAAGCTGCGCGCCCGCGAGCTCGGCTTCGATGCCTGCATGTTCATGCTGCACAAGACCTTCGGCGCGCCCAAGGGCGGCGGCGGGCCGGCCGTCGGCGCCTATGGTTGCAGCCGCGAGCTGGCGCCCTTCCTGCCGGCGCCGGTGGTGGCGCTGAAGGACGGGCGCTACCGCCTCGACCATGACCGGCCGCAGAGCACCGGCAAGATCCGCGAATATTGGGGCAATGTGCCCCAGGTGCTGAAGGCCTATGCCTGGGCACGGGCCATGGGCGCCGAAGGCATCAACGAGGCCTCCGACCTCTCGGTGCTGGCCAACAACTACATGGACGAGAAGCTCGGCCGCATCCGCGGCCTCACCCGCTCCAACCCCCGGGCCAAATCCTGGCGCATGGAGATGACGCGCTGGGGCCTGGGCAAGCTCAAGGAGGAGACGGGGGTGGGGACCGTCGATGTCGCCAACCGCATGGCCGATTACGGCATCGATCCCTATTGGATGTCCCATGAGCCCTGGGTCGTGCCGGAGCCCTTCACGCCGGAGGCCGGCGAGATGTATTCCAAGGAGGATCTCGACGAATGGATCGGGGTGATCGCGGCCATCGTCGATGAGGCCTACGCAAATCCGGAAAGAGTGAAGAGCGCGCCCCACGCCCAGCCGATCCATCAGATCAAGAGCGCGGCGCTGGAGGATCCCCAGGCCTGGGCCATGACCTGGCGGGCCTATCGGCGCAAGCATGCAAAGGGCAAGGCCGGTGGCTAAAGCAGCGAGCGCGGCCAAGGCCAAGCCGCGGGCGCGCCGCAGCGCCCAAACGGCCGCGGCGGACCCGGGGCACCGGGGCGGTCTATGTCTATGACAGCCTGCGGGCCCAGATCCTCGATCTCGAGCTGAAGCCCGGCACCCTGCTGGACGAGACCCTGGTCAGCCGCCAGTTCGGCGTCTCGCGCTCGCCGGTGCGCGAGGCGCTGATCCGCCTCTCCGCCGAGGGGCTGGTGCAGAATCTGCGCAACCGTACCTCCATCGTCGCGCCCTTCGATGTCGCGACCCTGCCAGCCTATTTCGACGCCACGCTGCTGCTCTATCGCCTGAGCGCGCGGCTGGCCGCGGCCAATATCACCCCGCCCCAGGTCGAAGGGCTCTGGCGCATCGTCCATGACCATGAGGATGCGCTCCATCGCGGCGATATGAAGTCCATGGTCCGTTTCAACCATGATTTCCACACCGCCATCGCCGAGATCAGCGGCAATCCCTTCCTCGCCAGCTGGATGAGCGGCCTGCTGGACCAGGGCCAGCGCCTGCTGCGGCTCTATGCCCGCAACCAGGGCGACAAGGTGCCGGACAGCGTGCTGAAGCCCCATCGCGACATGGTCGAGGCCATCGCCGCCGGGGATGCGGACAAGGCCGAGGCGGCCGGCCGCGCCGATGCCGAGGCGCTGATGGACGAGTACAAGCGCAATCTCTCCAACCGGCCGGCGGCGTTGCTGCTGCTGGAATCGACGCCGCGGAAGCCGGGGAGCGGCGTGATGCCGACCCGATGTCGTCATCGCTAGGGCTTTCCCTAGCAACCTCACTCTTCCGTCACCCCGGCGAAAGGCGCGGCGGTCCAGGGGCGAGCGGCAAACAGCTGGACTCATGTGGCCCGTGGATTCCGGCCTTCGCCGGAATGACGGATAGTAGGGTGGCGAGCGCTCCTGCTCGCTTTCGCCGGATGACGGTTGAAGGAAGGCGCAGGCGGAACTGCTCGCCCGGAATCTTTGTACACATGGAGTATACTATTGACGGGCCCTCCGGCTTGCGCGAACATTCGCCCTGGGATCGCAGAGCCTGCCGTCAAGGCGGCCGAGAATCCCGGGATCGACAATGGCGCGTCGTGGCGCGCCGATCAGGGAGGTCAGCATGCTGAAGAGATTGTTATTGCCGTGCCTTGCCATGGTGGCGGCGCTCGCGATGGGCGGGGCCACGGCCGAGGCGAAGTCCCTCGACGACATCATCAAGGCCGGCGTCATCCGCGTCGGCATCAACCCGAATTTCCCACCCATGAGCTCGCGCGGCTCGGACGGCAATTGGGAAGGCTTCGACATCGACGTCGGCAACAAGATCGCCGAGGCGCTGGGCGTGAAGGCGGAGTTCGTGCCGACGGAGACCCCGCAGCGCGTGCCCTTCCTGGTCGCCGACAAGATCGATATATCCTTGGGTGCTCTGACGCGCACCGCCGAGCGGGCCAAGCTGATCGAGTTCACCGTGCCGCTCCACACCGAGGTGATGGCGGTGCTGACCACCGACAAGGTGACGGTGGGCGATTGGAAGGAGCTCAATGACGCGAAATACACCCTCGCCGACATGCGCGGCAATTGGACGGTGGATTGGCTGAAGCAGAACCTGCCGAACGCCAAGGTCAGTCTGACCGACACCATCGCCGATACGGTCCGCCTGGTGGGTCAGGGCCGCGCCGACGCCATCGTCGAGAACATCGACTTCTTCATGGCCCAGACCAAGAACTACCCGGATGTGAAGTGGAAGGTGCTGCCGAAGACGATCGATGTCTCCTATGATTCGATCGGCGTGGGCCGGGGCAATTACCCGCTGCGCGATGCCCTCAACATCGTCCTCTACTCCCTGCATTCCGGGGGCTTCGTCAACGACACCTGGCAGAAGTGGTATGGCGCCCCCATGCTGGTGAAGGTCGAGGCGAGCCCGTATTTCTAGACGGATCGGAAACTGACGGCGCGGGCTCCCCCAGGGGAGTCCGCGCCGGTTCAAGGGGCGCGATCGAAGCGGAATGAATTATACCTTCCAGTTCGGTGTCGCCCTCGCCACCCTGCCGCAGCTGCTGCAGGGCGCCATCGTCACCTTCGAGCTGGGGCTGCTCACCTTCTGGGGCGGCGCCCTCATCGGGCTGCTGGGCGCCTCGCTCAAGACCTTCGGCGGGCCTTGGCTGCGCGGTCTTGCCAATGCCTATGTCATCTTCTTCACCAACACCCCCGCGCTCATCCAGATCTATTTCCTCTATTTCGGCCTGCCGGAATTCGGGATTCGCTGGGACAATTTCACCTGCGTGCTGATCGGCCTCACCCTCAACGCCGGAGCTTACCTCACCGAGATCATGCGGGCCGGCTTCATCTCGGTCCACCGCACCGAGATGGAGGCGGCCGAGACCATCGGCATGTCGCTGGTCCAGCAGATCCGCTTCGTCATCGTCCCCCATATCGCCAAGACGATCTATCCAGCCTTGGCCAATTTCTTCATCGTCGTGCTGGTGATGGGCACCTCGGTGGGTGCGGTCGTCGGCGTCGACGAGCTGACCGGCACGGCGATCAACATCTCCACCGAGAACTACCGCTGGATCGAGATGTTCATCGTCGTGGCCTGCATCTATGTCGTGCTCACCTTCATCGCCAGCCTGTCGCTCGCTTTGCTCGGCCGCTGGGCCTTCCGCGTCAAGGCCAAGGTGTTCTGAGCATGGAGCGCCTGATCCATCAGCTCCCGCGCTTCTTCTCCCCCGGCCATCTGATCCTGCTGGCCGAGGCCATGGGCACGACCCTGGCGCTGACCTTGATCGGCTGCGTGACCGGGTTTCTGCTGGCCTTCCTGCTGGTCTTCTTTCGCCGGACCCCGGGGATCCTGGGCTTTCCGCTGCGGCTGATCGCGATCCTCTATGTCGAGATCTTCCGGCGCATCCCCTTCCTGGTGGTGACATATCTGGTCCTGTTCTTCATCCAGGCCTTCGTCTCCGACGCCTCGCTCTTCACCATCGCCGTGGTCGCGATCTGCATCTACGCCACCGCCTATACCGCCGACATCATCCGCGGCGGCTTCGAATCCGTGGCCCGGCAGCAGATCGAGGCGGCCACCGCCATGAATTTCAGCCGCTGGCATACCCTGACTGCGGTCATCATTCCGCAGTCCTGGCCGGTCATCCTGCCGCCGGCGGTGGCCTTCGCCGTCAGCTTCATCAAGGATACGGCCCTGGTCTCCCAGGTCGGGGTCTTCGAGCTGACTTTCCGCGGCAAGGAGCTGAACAACGAGGGGTTTTCCGGCATCCTCGTCTTCGGCACGATCTCCTTGCTCTATTTCGCCATGTCCTATCCGCTGAGCCGTTGGGGCCGCTGGCTGGAGAAACGCCTTGCACCATCTCGAAGTCAGAAATCTCGCCAGCGCCTACGGCACGCTTAGCGTCCTGAAGGGCGTCAATCTGACGCTGACCAAGGGCGAGGTGGTGGCGCTGATCGGGCCCTCGGGCTCCGGCAAGTCGACCATCCTGCGCGTGCTCATGGGCCTGACCCACCCCACGGGGGGCGAGGTGCTGATCGACGGCGCGCCGGTGGACTACACCCGGGCATCCAGCGTGCGCGCCGCGCGCGACCGCATGGCCATCGTCTTCCAGCAGTACAATCTGTTCCAGAACATGGACGTGCTGCGCAACGTCACCATCGCCCCGGTCAAGATCAAGAAGCGCCGCCGCGCCGAGGTCGAGGCCGAGGCGGCGAAGCTCCTGGCCAAGGTGGGTCTCGCCGAGAAGCATCACGCCTTTCCCGACGAGCTCTCCGGCGGCCAGCAGCAGCGCGTCGCCATCGCCCGCGCGCTGGCGCTACGGCCGGAGATCCTGCTGCTCGACGAGGTGACCTCGGCCCTGGACCCGGAGCTGGTGAACGAGGTGCTGGATACCATCCGCGGCCTCGCCGCCGACGGCATGACCATGCTGATCGTCAGCCATGAGATGGCCTTCGTGCGCGAGGTCGCTTCCAAGGTGGTGATGATGGACAAGGGCGTGGTCGTCGAGGAGGGCCCGCCCAAGCAGATCTTCGACGCCCCGCGGACCGACCGCGCGCGGGAATTCGTGGGCAAGATCCTGCGGCATTGACGCGATGCTGCCTTCTACTCACGCCACGTGGCGGAGCGCGGAGAAGGCGGCGATGTCGAGGCTGGGCTTGCGGCCGAGGACGAGCTCGGCGGTGACGAGCGCCGAGATCGGCCCCGCCGTGAAGCCCATCCAGGGAAACATGTTCATGAAAAACCCGGGAAGCCCGGGCACTTCGCCCAGGATCGGCTTCCAATCCGCGGTGCCGTTGACGATGGCCGGCCAGACCCGCAGCAGCCGCACCGAGGCCAGGGCCGGCACCACATGCTGAGCGACGGCGAGGTTGGTGCGGAGCGAATCCAGATTGACCACCGGCCGTTCGCCCAGTGGTCCGCCCCTTTGGCTCCAGCGTGCGGGCCAGCCGCCGCCGATGAGGAAGGAGCCGTTGCGCGCCTGCTTCAGGGTCAGCTTCTCGCCGGCGAAATAGACGAGATGCTTGACCAGCGGGGCCACGGGTTCGGTGACATTGACCTGGATCGGATGGCCCTGGATGGGAAGCTCGAGACCCAGCATGGCGGAGATGCGCCCTGCCTCGGCCCCCGCCGCATTTACCACGCGGCGCGCCCGGATTGCTGCCCGCGGCGGTCTCGACGCGATAGGCGCCATCCTCGGCCGCCAGCGCCGTCACCGGGCGATGGGTGATGATCGCCGCGCCATGGCGCCGGGCGGCGGCGGCGAAGGCGGGAGTCACTTTCAGCGGATTGGCCTTGCCCTCCGTCGGGCAATAGGCGCCGCCGATCATGCGCTCGGAGAGATAGGGCGCGCGGCGGTGCAGCTCCGCCTTGTCGAGCAGCTCCACCTCCAGCCCCTGGGCGCGCTCGATCTGCGCCTTGCGCTCGATGTCGCGCAGCTGCGCCTCGCTCTCGCCCACCAGAAGACCGCCGCCGAGGGAGAATTCCAGATCGCAGCCGAGCTCGGCCTCCAGCCCCTGCCAGAGCCGGATGGAGGCCAGCATCAGCGGGATGGTGGGGGCGAAAATGCGCGCCCAATCCTCGCCCTCGAGCATGAAGGGCTCATGGGGGATCTGGGCGTGGATGCTGCCGGCATTGCTGCCCGAGGCCTGGGTGTTGAGATCGCCGCGCTCGAGCAGCGTGACCTCGACGCCCTCGCGGGCCAGGAAATAGGCCGTCGCCGCGCCGGCCAGCCCGCCGCCGATGATCAGAACATCGGTCTTTGTGACGTCTTTGCCCATGGCGCAGCTTGCGTCCCGAGTATACACTGAGTATACAGTAGCCGTCGCGCCGCCACCGGCGCAAACCCAATATCGCGTCCGCCGGGACCGCCCTTGCGCTTCGTCCCGGCGATCGAGCCAGGAGGAAGTTCGCGATGCCCACCCAGTTCCGCGGCAGCCACACCGTCACCATCACCCCCTTCACCGAGGGCGGCAAGAAGATCGATCTTCCGGCCTGGAAGCGCTTCGTCGACTGGCAGATCAAGACCGGCGTCCCCGGCATCATCATCCTCGGCACGACCGGCGAGTTCCTGACGCTGACCGACGAGGAGCGGCGGATGTTCGTCGAGGCGACGGTGAAGCATGTGCGCGGGCGCATGCAGGTGATGGTGGGCACGATGAACGCCTATACGCCCAATGCGGTGCGCTACAGCCGCGAGGCGGAGGAGCTCGGCGCCGACGGGCTGATGATCATCCCGCCCTATTACTACACGCCCACCGAGGACGAGATCTTCGCCTATTACCGGGCGATCTGCGAGAAGGTCTCGCTCCCGATCATGCTCTACAACAATCCCTTCACCTCCAATGTCGACATGTCGGCCAAGTTCGTGGGACGGCTGACCCGCGCCTTCGAGCAGATCCGCTATATCAAGGAAGCGAGCCAGGAGATGGCCCGGGTCTATGACATCGTCGAGGAGACCAAGGGCGTGATGAACGTCTTCGCCGGCCAGCGCATCGTGGAATCCTATCTCTACGGCGCCGTGGGCTATGTGAATCCCTATGGCAATTACATCCCGCGCGCCTCCTACCGGATCTGCGACTTCATCACCGAGGGCCGCATCGAGGACGCCAAGAAGATCGAGCGCCTGATCGGCAAGATGCAGGTGATCATCAACGAGGGCCATCCGACCTACGGGCATCAGTGCTATGCCAAGGCGCTGGCCGCGGTCGCGGGATATCCCGTCGGCGATGTGCGGGCCCCCCTCACCACCTTCAAGGAGCTGGGCAAGGAGGGCGAGGCCCGCGTCAAGAAGCTGAAGGGCGTGATGAAGGAGCTCGACGATCTCATGGACCGCCTCGACGGCGAGCCGGCCGCCAGAAGCAGCCTCAGGGTCGCGGCGGAGTAGGGCGGGGCGGCGGGCGAGAGATGATTCTCCGCGGCGCCGACATCGAAACCGAGGCCGAGCCCGAGAACGCGATCCTCTACAAGCGGATCGTGCGGCGCGACCTGCATGGCCCAGACTTCAGTTTGACCTGGGTTCGTCTCGAGGGCCGCCATCGCCCGCTGGTCTGCCATGAGAGCCAGCGGGTCTATTACATCATCGAGGGCAGCGCCGTCTTTGCTCTGGGCGATAGCGAGCCCGAGCCGGTCGCTGCCGGAGATGTGGTCGTGATCCCGCGCGGCACCCCCTATGGATTCGAGGGACGGATCACCTATCTGGTGATGAATAGCCCGGCCTTCCGGCCTGGCTCCGATATCTATCTCGAGTAATCCCGCCCTCCAATTTTCCGGAGTCCCCCGTGAGCGAGCCCATCCTCTTTTCGCCTCTCCAGCTGCGCGGCCTGACCTTGCGCAACCGCGCCGTGCTCTCGCCCATGTGCCAGTACGAGGCGGTGGAGGGACGCATGCAGGATTGGCATTTCCGCCATCATGCCCGCTTCGCCGCCGGCGGGCTGGCCGCGGCCTTCGTCGAAGCTACCGGCGTGACGCGGGACGGGCGCATCACCCATGGCTGCACCGGCATCTATGACGACAGCCAGCTCCCCGGCCTGAAGCGCGTCGTCGAGACCTATCGCGCCCACGGCACGGTGCCGGGGATCCAGCTCGCCCATGCCGGACGGCGCGCCAGCGCGCTCCGCCCCTGGGACGGCGCCAAGCCGATCGAGGCCAAGTCCGGCCCCGAGGCCGCCTGGCAGACCGTGGCGCCGAGCCCGCTGCCGGAGCGCGAAGGCTATCCCGTGCCCCGCGAGCTCACCTTGCCGGAGATCGACGAGCTGGTCGCTGCCTTCGCCCAGGCCGCGCGCCGGGCGCTGTCCGTCGGCTTCGAGATCGTCGAGATCCACGGCGCCCATGGTTATCTCACCCATTCCTTCTTCTCGCCCCATTCCAACAAGCGCAGCGACGACTTCGGCGGCAGCCTGGAGAAGCGCATGCGCTTTCCGCTGCTGGTGGCCGAAGCGGTGCGCGCGGTCTGGCCGTCGGAGAAGCCGGTCTTCTATCGGGCCTCGGTGACCGACAATATCGAGGGCGGGTTGCCCGTGGAGGACAGCGTCGCCCTCGCAAGGGAATTGAAATCGCGCGGCATCGATGTGATCGATTGCTCCGCCGGCGGGATGTCGGGCTCGGTCTCGCTGGGCACCAGCAAGATCCGTCCGGGCTATCAGGTGGATCTCGCGGCGGCGGTGCGCCGCGGTGCCGATATCCCCACCATGGCGGTGGGCGCCATCATCGAGCCGCGGCAGGCGGAGGCGATCCTGGTCGATGGCGATGCCGATCTCGTCGCCCTCGGCCGCCAGATGATCGCCGAGCCCCATTGGCTCTATCGCGCGGCGCAGGAGCTGGGCCTCGCCAATCCCGCGGCCGTGCTGCCGCGGAATTACTCCTTCTATCTGGAGCGCCGGGCCGCGGTTCTGGAACGGTGAGCGGCGGGCGATCGCAACCCTCGCTCATCCGTCATTTCTGCGAAAGCGGGAATCCAGGGCCCCATGCTCCGTCGCTCGCCTGCTTTCGCACTACGAGATATCTCGTTGATCGCCGCCGCTACTTTCTTCCCCCTCCCCCTGCGGGCCGCAAGGCCCGCGCATTGACGGGGGAGGGCCGGGGTGGGGGTGGCCATATTCTCAACCAAAGTGGCCCTGCAGCGTGAACTCATCCTGATCCGCTGCCGCGGATCCGACCCCCCACCCTATCCCTCCCCCGCAAGGGGGGAGGGGACAAAAAGGAAAGCTGGCTTCGGTCGCGCGAACGAGGCCGGCTATCTCACATAGCTCGCGCCGTTGACGTCGAGCGTGGCGCCGCTCAGGTGGCGGCAGCGGCCGGTCGCCAGGAAGGCCACCAGCTCCGCGATATCACTGGGTGGGACCCACTCGCCCATGGCGAGGTTCGCCGTCACCGCCGCTTCGCCGCCCTGGGTGGCCGCGAAATTCTCCGAGAGCCGCGTCCGCACCACGCCGGGCGCCACGATATAGGCCAGGATATTCTCCTTGGCATAGGCCCGCGCGATGGTCTTGGTCGAGGCCATGACGGCGGCCTTGGAGGCGGCATAGGCGATGGTGATGGGATTGGTCGAGCCGCGTTGGGCGTTCCAGCTGGAGATGGTGATGATGGTGCCGCCGCCCGCCTGGCGATAGTGCCGCACCGCGCCGCGGAACAGATCGGCCGGGGCCTTGACATTGATCTGCAGTGTCTCGGCCCAGACCTTGTCCCAGACCGCGTCGGAATCCTCGAAGCCACCCTCGAAGGCCATGATGGCGGCATTGTTCACCAGCACGTCGATGCGCCCGCGCCAGGCCAGGGCCTCGTCCCAGAGCCGTGCCGCTTCGCCGGGCTTGGCGAGATCGGCCGCCAGCAGCTTCACGCGCTCGGGCGGTATCCCGGCCGTGGCCAGCTTCGCTCCCGCTTCATCGCTGCCGTAGTGGCCGATGACATGGGCCCCCTCGCGGCCGAGGGCGCCGATAATCGAGGCCCCGATGCCCTTGGAGGCACCGGTCACCAAGATGGTCTTATCCGCAAGATCGAGCACGGCGGTCTCCTCTACGTCAGCTGGCCCGCGGCATCACGAGGTGAGGCCGGCGTCGACGGGAATCAGTTGTCCGGTGATGCCGCTGGAAAGCGCGCTTCCCAGGAAGATGGCGGCATCCGCCACCTCGGCCGCCGTCGCCATACGTCCCAGCGGCGTCTCGGCATAGCGCCGCAGCGCCTCCTCGGCCGCCAGCCCGCCGCTCGTCTCCCGCTCCACCAGGCGGCGGAGCAGAGCCTCGGTGCCGATCGGCCCCGGCGCCAATGCGTTGACGCGGATGGCAAAGCGGCCCAGATCCTGCGCGGCCGCGCGGGTGATGCCGAGCGCCGCATGCTTGCTGGCGGTATAGGCCATCTGTCGGGGATGGGCGGTGACGGCATTGACCGAAGCCATGACGATGATCGAGCCGCCGGCACCCCGCATCAACGGCACGGCATGTTTGATGCAGGCCATGACACCTCGGGCGTTGACGGCGAAGACCCGATCCCATTCCGCGAGATCGATGGCTTCGCTCTCGCGCCAGGGCGGGACGATGCCGGCATTGGCGACCAGGATGTCCAATCGGCCGAAGCTCTCCTTGGCCTGCCGGCAGGCGTTCTCGATTTCGCTTTCCTGCGTCAGATCGCCGGCTTCGAAGATCCAGCCCGTCGGCAGCGGATCGGCAGGCGGCGCGAGATCGAGGGTCAGGCCGCGGGCACCTGCCATGGCGAATCCGTCGAGGATCGCGCGGCCCAGCCCCTGGGCGCCACCGGTGATGAGGGCGGTCTTGCCGGCGAGCAGCCCCTCGGCCATCAGCTCTTGCTCTCGATAGGACGGTCGATATTGGGCGCGACCCAGCCTTCGGGGGCGGGGCGTCGCGGCGTGCGGAAGAGATTGACGGTGAAGCCTTCGGTATTGCCGTTCATCAGCATGCGCCGCTCGGCGATGCGCCAGCCCTCGGTCAGTCGCCGGAGCCGGTCATGATACTGGCCCAGCACCGTGGCCGTGCTGCTGTCGGGGCGCTCATGCCAGGCGATCACATAGCTGATGGCCCGGGCCTCGTCGGCGCCCTCGAATTCGATCTGGATATTGGAGAGATGGTGGGAGGTGCGGGCCCAGCGCCACATCCGCTCCAGGGATTTGGCCACCCCTGCGGCGCCATGGCTGGTGAGGCGTTCCTCCGGCCCGTATTCGACCCGGCAATCTGCGGTGAATACCTTGGCGATGGCCTCGAGATCCATGAGGTCGAGGGCGCGGCAGTATTCGGTGAGGAGATCGGCGATCGCCTGGCGGTCCAAGATCCTCTCGATGCGCGGATCGGTCATTGGGATATCCTGTTCCCTCGATGAGTCCTCAACCGACATATGACTCCGCGGCTCTCGGCCCTGTCAACGAAGGGACGGGGAACGCGTCGCTGCGGGGACATGGCGGGGAACTGGTTCAGGACGGCGAGCGGGTCGCTTTCGATTTCGAGGGCCGGGTCATCGAGGGCCGGCGCGGCGAGACCCTGGCCGCCGCTCTGACCGCGGCCGGCATCCGCGAACTGCGGCTGACCCAGAGCGACCAGCCGCGCGGCATCTTCTGCGGCATGGGCGTCTGCCAGGAATGCCTGGTCGAGATCGACGGCCGCGCCAACCAGCGCGCCTGCATGACCAAGCTTGACCGCCCGCTGTCGGTTCGCCGCCAGCACCATCTGGCCGAGGCCGGGGTGCTCCCGCGCGGCGAGGCCGGCTCTCGCGCGGCGGATGTCCTCGCGCCCGACATCCTCGTGCTGGGTGGCGGCGCCGGCGGGCTGAATGCCGCCGCGGCCGCGGCACGCGCCGGGGCGAAGGTGCTCCTGGTCGATGAGCGGCCGGAGCCCGGCGGACAATTCTACAAGCAGCCCTTGGCGATCCCCGCTTTGGCCGAGGAGATCGCGGGCGATGGGCAGTTCGCCGGCGGGCGCGCGCTCATCGCCGAGGCCGTGGCGGCCGGGGTCGAGATGCGCCGCGGGGTGCAGATCTGGGGCGCCTTCGAGCCGCTGGATCTCATGCTCTTCGACGGGCAGGCGAGCTTCCTCTGCCGGCCCAAGCGCCTCATCGTCGCCGCCGGTGCCTATGAGCGAGCGCTGCCCCTGCCGGGCTGGACCCTGCCCGGGGTCATGACCACCGGCGCCGCCCAGACCTTGCTGCGCAGCTATCGCGTGCTGGCGGGACGGCGGGTGCTGCTGGCCGGCAATGGCCCGCTCAATATCCAGGTGGCCCTGGAGCTGGCGCGCGCCGGGGCGGAGGTGCTGGCGGTGGTGGAGCTGGCGCCCAAGCCCGGCCCCTGGGCCCTGCCGGCGCTGGGCCGAATGCTGAGCAGCACCCCGGCGCTGGCCATCCAGGGCATGCGCCAGATCGCCGAGCTGAAACGCCGGGGTGCGGCGATGCTCCATGGCAGCGTGCTCTCCGGCGTCACGCAAATCGCGGGCGGGCTGCGGGCCGAAGTAAAGCCTTGGCCCGCCGGCGGCGCCCGGGTCTTCGAGGTCGATGCCGTCGCCATGGGCTATGGCTTCCAGCCCTCCAACGAGATCCTGCGCGCGCTCGGCTGCGCCCATCGTTTCGATCCGACGCGCGGCCATCTCGTCACCGAGCGGGATGCCGAGGGACGCACCACGATCCCCGAGATCTATGCCGTGGGGGATTGCGCCGGTCTGGGCGGGGCGCCGGCGGCGGAGGCCGAGGGCGTCATCGCCGGCCTCGACGCCGCCCGCTCCCTGGGTTTCGCGCCAAGCGCCGGGCAGCAGCAGGCAGCAGCGGCGGCGAGAACAGGCCTTCGCCGCCATCGCCGCTTCCAGGCCGGGCTCTGGCAGCTCTTCGCCGCCCCGCGCCTCCTGGCCGAGCTCGCCCAGCCGGATACGCTGATCTGCCGCTGCGAGGAGTTGAGCCGGGCCGAAATCGAGGCGGGAATCGCGCCCGGCTCGGAATCCATCGGCGCGGTCAAGCGCCAGACTCGCGGCGGCATGGGCCGCTGCCAGGGCCGCTATTGCGGCCCGGTCATCGCAGCCCTCTCGGCCGAACGCCGCGGCGAAGCTTTGAGCGAAGCCGGCCATTGGGCCCCGCGCCCGCCGGTGAAGCCGATCCGCATCGGCGATATCGTTGGGTGAGAACCCGGCTTCTTGCCCCTCTCCCGTGCTTTGAAACGGGAGAGGGTAGGGGCCCACGGCGAAGCCGTGGGAAGGGTGAGGGCTTTTCAGATACCGAACTTGCAAGACCCTCACCCCCCATCGCTACGCGATGGGTCCCCCTCTCCCGCTTCAAAGCGCGGGAGAGGGAATTCCTCTACCTCGCTGCCAACCGAAACATCGCCGGGTGATCCGGCTGGGTCGTGACCACCGCCACGGGCAGCACCGGTGTGGAATCGGCCCGCGCGATGCGGAAGCGCTGGATGGTCATCGCCAGGATCAGCACCGCTTCGGCCATGGCGAATTGCGCCCCGACGCAGACCCGGGGGCCGACGCCGAAGGGGAGATAGGTGAAGCGCGGCGGCGGAGACGCCTCCGCCAGGAAGCGCGTGGGATCGAAGGCATCGGGATTGGCCCAGAGCTTGCGGTGGCGATGCAGGACCCAGGGCGCGATCAGCACCTGGGAGCCCGCCGGTATCTTGACCTCGCCATAGCTGTCGGCGGCGATGGCCTCGCGGACGATGACGAAAGCCGGCGGGTAGAGGCGTAGCGCCTCGCTCACCACCGCGCGGGTATAGGTGAGCTGCGGCAGGATCTGGCCGGCGGTTTCCGGCGTGAAATCCACATCTCTAACCTCCTCCGCCAGTCGCTCCTGCACCGCCGGTGCCGAGGCCAGCAGATAGAGCGACCAGAAGAGGGCGAGCGCCGTGGTCTCATGGCCGGCGACGATCATGGTCGAGACCTGGTCGCGAAGCTCGGCCTCCGGGAAGCCCTGGCCCGTCTCGGGATCGCGGGCTGCCCGCAGCAGATCGAACATGTCCCGCGGCGCCTCGCCGGTGGGAAGGCCCTGCCGGCCGGCGATGATGGAATCCATCAGCTTGGTCCAGCTGGCGCGGAATCGACGGCGCTTCAGATCCCTGAGCGTCGGGATCCAGGGCGGCAGCAGCATGTCGAAGAGATAGGGCCGGCCGAGCCGGTCGCCGAAATCGGTGATCATGCGGCGCATCGCGGCGCCATAGCGGCTCATCTCGACGGAGAACATGGAGCGGCCCGCGACTTCCAGGGCCAGGAGCTGCATCGCCGCCAGAAGGTCGACGGGCCGGCTCGCCTCGGCCGCCAGCCGTGTCAGCGCTTCGCCGCCCACGGTCACGATGTGCTGCGCCAGCATGGGAATCACCCGCGGGGCCAAGGCCGGGGCGATGGTGCGGCGCTGCAGCCGCCAGTCCTCGCCTTCGCTGAGGAAGAGTCCGCGGCCGACGATGGGGCGCAGGATGCGGATGGTGGCGGGCGAGCGCCGGTAATTGGCCGCATTGCTCAGCAGCACATGCTCAATTCCGCCGGGCGCGTTCATCAGCACGCGCTGGCGGCCGAAGAAGGTCTGGGTCACATGGTCCTGCTCATAGGCGCGCGCCGGCCAGATCTCGAGCGCGTTGCGGCGGATGGCCTTGAGGAGGTCTTGCGGGGAAAGGTCACCGGCAGGGATCGCCGGCACGGGCGGCTGGAACAGTCTGGTCGCGACGTCGGACGGCATGGTTACCTCCGGCCTTTACATGGGCCGGCGATCATCGCGAGACAACGGCTCTTCCGGAAGGGAGGGTCTTCGTCCAGCGGAAGAAAGAAATCGCCGGCGGCACTGCCGCCGGCGATGGATCGTGGAAGGCCTAGGTGAAATGCGCCTGGGAGAGGAACAGGCGGTTCGGCACGCTGGGGATGCCCTGGAGATTCTTCTTCGCCGGGGTCAGGTAGTTGTAGAAATAGCCGAAGATGATCGGCGTCTCTTCCAGCAGGAGGCGCTGGATCTTGCCCGCCACTGCCCGCTGGCTGCCGAGATCGAGGGCCAGCACATATTGGGCGACGAGGGCATCGTAGTCCTTGTTCTTGAAATGCGCCGAGTTCCAGGTGCCGTCGCTCTTGAGCGGCGCATTGAGGAACACATTCGGCACGCCGCGATGGCCGTAATCGGTGATCCCCATGATCGAATCGAGCCAGTCCGACTGGCCGAAGGTGGCCTTGCCGTAATAGGCGTCCTGGGCTTCGACATTGAGCTCGATATTGATCCCGATGGGCTTCACCGCATTCTGGATGATGACGGCGTAGTCCGGGATCTCCAGATAGCGTTCCGTCGTCAGCTTGACGGTGAAGCCGTCGGGATGGCCGGCGGCCGCCAACAGCTCCTTCGCCTGCCGCAGATCCTTCTTGCGCTGGGGGATCGCGGAATCGGTCGAGGGGAAGACCGGTGCGAAGGGCAAATCATTGCCGATGTCGGAGCGGCCGCGGAACAGCCCCTTCACCATCTTCTCCCGATCGAGGCAGAGCGCGATGGCGCGCCGGACCCTGGCATCGTCCAGCGGGGCCATGTCGCAGCGCATATGGACCTGCTGATGGGCGCTGGTCCGCTCGCTGATGATCCGGATATTGGGATCGTTGAGCAGCGCCTGGCCGCCCTGGACCGGGACCTGGGTGATGACGTCCACCAGATTGCCCTGAAGGGCCAGCACCCCTGCCTGGAGGTCCTGGTAGAAGATCCATTCCGTGCGGTCCGGCAGCGCCTTCGGCCCCCAATAGCCGTCGAAGCGGGTGAAGGAGGCGCCGACCTTGGGCGTGTATTTCTCCAGCTTGAAGGGGCCGGTGCCGATGAAGTTCTTCTCGAAATCGCCGGCATAATCCGCGGGGATGATGATGGCGTTGTAATTGTCGGAGGAGACGATATAGGGGAAGTTGCCGTTGGGCGCATCGAGATGGAAGGCGACGGTGTAGTCGTCGACCTTCTGGGTCCCGCCCTTGGACAGCGTGCCTTTGAAGGCGGAGAGCGCATTGGACGCGTTCTTCGGATCGGCCAGGCGGTCGATGGAGGCGACCACGTCGTCGGCCTTCATCTCGTTGCCGTTGTGGAACTTCACGCCCTTGCGGATCTTGAAGGTCCAGACCGTCCCGTCCTCATTGGGCTTCCAGCTCTCGGCCAGGACCGGCTTCAGCCGGAGATCGGGGCCGGAGACCGACAGGAACTCGCCGGTCTGCAGCAGCATCATCAGCCCGCCATTGTCGTCGACGGTGACGGGATCGATGGCGCCCGCCGGGAGCGAGGTGGCGGCGCGGATGGTGCCGCCGGGCTTGGCGGCCCGGGCGGCCGGCGCAAAGGCCGCGGCCCCCAGGCCCGAGAAGCCCAGCGCCCCGGCCAAGGTCGAGAGCAGCGGCATGCCCAGGCCCAGCACCGAGCCATGGCGCAGGAACTCGCGGCGGTCGATCCGCCCCGAGGTCAATTCATCGATGAGGTCGTTCTCGATCTCGCTCATCCGGCGGCGTAGGCCGGTGACTCTGCGGTCATTGGTCATCGCAATCGCTCTCCTCTGTTTGTGCCGTCTCTTGCTTCGTTCTTATCGCAGGCCGGTCGTTCCCTCAGCCGCCGGCAGACAATTCGAGAGGCGCCGAAGAGCCTGAGCTCTCATGGGCGCGGATCCAGTCGATATAGTCGGCGAAGGCCGCCGCCAGCGGGCGTGGCTTCCAGCCCAGATCCTGCGCGGCGCGCGAAATGTCATAGGCGCCCCAGCGCCCGGTCTTGCGCTTGTTGGAGATCTTGATGTCGGCCTCGGCCTCCGGGACGATCTCCAGCTTGAGGCCGGGCCGCGCCTCGGCCGCGACGGCGACCAGCTCGCTGATGTCCTTCGGCTCGCCGTAAGCCAGGTTATAGACCGGATGCTTCAGGCGCTCGCGCCGCACGGCCAGCATGCGGTGGATCGCATCGGCCACATCCGGGGCATAGATATAATCGCCCACCGCATCGGCGGTGGTGGCACGCACGGGACGTCCCGCCGCGGCGGCATGGGCGATGTGATTTGCGGCATTGCGCACATTGCGGAAGGGGGTCGCGCGATCCATCGGCCCGAAGACGCTGGCCAGCCGCACGGTATAGGCCGGCATGTCATAGAGCTCGGCGAAGCGCTGGGTCAGCAGCTCGCCGCCGTATTTGGTGATGTCGTAGAGGGCGATAGGGCCGATATAGCCGTCCTCGGGCAGAGGGAAGGGATCGCTCTCCTGCGCGGGCACCAGATCGGCATAGACGGAGCCGGTGCTGACATAGACGAAGCGGGAGAGGGCGGGAAGCCGGCGCGCCCAATCCAGGGCGCGGGCCGTGCCCAGCATATTGGCCTCGATCACCCGCAGCGGATCCTCGCGCTCGGGATTGCGCGGCCGGCCCTCGGCGTCGATATAGCGCATGGGCGTGACGGCGGCGCCATGCACGACATATCCGGCGTCGGTCGGCAGCCCCGCCCAGGTCTCGGCCTTGCCCACATCGCCGATGACGAATTGCAGGCGCTCGGCGAAAGGCGCGAAATGCCGCTTGGCCGCGGCGTCGAGGGGGGAGGCGTCGACGACGATCGCGCGCGCGGCTGGATCGCGTCCCAGCCAGAGACGGACGACATTGGCGATGACGAAGCCGCCGCCCCCGGTGATGACCGCTGTCTTGTCTTCGCTCATGCCGCCATCCACCCGCCATCGACCATCAGATTGATCCCGGTCACGAAGCTCGCCATGTCGCTCGCCAGGAACAAAGCGGCGGCGGCGACATCATCCGGCCGGCCGAGCCGCGGCCAGGGGGTGCGGCTCTGGGCCCGGGCAAGGCGCGCCGGATCGTCATCGATCCCGGGCTTGCCGGTCACGATCTTACCCGGCGCCACCGCATTGCAGACGATCAAATCCTTGGCATGTTCGACCGCGACCTGCCGGGTCATATAGACGGCGCTGGATTTGCTCACGCCATAGGGCGCATCTCCCGCCGAGGCCACCATGCCGTGCTGGGAGGAGATATTGACGATCCGGCCGCGCACCTCGCCCACGGGTGCCTGGGTCAGCATCTGCTGCACGGCGCGCTTGCAGCCGAAGAAGAGCCCGTCGACATTGACGGCCATCACCTTGCGCCACTGGGCCTCGCTGGTCTCAACCAGGCTGGTGCCGGTATAGGTGGCGGCATTGTTGACCATGATGTCGAGGCGGCCATAGCGGGCCGTGCTCTCGCTCACCAGCCGGTCGATATCCGCCCAGCGCGACACATCGGTGGCGAGGGTGAAGGCCTCGCCGCCGGACTTCTGGATGAGCGCCAACGTGGTCTCGCCGCCCTCGATGGGCTGCTCGCGCAGATCGGCCAAGGCGAGGCGCGCGCCCTCGGCGGCGAAGCGCAGCGCGATGGCCCGGCCGATGCCCGAGCTGGCGCCGGTGACGATGGCCGTGCGTCCGTCCAGAAGCCCCATGTCAGCGCTTCCCCTGGCTTGGCGGATGATGGGCGATCCAATGCCGCGCGATCTCTTCGCGCCGGCAGATCCAGACCCGGTCATGGGCCAGCACATGATCGATGAATCGCAGCAGCCCGCCGATCCGTCCCGGCCGGCCGATGAGCCGGCAATGCAGGCTGACGGTCATCATCTTCGGGGCGTCCGCGCCTTCGCGATAAAGCGCGTCGAAGGCATCGCGCATGTAGTGGAAGAAATGATCGGAGATGGCGAGATCCTGGTTGCGCGCCATGCGGCTGTCGTTGTTGTCGAAGGAATGCGGCACGATCAGGTGATCGCGCCCGCCCACCTTGGTCCAGAAGGGCAGGTCATCGGCATAGGCATCGCCGTCATAGAGGAAGCCGCCTTCCTCGACCACGAGGCGCCGGGTGTTGAGGCTGGGCCGCCCGGTGTACCAGCCCAGCGGGCGCTTGCCGGTGAGCCGCGCGATCACCTCGATGCAGCGTCGGATATGCTCGCGCTCCTCGGCCTCGGGGATCGGCGCATAATCGATCCAGCGCCAGCCATGGGCCACGACATCGGAGCCCGACTCGGCGATGGCCTCGGCCACCTGGGGATTGCGCTCCAGCGCCAGGCCCACCGCATAGACCGTCGGCGTCAAGCCGCGCTCCTTGAAGCCGCGCAGCACGCGCCAGACGCCGGCCCGGGCGCCATATTCATACATGGATTCCATATTGAGGTCGCGCGAGCCCAGCACGGGCGGGGCAGCACCCACCTCGGAGAGGATGGTCTCGGGGCGGTCGTCGCCGTTGAGGAGGCTGTATTCCGCGCCCTCCTCGTAATTGACGACGAAATTGAGGGCGAGGCGCGCATCGCCGGGCCAGCGCGGATGCGGCGGCCTCGGCCCATAGCCGATGAAATCGCGCGTCTGATCGTCCCCCAACTCGCAGCTCCCCAGGCAAGCGGCCTCAAGAACCCTAACCGCAGGGCGAAACAGGTACTATCGCATTTGGGACATGGCTTGTTCCAGCCGAAGCGAGCCTCCGGCCTGCGTCTCGGGCCTTCGATTACAGCAGCGCGGCGGCGAGGCCCTACGGCGCCGAAGCCGGCAGCCAAAGCCGCCCATTCCCGCCGCGTGACCGCCATCGTCGCCACGGCGGCGGCGCAGCCGATCAGACTGGGCCAGCCGCCCTGCAGGATGCCCGCGGCGGCAAAGGCGATGAAGAGATTGCCGGGTGCCAGGCGCAGCAGCCGTGCCAGAAGCCCGCCGGCCGGCATGGCGCTTGCCGCGAGAAAGCCGCCGGCGCGCATGGCATAGCAGACGGCGCCGACAGCGAGAATGGCGGCGAGGGCATGCCAGTCAGGCATCGTCGCCTCGCAAGGCGCTGACCAGCGTGCCCGCCCCGCCGCCCAGCAGCATCGCCCAGTTCGGTCCCAGGGTAGCTGCTACGGCCAGCCCCACGGCGCCGGAAACAGCCCAGGGCAGGAGGCTCCGCCGGCCCCGCCATTGCGTCGGCAGGAGCGTGACGACGAAGGCCAGCGGCAGGAAGGCGGCCGCCACGGCCAGGGGGCCTTCAGTGTTCAAGGGGAGGGCATAGCCAAGGGCGGTGCCCCCGATCCAGCCGATGTTCATGGGCAGGCTGGTCCCCAGGAGATAGCCGGCGTCGCGCCGGCCGCGCTCCGCCTCGGCGATGGTCATCATCCAGGAGGCGTCGCCCAGCCAGGCCAGGATGGGCAGCATCGCGCGCCGCGGCATGTCGGGAAAGAGCTGGCGGAGATGGGCGCTCATCACGAGGTAGCGCGAGTTCGTCGCCACCACCGCGAGCATCATGGCGGCGACGGGCGGGGATGCCGCCCAGAGGCCCAGGGTGACGGCCTGGGCGGTGGCGGAGCAGAGGAGCAGGCTGAACAGCAGGGCCGAGATGAAATCCAATCCCAGGCCGCGATAGGCCAGACCCATCACGGTGCCGGCAAAGCCGTTGCTGAGAAGGAAGGGCAGGGCGGCCAGGATCCCGCGGCGGAGCGCCGCCGCCGTGAAGGGCATGGCGGAAGGGGCTGGCGTTCTCATGGGCAAGACCATTAGAATGCGGGACAGCCCATGTCAACCGATCCCGCCCGCGCCTTGCTGCAATTCTTCGGCGGCCGCGTCTGCCTGGATTTCGCCAATACGATGGATTGGCGGACCTCCGAGGCGCCGCAGGAGCTGCTGCCCGACTACGCGACTTTTCTCTACTGGAGCAGCAAGCGCGGCATCTTGCCGGCAGCGGCGGTGGCCCGGCTGCGGGTGCAAGCCCGGCAGCGCGGCGCTGCCGCGGCGGTTGTCCTGGAGGAGGCACGTGCCTTGCGGGCCGAGATCTGGACAGCGGCGGAGGCCTTGTGCGGCGGCAAGGCCGCGCCGCCGGCAGCCTTCAACCGTCGCCTCGCCGCTTTGCCGGCCCAGCCGCGGCTCATTCGCAGCGGTGCCGGCTACGTTCACGATCTGCCGGGCAAATCCCTGGAAGAGCCGCTCTGGCCCGTGCTCTGGTCCCTCAGCGCGCTGCTCACCTCTGGGGATGCCGGCCGGCTGGGCTTCTGCCAGGCCGAAGGCTGCGGCTGGTTCTTCGTCGACGAAAGCCCCAACCACGCCCGCACCTGGTGCTCCAGCGAAGTCTGCGGCAACCGCGAACGCGCCCGCCGCGCCTATGCGAAGCGTATTCGACAACTTCCCTCTACCGCGCTTTGAAGCTACGGGATTCACGGATTTCGGCTTTGGGTTGCGAGGATGTATCCCTCGAGGGTAGCGGCGAGGCGCGTCCAACCATATCGCATGGTCTTTGGTCCCGGGGGCTTGTAGTAGCAATTCCACCCGCCGAGGCGGGCGGCAACCCAGGAGACGAAGGCGAGCGACTTCAGGGGATGCGGGTTCTTTTGGCGCTCGGTCTTGCCCTCGAGGCTGCGGGAGAGGATCTGAAGGGGAACCTCGAGGCTCTCGTCGATGACATCGGAGGCGGGTCGTGGGCTGCCATCTCGGGCGTCGACGAGCTGGGTCGTTCGGGTCGCGGCAATCAATGCCATGGCCGCGAGGTTGAACATTCGCTCGGGCTCGATGATCTGGCTGTCCTCGAGGGCGAGCCCATCGCTCTTGAGGGCTCGGAAGGTCTGCTCGATGCGCCAGCGCAAGCGGTAGAGCTGGACGATCTCCTCGGCTTGAACGGCATCGGCCACGGGATGGGTGGTCAGGAGGCGCCAGAGAAGCGGTGTTTTCCCGGCGGGGATGTTGACCTCGCGGGCTTCGACCAGGCTGAGCTCGATGGTCTTGGGGAAGTCCTCCACGAGACCGTTGTCGGGCCGGGCAATCTGGACCCGTTTGGCCCGCAGCTCGACCATTGCGGTGCGGCCCTTGTCGCCTGGCCCACGGGGCGCTACCCGCACCTCGCTGGTGCTCAAGCAAGGAGCGTCGGTGAGAGCGTCGAACAGCTTCGTGCCATCGGCCAAGTTGCGGTTCGCAGCGGCCCGCACGATCAGATCGAGCCCCGCAGGCCTGCGGGCGAAGAGCGCATAGATGTCGCTCTCCCGGTCGGCCACCATGGTCAGCTGGGCCGCCCCCGCCAGGGTCTCAGCCGCACTCCTGCAACCGGCCAGCCAGCGCGCCGATTCCTTGGCCTCGGCGGGCCGGCTGCGCTCGTTGCCCGCCGGTGCCTCGGGGCGCGTCCAGATCGCCGCATCGACCAGACCCACCACCGCCTCGCTTTCAACATCCACCGCAATCACCGGATGGATGAAGAAGCCCGTCGTCGTCCTGTTCGCCGCCGGCCCGAACCCACGGCGCTTCTTGTCCCGGTCGGTGAAGTTGATCTCCGTCGTATCCTGCACCACCAGGATGCGCCGTCCCACACAGCGCTCCGCCGTCCGAGCCGCCAGTGTCTCGACGATCCGCTCAACCGAGACATAGGGCGAGGACAGGAAGCGGTGGACCGCCATCTCGCCCGCCCGCGTCTCCCCCAGCCGGCGGAGCACCGTCGTCCCCGTCGCCGCAATCCGCCCAAGCAGCCATTCTGCCCGCTCGTCGACCCGGATATCGCCAAATGACATTGCAAGACCCTCGGCCAAACCACACCGAAGATCTTGAATCACATTTGCTTTTCCAACGGAATCACTTCCGTGAATGCCCTAGCGCTTCAAAGCGCGGGAGAGGGTGGCCGCCGGAGCGCAGCGAAGGCGGCCGGGTGAGGGTCGTGCGAGCGACCACGCCTGAAAAACCCTTACCCCCCATCGCTGTGCGATGGGTCCCCCTCTCCCGTTTCTAAGCACGGGAGAGGGAAAAACAAGCGCCGCCTCAACCCTCGCCGCGCGCGTTGCTGAGATCCGCCACCCGCAGGTCGAGCTCCCGCTCCATCTTGCGCCGCGTCTCGTCCGTCAGCTTCCCGATTCGCAGAAGTTCGTTGATCTGCTCGCGCTCGGCCGTGATCAGCAGGGCTTCGATCTCGTCTTCGGTTTCCGTGAGCTTGCGATGGCCGGCATTGCCGTCGCTTCTCTGCTCGATATATTCGAGCCGGTCGCGGTAGCGGCTGCGCAGCGGCCGCACCGCTTCTTCCGGGAGATGGCGTTCGGCCTTGAGCTTTTCGAGCCGTTCGATCGCCGCCTGGATGGCTTCCCGCCGGGCCCGCTGCTCCTCCTCGCGCTCCGCGCGGCGCTCCTGACGCCCGGCATTGGCGAGGCCCAGCCAGCGGATCACGAGCGGCAGCATCAGGCCTTGCCCCACCAAGGTCACGAGAATGATCAGGAAGGTGAGAAACAGGATCAGGTCGCGGCCGGGAAAGGGCTCGCCGCTCGCGGTGACGAAGGGAATGCCCAGCGCGGCCGCCAGCGAGACGATGCCGCGCACGCCCGTGAAGCCGAGGAGGAAGGGCGTCTGCCAGGAGGGGTAGGGATCCCGGCGGCGAAGCGAGGGGCTGATCCAACGCGGCACATATGTCGCGGGATAGACCCAGATGAAGCGGGCCGCGATCACGACCACCGTGACGAGGATGGCGGACATCGTCAGCTCTCTGACCGAATATTCGCCGATGCGCTCGATGAGGGTCCGCGCCTGCAAGCCGGTGATGAGGAAGACCAGGCCTTCGACGAGATAGAGGATGAAATCCCAGAAGAAAATGCCCTGGAGCCGCGTCGCGGCGCTGATCAGCCGCGGACCGTTCCAGCTGACATAGAGACCCGTGGTCACGGTGGCGAGCACGCCCGAGCCGCCGAGATGCTCCGGCGGCCAATAGGCCAGGAAGGGGGTGAGGACCGAGAGGGTGATCTCGATGCGCGGATCGGCGACCCAGCGGCGCAGCCGCAGCATCAGCCAGCCGACGCCGATGCCCCAGAGAATCTCCCCCACGACGATGGCGGCGAACAATCCCGTCGCCTGACTGAAGGAGAAGACGCCGTAGCTAACGACCCCGACGGCGAAGCGATAGAGGATCAGGGCCGTCGCGTCGTTCGCCAGCCCCTCGCCTTCGAGGATCACCAGGATGCGCCGCGGTAGCTGCATCCGCCGCGCGATGGAAAGCGGCGCCACGGCATCGGGCGGCGAGACGATCGCCCCCAGCACGAAGCCCACGGCCCAGGGGAAGCCCAGCAGCCAGTGGAAGGCCGCGGCGATCGCCACCGTGGTGAAGATGACGCTGCCGAAGGCCAGCAGCACGATGGGCCGCAGGTTGAAGCGGAACTCGCGCCAGCTCATCGCCACCGCGGACATGTAGATGATGGGCGGCAGGATCAGCAGCAGCACGAGCTGCGGCGCCAGCGTGATCGGCGGCAGGCCGGGGATGAGGGCCAGCACCACGCCGGTGACCACCAGGAGGATGGCCGGCGGTATCTTCAGCTTCTTCGCGAGCACCGCGACCGCCGCGATCACGGCCAGCAGGGAGATCAGGATCTGAAGTGTCGCAACCATTCAGCAAATGCCTAGCCTGAAGCCAATACTACCGTCATCCCCGCGAAAGCGGGGAGGTGGATTCACATTTGAAGTGCAACAGTTGAGCCAGGAATGCCTCGGCTGGGGTTTGGAAGTCCAGGCATTTTCGTGGGGTATTGTTGTAGGCGGCGACGACGGCATTGAGGATTTTGGGACGGACGGCGGCGAGATCGGTTTTGCGTGGCAGGGGCCGGCGCATGCGTCCGATTGCGTTCTCGATCCCGCCCTTTTGCCAGGGGCTGTGGGTATCGCAGAAGAAGGTTTGGATACCGAGGTCGGCTTTGAGGCGGTAGTGCTCGGCGAACTCGGTGCCGTTGTCGAAAGTGATGGTTTGGCGCAGCTCGGGTGGCAGGGGTTCGAGCCAGGCGATGAGTTGTCGCGCGGTGGGTTCGGCAGCTTTGTTTGGCTGTCTGGCGAGGATGAGGATACGGGAGACGCGCTCGTGGGCGACCAGGATGGCCTGGCCATAGGTTTTGAAGAGCATGAGGTCGGCTTCCCAATGTCCTGGGAAGGCCCGGCCGTTGGCGGCCTCGGGGCGCTGGGCGATGGAGACACGGCCCTTGATGGAGCTCGCGGACGACCCGCCTTTGCGGCCGCGCCAGCCGCGTTTGGCTTTGGCCCTGGGAAGATAGTGCCGCCAGGAGCCGTCGTTGGTGCGGCGGATCTGGGCATAGATGAAGCGATAGATGCTTTCATGGCTGATGCCGGTTGCAGCCTTGTCGCAGGCCAGCCGGCCGGCGATCTGTTCGGGCGACCAGCCGTGCCGGAGGCGATCGAGCACGAGGCGGCGCAGCTCGCCGTCGCGCTCCAGGCGCGATCCGGTCCAGCGCCGGGCTTTCGCCTGCTCATGAGCATGGCTCGGCCTGTAGCCGACCTGCTTGCCCCGGTTGCGCCTCAGCTCGCGAGAAACCGTCGATGGCGGGCGATCCAGAGCTGCCGCGATTTGGCGGATGGATTGCCCGTCTTCATGAAGACGGGCAATCCGGCACCGTTCATCCAATGACAGGTGCTCATATTGCTTTCCCATTGCAACACCTTAGACAGGTGTTGCACTTCGTTTGTGAACTCAGGGAATCCAGGGCCAGCGGCGAAGTCTGCATGGGGCCCTGGATTCCCGCTTTCGCGGGAATGACGATTTGTGGCGAAGCTGAGTTTAGTTGATCGAATAGCCGACTACAGCCCGAACTTCCGCTTGATCAGCTCGGCGCATTCCATCGGGGTGGCCTGGCTGGTGTCGATCTCCAGCTCATAGGTCATATCCCTGTGGACGCGCTCGTATTGCCAGCGCGCCAGGCCGATCATCCGATCCCCGCGCTCGCGCTCCCGGGCTTCGAGCACCTCCAGGGGCGCGAAGACGCCGACCAGATGCAGCTCGAAAGGGGCGAGAAGCGCGGGGTATTCCCGCTTCTCGCCCTCCAGCAGCACCTCGTCGAGGATCATGTTATTGCCCTGCGCGGCCATGGCGGCGACGGCATGGCGCATGCCGCGGAAGACACGCTCCGCGACCGGGCCGGTCCGGATGACGACCGAGGGCTTGCCGTCCTCCTGGATGGTTTCGAAGGTGACCCCGTCGGGATGCTCGAAGCTGGCCGCCGGCATCATATCCATGAAGGCGTCCATGGAGACATGCAGGAAGGTCTCCGTGGTGATGGTCTGCAGCGCCTTGGCGATGGAGCTCTTGCCGACGCTGCCGACGCCGTTGAGGAGGATGATCTTGGTCATGGTGCCGCTTCAGGCGGGAGCACGGCGGGGGCCAGGAGCGGGCCGCCGCGGATGTGATCGGCCGCCTTCTCGGCCAGCATGATCACCGGCGCGTTGGTGTTGGAGGAGGGGATGGCCGGCAGGGCCGCGGAATCGCAGACCCGGAGGCCCTCGATCCCGCGCAGCTTCAGATCCGGCCCGACGACCGCCGCCGCATCGCTCCCCATGGCGCAGGTGCCGATGGGATGGTGGTCGGTCTTGCAGGACTTATAGGCATAGTCGAGCAGGGCCTCGTCGGTGTCGCGGTCGGGGCCGGGCTGGCGCTCCGCCAGGATGAAGGGCGCCAGCGCCGGCTGGCGCAGGATCTCGCGCGCCAGGCGAAGCCCGGCCAGGGCCATCCTGCGGTCCTCCGGCTCGGCGAAGTAATTCGGATCGATCAGCGGCATGGCCGCGATGTCGGCGCTGGCCAGGCGCACGGTGCCGCGGGATTTCGGCCGGACGAAGGCGGAATTGACCGTGATGCCGGCATTCTTCAACCGCGCGACTCCCGCCTCGATGCCCGAGCCGAGGCCGAGATGGAACTGGATATCGGGCCATCCCTCGGGCGAGCGCCCGCCGCGGTCGCCATACCAGAAGCCGCCGGTCTCGAACAGGGTGGAGGCGACCGGGCCGCGGCGGAACAGGAGATATTCCAGCCCGGCCCAGAGCGTGCGATGCGGCCTGGCATAGCCGTCATAGCTATGGTCGCCGGTGCATTCGGCGATGGCGTAGAGATCGAGATGGTCCTGAAGATTCGAGCCGACGCCGGGGAGATCGTGGACGACGGGCAGGCCGACCGATTTCAGGTGATCCGCCGGGCCGATGCCCGAGAGCATCAGCAGCCGCGGCGAGCCGATGGCGCCGGCGGTGAGCAGCACCTCCCGCTCCGCCCGCAAGGTGGAATCCGCGAGCTCGACGCCAGTGGCGCGCCCGCCCTCGACGACGATCCGCCGGACGATGGCACCGGTCCGCACCGTCAGATTGGGGCGATGGCGGATCGGCCTGAGATAGGCGGTCGCGGCGGAGGAGCGCCGCGCATCGCGCACCGTCACCTGGTAATGCCCGATCCCGGCCTGGTATCTGCCGTTGAAATCGGGGTTATAGGGAATGCCGAGCTCCTGCGCCGCGCGCAGGAAGGCCTCGCTCACCGGCAGGGGATTGACCGGTGCTGAGACCCCCAGCGGCCCGCCATAGCCGTGGTAGAGATCGGCGAAGCGCTGATTGTCCTCGGCCCGCTTGAAATAGGGCAGCACCTCGGCATAGCTCCAGCCGGGGATGCCCCAGCCGTCATAATCGCGCCGATTGCCCCTGGTATAGACCTGCGCATTGATCGAGGAGCCGCCGCCGATCACCTTGCCCTGGGTGTACCAGAGCACCCTTCCGGCGAGATGCTTCTGCGGCACGGTCGACCAGCCCCAGCTGGCGATGCCCTTGGTCATCTTGGCGAAGCCGGCCGGCATGTGGAACAGCGGATGGCGGTCGCTGCCGCCCGCCTCCAGCAGCAGGACCCGGACGTCAGGATCGGCGCTCAGGCGATTGGCCAGCACGCAGCCGGCGGGGCCGCTGCCGATGATGATGTAATCCGCCCTGGCGGCCTGGTCTGTCATCTGCGTCAGAGCCGCGGGATCGCCAGGCCGCCGTCGACATTGACGACCGTGCCGCTGGCGAATCCGAAGGCTCCGCCGGCGAGCGCGACCGCGACCGCGGCGACGTCGCTCCGCTCGCCCCAGCGCCGCGCCGGGACCCGGCCCTCGGCGATCAGCTTGTCGTATCGGCCGGCGACCTGCGCCGTCATCTCGGTCTTGATGATTCCGGGGCGGATCTCATAGATGCCGATCGATGTCTCGGCCAGCCGCAGCGCCAGGGTCTTGGTCCACATGGCAAGCGCCGCCTTGGAGATGCAGTAATCCGCCCGGTCCGGCGTGGCGAGCTCGGCGCTCACCGAGGAGATGAGGATCACAGCGCGATGATCCGCTGGATCCGCTGCGGCCAGCATCCGGCGCACCGCCTTCTGGGTCAGGAACAGCGTGCCGCGCAGATTGACCTTCATCACCGCGTCGAAATTGTCGGGCTCCAGATCCAAGGGATCGCCGCGCACCGGCGCGCCGATGCCGGCATTGGCCACGAGGCAGTCGAGCCGGCCGAACCTTTCCTGGATCCGGTCCAGCGCGGGATCATGGGCGGCGAGATCGGCGATGTCGAAGGCCTCGAAAGCGGCCTCAGCGCCATGGCGGGCGACCGCCGCACAAGCCGCCTCGGCCTCCTCGTCCCGTTGGAGATCGGCCAGCGCCAGATCATAGCCGGCGGCGGCGAAGGCTTCGGCGATGGCGCGGCCGATGCCGCGCCTGGCGCCGGTGACGAAGGCGACGGGCCGGCTCATGCGTCGAGATCCGTCCGGCGGATATGCTCGGCGCTGCGCAGCGCTTGCGCGGCGATGGTGAGCGCCGGATTGACCGCCGCCGAGCTCGGCAGGAAGCCCGCATCGACGACGAAGAGATTGGGATGGTCGAAGGCGCGGCAGAAGGGATCGAGCGGCGCTGCGCGCGGGATCGTTGCCGAAGCGCACCGTGCCGCATTGATGGGAGGGGGTGCGCTTGTCGAATTCCTTGGTCAGCACGATGGGAAAGCCCGCGGCCCGGAAGATCTCGCGCATCCGGGTGGCGAGCCGGGCATGGGGCGCCATGTTGGAGCGCTGCCAATCCAACCGGATCTGTCCGCCCTCCAGCCGCACCCGGCTCTCCGGCCGGGGGAGATCCTCGCTCATCAGATACCAGTCGACCGCATGGCGGCTCATCAGGCTCAGCAGAAATTCGGGCACCCGGCGCAGATTGCCCTTCAGGATCGCGCCGCTGACGCGCCCCAGCAGCTGCACATTGCCCAGCGCCGGCCCGCCGCGCCCGTCATCGAGGTAGAAATCATTGAGACCGATGGTCTTCTGATAGACGCTGTCATTGGTGAGCCGCGGATCGATGGCCAGCATCGCCGAGCTGTTGTGGTTCATGAAATTGCGGCCGATCTGGTCGGAGCGGTTCGCGAGGCCGTTCGGATGCCGCTCGTCGGCGCTGGCCAGCAGCAGGATCGCCGAATTGACCGCGCCGGCGGCCAGCACCACCATGCCGGCCGCAAGCCGTCGCGTCTCGCCCGCGCTCTCATATTCCACCGCGGCGATGCGTCCGCCGCCCGAATCCGCGATCAGCCGGCGGACCTCGGCTCCCGGTGACGAGGCGGACATTGGGAAAAGCGAGCGCCTGAGCGAGCGGCCCGGTCTCGGCATCGAACTTTCCCGCATCGATATTGGGAAAGGCATCCCAGGGCGTGGGCGCGCGGGCGACCCAGCGCTCGATGTCGACGGCCAATGGCAAGGAGAAGGGATGCAGGCCCAGGCGCGCGAGCCGCGCTCGTGTCTCGGCGATGGCGGGCTCGTCGGGGATCGGCGGAAAGGGATAGTCGGTGGAGGCGGGCGGCTCGGTCGGATCGACGCCATGGCGGCCGCGCACCTGGAACAGCGCCTCGGCCTGGCCGTAATAGGGCTCGAGATCGTCATAGGTGATCGGCCATGCAGGCGACACCCCGCCTTCATGCTCCATCGCCGCAAAATCCTCGCGGCGGAAGCGGATCAGCACGGCGCCATAGAATTTGGAATTGCCGCCGACATAGTAGTAATTGCCGGGATTGAAGGGCGCGCCGCCGGCGTCATGCCAGACCTCTTTCGGCCGGAAGACCCCCTGCTGGAAGATGGCCCGGGCGTCGCGGCAGGCCGCGCTGTCGGTCAGCCGCTCGCCGCGCTCCAATATCAATATCTGGGCGCCCGAGGGCGCGAGTCCTGCCGCCATCGTCGCCCCGCCGATGCCCGAGCCGACGATGAGGATATCCGGCGGCGCGATCTCCATGGCTCAGGCGACGCGCGCCTCGCTCACGGGATCGAAGAACACGGCCTTCTCCATGTTGAAGGCGAAGGGCACGCGCTCACCCGGCAATATGCGCGCGTCGGAGCGCATCCGCGCGATCACCTCGCGCCCGCCCAGCCGGGTCACGACATAGGTATCCGCGCCCGCCGGCTCGACCACCTCCACGAGGCATTCGGCCTCGACGATATGCTTGGAATTGCGGTCGGCCCCATCGGCATCGGTGATCGCCTCCGGCCGGATGCCGATCAGGACGTCGCGGCTCTCGGTGGCGATGCGCATGGAGGGTCCGGAAAGGCCGAGCAGGAGATCCGGCTCGTCGGCGCGGGTGAGGGCAATCAGCGAACGGCTGCCCTCCTGCCGTCCCTTGGCCGGCACGAGGTTCATGGCCGGGGAGCCCATGAAATCGGCGACGAAGACATTGACCGGCTCGTTATAGATCTCCGCCGGCGTGCCGAACTGCTGCAGCACGCCGTCCTTCAGCACGGCGATGCGGGTGGCCAGGGTCATGGCCTCGATCTGGTCATGGGTGACATAGACGATGGTCGTGCCCATGGCCTGATGCAGCCGCTTGATCTCGGTGCGCATGTCGATGCGCAGCTTGGCGTCGAGATTGGAAAGCGGCTCGTCGAACAGGAAGACCTGGGGATTGCGCACCAGGGCCCGTCCCATGGCGACGCGCTGGCGCTGGCCGCCGGAGAGCTGGGAGGGCCGCCGGTCCAGGAGATGGCCGATCTGCAGCACCTCGGAGACCCGCGCGATCGCCGCATCGCGCTCCGGCTTGGCGACGCCGCGCATCTCCATGCCGAAGGCGATATTGCCGGCGACGGTCATATTGGGATAGAGCGCGTAAGACTGGAACACCATGGCGATGTCGCGCTTGGAGGGATGCAGCTCGTTGACCCGGCGCCCCGCGATGCGGATCTCCCCGCCGGTCACGGTCTCGAGCCCGGCGATGGTGTTGAGCAGGGTCGATTTCCCGCAGCCCGAGGGGCCGACGAGGACGAGGAAGCCGCCCTCCTCGATCTCGAGGTCGATCCCTTTCAGCACCTCGGTCGCGCCATAGCGCTTGGTCAGGCCCTCGATTTCCAGAAATGCCATCTTCACCCCTTGACCGCGCCGGCCATGAGCCCGCGCACGAAATAGCGGCCGGAAACGATATAGACGATGAGGGTCGGCAGCGCCGCCATCAGCGCGCCGGCGAAATGGACGTTGTATTCCTTCACCCCCGTGGAGGAGTTCACCAGATTGTTCAGCGCCACGGTGATGGGCATCGAATCGAAGCCGGCGAAGGAGGCGCCGAAGAGGAAGTCGTTCCAGACATTGGTGAACTGCCAGATCACGGTGACGACGATGATCGGGCCGGAACTCGGCAGCAGGATGCGCCGGAAGATCTGGAAGAAGCTGGCACCGTCGATCTGTGCCGCCTTCACCAGCTCGGTCGGGAAGGCCTCATAGTAGTTGCGGAAGAAAAGCGTGGTGAATCCGAGGCCATAGACGACATGGACCAGGATCAGCCCATAGATCGTGCCGGCGAGTCCCAGCAGTCCGAGGATCCGGGCCATGGGGATCAGCACGATCTGGAAGGGAATGAAGCAGGCGAGCAGCATCATGCCGAAGACGATATTGGCGCCGGGAAAGCGCCATTTGGTCAGCACATAGCCGTTGAGGGCGCCGAGGATGGTGGAGACCGCCACCGCCGGCACGACGATGAGGATCGAATTCAGGAAATAGGGCTGAAGGCCCGTCGGCTGCACGCCGATCTGGGCCGTGCTCCAGGCCGAAAGCCAGGGGGCGAAGGTGAATTGCTGGGGCAGCGCCAGCATATTGCCGCCGCGGATCTCCTCCAGCGGCTTCACCGAATTCACCACCATCACATAGAGCGGCAGCATGTAGTAGAAGGCGAAGAAGAGCAAAGCGGCGTAGATCACGCCGCGAGTCACGCGGCTGGTGCGCACCGCGGTGCCGGCGATGTCAGCGGCCACGGTTGCCTCCGCCGACCTCGGCATAGATATAGGGGATGATCACCGAGGCGATCATCATCAGCATGATCACCGCCGAGGCGGCGCCGATCCCCATGGAGTTCCGTGTGAAGGTGTAGGAATACATGAAGGTGGCGGGCAGCTCCGTCGCCCGGCCCGGCCCGCCATTGGTGAGCGCGATCACCAGATCGTAGGATTTGATCGCCAGATGCGCGAGCACCACGAAGGCCGAGAGGAAGGCCGGGCGCAGCATCGGGATGATGATCCGCTTGTAGAGCTTGAAATTCGTGGCGCCGTCGATCTGGGCCGCCTTGATGATCTCATTGTCGATGCCGCGCAGCCCCGCTAGGAACATCGCCATGACGAAGCCCGAGGACTGCCAGACGGCGGCGATGACGACGCAATAGATCGCCATCTGGGTGTCCTTGATCCAGTCGAAGGTGAAATCGCTCCAGCCCCAGAGGCGGATGATGCGCTCGATCCCGATGCCCGGATCGAGGAACCATTTCCAGGCCGTGCCGGTGACGATGAAGGAGATGGCCATGGGGTAGAGGTAGATCGGCCGCAGCACGCCTTCGCCGCGGATCTTCTGGTCCAGCAATATGGCGAGGCCGAGGCCGATGGCCGTGCAGATCACGATATAGAGGCTGGCGAAGATGGCGAGATTCTCCAGCGCGATCCACCAGTTCGGCAGCGACCAGAGCCGGACGTAATTTTTCCAGCCGACGAAATCGAAGCTCGGCAGGATCTTGGAATCGGTGAAGGACAGATAGCCCGTGAAGATGATGAAGCCGTAGACGAAGATGAGGACCGCCGCGAAGCTGGGGGCCAGCACGATGCGCGGCAGGAATTCGCCGAGCCGCTCCCGGGCCGTCCTTGCCGGCTGGGGGATCGCGGCGCTGCGTTGTAGCGTGATGGACAATTCTCCTCCTCCCCGTCGCTCGGCCGGCCCGCTCCCGGCGGCGCTGCCGCCGGGAGGGATCGGTCGAGGTCGTTTCGTTACTGGGCGCCCTGCACCGCCGGGACCAGCTGCGCCACCGCCTGGTCGGCCGTGTACTGGCCGTTGAAGGTGGCGGTGATCACGTCGTAGAAGGCGTTCTTCACCGCGGCCGGTGCGGCGTGACCATGGGCGAGGGAGCCGAGCAGCGTGCCCTTCTCGCTGGCCTCCTTGAGATCGGCCATGCCCTTCTTGCCGCAGGCGTCGAAGGCGGCGTCGGAGACATCGGTGCGCGCCGGCACCGAGCCCTTCACCACATTGAAGCTCGACTGGAAGGCGGGATCCTCGATCGCCTTGGCGAGCTTGAACTGCGCATCCTGCGAGGCTTGGCCCACCTTGAACATGGCGAACTGGTCGGAGTTGAAGGTCACCGTGCCCTGCGTCCCGGGGAAGCGGAAGCAGAGGAAATCCGTCCCGGCGGTCTTGCCGGCGTTGCGGAATTCGCCCTTGGCCCAATCGCCCATGATCTGCATGCCGGCCTTGTCGGTGATGACCATGGCCGTGGCGAGATTCCAGTCGCGGCCGGAGAAATTGTCATCGACATAGCCGCGCAGCTTGATCATGCGCTCGAAAACCGTCTTCATGGTGGGGGAACCCAGTGCGGCGGGATCGAGATCGACCAGCGCCTTCTTGTAGAAATCGGGCCCGCCCGTCGTCATGACGACGCTGTCGAAGATGGTGGCTTCCTGCCAGGGCTGGCCGCCGGCGGCGAGCGCGACATAGCCGGCCGCCTTGATCTTGTCGAGGGCGGCGATCAGCTCGTCCCAATTGGTCGGCTGCTGGATGCCCAGCTTGTCGAAGATCATCTTGTTCGCCCAGATCCAATTGGTGGAATGCAGATTGACCGGGGCGGCGACCCAATGGCCGTCGTATTTGGAGAATTTCTGGATGGCCGGCGGAATGACCTTGTCCCAGCCCTCCTTCTCGGCGACGGGATCGAGATTGGCGAGCACCCCCTGCTTCGCCCAATCGGTGACGTCGAAGCCCAGCAGCTGCACGGCGGTCGGCGGATTGCCCGCGGTGACACGGGCACGCAGCACCGTCATCGCCTGCTCGCCGCCGCCGCCCGCGACCGGCATGTCTTCCCAGGTGATGCCCTCCGCTTCGAGATTCTTCTTCAGCACGTTGAGCGCCGCCGCCTCGCCGCCGGAGGTCCACCAATGCAGGACCTCGACCTTCTCCTGGGCGGCGGCGTTGACGACGCTTCCCAGCATCAGGGCCGCCGCCAGCATCAAGTATTTACGCATGTCCGTTTCCTCCTTGTTTCGCCTCGATAGCCGCCTGTTGGATGCGGGCGGCGGGTTGCCTTCGCGGCTTGTAGCTGCTCCGGGTTACGGGGCCCGCGATGGATCGCATTGTCGCCAGATTGCGTCAGGCTTGCCAATGTTTCTGAAGTGAATCGACCTTTCTCTCCCGTCATTCCCGGCGAAAACCGGAAATGACCATCAAGCTTTAACGATCAATGAAGCGCGGCTTGCGCTTTTCACGAAAGCTCGCCACCCCCTCCTTCAAATCTTCGGTAAAGCCGACGAAAGCGCCCGCCAGACTCTCCATCGCCGATTCCCGCTCCTCGCCCTCGGCGGCATTGATGAGCTGCTTGACGATCTGCACGGCCACGGGCCCGCGGCCGGCAATCTCGGTGGCCAGCGATTTGGCCCGCGCCAGGGCTTCGCCCGCCGGCGCCACCTCATCGACGAGACCACCGGCCAGCGCTTCTTCGGCGGTGAAGAAGTGGCCGGCCAGCGCCATGCGCTTCACCATGCGGCTGCCGCAGCGGCGAACCAGGCGCTGGGTCCCCGCCCAGCCGGGAGTCATGCCCAGCCCCGTCTCGGGCAGGCCGAGCCGCGCGCCCGCCGAAGCGATGATCAGATCGCCGGTGATTGCCAGCTCCAGCCCCCCGCCGAAAGCCGGGCCGTTGAGGGCCACGATCAGCGGCTGGCGCAGCCGGGCCAGCCGATCGAAGACGCGATGGCCCTCGCGAATCCAGCGCCGCGCGAAATCGATGGGATCGAGCCCGGCCCAGGCTTCGATATCGCCCCCGGCCGAGAAGGCCTTGCCCGACCCGGTCAGGATCGTGACGCGAATGGTCCGGTCGGCCTCGACCGCCTCGACCCAGGCTTCGAGGGCTTCGATCATGGCCCCGTCGATGGCGTTGAGCTTCTCCGGCCGGTCGAGAGTCAAGTATTGCGACAGGCCCTTCGATCTCGCTCCGGACTCGGGCGCTCATGGCCGGGCCTGCGGCAGGTTGAGGCCGATCGGCGCCGGGTGGAACAGCGCCTCGGGCATGGTCTTCAGGTCGTTGGCCGGCAGCAGCGGAAAATCCGCCTGGGCCAGCACATCGCGTTCGAGATCGATGCCCGGTGCGAGTTCGGTGACGACCACCCCGTCGGGCGTCAGCTTCATGACGCAGCGCTCCGTGACATAGGTGATCTCCTGGCCCTGCGCCACGGCACGCCGGCCCGAGAAGGAGACATGATCCACCTCGCGCACCAGCTTCTTGATCTTGCCCTCGCGTTCGATCCGGATCTGACCCTTCTCGACGGCGAGCTTGGCGCCGGCGTTGAAATAGCCGGAGAAGACGATGCGCTTCGCCTGGGCGGTGATGTCGACGAAGCCGCCGGCGCCGGCCGTGACATGGGGCCGCGACGGCAGGGAGGAGACATTGACCGAGCCCTCCCGGTCGATCTGCAGGAAGGAGAGCAGCGAGGCATCGAAGCCGCCGCCCTGGAAATAGGTGAACTGTTGCGGGGAGGGCAGGATGGCCTCGGCATTGCTGGCGCAGCCGAACTGGAAGTCGAGCAGCGGCACGCCGCCGATGGCGCCTTGCTCGATTACCCAGGTGACGGCGCCATGGCGCCCCTCTTCCAGGAGAATGCGCGGCACATTGGCCGAGATGCCGAAGCCGAGATTGACGGCCCAGCCCGCCCTTAGCTCGAGGGCGACCCGCCGCGCGATGGTCTTGGCGACGTCGAAGCCGGGGAGGCGGAAGGAATCCAGCGGGCGGAAGATCTCGCCGGAGATGGCCGGGTCATAGGCGGTCTGGGTCGTCTGCAACTGGTCCGGGGCGACGACGATATGATCGACCAGGATCCCCGGGACATGCACGTCATGGGGCTTCAAGGTCCCGGCTTGGGCGAGGCGCTTCACCTGGGCGATGACGATGCCGCCGTTGTTATGGGCGGCCAGCGCCTGGTCGAGGGCGCCGAGATAAGCGCCCTCATGCTCATAGGTGAGATTGCCGCGCTCATCGGCCGTGGTGGCGCGGATGATGGCGACCGCCGGCACGATCGCCGGAAAGAACAGCCACTCCTGCCCCTCGAATTGCATTTTGCGGACGATCGGCGCGCTGGCCGCGGCATTCATGGCGCAGCCCTGGCGGGCGGGATCGACGAAGGTGTCGAGCCCGACCTTGGTCAGCACGCCGGGCCGCTTGGCGGCCGCATCGCGATGCATGTCGAAGAGGATGCCCGAGGGCACGTTATAGGCGGCGACGCTGCCCTCGGCGATCATCCGCCAGATCTGCGGCGGCTCGGCGGAGGAGGGGCCCGAGGGGTAGGATCCCGCGATGATGCGGGAAAGCAGCCCCGGCCGGGCGATATGGTCGATCCCCTTGATGCCCCACATATCGCCGGCGGCGATGGGATGGAGCGTGGTCAGTCGCTGGGGATGGCCCGTCGCCTCGAAGCGCCGGCCGATGGCCGCCAGCGTGGCATCGGGACAGCCGAGCCCGCTGGAGGAGCTGACGGTGACCACGGCCCCATCGGGGATGAGCCGGGCCGCCTGATCGGCGTCGATCACCTTTGACATCGGCTAGTCCACCGCGCCGATATCGATCCGCCGGCCGGTGCGGGCGGATTCGATGGCGGCCAGGCCGAAGGCCAGCGAGCGCAGGCCATCCTCCCCCGTCGCCGCGGGCTGGCCCTCGCCGCGGATGGCGCGATGGAAGGCGCCGAGGGCGCGCTCGTAGAGATCGATGCGATCGAATTCCAGGAGATGCTCGCCGTCCTTGTCCGTCAGCGTGATGCTGCCGACCGGCCGCTGGGTCATGACATTGCGGGCCACGAGGGAGCCCTCGCTGCCATGGACCTCGAATCCGGTCTCGGCATATCTGGCGGTGAAGGCGTCATGGGTCTGTGCCAGCAGGCCAGAGCGGAAGCGGGCGGCGGTCATGATCCCATCCTCCAGCCCCGATTTGGCCATGCCGGCGGATTGGTTGATGGCGGTCACTGCCTCGGGCTCGTCGTCCAGCACGAAGCGCAGCGTGTCGGCATCGTGCACGGTGATGTCGAGGGCGACGCCGCCGCCGGCCTCGGGCCGGTCGAGGCGCCAGCCCTGAAGATGGGGCGGCAGATAGACGGCATGGAAGACCCGGGCCGCCAGGGGGCGGCCGATCCTACCGGCCTTGATCGCGTCGCGCAGCGCGCGATGGGAGCCGGCGTTGCGCAGATGATGGTTGGTGCCCATGACGACGCCCGCCTGTCTGCGCCGCGGCGATCATGGCCTTGGCATCGGCCAGAGTCAGGGCCAGCGGCTTCTCGCAGAGCAGATGCTTGCCGGCTGCAGCCGCGGCGATCGCCTGGTCGCGATGGAGCTCGTTGGTGGTCGAGATATAGACCGCATCGACGTCCTCGCGGCCCAGCAGCGCCGCCAGTGACGCGGCGGCGGCGGGAATGCCGTTCTCGGCCGCATAGGCCTTGGCGCGGGCAAGATCGGCGCTCATCACCGCGGTGACCTCGCCGTCATTGGCGCGGATGGCGCGGATGACATGCTCGCGCGCGATGGTGCTGGCGCCGATCAATCCCCAGCGCAGTTTCTTGCTCATGACAGATGTCTCCGGGCTGCGCCGCAGCTGGCGCGGATGATGAGATGGACCTCGCCGACGAAATCCACCGGCCTTCTGTCGCCATGGATCATCCGGAGGATCTGATGGGCGCCGCGCTCGCCCAGCGCCTGGCTGTCGACGGCGACGGTGGTCAAGGGCGGATGGGTGTGGCGCGCCTCGCGCACATCGTCGAAGCCGACGAGGGCGAAGTCGCGGCCGGCTTCAAGACTTCGTGCGGCGAGACCGTCCAGCACGCCGAAGGCGACCACATCGTTGAAGCAGAGGGCCGCACTCGGCGGCTCGGCCATGGCGAGCAGCCGCTCAATGCCGGCGAGCCCGCTCTCCCGGCTCGGGAGGCCCTCGACGATCAGCGCCGGATCCGTAGCGATACCCGCCGCGGCCAGGGCCTCGCGATAGCCGCCGCTGCGCTCGGTGAAGGCGACCATGTCGCCATAGCCCCCGATATAGGCGATCCGCCGATGGCCGAGGGAGAGGAGATGCTCCGTCGCCCGCGCCGCACCGCGCCGGCTGTCCGCCACCACGCTGGCCGCGTGGGTGCCCGGGATGTTGCGCATCGCCAGCACGACGGGGACGCCGGCCGAGGTCAGCTCGTCGATCTGGCGCGCGGTGGTGCCATGGGCAGGGCAGATGATGAGGCCCGCCGCCCCTTGCTCGCGCATCAGCCGCAGCAGCTCGGACTGGCGGATGGGATTCTCGCCGGAATTGGCGATGAAGGGCACGAAGCCCGCGGATTGGAAGACGCGCTCGATGCCGACCGCCATATCGGCGAAGAAGGGATTGCCGAGGTCGTTGATGACCATACCGACCACGGTCGATCGGGCCTGGCGCAGATTGGCGGCGCTGCGGTTGTAGACATAGCCCAGTGCCTGGATCGCCACCAAGACCTTGGCCCGGGTCTCGGCCTTCACCACGGGGCTGCCCTGGAGGACGAAGGAGACCGTCGACTTCGACACCCCGGCATGCCGGGCGATGTCGATGACGGTGGGTCTCGCCAGCCCTCGGGTCGCGCCCTCGGTCAAACCATCCTCCCGGCAGAGTCGCTTGGCGTTATTTGGATCGATCCAATTATCTAAGACGAGGAAATCCGGCCTGTCAAGCCAGATTGAGGGTAGAATTTGGAACGATACTTAGAGAATTTCGGCCGGCTCTATTCGTCGAGGCCTTCCCACAGGGTCAGCAGTTGCCCGACGCCTTTGCGGCGAGCCTCCGCCAGGATCCAGGCTCCCAGGACGATATCGCTGATGGCAAAGCCGCGATGCCAGAACAGGATCCGCTCATCGGCATCGGTCCGTCCGGGACGCTCGCCGCTCACGATCTGGCCAATCTCTGCATGGATATGCTCGTCGCGCAGCGCGCCGCTGGCGATCAGTGGATAAAGCGCACCGCCCTTGCGGCATTGCGCCCAGTCATCCACGACGCGCTTCTCGACGCCCGCCACGGTGGCGGGATCGACGGCCATCATCCAGCCATAGGTCACCAGGAGAGAGCCCGGCTTCAGCCACGGGTCCCGGATCAGGATCTCCGGCTTCTCCAGCCGCGTCGCCTCGATGACGATATCGGCGTCCCGGCAGGCGGCTTCGACGCTGTCCACCGCCAGCGCCCGGACGCCCAGCTTTGCCTCGACTTCGCGGGCGAGCTTCTGGCGGGTCTCCGGGCGGTGGCTGGCGATACGGATCTCTTCCAGCGGGAAGAGGCTGGCAAGGGCGGCCAGATTGCCGAAGGCCGTACCGCGGGCGCCGATATGGCCGACGATGCGGCTTTCCGGCCGGGCCAGATATTTGGCCCCGATGCCCGTCACCGCCCCGGTCCGAAGCCAGGTCAGCACCGTCGCATCGAGCAGCGCCAGCGGCGCGCCGGTCTTGGGGTCGTAGAGGGTGAGCAAGGCGATCTCGGAGGGCAGGCCCTGGCGGTAATTGTCGACGTAATCGCCGATGACCTTGACGCCCGCCATGCCGGAGGGCACCGCGGGCGGCATAGCCGGGCAGGATGTTGAAATGCCCGTTGAAGCGGTCGTCGAGCTCGAGATGCCCCTTGGGCGGTAGCACCACCTCGCCCTTGCCATGGGCCAGGAGCCCGCTCTCGACGATCTCGAGAAGCTGGCCGGTCTGCGGCAGCAGCGATTCGACGCTCCGCCGGTCGATGAAAAGAAACTCGACTTTCGCCACCTCAGATGACTCCCGGGATATCGGCCGCTCGGCTACCAGCGCCCGCCGGCAGCCGTCATGTCCCGGGCCGGCAGGACGATGGGATAGCGTCGGCGGATCGCCTCATCCACCGCCGGATCGATATAGACGGGATAATGCTGGCTGAGGATCTCGCGCACCCGCTCCCGGGCGCGGTCGCGGATATCCCGCCCGCCGCCGGCTTCCCATTGGTCCGTGCTGCTGCGGTCGCCGAGCTTGGGATAGACGAATTCCGTCTCCATCAGGGTGAGCGTCTGCTCGCTGCCGAGATAATGCCCCGGCCCCTCGACCGCTGCGCGGATCCGCTCGAAGGAGAGGGTCTCGTCATTCACCTCGATGCCGCGGATGGCGCGCAGCACGCTGCCCAGCATGTCGTCATCGATGACGAAGGCCTCGAAGGAGCAGGCCATGAGGCTCGCCAGCATGCCGGCACCCTCATAGATGAGATTGGCCCCGGCGAGGCCGGCGAGCGCCGTGGTGATGCCCTTCTCATAGCCCGCCTGATTGTCCGGCAGCTTCGAATCCGCCATCCCCGCGCCCACCCCGCCGGGCAGGCCGTAGAACTGCGAGATCTGGGCCGAGGCCGCCGTCATCACCGCTTCCTCCCCGCCGCCGCCGGAGAAGGAGCCGGTCCGAAGATCGGAGACCAGCGGCCAATTGCTGAAGATCACGGGATGGCCCGGGCTGACGAAATTGATCAACAGCAGCCCGGCCATGGTCTCGGCCGTGGTCTGGACCAGGGTGCCGGCGAGCGCCGCCGGCGCGGTGGCGCCGGCCTGGCCGGCGATGATCATATTGACGGGAAAGCCGAGGCGCGCCGCTGCGATGCTGACCTCGCAATTCTCCTCGGCGAAGCGCAGCGGCGAGACGATGGCGCAGGCGCCGACGCTGCAGAAGGGGCGCTGGCGGAAACGGCCCTCGCCGCCCAGGATGAAGTCGAACATGTCGGAGGTCGCCTGGACATGCTCCCCGCCGTTGAAGCCGACGGCGATATGCTTCTTCGTCCCGGCTACGCTGACATAGGACATGTTGATGTCGTGGACGGCGGGATCGGTGATGTCGCGCCCGATCACCGGCCGGTTGAAGAAATGCACATTCTCCAGCACATCGACCAGCCGGGCGAAATCATAGAGATCGGCGATGGTCGAGGGGCGATAGCGGCCGGTCTCGAAATCCGGCACCAGAACGGCGACGCCGCTGGCGCCGTAATGGACGCGAGCGCCGCTGATATCCATGTCGTGGGCGGGGTCGCGCGCATGGAGCGTGAAATTGCGCCCGGCGCCGGCGATGACGTCTTCCACCAAAGCGCGCGGAAAGCAGAGCCGGCCATGCTCGTTGATCTTGCCGCCATGGGAGAGCGCCAGCTCCCGCACCACCGGCGGCGGATCGCCGAGCCCGATCTTCTCCAGCACGTCCAGCACCGTCTGGTGGATACGGGCGATGTCCGTCTCCGTGAGGGGCTTGTAGCGGCCCCCGCTGACCCCGGGGCCGACGGCGCGGCTGGGGCCCGCCTCGCCGCGCTTCAGACGCCGCGCTTCGCGCCCGCCGCCGGGCCGTCCGCCGCTGGGCCGTCCGACATGGGGAAGCTCCAATTCCGATCTCCATCAGGGGTCGAGCCGGCCTCGATGCGGGCCGGGGAGGGCAGAGTGGGGCAGATGGTTTTCGCCTGCAAGCCCGGCCTTGCCCCTGCCGTGCGGCAGAGGGGGCTCAGCAGAGCGATGGCGGAAATGACAGAAAATTCGGCTATCGCCCTGGCCTAGATATTCTTTGTCCCGGCCCAATCCCTTCCACCTTAGGATGCGCCGATGCGCCGGCCGAAAGGGAGCGAGACGGAGCCCGCCTTTCCCCACTCCCATCCCCGATGGTCCCTCGCGGAATCTCTTGCCCCGGGCGGCCGGTCAAGACCAGACTGTCTGCAACCAAGAGAGGTCGCGGGAACCGCGGCCTGAAGAACGCAATGCCTCAATCTTCGATACAGGGAGAACCCATATGAGTTACGCACCGACACGCCGCCAGATTCTCCAGGGCGGCTCCGCGCTCCTGGCAGCCGCCACGCTGGGGCTGATCCGCCCCAACGCCGCCTTCGCCGCCCATGACAAGATCACCGTGCGGGTCGAGCGCGACCTGGGCAACCTCGATCCCGCCAATCGCACCGGCCCGCTCGACGTCAATATCCTGAACGCCGTCATGCAGGGCCTCATCGCCTTCAAGCCCGGCTCGACGGAATGGCAGCTCGATGCCGCGGCGGATATCAAGCAGGTCAGCGATACGGAGATCGACTTCACTCTGCGCCCGGACCAGAACTTCACCGGCGGCTATGGCCCGCTCACGGCCGAGGATGTCAAATTCTCCTTCGAGCGCTTCATCACCCCGGACAAGTCAGGCAAGAAGGTCGACTACGCCAGCGATTGGGCGGCCCTCGATCACGTGGAGGTGACCGGCCCGCTCTCGGGCAAGATCATCCTCAAGGCGCCCGCCCCGGCGCTCTGGGTCATCACCTTGGCCGACGGCTCGGGCCGCATCATCTCGAAGAAGGCCTTCGAGCAGCTCGGGGATAAATTCGCCAGCACGCCCATCGGCAGCGGGCCCTATGTGCTGAAGGAGTGGAAGCCCCGCGAGCAGTTCGTCCTCGAGATCAATCCGGATTACAAGGGGCCCATCAAGCCCTACTTCCAGCAGATCATCGGCAAGCCGATCAAGGAGCAGAAGACCGCGGACATCGCCTTCAAGGCCGGCGAGATCGACTTCGAGCGGATCGAGCCGGACAACAAGAAGGCCTTCGCCGCTTTGCCGGATACCAGCGTGACGGAGCTCCAGGGCATCGACTATGTCTGGTTCGGCCCCAATATCGAGAAGAAGCCCTTCGACGATGTTCGCGTTCGCCAGGCGCTGCGGCTGGGCGTCGATATCGACGGGATTCTCGCCGGCGCCTATGCCGGACTCTATCCCCGGGCGAACGCCCTTCTGGCGCCGGGCATCGTCGGCTATTGGGCCGAGGCGCCCGCCTATAAGCGCGATGTCGATGCCGCCAAGAAGCTTCTGGCCGATGCGGGGCAGGGGAGCGGCTTCAAGACGTCGCTGACGATCCTGGCCTCGGATGCCCGGTATCAGGCCATCGGCGCCATCATCCAGGCCAACCTCGCCGAGATCGGAATCGACGTCCAGATCAACGCCTTGGATCCCGGCGCCTATTGGGCCTTGGGCGAGAAGGACGCCAGCAAGGATCTGGAGCTTTCGCTGATCGAATATTCCGGCAAGTTCGATCCGGGTTTCCAGACCCAGTGGTTCACCTCGGCCCAGGTCGGCCAGTGGAACTGGCAGCGCTGGAAGAGCAAGGAGTTCGACGATCTCGACGCCCTCGGCGCCAAGACGACGGATCAGGCGAAGCGCAACGAGATCTACATCCAGGCGCAGAAGCTGATGGATGAATTGGCCGCCTTCGTCTGGATCACCCATAACGTGAACACCTATGCCTCCAAGAGCTGGCTGAAGCCCGGCGTGCTGCCGAACGGCAATGGCTGGCTCTATACGGCCTTCAACGAGGGTTGACGGCTGGCGCGAGGCGGCGGGATCATCCCCGCCGCCCGCGCTTCGCCACCCCTAGGAGCCTGTCCGAGAAATGGCTACGTGCTCAGTTGAGCTGCGCGACCCGAGGGCTAGGAGCGGAGGCGAAGGCGATGCTGGTGCATCGGCGAGCCTTCGCGACGCCGTCCCTCGGGTCGCGCAGCTCAACCCTTCGGGCAGCCGCAACAAGGGCTTGAGGACATCGTCGGCCGCCGCTCGTGATGCGATAGCATCACGTCGCGACGCCCTCCTCGCCCAAGCCCTTGTTGCGGCTGCTGAGCGCGCAGCCATTTCTCGGACAGGCTCCCAGAGGATTTAGAGACCCATTCTCCGCCATCTGGTCTTCAAGCTGATCGCCGCCGCGGTCGCCGTGGTGGGCGCGGTCGCCTTGTTGCTGTCGCTGACCCTCCTCATCCCCGGCGATCCCGCGACGATCCTGCTCGGCCCCCGGGCGACGCCGGAAACCATCGCCGCCCTCCACGCCCAGATGGGCCTCGACCTGCCGTTCCCGACCCGACTCACGCAATTCCTCGGCCGCGCGGCCCTGGGCGATCTCGGCGCGGATGTCTTCACCGGGCGGCCGGTCAGCCAGATCATCGCCGAGGCCTTGCCGAATACGGCGCTGCTGGCGGTTTCGGCGATCCTGCTGGCCATGGTGATCGGCATACCGCTGGGGGCGCTCAGCGCCCTCAAGCCGGGTGGGGCAGTCGATCAGGCGATCGCCTTCCTCAGCGTCGGCTTCGTCTCGGCGCCGAGCTTCGTCATTTCCATTTTCCTTCTGCTGGTCTTCGCCCTCTGGCTCGCCTGGTTTCCCGTGCTGGGGGCGGGCACGGGCGTCCTCGACCAGCTCTGGCATGCGGTCTTGCCGGCAGTGGCGCTGGCGCTGGGATGGATCGGCTATATCGCAAGGCTCCTGCGCTCCTCGCTGCTGGAGGTGCTGAACGAGCCCTATATCCGCACCATGCGCGCCTATGGCCTGCCCGAACGGGTGGTCGTGCTGAAATACGCCCTCAAGCCGGCCTGCATCCCGACCCTGGCCATCCTGGGCATGGGGGTCGGCGAGCTTCTGGGCGGGGCGGTCTTCGCCGAGGTGATCTTCAATCGGCCGGGATTGGGCAGCCTCATCTATGACGCGATCCAGACCCGGAACTATCCCGTGCTCCAGGGCGGCGTGCTCGTCATCGTCATGCTCTTCGTCCTGACCAATCTTCTGGTCGACCTCTCCTACGCCTGGATCGATCCGCGGGTGCGGGCGCGGCTGGCGACCAGCGGGGAGCGCAGCGCATGACCTGGCGCCGGCTTCTGTCCGAGCTGATGGCGACGCGCGCGGGCGCCTTCGGGCTTGTCGCGGTCACCCTGCTGCTGATCGTGGCGATCTTCGCCCCGTTTCTCGCCTCGCACGACCCGAACGCCATCGCGCCGATCAACCGGCTGCAGGGTCCCTCGCTTGCGCATTTCTTCGGCACCGATCAGCTGGGGCGCGATCTCTACAGCCGGACCGTCTATGGCACCCGCATCGCCATCAGCGTGGCGGTCGTGGTCCTGTCGATCTCGCTCACCATCGGCATCCTGCTCGGCGTGATCGCGGCCTATGCGCCGCGGACGATCGATCAGCTCATCCTCTCCATCTTCGACATCATCAACTCCTTTCCCAGGCTGATCCTGGCCCTGGCGCTGGTGGCGGTGCTGGGCGCGGGGCTCACCAATCTGATCCTCCTGGTCAGCATCGCCTTCGTTCCCCAGTTCGGCCGCATCGCCCGCGCCCAGACTTTGGCCATCCGCAACAGCCTCTATTTCGAGGCCGAGCAGGTGCTGGGGGCCGAGCCCTGGCGCATCCTGCTGCAGCATGTGCTGCCCAATATCATCGGCCCGATCTTCGTCCTGGCGAGCATGAACATTCCCGTCGTCATCACCATCGAGGCCGGCTTGAGCTTTCTCGGCGTCGGCGTCCGCCCGCCGCTGGCGAGCTGGGGCGGGCTGCTGCATGACGGCTATACCTATCTCGACCAGTCCCCCTGGCTCGCCATCACCGCCGGTCTGTCGCTGATGTTCGCCACCCTGGGCTTCACCTTGCTGGGCGAGGCCCTGCGCGACGCCATCGATCCCAAGCTGAGGCAGCCCCGATGACGGAGGCGGCCCTCCTCAGCGTCCGCGGGCTGGAGGTCCGCTATGCCACCGACCGGGGGCCGGCCCAGGTTCTGGGCGGCATCAGCCTCGATATTCCGCAGGGCACGGTGGTGGGCATCGTGGGGGAGAGCGGCAGCGGCAAATCCACCCTCGCCCTCGCCCTGATGGGGCTGCTGCCGGCCAATGCCTCCCAGCCCCAGGGATCGCTGCTCTTCGACGGCGACGAGCTCGCCACCCTCTCGGCCTCGCGCCGGCGCCGCCTGCGGGGCACGAAGATGGCCATGGTCTTCCAGGACCCCATGTCCGCCCTGCACCCGCTTTTCGCCATCGGGACCCAGATGGTCGATATCCAGCGGGCAAAGAACCCCGGCGTGGCCAAAGGCGAGCTCTGGCGGCGCGCCGCCGCCATGCTGACCCGCGTGGGCGTCCCCGATGCAGCAACTGCGGATGAGCCGCTATCCCCATGAGTTCTCCGGCGGCATGCGCCAGCGCGTGATGATCGCCATGGCCCTGCTGGTCGAGCCGAAGCTCCTGATCGCCGATGAGCCGACGACGGCGCTGGATGCCACCATCGAGGCCCAGATCGTCGAGCTGCTGCGCGACATCCGCCGCGAGATCCAGGGCTCCGTCATCCTCATCAGCCATAGCCTGGGGCTGGTGGCCGAGCTCTGCGACCAGGTCGTCGTGATGTATGCCGGCAAGGTGGTCGAGACCGGCCCGGTGGCGGAGGTCTTCGCCCAGCCCCGTCATCCCTATACCCGTGCCCTGCTGGGCTGCGAGATCGATCCCTGGCAGGTCGTCGATGCGAGCATTCCCTTGCCGCGGATTCCAGGCTCCCCGCCCGATCTCGTCGATCCGCCGCAGGGCTGCGTCTTCGCCGCGCGCTGCCCGCAGCGCTTCGAGCGCTGCAGCGAGGCGCCGCCGCTGACCCCGGCGCCGGACGGCCGGGCGGCCGCCTGTTGGCTCGCATGACCGAGGCCGGGCCGATCCTGGCGGTGGAATCCGCCGTCGTGCGCTACGGCAAGCTGACGGCCGTCGACGGCTTGAGCCTCTCGGTCGGCGAAGGCGAGACCCTCGGCCTCGTGGGGGAAAGCGGCTGCGGCAAGACCTCCCTGGCGAAAGCCCTGGTCCGCCTGCTGCCGCTGGCCTCCGGGCGGGTCCTGCTCGATGGCATCGACACCCGCAGTGCCGCGGCATCGGCCAAGAGCTGGTTGCCGCAACGCATCCAGCTCCTGTTCCAGGATCCCGTCGCCTCGCTCTCCCCGCGCCTCACCATCCGGCGCCTGCTGGAGGAGCCGCTGCGCATCCGCCGGGCGCTGACGCCCGATTCCTGGCGGGAGGTCGAAGGCACCTTCACCGAGCTTGGCCTGGCGCGCGATATCCTCGATCGCTATCCCCATCAATTGAGCGGCGGCCAGGCGCGGCGCGTGTCGATGGTGCGGGCGCTCGCCATGCGGCCGCGGATCATCGTGGCCGACGAGCCGACCGCGGGGCTCGATCTTTCGGTCCAGGGCGAGATGCTGAACCTGCTGGCCCAGGTGCAGCGCCAGCTGCGCCTGACCTATCTCGTCGTCAGCCATAATCTCAATATCGTCGGGCGGATCACCGATCGGGTGGCGGTGATGTATCTGGGTCAGATCGTCGAGCTCGGCGCGACCCGCCGCGTCTTCGACCGGCCCGCCCATCACTATACGGCGGCCCTGCTCGCCGCCAATCCCGTCCTCGATCCGCAGCATCGCCGCCAGCGCATCGTGCTCAAGAGCGAGCTGCCCAGCCCCCTCAACCCGCCCTCGGGCTGCCGCTTCCACCCCCGCTGCGCCGCCGCCCAGGAGAGGTGCCGCGTCGAGGCGCCCGTCCTGCGCGAGGTGGCGGATGGCCAGCAAGTGGCCTGCCATTTCCCCCGGGTGGGGCCGCACTAGCCCCCATGTCGTTATCATCGCTTTCGCGGGGATGACGAAGGAGAGGAAGCCTTCTATCCTGCGCGAAACGGGGATTGGAGACACTCATGGCCTTCACCAGCTTGATCACGGCGACGGCCGAGGATTGGCGGCACGTCATCGCCGAAGAGGCGGCGATCCCCCATGCCCGCCATGTCCGAGATCTTCTGATGATGTTCCTGAAGCAGCAGCGCGACGACGAATGCTACGGCCCGCCGATCAACGGCTACCAGCATTGCCTGCAGACGACGACCCGGGCGCTGCAGGCCGGGGAATCGGAGGAGGTGATCGTCTGCTCCCTCTTCCATGACGTGGGCGAGAAGATGGCGCCCTTCTCTCATGGCGCGGTGATCGCCGATATCCTCCAGCCCTTCATCAGCGAGCGCAACGAGTGGATGCTGCGATATCATCCGCTCTTCCAGCAGTATCACTTCCTCCAACACCCCAGCGCCGATCGCCATGCCCGCGAGGCCTTTCGCGGCTCGCCGCATTTCGACTACACCGCGAGATACTGCGAGCTTTACGACCAGAATTCCTTCGATCCCGATTTCCCGATCTTTGCCCCTGGAGCATTTCGAACCCATCGTCGCGGCCTTTTTCAGCCGGTTCGAGGGGATCGACTCCCTCCGGCTTCCCGCATAGCCCGGAAGGGAAACTCGCAATGTCCGATATCTACGAGAGCCTGGGCCTCCGCCCGATCATCAATGCCTATGCGCCCATGACCCGCTTCGGCGGCGGCATCATGGCGCCCGAGGTCGTCGAAGCGATGAGCTGCCGCGACCCAGCATTGCATCGATATCCCCGAGCTCCAGGCGAGCGGCAGCCGGATCATCGCCGAGATCACCGGCGCGGAGGCGGGCTGCGTCACCTCAGGGGCTTCGGCCGCTTTGCTCGGCGGCACCGCCGCCTGCGTGACGGGGCTGGATCCGGCAAAGATGAACCGGCTGCCCGACACCAGGGGCATGCGCAACGAGGTGATCGTCGTCCGCAGCCAGCGCAATTCCTACGACCATGCGCTGCGCGCCGTGGGCGTCACCTTGGTGGAGGTCGGGCTTTCCGACCGCTACGCCGGCTCCGGCGTCAGGGATGCCGAGCCCTGGGAGATCAAGGACGCCATCACCGACAGGACGGCCGCCATCTTCTATGTCGCCAACCCCCATTCCCGGCCGTCTCTTCCGGCGGTGACGGAAGTGGCCCATGAGGCGGGGCTGCCGGTGCTGGTGGATGCCGCGGCCGAGCTGCCGCCGCTGGCGAATCTGCGCCGCTTCCTCGCCGAAGGCGCCGATCTCGTCGCCTTCAGCGGCGGCAAGGCGATCAACGGCCCGCAGGGATCGGGATTCCTCTGCGGCCGCCGCGATCTGGTGGGGGCGGCTTTGCTGCAGCAGCTCGATCTCGACTATGTCGCCGATGAATGGGAGCCGCCGCGCGAGCTGATCGACCGCCGCAACCTCCCCGGCCTGCCGCGCCATGGCATCGCCCGGTCCTGCAAGACCGGCAAGGAGCAGATCGTCGGCGCGCTGACCGCTCTCAAGCTCTTCGCGAGGGAAGGCGACCACGGCCGCCGTGACCGGCTGCAGGCGATCTGTGAGAAACTGACCGCCGCCTTGGCAGGCCTTCCCTTCCTCGCCGCCGAAATCATCCCCGATCCCGATCCGACGGGGATGCCCGTCGTCGAGATTCGCCTCGATCAAGCGGCGTCAGGAATCAGTGGGCCAGAGCTGCTGCGCCGCTTGCGCACCGGCTCACCCCGGATCGAGGCCAATCCCTGGAAGGCCGAGGAGGGCCGACTGATCCTCTCGCCCGCCTGCTTGCGTGTCGGGGATGCCGAGCTGATCGGGCGGCGGCTGGGGGAAATAATGAGGCGCTGAGGGCCTCCGGCTCCTTCGTCATGGCCCGTCACGTCGTTTCGTGCCGCGGAGTCAGAGGTACCTGCTTGATCGCACCCAGGGCCTTAAGCAGTCTGACATCTTATTGTCATTGCATTCGAAGACAGTGCGAGCGCCGATCGTGGCCCTGGCTGCGGCAACCCGGCGCATCCTTTGCATGACTTGAAACGGAGGTTTCGATGTTGAGTTGCAAGTGCTCGAGCATTCTGATGGCATTGGCCGGCCTCTGCCTTGCCTCGCCGCTCCAGGCCCAGCAAGCCGTCCCTCCCAAGCCCGGCTTCGACAAGATCAATCATATCATCGTTCTCTACCTGGAGAATCGCAGCTTCGACAATCTCTATGGACTCTTCCCCGGTGCCGAGGGCATCGCCGAGGCGGCCAATGCGCCGCTCCAGGTCGACAAGAGCGGCAAGGTCTATGACAAGCTGCCCCCGGTCATGGATACCAGCAAGAAACCGGCGGCGGTCGATACCCGGTTCCCGACGGATCTGCCGAACAAGCCCTTCCGCGCCGAGGCCTATGCCGCCCTCGATCAATACACCGGCGACCTCGTGCATCGTTGGTATCAGGAGCAGGTTCAGATCGACGGCGGCAAGATGGACAAGTTCGCCGCCATCTCCGATGCCGGCGGGCTGGTCATGAGCTACTACGACGGCAGCAAGCTGCCGCTCTGGCAGTATGCCAAGGATTACGTCCTTGCCGACCACTTCTTCCATGCGGCATTCGGCGGCTCTTTTCTCAATCACATCTGGCTCGTCTGTGCCTGCAGCCCGCGCTACGACAACGCCCCCGCTGGCCTGATCGCTCAGCTCGACGACAAGGGCCAGCTCGTCAAGGACGGGGCGGTTACGCCCGACGGCTATGCCGTGAACACGATTCAGAGCGTGTTCATGCCGCATAGCCCAAAGATCACCGACAAGACCCTGCTCTTGCCGGCCCAGGACATGCCGACCATCGGCGACCGCCTCAGCGACAAGGGCGTCAGCTGGGCCTGGTATGCTGGCGGGTGGGACGACGCAGTGACCGGCCATGGCGACAAGTTGTTCCAGTACCACCACGCTCCTTTCGCCTATTTCACCAAATACGGTGACGGCACAGCCGCGCGGGCGGAGCATCTGAAGGACGAGAAGGTCATGATGGCGGACATCGCCGCCGGAACCCTGCCGGCCGTCACCTTCTTCAAGCCGATCGGCGAGCAGAATGAGCACCCGGGTTATGCCGATGTCCTCGAAGGTGACACCCACGCCGCCGGGATCATCAAGGCGATCCAGGGCAGCCCGCTGTGGAAGGACAGCGTCATCATCGTGACTTATGACGAGAACGGCGGCTTGTGGGACCATGTCGCGCCGCCGGCGACCGACAAATGGGGCCCGGGGACGCGAGTTCCCACCATCATCATCTCGCCCTTTGCCAAGCGGGGCTTCATCGACCATACGGTCTATGACACCACTTCGATCCTGAAGCTGATCGAGACCCGTTACGGTCTGGTGCCGCTCGGCACCCGCGACGCCGGCGCCGCCGATCTCAGCAACGCCTTGGCTCTGCAATAGGACGGACTTAGGGCCCTATTTCTTCGAGCCTCGGCCTGCCCGCTCACGCGCGGGCGGGCCGAGGCATGAGGATCGGCCCGTAATGCTCCGGCTTGCGGTTGCGGTCGAAATCGTGGAAGCGCTTATAGGCGGCGCTCATCGCGAGGTCGCAGTCCGTCACGATCAGCTCGTCGCCCCGACCCTGGGTCAGCGCGACCACCACGCCGGAGGGTGCGATGATGCAGCTATGGGCCAGCATGTCGACGCCCTCCTCGGGGCCGGCCTTGCCGGAGGCCGCGACCCAGATCCCGTTCTGATAGGCGGCGGCCTGCATGCAGACGAGGTGGTGGAAGGCGCGAAGCTCGTTATGCTCCGGCCAGTCCGGCAGCTGCGAGGGCGAGTTGTAGCCGAGGACCACCACCTCCGCCCCTTGCAGGGCCATCACCCGATAGGTCTCGGGCCAGCGCCGGTCGTTGCAGATCGCCATGCCGATCTTGGCCCCGAAGGCCTCGAAGACGGGAAAGCCCAGATCGCCGGTCTCGAAATACATCTGCTCCAGATGCTGGAAGGGCAGGTCGGGAATGTTCACATCGCTGCCGGGCACATGGATCTTGCGATATTTGCCGATGATGCGGCCCGCCCCATCGACGAGGATGGAGGTATTGAAGCGCTGCTTGCGGTTGCCGCCCTCGATCAGCTCGCAATAGCCGAGATAGAAGCCGATGCCGAGCCGCGCCGCCGTCTCGAACAGCGGCGCGGTGGCTTCGTTCGGCATCTCGCGCTCGAAGAAGCTTTCGAGCTCGGCCTCATCGGTGATGTGCCAGCGGGGAAAGAAGGTCGTCAGCGCCATCTCGGGAAAGACGGCCAAGGCGGCGCCGCGCGCCTTGGCCGTTTCGAGCAGAGCGATCAGCCGCCGGACCACCGACTCGCGCGGCTCATCGCGGGCGATGGGGCCGAGCTGTCCGACGGCGAGGGTCAGGCGGCGATCCATGAGGTTTTCCCTTAGACAGTCTCAGATGGCCGCGGTGACCATGATCTCGACCTTGTATTGCGGGCCGGCCAGGCGCGATTCGACCGTGGCGCGGGCCGGCGGCGCCTTGGGGTCGATCCAGGCCTCCCAGGCCGCGTTCATCTCGCCGAAGGTCGAAATGTCAGGCAGCCAGATCTGCGCCGTCAGGATCTTCGACTTGCTGGTCCCCGCCTGGGCCAGATAGCCGTCGATCTTGGCCAGGATCTGGGCGGTCTGGCCTCGCACGTCGGCGGCGGTGTCATCCGCGGTCAGCCCGGCGAGATAGGCGATGCCGCCATAGGTCACCATGCGCGAGAGGCGCGGGCCGGAATCGAAATGCTTGATCGTCATCAGGGGATTTCCTTCAGTTCGAGGGTTCGACGAGGGCCGAGAAACGTCCGGGTGACATCTCCTCGGCGGTGAGGCCGCGGGCTGTCGCGTCGGCCGGCAGCGCCCCGGTCAGGATCAGCCCGGCGATAATACGGGAGAGGGCGGGCGCCGTCTTGACGCCATAGCCGCCCTGGCCGGCGAGCCAGAAGAACCGTGGGATGAAGGGATCTTCGCCGACCACCGGATTGCCGTCGCGGGCGAAGGTGCGCAAGCCCGCCCATTTGCGATTGATCTTGCGCACGGGGATCGAGGTCGCGCGCTCCAGCCGGTCGATCCCCAGCGCCAGCTCATATTCATCGGCCTGGGCGTCGGTCGGCGGGCTGGGCGCGGCATCGGCCGGCGAGACCAGGAGCTGGCCGGCATCGGGCTTGAAGTAGAAGGCCGCGCCCACGTCATTGACCAAAGGCCAATCCGCGATAGCGGCACCGGCGGGCGCATTGATGGTGAAGGCGGTGCGGCGCTTGGGTGTCAGGCCCACGGGCTCAGCGCCGGCCTTGCGCGCGATCTCATCGGCCCAGGCGCCGGCGGCATTGACCAGACGGGCGCCGGTGAAGTCCCCGGCCCGCGTCCGGACCGACCAATCTCCGCCATTCCGCTCGATCGTCTCGACCTCCGCATCGGTGACGATGACCCCGCCGCGGGCCTTCAACGCCCTGAGATAACCCTGATGCAGGCCATGGACGTCGATGTCGCGGGAATCGGGCTCGAAGATCGCTTCGGCCAGGTAATCCGCGCGGAGCACCGGCACCAGGCTGAGGGCCTCCTCCACATCCATGCGGCGCATGCTGGGGACGAAGCGCTGGGCGCGCGCGAGCTCCTCGTTCAGGGCATCGATCTGATCGGCGCGCGCGATGGTGATCATGCCGCGCGGGCGGACCAGGGGATGCTCGGCGAATCCCTCGGGCGGCGTCTCGAAGAAGCTGCGGCCGGCCATGGCCAGCCGGCGCACCATGGCCGTGCCGTAGTTCTCGGTGAAGCTCGCCGCCGAGCGGCCGGTGGCGTGATAGCCGCAATGACTCTCGCGCTCCAGCAGGATCACCTTGGCCTGAGCGGCCAGCTCATAGGCAGCACTTGCGCCGGCGATGCCGCCACCGATGACGAGGATATCGGCGGCCGTCATGGTCTGTCCGCCTCATGGCTTGTCCGCGGCCAGGAAGCTCGCCAGCAGCCGCGCGGCGGCGGCGAAATCCGCGAGCTCCATGGCTTCCTCGGGATTGTGGCTGCCATGGGCGTTGCGGATGAAGATCATGGCGGAAGGAACGCCGAACTCGGTGAAGACGGCGCTGTCATGTCCCGCGCCGCTGGCAAGCTCCATCGCCGGCAGGCCGAGGCTCCTGGGCCAGGGCGACCAAGCGCCGGCGCAAGCCCGCATCCAGAATGGCGGGATAGCTGTAATTCCCCTCGCCCAGCTCGAAGCGCACGCGATGGCGCTGCGCGATCTCCGCGGCCAGGGTCTCGGCGGTGGCGGAGGCGTCGCGCATCACCTTCTCCTTGAGCCCGCGGAAATCGAGGACGAAGCTTGTCTCGCCCGCGACCTTGCTCGGGGCGGCGACGGCAGGGTCGGTGTTGAGCTGGCCGACGGTGAAGACGAGATCCTCGCCCGCCTCTTCGACCGCAAGCCAATGCTCGTTCAGCCGCTGCAGCAGCTCGACCGTGGCGGCCACCGCGTCGTGGCGCGCCTCCCGCGGGGCGGCACCGGAATGGGCATAGGCCCCGAAACAATGGGCATGGGCATGGCGCAGGCAGCCCCGGATGCCGGTGACGAGGCCGATGGGAAGCCCCTTGGCCTCCAGCACCGGGCCTTGCTCGATATGGACCTCGATGAAGGCCGCGATCGACTTCGGGTCCAGATGGGCCTGGCCCCGGCGCAGCGCCGCCACATCGCCGCCCGCCTCCGCCAGATGCTCCGCCAGGGGCCGGCCGCTGTCGGCGCGGCGGACGTCGAAGGCTTGGGGGTCGAGCCGGCCGAAGGCGGCATGGGATCCGATATAGGCGCTGTTGAACCAGGCGGCCTCTTCGGCCCGGATCGCCATCACCGTCACGTCCCGCTCGGGCGTGATGGCCTGCCGGCGCAGCCCGCCGAGGGCCGAGAGCCCGGCGACCACCCCCGCAGCACCGTCATAATTGCCGCCCTGGGGCACCGAATCCATATGCGAGCCGGTCATCAGCCGCGGCAGCTCGCGCCGCTTGCCCGGCAGGGTCATGTAGAGATTGAGCGCCGCGTCGGTCCTGATCTCGAGCCCGAGCCCCTCCGCCGTCTTTCGCGCCAGGCCATGGGCGAAGTTCTCGCCCTCGCCATAGGTGGCGCGGGTGATGCCGCGGCCGACGCTGGTATGGGCGCGCAGCGAATCGAACATGCCGCGCGCCAACTCGATGTCGGGCTCGACTCCCGTCCCGGCGGCCATCACGGTGCCCCTTCGCGGGAGCGCCAGACCGTGAGGGCCTGCAGCAGGCTTTCCATTTCCTCGCGGGCCCCGATGGTGATGCGCAGGCAATGGCCGAGCCCATAGCCCGCCATGGGCCGCAGCATGATCCCTTCCTCCCGCAGATACTGAAAGACCATTGCTGCGGTCGCCTCGCTGTCGAAGGGCAGGAGCATGAAATTGCAATGGCTCGGCCAGGGGGCGAGGCCGAGGGCGGCGAGCCGGTCCGAGAACCAGCCGCGAAGTGCTGAATTGGCGCTGCGCACGGCCGCGATATGGCCCCGGTCGCGGATGGCGGCGGAAGCGGCCGCGATGCTTGGCCCCGTCACGCCATTGGGATGGCGGATGCGATTGAGGATGGCCGCGATCTCGGCCGGGAAATAGCCCCATCCCGTGCGCAGGCTCGCCAGCCCGTGGATCTTGGAGAAGCTGCGCAGCATGACCGTATTGGATCCCGCCGCGACCAGGGAGGCGCCAGGATCGTAATCCTCCGCCGTGACATATTCCGCATAGGCGCCGTCGAGGACGAGGAGGACATCCTCGCGCAAGCCGGCGCGAAGCCGCTGCAGCTCCCCCCGGCCGAGCAGGCTTCCCGTGGGATTGTTGGGATTGGCCAGGAACAGGATCCGGGTCCGCGGCGTGACCCGGGCGAGGAGGGCCTCGACCTCGGAATTGAAGCCGCTCTCCGACGCGAGCACGACATCGGCGCCATTGGCCGCCGTCACGCTGCGGAAATAGAGATAGCCGTAGCGGCTCATCAGGGCCTCATCGCCCGGCCGCAAATAGGCCTGGCCGATCAGCCCGAGCAGCTCCATGGAGCCGGCGCCGCAGATGATCTGGGCTGCGGGCAGGCCCTCAGCCTCGGCGATCGCCTGGCGAAGCGTGCCCGCATCGCCGTCGGGATAGCGGGTCAGCTCGGCGAGCGACTTGCGCAGGGCCTCGATGGCGGCCGGCGAAGGCGGGGCTGCATTCTCGTTCTGGTCGAGGCGGATCAGCCGGCGCCCGGATGCGTCGCGCTCCGCGAGCTTATAGGGCTCGAGAGCGGGGATATGCTCGCGGGGCAGCGGATTTGACAAGGCTTCGAAACCGCTCCCGCTCAGCCCCGGCAGGTCAGCTCGATCAGCGGCGCGAAGGGCGCCTTCGGTTCCGCCAGCCGGCGGACCGCATCCTCGATGGCCTGGGCGTGGGCTGCGCCCAGGGCCGTGCCGGCATAGTCGCGGTATTTGGCGATGATCTCGTCCTCGCTGATGGGATTCTCCGGCCCGCCCCGGGCGTTGCGGGGACCCGAATCCAGACGCCGGCCGTCCTTCAGCACGACGGTGACCTCGCCCCAGCGGTCGGCGGGGAAGCGGGCATTGTATTCCGCCGATTCATGCAGGGTCGTGGCCGCCACAAGGCGGGCGGCTTCGGGATCGGCCAGTCCCGGCCCCTCGATCTCGGCGACGCCGACGCGGCCCTTTACCAAAGCCGCGGCCACGGGATAGCTGACGGAATATTGCGCGACCGGGCTGGTCGTGGGGACCTCGCGATAGAGCCGGGTCGCCTCATGGAAGCTGGTCAGCTCGACGGCGGCGATATCGGCGCCGGTCAGGCCATGGTCGCGGCGCAGCTTGAGGGCGGAATCGATCAGGGCATGAGTCCAGCGGCAGACCGGATAGGGCTTGATGTAATGGCGATGGACGACCCATTGCTCGCCGAGATCGCGCCAGAATGGCTCGACCTCCTCGGCCTCGACCGTCGCCGCCGGCGCACCGGTGAAGCCCTGATCGGCGAGATAGACCGCGGTCACCCCGGCGAGCGCCCCCCAGGCCGAGCCGTCATGCAGCATGGTGGGGCTGTCGATGACCCGCATCATCTGGCTGCGCGGCCCGTGATATTCGGCGATGCCGAGCGCCTCGCGCAGCTTGTCGGGGCCGAGCTTCAGGAGGCGCGCGCCCATGGCGGCCACCGCGAGCGCGTTCCAGGCGCCGGAGGTATGATAGTCGGTGACCGTGGCGTGCAAGGCGATGCCGGCCCGTGCGCCGATCTCATAGCCAAGGACCAGGGCCGTGATCGCCTCCGCCGCGTCGATCGCCGGCGCGACCTGGGCGAAGGTCAGCAAGGCGGGGATCGTCACCACGCCGATATGGCCCTTGGTCGGGTTGTAGCCGTCATGGCCGTCGAGATTGTCGATCTGGGCCGCCGCGGCGAAGACGGCCCCGGCCGGGCTCACCGACCTGCCGTCGAACATCATCCGGGCCGAGGGCGCGCCCGGTCCGGCCGAGAAGGAGGCGACGGCGAACTCCCGGCAGATGCGGGCGGCTTCCAGCTCGCGGGCCGCGGCCGCCACCCCGATGGTGTCGAGCAGGAGCAGCGAGGCGAAATGCCGGACCTCCGGCGGAATGCGCGACAGCTCCAGCTCGCCGGCGAAGCGGCGCACCCGTTCGAAGCCCGTCAGTCTGGCGGCGTCCATGGCGATCGTCTTCCCCTGATCAGAAGATCATCATAAGCGATGATGACCCGGTGATTGCTTTCCTTGTGGCATCCCCTGTTGCGCCTGGGACATGGGTCAATAGCCCCGCGCGGGATCGACGATATTGGCCAGGGTCTCCCCCCGCTTCCAGCGGTCGAGGTTGTCGCAGAACATCTCGATCGAGCGCTGCTCCCAGCCCTCATAGACGCTGGAGCAATGGGGCGTGATGATCACATTTTCCATGCCCCAGAGAGGATTGTCGGCCGGCAGCGGCTCGGTCTCGAAGACGTCGAGGGCAGCCCCCTTCAGCCGGCCGCTGTCCAGCGCTTCGATCAAGGCGGCCTGCTGCACCACCCCGCCGCGGGAGACATCGACCAGCACCGCCCCGGGCTTGAGGCGGGCGAAGGCCGCCGCATCCATCAGGCCGCGGGTCTCGGCCGTCAGCGGCACGCAGACCACGATGAAATCCGCCTCCGGCAGCAGCTCGCCCAGACGCGCCACGGGCTCGACGCGGTCGACCGAGGGGGTGGGCGCGGGGCGCGCGCGCAGGCCAATGACCCGCATGCCATGGGCCTTGGCCAGACGGGCGACGGCCTGGCCGGTCTTGCCGAGACCCAGGATCAGGATCGTCCGGCCCTCCAAGGAGGCGACGGCGGTGGGCGCCCAGCGCCGCTCGCGCTGGGCCGCCGCGAAACCGGGGAGGCCCAGGTTGAAATGCAGCGCCGCGGCGATGGCGTATTGCGCCATGGTCGGCGCCCCGACCCCGGCCGCATTGGTCACGGTGAGACGCGCGGGATCCCAGGGCGCCAGATGATCGGTGCCCGATCCGCCGACGGAGACCCAGCGCAGCGAGGGCGATGCCAGAATGGCCGGTCGGGGAAAGCCGGGGGTGCCGGCGAAGCGGACGGTATAGAGCGCGTCGGGCTTATGCTTCTCCAGCAGGCCGGGAAGGCTCGGATAATCCGTGCAGAGGGAGATCTCGACATCGGGATGGCGCCGGCTGAGCGGCTCGAGAATCGTCTCGGCCTTGTCGTTATGGATCATCAATCGCATGGGGAACCCTGGCTGGGAGGGTGGTCAGACGTTCAGCCGGTCATGGCTGGGCGAGACGCCGAAGCGCTGGCGGTAGCATTTGGTGAAATGGGAATGGGTGCTGAAGCCCGTCGCCACCGCCACCTCGACGATGGGGGCGGTGGTATTGAGCAGCATGAGGCGCGCCCGGCGCAGCCGCACGTCGCGGTAATATTCGGTGGGGGACATGCGGGTATGGTGGCGGAACAGGCGATGGAGCTGGCGCCGGGTCAGGCCCGCGCGGGTCGCCAGCCGGTCGACGCCCAGCGGCGTATCGAGATTCCCCTCCATGGCGGCGATGGCGGCGGCCAGCTTCTCCGAGCGATGCAGCACCGCCATGCGATGGGCCCGGGTCTGCTCGTCCACCGTGGAGCGGATGCGGTCGACCTGCAGCTCCTCGGCGATCTCGATGGCGAGGCTGGAGCCATGGGCCTCCGAGACGATATGGAGAAAGAGATCGAGGGTGGCCGTGGCGCCGGAGCAGCTGTAGCGGTCGCGATCGATGACATAGAGGTTGTTCTTCAGGTCGATATGAGGAAAATCGCCGGCGAAGGCATCGGCGTTCTCCCAATGGATCGTGCAGGCATAGCCGTCGAGCAGCCCGGCCCGGGCCAGCACATAGGCGCCGGTGGTCACGGCCCCCAGGCGGACCCGATGCCGGGCGAGATTGCGCAGCCATTTGAAGACCGCGGGATGCTTGAAGCGCTCCGGATTGAAGCCGCCGCAGACGAAGAGGAAATCCGGCACCAGCGCCATATCCGGGGCGCCGTCGACATTCAGCAGCAGCCCATTGCTCGATTGCGCGGCCTCGCCCTCGATCGAATAGGTCTTCCATTGGTAGAGCTTCTTGCCCGACAGCCGGTTGGCATGGCGCATGACATCGATGGCGGCGATGACCCCGAGCAGGGAGAAGCTCGGCAGCAGCAGCAGAGCGACCTCGGTGGTCCTGTCCCTGAGCTCGAAGGGTCTGTCCAGCATCGCCCCGAAACCTTCTTCGCCAAGACAGTTGATGTCCCAATTGAAACAATCGCTGTCCCGGCGGGTCACTATAGTGCGGCTTCGGCGGCTTTGCGAGGGGCGGAGCCGAGGGCAGCGGCCAATGGCGTAACGAGGCAAATCCGGCCTTTGGCGATCGGCTATGCCAGCCTATCGGGGGCTGTCCGATACGGATAAGGAAGGTTTGAGATGGCGACGTCCTATGATGCCGTGGTGATCGGGGCCGGGATTATCGGTGCGGCGACGGCCTTGTCCCTGTCGCGCGGTGGCCGGCGGGTGCTGGTGGTCGACAAGCTGCCGGCCTCGGGCTACGGATCGACCTCCGGCTCCTGCGCCATCGTGCGTCCCTTCTATTCCACGGTAGAGGGATCGGCGCTCGCCTATGAGAGCCATTTCTACTGGATGGAATGGGCCGATTTCGTCGGCAAGGGCGATGAGCGCGGGCTCGCCCGCTACGTCAATTGCGGCAATCTCGTCGTCAGATGTCCCCGCAACAAATATCTGAACCCGATCCTCGCGGTGATGCGCGAGATCGGCTGCCCTTATCGCGAATTGAATGCGGCAGAGGTCAAGCAGCGTCTTCCGATCGTGACCCTCGAATCCTTCGATCCGCCGCGCCGGCCGGAGGATGCCGCCTTCGGCACCTCCAATGGCGAGATCCTCCCCGGCGCGGTCTTCTTCCCCACCGGGGGCTATGTCACCGATCCCCAGCTTGCCGCCCATAACCTTCAGGTGGCGGCCGAGGCCGCGGGTGCCGTCTTCCGCTTCAACACCACGGTGGTGGAGATTCCCCGCCGCGCCGGCCGCGTGGATGGCGTGGTGCTGGCCGATGGCGAGCATGTCTCGGCGCCGGTGGTGGTCAATGTCGCGGGACCCCACTCCTTCAAGATCAACCAGATGGCCGATGTCGAGCGCGGCATGAAGATCAAGACCAAGGCGCTGCGCCATGAGGTCGCCCATGTGCCCTCGCCGCCGGGCTTCGACTATGAGCATGACGGCATCCATTTCTCCGACCAGGACACGGCCACCTATTGCCGGCCCGAGGTGGGCAATCACATCCTGATCGGCAGCGAGGATCCGGAATGCGACAAGAAGGAATGGGTCGATCCCGATGACTTCAGCCGCGAGCTGACGGAGCAGGGGCGCATCCAGGCGATGCGGGTGGCCCAGCGCTTCACCGGCCTGCCGATCCCCAGCCGGGTGCGCGGGGTGGTGGAGCTCTACGATGTCTCCGACGATTGGATTCCCATCTACGACAAGTCGGACCTGCCGGGCTTCTATATGGCGGTGGGCACCAGCGGCAATCAGTTCAAGAACGCGCCCGTGGTGGGCGAGATGATGGCGGCGCTGATCGATGCCTGCGAGGCGGGGCAGGACCATGATTCCGATCCGGTCGGCTTCCATCTCCGGCATATCGACCGGACGGTCAGCATGGGCTTCTATTCCCGGCGGCGGGAGATCGACACCCGCAGCAGCTTCTCGGTGCTGGGGTAACCCACTACCGTCATTCCCGCGCGACTTGGTCGTGACGAAACGAAGGAGACCATTATGGCAGTGAAGACCGCGGAAGGCAGCCGGACGGCGGGCCGCCGGCAATACAGCCCCTTCAGCGGCGTGCTCGTGCCGGCGCTGACGCCCTTCACGGCGGATCTGTCGGTGGATCGCGCGGCCCTGCTGGACTTCTGCCGCTGGCAGCTGGCCGAAGGCGCCAATGGGCTCGCCATCTTCGGCACCACCAGCGAGGCGAATTCGCTCTCCCTTGCCGAGCGGCTCTCGTTGCTGGAGGAGCTGATCGACAAGGGGATCCCGGCCGACAAGCTGATGCCGGGCACCGGCGCCTGCAGCCTGCCCGAGGCGGTGGAGCTGACGCGCCAGGCCGTGAAGGCCGGCGCGCCCGGCGTGCTGCTGCTGCCGCCCTTCTATTACAAGAACATGCCGCAGGAAGGCATCTACGCCTATTACGCCGAGGTGATCGAGCGAGTCGGCGAGAATGGCCTCAAGGTCTTCCTCTATCACATCCCGCAGATGTCGGGCGTCGCCATCACCCCGGAGGTCATCGGCCGGCTCATCGCCGCCTATGGGCCGGTCATCGCCGGGCTGAAGGACAGCTCGGGCAGCTGGGAATCGACCGCGGGCTTCCTCAAGGAATTCCCCCAGCTCGCCATCTTCCCCGCTTCCGAGCGGTTCCTGCTTCAGGGCTTGGCGGCGGGTGCCGCGGGCTGCATCAGCGCCACGGCGAACTTCCAGGTTGGGAATATCCGCCGGCTCATCGATACCGCCGGCAGCGGCGATGAAGGTCCGCTCAACGAGCGCGTCTCGAAGATCCGGGCGGTCTTCGAATCATTTCCCCTGATCCCCTCGCTGAAGGCCGCCATCGCCGAGCGCCTCGGCAAGGAAGGCTGGCGCCGGACGCGGCCGCCCGATGGTGCCGCTCGCCGAGGCCCAGCGTCCCGCTCTCGCCCAGGCCCTCGCCGCGGCATCGCAACACTGAATCGCCAACGCTGAACCGAAGGTCCGAAGAGCTCACATGGAAAGCCACGCAAGGGTTGTCGTCATCGGCGGCGGGGTCACCGGCTGCGCCATCCTCTATCACCTCGCCAAGATGGGATGGCGCGATGTCGTCCTGCTGGAGCGGCAGGAGCTGACCTCCGGCTCCTCCTGGCATGCGGCGGGCAGCCTCTTCGCCCTGACCAGCCCCTCCAATGCGGCGATCCTGCAGAAATACACCATCGGCCTCTATCCCCAGCTCGAGGCCGAGAGCGGGCAATCCTGCGGCTATCATCCCGTGGGCGGCATGCATCTCGCCCGCACCGAAGACCAGCATATGGCCCTGAAGCTGCTGCACAGCCGGGGCAAGCGCAACGGCATCGAGTCCGAATTCATCTCGGTGGAGGAAGCGCGGCGCATCGCGCCGATCCTCGACACCACCGGGATCAAGGCCGTCCTGCATGAGCCCATCAAGGGCTATTGCGATCCGGCCAGCGTGACCCAGGCCTATGCCAAGGCGGCCCGCGATCTCGGCGCCAAGATCCACCGCTTCACCCCCGTCACCGCCACAACGCCGCTGCCGGACGGCGGATGGGAGGTGGAGACGCCGGAAGGCAATATCCGCGCCGATTATCATCGTCAATGCGGCGGGGCTCTGGGCGCGGGAGGTGGCGGCGCTGGCGGGCATAGATCTGCCGCTGATGCCGGTCGAGCATCACTACATGGTGACGGAGACCATTCCCGAGATCGCCGCCTTCGACGGCGAGATCCCCAATATCTCCGAGCCCAGCGGCGGCTATTACTGCCGCCAGGAAGGCAAGGGGCTGCTGCTCGGCGCCTATGAATTGACCTGCGTGCATTGGTCGGAAGACGGCACGCCGAAGGATTTCGGCCATGAGCTGCTGCCCAACGATCTCTCCCGCATGGAGGAGAATCTGGGCCGCGCGGTGCAGTCCATGCCTTGCCTGGAAAACGCCGGCATCAAGCGCATCATCAACGGGCCGATGATCTTCTCGCCCGATCTGGGGCCGCTGCTCGGGCCCTATCCCGGCCTGAAGAACTACTTCTGCGCCGCCGGGGTGATGAGCGGCTTCAACCAGGGCGGCGGCATCGGCCGGACCATCGCCGAATGGATCATCGAGGGCGAGCCCAGCCTCGACGTCTTCTTCTGGGATGTGGCGCGCTTCGGGGATTGGGCCGGCAAGCGCTATACCAAGGCGCGGACGAGATATTTCTACGAGCACCGTACCGACATCATCTATCCCTTCCAGGAATTCGCCGCCGGCCGCCCGATCCGCACTTATCCGATCCATGACCGCCTCGCCGGCGCGGGCGCCGTCTTCGGGCTCAATTACGGCTTCGAATATCCCCTCTGGTTCGCCCGCAAGCAGGATGAGCAGGCGGACCACTACGGCTTCAACCGGGGCAATTGGTTCGAGGCGGTGGGCGAGGAATGCCGGGCGCTGCGCGACCAGGTCGGGCTGCTGGAGATCTCGACCTTCGCCAAATACGAAGTCTCCGGCCCGGGGGCCGCGGCCTGGCTCGACCGGCTGCTGGCCAACCGCCTGCCGCGGCCGGGCAAGACGCTGCTCTCGCCCATGCTGAGCCCGGCGGGGCGGCTGCTGGGCGATTTCACCGTCTCGCGCCTGGCGGAGGATCGATTCCTGCTGCTGGGCTCCGGCCCGGTCCAGCGCTTCCATATGCGCTGGTTCGAGAGCCAGCTTCCGGCCGACGGCTCGGTCAAGGTCGAGAATCTGAGCGCCCGCTATTGCGGCCTGCATATCGCCGGCCCCGCGGCCCGCACGCTGCTGCAGGCGGTGGGCGAGGGCGAGACGGGGGCCAATGCCTTTCCCTTCCTCTCCGCCCGCGAGATGCCGGTGGGTCCCTGCCCCAAGGCGATCGTGGTGCGCATCTCCTTCACCGGCGAGCTCGGCTATGAGATCTACATGCCCGCCGAATATCAGCGCAGCGTCTATGAGGAGCTCTGGGCCAAGGGCGCCGAACTCGGGCTCCGCCATGTCGGCTCGCGGGCCCTGCTCTCCTGCCGGATCGAGAAGGGCTTCGCCAGCTGGGGCAGCGATCTGACCTCGGATTACAGCCCCTTCGACACCGGCCTCGGCCGGTTCGTGCGCCTCGACAAGGGCGATTTCATCGGCCGGGCCGGGGCGGAAGCGGCGGCCAAGGCGGGTGCGAAGGAGCGCCTGGCGAGCTTTGCCATCGAGGCCAATGGCGCCGATTGCTTCGGCGGCGAGGCGATCTACCGCGACGGCAGACTGGCGGGCTATGTCACCTCCGGCAGCTACGGTCATCGCGTCGGCCAGAGCCTGGCGCTGGGCTATGTGAAGACGCCCTTCTTCGAGGATGGCGCCGCGGTCGAGGTGGAGGTGCTGGGCGAGCGGAAGCCTGCGCGGCTTTCGGCCCAGGCGCTCTACGACCCCCAAGGCGCCAATCTGCGGCAATGAAATGCCGGGCCTGAACAGCCGGCTGTGAGGCGATGATGGAAGAGGTCACCCGGATCAGCGGCGCGCGGATGCCCCGGCGCCAGCGGCGCGCCCCGCGTGACGGCCAGCGGCACGGCGCCTCCCTCATCAGCGCGCCGCCGATCCGCAACAGCCTGAAGCCCATCGATATCTTGAGCCAGGATCAGGTCGCGGCGATCGACGAGGCCGCGCTGACCTTGCTCCAGGAGACGGGCATCGAATTCATGGGTCCTGCGGCGCGCGACCTGCTGCGCCGGGCCGGGGCCAGCGTCAATGACGAGACGGGCCTCGTGCGCATTCCGCGCGAGTTGGTGGCCGAGGGGCTGAAGACCGCACCTGCGAGCTTCGTTCTCACCCCGCGCAATGAGCAGCGCAAACTCCATGTCGGGGGCGATCATGTCTCCTTCGGCCTGGTGGCCGGGCCACCCAATGTCCATGATTGCGTCAACGGCCGGCGCTCGGGCAATTACCCCGACTATTGCAATCTCATCAAGCTCGCCCAGAGCTTCGACATCATCCATTTCATCGGCAATCAGCCGACCCCGCCCATCGAGTTGCCGACGGGCACGCGCCATCTCGATTGCTACATCGCCAATGTCACTTATTCCGACAAGGTCTATCACTGCACGGCCATCGGCCGTGACCGGGCCCTCGACGGGATCGACATCATGGCGATCTCCCGCGGCAAGACGCGGGAGGAGATCATCGACGATCCCTCCGTCACCACCATCATCTCGGTCAATTCGCCGCGGCGCTTCGACCAGGCGATGAGCGACGGGCTCATGGCCATGTCGGAGCATGGCCAGGCGGTGGCCGTGACACCCTTCACCTTGATGGGGGCGATGACGCCGGTGACCATGGCAGCGGCGCTGACCCAGCAGAATGCCGAGGCGCTGGCGGGCATTCTTCTCACCCAGCTGACGCGGCCGGGTGCGCCGGTGATCTATGGCGCCTTTACCTCCAATGTCGACATGCGCAGCGGCGCGCCGGCCTTCGGCACGCCGGAGAACACGCGGGCCACTCTGGCCGCGGGGCAGCTCGCGCGCTTCTACAACCTGCCCTATCGCGCCAGCAATGCCAGCGCCAGCAATGCGGTGGATGCGCAAGCCGCTTACGAATCGGAGATGTCCATCTGGGGCGCGGTGATGGGCCATGCCAATCTCGTCTATCACGGCGCGGGCTGGATGGAGGGCGGCCTCACCGCTTCCTTCGAGAAGCTGGTGCTGGATGTCGAGATGCTGCAGATGATGGCCGAGACCATCAAGCCCATGGACGTCAGCGCCAGCGAGATCGCCCAGGGGCTGGAGACCATCGCCAGCGTGCCCACGGGCGGGCATTTCTTCGGCACGGAACATACGCTGGCGCGCTACGAGACGGCCTTCTATCAGCCCCTGGTCTCCAATTGGCAGAACTACGAGAATTGGGAACTGGCCGGCGCCCTCGACGCGACCCAGCGCGCCACCAAGATCTGGCAGGCCGCGCTGGAAAGCTACGAGCCGCCGCCGCTCGACCCCGCCATCGCCGAAGCCCTCGAAGCCTTCGCCGCCAAGCGGCGCGAAGAGCTGCGCTTGGTGGATCATTGAGGGGGAAAACCACGATGCCTAGCAACGGCAAGTTCGACCTCATCATCCGCAACGCCACCGTCGCCACCGCCAGCGACCTCTTCCACTGCGACATCGCCGTCAAGGACGGCCGCATCGCCGCCCTGGGTGATGATCTCGGCCGCGCCGAGGCGGTGATCGATGCCGCGGGCAAGCTGGTCACTCCCGGCGGGATCGACAGCCATTGCCATATGGACCAGCAGGCCTGGGAAGGGCAGGAGACCTGCGACGATTTCCGTTCCGGCACCCGCTCGGCGGCCTGCGGCGGCACCACCACGGTGATACCCTTCGCCATGCCGATCCGCGGCCAGTCGCTCCGCGCCGTGGTCGATGACTATCATGCGCGCGCCAAGGGCAAGACCCTGATCGACTATGCCTTCCATCTCGTGGTCAGCGATCCCACGCCCCAGGTGCTGGGGCAGGAGCTGCCGGCGCTGATCCGCGACGGCTGCACTTCCTTCAAGATCTATCTCACCTATGAGGGCCTCGCCCTCAACGACTACGAGGTGATGGAGGTGCTGGATCTGGCGCTGCGCGAGCGGGCCATGGTCATGGTCCATGCCGAGAACGACGGGGTCGTGCGCTGGCTGACGGACCGCCTGCTGCAGAGCGGCCGGACCGAGGTGAAATATCATCTGGCCGCCCATCCCGCCGCCGGCGACCGCGAGGCGACCCATCGGGCCATCACCTTCTCCGAGCTGACCGGCGTGCCGATCCTCATCACCCATGTCTCGCACAATGCCGCGGCGGAGCAGATCCGCTGGGCGCAGGGGCGGGGCCTCAAGATCTATGGCGAGACCTGCCCGCAATATCTCTTCCTCGCCGCCGAGGACATCGAGGCCCATGGCATGGAAGGGGCGAAATGCATCTGCACCCCGCCGCCGCGGGAGAAGGCCAATCAGGCGCTGATGTGGCAGGGGCTGCAGAACGGCACCTTCCAGGTCTTCTCCTCGGACCATTCCGCTCATCGCTATACCGAGAAGATCAAGGGCGGGCCCAAGGCGCCCTTCACCTCGGTGGCGCTGGGCGTGCCGGGGATCGAGCTCCGCATGCCGCTGCTGATGTCCGAGGGCGTCGGCAAGGGCCGCATCGATATCCATCAGTTCGTGGCCCTGACGGCGACCAATGCGGCCCGGATCTACGGCCTCGCGCCGCGCAAGGGCAGCGTCGCCGTCGGCGGCGATGCCGATCTCGTCGCTCTGGGACCGGGAGCGCGAATGGACCGTGACCCACGATCTGCTCCACGACAATTGCGACTACACGCCCTATGAGGGCATGAAGCTCACGGGCTTTCCCATTCTCACCCTCTCGCGCGGCGAGATCGTCTGGCAGGACGGCGAGGTCAAGGGCGAGCCCGGCCGCGGGCGCTATCTCGCCTGCGACCTGCCCGAGGCGCCCCGCTTGTGAGCCAAGTCCCGCCTGTGAGCCAGGCGATGCCGGCCCGATTCGCCGGGCGGGTCATCCTGGTGACGGGTGCGGGCAAGGGGATCGGCCGCGCCATCGCCCAGCGCCTCGTCGCCGAGGGGGCGCGGGTCGCCTGCCTCGATCTCGATGAAGCCGGGGTCAAGGCGACGGCGGCGGAGATCGGCGATGCGGCGCTCGCGCTCACCGGCGATGTGACCTCGCCGGCTTCGGCCGAAGCGGCGGTGAAGGCGACCCTCGCCGCCTTTGGCAGCCTCCATGGCCTCGTCAACAATGCCGCCGCCCCCTCGACCGACGGCACCGTGGTCGATCTGGCGCTCAGCGACTGGAATCGGGAGATCGCCGTCAGCCTCACCGGCGCCTTCCTCATGAGCAAATATCGCCGTTCCCCCCATCGCCGCGGCGGGCGGGGGCAGCATCGTCCATGTCGCCTCGCAATTCGGCCATGTCGCCGTCGCCGGCAGTGCCGCCTATTGCGCCGCCAAGGCCGGGTTGGTGAACCTGGCCAAGGTCATGGCCCTCGACCATGCGGCGGAGAAGATCCGGGTCAATACCCTCTCGCCCGGCGCCGTGGGCACGCACCGCCTCATCGCCAGCCGCGGCAGCCTGGCCGCGGCGGAGCAGGCCCTGGCGCCCTTGCATCCCATCGGGCGCATCGGCCGGCCGGAGGAGATCGCCGCCTCGGCGGCTTTTCTCCTCAGCGAGGACAGCAGCTTCATGACCGGTGCCGATCTGCTGGTGGATGGCGGCTATACGGCCTGGTAGCCCGGTCGGGGCCGGGTAGGCGGCGACAGCAAGCGTCCCAGGAATGCAAGGAACGCCATCGATCTTTTCCTAGCATGACGCTCAACTGAGGCGTGCGGCGGCCCCGGGAAGCGACCAGGCCCGCTGAACAGGGAGAATCTCATGTCGAGGAAACAGCATTCCTATATTCCCGTCCTGCAGCAGCAGCTCTCGGAGGGAAAGATCGATCGCCGCGAGTTCCTGCGCAGCGCGACCCTGCTCGGCCTCTCGGCGGGCGCCGCCTATGGCTTCGTCGGCAAGCTCTATGGCGAGGCGGCCATCGCCCCGGCGCTCGCCGACATGCCGAAGGGCGGCACCATCCATATCGCCCATCGGGTCAAGGAGATCTCCTCGCCCCATGCCATCAACTGGCTGGAGGCGGCGAACATCTTCCGCCAGGTGGCGGAATATCTGACCCGGACCGGGGTCGACAACATCACCCGGCCCTATCTGCTGGAAGGCTGGGATGCCAGCGAGGATCTGAAGACCTGGACGCTCCATGTCCGCAAGGGCGTCAAATGGCACAACGGCCGCGCCTTCACCGCCGAGGATGTGGTCTGGAACTTCAAGCATATCCTCGACGAATCCGTCGGCTCCTCGGTCATCGGGCTGATGACCGGCTATATGCTCAACAGCGTGCAGAAGGACGGCAAGACCGTCACCGAGATCTGGGATGCCAATGCCATCGAGAAGGTCGATGACTACACCGTGCGGCTCAACTGCAAGGAGCCCCAGCTCGCGGTCCCGGAGCATCTCTTCCACTATCCCTTCGCCATCCTCGATCCGGAGGAGGGCGGCAAGTTCGGCGTCGGCTCCAACGGCACCGGGGCCTTCGATCTGGTGGAGCATGAGGTCGGCAAGAAGTCGGTCCTGAAGGCGCGCAGCGACTATTGGGGCAAGGGCCCCTATCTCGACAGCCTCGTCTTCGTCGATCTGGGCGACACGCCGAGCCTGCTGGTCGCGGCTCTGGCCGCCCATCAGGTCGAAGGCATGCTGGCCGCCACACCCGACATGCTGCCCGCTTTGCAGAAGCTCGATTTCTGCACCATGTACAAGGTCGATACCTCCGAGACGGATCTCGTCCGGGTCAAGGTGACCGAGAAGCCTTTCGACGATCCGCAGGGTGCGCAAGGCCATGCGCCTGGCCGTCGATGCCCCGAAGGTCCAGTTGGTTTCCCTTGGCACCTTGGGCACCGTGGCCGAGCATCACCATGTGAGCCCGATCCATCCCGAATATGCCAAGCTGCCGCCCATGCAGCGCGATGTGGCGGCGGCCAAGAAGCTGCTGGCCGATGCGGGCTATCCCGACGGCATCGAGAGCACCATCACCTTCTCGGCGGAGAACAACGCCCAGCAGAAGGCCGTGGAGGCCATGGTGCAGCAATGGCAGGAAGCCGGCATCCGGATAAAGATCAATATCGTGCCCGGCGCACAATATTGGGACATCTGGGAGAAGGTGCCCATGGGCTGCACCAACTGGTCGCATCGGCCGCTGGGGGTGATGCTGCTGGCGCTCGCCTATCGCACCGGCGCGCCGTGGAACAAATCCGGCTATTCCAATCCCGAGTTCGACAAGCTGCTGACCAAGGCCGAGGGCATCCTCGATCCGAACAAGCGGCGCGAGGTGATGGTCGAGCTGGAGAAGATCATGCAGGAGGAGGGGCCGCTGATTCAGCCGGCCTGGCACACCAACTTCACCTTCTACGACCGCCGCGTGCAGGGCTTCAAGCTGCACCCGACCAATTATATCTTCGGCGAGGAGCTGGCGATCTCGACGTAAGATCACATCGGCACTACCTCTCCCGTCATTCCCGCGAAAGCGGGAATCCAGGGCGACAAGACGAGACGATGGCCCTGGATCCCTTCTTGCGCGGGGATGATGAGAGGTGAAGCGAACATCAGGAGCGGGCATGGCGGACGGTAAAGGCGGGGCAGGGAAGATCGAAGCGGCGGCGACGATCACCTGGAGCGGCTGGGGCGGCGAGGTGACGGGCGAAAGCGGCCGCCTCAAGGCCAAGACGGCGACCCAAGCCGAGCTCGGGGGCCCGGGCCAGGCGACCAATCCCGAGGAGCTCCTCGCCGCCGCCCTGGCCAATTGCTACACCTCGACCATCACCGCCCATGCCAGGGCGAAGAAGATCGATCTCGCCTCCCTGGAGACCAGCGCCCGCACCCGTCTCGTCTGGGACGAGAAGACGCCTCACCACATCGCCGAGGGCGCCATCAGCGTGGTCATCCGCTCCTCCGCGCCGGAGAAGCTCCTGCGCGATCTGCGAGGAAGCGCGCGACCATTGGATCTGCATGTCTTCGCCGCCTCGGCGAAGGTCACGCTCTCGTTTACTGTCGAGCCGGTGATATCCGCATGAGGGGAGCGCCATCGGCCGGAGCCGTTCCGAGAGCGGGTCGTGCCGCGTTTCCGCGGATTTGCAGGTCGTTTCGTTATGCTGGCGCGAGCGCATTTCCGTCGATGTCGTGGTGGTTGCCGTGGCTGCCTATCTGTTCGAGCGCCATGTGCGGCTCAGCGGTTTGCTCGGCTCGCTGTCTTCCCGGCGTATCGGGGTGGCTCATCGCCTCGCAGATCGCCTCGGCATCGGCCTGTCGTTCTTGCCCGCTTGACGTAGGGCTTCACATATTGCGGCGGCAGCAGCACCACTTCATGGCCAAAGCCCGCGCTCACGAGCCGATAATGGGCTCCCCCGCAGTCTCGATCCTACCTTGGTCGGCGCCAGCCGGGCGAAGAACTCAAGCACCTGACGACGGCGCAACGCCTTGCGCAGGACAACCTGCTCGGCACCATTCACCCCATGCAGCTGAAAACACTCTTGGACGTGTCATACCAATGCGATAACTTTTCATGGACGGCTTTGGTTGAGATCTCGACGACTCATCTGGCCACAGATGCGTGTGGGGGCCGTCCACCCCAACAGGGGCCGCATGCTCGGGATCTTGCCGCTCGCCCCTGGATCCCGGCTTTCGCCGGGATGACGATAGGAGTAGGGACGAACATCAGGAGCAAGGCATGGCAGGCGGAAAGAGCGGCGCAGGGAAGATCGAAGCGGCGGCGACGATCACCTGGAGCGGCTGGGGCGGCGAGGTGACGGGCGAAAGCGGCCGCCTCAAGGCCAAGACGGCAACCCAAGCCGAGCTCGGGGGCCCGGGCCAGGCGACCAATCCCGAGGAGCTCCTCGCCGCCGCACTGGCCAATTGCTACACCTCGACCATCACCGCCCATGCCAGGGCGAAGAAGATCGATCTCGCCTCCCTGGAGACCAGCGCCCGCACCCGTCTCGTCTGGGACGAGAAGACGCCTCACCATATCGCCGAGGGCGCTCTCAGCGTGGTCATCCGCTCCTCGGCGCCGGAGAAGCTCCTGCGCGATCTCGCCCAGGAAGCCCGCGACCATTGCCCGATCTGCAATGTCCTCGCCGCCACGGCGAAGGTCACGCTCTCGGTCACTGTCGAGCCGGCGAAATCCGCATGAGGGAGAGCGCCATCGGCACGGAAGCCGAATCCGAGGGCGGGGTCGTTGCCGCGGGTCATCCCGCGGAGGTGGAGGCCGGCCTCGCCATGCTGGCGGCGGGCGGCAATGCCTTCGATGCCGTGGTGGCCGCCGCCTTCATGGGCTATGTGGTCGAGCCCGCCATGTGCGGCCTCGGCGGCTATGGCCGGCTCTCCGCCTTCCGGGCGGATCGGGGTGAGCTGATCGCCGTCGATCATTATCTCAGGGCGCCGGGTGCCGCGCGCCCCGACATGTTCGAGATCGATTCGACCAAGGGCCTCAAATACTACGAGACGCCCTATACCACGGGCCTCAAGGCCGAGCGCGGGCCGCTCGCCGCCGCCGTGCCGGGCGCCGTCGCCGGGCTCTATTGGACCCAGCGGAATCTCGGCCGCCTGCCCTGGCGCCGGGTGCGTGGAGCCCGCCATCGCCGCCGCGCGGGCCGGGCTCGAGGTGACCTGGGCCCTTTATATGAAATTGGCGGAGAACGAGCAGAGCCTGCGCGCCGATCCGGCGACTTCCGCCATCTTCTTCCCGCAAGGCCGACTGCCGCATCCGCGCGGCCAGGTGGAGCCGGCGGAGCGACTCGCCCTCAGCGATCTCGCCGGCACGCTGGAGCTTATCGCCGAGCGGGGCCCAGACGGGTTCTATGCCGGCCCGGTGGCCAAGGCGATCGAGGAGACCTTTCGGGCCTGCGGGGGCATCCTCAGCGCCGCTGATCTCGCCGCCTATCGTCCGCGGGTGGTCAAGGAGGCGCCCCAGCGTTACCGCGGCCTCGCCTATATCACCTGCCTCGATCCCGTGGGCTATGAGGCCCTCAACATCCTGGACCGCTTCGACCTGAAATCCATGGGACCGGACTCCCTGGCCTTCCGCCATGTCATGGCCGAAGCCATGGCGGCGGCCTTCGTCGATAACATCGCCTTCTACGGCGATCCCGATGCGGGCTACGCCGCCGTCGCAGCGGCGCTCGGCGGCCGGGCGCTGGGCGACCGCCGCGCGGCGATGATCGCCCTCGACCGCGTCTTGCCGCGGCCCGTCGCCGCGGTCGATCCCGGTGCCGAAGACCCGGCGCTGACCGGCTCGCCCGTCGCCATCGATCCCTGGCCGCCGCGCCTCGCCGGCACCAGCCAGATGACCGCCGCCGATGCCGAGGGGAACATGGCGACGCTGCTGACCAGCGTCTCCCATAGCTTCGGCTCCCAGATCACCGCGGCCGGCACCGGGGTCACCCTCAACAACGGCATGGGCAATTTCGACCCTCGGCCCGGCCGGCCCAATTCCATCGCGCCGGGCAAGATGCCGATCTTCGCCGTGCCGGAGCTCATCGCCGTAAGGGATGGCCAGGCGGTCTTCGCCGCCTCGGGCTCCGGCGGCTACCGCATCACCACCGCCATCCTCCATGCGCTCAGCTATTGGCATGATTTCGGGATGAGCCTGTCCGAAGCGGTGGCCGGACCGCGCCTCCATTGCCAGGGCAAGGAGACCTATCTCGATGCCCGTATTCCCGCCGAGGTGCGCGACGGGCTGGCAAAGCTGGGGCACAAGATCGTGGTGCAACAGGACGACCCCGGCCTCAACGCCTTCGGCCGGATCTCCGCCGTCGTGCGCCGGGGCAAGCGCCTGCAAGCCGTCTCCGGCCCACCCTGGCTCGGCGGTGCCGGCGGGCTCTGAGCCGCCGACCCGTCGATAGCAATCTGCTCCACGATTCCCGGAATGCGGGATAGGGTGACTGGCGAGGTCGGCGGCCCTGGTCCCCGCGTTCGCGGGATGACGGAAGGAAGGGTGATCAGCGCGAAATGGCACGCCTGGACCGACCGCCATCGCGGTAGATGACCGGGCGCTCATCAACCGCAAGGGCAAATCATGAGAGAGAACAAGATCCGGCGCATCTGGGCCGAGGGCGGCAATGTGGTGAATGGCTGGCTGGCGATTCCCTCCTCGGTCTCGGCGGAGCTGATGGCCCATGCCGGCTGGGATAGCCTCTGCGTCGATCTCCAGCATGGCGCCATCGACTATCAGGTGGCCGTGACCATGCTGCAGGCGATCTCCACCACCGAGACCGTGCCGCTGGTGCGCGTGCCCTGGAACGATCCGGCCATCATCGGCAAGCTGCTCGATGCCGGCGCCTATGGCGTCATCTGCCCGATGGTCAACACCCCAGCCCAATGCGAGGCCTTCGTCGGCGCCTGCCGCTATGCGCCCCAGGGCTATCGCAGCGTCGGCCCGCTGCGGGCATCGCTCTATGGCGGTGCCGATTATGTGGCCCAGGCGAACAAGACCGTCCTGACCATGGCCATGATCGAGACGCGCCAGGCGATCGAGAATCTGGAGGAGATCCTGGCGACCCCCGGTCTCGACGCCGTCTATGTCGGTCCGTCGGACCTCTCGGTCAGCATGGGCTACACGGCGGGATTCGATCCCGCCTTTCCGGAAGTGCTCGACGCGATTCTGAAGGTCCCGGCCGCCGCCAAGCGCCATGGCGTGTTTCCCGGCATCCATGTCGGCTCCGTCGCCTTCGGCAAGCGCATGTATGAGTCCGGCTACCGCTTTACCTCTTACATGAGCGACTTCCGCTTCCTCCAATGGCTCGCCGGTCGCGCAGTGCCGGCAATGCGCGCGGGCAAGCCCGGCGACAGCGTCCCCTAGGACTCCCGCTTGGCGCGGCGGCAAATGCCGGCCGCCGCACTGCGTGATTTTCGCAATGCGAAACGACATTCCGCAGAATTGACTCCCGGGCCCCCTGCTGTATCGTCGGACCACGCGCCCAGCCATGCCGGAATTCGGCGGCCGGGCGAGCCGTAAGCCAGGGAGGCGTCGAATGAAGGCCGCAGGATGTCGCTCGACAGCCTGAGCCGCGAGCAGCTCGTAGGGGCGGTGCGCCGTTTCGTGCGGGAGCGGCTGGTGCCGCAGGAGCGCGCGGTCGCCGAAGCCGATTCGATTCCCGAGGGCATCGTCGAGGAGATGCGGGGGCTGGGCCTCTTCGGCCTCTCCACCCCGCCGGAGTATGGCGGGCTCGGGCTCGGCCTGGTCGACGAGATGCATATCGCCTTCGAGCTCGGCCAGACCTCGCCGGCCTTCCGCTCGCTCTTCGGCACCAATATCGGCATCGGCTCGCTGGGCATCCTGATCGACGGCACCGAGGCGCAGAAGCGCAGCTATCTGCCGCGCCTGGCCTCCGGCGAGATCATCGGGTCTTTCTGCCTGACCGAGCCGGAGAGCGGCTCGGATGCGGCGAGCCTCACCACCAGCGCGCGGCGCGAGGGCGAGAACTATCTGCTGAACGGCACCAAGCGCTTCATCACCAATGCGCCCCGGGCCGGCCTCTTCACCGTCATGGCCCGGACCCAGCCGGCCGAGGCGGGCACCGCGGGCATCTCGGCCTTTCTGGTCGAGGCGGGCACGGCCGGCATCACGGTCGGCCCCGCCTATCGCAAGATGGGCCAGCAGGGGACCCAGATCGCCGATGTCGTCTTCACGGATTGCCGCGTGCCGGCCACGGCCTTGCTGGGCGGCGTCGAGGGGCGGGGCTTCAAGACCGCCATGAAGGTGCTGGACCGCGGCCGCCTGCATATCTCGGCGGTCTGCGTCGGCGCCGCCGAGCGGCTGATCGCCGACAGCCTGCGCTATGCCCTGGAGCGGCGCCAGTTCGGCAAGCCCATCGGCGAGTTCCAGCTCATCCAGGCCATGCTGGCCGACAGCAAGACCGAGGCCTATGCCGCCCGCTGCATGGTGCTGGACGCCGCAAGCCGCGCCGATCAGGGCGAATCCATCGCGACCCTGGCCGCCTGCTGCAAGCTCTTCGCCAGCGAGATGGTCGGCCGCGTCGCCGACCGCGCGGTGCAGATCCACGGCGGCGCCGGCTATGTCGCCGACTATGCCGTCGAGCGTTTCTACCGGGATGTCCGGCTGTTCCGGATCTACGAAGGCACCAGCCAGATCCAGCAGATCATCATCGCCCGCAGCATGCTGCGGGAAGCCGCCGCGGCGATGTAGGGCTGGAGCTGGCGCCGTGACGAAATCGACATGCACGTTTAACCAGGGAGGATTGCAAATGTCTTTGCTCATGAGAAAACGAGGATTGGATTCCATTGGCCTCAGGCGCCCGACCAGGCGCGTGGCGCTGGCGATCGGGGCCCTCGTCGTCGCCGCCGGACTCGCCGCCGGGCCGCAGGGCGCCTATGCCGACAGCAAGCCGCTGGTGATCGCCCGCGACATGGATCTGAACTCGCTCGATCCCTCGCGCGCCTATTGCGACACCTGCCAGATCTATATGAACGCCGTCTATGAGACCCTGCTCACCATCGCGCCGGACAACCACACCTTGACGCCGGTGCTGGCCCAGAGCTGGGAGAGCAATGCCGACCAGACCCAGTTCACCTTCCACCTCGACCCCAAAGCCGTCTTCTCCGACGGCTCGCCGGTGGAGGCCAAGGATGTGAAATGGACCTTCGAGCGCCTGGCGAACATGAAGGCCAGCGCCTCCTATTTCATGGATGGGGTGAAGTCCATCGAGGCGCCCGATGCCCATACCGTGGTGATCACCATGGCGGCGCCGAACTCGGAGTTCATCGGCATCATGGCGGCGCCGAACACCGGCATCATCAACAGCAAGGCGGCCATCGCCCAGGGCGCGCTCGCCAATGCCGATGCCGCCACCAAGGACCCGTCCGAGCCGTGGTTCCTCGCCAATTCCGCCGGCAGCGGCCCCTATATGCTCGACAGCTACAAGCCCAATGACGAGCTGCGGCTGAAGGTGAACGACAAATACTGGCGCGCCAAGCCGGCCATCGACGCGGTCGTGCTGCGCCAGGTGAAGGAATCCGTCGCCCAGGCCCAGATGCTGGAGAACGGCGGCGCCGACATCGCCATGCAGGTCGATCCGGACACGGCCAAGACCATCAACAGCCCGGACGTCACCGTCAGCATGGCGCCGTCCTACAACTTCCTCTATTTCGCGGTCAGCCCCGGCGCCAAGGACGCGCCGGTCCAGCTCACCAAGGAAGTCCGCCAGGCCATGGGCTATGCCGTGGACTACCAGGGCGCCATCGATCTGACGCTCTCGGGCAATGGCAAGCTGCAGGCCTCGCCCATCCCCAACGGCTTCCCCGGTGCCGCCGGCCTGGCTTTGCCGGTGCATGATGTGGAGAAGGCCAAGGCGCTTCTGGCCAAGGCCGGGCATGCCGACGGCTTCACCATCAGCGCTCGCTATCCGAACATGACGATCTATGGCGTCGACATGAACATGCTGATGCAGAAGGTGCAGCAGGATCTGGCCAAGGTGAATATCAAGGCCGAGCTGCAGCCCCTGACCTTCACGGTCTGGCGTGAGCAGGTGCGAGGGGACGGCATTCCGCTGACGGCCGCGTTCTTCGCGCCGGATTATTTCGGCTCGGCACAATATGTGCAGTATTTCGGCATGGTCCATGGCGCGCCCTGGGCCAAGCGGGCCGGGGCGGAGAAAGTGCCGGATCTCTATAACAAGGCCGAGGAAGAGGCCGCGGCCAAGGCGCTCGCCTCGGGCGGCGATGCCATGGACAAGGCCTATCAGGATGTCGGGCAGCAGATGATCGACGACCGGGTGATCATCCCCATCGTCAGCCCGGATCTGGTCTTCGCCTATCGCAAGGACATCAAGGGCGTGCGCTACAGCTCCTGCTGCAACATGCCCCTGGCGGATATCAGCCGCTAAGCCCGTGTCCCATTTCCGAAATTCGGCGTAGCGAATCCGGGCGGGGGTGGGACACAGGTTATTATTTCTAGTGGCCTGCTTATCCCAGAAATTCGATAGGAATTTCTGGGGCAGGACACTACGCGCGGGATAAGGAGAGGCACCCGGTCGCCGCCGGGTCGCGTCAGTCGAGGTAGCAACGGCCATGTACCGCTACATCATCAGACGACTGATCGCGATGCCTCTCCTTCTTCTCGGCGTCGTCACCGTCGCCTTCATCATCTCCCACGCCACCCATGCCGATCCGCTGGCGAGCGTCATCGGCGATCGCGCGGCGGAGAATCCCGATGTCATCGCCGCCGCCCAGAAGCGCTGGGGCCTCGACCGGAGCCTGCCCGAGCAATATCTGATCTATATCGGCAATCTCGTCCAAGGCGACCTCGGGATCTCCTTCCGCACCAAGCGTCCGGTGCTGACCGATATCGCCGAGCGGCTTCCGGCGACCCTGGAGCTGGTGGTGGCCGCGATGATCCTGGGCACGCTGATGGGCGTGGGCCTGGGCGTGCTGGCCGCTGCCCGGCGCGACCGGCTGGCCGATCACGCCGCCAGGCTCTTCGCGCTGCTGGGCTCCTCGATCCCGGTCTTCTGGTCGGGGCTGATCCTGCTGTTCATCTTCACGGTCAAGGTCCATTGGCTGCCCGGGCCGGGGCGGCTGGATTCCCACGCCGTGGCGCCGCCGGTCGTGACCGGCTTCCTCACCATCGACACGCTGCTGGCCGGCGATTATTCGGGCTTTGCCGATGCGCTCTGGCATCTGGCGCTGCCGGCCTTCGTGCTGGGCTGGGCGGTGATGGGGATCATCTCCCGGCTGGTGCGGGCCAGCATGCTGGATGTGCTGAGCCAGGATTATGTGCTGATGGCGCGGGCCAAGGGGGCGGGGGAGCTGCGCGTGCTGTTCAATCATGCGCTGCGCAATGCGCTGATCCCGACCTTGACGGTGATCGGCTTCTCCTTCGCCTATCTCATCACCGGCGCCGTTCTGACGGAGGCGATCTTCTCCTGGCCCGGCATCGGCTCCTATGCCGTCTATTCCGCGCGCTCGCTCGATTATCCCGCGATCATGGGCGTCACCATCGTCGGCGCCGCCGCCTTCCTCTTGACCAATCTCGCGACCGACATCGCCTATGTCGTCGTCGATCCGAAGATCAAGCTGGCATGAGCGCGATCCCCATCCCCGATCCGCCGGCCGCCGCCGTTCCCGGCATGAAGCGCGTCCGGCGCCATAAATGGCTGACCTGGCCGGTGATCCTCGGCGCCGTCGTCGTCCTCGCCTGGGTCATCACCGCGGCCACGGCGCAATATTGGGCGCCCTATGATCCCCTGGATTTCGTCGGCAAGCGGCTGCAGCCGCCCAGCGCCCAGCATTGGTTCGGCACCGACGGGCTCGGGCGCGACGTCTTCACCCGCACCCTCTACGGCGCCTCCCATTCCATTCCCATCGCCGTCATCGTGGTGCTCGTCGGCGCCTTCATCGGCGTGGCGCTGGGCGCCATCGCGGGCTTCTTCGGCGGGCTCGCGGATTCCGCCATCATGCGCGCCGTCGATGTCACGCTTTCCTTCCCGCCGGTGCTCCTGGCCATGGCGGTCACCGCTTCGCTCGGCCCCAGCCTCACCAATGCCGGCATCGCCATGGTCATCGTCTGGTGGCCCGTCTATGCCCGGCTCATGCGGGCCCAGGTCATCGCGGTCAAGGGCCAGGAGCATGTCGAGGCGGCGATTGCCGGCGGGGCGAGCTGGCCGCGGCTGCTGCTCGGCCATATCCTGCCGCTCTGCTGGTCGCCGGTGCTGATCAACGCCACCATGGATTTCGGCCAGGTGGTGCTGCTGGCCGCCTCCCTCAGCTTCATCGGCCTCGGCGAGCTGCCGCCGGCGCCGGAATGGGGCTCGATGATCTCCGAGGGCGCCGTGCGCTTCTACTACTGGTGGGTCGCCGCCGGGCCCGGCCTCGCCATCCTCAGCGTGGTGCTGGCCTTCAATTTCCTCGGCGACGGCTTGCGCGACATCCTGGATCCCCGGAGCGCCGAATGAGCGCGACCTCATAGATCGCGGAATGAGTGCTGCTCCGATCCTGGAGGTTCGCGATCTCGAGGTCTTCTTCGCGACCTCCCATGGCAGCGTCGAGGCCGTGAGGGGTGTCGATCTGACTTTGGCTGCCGGCGATGTGCTCGGCATCGTCGGTGAGTCGGGCTCGGGCAAGAGCGTCACCATGCGGGCGGTGCTGGGCCTCCTGCCGCCCACGGCGCGCATCCGCGGCTCCGTGCGCTTCCATGGCCAGGAGCTGCTCGGCCGCTCGCGCCGCCTGCTGCGCGCACTCAGGGGTAAGCGCATCGGCATGATCTTCCAGGACCCGATGACGGCCCTCAATCCGGTGATCACCATCGGTGAGCAGATCGTCGAGGCGATCCGCATCCACGACCGCGCCATCAGCCATCAGAAGGCCCTGGCCCGCGCCGTCGAGCTGCTGGAGCTGGTGGCCATTCCCTTTCCCGAGCGCCGCGTCCGGCAATATCCCCATGAGTTCTCCGGCGGCATGCGCCAGCGCGCGGTGATCGCCATGGCCATGGCCAATGGGCCGGAGCTGCTGATCGCCGACGAGCCCACCACGGCCCTCGACGTCACGGTCCAGGCCCAGATCCTGGATGTGCTGGCGCGCCTCAGGGTCGAGCGCGGGGTCAGCCTCGCCCTCATCACCCATGATCTCGGCGTGGTGGCCGGCATGGCCGATCATCTCGCCGTCATGTATGCGGGGCGGGTGGTGGAGCGCGGGCCGGTGAACGAGGTCTTCTACCGGCCGCGCCATCCCTATACCCGCGGCCTGCTGGCCGCCACGCCGCGCATCGAGGGCGAGGTGGTGCGGCTGCGGGCCATCGAGGGCTCGCCGCCCTCCATGGCCCGGCGTCCCAGCGGCTGCGCCTTCCATCCGCGCTGCCCGCTCGCCGACGGACGGCGCTGCGTGACGGAAGAGCCTGTCCTGCGCGAGGTCGATGGCGCCTTCGCCGCCTGCCATTACGCGGAAGCGATGCCCTCGCCGGTGAGCATCGACCCGGACAGGGGAGAAGCCCATGCCGGCTGAACCCGCTACAACCGCCCCGCTCGGCGGCGGTCGAGCCGATCCTGGCGCTCCACCATGTCACCAAGCTCTTCCCGGTGCTGGAAGGCATTCTGATCCGCCGTCCCGTGAGCTGGATCCAGGCGGTCTCCGACGTTTCCTTCGATCTCTATCCCGGCGAGACCCTTGGGCTGGTGGGGGAATCAGGCTGCGGGAAATCGACTTTGGCGCGCTGCATTCTGCGCCTGACCGATCCCAGCTCGGGACAGATCTTCTTCAAGGGCCAGGACATCGCCCAGCTCAAGGCGAAGGAGATGCGGCCGATTCGCCGGCATCTCCAGATCGTCTTCCAGGACCCCTATGGCTCGCTCCATCCGCGCATGCGGGCGGGGGATATCATCGCCGAGCCGGTGCGCCTCCTGGGCCTCACGCGCGCCGAGACCGAGGCCTGGGTGGCAGAGCTGCTGAGCCTGGTGAAGCTCGCGCCGGAGCATGCCCGCCGCTATCCCCATGAATTCTCCGGCGGCCAGCGCCAGCGCATCGGCATCGCCCGCGCGCTTGCCGTCCGGCCCGAGGTGGTGGTGCTGGACGAGCCGGTCTCGGCCCTCGACGTCAGCATCCAGGCGGGCGTGCTGAACCTGCTCAAGGATCTGCAAGGCCAATTCGGCCTGGCCTATCTCTTCGTCGCCCATAATCTCGCTGTGGTGCGCAATGTCTGCGACCGGGTCGCGGTCATGTATCTGGGCAAGATCGTGGAGATCGCCCCGCGGGATTCCCTCTATGCCGCGCCCCGCCACCCCTATACCCAGGCGCTTTTCTCCGCCGCCCCGCTGCCCGATCCGAAGCGCGAACGGGCGCGCCGGCGCATCGTGCTCCAGGGCGATCTGCCGAGCCCGCTGGCGCCCCCCTCCGGCTGCCGCTTCCGCACCCGCTGCTGGAAGGCGCAAGCGATCTGCGCCCAGGTCGAGCCGCCGCTGGAGGGTGCGGCGGGGCACCGCGTGGCCTGTCATTTCCCCGACAATCTGCCCCCATCTTCCCCCTCGCCCGCTGCAGGGAAGTGATAGCCGAACGAGTTTACATTTCTGACAACACTGCAGCAGTTTGCCTATTTCAAGGTGCTGAGATAAGCGATGATGTCAGCACGGTCATTGGCTTTCGGAAGGCCCACGAAAGTCATCTTCGTCCCGGGTACCTTCGCTCGTGGATTGGTTAGATAAGAATCAAGCGTAGCCGGATCCCAGGTTAACCCTGCGCCGCGCATCGCCGCTGAGTAGCTGTACGTCTCGATTGAAGCAGATTTGCGTCCGACCACGCCGGCCAGTGATGGCCCGACCCAATTCTTGCCCGCCTCGACACTGTGGCAGCTGCCACATTTGTGCTTGAACAGGTCTTCACCAATTGCCGCGCTGCCGTCGGCCCGGGCGAGAGATGCCGTGCAAAGGCTCAACCCAACCACGGTTAAAACGATGGCTCTCACGTCCTTGCTCCTTTGACGAGCTTCCGCTTGCCGACTGACGTCAATTGCGTCGCGTCGGGGGGCGGCGCTTTGCTCCCCGATACGCGAACGGCTACTTCACCGTGAAGAGCGTCCACATTCCCGCCATGTAGTGGTTCGGAATGTCGCAATAGAGAAGATAGACGCCTGGTTTCAGATCGAGCCGCAACGCGCCGGTCTTACCGGGATCGAGCTCGGAGACTTCGCCCAGATGAACTCCGGCTTTGTCCTCGTCGACCTTGGCGTCGCCGGCCAGGTACGGCAGCGGCGTGGAGGCGTCCTTCAATCTGGCCACGATCACTTCGTGGATGATTTCCGTCGATGAATTGAGAACCTCGAAAGTCACCTCGCCCGCTTTGACGGTATCGGTGCTGACTGCGACTCCCATCGTCACTTTGGACATATCTTTGCCAGTTGCAGGGAACCCAAGATCAGTCGGCATCTCCGCAGTTGCGCCCTTGTCCCAGAGCGACACGTTCACCACTGTTCCTGCGGCGTGGGATGGGCTCGCCGACATCGCGCCGATGGCCAAAGCAGCTGCGGGCAGAAGAAAGCGAATATTGGCCATCCATCGATTTGAGGTACGCTCGTACATGATCAACCTTCCTATATGAATGACATCGCACTAATCACACTATGCCGGATGGCCAGAACGGCATTGATTCAGATCAAGTGGCATCCCCGGCGCAGCGCATAATTATTCGAACAATGACCCCTGAGCCCCTTCAGCTTTAAGTAGAGTCCGTCGACCACAAGGGGACGGACAACGAAGCCCTCGAGATGCAAGGAAGAGCAGATCATCGCCGTCCCGCGTGAGTGGGAGGCGGAGGCATCGACGGCGGATGTCTGCCGTCGGCACGGCGCCAGTAGCGCGACAATCTACAAGTGGACCGCAAATTATGGCGGGTTGGATACAGGGGCCGCGTGTTTACCTTCGGAGCGAATTCAGATCGATGAGGAAATACCGGACGGTCGTTCGCCGTTCCTTAATCGTCCGTCGCGCCGTCCACCAGCTCCTTAAGCCCCTCCGGATCGAGGATGTCGATTCGATTGCGCTGGCTGGTGGCGATGAGCTTTGCTTGGCGCAACTGGGTTAAGGTGCGGCTGACCGTCTCGGTCGTCAGCCCGAGATAGTCCGCTATGTCGGTGCGGGTCATCGGCACATCGAGCGGCGACGCGGGCTGGCGGCGCTTCAGCGCACGGTCCGAGAGCGAAACAAGGAAAGAGGCAACCCGTTCCTTGGCTGTTTTGCGGCCGAGTAGCACAATCTGATCCTGTGCCGCCGCGAGTTCGTGCGCCGTCGTTCCCAGCAATTTGCGTTCCAGGCGCGGTAGTTCGGCGAGCAACGTCTCAAGTTTCTTGCGGGGAAAGCGGCAGAGCTGCACGGGCTCGATTGCTTCGGCGCTATAGGCATAGGTATCGTTAAGAGCAATGCCCAGAAAATCGCCGGGGAACAGGAATCCGGTCACCTGCCGCCGGCCGTCAGTCAACAGCTTGTAAAGCCTCACAGATCCACGAACCACGTTGAACAGGTCGCTCGCCGGCTCACCCTCGCCGATGACGGTGCGGCCGGGATCGAAATTGATCGTCGAGATGATCGTGCTTAGCCGGCTGAGTTCGTTCGCCGACAAGACGCTGCAAACGCTGAGCTCGCGAATTCTGCAAGCCCCGCAGGGGCCGGCCAGATCGAGGGATGGGCCGGGTCGAGGCTGAGCGGGAAGCAGACTTGCCATCCGTCGGCTCTCCTGCGGATTACAGCACGATGATGCCGCTCTTGGCGCGCGTGCGCAGATTTATTTCAGGGAATTGATCCATATCACGGCCAATCGCAGGCGTCTCGGACTAACTCTATCCAACAAAGGAAATAGCCGTGGCACGTCAATTCATCGCGAAATCCCTGAGACCTGAGTCCGTCGATAAGGCCTTCGCGTTGGTGCGCAGCGCGGATGTCTCCCTCACCCTCGATCAGTGGCGTGACTACGCCCTTGGTCTGATCAGATGTGGCATGCCGGCAAGCGGGATTCTCAGCATAGAGAACCGTGCCGGCACGATTCAGGGCCTATGCGGCTATCGCACGGAGTCATCGCTCGGCTGCGGTGTCATCTGTTCCGTGGACTATCTGGTCGTCCTCGATCTTATCGACGAAGCAGCGGTCATGGCGGCTCTTCTCAAAGCCTCCGAGGATATGGCACGGCGACAAGGTGCCGTGGCACTTCGCCTTGACCTCCTCCATGGCACGCGAACGACGGAGCAACTGCTCCGGCGACTATGCAAGACGGGCCACCGGATCGAGCGAATTCGGCTTCTGAAGGAGCTGCTTACAGGCGGCTAGTGCGGCCAAGGTTCCCCGGTCTGCCGGCCCTCACCCTCCCATTGCTGACGCGATAGGCGCCTCCCTCTCCCGCTGTCGCGGGAGGGTTGGCAAGTCAGCCGACTTTGCTCACGGCGGGGCCGATCGCGTAGTTGACCGCGAATCGCGTGCCAGCCCGCCTCGCGCTTCGACCAGTAGAGGCGGCGCAGCCGCGTCGTGGTCGGCCCGGGCTTGCCGTCGCCGATGGCATGCTTGTCCACCGAGGAGACGGGCATGATGCCGCCGGCGGTGCTGGAGAGGAAGACCTCGTCGGCGTTCTGCAGATCCTCGGGCGAAACCTTCGCCAGCCGTGCCTTCAGATTGAGCTCGCTCGCCAGCTCGAAGACCGTGCGCCGGGTCATGCCGTCCAGCACATTGGCATCGGGGGTGAGCAGCTCGCCCTCCTTGATGGCGAAGACGTTGAAGCCCGGCCCTTCCGCGACATTGCCGTCGAAATCCGTCAGCAGCACCGTCTCATAGCCCGCGTCATAGGCGCTGAAGAGAGCCATGTCGAAATCGAGCCAGTGGTAGTGCTTCACCTCGGGATCGACGGATTCCGGCGGCACGCGGCGGATCGGGCTCACCATCACATGCATGCCGCGTTCCTGCACTTCGGGCGAGGCGATCCAGACATAGCGCAGGCAGAAGAGCTGGAACCGGTTCACCGCCTTGCGCAGGTCGCGCTGGCCGATGGGCGGACAGCCGCGGGTCATGATCATCTGCAGATAGGCGTTCTCGAAGCCGGTGAGGGCGCAGCAACGGTCGAGGATGTCGCGGATCTGCTCCCGGCTGTAGGGCGAGGTGAAGCGCAGCCGCGAGCAGGAGCGCTCGAAACGGTCGATGTGATTCTCGCGGCGGAAATACTGACCCTTCCAGACCGAGATCGTGTCCTGGCAGGCATCGGAGCGCAGGAACCCGTAGTCCATGAGCGGAATCTTGGCTTCCGCGATGGGGACATAATCGCCGTCGATGAAGGCGACCCCATCGGCGAAGCGGCTGCTGGCGATGGTGCTGGCCAGAGGGGATGCATCGTTCATGGCGGGAGCTCCTTCATGCGGCGGCAGGACGCTAGCGAATGATGCGACCCTGCGGAACCTCGAGTCAATGCTTGCGGAATTGCATTCCGCCATGCGAAATTGAGCGACGACATTGAACGCGAGGCGACGGCGCATGCGCTCCCCCCTGGAAGGCATCAAGGTCCTCGATCTCTCCCGGGTGCTGGCGGGGCCGTGGTGCGCCATGACCTTGGCGGATCTGGGCGCCGAGGTCTGGAAGGTGGAGACGCCCAAGGGCGGCGATGAGACGCGGAAATGGGCGCCGCCCAGCGTGCGCGGGATCTCCACCTATTATCTCTCGGTCAACCGCAACAAGAAGGCGGTCGCACTCGACATGGCGAGCCCGCGCGGGGCAGAGCTGGTGCGCGAGCTGGTGCGCCGCGCTGATATCGTCGTCGAGAATTTCATGCCCAAATCCCTGCAGCGCCTCGGCCTCGATTATGAATCCCTGCGGGCGCTCAACCCGCGGATCATCCATTGCTCGATCTCCGGCTATGGCCGCGACGGGCCGCTGGCCGACCGGCCGGGCTATGATTTCGTCATGCAGGCCGAATGCGGGCTGATGGCCATCACCGGCACCGCCGAGGGTGAGCCGCTGCGCTTCGGCGTCGCCATCACCGATCTCGTCTCCGGTATGAATGCGACCCAGGCAATCCTGGCCGCGCTCTATCACCGCGCCATGACCGGGGAGGGGCAGAGCGTCGATGTCGCCCTCTACCGCAGCGGCCTCCAGCTCCTGGCCAATATCGGCAGCGGCTATCTCAATACCGAGGTGGAGCCGGTGCGCTTCGGCAATGCCCATCCCTCCATCGTGCCCTATCAGGCCTTCGCCACGGCCGACGGCATGCTGGCCTTGGCGGTGGGCACCGATGACCAGTTCAAGCGTCTCTGCATAGAGGTCCTGGCGCGTCCCGACCTGGCGGCTACGCCCGAATACGCCACCAATCGCAAGCGGGGCGAGAACCGCGCGCCGTTGGTGGCCGAGCTCGCTGTCCTGTTCCTGCAGCAATCGACGGCCCATTGGCTGCAGCGCCTTGCCGCGGCGAATGTCCCGGGCGGCAAGGTGCGCAAGGTCTCGGAGGCCTTCAGCGAGCAGCCCGATCTCGCCGGCGGGATGGTGGCCGAGGTCCCGCATCCCGAGCTCGGCCATGTCAAAGTGATGGGCTCCCCCCTGCGCTTTTCCGCCTCGCGCCTGGCCGAGCCCAGCCATCCGCCGCTGCTGGGCGAGCATACGGCCGAGGTGCTGCAGCAAGTGCTTGGCCTGGCGCCGGCGGAGATCGCGCGGCTTCATGGGGAAGGCGTGGTGCTGGACGCGGCGCTCGCAGCGCCCCAGGAGAAGCGCGCATGAGCCGTTCTCCCGCACGCCCCAAGACCCTGGCGTCTTCGCCGAAGCCCGCGCCCGCCAAGCTGGCACGCCCGCGCAAGACACGTCAGCGCGAAGCCTCGGAGCGCGGCCCATCGGAGCGCGGCGTCTCGGCCCAGGACCGCACCGACCGCATGTTCGTCAATGCGCTGGCCCGGGGGCTGGAGATCCTGCGCGTCTTCAATCCTTCCGACGGCGCCTTGGGCAATCAGGAGATTGCCAAGCGCACGGGGATTCCCAAGCCCACCGTCTCGCGCCTGGCCTATACCCTGACTAAGCTCGGCTATCTCATCTATTTCGCCGATACCCGGCGCTATCAGCTCGGGCCCGCCGGGCTCTCGCTGGGCTATGCCATCCTCAACCGGCTGCGCATCCGGCAGGTGGCGCGGCCGCTGATGCAGCAGCTCTCCGACGAGGTCGGCGCCTCCGTCGCCATCGGCATGCGCGACCGGCTGGAGATGCTCTACATCGCCTATACCCACAGCAATTCCTCGGTGACGCTGCGCCTGGACGTCGGCACCCGCATCCCCATGGCCTCGACCGCCATGGGCCGCGCCTTCCTGGGCGGGCTGCCGCCGAGCGAGCGCGATTATCTGATGGCCAATCTGGCGCGCCGCCTGCCCGAGGACTGGCCGCGACTGGAGCCCCGCATCCTCGACGCGGTGAAGCAGATGCAGGCCGACGGCTTCTGCCTGGTCGCCGGCGAATGGCAGCGCGACGTCAATGCCATCGCCACCATCATCCGCGTGCGCGACGAGCTCTACGGCATCTCCTGCGGCGCGCCCGCCTATTTCCTCCGCGAGAAGCGCTTGCGCGATGAGATCGCGCCCCGCTTCCTCGAGATCGTTGCCGCCATCGAAGACCGCCTGCTGATGGAAAGCGACGGGCAGTAAGGTTTTAAGCGAACCACAGAGGCACAGAGACACAGAGAAGAAATAAGGGGCCGCGAAGCGGCCCCAGGAATTGATTCGAGCTCTCTCAGAATTGAGCGAGTTCAGCTCGATCCCTCTGTGTCTCTGTGCCTCTGTGGTGAATCTTCTCTTGGCCTTATTGCGGCACCAGCTGCCGCAGCGCCGCGGCGACCTCGGCCTTGCCGGCGATGGCGGCGCGGTTGAGGGGGGCGGAGACGGTGGGCGAGGCGCGGCCGCCGCTGACCGTCAGGATCTCATGGTCGAGATGGTCGAGGTAGCGGGCCTGGATCTCACTGGCGATCTGGGGCCCCAGCGTGATGCCGCGGGTGGTCTGCTCGGCGATCATCACCCGGTTGGTGCGCTTGAGGCTGGCGGCGATCATCGGCCAGTCCAGGCCGAAGGGATCGAGGCTGCGCAGATCGATGACCTCCGCATCGACGCCCGTCTCCTCCGAGGCGGCGAGCGCCTCGGCGACCATGGCGGCACTCGCCAGCACGGTGCAGGAATTGCCCGGCCGCACGATCCGGGCCGCACCCAGGCGCACGCAGTAGTCGAGATCCTCCTTCGGCACCGGGCCCTCGGTCTGGAAGAGCTGGACATGCTCGATCACCAGCACCGGATCGTCGCAGCGCAGCGCCGAGTTCATCAGGCCGATATAGTCGAAGGGGGTGGTGGGGGCGACGATGCGCCAGCCGGGATAAAGCGCGAAGAGGCCGCTGGGATCTCCCGAATGCTGCGAGCCATAGCCGGCTGCCGGCGAGATGCGCACCCGCACGACGATCGGCACCGGGAAATCGCCGCCGAACATATGGCGGACCTTGGCGCATTGGTTGAAGAGCTGGTCGGCGGCCACCAGGCAGAAATCGCCGAACATGATTTCCACCACGGGCCGGAGCCCGTTGAGCGCCGCCCCCAGGGCGACGCCGGTGAAGCCGTTCTCGGCGATGGGCATGGCCAGCACCCGTTCCGGCCAGCGCTCCAGCGCGCCGCGGGTGGCACCACTGACGCCGCCCCGCAGGCGATGCACATCCTCCCCCATGACGACGATCCGGGGATCGCGCGCCATGTTGCGGGCCAGCACATCGGACATGGCGGCGCCGAATTTGACCTGCGTCAGCTCCTCGGACCGGTAATCCGTAAGCTCGCGGAATCGCTCGCCCGAAAGCTCGCCCAGATTGCCGCGGATGCCGGTGTCGACGCTGGCCGCGTCCGGGAAGAAAGCTGGCGGCACCCGAAGCTGATTGCTGCCCGGCACCTGCTCGGTGAGATGGGCGGCGGCGGCTTCGACCACCGCACGCGCCTTGGCGTCAAGGCGCGCCGGCACATCGGCGTTGATCAGCCCCAGCTGCAGCAGGCGCTCGGGGAAGGTGGCGATGGGATCGCGGGCCTGCCATTCCTTCTCCTCCTCCCGCGAGCGATAGCCGAACTCGCTGCCCGGGCGCGGGCCGGACTGGTGGAGGAAGCGGTAGCAGATGGCCTCGATCATTACCGGGCCGCCGCGCTCGGCGATCATCCGGCGCGCCTCCTGCATGGCGCGGCGCACGGCCAGGAGCTCCATGCCGTCGACCTCGATGGCCGGGATGCCCAGCATGGGGCCGCGAGAGGAAAGCCGGGTTTCCCTTGTCTGCTCACGGACATGGGTCGAGACGGCGTAGAAATTATTCTCCAGGAAGAAGATAACCGGCAGGGAATAAAGGGCGGCGATGTTCATCGCCTCATAGGCCGCGCCCGCCATCAGCGTGCCGTCGCCGAAGAACGCGACCGAGACCTGGTCGCGCCCCAGGATCTTGTCGGCCAAAGCATAACCCGCCGCATGGGGCAGATTGCCGCCGATGATGGCGCTGGTGCCGGGAATGCCGCCCGCCCCGTGGCGCATATGCATGGAGCCGCCGCGCCCGCCGCAGAATCCGGCCTTGAGGCCCATGATCTCCGCCATCACGCCTTCGACCGTCGCCGCCATCTCCGGCAGGAAGTCCTGGGCAAGGGCATTATAGGCCCCGGGCGTGACGGCGTTGACCAGCTTCGCCAGCACCTGGTGATGGGCACGATGGGTGCCGTTGATTTTGTCCTCGCGACCTAGGGCCGACATGGCGCCGACGGCGCCGGCTTCCTGGCCGATGGCGGCATGGGCCGGCCCGTGGATCAGCCCGGCGCTGTGGAGATCGAGGATCTTCTCCTCGAAGCGTCGAATCAGCAGCATCTGCTCGAGCCAGCCGGCCAGCGCCTTCGGATCCTCGGCGCGCCAATCGGCCTCCTCGAGATCGAGGCGCAGCCAGGGCGTGTCGGTCGAGATGGTGCTGGTGGTTGTCATGATTCAATCATTGTCAGGGATGGGAGGTGACTCACCAGCTTCCATCGCCTCGAGATGGCGGATGAAGAGCCGGCCGCCTTCGATCATGTCCTGGCGCACGGCCTCGCAAAGCGCGGTGGAATCGCCGCGCCGCAGGGCGCCCAGGATCAGCTCATGCTGATGCGGGCCGGCATAGGTCGGATGGGCGAAGGGATAGAGCAGGTTCAGCAGCGGTCCGACCTGGACCCACAGGCTCTCCAGGGTCTGGATCAGCCGCGGCATGCCGGCGCGCCGGTAGATGGCGAAATGAAAATCGAAATTGGCCTGCACGGCGGTGTCGAAATCGCGCGCCCGCTCGGCGGCAACGAGCCTTCGGTGGCTGCGGGCGAGCTCGGCGATGGCGGCACGGTCCATGGCCGGCAGCGCCCGCTCCGCGGCCAGCGGCTCGAGCAGCAGGCGCATCTCCCGCAGCTCCATGTATTGGGCGAGGCTGAGGCGCCGCACCCGCAGGTAATGCCGCGGCTTCAGCTCCACCGCGCCGTCGCGCACGAGCTGGAAGATCGCCTCGCGCACCGGCGTCTCGCTCACCCCCAGGGCCAAAGCGAGGTCGCGGATCTTCAGCCGCTGATCGGGCTTCAGCTGGCCGCGCATCAGCCGCTCGCAGAGCTGGCGGTAGATGACGTCGCTGAGGCTCGGGCTGGCGACCGGCGCCAGCTCGGCAAGCTTTGCCGCGGCGGTGGCGTTCACCCGAATTTCGCCGCCACGGCGGCGAAGGCCCCGTCGGTCGCTTCCAGCGCCCGGTCGATCTCCCCATCGGTATGGGCGCAGGAGAGGAACATGGTGTGGACGGGGTGCAGAAAGACCCCGCGCTTCAGCGCCTCGACGCAGAAGAACTTGCCCTTGGTCACCTCGGGATCGTCCTCGAACAGCACCAGAGGCATCTGCGGCGGGCCGCTCTGGCGGATCTTGATCCCGCGGGACTCCGCCTGGGCCTGGAGCCCCTGGCGCAGCCGCATGCCGGCGCGATGCATCAGGGCCGTGCCGTCGATGGCATGGAGCTTGCGCAGCGTGGCCAGCGCCGCCGCCATGGGGATGGCCTGGAACCAGAAGGAGCCGGTGGTGAAGATGCGGGTGGCGGCGTCGCGGAAACGGTCCTTGCCGGTGACGGCCGCCAGCGCATAGCCATTGGCGATGGCCTTGCTGAAGGCGGTGAGGTCGGGGCGCACGCCCACCAGCTCCCAGCTGCCGCCCAGATTGAGGCGGAAGCCGCAGCGGACGTCGTCCAGGATCAAAGCGGCGCCGGTCTTATCGGCGATCTTGCGGGCGGCCTCGGCGAAGATTCGGTTGGGCATCTCATGGTCGCGGCCGATGTCGTGGCGGATGGCGGTGGCGATGATGGCGGCGAGATCGTCGCCGGCCTCGGCCGCCGCCTGCTCCAGGCTCTGGGGATCGTTGTAGTCGTAGAAGATCTGATGGGCGCGATCCTCCGGCAGGGTGCCGGCGGGGTAGGGGGTGCACCAGGGCGCGGCCCCGTGATAGGCCTTGCGCGCGATCAGGACCTTGCGCTTCTCCGTCGCGGCCCGGGCGATGGTGAGGGCGATGGTGGTGGCATCGGTGCCGTTCTTGGCCAGCATGCTCCAATCGCAATGGGGGATGGTCTCGTTCAACAGCTCGGCCAGCTCCACCAGCCGCTCCGAGGGGCCGTTCAGGCTGTCGCCCAGCGCCCCTTGGGCGCGGACGGCGGCTTCGACATCGGGGTCGCGATAGCCCAGCACCATCGGCCCCCAGGCGCACATGAAATCCACATATTCCCGGCCGTTCACGTCCCAGATCCGGGCACCCTCGGCCTTGGCGAAATACTGCGGATATTCCGGCGGCAGGCGGGCGGCGTTCATATGGCCCCACATGCCGCCGGGGATGACGCGCTTGGCCCGCTCGCGCAGCTCCTGGTCCCGATTGGCGATGTTGGTTGCGACGTTCATGGCGGCCTCCCTTTGATGCCCACGGCGGGGCGTTCTTCCCCCGCCGGCCCTAAATCGGATATATCATGTATCTGATTGCGGCCTTGGTCAAAGCGCAAAGCGGGGAGGAACGGGGAGAATGACGGCACCGCTGGTGTTCGGGGCCATCGCTGATGATCTGACCGGGGCACTGGAGCTGGCCTCGCTGATCCGCCGCGGCGGCGTGCGCTGCCCGGTGCTGCTGCGGCCAGGTCGCAAGGCCGCCCTCGACGGGCTGGAGGCTGTGGTCTTCGGCCTCAAGACCCGGGTCATCCCGGCCAAGCGCGCTGTCGCGGCCTTTGCCCGCGCGGCGGATGCCCTGGAGCAGCGGGGCGTGCGCCAGATCTTCTACAAATACTGCGCCACCTTCAATTCCACGCCGCGGGGCAATATCGGCCCCTGCGCCGATCTCCTGGCCCAGCGCCGCGCCGCGGGATTCACTTTGTTCTCCCCCGCCTTTCCCGAGGTGAACCGCACCGTCTATCAGGGCCATCTCTTCGCCGGCGACATCCTGATCTCCAATTCTCCGAAGCGCTTCGACCCGCTGACGCCGATGCGCGAGCCCAATCTGGTCAAGGTGCTGCAGCAGCAGACGGCGATCCGGGTCGGGCTGCTGCCGCATTCGATCCTGGCCCAGGGGGCGGCGGCCACCGCCCGCCACGCCGCCAAGCTGGAGGCCGAGGGGATCGGCTATGCCATCGCCGATGCGCTGGACGAGGCGGATCTGCAAGTCACGGCCGAGGCGAGCGTCGATTGGCCGCTCATGACCGGCGGTTCCTCCGTCGCGGTCTATTACCCCGAGCTCTGGCGACGGCGGGGCTGGCTGAGGGCCGGAGATATCGAGACGGCAGCCGAGGCGCGCCTGCCCGGCGGGCCGGCAGTGGTGCTGGCGGGGAGCTGCGCCGAGCGCACCTTCGACCAGCTCGCCCATTTCGGCCGGCAGCGGCCCGTGCTGTTTCTGGATCCCGCCCGGGCGCTGGATGGCGGCGCGGGGGTCGAGGGGCTGGTCGCCGAGGCCCTGGCCTTCGCCGAGCGCGAGCTGGCCCAGGGTCCGGCCGCGATCGCCACTTCGGCCCGGCCGGAGGAGGTCGCCAAGCTGCAGCGCCGTCTCGGCCGCCGGCGCGCCGCCCATCTGGCAGAGGAGATCCTCGCCCGCATCGCGACCGGCCTTTATGCCCGCGGCATCCGGCGCTTCGTCGTCTCCGGCGGCGAGACCTCCGGGGCGGTGCTGGGAGCCCTCGAGGTCGAGGCGCTGGAGGTCAATTCCTATGTCACCGCCGGCCAGTCCCATTCGATGACGCCGGGCGACGATCCCGTTTCCTTCTATCTCAAATCGGGCAAGCTCGGGCCCGTGGAGATGCTGGAGACGGTGACGCGATAGAAAGAGGCTTATGATGGTCAATCCGCCAAGGAAACTGCTTCTGCTCGGCGGCACCGGTTATATCGGGAGCCGTCTCTATCAATACCTCGCCTCGCGGGGTGTCGCGGTGGATACGGTTGATCTCGAATTGCGGGGGAACAGGATCAATCTCGACAATATCAGGATGGACTACCGGGATCTGACGGCGCAGTTCCTGTCGGCATACGACGTCGTCGTTCTCCTGGCGGGCCATTCGACGGTCGCCCAGTCCTTACGGGATCCTTACGGCGCTTTCGAGAACAACTTGGTGAAGTTCGCCCATCTCCTCGGCAAGCTGGCCGGACAGCGGTTCATCTATGCGAGCTCCTCCAGCGTCTACAGCGGCGTCGGCGGACAGGCCGTCGACGAAAGCTGGAATACCTTCAATTTCGTCAATATGTACGACTTCACGAAATACGCGTGCGACGCCGTCTCTCAGATGCTCTACGGCAATTTCTACGCCCTGCGCTTCGGCACGGTCTGCGGTGCCTCCGAGAATCTTCGGCTGGGTCCGATGATCAACAAGATGGTCTGGTCCGCCGTCACGCAGCGGCGGATCACGGTCTCGAACCCGGAGGTGCGGCGTCCCATTCTCGGCATCGAGGATTTGTGCCGTGCGGTAGAGCTGATCGTAAGGGGCGATGACCGTCCCGGGATCTATAATCTTTGCAGCTTCAATTCGACCGTGGCTGGGATCGGACAGGCCGTAGCGGAGATCATCGGCTGCGAGCTGGAGCAGGGACCGCCGTCGCCGACTTACGATTTCAGCATGGAAAACGGGAAGATCGAGCTGGAGTACGGCTTTCGCGCGCAGGAATCCGTGGCGACGATCGTCGACAGTCTCCTGCGGCTTCATCGCACCGTGGGAATGGACAATTTTAGATGAAAGCCTATGTCGAAATGGATCGCTGTCTCGCCTGTGGCGGCAGCAATCTGGAAACCTATCTGGATCTTGGCGCGCAGCCCTTGGCCAACTCTTGCGTCGAGGCACCGGTCGACCTCCCCGTCTTCCCATTGGGCATACGGCTATGTGCCGATTGCTGGCACAGCCAATTGCCGGTCGCCGTGGATCCCGATCTTTTGTTCAAGAAATATCTCTATGTCAGCGGGACAACCGACACGCTGAGGAACTATTTCGCCCAGTTTGCCGCCATGACGGAGGCGCAGTTCGGGGGGCATGTCCCGCTCAAGGTCCTGGATATCGCCAGCAACGACGGTTCCCTTCTTGCGCAGTTCAAGGCGCGGGGACATTCGGTGCAGGGCGTGGATCCCGCGGAGAACCTGCGCGAGGCATCCGAGCGCAACGGAATCCCGACGGTCGTCGACTATTGGAGCGAAGCTGTTCTTCGCCGGCTCGGCGAGCGCTATGACGTCATTGTGGCGATGAATGTTCTCGCCCATGTGTCCGCTCCTCTGGCTTTCCTCCAGCTCTGTCGCGAAGCCTTGCGGCCCGGCGGGCGGATCTATGTCCAGACCTCCCAGGCTCTGATGCTGAAGAACGGCGAGTTCGATACGATCTATCACGAGCACCATTCTTTCTTCACGGTCCGGTCGATGTTGGCATTGGCGGGGCGGGCCGGATTGCGCGTCGCGGCGATCCGGCATGTTCCGGTGCACGGTACCTCCTATTTGTTTGAGTTGACGGCGGATCGCGTCGGCGAAGGGAGCAGCGCGGCGGATTTCGATACCGGAAACCAGGAGATCGCCTGGGGTTATTACGACCGTCCGACTTATGCGGCCTTTGGGCGGCGCGCTCTCAGGACGCGCGAGCGCGTTCGCGAATTGGTGGAATGGCATCGGGCAGGCGGCTACGCCGTCGTCGGTTACGGCGTCGCCGCCAAGGGCATGACCTTCGTCAATTTTGCCGGGCTGGATTTCGACTACATCCTCGACGACAACCCCCTGAAGGTGGGGCTGCTGACGCCGGGTCGCAACAATCCCATCTACGGCCCCGAGCGGCTCGAGACCGAGCCGCGGACGGCCTTGTTCGTGGTGCTGGCCTGGAACTTCTACGAGGAAGTGATGCGCCGGATCACGCAACGGCGGACCGATCCGCGCGACGCCTTCCTGGTGTATTTTCCGCAAGTGAAGCTGGTCAATCTCGCCTAGCGCCTCGCCGCTTGCCGCCCGGCACCGATCGCGGGCCGTTTGCGGCGCGCTGGGCTCAAATTCCGTAATACGCCCGATACCAGGCCACGAATTCCTGGATGCCCTTGGCGATGGGATAGTTGGGGCGAAACCCGGTCAGCGCCTCCAGCAGGTCGGGGCTGGCCCAGGTCTTCAGGGATTCGCCGGGCTGCATGTCCAGGTAGTTGCGCTTGGCGGGCTTGCCCACCGCGGCCTCGATCGCCGCGATGAAATCCATGAGGTTGACCGGCGCGCCATTGCCGATATTGACCACGCGATAAGGGCGCGACGGGGCTCAGCGAATCCCGGTCGTTGACGGGCTCGCCCCGCACCGGGCGCTGGGGGATCAGGCGGACGATCCCTTCGATCAGATCGTCGATATAGGTGAAATCGCGCGCCATCTTCCCATGGTTATGCACGTCGATGGGCTCGCCCTTCAGGATCGCGGCGGTGAATTTGAAGAAGGCCATGTCCGGCCGGCCCCAGGGTCCATAGACCGTGAAGAAGCGGAAGACCGTGATCGGCTGGTTCCAGAGATGGGCATAGGAATGGGCGATCGCCTCGGCGCTGCGCTTGGTCGCGGCATAGATGGAGAGCGGGGTATCGGTCGGGTCCGTCTCCTGGAAGGGCATCTTGCTATTGGCGCCATAGACCGAGCTGGTCGAGGCCATGAGGAAATGCTGGACGGGCCGGTGCCGGCAGATCTCCAGCAGATTGAAGCTGCCGATGACATTGGCCGAGACATAGCCCTCGGGATGCTCGAGGCCATAGCGCACGCCGGGCTGGGCGGCGAGGTGGATGATGACCTCCGGCGCCTCCGCCTCGATCACGGCGCGGATCGCCGCCATGTCTGAGATATCGACGATATGGGGCCGGAAGCGGTTCGTCTCGATCAGCAGGGCGTGGCGCTTTTCCTTCAGCCGCGGATCGTAATAGGGCACCAGGGAATCCACCCCGGCCAGCTGATGCCCCTCGCTGAGGAGGCGGCGGCAGAGGTGAAAGCCGATGAAGCCGGCGCTGCCGGTGACGAGGATCTTCATCGAAGGCCCGGCACGATGACGACGGCATGATAGGCGCCGATGGCGGCCTCGCATCGGTGAAACTGTTGGGCGAGGCTGTCGACATCCTCGCTGGTCTCGGAACCGGCCGAGACCGGGGGCGGGGGCGATGCCATGGGGGCTCTCTGCGCCGTGGATTGCGCGACTGTCTTCGTCGGATCGCGGCCCAAAGTCAATGAACCCGTCGCCGGCCGGCTTCCGGAAAGCCCAAGGCGTTGAAGTGGATAGAAGGCCAACCCGCCCACCGGTCACGCCGCAGCCACACTGCCGGGCGGCTACCAGGGGGTGAGGGGCGCAGGGGCGAGTTCAGATCCTCCTTACAGCCGTGAATTGTGTAGCCAATGCGGCTAATAAAAGATTTCCTTGCGACTAATGATAGATTTATGACGGATACAAGAATCCTCCCTGCACCTATGCTTTTCGTACAGGCAGTTCAGTGCCCTACGTGGCTCGAGCGAGGTGCGTCCATGAATTTTCCATTTTATCAATCTCACGAAGGAATCGTCGGGATGTCCGACAGCCGGCGCAAGTGGGAACGCCTTCAGGTGCCGGAAGATCTGACGGGCAGGGCTGTCCTGGACATTGGATGCAATGAAGGTCTGATCACCAATTGGCTGGCGCAGCGGAATGCGGCGAAGGTGATAGGTATCGATTTCGACAAGCCGCGCATCGAATATGCCCGCCTCACCTATCCTGCCCCCAATATTTCATTTCTTTGTCAAAGCTGGAATCCATTGCCGGAAGGCCGGTTCGATCTGGTGCTTTGGACGTCGGCAATGCACTACGAGAAGGATCCTAAATCCGTACTTCAAAATATTTGGCGACAGCTCAAGCCGGATGGCCTGCTGATTCTGGAGTGTGGCTACGTCGGGACCTCGGGCCGAGAGATGGTCCCCGTCATGCGACACAGCGACACCAGGCTCTATCCGACGCAGGAGTGTCTGGTCCAGGTCCTGTTGGAGAATTTTGCCGTTCGGGAGGTAACGGGGGCGGAAGTCACGCCGGGTGACCCTATCCCACGCAGCGTCTTTCACTGCCGGCCGCGCATACCTACAGTCATGTTTGTCATCGGCAAATCCAGAATAGGGAAGAGCAATCTGGCGACCTCGCATCTGGGGCAGGCCGCAGACAAGGTGTTCAGCGTCGACAAACTCATCAGCCGGGTTGTCACCGCTCCCTTCACACACAATCCCTTGCAAGCAGCCATCAAGGAGCACTGCAAGCCGGCCGATTTGAGCGGCGTCTACCAGACCATCCAGTCCGGCCCGCTCCTCGAACCATTCGTCGACTGGTTGTCGCAGCTCTGCGTGGATTTAGACGATTTCGTTGTCATCGAGGGCTATTTGACAAAGGAGACCATCGCGGCGTTCTCGCAGAGGAATCTCCGCCGTCGGGTCTGGGTGGTTGAGAAGGTGGAGTAACCTCGCCTCGCGTCGGCGAAACGCGCGGCCTGGCGAGGCTCCTCACATCCTCGCTGATCTTGGAACCGGGCGGGGGCAGGTCGATGCCATAGGCGGCTCCCTACTCCATGGATGGCGCGACCGTATTCCTCGGATCGTGGCCCAAGATCAATGAACCCGCCCTAGAGCCGGATCGTCTCAAGCCGGAATGGCTTGAGACGTGAATCAGGCTCTCATCGTTCAAGTGGAGCAAGATTTACGGGTCAGCTTGATTTAAGCTGACCTAGGCGGCCGCCCGGAAAGCCAAGCTCTTCAAGCGGATAGAATCCAGGGATCGGCTGGGCTATCGTCGCCGCCGAAATCGGGAGGAGGGGGGATCGGTGGGTGGACGCTTTCTGGTGACCGGCGGGGCGGGCTATGTCGGCAGCCACCTCGTCGCCGAGCTGCTCGAGCGCGATGCCGATTGCGTCGTTCTCGACAATCTGTCCACCGGCCATGCCGAAGCCGTGCTTCCCGGCGCCTCGCTCAGGGTCATGGACCTGGCCGACCAGGCCGCGGTGGATGCGGTACTGGCCGACGGGCCCTGGGATGCGGTCTTTCACTTCGCGGCGCTGTCCCTGGTGGGCGACAGCATGCGCCGGCCGCTGCATTATCTGCAGGAGAACATCGGCAACGGCCTGCGGCTGATCGATGGCTGCATCCGCCATGGCGTCGGGCGCTTCGTACTCTCCTCGACGGCCGCGCTGTTCGGGGAGCCCGAGCGCATGCCGATCGACGAGACATCCGAAATCGACCCGGGCTCCGCCTATGGCGAGAGCAAATGGGCCCTGGAGCGCGCCCTGCTCTGGGCCGACCGGGTGCATGGCTTCCGCAGCGCGAGCCTGCGCTATTTCAATGCGGCGGGGGCCGATCCGGCCGGCCGCCTGGGGGAGGACCACCACCCCGAGACCCATCTGATCCCCCTGGTGATCGACGCCGCCCTCGGCCGCCGGGCCCAGATCTCCGTCTTCGGCCAGGATTACCCGACCCGCGACGGCACCTGCATCCGCGACTATGTCCATGTCTCCGATCTGGCCCGCGCCCATCTCGCCGTGCTGGAGCGCCTCGAGCGGGGGAGCGTCCGGTACAATCTGGGGACGGGGACAGGGCAATCCGTCCTCGAGGTCATCCGCGCGGTGGAGCGGGTCGGCGGGCGGCCCGTGCCCTTCGAGAGCGCCCCCCGCCGGCCCGGCGATCCGCCGGTGCTGGTGGCCTCCTCGGCGCTCATGGCCCGGGAAACCGGCTGGAGCCCGCGGCTGGCCGAGATCGATGCGGTGGTGGAGACGGCCTGGGGGTGGCGGGAGCGGCATCCCGGGGGATTTGGCGGCGGGAAGGCGGGGGGCGGCAAGCTGCGGGGCTCCCCAGCGCGTTCGAGCTGCTAGACGCGGTGGCACACGGCATTCCGCTCTGGATTCTCAGACGCCTGCAAGTGAGTGTATAACGCTGCAACTGCCAGCCCGTCGGGACCCCCCTTATGAAAGTCATTTCGACCGCTCTGCCCGATATCAGGGTTTACGAGCCCAGCCGCTTCGGCGACGGGCGCGGCTATTTCTGCGAATGGTACAATTCGCGGACCTTCGCCGCCGCCGGCCTCGATCGCCATTTCGTGCAGGACAATATCTCGCTCTCCAGCACGCCGGGAACGATCCGGGGCCTGCATTTCCAGAAGCCGCCCCATGCCCAAGGCAAGCTCATCGGCGTATTGCGGGGCGCCATCCTCGATGTCGTGGTCGACATTCGCCAGGGCTCGCCGAGCTATGGCCAGCATGTGGCCGTCGAGATCAGCGCCGAGCGGGGCAATCAGCTCTTCGTGCCGGAAGGCTTCGCCCATGGATTGTGGACGCTGGAGCCCGACACCATGGTCTCCTACAAGGTCACGGATTTCTACGATGCGGCGACCGATGCCGGCATCGCCTGGAACGATCCCGATCTCGCCATCACCTGGCCGGGCGAAACGCCGGGCCAGATCTCGGTGCGCGATTCCCGCCTGCCGCGGCTGGCCGAGCTCGGCGAATCGCCCTTCCTCTATGAAGGGAGCCGTTGAATGGCGGTCCGAATACAAGGGACGAGGACGGCATGAAGGGCATCATACTGGCGGGGGGTGCGGGGACCCGCCTCTATCCCGTCACCTATGCCGTCAGCAAGCAGCTGCTGCCGGTCTACGACAAGCCGATGATCTATTACCCCCTCTCGACGCTGATGCTGGCCGGCATCCGCGAGGTGCTGGTCATCACCACCCCGCGCGACATCGCGCGCTATCGCGAGGCGCTGGGCGATGGAAGCCAATGGGGCCTCGACATCGCCTTTGCCGAGCAGCCGCGGCCCGAGGGCCTGGCGCAGGCCTTCATCATCGGCCGCGACTTCCTGGGCGGGCAGCCGGCCGCCCTCGAGCGGGTCGCCGAGATGGGCAGCACCGTCGCCGTCTGCCGTCTCGTCGAGGGCTTGCGCGAAGGGCGGGCGGGAATACCCGCCCCGGAGCGCGTGGCCGAGCTTGTCGCCCGGGCCGCGCGCGCCGGCGCCCCCGATGCCGCCGCGGCCTGGGGGCTGCTGCTTTACGAGGGCGTGCATGTGCCGCGCGACGAGAGCACGGGCCTCGGCTGGCTCGCCCGCGCCGCCGAGGGGGGCAATGCCTTCGCCCAGGCCTGGCTCGGCGATGTTCTGGCCAAAGGCAAGGGCGTGCTGGCCGATCCCGCCGCGGCGACGCAATGGTACGAACGCGCCGCTGCCCAGGGCCATGCCGGCGCCCGGGTCGCGCTCACTGGGCTGCGGCTGGAGGGCGAGGCCTCGCCCGAGGAGCTCGCGCGCGTCTTCCAGCTGTGGCTCGCGGCCGCGGAATCCGGCGATGCGCTGGCCCAGCGCATGGCCGGCGATTTCCTGATGCGCGGCATCGGCACGGAGGCCGATCCCGCCGAGGCGCGGCGCTGGCTCGAGAAGGGAGCGGCCCAGGGCAATGCGACCGCCCAGGTGCTGCTCGGCGCCCTTCTCCTCCGCAACGGGACGGCGGAGGACAATACCCAGGCGGCCCAGCTCTTCCGGCGCGCCGCCGCCGCCGGCAATGTCGACGGCGAGTACAATCTTGGCGTCTGCCACCGCCTCGGCCTCGGCCTGCCGGAGGATCGCGAGGCGGCGCGCGAGTGCTATCGCCGCGCCGCCGAGAAGGGCAACCCCTCGGCGGCGCTGGCGCTGGGCGACCTGATCGCGGAGACCGCCACGGACGAGCGCGGCCTGGCCGAGGCAATCACCTGGTACCGCGCCGCCGCCGAAGGCGGCAGCCCCACGGCCTTCCTCACCCTCGGCCAGATGCAGGAAGCGGGCCGGGGCATGCCGGCGGACCCCGAAGCCGCCCTTGTCTTCTACCGCCGCGCCGCGGCAGGCGGCATCGAAGCCGCCGCGGCGGAGGCGCAGCGGCTGGAAAAGGCCCTTGCCGCAACCGAGCCTTCCCATGCTCCGCAGTGAGGGCCGGAGGGCCTAGTCCGCCGCCGATCTAGTCTAGCCAACGAGCCCGCCGCAATTTCTGCCGAAGCCGCCGCTTGCGCCGAGTGCGAAAGCCCCTCGTCGATGCAACCCATGCTTGTACGATTATTGCGCGCGCGGGGAATCAGCCGCAGCCGGCGGCGCCCGCAATGCCCCGAGAACCATGACCCTTGTTCCCGGCTGGCAAGGCTCGTAAGCTCACTTTTTCGCGATCCGGGGGGCCGCGATCCAAGGGGGCGTCGCGTGTATTCATTGAGATATCTGCTGGCATTCGCCGATCGCCCGCTGTCGCCGGTCCGACCTTGATTCGGCGGTTGGCAGGGCTTTTCGGCTGCTTCCGGCCTGCAGAAGCAGTCGGCAGGCCGCGACGTGAGCGCCGTCCTCTGCCCTATCGCCAACGCCGTTTGCCCCGCCTCCTCGCCTTCCTGGCCCTGGCCATGCTGCTCGGCTGCAAGGAACTGGGCATTCAGGCGGAGCCGCCGCCGACCTCTACCGGGCCGGGCACGGCGGGGCTGATGGACGACCCCACGCTGAAGCATTGGCAGTCGCCCCAGGCGGCCAGCACCTCGACGGAGATCACCAATCCCAAGCAGGCGCCCATCGGGCCGGCGCCCACCGGCCGCTCCTCGCCGCTCCCCCATCCCGTGATCTATCAGGTCGCAGCGGCGCCGACGCCGGTGACCGGCTCCGCCCCGCCCATCACCGTCAACGGCGGCGAGAAGGTGATGCTGAATTTCGTCGGCGCCGACGTGCATGAGGTCGTCTCCAGCATTCTCGGCGATACGCTGAAGATCAATTATTCCATCGATCCGAAGGTGACGGGCACCGTCACCTTCCGCACCATGAGCCCGATCCCGAAATCCGATCTGCTCGGCCTGCTGGAGGATATGCTGGCGCTCTCAGGGCGCCGCCATGGTGCCGCGCGGCGGGGGCTATGACATCATCCCGCTCGATCAGGCGGCCAAGATGCCCTCGATCCTGCAGGGCCAGAACGGGAGGATCGGCTTCGATCCGGGCTTCGGCATCCATATCATCCCGGTGCATTTCGCCTCGCCCGACAACCTGAAATCCGTCGCCGAGCCGCTGCTGCCACCGGGCCGCCTGCTGTTCATCGACGCCCCGCATCACCTGCTGATGTATGTCGGCACGAGCAGCGAAGCCTCGGACGTGGCCGATCTCATCTCCACCCTCGATGTCGATCCCATGGCCGGCAAATCCTTCGCCCTCTTCCCGGTCAAATATTCCGATCCCACGGCGGTGGCGAGCGAGCTGCGCATGATCCTGGTCCCGGCCGGCAGCGGGGGGGCGGCCAATCTCGTCCAGGTCGAGGCCGTCGACCGGATGAGCGCCATATTGGTGATCACCTCCCAGCCGGCCTATCTCGACCGGGCCCGCGAATGGATCAGCCAGCTCGACCATGGCGATGAGACGATGCAGCGCCGCCTCTATGTCCGCTATGTCCAGAACGGACGCGCGGTGGAGCTCGCCCGGGTGCTGCGCCAGGCGCTGGGCATCTCCGGCGGCAGCGGTTCGCAGGACGCCTCGAACCCCGTCGCCCCCGGCATGGTGCAGAGCACGGTCAGCTCCCCGGCCATGGGTGGCGGCCAAGGTGGCGGCTTCGGCGGCGGCCAGGGTGGCGGAACGCCGACGCTGGGCGGCAGTGCAGCCGGCGGACTCTCCGGGGCGAGCAACAGCGGGGCGATCGGCCAGGGCAACCAGGGGAGCCTCGGCGGCTCCCAGGGGTCCGGCGGCTATGTCGGTCAGGGGCAAGGAATTGCTACCGGCGACACGGGCGATACGGGCTCGAGCGATTCCGGCGGCGGCAGCACCGACACCAATGGCGGCGGCGCACCCGATCAATTGCGGATCGTATCGGATGCGCGCAACAACGCCTTGATCATCTATGCCAACCCCAAGGAATACGAGCTGATCGATCAGGCGATGCAGCGCCTCGATGTGGTGCCGCTGCAGGTGCTGATCGAGGCCACCATCGCCGAGGTGACCCTCAACAACCAGCTGCAATACGGCCTGCAATGGTTCTTCAATTCCGGGGACAGCAGCTTCGCCTTCACCACCCTGACCTCGGGGGCGGTGGCCTCGGTCTTCCCCGGCTTCAACTATGTGCTGAACGCCACCAGCGCCAAGGTCGTGCTGAGCGCGCTCACCCAGATTACCCAGGTCAAGGTGATCTCCTCGCCCGAGCTGCTGGTGCTGGACAACGGCACCGCCCATCTCCAGGTCGGCGACCAGGTGCCGATCACCACACAGTCCGCCGTCTCGGTGATCAGCCCCGGCGCGCCGGTGGTCAATTCGGTGGACTACCTCAACACCGGCGTTCTCCTCAACATCACGCCGCGGGTCAGCTCCAGCGGGCTGGTCCTTCTGGACATCGACCAGGAGGTGAGCGATGTGGTCAAGACGACCTCGTCGAACATCGACTTGCCGACGATCCAGCAGCGCCGGATCCAGAGCTCGGTCGCGGTCAATACCGGCGAGACGATTGCTCTCGGCGGGCTGATCACGGATCACTCGGAGAATACCGTGACCGGCATTCCCGTGCTCTCCAACATTCCGATCCTCGGCAATCTCTTCAAGACGACGGACAACTCGCATAACCGGACGGAGCTCCTGGTCCTGCTCTCGCCCAAGGTCATCAAGAACACCAGCGATGCGCGGCTCGCGACCAGCGAGCTTCGCCAGCGCCTGAAGGGAATGCAGCAGCTCGATCAGAAGATGCAATGAGCTTGCCGGCGACCGGCGGTTCGCTGCAGCCTCTCGAAGATCACAACCCTCCCGAGAGACGCTTCCCCGCCGGCTTCGCCCTCGTCCTGGTGCTCTGCGTCCTGGCCGTTCTCTCCGTCATCGCCGTCACCCTCATCCGCGAGACCCGGGAGGAGACGCGCTTCGAAGGCGCGGTCATCGAGGATGCCAAGGCCGAGGCCCTGGCGGAGGGCGGCATCCAGCAGACCATGGCGGAGCTGCTGACCCCGCCGGGCAATGGCGCCTGGGAGGCCGACGGCACCAGCCACCAGATCCGCCTGGGCGAGGGCGTCGTGGTTATCCGGATCGAGGACGAGAGCGGCCGGATCGATCTCAACCGCGCCGATCTCGCGACCTTGGAGTCGATGCTCGTCTCGATCGGGCTTGCGACGGACGAGGCCCAGCATCTGGCCGCGGCCATCACCGATTACCGCGATCCCGACGATATCAAGACGCCGGGGGGTGCCGAGGCCTTCGACTACGAGGCCGCCGGACTCAAGCATGGGCCGAAGAACGGGCCCTTCGATTCCCCGGAAGAGGCGATGCAGGTCCTGGGCATGACGCAGGATATCCTGCGGGCGATCTCTCCTTTGATCACCGTCCACTCCCCCTCGGGCGAGGTCAACCGACAGGCGGCCTCGCCGGCCGTGCGGCGCGCCTTGCCGAAGTCGGAATTCGCCGGCGTCAACCAGCCCTCCCCCGATTCCGAGGGCCCGGCCCTCTCCGTCGCCACCGTGGTCAGGGTCACGGCGGACGCCACGACCCGCAACGGCGGGCATTTCGTCCGCGAGGCCGTCCTCCAGCGCAGCACGGTCCCGACCCAACCCTTCACCGTCCTGAGCTGGCGCCGCCGCTGGCCGGGGTGAGCACTAATCACCCTCGCCCGCGCTTTGAAGCGGGAGAGGGAGGGGACCCATCGCGTAGCGATGGGGAGGGTGAGGGACCTGCAAGCCCGATCTCACTTCTGGCAGGCCGACCGGTTCTGGAGGGGAAGCTCGCCGATCATATATTTACGTATATACGCAAACAGCGTATCTGTCAAGCAATAGTCGCGACAGTCGGGATCCCAGGGGTTGCAGACCATGCTTGCGGCCCTGGATCGCGCTTTCGCGGGGACTGACGGTTGGGGGTGTGCCTGCCAAGTGTATTGACATTTACGTCTTTTACGTATATATTAAACCTTGGCGCGGAGGGCATACTGAGCCTTCCCCGACTGCAGATTCCCTGCAGAAGCAGGGCCGGACCCGGATGGGAGACTGGACCCTGTTAATTCGCTGTAAAAACAGCGGCGGGGTGGGTCAGGGCGCCGGGGTCGGCGGCGGCGGGGCGGCGCGGCGGAAATCCAGCGTCAGGGCTTTCTCGGCGGCGCCGTTGCGGAAAGAGGCGCTGTCGATGCCGATGGAGACCAGCTTCCAGCCGTCGAGCTCCTGGCCGGCGCGCAGGCTCAGTACCTTCTGGCCATTGGTGGGCTGCAGCATGACGAGGCTCGACGTCGCGTTGCGCACGATGCCCACCAGGGTGAAATTCATCGGCGGAGGCTGCGGCGCCGAGGGTTTCGTCGAGGCGGAATCGGCCGTCGCGGGGTCCGGTGTGGGCGGCGGTGGCGGGGGCGGCCGCCGGGTCGGCGAGAAGAGCGGCCGCTCGAGGACGATCGCCTCCTTCGTGGGGTCGAGGCTGATCGCGGCCATGGCCTGGGAGGCCGGCACGTCGGAGGAGCCGGCGGCGGCGGGTGGCACCGGCGTTGCGACGGGTGCCCCGACATAGGTCCATTGCGAGAGGACCTTCACCAGAAGCACGGCCGCGACCGTGCCCGCCAGCAGGCTCGGCAGGAAGCGGCCGATGCGGCGCGAGCGGATCATCATGGATTGGCACTCGCGGGCGGGGCCGTGGGCGGCGCGCCCTCGGGCCCCAGCCAATAGCCGTAGCATTCGAAGGAGACGGAGAGCGGCCCGGCCTGCTGCGGCTGCCCGGGATCGCTGCTTCCCGAGGCCTGGATGTCGATATCGTCGATGAACAGCAGCGGCATGGTCGCCTCGACCTGTCCCAGCAGCTCATAGAGCGGGCCGATAGTGGTGGTGACCTGCACCCGGACGGAGATGCGCCCCAGCCCGCTCTCCGTCTTGCCGCCGGCCCATTGGATCGCACCCAGCGAGATGCCCTGGGCGCTCGTCAGCTGGCGCAGGCGTTCCTGCAGCGCCGCCCCGGCGAGCGCCTCGGTATCGGCCCGCAGGAAGGCATCGGAATGACCCATATCGCTGGCCATCTTCGCCGCCAGATTCTCGAGCTCGGGCTTGGTGGCGGCGACGGCCTTGATCCGGCTCAAGCGGGTCGCGGCGTCGGCGATGGCGTCGCGCGAATCCTGCAGCGACTGCAGGATCGGATCGACCACGCCTTGCTGCAGCACAAGGATGACGCCCAGCAGCAGGAGGACCGCCGCAAGCCGGCTGCCCAATTGGCGGGCCGAGAGCTGGCGGCCCCAGAGCTGGCCCCCCCAGAGCTGGCGGCCCCCGGGGCGGCCGGAGGCGGGCTTGAGCGCGCGCAGCGGCTTCAGGGTGGCGCGCTTCATGAGCCCGCCTTGGGCGTCAGATCGGCTTCGATGCTGAAGCGCTCGCGCTGCATCGAGGAATCCGGCAGCACCGGCCCGCTCAATCGGGCGCCTTCGAACATCGGCGAGTTCTCGATGATGGGGACCAGGGTCGCCGCCGAGCTGGCATAGCCGCTCAGCTGCATATGCACATCGCTGAGGCGAAGATCGGTGAGCCAGGTATCGTCCGGCAGCCGCGCCGTCAGCTCGGCCAGCACATCCACCACCAAAGGCAGCGCCTCGCGCTGCGTCGCCGCGGCGGCGCGGGTCCGGGCGAGGGTCTGCACCTGCTCACGCAGCTTGGCCGCGGCATCCGCCGCCTTGCGGTACTTCGCGGTCTCGGTGGCATAGGCGGCCAGCACCGCATCGCTGCGATCGAAATGGAGATAGAGACCGGCCAGCGCCAGGAGGACGATGAGACCGGCCAGGGCTGCCGGCAGGCGCCAGGGCAGCCAGCGGTCGATGCGCCCGCCCAGCACCACCGGCAGATAGATGGGCGAGGGCGCCGCCCCGCCCGGCGATGCCGTGCCCTCTTCGTCGGGCTCCACGGCGACCCGATCGGGTCGGATGCCGAGCAGATTGGCCCGCTTCAGCGCTGCATCGACCGTCGCCCGCGGCACGACCGTCAGCTCGCAGGTGACCTGCGCGCGCTGGCGATCGATGCCGGCGATCCTGGCCTGATAGACGACCTCCTCGGCCCGGAAGGGCGTCAGGCGGTCGATGTCGAAGCCGATGCTTTCCCGCAGGTTCTCCGCCACCGCCAATGGCAATTGCAGACGCCGGCGCAGCGCGCGTTCCGCGGGGATGACGGCCAGGATCTCGGCCCAGGGACCCTTGTCCTGGAGGCGCTGGAGCAGCACCCGCGCCGGGGCATCGGGCGCGTCCTGCTCGATACTGCCAAAGACGCGGGGCTTGCCGCCGCTCTCCTCGTAGAGATCGGTGACCTCGTCGCGCAGCAGCAGATAGAGCCGGCGCCGACGGCCGGCGACGAGGCGGCGAAGCACCGGCGGGATGCAGGCCCGCAGCTCGCCGAACCACCAGCCGAAGAACCGGGCCGCCAGCGCTGACACCGTCCGCGCGCCGCCACCCGTATTGACGTCAGACGCCATTGTTCGAGAACCTCACGGCATAGAAGAGCGTCAGGCGAACAGCTTCTTGTCCGAGAGCCAGCGACAAGTCCAGCCGGATCAGCGCCGGAAGCCCGGTCGGATCGGCCCAGCGGTCATGCCAGGCGCTCTGCGGTTCATTGGTCAGATGCCCGAAATAGGCGAAGCGCATCGATCGCACATCGCCCAGCAGCACGGTCTGGCGTCGGCTGATTCGCCTCGCTCGCCGATCCGATGCTCCGCCGCCAGCCCAGCACCAGATTGCCGCCATTGGTGCTGGAATGGCGCGCCAGCTCGAACTCGTATTTGCCGTCGTTGCCGAGCTGATAGGGCAGCAAGGCGATGAAATGCAGCCGATCCGGTTCGCCCAGGAATCCGGCCCTGACGATCGGCAGCGGCGCCGCACCCAACTCATCGGCGCCTGCCATCGTCACCTCCGAGGCAGTGCGGCCCGCCTGGCCCAAAAGCTGGCGCAGAAAGGCATCGGTACGCTCCACGCGCTGCTCGAAGACCTGCCGGTCGCCGCCGACATCCCAGACCCGCAAGCCGAGCCGCATCCCGCCGAGCAAAAGCACCGCCATGAGCGAGAGCAGCGACAGCGCCACCAGCAATTCGATCAGGGTCGTGCCGGCGGGGGAATACCGTCTCATAGCGTCGAAGCGGGGGCTGCGGGCGGGAGCGGCAGGATCCGGAGGCTCGTCAGCGTGATCGGGCTGAAGGGCGGCTTCGTCACCGTCAGCACGATCAGATAGGTCGTCACCCCCGTGAGATTGGCTGGGGGACGGCCGGCGACCGTCGCCGGGCTGATGCGCAAGGACCAGCCCCCGCCACCGGCGAGCTTGCCGCTCGAGGTGCCGGGCTGCAGCGGCAAGTCCCGCCCGATCCGCTCCATGGTGGAACGGGCGACGAGCAGCGCTTGCGTCTCGGCATCGATCCGGCGCGAGGAGAGGACGCTGCCGGACAGCACCTGGGCGAAGACCGCCAGGATCACGGCCAGGATCGCCAGGGCCACCAGGATCTCGATCAGGGTGAAGCCCGGGGCCGATGAGGGATCTTGGGCTGGCCGCATCGCTTTCGTCATTGGAGGACGGCGCGGCCCAGCGCCCAATCGACGGTGACGTCATAGCTCCGCCCGCCATAGCCGAGCCGCAGCCGGCCGCCGGTCGAGGTGCCGTCGGGGAAAAATTCGATCCGGCCCGGCGGCGTTTCCTCGTCCCCCGGCAGCGCCGATGTCAGCCGCAGGCTGAAACGCGGGTCGAGCGGCACGAAACCTGCGCCAGGCCCGAGCAGCCGGCGATGGGCGAGATCGAGCGCGACCGTCGTCGGCCGCCCGCCCTGGATCGCCTGGCGCTGCGCCTCGCGCAGCGCGAGTACGACCTCGCGGGCCGTCTGCTTCAGCCTCAATTGGGGCAGGAAGCTGTCGAGGCGCGGCAACGCCAGGCTGAGCGCGGCGCCGATGATCAGCAGCACCACCATCAGCTCGATCAGGGTGTATCCGGCGCGACGCTCACTGCTGCCAGCTGGTGATGTCACTGTTCTCGCCATCCCCGCCCTCGCGCCCATCGGCGCCGAAGGAATAGAGATCGTAGTCGCCATGGCTGCCGGGGAATTTGTACTGATAGGGATTTCCCCAGGGATCGGTCAGTAAATCCTTGTTCTTGAGATAAGGCCCGTTCCAGTTCGTCGTGCCCGCCGGGGCGACCGCCAGCGCCGAGAGACCGGCCTGCTGGGTCGGATAATGCCCGGTATCCAGCTTGTAGATGTCGAGGATGGAGCCCAGCTGCTGCATCTGGATATGCGCCGTCTGCATCCGCGCGGCGCTGAGATGATGGATCAGGCGCGGCGCCGCGATCGCGATCAGCAAGCCCAGGATCGCCAGCACGACCAGGAGCTCCACCAGGGTATAGCCTTGCTCGGACGGACGGTGATCGCAACGCCGACGGGATCTCCGGTTCGATCGCCGTGTACTCAGTTCTGCTGTTTGCATATTCGCCTTCATGTGGTCGCCAGATCGTAGCTGCTGAGAATCGCCGTCAGCATGATCGTCACGATGCCGCCGACGAAGAGGCCGATGGCGATGGTGACGGCAGGCACGAGGATCGCTTCCAGCCGCGCCAGGCGCAGCCGCACTTCGTCGTCATAGATATCGGCCAGGCGCAGCAGCATCGATTCGAGCTGGCCGCTCTCCTCGCCGATGCGCAGCATCTGATCGCCGAGGCGCGACAATACCGCCGCCTGCTGGATCGAGGCCGACAACCCCTCGCCGCGCCGGACCCTGGGAATGACCAGATCGACGCGCTGGGCGATGTCGCGGTTGGAGATGGCGGCGGCGGCGATGGACAGGCCCTGGAGCATAGGCATGCCGCTGGCATGGAGCGTGCCCAAGGTGCGGCAGAAGCGGGCGCCCTCGACACGATCGACCAGCCCGCCCACGATGGGAATGCGCCGGACCATGCGATCCCAGATCTCGCGCTGGGCCTGGGACAAACCGAAGCCCCGGGCAGCCACGACGAGAAGCGCTACGCCCAGGAGCAGAAGCCAGCCCCAATTGGCGATGAGCTCCGAGGCCCCGAAGAGGATCCTCAGCTCCAGCGGCGGGGCGGTGCCGCTGTCGAACAGGGATTTGAACTCCGGCACCACCACCAGCAGCATCATCACCATGGTCGCCACGGAGACCAGGATCACGAAGACCGGATAATAGAGGGCCGAGCGAAGATCGTCGGCGAGCTTGGCGGATTGCTCGAGATGCTTCACCAGCCGGTCGAGCGCCTCGCTCAAATTGCCGTTGCTCTCGCCCGCCTTGATGAGGCCGGCGCAATAGGGCGGCACGCCCGCCTGGGCCGCCATGGCGTCGGCCAGGCTCGAGCCCTTGCGGACGGCGGCGTGGAGCGACTGCACGAAATTCTTGCGCGACGCCTCCTCCGTCATCTCGGCGATCATGCGCAGCGCCCGGTCGAGCTGGATGCTGGAGCGCAGCAGGGTCGCGAGCTCGCGGGTGAACTCCAGAAGATCCTTGGCAGCGAGCGGCTTCTTGCGCCCGCCCGAGCGGCGCCAGTCGAGCCGCGGGTTGAACCAGCGGTCCGCGGTTACCGAGATGGGAAACAGATCGCCGGCCCGGATCGTCTCGATGGCCGCGGCGCGCGAGACGGCTTCCATCGTATCGACGACGACCTCGCCTGAATTCTTCACCGCCTTGTATCTGAACTTAGGCATTCATCTGAACTTGGGCATTCTTCCGGCCCGTCCCCCAAATCTCGCTTGGCCCGGGCAGCATAGCCCGCGGCATAGAGGCGGCAAAGCTTGCCGCTTATCCGGCGTCCCGCTCACGCGTCCGCCCCTCACGCGTCCGCCCCTCACGCGTCCGTGGTGGCGCGCAGAACCTCCTCCAAGGTCGTCAAGCCGGCGCCGATCTTCTCCACCCCATGGCCCAGCATGGTCAGCATCCCCTCGCGCACCGCCAGATCGCGAATCGCCCGGGATTCGGCATGGGTCAGGATCACCTGACGCAGCCCCTCGCTCATGCCCATGACCTCCGAGATCGTCGTCCGGCCGCTGAACCCAGTGCCGCGGCATTTCTCGCAGCCGACGGGCTTGAAGGGCGTATGGATATGCGAACTCTTCAGGGTCGAGATGCCGAGATGTCCGATGTCGACGACGTCGGGGTCGGCCGGCGCCCGGCAATGCCGGCAGAGGGTGCGCACCAGCCGCTGACCGACGACCGCCACGACGGTGGAGGTCAGCAGGAAATCCTCCACCCCCATCTCGATCAGCCGGGTGACGGCCGAGGGCGCGTCATTGGTATGCAGCGTCGCCAGCACGAGATGGCCGGTCAGCGCCGCATGGACGGCGATCTCCGCCGTCTCGGCATCGCGGATCTCGCCGACCATGATGATGTCGGGGTCATGGCGCAGGAAGGAGCGCAGCACATGGGCGAAGGTCAGGCCGAATTTCGGATTGACCTGGGTCTGATTGACGCCGGGGAGCTGGTATTCGATGGGATCCTCGACCGTGAGGATCTTGCGATCGATATGGTTCAGCTGGCTGAGGGCGGCATAGAGGGTCGTGGTCTTGCCGCTGCCGGTCGGGCCGGTGACCAGCAGCAGGCCATGAGGCCGGTCGAGCGCGCGCTGCAGGCGCTCCAGACCCGGGCCGCCGAAGCCGAGCTTGGGCAGCTCCAGCGCCGTGCGGTCGCGATGCAGCAGGCGCAGCACCAGGCTTTCGCCATGCAGGGTGGGCACCGTCGCCACGCGGATGTCCAGGGTTCCGCCGTCGACCGCGGTGCGGATGCGCCCGTCCTGCGGCTGGCGCCGCTCGGCGATATTGAGGCCCGCCATGATCTTGATGCGCGAGGTCACCGCGAGGCGATCGGTGGCGGGCAGCGCCTCGACCTCCTGCAAGCGGCCGTCGAGACGGTAGCGGACCCGCAGATTGTCCTCGAAGGGCTCGATATGGATATCGGAGGCATGCTCGGCCACCGCGCCGGAGATCAGCTGGTCGACGAAACGCACCACCGGCGCCTCGCTGGCCAGATCGCGCAGGCGATCGATATCGACCTCCGAGGAGGCCTCGGCATCCGTGCGGTCCTCCGCCGTGGTACCGGGCGTGCGGGGGTCGGTGCGCAGCCGCGCGATCGCCGCCTGCAGCTCCGAGGGGATGGCGACCTTGACCACGACGCGCCGGCCGGAGGCAAGCGCGACCGCCTCGATGGCGAAGCGGTCGTCGGGATTGGCCATGGCGACGACGATCTCGGCCTCGTTCGCCTCGATGGGCAGGATCACTGCCTCGCGCATGAAGCGGGCGCTGAGACGGTCGATGAGCACGGCCTCCTGGGGCAGTTCCTCCCGCGTCAGTAGCGGCAGGCCCGTGATCTCGGCGGTGGCCTCGGCGAGATCGCGCTCCGAGACGATGCCGAGCTGGGCCAGGATGTCGGCGAGGCGGCCGTCGGACGATGCCGATGCCCGGCGGGCGCGCTGCAAGCCCCTCTCGTCCAGCTTGCCCCGCTCCATGAGATAGCCGGCGAGCCGGCTCTCGACCGATGCCCGGACGGGCTGGGGCGCGGCAGTGTCTGCGGGGATCAGGCGTAGCGGGGCGTCCATTCTCTCCCTCTTGGCTTGCCGCGGTCCGTCTGGACTATCCGAGCGTCAGCGGTCCGTAGAGCCAGACCAGCCAGGCGCCGAGGCAAAGATGGGGGCCGAACGGCAGGCGGCTCGTGCCCCGGATCTCCCGGCCCCCGATGCGCGCCATCGTAGCATGAACGAGCCCGGCCGCGCTGGCATAGAGCAGGACCGTCGGCAGCCCCTCCCAGGCGACCCAGGCCCCGATGGCCGCCAGAAGCCGGGCGTCGCCCTCGCCGATGCCGCTGCGACCCCGGATCAGGCGATAGGCGAGGCCGATGCCGCGGAGCAGGAGATAGCCCAGCAGGGCGCCCGCGGCATGCTCGCCGATGGAGGGCGGGTCCCAGGTGAGCGGCAGGAGCAGGCCGAGGAGGCCCAGGGGGAGCGACAGGGCATTGGGGATGATGAATTGGCGCTGATCGATCAAAGCGATGGCGAAAAGGCCCCAGCCCAGGATCGCCGTCGCCGGGACGAGATCGTCCGGCACCGCCAGGATCGCCCAGAGGACCAGAAGGACGGCGCCGACCTCGCAGGCCGGGTGGATCCGCCCGATCGGCTCGTGGCATTGGCGGCAGCGCCCGCCGAGGGCCGCCCAGCTGACCACCGGGATCAGCTCCAGCGGCCGGAGCACCGTGCCGCAATGATCGCAGGCCGAGCGCGCCCAGAGGACCGGGGCGCCCTGGGGCAGGCGGATCACCAAGGTAGCGATGAAGCTTCCGACGAAGGGGGCGGCCAGGAGCGGGATCAGCTGCGTCAGATCCACAGATGCTTCATGCGCCCCCGGGTTTCGGAATCCGCGGCCGCCGCGGCCGGATTCAGCTCGAGACGCCAGTGTCGGAATTCCCGCGCCGGGTTGCAACTCGGCAGAAGCGCGCCGGCACAGCTCCCGAGGGGATCATGACGCAGTGCAGCACGAGCGAGCGGCGATCGTCGCTCGCCAAGCCATTCCGACCAGGGGTTAAGTCAGAAGTTCTGTCGCAATTCGTGCATCTCATGCGGGAAGCCGGCGCCTCATGCAGGAATTCGCCGCTGGTGCGGCCCCTGTTGCTGCTGCACCGCACAGGGCGGCAGGCTGGAGCCAGAAAAACGGGCGGCGGCCAGACATGTGGCGACCGCGGACCCGGGGAGGATGAACCATGATTCCAGGCGCCTTCGCCTATCACCGACCCAAATCCCTGGCCGAGGCGGTCGGCCTGCTGGCCGACCTCGGGGAGGACGCCCGGCCGCTGGCGGGCGGCCATAGCCTGATCCCGATGATGAAACTCCGCCTGGCCGCGCCGGAGCATCTGGTGGATCTGCGCGCCATCGGCGACCTCAAGGGCATTCGCGCCGAGGGCGGCGACATCGTCATCGGGGCGATGACCACCCAGCATGAGGTGATCGGCTCCGATCTGCTCGCCGGCAAGCTCCCCATCCTGCGCGAGACATCGCTTTCCATCGCCGATCCCCAGGTGCGCTATGTCGGCACCCTCGGCGGCAATCTCGCCAATGGCGATCCCGGCAATGACATGCCGGCGGTGATGCTTTGCCTCGGCGCCACCTATCACCTCGCGGGCAAAGGCGGCGAGCGGCGGGTGGCGGCGCGGGAGTTCTATCAAGGCGCCTATTTCACCGCGCTGGAGGCGGGCGAGATCCTGACGGCGATCCGCATCCCCGTGCCGCCCGCCGGCCATGGTCATGCCTATGAGAAGCTGAAGCGCAAGATCGGTGATTATGCGACCGCTGCTGCCGCGGTCATTCTGACCCTGTCGGGCGGCAAGATCGCGAGCTGCGCCATTGCCCTCACCAATGTCGGCGAGACGCCACTCTTTGCCGAGGCGGCCGCCAAGCTCCTGATCGGCTCGGCCCTCGAGCCCGCGATCGTGAAGCAGGCCGTGGCCGCAGCGGAGGCCATCACCGCGCCCGCGTCCGACAACCGGGGACCGGCAGCCTATCGGCGCAAGATGGCGGGAGTCATGACGGCTCGCGCCTTGGCGGCCGCCAAAGCGCGCGCGTCCTGAGGGGAGACAGCATATGGCCAAGACCCAGATCGCGATGAAGGTGAACGGCAAGCCGGTGGAAGCACTGGTCGAGCCGCGCACGCTTCTGATTCATTTCCTGCGCGAGGAGCTCAATCTGACCGGGCCCCATATCGGCTGCGACACCAGCCATTGCGGCGCCTGCACCGTCGATGTCGACGGCCGCTCGGTCAAATCCTGCACCGTCTTCGCCGTCCAGGCCGAGGGCGCGGAAATCCTCACCATCGAGGGGATCGCGGCCCCCGATGGTGCGCTGCATGCCCTGCAGGAGGGCTTCCGCGAGATGCATGGTCTGCAATGCGGCTTCTGCACCCCGGGCATGATCACGCGCGCCTATCGGCTGCTGCAGGAGAACCCGAATCCCAGCGAAGCGGAGATCCGCTTCGGCATCGCGGGCAATCTCTGCCGTTGCACCGGCTATCAGAACATCGTCAAGGCCATTCAATTTGCGGCGGCCAAGCTTTCCGGCCGGCCGCTGCAGGAGGCTGCCGAATGAACGAGATCGCACCGCCCACCCGCGAGGAACGCATCGAGCGCCTGCAAGGCATGGGCTGCAAGCGCAAGCGCGTCGAGGACATCCGCTTCGTCCAGGGCAAGGGCAATTACGTCGACGATCTGAAGCTGCCGGGCACGCTCTATGGCGATTTCGTGCGCTCGCCCTATGGCCATGCGCGGATCAAGAAGATCGACGTCTCCAAGGCGGCGGCCCTTCCCGGCGTCATCGCGGTGCTGACCGCCGCCGAGCTGAAGCCGCTGGGCCTGCACTACATGCCGACGCTCGCGGGCGACGTGCAGGCGGTGCTGGCCGAGGAGAAGGTGCTGTTCCAGAACCAGGAGGTCGCCTTCGTCATCGCCGAGGACCGCTATACGGCCGCCGACGCGCGTCGAGCTGGTCGAGGTGGAGTACGAGGCTTTGCCGGTGCTGGTCGACCCCTTCAAGGCCATGGCGCCCGACGCGCCGCTGCTGCGCGAGGACATCAAGGACAAGATGGACGGCGCCCATGGCAAGCGCAGCCACTACAACCACATCTTCAATTGGGAGATCGGCGACCGCGAGGCGACGGACGCCGCCTTCCAGAAGGCCGAGGTCTCGATCAAGGAGCTGATCTCCTATCAGCGGGTTCATCCGGCCCCCTTGGAGACCTGCCAATGCGTGGCCTCCTTCGACAAGATCAAGGGTGAGCTGACGCTCTGGGGCACCTTCCAGGCGCCCCATGTGATCCGCACCGTCGCCTCGCTCATCTCCAAGATCCCGGAGCATAAGATCCATGTCATCGCCCCGGACATCGGCGGCGGCTTCGGCAACAAGGTGGGCGCCTATCCCGGCTATATCTGCTCGGTGGTCGCCTCCATCGTGACGGGCCGTCCCGTGAAATGGGTCGAGGACCGGATCGAGAATCTCTCCACCACCGCCTTCGCCCGCGATTACCACATGACGACGGAGCTCGCCGCGACCAAGGACGGCCGCGTGACGGGTCTGCGCGTCCATGTGCTGGCCGATCACGGCGCGTTCGATTCCTGCGCCGATCCGACGAAATGGCCTGCCGGTTTCTTCAATATCGTGCACCGGCTCCTACGATTTTCCCGTCGCCCATGTCGCGGTCGACGGCGTCTATACCAACAAGGCGCCGGGGGGCGTGGCCTATCGCTGCTCCTTCCGCGTCACCGAGGCCGCCTATTGCATCGAGCGGGCCATGGACATATTGGCCCAGAAGCTGGGCATGGATCCGGCCGAGCTGCGGCTGAAAAATTTCGTCCGGCGCGAGCAGTTCCCCTATCAGTCGGCGCTGGGCTGGGAATATGATTCCGGCGACTATCACATGGCCATGAACAAGGCCCTGGATACGGTGGGCTACAAGGCGCTGCGCGAAGAGCAGAAGGCCAAGCGCGCGGCCTTCAAGCGCGGCGAGACCCGGGACCTGATGGGCATCGGCCTTGCCTTCTTCACCGAGATCGTCGGCGCCGGCCCGTCGCGCAATTGCGACATCCTGGGGATCGCCATGTTCGATTCCGCGGAGATCCGCATCCATCCGACCGGGGCCGTCATCGCCCGCATGGGCACCAAATCCCAGGGCCAGGGCCATGAGACGACCTATGCCCAGATCATCGCCAGCGAGCTCGGCATCGCCGCCGACGACATCTCCATCGAGGAGGGCAACACCGATACCGCCCCCTATGGTCTCGGCACCTATGGCTCGCGCTCGACGCCGACGGGCGGGGCCGCCACCGCCATGGCCGCGCGCAAGATCCGGGCCAAGGCGCAGATGATCGCGGCCCATCTGCTCGAGGTGCTCGGAATACGACCTCGAATGGGATGTCGACCGCTTCGCCGTGAAGGGCAATCCCGAGCGCTTCAAGACCATGAAGGAGATCGCCTGGGCGGCCTATAACCGTGTGCCGCCGGGCATGGAGCCCGGGCTGGAGGCGGTCAATTACTACGATCCGCCGAACATGACCTATCCCTTCGGGGCCTATGTCTGCGTGCTGGACGTCGATGTCGATACCGGCGTGGTCAAGACGCGGCGCTTCTATGCCTTGGACGATTGCGGGACCCGCATCAACCCGATGATCATCGAAGGCCAGATCCATGGCGGGCTGACGGAGGCCTTCGCCATCGCCATGGGCCAGGAGATCCGCTACGACGCCGACGGCAATGTGACGGGGCCGTCCTTCATGGATTATTTCATGCCGACCGCCGTCGAGACCCCGCATTGGGAGACCGACTGGACGACGACCCCCTCGCCGCATCATCCCATCGGCGCCAAGGGCGTCGGCGAGAGTCCGAATGTCGGCGGCGTGCCCTGCTTCGCCAATGCGGTCAACGACGCCTTCATGTTCCTGGGCTCGCCCCATATCGCCATGCCCCATGACAATTGGCGCACCTGGACCGTGGCGGAGAAGCTGGGGCTGCATGCGTAGAAGGCGGCCCCGCAGCCGGCCATGACCTTGACGCGCGAGGAGATCGCGGACGCGTCTGGAAGCCGCCGGCTATATCGCCGATCGCGAGCTCGCCATGGCGCTTTGGCTGATGGATTTCCTCAAGCGGCCGCTGCTGCTGGAGGGCGAGGCCGGCGTCGGCAAGACGGAGGTCGCCAAGGCCCTGGCGCTGGTCCACGAGACCGAGCTGATCCGCCTGCAATGCTATGAGGGGCTGGATCAGAACGCGGCCCTCTACGAGTGGAATTATCAGCGCCAGCTCCTCGCCATCAAGGCCCGTGAAGGCAGCGGCGAGAATGCCGATGCCATCGAGGAGCATGTGTTCTCGGAGAAGTATCTATTGGAGCGCCCGCTGCTGGCGGCGATCCGGCGCGAGCGGGCGCCGGTGCTGCTGATCGACGAGGTGGACCGGGCCGATGAGGAGTTCGAGGCCTTCCTGCTCGAGATCCTTTCCGATTTCCAGATCAGCATTCCCGAGCTCGGCACCGTGACCGCGCGCTCGATCCCGCGGGTGGTGTTGACCTCCAACGGGACGCGCGAGCTCTCCGACGCGCTGCGCCGGCGCTGCCTCTATCACTACGTCGATTTCCCGGATGTCGATCGCGAGGCGCGGATCATCGTGGTTCGCCAGCCAGGGATCGACACCTCGCTGGCCCTTCAGGTCGCGCGCATGGTGACGGCGATCCGCAAGGAGGATCTGCGCAAGCTGCCCGGCGTCGCCGAGACCTTGGATTGGGCGGCCACGCTCGCGGGGCTCGGCGTCGCCGATATGCGCCAGGCGCCCGAGGCGGTGCATGAGACACTGGTCTGCCTGCTGAAGACCCATGAGGACCGGTCCCGCATCGGCCGCGAGGTGGTCGACCGCCTCCTCGGCAAGGTGGCGTGAGGCGGCCATGCCGGCCGCTGACGCCATCGCCCCACCGGACAATATCGGCGACGCGCTGCGCCGCCAGCTTGCCGGCTTCGTGCGGACGCTGCGGGACAACGGCTTTGCCCTCGGCCTGAAGGAGACCGGCGATGCGCTCAGCGATCCTGGCATCGCCTCTGGCGTCGCGACCCGCGACCTTGCAGCCCGCGCTCAAGGCGCTGTTCTCGGCCACCCGCTCCGACTGGGAGCGCTTCGACGAGATCTTCCAGGCCTATTGGCTGGGCCGCGGCCTGCGCCGCCGGCAGATGCTCACCGGCACCGCCTCGGACGGCAGCCGGCCGCAGCGCCGCCTGCCGTCGCCCCTGGCCGGGAGCGACGCTGCCGGGAAGCCGGACCATATCGAACGCGGCGAAGGGCCTGAGGGGGAGAGCCCGGCCGATGGGCGGGGCCGGCGCGGTGGGGCGACACGGGCCGAGAGCCTGGGGCGGATCGATGTCCGGCGCATCGCCGATCCCGATGAGGTGGCCGAAGCCCATGAGCTGGCCGAGCGCCTGGCGCGCAAGATGCGGGCACGGCTGGTGCGGCGGATGCGGGCCCGGCGCCACGGCCGGCGGCTGGATCTGCGCCGGACCATTCATCGCAGCGTCTCCCATGGCGGGACGCCGCTGGATCTCGTCTGGCGCCGGCGCAAGCCCAAACCCTTGCGCCTCGTCATCTTGCTCGATGCCTCCGGCTCCATGAGCCTCTACACCGCCTTCTTCCTGCGCTTCATCCATGGCGTGGTGGATTCCTTCCGCGAGGCCGAGGCCTTCGTCTTCCACACCCGTCTGGTCCATGTCTCCGACAGCTTGCGCGAGCGCGATGTGTCGCGGGCGATCGATCGGCTGGCGCTGATGGCCGAGGGGATCGGGGGCGGAACGCGGATCGGCGAGAGCCTGGCGACCTTCAACCGCTGGCATGCGGCCCGGGTGATCAATTCCCGCACGGCCGTGATGATCCTCTCCGACGGCTACGACACCGGCGAGCCGGAGCGCCTCGCCACCGAGATGGCGCGGCTACGCCGCCGCTGCCGCCGGATCATCTGGCTGAATCCGTTGATCGGCTGGGAGAGCTATTCGCCCGAGGCCCGCGGCATGCAGGCCGCACTCCCCTATATCGATCTCTTCGCCCCCGCCCATAGCCTCGAGAGCCTCGCCGCCCTCGAGCCCTATCTCGCGAGGATCTGATGGCAAGAGGGCAAGCGACCGACATCCTCGATCTGATCTCGGCGATGAGGGCCAAGGGGGAGCCCTTCGCGCTGGCCACGGTGGTGCGCACGGTCGCTGCCACCGCCGCCAAGGCCGGGGCGAAGGCGGTGATCCGCGCGGACGGCAGGGTGACAGAAGGCTGGATCGGCGGCGGCTGCGCGCGCGCCGCGGTGGTGAAGGCGGCGCGCGAGGCGCTGGCGGATGGCCAGCCGCGGCTGGTCTCGGTTCAGCCGGAGGAGGGTTTGCAGGCCCAGGGCGTGAAGCCGGGCGAGGAGCGGGCCGGCATCCGCTTCGCCCGCAACATGTGCCCGAGCCGCGGCACGATGGACGTCTTCGTCGAGCCGGTAATCCCGCGGCCGCAGCTCGTCATCTGTGGCTCCAGCCCCGTCGCCGTGGCGATCGCCGATCTCGGCCGGCGCATCGGCTTCGATCTCACCATCTGTGCGCCGCCCGCCGAACAGGGCGCTTTCGCCGAGGCGGACCGGCGCATCGAGAGCTATGCCTTGCCGCAGGACGGGGGTAGGAATCAATTCATCGTGGTCTCGACCCAGGGGCGTGACGACGAGGCTGCGCTGCAGGCGGCGCTGGCCGCCGATTCCGACTATATCGCCTTCGTCGGAAGCCGGCGGAAGGCAGAGGCGCTGAAGTCGGTTTTGGCGGCGCAGGGCGCCGATCCCGCCCGGCTCGCCCGCCTGAAGGCCCCGGCCGGACTCGATCTCGGCGCCATCACGCCGGAGGAAATCGCGCTGTCGATCCTGGCCGAGATCGTGGCCCAGCGCCGCAGCCGGCACCCGCGGGGCGCCGCACCCGCCGCCTGAACCGGCGAGCGCGCTTGGGTCTATTTGAGGCCGGCGTTCTGGCCGACCACGCGAATGAGGGAGGCGAAATCCAGATCGCCCTGGCCGCGGGCGACGGCGGAGAGAAGATTCCCATGCACCGCCGAGAGCACCGGCATCGGCGTGCGTGATTCCTGCGCCGCCTGAAGCGCCAGGGTCATATCCTTGAGCCCGAGGGCAAGCTTGAAGGCCGGCGGCTCGAATTTCCCGCTAAGGGCGATGCTGCCGTAGTTCTCGTAGACCGGCGAGCGGAAGAGCTTGCGCGATATCAGGTCGTGGAAGGGCTCCGGATCAACGCCGTTCTTGCGCAGCAAAGTGAAGGCCTCGCACAAGGATTCCAGCATCGAGCCGATGAGAAAATTGCCGGCGAGCTTGACCACGCTCGCCTGCTCCGGCGCGTCGCCGAAATGGATGATCCCCTGTCCCATGAGCTCCAGGAGCGGGCGGCAGCGCTCCACCAGCGCCGCCGGACCGGCGGCGCAGATCCAGAGCTTCGCCGCCGCCGCCGCCTCGGGCCGGCCGAAGACCGGGGCGGCCAGGAAGGCGCGCTCGGCATTGGCGTGACGCACGGCAAGGGTCCGGGTGCAGGGAACGCTGACCGTGCTCATGGAGATGTGGACGGCCCCCGGCGCCAGGGCCGGGAGCAGCCCCTCGGCGCCATGGGTCACGGCCTCGAGCGCCGCGTCGTCGGCGACCATCGTCACGACGAAATCGGCCCCCTTGGCGGCGGCGGCCGGAGTCTTGGCCACCGTGACATTGGCGGCCGAGAGCGAGGCCGCCTTCTCGGGCGAGCGATTCCAGACGGCAAGGGGCCAGCCGGCGGCGGCGACATTGCGCGCCATGCCGATGCCCATATTGCCCAGACCGATGAAGCCGACCTTCGGCTTGTCATTCGCCATGTCGAAGAGTCCCTTTCTGCTGCCCAAAGCCGGGGGGCCGGGGAAAACGAGGGTCCATTTCACTGCTTCTGCAGGAAATCTGCAGGGCTGGAGCCCTCCTCGGATCGGGCCTTTTCAGTGAAGCCCGGCCCGAGCGAAGCCCTGGCCTGGCGCATTTTGGGACCCGCACGCGGCCGTTGCGAGCCTCATTTTTCATGATCGGGCGCGTGTCAGCCTGGGGACCCAATCAGGCCACGGGAGGGCAGATCCGGGCCCGGCACCGCCCCTATTCTGCCACCGGCGCTATTTAAGTCGTTCACGAAATATTGACGAGGGCATAAAATGGTTTCCCCGGGCTTGGAAGGGAACTCGAATATCCCTCCGAACACCGTCCGGCCAAGCGGCGGATCCCAGGCGTGGTGCGGGTGTAACTTACTTGTCATTTTATATATATTCAATATATCAATGACTTACTGGACACAGCCTTCGCATAGCCCTGTTCGGGGCCATGCCATGTCGACAGCATCAGAGGCATGGTTAATGAAATGTTAAGCGTGAACGGGGTCGTAAATGTGTAGTTGCATTTGCCGTACTCCGTGATATTGTTCGGACGAAGACACGGCAAGGGAACCAACGCGCAATGGTTCTCGCCCGTTGCTGGGAATGAAACTCTCTAAGGCAGCATTGTGCGCCGAAGTTAGAGAACTCGGCGGTAATGGTTTAGTGGGCGATTCGTTCGGCCGCGAAAGCTCGAGAAGACTGTAGAGCTGTGGACGAGCGAGGGGGCCCCGATATCGGGTGTAGGAAATGCCAGGTACAGTTTCGATCAAGGGTGGCCTCGTTAGCATCCCGCTCAACGGCCAAGAGCTTTCGTCGGTGCAGTCCGCCCTGACGGCTCTGTCAAACCAGTTCAGCAGCGGGCATCTCTTTACCAATCCGGCGACCGCGCCGGCGCTGACGGGGCTCAACACCTACAATTTTACCGGCGCCTCCGGGGGCAGCGTCACCATGCCGTCCGGCGCGCAAGCCGTTGTCCTCAATGGCGCCACCAGCACGAAGGTCGTCGCGAGCAACACTGTACGGTTTCTGAGCGGCAATACGGGCAACGACACGATCGTCGGCGGGGCAATGACCTCGACGATCATCAGCGGCGACGGCACGAATTCAGATCAACAACTCAGCCGCGACCGTCAAAGCCTCCATCCTCACCGGCACCGGCAAGGATACCGTGGTGCTGGGCTCGAAGGGGAGCACCTTGACGGCGCTCGGCTCGGTGACCGTGACGGGCGGCGGGGGCAGCAATACGATCTCGATCACGGGCAATTCGAAGACCGCGTCGCTGGGGGCGGCCGGCAGCAACCTCGTAAAGCTTTCCGGCACCTCGGACAAGGTCACGATTAGCGCCGGCGCCACGACCGTTCTCGACACCGGCATCAACAACACCATCGTCGGGGCCGTCGCCGGGCTGAACATCAACGAGACCGGCGGCAAAGGGCTGAACTTCAGCGGCAAGGGCAACGACAGGGTCACGCTGGCCGGCCCCAATCCCAACGTCATCACCGAGACCGGTGCGGCGACCATCACCGGCACGGGCGCGAAGAGCACCATCACCTTCACCGGCGCCGGGGCTTCGCGGGCCGTGGTGACGAATACCGGCAGCGACACCGTCAAAATCGGCTCGGCCAACGCCAAGGTCACCATCGGCGGCGGCAAGGACGTCCTCAATACGACCGGCAAGAGTGCCAGCGTCTCAGCGACGGGCAACGGCGGGATCAACTACACCGGCGTGGGCACCGATACGATCCGTCTGGCCGCCGGTACCGATACGATCGTCGACAAGGGCGGTGCGACGGTCTTTGGCGGCTCGGGCAAATTCAGCTTCACCGGCGGAACAGTCGGCGTGGATTCGGTCTCCGTGGGCAGCGGGAGTGCGACGCTCAACGGCGGCGGCGGCAAGAACATCTTCGTCGGTAGCTCGAGCAAGACCAGCTCGACCTCCATGATCGGCGGGGCTGGCAGCCAGGACACCTTCACCGGCGGCTCGGGCAAGGACACGATGAATGTCACGGGCGTCGCTTCAGGGCTCTTGCAGTTCGACAAAGCGCATCAAGGCGGCACCCATACCGTTACCGGTTTCAAGCATGGAACGGACCACCTGAAGCTGGGGGCGGGCTACAACACCAAGACGGTGCTGAATGGTGCCAAGGTGGTCGGTGGCAACACCATCCTCAACCTCGGCGACGGCACGACCATCACGCTGACGGGCTTTACCGGCCTTAAGGCCAGCGACTTCAGTTAGTGATAGTCTGAAGGGCCGGGCGATCGCTCAGGAGTAGATCGCCGCTACCGAGTTAACGGGATGCCCGAACAAGGCAGTAAGGGCCATGGCAGAGAAGCTGCCATGGCCCGCGCCACATCTGCCCCTTATGCAGCCGGTTCCCGAGGTGACGTCATTCGTACCCTCGGTGAGGCCCTGCGCCGGGGCGACGAGGTCGAGGCCTTACGCCAGGCCGACCGGGCCCGGCGCATCGCACCCTCCAACAGCGATATCCTGCGCATCAACGCACGGCTACTGGGACGGCAGGGTGAAGCCGAGGCCGCTCTCAAAATCCTCCTCGAAGCATCCAAGAATTCGCCAGGCGGAGAGATCGACGCCGAGATCATCGAGGCCATGCTCGCCTTGGATCGTTTCACCGAGGCGGAACGTCGCTTGGCCGATGCCCTGCAGAGATATGCCGTCACGGGGCCGGCGGATCCGCTGGCGAGTGCTGCCCGGCGGATCATCAACGATTCGAGGGCCCGCGCATCCGGCTGGATCGCCCTCTCGACCGACCTCGAGCTCGTCGGAGAGGTTCGGCTGCCCGAGGCGGGGCGCCTGCGGGTCAGAACCACCGATGGCCGCGAGCTGCGCCCAGCCCCGGCGCAGCGAGGAGGCTCGGGGCCAAACCGGGGAGGCGAGGGTGCAGACTTTCGCCATTCCGCTCCTGAATCTGTCCATCCGCGGACCGCTGATCGCCGAAATCGACGGCACTGCCTTCTTTGGCAGCAGCCTTGCCTATCCGCCCGATTTCGCTCTCGATGGACGCTGCCATGTCGACAGGCGGCGGCTGACGGGCTGGGTGCAGCTTGGCTGGGCACCGACTCTCTCCCCGGAGCTGGTTATCGAGGATGAGCGGGGAGGGCGGCAATCGGCGTCGAGCCGCCCCGGTGAGGCCGACGCCCGTCGCCACCATTTCGAGCTGGACCTGGCCGCGGCCGGTCTGCGCGGAAGCCGCATCACTGTTTCGGCGCGCCTGCCAGACGGACGCCTCGAGGCGCTGCCCGATGCCCCGCTGCTGCTGGCAAGGGCGGTGCCGTCCATCACCGATGCGGACTCACAGCCCACCGCCGGTGGCATATCCTGCGACCGCAGCCATGCCCGACTTCATGCCGACGGCGATCGTCGTGCCGGTGTACCGCGGGCGCGAAGAGACCATTGCCTGCCTCGAATCGGTGCTTGGCTACGATCGACCCTCAGACGCGGCTGGTGGTGGTAAACGACGGCTCGCCGGAGCCGGATTTGGCCCAGGCTCTCGAAGTCCTCGCCACCACGGGCGCCATCGATCTGCTGCGCAACGAGCAGAACCAGGGTTTCCCCGCCGCGGTCAACCGCGCCTTTGCCCACTGCACCGGCCATGATGTGGTGCTGCTCAACGCGGATGCCGTCGTCGCCGGCGACTGGCTCGCGCGCCTGCGGCGGGTGGCCTATAGCGCACCCGACATCGGCACCGTCACGCCCTTCTCCAATGCCGGCTCCATCGCGAGCTATCCGGCCGAGGGAAAGACACCGAGCGAAGTCCCTTCGGCCGCCACCCTCGACAGGCTGACGGCCGTCGCCAATGCCGGCGTCGCCATCGAGATCCCTACCGGAGTCGGCTTCTGCCTCTATATCCGCGCCGACTGCCTGGCGGCGACAGGCAGCTTCGATGCGGCGACCTTCGGGGCGGGCTATGGCGAGGAGAACGACTTCTGCCTGCGCGCCCGCCGGCGGGGCTGGCGTCACCTCCTGGCCGCCGAGGTCTTCGTCGAACATGCCGGGGGGCGATCCTTCGGCCGTCGACGCGCCGCGCTCATGGAGCGCAATCTGCGCCTCCTCAACCTGCGTTACCCCGGCTACGACGACCTCGTGCAACGCTTTGTCCAGGCCGATCCGATCCACCCCAGCCGACGGCGCCTCGATGAGGCCCGTCTGATCGAGGGCGGCAGCCGCCATGTGCTGCTGGTGAGCCTCGGTCTCCCGGGCGGCGTGGCGACTGCGGTGGCGGAGCGATGCCGGCAGCTGCGGGCGCAAGGGCTCTCCCCGCTCGTTCTGAAGCCCGGAGCCGAACCCGAGGCCAGCCTCGAGGCCGAGAACGATTTCCAGGATGTCCAGGGATCTTGCCGAATCATGGCTGAGGACCAGAGCCTCGCCGATCTCGTCTACCAGATTCCGGACGAGCTGCCGGCGCTCCGGCGCCTGCTGACGCGGCTGCCTTTGGCGCATGTCGAGCTGCATCATTTTCTCGACCACGACCCACGCACCATCGCCCTCACCTTCGAGATCGGCTGCCCCGTCGACATCTACGTCCACGACTATGCCTGGGCCTGTCCGCGCGTCACCTTCTTGGGCGGCGATGGCCATTACTGCGGGCAGCCGCCGTCGCGGCCTGCGAGCTTTGCCTGAAGACGCATGGCGGACGGGTCGGTGGCTCCCTGACCGTGGCCGCCCTGCGCCGGCGCAGCGCCGGATGGCTCAGCGCCGCGCGGCGCGTGATCGTACCCACGGCCGACACGAAGCGGCGGCTGGCGCAATATTTCCCGGTGATCGAGGCCCAGATCGAGCCTCTGGAGGCACCCGCCACCCTCGGGAGCCTCTCACCTGCCGGCGCCGCTGCCTCAGGACCGGGCCCGATTCGCATTGCCCTCATCGGCGGCATCGGTGCGCATAAGGGCTATGACACCCTGCTCGCTTGCGCCAAGGATGCGGCTCGGCGCCAGCTTCCCCTTGAGTTCACCGTCGTCGGGCATACCGAGGACGATGCCGGCCTGATGGCGACGGGAAAGGTCTTCGTCACTGGCCGCTATGAGGAGGAAGAGATCGAGGCGCTCTTGCGGCGCGAGCGGCCGCATCTCGCCTGGTTTGCCTCGGTGGTGCCGGAAACCTGGTGCTATGCCCTCAGCCATGCCATCCGAGCCGGGCTGCCGATCCTCGCATCCGACCTTGGCGCCCTTGGCGAGCGCCTGACCGGGGTGCCTTATGTTACCTTGCTTGCCACGGACATGGCGCCGTCGGCGCTGAACCGGCGCTTCCTGGCGGCGGCGGAGGAAGCCGACGCGCGCCGAAAGAAGATCAAGCTCAACGATCCGGCACCGCGCGGAGCGGTGCTGGAGCCCGGGTCGGCAACGCCCGCGCAGGACCGGACAACCCCAGAGAACGAGGGTAAGATAGGAATCATGAAGCAAATCTCTGCCGAAGCGACGCAAGATCGCCTCACCGTCTCCGTCCAGTTGCTGAATCTGGCCGAAGGGATCTACGCCTTTCTGGTCCGGTCGTCACTGCCGGCCAAGGCCTCCGTGGATGACAATCTGCTGCTGCCGGCGGTCCATGTGGCCCGCGGTCCGGATGTGGGCGGCGGCGAGATCGAGTTCATGTCCGGTCCGCGCGGGCGGGCGACCTGGCTCCGGGATTCCGCCGACGTCGTCATGGCGCGGGTGACGGGCGAGCCGGTGACGGTGCTTCTGACCTCGCTGCGCGTCTCGGGGGCACCGGCGCTGGCGCTCGAGATCCAGCGCGTCGATGGGCGCAGCGTCCTGGGCCCGCCTGCGGTAACGGCAGGCGAGGATGACGCCGGCGGCGCCGAAAGCCCTTGGCGGCATCGGGAGCAAGATCACGGCACATGTGCAGACGCGTGGCGACATGCCCTTCGTCGACGTGGCCTGGGCCGGCCTCGTCGGGCAGCGGCTATGGATCGAGTCCTTTGCCGTCGAGCCCGAGCCACCCTTGGGGAATGGCGACATCGAGTATAAGGGGTTGACAGCCACCGGTTTCGAAACCCCCTGGCTCGCCGGCGGCACCGCCTGCGGCACGCGCGGCATGGGCATCCCGCTGATCGCCTTCTCCGTCCGGATCAAGCCGTCCCGGGCGGCACAGTACGACTGCGAATACAGCGGACGCTTTTTGTCCGGCGCGACCGTCGGCCCCGTCCGCAACGGCGCACCTTGCCGTTCCCCAATGCCGGATGACCCGCTGGAGGCGATCCAGCTGCGCATCCTGGAGCGGCCTGCCGCGCAAGCGGAGCCCAAGCAACCCGCGGCAAAGCCGGCGCAGGCACCTACGCCTTCACGGGGGAGCGCGACGGCGACCAAGATCGACCCCGCTGCCGACGCTGCTGCCGCCAAACCCAAGCGGGCCAGCCCCGGCCGGCGGGCAGCCAAGCCAAGCGCCGGCGCCTGAGCATGGCCATGATCCCAGGCGGTGGCACTCCGACCGATGTGTCGGCGGATGGCGCTTCATCTTCGGCCCCGATCCTGGTCAATGCGGGTTGCGGTCCGAAGGGCGGGGGACAGGTGCCGGCCATGTTCGACAGCTGGCGACAGCTGCGCGTCGACGTTGATAGAGACGTCGATCCGGACGTTCTCGCCGACGTGACCGATCTCTCTGCCATTCCGAGCGGATTTGCTGATGCGGTCTGGACCGCCCATTGCGTCGAGCATCTCTATCTGCATCAGGTGCCGCAGGCGCTGTCCGAGTTCCGCCGCATTCTCAAGGACGACGGTTTCCTCTGCCTCGTCGTTCCCGATCTGCAGACGATCGCCAACTACATCGTTAACGACAAGCTCGACGAGGTGATCTACGAATCGCCGGCCGGGCCGATCACCGCTCATGACGTTCTGTTCGGCTTCGGGCAGGCTGTCGCCCAGGGCCATACCGCCATGGCCCATCGCTGCGGCTTCGCCCCGACCTTGCTCCTGCGCCATCTCACCGCGGCCGATTTTCCCGAGATCGTCCTGCGTCGGCGGCCCAATCTGGAGCTTGCTGCCGTGGCCCTGCGGACTCCATCGGCCGATCCGGCCGCACGCGAAAGGTTGATGGCGGATCTGGCGCTGTGATCGTCGTCTTCATCCACCAGAACTTCCCGGCCCAATATCGGCTGCTCGTTCGCCATCTGGCCGATTCGCCGGAGAACACGGTCTATTACATCACCCAGCCGAACGAAAATCGGATGCAGGGTGTCATCAAGCTGATCTACCGGGCCGATGCCGGGCCTCGCGAGGGCTGCCACCCCTTCACCCTCGAGATCGACGACGCGATCCGCACCGGCACAGCGGTCGCCGATGTCTGCCGCATGCTGCGCGACCAGGGGATCAGGCCCGACGTCATCGTCGGCCATAACGGCTGGGGGGAGACGCTCTACGTCAAGGATGTCTTTCCCGATGTGCCGCTGCTGGCCCTCTTCGAGTTCTTCTACTATCCGAAGGGCGTCGATATCGGCTTCGATCCCGAATTTGCCTCCATCTTCTTCGACAATCCCTCGCGGATCAGGGCGAAGAACGCGATCAATATCCTGGGCCACGCCGCGGCGGATTGGGGACATGCGGCGACGCGCTGGCAGCGCAGCCTCTATCCCGCCGAGATGCGCCGGCGCATCACCGCGATCCATGAGGGCGTCGACACCGACCTCCTGCAGCCCGATCCCAAGGCCTGGGTCCAGCTCGCGCGCGACGGCCTGCGCCTCACCCGCAAGGACAAGGTCATCACCTATGTCTCGCGCAGCCTCGAGCCCTACCGCGGCTTCCACAGCTTCATGCGCGCACTCCCGGAGATCCAGCGCCGGCATCCCAGCGCCCGTGCCCTGATCGTCGGCAATGACGGGATCAGCTACGGACCCCCGGTCGCGCCCGGAACGACCTTCCGCGAGACCATGCTGAACGAGCTCGGCGACAGCCTCGACCTCGAGCGCGTGCATTTTCTGGGCCAGCTGTCCTACGAGGACTACGTCAACATTCTCCAGGTCTCCTCGGTCCACTTCTATCTCACCTACCCTTTCGTGCTCTCCTGGTCCTTCATCGAGGCGCTGTCATGCGGCTGCGCCGTCATCGGCTCCTCCACCCCGCCGGTACGCGAGGTGATGAAGGATGGCGTCAATGGCTTGCTGGTCGACTTCTTCTCGCCGGGGGACATCGCCGATCGCGTCGATGAGGTGCTGAATCATCCCGACCGGATGGGCGAGATGCGCAAGAGGGCACGCAAGACCGCCGTCGAGCATTTCGACTTCAAGACCCGCATGCTGCCGCGGTGGAGCCAGCTGCTGCAGCTTCTGATCGACGGCAAGACGCCGCCCGTCGACATGATGGGGTAACGGCGCGAGGATTCGTGCTTCACGCCTCCGACGGCGGATCTGATGAGTATCGATTTAGAAGATCTGAAATATTAGCGCAGCGGTCGTCGATGATCGTGGCGCCTGGCGGACAACTCGGCCGCTTGCGCCAAAACTTGGTTACGATCAGCCTTGGGTGGTGGCGATGATCAGAATCATACTGTCCATGATGGCTGTCATGCTAACAGCGGGCTGTGCCGCCCCAGGTCCATCCCCATCCCAATCCCCACCTCATGCCAATATGATTCGTATTAAGGGAGTGTGTATAAAAATAAGAAACGACGCCCAATACGACGAATATTTTGCTGTTGATTTTTGGCGTGTCGATATCACGCTTAAAGACACTATTGGTCATATTTATGTTGGGTGGAATCCGGATATAAAAGGCGACAATCGCAAATGGCAGCGGCGCAAGAAGGAGAAGTCGCTGGACCTTCCTATGATCGTTCCGCTCAGCGGTGAACAAGCCGGGGACTACCTGGGAATTCCCAAGGGGGAGGACGACCCGTATTTTCATCTCTGGTTTGACAAGAAAGGCGCGGCGGCGAACGACGAAATATTGGGCTTCATGGGGTTTTGCTAGAACGACGGTACCGGTCCGGCCTCACGCCCCCGACGCCTGCCGCGGCGCGGGATGTCCCGTCTTCAGCCCCAGCTGCGCCTTCAGCCAATTGAACCGGTTGCGGCTGACCGGCACCGTATAGGTGCGCTGGCCGGCGAGCTCGATCACGCCATTGTCGCCGGCGCGCTTCAGGCCGGTGATGCGGCTCAGATTCACGATATGGCTGCGGTGGACCCGCAGGAAGTGGGCGGCGTCGAGGCGCTGCTCGACCTCGCCAATGGAGAGCGGGCAGAAGAGCTCGCGCTCGCCGTCATAGACGGTGGTGTAATGGGCGTTGGCATGGACGGCGACGATCTCCTCCACCGCCAGGAAATGGGTGGCGCCGCCCTGCTCGACGGGGAGGTGGCGGGCCGGCCGGCGCGGCGGGCCACCGGCGCCGCCCAGGGGGCCGAAGCTGCCCTGACCGAGATCTGCGGCGGCCTCGGGGCTGGTCGGCGGCGCGGGGGTCTCGAAGCCGCCCACGGGGGCCGGCGCGGGCGCGGTCGGCGCGGCGGCGGCGCCCAGGCTCGTTGCCCCGATCGGCGTCACCGCCGCCTTGCTCGACCGCTCGGGCACCAGGGCCAGAAGGAAGCTGCCCGAGACCAGGAAGGCGACGATGGCCACCACGCTCGCCAGCAGATCGGTGGAGATCGCCGCACCACCCGAGACATCCCCCGGGGCGGGATGGGGAAAGACCGTGAGCCCGGCCATGGCGGTGTAATGCATGCCGGCGATGGCCACGCCCAGCGCGCAGGCCGACAGGATCAGCGGCGGCCGGCCGCGGCGCCCGCCGGCGAGCCAGAGCGCCAGGCCCGAGGCGGCGATGCCGACGGCGACGCTCGCGATGACATGGGCGAGGCCGTGCTCGAGATGGGCGCTGGCGTGCAGCGCGGTCATGCCGATGTAATGCATGGCGGCGATGCCGATGCCCATGAAGACGGCGGCGGCGGCGAGGCGGAGTGCGGAGGCCGGCGCGCTGGGCGTCCCGGCGCTGATGGCGAAGACCGCGATCCCCACCACGATGACGCAGACCAGGAAGGAAAGCAGGGTCGGGAAGACCAGGAAATCGACGGGGAAGGGCAGGCGCGCCGCCAGCATGCCGACGAAATGCATGGCCCAGATGGCCACCGCCAGCGAGATCGCCGCCCCCGCCAGCAGCATCCGCCGGCGCAGCCCTTCGGCGCCGCCGATCTGGACCGCCAGGCTCAAGCCGACATAGGCCCCCTGGATCGCCACGATCAGGGACAGCACGACGAGCCATGGCTCATGCGATACCGGCATCGTCAAATAGCCCTATAGAACAGCTACGAGGTTTGGCTCCCAGCCCGAGATGCAACCATAGACCAGGATGAGGGGGGGACAAAGGCGGTGCTGGGAGGGTGAGGGTCTTCAGGCGGGGTCGCTCGTAACACCCTCCCCCCATCGCTTCGCGATGGGCCCCCTCTCCCGCTTCGAAGCGCGGTAGAGGGAAGGGCCGCGCGGGAGGGTTAGGCAGCGCGGGTGAGCGCGTTGCGGTTGAGAGACCCCAGAGCCGCCATGCGGCGCTTCTACCCCTCCACCACCGGCGGCTTGGTGAGGGCATGCTGCGCCACCGAGGCGATGGCGGCGGTGGAGCTGGTCTCGCCGCCGGCGACCTGCACCGTGGGATAGGCGAAGTTGATGCCGTTGGCGTCGAAGGCCTTCTTGATCATGGCATAGGCGCGGCGGCGGATGACGAACTGCTCGCCGGGGCGGGTCATCAGCTTCATCTGGATCTGGATGGCGAAATCGCCGAACTCGCCGACGCCCTGCATCTTCAGGGTCTCCATGATCTTGGGCGCGAACTCGGGATCCTCCAGCAGCTCCTTGCCGATCTGCTTGATGATCTTCTTCACCTTGTTCGAGGTCGGTGTCGTAGGTGACGCCGACCGAGAGCTTGTCGATCACCCAGTCGCGGCTCATGTTCTGGATCGCGCCCAGCACGCCGAAGGGCACGGTGTAGAGCGGCCCGCGATGGTGGCGCAGCTTGACCGAGCGCAGGCTGAAGGATTCGACCGTGCCCTTGTAACTGCCGCTCTGGATGTATTCGCCGACCCGGAAGGCATCGTCGAGCAAATAGAACATGCCGCTGATGATGTCCCGGACGAGGGTCTGGGCGCCGAAGCCGATGGCCACGCCCACCACGCTGGCGCCGGCGACCAGCGGGCCGATGTCGACGCCGAGCGCGGCCAGCGCCATCATCACCACCATCACCAGCAGCACGATGAAGAGCAGATTGCGGAAGATCGGCAGCAGGGTCTTCATCCGCGACTGGCGGCGCCATTCCTGGCTCTGCTGATCGCTCGTCGTCGGCGCCTCGACGATCTTGCGGTCGATCGCCGTCTTGGCGAGCTGCCAGCCGAAATCGGCCACCAGCACGATGACCACGGTGCTGAGCAGGCCGCGCAGCAGCCGTGTCACGACCGTGTCGCTGGAGGTCAGCGCCACCAGGTCGATGTTCCAGACATGGGCCAGGAACAGCGCGCCCCCGATGATGAGCAGCGCCTGCAGCCCGCGCTCCAGGGCGACCGTCAGCACCGAGGGCAGAGCGGTCGCAGCTTCGGCGTTGCCCGGCGGGCGCAGCAGATGGCCCACGGCCCGACGGGCGCCGCGGATGGCCCAGGGCAGTGCGATCAACACCGCCAGCAGCCACATCCCCCGCACGGCCGAGGCGACCCAGAGCAGCCAGAGCAGCAGGAAGAGGATCGAGAGCAGCCAGGCGATGGCGCGCCGCTTCAGGAAAGGGGCGGCCGGCGCCTCGGCATGGGTCGGCGGATGGCGCCAGACCATCTCCAGCCCGATAGCCAGCAGGCCGAGGCCGAGGATATAGGCCACCAGCCGCCGGGCCTCGAGATCGAAGCCGAGCTCGCTCAGCAGCATGACCGTGGCATAGCCGAAAGCGTACCACCCGGCGAGGACGAGAATCCGCCGGTGCCAGAAGCGGGCGGCGGCCCGGTCCATGGGCAGGATGCGGAATTTGTCGACATCCGGGTCGTCGGCTGCGCCGAAGGCCGGGGGCCCCGCCCCCGGGGCCAGGAGGAAGCGGCTTACCACCGCGACCAGACAGAACTCCAGGAAGGCCATGAGATATTGCAGCAGGATCTCGCGCAGCAGCGGCGGCCAGTCGAAGATCAGGAAGGCGCCGATGCTGCCGAGGCCGAAGGCGGCCACCAGCAGCACGCCATAGACGAGGCGGGCAATGAGGGCGATCAGCCGCTGGCCCACCGTCTCCATGGGAAGATCCAGGCTCCGGCGCCGAAGCCCCCGGGTCGCCCAGAGGAAGAGCCAGGCGACGCCGAGGCCCAGGCCGATGAAGACGGCCAGCAGGACGACGACCAGGCCGCGGCCATGGGTCTCGGCCATCAGCGCATCCCTGGCGCGCTGGAATTCGGCCGGCATCTGCGGAATGACGGCGGCCAGTGCGGCGAAATGATCGCGGATGGCGGTGAACCGCGTGGCAAGCAGGTCCGGCCCCTTGGCTTGCGTGCCGACGGCGGCCGGCGGGCTCCGCCGCCTTGGCGGCCTGCTGCGCCTTGATCCATTCCTGGACCTGCGGATCGCCCAGCAGGTCGAGCAGCTCGTGGATCTTGGCCGGCTGGTCGGCGGGGGGCGCAGCGGCGGGGGGCGAAGCGGCCAGCAGCGGTGAGGCCGAAACAGAGCAGGGGCAGCAGCAGGCAGAGCCGCTTCAGGAGAGTGCGCGCGCGCGGCACGATGCGATTTTGCTGGCCCATATCGCGATTCCCCCGACCGCTCTGCCGGTGCTACCGGTGGCTGCAGTATAGGGCGGGGCGATGGTCTCCGCGCCTGGGAATCTGAGGGTCGGCGTTAACAGAGGATTTACCGCGGAGGCCGCGGAGGTCACGGAGAAGCGTGACGTACTCTCTATTCGTCATTCCCGCGAAAGCGGGAATCCAGGGCCGCGGCCTCGTCGCTCGCCCTGGATTCCCGCTTTCGCGGGAATGACGGCAATTGAGATTCTCGCTTTGCGTAGAATTTCCTCGCCTTGCAGTCGATGGTCGGCCCCTCGCCCCGAGGGGCGAGGGAGCCTGGCCGATGCGTCTCAGATGCAGACGCTGGCGAGCGGGGGGAAGCCGTTGAAGGCGACGGCGGAGTAGGTGGTCGTATAGGCGCCGGTGGCGAGGATCCAGACCCGGTCGCCGGGCTTGAGGGCCAGCGGCAGGCGGCAGTCGGACTTCTCATAGAGGATATCCGCGCTGTCGCAGGTCGGCCCCGCGAGGACGACGGGCGCGCTCTCGCCGCCGTCATGGGCCGTGAGCAGGCGGTATTTGATCGCCTCGTCCATGGTCTCGGCGAGGCCATGGAACTTGCCGACGTCGAGATAGACCCAGCGGCGGTCATCATCGCCGCCCTTCTGGGAGACCAGCACCACCTCGGCCTGGATCACCCCGGCATCGCCGACGACGCCGCGGCCAGGCTCGATGATGAGATCGGGCAGGTCGGGACCGAAGCGGCGCTGCAGGGAGCCGCGGATCGCCTCGCCATAGGCGGCAAAGGAGGGCACCTCGCTGCGGTAGCGCGCGGGGAAGCCGCCGCCGAGATCGATCATGCGCAGCGTGACGCCGCGCGCCGCGAGGCGCTGGAACAAGCCGGCGGTCACTTCGAGGGCGCGGTCGAACTGGGCGAGATCGGTCTGCTGCGAGCCGACATGGAAGGAGATGCCATAGGCCTCCAGCCCGCGGCCGGCCGCCTGGAACAACAGCTCCTCGGCCATGGCCGCCTCGCAGCCGAATTTGCGCGACAGCGGCCATTCCGCGCCCGCGCCGTCGGTCAGCACGCGGCAATAGACCCGGGCGCCGGGCGCGCTCTCGGCCAGCTTGTCGAGCTCGCCGGCGCTGTCGAAGGCGTAGAGGCGCACGCCGCGCTCGAAGGCGGCGACGATGTCGCGCTGCTTCTTGATGGTGTTGCCGTAGGAGATCCGCTCCGGCCCGACGCCCAGCGACAGGCAGAGGTCGATCTCGCCCAGGCTGGCAGTGTCGAAGCAGGCGCCCAGCGCTGCCAGGCGCGCCAGGATCTCGGGTGCCGGGTTGGCCTTCACGGCATAGAAGACACGGGCCGCCGGCAAGGCCTGGGCCAGGGCCATGAAGTTATGGGCCACCAGGTCGACGTCGACCACGAGGCAGGGTGAGGGAAGCTCGGCCGTCTCGAGGAAGCGGGCGATCCGGGGCGGCATGCCGCCGCGCTCGGCCGGCAGCTCGACATTGCGAACCAGCGCGAGGGCCGCTTTCTTGGCGCCACCCCGACGAAGGGAGCGGCCAATCGGGAGAACGGTGGCGGATTTTTCGGAAAGGCGCGAACGGGCGCGGCGGCCCGGCTGCGGAGCAAACATCGTAAACACCCTTTCAAGACCCGGCTCTCAGCCGGCGAGATCCAAAAAGGACGCTTCCGTCGTTGCATAAACCACCAGGGGCCAGGGGCACGTGCGTGTTGCGTCTTGTGAGCGAGGGAACATAGGGATCGAGTCCCGGCATCACAAGAATTTTTTGGGGTTTTGCCCGCCGCGGCCGAATTATTTTTTGTACAGGCTCCGCGTACTGCCCTGTCGAGGAGAGAAGAGTCTAGCTTTGGCCGCCGCGCAGGCGCTGCAGGCGGCGCTCGCGCAAGGTGATGTAGAGGCCGCTGGCGACGATGATCGCCGCTCCCACCCAGGTCCAGGCGTCAGGGAACTGGGCGAAGAGCAGCCAGCCGATCAGGGTGGCGCCGATCAGCTCGACATAGCCGACGGGCGCCACCACGGCGGCGCGGCCCCATTGGAAGGCCTTGATGACGAAGAAATGGCCGAGCAGCCCCCAGACACCGATGGCGACGAAGACGGCGAGATCGGTGGCACTGTCAGGGAAGCGGATGGGGAAGAAGGGCAGCAGCAGGCAGGAGAGGAGCAAGCCGCCGAGCCCCGCCAGGGTGATGGAGGTAAAGGCGGGATCGATGCCGCCCACCTTGCGCGACAGGATCTGATAGGTGCCATAGGCCAGCGCGTCGATCAGCACCAGCACCGCGCCCCACTGCATCACCGCCGTGCCGGGGCGGATGATGACCAGGGCGCCCAGGAAGCCGAGGATCACGGCGGTCCAGCGCCGCGGGCCGACCTTCTCACCCAGCAGCGGCACCGACAGCGCGGTGACGAAGATCGGCCCGGCGAAGGAGACGGCGGCCGCGGTCGTGAGGTCGATCGTCTGGATGCCGATGAAATAGAAGGTCGAGGCGGTGAAGAGGAGACAGGCCCTGAGCGCATGCACGCCGGGCCGGCTGGTGGCGAAGAGCCGCAGCCCATGGCGCGGCAGGAAGATCGCGAGGCAGATCACGCAATGGCCGAGGTAGCGGATGAAGAAGACCTCGGTGATGGGATAGCGGGCGCCCAGATATTTGACCGACGCGTTGAGGACCGGGAAGAAGATGGCGGAGAGGCACATATAGCCCACGGCGCGCAGCACGGAGTTCCCGCCGTAGCGGGGCAGGCCGTCGCCAGGGGCGGGGCTAGGGGCGGGGCCAGGGGCGGGGATTGTCACTCGACGGGGACAGTGGCGGGCGGATGCTCGCCGAGCTCGCGATCCTCCACCAGGGCATAGATGGCGACGCCGATGGCCAGCACCACGGCGCAGGCCCCGAACATCACGGCGAAGGCCCGGGCCACGGCGGCTCTCAACTCGGGCGGCAGGGACTGGCGCGCCAGATCCTCGATATCGCCGACGATCCCGCCATGGCCGAGGGCGCCCGCCAGCAGTCCCAGCACCAGCGCCGAGGCGGCGGCGATGCCCAGCGTGCCGCCGAGGGTGCGGGCGAAGGCGACGGCGCCGCTGACGGCGCCCAGGTCGCGGCGTTGGACCGCGTTCTGGGCGGCGACATTGCAGCAGGGGAAGATCGGACCGAAGCCGAAGCCGGCGACCATCAATATGGCCGAGGCGCCATAGGGGGAGAGATCCGCGGCGAAGAAGGCGAGGAGGAGGAGGCAGACGACGGTGAGCGGCAATCCGAAGAGCGGCGGGCGCTTGTAGCGGCCGTGGCGGCGGGTGTAGCGGCCGGCGAGATTGGCGGTCAGCGTGCTCGACAGCATGATGGGGATCATCAGCAGCCCTGCTTCGCTGACCTTGGCGCCCAGGGCCACCTGGAAATAGACCGGCGCCAGCACGCTGACCGCGAGCCAGACGGCATAGATGATGACCGAGACGGCGAGCACCGGTCGGATGACCCCGTCCTTCAGGAATCGCGGCGGCAGGATCGGCTCGGCGGCCCGGGTCTGGGAGCGGGCGAAGAGCGTGCCGGCGACGAGCGCGACGGCGGCGAGCGCCATGGTCGAGGGCGCGGTCCAGGGAATCGTCTTGCCGCCGAGGGAGAGCAGCATCAGGAAAGCGATGGTGCCGACCGAGAGAAACAGCACGCCCCAGAGATCGATGCGGGACCGGTGCGACTCGGTCGGCAGCTTGCGCAGCGCCCGGTCGGCAATCAGCAGCGCCAGCAGCCCGAAGGGGATGTTGATCCAGAAGATCCAGGGCCAGCCGTAATACTGGGTCAGCAGCCCCCCGGCCGTGGGCCCCAGGATCGAGGCGCTGCCCCAGACCACGGCGAAATGCCCGGCATAGCGCCCGCGCTCCCGCGGCGAGACGACATCGGCGATGACCGTCTGCCCCACCGTCAGCAAGCCGCCGCCGCCGAGGCCCTGCAGGGCCCGGAACAGGATGAGAAGCGGCATGGAGGGGGCGAGCGCGCAGAGTGCGGAGCCCAGCATGAACAGGATCAGCGAGACATTCAGGATGAGCCGGCGGCCGTAGAGGTCGCTCAGCTTGCCGACGATGGGGGTGACGCAAGTCGAGGTCAGGAGATAAGCCGTGACCACCCAGGAGATCAGCGTGAAGCCGCCGAGATCGGCGGCGATGGGCGGCAAAGCCGTGGCGACGATGGTCTGGTCGAGCGCCGACAGGAACAGCGCCAACAGGGCGCCGATGACGATGGCGCGGACGTCGGAGGGGGAGAGCGTGGACATCGAGGACCGGCCGGAATGGGCTCGCTCAGGCTTACTCCCGAGGGCAGCACCGGATCAACCGGGAAGACCGCCGGCCGGGTCGATGAAGGGCTGCCATGTCGAAAATGCAGGGCCCTTGCTCGGAAAACAAGGTGAACCACAGAGACACAGAGGCACAGAGAAGAAAAATCTGAGGAGGGCTTGACGGGCAAGAGGTGCGCGTCAACCAGGCTCTCCCATGTGTCTCTGTGTCTCTGTGGTAAATCTTTCTACTCGGCCAAGGTCAGCGGACGGCAGACGGATTCCAAGGGCTTGCGTTCCGCCGCCACGCCCCAGATCAGCAGCACGAGGGCGGCGCCCAGCATCAGCGCGGCGCCGATCAGATAGCCGATGAAGACCTCGCCGCGCGAGCCGGTCTCGATGAGCCGGCCGAAGAGCAAGGGCCCGGCGATGCCGCCGAGGCCCGTCCCCACGGCATAGAAGACCGCGATGGCCATGGCGCGCAGCTCCAGCGGGAAGGTCTCGCTCACAGTGAGATAGGCCGAGCTCGCCGCTGCCGAGGCGAAGAAGAAGACGATCATCCAGGCGACCGTCTGGCCGGCGGCGCTGAGCTCGCCCTGCTGGAAGAGATAACCGCTGAGCGCCAGCAGCAGCCCGGAGAGGATATAGGTGCCCGCGATCATCGGCTTGCGCCCCAGGCTATCGAAGAAATGCCCGAGCAGCAGGGGACCCAGGAAGTTTCCGGCGGCGAAGGGCAGGATGTACCAGCCGACGCTGGCCGCCGGCACGGCGTAGAAATCCGTCAGCACGAGGGCGTAGGTGAAGAAGATCGCGTTGTAGAAGAAGGCCTGGGCGGCCATCAGGCTGAGCCCCACCAGGGCCCGGCGCCGATGCACCCAGAACAGGCTGTGGAATACCTCGCCAAGGCCGATGGGGCGGGCCTGGAAGCGGATGCGCGCCGCCATCCCCGCCGGCAGCTGCCGGCCCGAGGCCTCGAAGCGGTGCTCGATGCCTTCGACGACGCGTCGCGCCTCCTCGGCGCGCCCATGGGTCAGGAGCCAGCGGGGGACTCCGGCAGCCAGAGCCGCATGACGAAGATGACCAATGACAGGGCGGCGCCGATCAGGAAGCAGAGGCGCCAGCCGAGATCGGCGGCGAAGAGGCTCGTATCCAGGAGCAGCAGCGAGCCGCCGGCCCCCAGCGCCGCGCCGACCCAGAAGCTGCCATTGATGGCGAGATCGGTCCAGCCGCGGTAGCGGCAGGGGATCAGCTCCTGGATCGTGGAGTTGATCGCGGCATATTCGCCGCCGATGCCCGCCCCGGTGAGGAAGCGGAAGAGGACGAAGCTGGCGAGATTCCAGGAGAGGCCGGTCGCCGCCGCCGCGACCATGTAGACGGCCAAGGTGATGAAGAAGAGCCTCCGTCGCCCCAGCCGGTCCGTCAGCCAGCCGAAGAACAGCGCCCCCAGCACCGCGCCGCCGACATAGGCGCTGCTGGCGAGCCCGACATCGGTATTGCTGAGGGCGAGCGTGTCACCCTGCTTCAGGGTCGCGGCGACGGAGCCGGCCAGGGTGACCTCGAGCCCGTCGAGGATCCAGGTGATACCCAGCGCCGCCACCACCAGACTGTGGAAGCGGGCCCAGGGCAGACGGTCGAGCCGCGCCGGCACATCGGTCTCGATGACGGGGAAAGCTACGAGGCGCGCCGTCCCCCTGCTCAGCCTCTGGACGCTGTTCATGGATCGCTGGCCATGTCCTGCGCTGAACGCCGGGTTCGACGGATTGGTTCCCCTTAGCGGCCCTCTACGGCGCTTATTGGCCCTCTACCGCGCCTCCTGCCCTCTCCCGCGCTTCGAAGCGGGAGAGGGAGGGGACCCATCGCGCCAGCGATGGGGAGGGTGAGGGGAGTGCAAGTAGGATCTCGCTTGATCGGCCCTCACCCGCCGCCGTCGCTGCGCGCCGGCGGCACCCTCTCCCGCTTCGAAGCGCGGTAGAGGGAAGTAAGCGGGCGAGAGGTTTGCGGTTGATGGACCCCCTCACCCCGACCCTCTCCCCCGTTCCGGGGGCGAGGGGGAAACAAGAGGGAAGCGGGCGGTCGTGCCTACCCGTGATTGATGATTCTTGCCAGGAACGCGCGGGTGCGCTCATGGGCGGGGGCGGAGAAGAACTGGGCGGGGGGCGCTTCCTCGATGATGCGGCCGTCATGCATCATGACCATGCGGTCGGCGACCTCGCGGGCGAAACCCATCTCATGGCTGACGACGATCATCGTCATGCCTTCGCGGGCCAGCTCCTTCATCACCTCCAGCACCTCGCCGATCATCTCGGGATCGAGCGCGCTGGTCGGCTCGTCGAACAGCATCAGGGCCGGGCGCATGGCGAGCGCCCGGGCGATGGCGACCCGCTGCTGCTGCCCGCCGGAGAGCTGGGCCGGGTAGGCGTCCTCCTTGTCCGAGAGGCCGATGCGCGCCAGCAAAGCGCGGGCCGTCTCGACGGCCTCGGCCTTCGGCACGCCGCGCACCTGCATCGGCGCCTCGATGATATTGCCCACCGCCGTCAGATGCGGGAAGAGATTGAAGCGCTGGAACACCATGCCGATCTCCTGGCGCTGGCGGGCGATATTGCGCTCCCGATCCTCGATCAGTTTGCCGTCCCGCTCGCGATAGCCGATGAGATGCCCGTTCACCAGGATCCGGCCGCGGTTGATCTTCTCGAGATGGTTGAGGCAGCGGATCAGCGTGGTCTTGCCTGAGCCCGAGGCGCCGACTACGACCACCACCTCGCCGCGCCGGACGGTCAGCGAGACGCCTTTCAGAACCTCCAGCGGCCCGAATGATTTGTGGACATCCATCGCCTCGACGACGAGCTCCGTGGCATTGGCGGGCAGGCCGCCGACGGCGGAGAGGATGGCCGATGATGCCATGATCTAGCGATCCCGCTGCAGGCGAGAGGCGCGGATCCACTCCAGCCCGCCGGCGAGAAGTCCGCTGCCCGCCGCCTTGCGCTGGGTCGGCTCGCCGAAGCGCCGCTCGATCCACTGCTGCACGAAACCCCACAGCGTCGTCAGCGTCAGATAATAGAGGGCGACCACCAGATAGAGCTCGAAGACACGGAAGGTGGCGGAGGTGATCATCTGGGTCGCCAGCAGGAGCTCCGGCACGCCGATGACGCTGACCAGGGTCGTATTCTTCAGCATGCCGTTGAAGTCGTTGCCCAGCGGCGGCAGGATCACCCGGGCCGCCTGGGGCAGGACGATGCGGCGCATGAGCTTGCCATAGGTCATGCCGAGGGATTTCGCCGCCTCGGTCTGACCGATATCCACCGAAGCGATGCCCGCCCGGATGATCTCGCTCATATAGGCGCCCTCGTTGAGGCTGAGGGCGAGAATGGCCGCCTGGATATTGCCGGGCAGGACCACGAAGCCGAGGTCGATGTCCTCGAAGCGGAAGATGTTGCCCGCCGCGAGACCGGTGTAGATGAACACGATCTGGACCAGCAGCGGCGTGCCCCGCATCACCCAGACATAGAAGCCGACGATCGTCTGGATGAGCCGGAAGCGGGAGAGCCGTCCCAGAGCCGCGAACAAGCCGATGACGGTGCCGAGGCTCTGGGAGATCACGCTCAGGCTGAGGGTGAGCCAGAGCCCGTGAAGATAGACCGAGCTCGGCTCGAGCAGGTAGTGCCAGAAGAACCCCCAGTCGAAGGCCATGGGGCCAGTCTACTCCGACCGGCTCCTAAATCGCATCGCCCTCCAAATGCCACTTGGTCAGGATCTTCAGATAGGTCCCGTCCGCCTTCATGGCGTCGAAGGCCTTCTGGATGGCGTCCCGCAATTCCGGATCGTCCTTGCGCACCGCGATCCCGGCCAGGATCTTGGCGAAGGGATCGCCGGCGATGTCGAAGACATTGGCGGCCTTCTGCATGAAATAGGCGGCGCTCTCCAGGGTCGTCCCATAGACATCGACCTGGTTGATCTGCAGAGCCTGCAGCGCGTCGGAATCCTTGGGATAGACGACGATATTGGCGGGCGGCTTGCCGGCGGCGGCGAATTTCTTGTTCTGCTCGTCGATCAGGGTCTGGATGGTCGTGCCGTTCTCCACCGCGATCTTGGCCCCCGAAAGATCGTCGAGGCCGTGGATGTTCTTGGGATTGCCCTTATGCACCAGCAGGGATTCGCTGGAATACATGTAGTCGACGAAATCGACGACCTCGCGGCGCTTCGGCTTGTCGAAGAGCTGGGAGAGGATCGCGTCGCAATGGTGGGCCTGCAGCGCGGGGATGATGCCGTCGAAGGGGGTATTGGCGAATTCCGCGGCGACGCCGAGGCGCCGGGCGATCTCGGTGCCGATCTCGATGTCGGAGCCGATGGGCTTGTTGTTCTCGTCGAAATAGCCCAGCGGCGGGCCTGAGATGTCGGAGCAGTAGACGATCTTGCCGGCGCTGGCGATATTGGCCGGCGGCGTCACCTCCGCCGCCTTCGCCGCCAGCGGTAGGGCGAGGCCGAAGGCCATCGCCGCGGCCAGACCGAATGTCTTCTTGCGCATCGTCATCGCTTCCTCCCTGGAGATTGTCCGTTGCCTATAGCCTGGGTATCGCGGAACCGGATCCCTTGCCGGTATGAAACCAATCTGGTATTTGGTTTCAATGTCCGGCTTACCGCATCGAGGCTTGCACGCCCAAACTGCCATCGTCAAGATGACGGGGATCAGAATGCTGAAGCCAATCTACATATTGGTATCGAATTGAGCCGGCGCGACGGAAGCGTCGAGAAGCTGTCGCAGCTGCTGCTCAGCGGGCGATACCCCGCCCAGAGCCGCCTGCCGCCCGAACGCGAGCTGGCGGGCCTGCTGGGCGTCAGCCGCAGCGGCTTGCGCGAAGGGCTGGAGATCCTCGAGGCCGAGGGCCGGATCTGGCGCCATGTCGGCAAGGGGACCTTCGTCGGCCCGCGTCCGATCCAGGCTGCCACCGGTCTCGATCTGGTCAGCGCCATGACCAGCCCCGAGGAGGTGCTGGAGGTCCGCCTGCTGTTCGAGCCGCTGATCGCGCGGCTGGCGGCGACCCGCGCCACGGCCCCGGAGATCGAGAATATCGAGCGCCTGCTGGAGAAGAGCGACGGCGCGCGGGACGCCAAGACCTGGGAGCTGTGGGACGGCACGCTGCACCGGGCGGTGGCCCAGGCGGCGCACAACAAGCTTCTGCTGGCGATCTTCGATGGCTTCAATGCCATGCGCAGCCAGGCGGCCTGGAGCCGGCTGCGCGTGGCGGCCTTGAGTGCGGAGCGCCTTGCCGTCTATCGTCGCCAGCATCGCGCCTATGTCGGCGCCATCGCCGCCCGCGATCCCGCTCGGGCCGAGACGACCATGCGGCTGCATATCGAGACGGTGAAGAATAATCTGCTGGGGCTGGAGCGCGACGATCGGGTGAAGCCTGGCGCCAAGCCCGGGCCCGCCGTCAAGCCTGGGCCATCCACGAAGACGAAACGAGGGGAGTCGACCATTGCCGGTTGAAGGAACGATCAGAAGCTTGCTCGCCAGCGGCGATCCCAGCGGGATCGCGATCACCGCCCCGGAGCGCCGCCCCCTCAGCCGGCGCGCGCTGGCGGCCCAGATGGATGTGACGATTGCCAGTCTCCGGGCGCTCGGCATCGGCCGCCAGGATCGCGTGGCCATGGTGCTGCCCAACGGGCCGGAGATGGCGGCGCTGTTTCTCGGCATCGCCGCCGGCGCCGCCGCGGCCCCCCTCAATGCCGCGTATCGCGAGGAGGAGTTCGACTTCTATCTGTCGGATATCGAGGCGAAGCTGCTGCTGATCGAGGCCGGGATGGAATCGCCGGCCCGGGCCGTGGCGGCCCGCCGCGGCATCCCCATCGTCGACGTGGCGCCGGATCTCTCGGCGCCGGCCGGCAGCTACCGCCTGCGCCGCGCCGGAGAGCCGGTTGCGGCCGGCAAGCTCGGCACCGGCGAGTTCGGCGGGCCGCAGGATGTGGCCCTGGTGCTGCATACCTCCGGCACCACCTCGCGGCCCAAGATCGTGCCCCTGAGCCATGCCAATCTGACGGCCTCGGCGCGAAACATCGGCCGGACGCTGGGCCTCGAGCCTTCCGACCGCTGCCTCGTAATCATGCCGCTGTTCCATATCCATGGGCTGGTGGGGGCGCTGCTCTCCTCCATCGCCGCGGGCGCCAGCCTCTTCTGCCCGCCGGGGTTCAATGCGCTGAAGTTCTTCGGCTGGCTCGATGAAGTCGGAGGCGACCTGGTACACGGCCGTGCCGACCATGCATCAGACCATCCTCGCCCGGGCCGAGCGCAATCGCGAGGTGATCGCCCGGCGGCCCTTGCGCTTCATCCGCTCCTCCTCGGCCTCCTTGCCGCCCCAGATCATGCAGGCGCTGGAGGCGGCCTTCGCCTGTCCGGTCATCGAATCCTATGGGATGACCGAGGCCGCCCATCAGATGGCGAGCAATCCCCTGCCGCCCGCCGCGCGCAAGCCCGGCACGGTGGGGGTGAGCGCCGGGCCGGAGGTGGCGATCCAAGGGCCTGACGGCGGCCTGCTGCCGCACGGCCAAGCGGGGGAGATCGTGATCCGCGGCCGGAACGTGACGACCGGCTATGCCAATAACCCCAGCGCCAATGCCGAGGCCTATCGGAACGGCTGGTTCCGCACCGGCGATCTGGGCTTCCTCGATGCCGAGGGCTATCTCACCATCAGCGGCCGGCTGAAGGAGATCATCAACCGCGGCGGGGAGAAGATCACGCCGCGGGAGATCGACGAGGTGCTGATGGATCACCCGGCCATCGCCCAGGCGCTGGCCTTCGCCATGCCCCATGACAAGCTGGGCGAGGAGGTGGCCGCCGCGGTGGTGCTGCGCGAGGGCGTCAGCGCCACCGAGCGCGAGCTGCGGGATTTCGTCGCCGGCCGGCTGGCGGATTTCAAGGTGCCGCGCCGGATCGTGGTTCTGGCCGAGATCCCCAAGGGCCCCACCGGCAAGCTGCAGCGCATCGGCCTCGCCCAGCGCCTCGGCCTCACGGGATGAGGATCTGCATCTATGGCGCCGGGGCCATCGGCGGGCTGATCGGCGCCCGGCTGGCCCAGGCGGGCGAGGATGTGACCCTGATCGCGCGGGGGCCGCATCTGGCGGCCATGCGCGAGCACGGCTTGCGCCTCCTGGCCGACGACAAGGAGGCGACCCTCCGGCCCAAGATGGCGGCGACCGCCGCCGAGGCGGGCGAGCAGGATTATGTCATCGTGGCCCTCAAGGCCTCGGCCGTGGCCGGCGCCGTCGAGGCGATGCAGCCGCTGCTCGGTCCCGAGGACGGCGGTGGTCATGGCGGTGAACGGCCTGCCCTGGTGGTATTTCCATGGGCTCGAGGGACCCTGGCGCGACCGGCGGCTCAAGAGCCTCGATCCCGAGGACAAGCAATGGCAGGGCATCGGCCCGGCGCGGGTCATCGGCTGCGTCGTCTATCCCGCGGCGGAGGTCGTGGAGCCCGGCGTGATCCGCCATATCTCGGGCGACCGCTTCAGCCTCGGCGAGCCCGACGGCAGCCGCTCGCCCCGGGTCGAGGCGCTGAGCAAGGCCTTCATCCGCGCCGGCTTCAAGGCACCGGTCAAGACCGACATCCGCACCGAGATCTGGGTCAAGCTCTGGGGCAATGTCGCCTTCAACCCCATCAGCGCGCTCACCGGCGGCACCCTGCGCCAGATCTGCACCGATCCCACCACCCGGGCGCTGGCGCGCCGCGTCATGGGCGAGGCCGAGGCCATCGCCGCCGAATTCGGGATCACCATGCCCATCGATGTCGAGCGCCGGATCGAGGGCGCTGCGGGCGTGGGCGATCACAAGACCTCGATGCTCCAGGATTTCGAGCGCGGCCGGCCCATCGAGCTCGACGCCATCGTCGGTGCGGTGGCCGAGCTCGGCCGCCTCGTCGATCTGCCGACCCCCGCCATCGATGCCGTCTTCGCTTTGACGCGCCAGCGCGCTTTGCTGCTTGGTCTCTATCCCTGATTTGCCCTTAGAAAGTTGATCCCCATGCGCGATTTCCAGCTTCCCGGCCGCTCGCCCATCCGCGTCACCGAGGCCGCGGCGGCCACCTCCCAGCCTCTCGCCACCCTCACCGCCATCGAGACCCTGCGCCGCGGCGGCAATGCCATCGATGCCGCCGTCGCGGCGGCGGCGGTGCTCGCCGTGGTCGAGCCGGAGTCGACGGGGATCGGCGGCGATGGATTCATGCTCTATGCCCCGGGCGGGGGATCAAAGGTGATCGCCTTCAACGGCTCGGGCCATTCGCCCAAGGCCGCGACGACCGACTGGTATCTCGAGCGGGGATTCACCGAGATTCCGATGTACGGGCCCCATGCCGTCACCGTCCCCGGTCTCGTCGATGCCTGGGCGCGGATCACCGCCGATCACGGCACCCGCGGGCTGGACGAGCTGCTGCAGCCTGCCATCCACTATGCCGAGGAAGGCTTCGTGGTGCATGACCGCGTCGCCTTCGACTGGGCGCGCGCCGCCGAGCGCCTGGCCCGCGATCCCAATGCCGCGCGCATCCTGCTGCCCCAGGGCCGCGCACCCCGGGCCGGCGAGCGGTTCCGCCAGCCGGAGCTGGCCCAGACCTTGCGCACCATCGCGGCCAAGGGGCGCGACGGCTTCTATCACGGCCCGATCGCCGAGGAGATGGTGAGCTACCTCAACAGCCTTGGCGGCCTCCATACCCTCGATGATTTCGCCGAGCTCAACGGCGCTTATGTCCAGCCGATCCATGGCCGCTACCGCGGCGTCGATGTCTATCAGATGCCGCCGAACAATCAGGGGCTGACGGCGCTGCTCATGCTCAACATCCTGTCGGGTTTCAGCTTCGTCGGCCTGGGCGCCTTCGAGGCCGAGCGCCTTCATCTGCTGATCGAGGCGGCGCGGCTGGCCTATCGCGACCGCAATGCCCTGATCGCCGATCCCGACCATGTCGATGTGCCGGTGGATGTCCTGCTCTCCATGGATTATGCCGACAAGCTGCGGGCCAAGATCGATCCGGCCCGCGCCATGACCAATCTGCCCGCCCCGCTGCTCAAGCCTTCGGACACGATCTATCTCACGGTCGTCGATCGCGACCGCAATGCCGTCAGCTTCATCAACTCGGTCTATCATTCTTTCGGCAGCGGGATCGTCACCGCCAAGAGCGGCATCTGGCTGCAGAACCGCGGCGCCAGCTTCCGCCTGGATCCCAAGCACCCCAATGCGATGGCGCCGCGCAAGCGGCCGATGCACACGATCATGCCGGGCATGGCGCTGCGCGACGGAAAGGCGATGATGCCCTTCGGCGTCATGGGCGGCGATTACCAGCCCTTCGGCCATGTGCAGCTGCTGACCAACATGCTCGACTACGCCATGGATCCCCAGGCCGCCCTCGACGGGCCGCGCGTCTTCCCCGATCAAGGCGTGATCGAGCTGGAGCGTGGCATTGCGCGCAAGACCGCCACGGCGCTCCGGGCCAAGGGGCATCGCTGCGTCACGGCGGAGGAGCCCCATGGCGGCGGCCAGGCGATCCTGATCGATTGGCAGGCCGGCACGCTGACGGCGGGGTCCGAGCCGCGCAAGGATGGCTGCGCGCTCGGTTACTAAAGCCACTACGGAGAGCGATGCGCACCCAGGTCGCAATCATCGGCGCCGGTCCGGCAGGCCTGCTCCTCTCGCAGCTTCTCCATCTTTCGGGCATCGAATCCGTCGTCCTGGAGGCCCGCAGCCGGCAACATGTCGAGGGACGCATCCGCGCCGGCATATTGGAGCCCTCGACGGTGGAGCTGCTGCGTGAGGCGGGGGCTCATGCCAGGCTCGATCGCGAGGGCCTCCGGCATCATGGCATCGAGATCGCGGTGGAGGGCCTGCGCCATCGCATTCCCTTGAGCGAACTCACCGGCGGGCGATGCGTCACGGCCTATGGCCAGACCAAGGTGGTCCAGGATTTGATCGCGCTCCACCTTGCCCGCGGCGGCGACATCCGCTTCGAGACGCCGGCGCTAGCGCCTCGCGGATATCGCGAGCGATGGGCCGAAGGTCGTCTTCCAGGCGGACGGGCGGGAGCAGGAGCTCCACTGCGAATTCATCGCGGGCTGTGACGGCTTCCACGGCATCGCCCGCGCGGGCATTCCCGAAGCGGTCCGTCAGATCCGGGAACGGCTCTATCCCTTCGCCTGGCTCGGGGTTCTGGTCGAGGCGAGCCCCGTCGGGAAGGAGCTTGTCTATGCCCGTCATAGCCGCGGCTTCGCGCTGTTCAGCCTGCGTTCGCCGAGCCTGGCGCGGAACTACATCCAATGCCCGCCGGATGAAGACCTCGCCCGTTGGCCCGACGAGCGCATCTTCGAGGAGATGCGCCGGCGGCTGGAAGATCCGGATGGGCGGCTGGTCCGGAGCGGCCGAGTCCTCGACAAATCCCTGACGCCCATGCGCAGCTTCGTGATCGAGCCGATGCAATACGGCCGGCTCTTCCTCGCCGGCGATGCGGCGCATATCGTGACACCCACCGGCGCCAAGGGTCTCAACCTTGCGGTCGCCGATGTCCGGCTTCTGTCTCAGGCGCTGATCGAATTCTACCGCCGCGGTGCGACGGCGCTGCTGGAGAGTTATTCCACCAGAGCGCTCGCCCGGGTCTGGAAGGCGCAGCGCTTCTCCTGGTGGATGACCTCGATGCTGCACAAATTCCCGGACGAGAGCACCTTCGAGGCCCGGATCCACCGCGCCGAGCTCGACTACCTCCTCGCCTCCCGCGCCGCCACGACCACCCTGGCCGAGAACTATGTGGGGCTGCCGTTTTGAGCTGGGAGGCAGCCCTCCCTAGCCGACATCAGGTTTTGGTCTTAGGGGCGGTCAGCGCAACGGATGCCTCCGTCGTCAGCAAGAGGAAGGTGAACGTCTCCTGCAGGTAAAGCCGGACGGTCTTGTCGTCATGGCTGAGGTAGCCGATCGACACATCCTGACCGAGATGCAGGCCGAAATCGCCGCCGCGGGTGGTGAGGACGAAGGCGCCGGAAATCGCCGGCGCCCAGATGATCTTTCCCTCCACGAGGCGCTTGATATGCTCCAGGACGGGATAGCCATGGTCGCTGGTCTCGCTCAACCCCGTATAGGCATCGGCGCTCAGCAACACGGAATAGGGACCATTGACGCCGACGAGGCGCAGTTGACTGAGGGCCTGGGCGATGGCGTCGGGATAAGCACGTATGTCGGCCGGAAGGGGCTTCACCGGATTGCTGGTTCCCTCGCGGAGGCCGGTGATGCCGGCGGCGCCGTAGCCTTCGAAGATCGCCCGGTCTTCGGCAAAGGCCAGAAGCCGTGCCGCATCCTTCGCGGGCTGCCAATCCGAATCATCGGCGCCGCGCTCCACATCGTCGATCTGTTCGCGGTCGAGGTCGAAGGGGACCCGAAGCTCGACCAGCGCATTGACCTCACGCTGTCGCGCCAGAATTCCGTCGCCCGGCGCCGCGACGGCCCGCAAATGGCCCGTGCCGATGGCGGAGGTGGAAAGGCCGCCGGGGCCCTCCACATCGACGACGCGCCGGCCGGCGAGATAGCGTTTGAAGGTGCGCGCCGTCTCTTCCTCGATCTGAGACCAGGCCGCGTCGGATATCGGCGCGAGCTCGCGGTGCAGGTTATTCATGAGGCAGGGTCTCCTTTGAGGGATCCGATACCCAGCGAACCATCGCCTTTCGCTACCGGTTGTGGCGCAGGGGCAGGCGGGTCGGAAGGCTCTTGTCCGGCTGGCGGCGGGTCGTCGCCGACGTTTTCCAGGAAGGTCGCCGACGGCACGAAGAACAGATTGCCGGTCTTCGCGATGCTGAAATCGAGCAGACGGTCGTAGTTGCCGGCGGGACGGCCGACGAACATGTTCTCCAGCATCTGCTCGATCGTTCGGGGCGAACGTGCATAGCCGATGAAATAGGTGCCGAACTCCTTCTCCGCAGCATTCCCGAATGGCATGTTGTCGCGGAGGATCTTCACTTCCTTGCCATCCTCGACGATAGTCGTGAGCGCGCTATGGGCGAAGCTCGGCTTGGCGGCATCGTCGAGCTCGATGTCCGAAAGCTTGGCGCGGCCGATGATGCGCTCCTGCGTCTCGGTGGACAGCGCATTCCAGCCGGCCAGATCGTGCAGATATTTCTGTACGATGACATAGCTGCTGCCCGCGAAGAGGGCGTCTTCGTCACCGACATAAGCGGCATCGATCGCCGTCTGCGCCGTCGGATTCTCGGTGCCGTCGACGAATCCCAGAAGATCGCGGTCGTCGAAATAGCGAAACCCATGCACCTCGTCGACCGCTGTAACGACGTCGCCGAGCGAAACCATGATCTGCGTCGCCAGCTCGAAGCAGAGGTCCATGCGCTTGGCGCGGATGTGGAAGAGAAGATCGCCCGGCGTCGCGATCGCCTGCCGCGCACCGGCCTTGATCTCCCGAAAAGGATGCAGCTCCGCCGGCCGCGGATCGCCGAAGAGCCTGTCCCACGCCTCGGAGCCGATTCCCATCACGCAGGAGAGATTTCCCTCGATATCGCGGAAACCCACCGCCCGCAGCAGCCCCGGGAGGTCGCCGCAAAACGACCGGACGGCCGCACGGCTCGCCTCGCCGGGGTTGATCGTGACGACGAGAAAGATCGCGGCTCGCGTCAGCGATTGGACGACCGCCTGCGGCGCGGGAGGCAGGCGAGGCTGTGCACCGGATTCGGTCAAGGAATCTAACTCCGTCGAGGATGCCGTCTTAGGAGGGTATTTGTCAGCCGCCTAACATTGTGGCATCGCGACGAAAAAGACAACTGAGGCTGAAAGCACGCCCTTGACCATTCCAATTGGGGACCCTTCCAATTGGGCCGCTGGTCAAGATCGCTGCCGGAGCAGCGCGTCCACGGCACGCGCCGCCGCGGCGATCTGGTCGGCGGGATCAAAGACCTCGCGGAGCGCCTCGGCCGTCAAGGCGGGCAGGTGCCGTGGACGATGGCTTTCGGCGATATCCGCGAGAGGGTGGCCGCTTGCCACGGCCTCGCGGCACCAGGCCTCGACCAGGCGATGGGCATCGCTTCGGCCGAGATGCGGGATCATGGCTGCCGTCAGCCGCTCGGCGTAAATCAGCCCCCGGGTCGCTTCGAGATTGCGCCCCATGGCGGCGGCATCGATCTCGAGTCCCTCGATGGTGTCGAGAACCGCCAGGGTCGCGGCATGGGCATGGCCGAAGAGCTGGGGCAGCAGCGGCCATTCCGCATGCCAGGCACCGGCGGCCCGCTCCTGCTGCTGCGCGAGGCAGGCGAAGAGCGCGCCGACGAGATGCGGCGTGCGGGTGGCCGCGGCGACGGCGAAGGTGGTCATCACCGGATTGCGCTTATGGGGCATGGCGCTGGAGCTGCCTTTGCCGGCGGCCGCCGGCTCGCTGAGCTCGGCCACTTCCGTCTGCATGGCGAGGATGATATCCCCCGCGATCTTGCCCATGAGCCCGGTCAATATGCCGAGCCAGGCACCGATCTCGGCGATGCGGCTGCGCTCGGTATGCCAGGAGAAGGCGGGGCAGGGGAGGCCCAGATGCGCCGCCAGCTTTTCGGCGATCGCCGGGCCATCCTCGCCGAAGGCCGAGAGCGTGCCCACCGGTCCGCCGAACTGCAGCGCCAGGGTATCGCTGGTGAGCGCCGCGAGGCCGGCCGCCGTCCGGTCGAGTCCGGCGAGCCAGCCGGCCAGCTTGAAGCCGAGGCTGAGGGGGATCGCCTGCTGCAGCAGCGTTCGGCCGATCATCGGGGTCTCCGCCTCGCGCGCCGCGAGAAGAGCCAGGCCGTCGCGAAGACGCTGGAGATCGCGGCCGAGAATCGCCAGCGCGTCGCGGGCGAGCAGCATGGTGGCGGTGTCGATGACATCCTGGCTGGTGGCGCCGACATGTACCCAGGCCGCAGCATCGGCATCGCGCCGGGCGACGCGCTCGGTCAGCTGCCGGACGAAGGGGATGGCGGGATTGCCGGCGAGGCGCTGGGCTTCGAAGATCTCATCGGCATCGAAGCTCTCGCTGGCGCAGACCTCGGCGATGACCGCCGCGGCGGCCTTCGGCACCACCCCCGCTTCGGCCGAGGCGGCGGCCAAGGCCGCTTCGAAGGCAGCCATGGCCAGGAGGCGGCTCCGGGGCTGGAACAGCCGGTCCATCTCCTCGGTGCTGGCGGAGGGATCCGGCATGGCTTTACCCGATCAGCAGGTGAAGAAGACGGTCTCGCCCGGACCGCGCAGGCGAATGTCGAAGCCGTAAGATGCGGGACCCATCGGACGGGCGATGAGGCCGGGCCGCCGTTCGGCCGGCACGAGCGCCAGCACGGGATCGCTTCCGTTCAGCACCTCGCCGGGGAAATAGATCCGAGTATGCAGCCGGTTGAGCAGGCCGCGGGCGAAGATGCCGAGATTGATGTGGGGCGCATGGCGGCTGCCATCCGGCTGGGCGACGGCGCCCGGCATGATGGTTTCCCAGCCGAAGATTCCGTCGGCATCGGTGGAGATGCGCTGGAATCCGGTGAAGCCGTCATTGGGCAGCGGATGGCCGGCCGTCGCCTTGGGATGGCGATAGATGCCGCCGGCATCGGCCTGCCAGCTTTCCAGCATGCCGTCGATGACCGGCGCGCCCTCGCCGTCCAGCACGCAGCCCTGGATCCGGATGCGCTGGCCGGGCGTCGCTGCCTCGATCGCGGGTGCCCAACGCGCATCGATCAGGCCCAGGTGATAGAAGGGGCCGACGGTCTGCGAGGGAGTCAGCTCCATGTCATGACTCCATCGGCGTGGCGGCGGGGCCGCGGAGCACGATGTCGAAGACATAGCCCAGCGCCCATTCCGCTTGCGTGGCCTCGAGATCGAAACGTGCCACCAGCCGCGCCCGGGCCGCGGCATCCGGAATCGAGTTGAAGATCGGATCGAAGGCGAAGAGTGGATCGCCCGGGAAATACAGCTGGGTCACGAGCCGGCTGAGGAAGCTCGGGCCGAAGAGCGAAAGATGGATATGCGCCGGGCGCCAGGCATTGGCGTGGTTGCGCCAGGGATAGGCGCCGGGCTTGATGGTGGTGAATTCGTAGCGGCCTTCGGCGTCGCTGACGCAGCGGCCGACGCCGGTGAAATTCGGATCGATCGGGGCCTGATGTTGATCCCGCTCATGGTGATAGCGACCGGCGGCATTGGTCTGCCAGATCTCCACCAGACTATGGGGGACCGGGCGCCCCGCCTCGTCCCGGATCTGGCCTTTGACGATGATGCGCTCGCCCTGCGGCTCGCCTGCGTGCCGGCGGGTGAGATCGGAATCGCCCGGCGAGAGACGGTCATGACCGAAGAGCGGGCCGGTGAGCTCCGATAGGGTCTGGGGAATGGAAATCGGAAGCTCCGAGGGCGCGCGGCTGCGCGAGCTGCCATAGGCCGGATGGAGAAGCGGCGGATGTGCCGTCAGGCCCGCCCGGCCATATTCGTCCTTCACCGGCATCTCTTTCTCCGTTTCGGGAGCCGGACCGAAGCTATCGGGAGGCCGGCGCTTGTCAATAGCAAGCCCGGGCGAGCAAGCCCCCCCGAAATTGCATTCCGCCGATCCGCATAACGCGCTTGTCACCAGGGGGTGGGCGCGGATGCTGGCGCGTTGCATAGCGGGAGATAGGGGAATGGCCCTCGCGACCGAACTCACCAGGCTTCTCGACATCCGACACCCGATCCTGCTGGCCCCCATGGGGGCGGTCTCCGGAGGCCGGCTGGCCGCCGCCGTGACGCGGGCCGGCGGGCTCGGGCTGCTGGGGCCCGGCTATTTCGGCCCCGATTGGATCGAGCAGCAGTTCGATGCGGCCGGCAATACCCCCGTGGGGATCGGCTTCATCACCTGGCATATGGCGAAGCATCCTGAGCAGCTCGAGGCTGCGCTGTCGCGCAAGCCAAGGGTGGTCATGCTCTCCTTCGGCGACCCCGCGCCCTATATCCCCCTGATCAGGCAGACCGGCGCAATCGTCATCGCCCAGGTGCAGAGCCTGGAGATGGCCGCGGCGGCGGCCAAGGCCGGGGTCGACATCATCGTGGCGCAGGGGGCGGAGGCCGGGGGCCATGGCGCCTCGCGCGGCGGCATGGGGCTGATTCCCGCCGTCGTCGATGCGGTGGCACCCCTTCCCGTGGTGGGGGCCGGCGGCATTGCCGACGGCCGCGGGCTGGCCGCCGCTTTGGCCTTGGGTGCGGCGGGGGCTCTCATCGGCACGCGCTTCTTCGCCTCGGAGGAAGCCTTGGGCACGCCGGCCGCCAAGACGCGGCTGGTCAAGGGACAGGGCGATGAGACACTGCGCACCACGATTTTCGATACGGTGCGCAAGATCGACTGGCCGGTGCCCTTCACCGGGCGGGCGCTGGCCAATGACTTCACGCGGCGCTGGCATGGAAAAGAGGGAGCGCTTGCCGCCGGGCTCGAGGCGGAGAACGCCCGCTACATGGCGGCTGCGGGCCAGGGCGATGTGGATACGGCGGTTGTCTGGGCGGGGGAGGGTATCGACCTCATCCATGCCATCGAGCCGGCCGAGAAAATCCTGACGCGCATAGTCGGCGAGGCCGAGGCTTGTCTCGCCCGCACGGCGCGTCTGGCTTCCGCCGGCTAGTTCGAGGGCATTCGATGCGCGCCGCCTGGTATGAACGCAATGGCTCCGCCCGCGAGGTCCTCAGGGTTGGCGAGATGCCCGATCCGACACCCGGTCCGGGCGAGGTTCTGGTACGGATCCATGCCTCGGGCGTCAATCCCTCCGATGTTAAATCCAGAGCCGGCGCGCGGGCACCCATCGCCTTTCCCCGCGTCATTCCCCACAGCGATGGTGCGGGAATCATCGCCGCGGTCGGCGAGGGGGTCGCCCCCTCGCGGGTCGGGCAGCGGGTCTGGATCTATAACGGCCAATGGCAGCGACCCTTCGGCACGGCGGCGAGCCTCGTGGCTCTGCCGGCTGGCTTGACGGTGCCGCTGCCCGAAGGCGTCAGCTTCGCCGCCGGCGCCTGTCTCGGCATTCCCGCCTCCACGGCTCATCAGGCGGTCTTCTGCGATGGGCCGGTGGCGAGCAAGACCGTGCTGGTCACGGGCGGGGCTGGCGCTGTCGGCCATTACGCGATCCAGCTTGCGCGCTGGGGCGGGGCGCGGGTCCTGGCCACGGCGAGCAGCGAGGCGAAGGCCGATCATGCGCGGGCCGCGGGCGCCGAGGCGGTGTTCAACTATCGCGAGGAGGATGTCGCCGCGGCGGTCCTGGCGGCGACGGCCGGGGCCGGAGTCGACCGTATCGTGGAGGTGGAGTTCGGGGGGAATCTCGCGGTGAGCGAGAAGATCCTGAAGACCCACGGCACCATCGCCGCCTATGCCTCCACTGCCGCACCTTTGCCGGCGATCCCCTTCTATCCCCTGATGTTCAAGGCGGCGACGATCCGCCTGGTGCTGGTCTATCTGCTGACGAAGGAGGAGCGCGCCCAGACGATCGCCGATCTGACCCGGGCCATGGAGCAGGGCACGCTCCGCCATGCCGTGGCGGAGAGCTTTCCGCTGGATGACATCGCGGCGGCCCATGAGGCGGTGGAAAGCGGCAAGGTCACGGGCAATGTGGTGATCGAGATCGAGGGGGCGTGATGCCCTATAAGTCCGTCATTCCCGCGTTTCGGGGGAATGACGACTGTAGGAGGCGGCTAAGCCTCCGCCGCGTCCCAGCTCTCCGCGCTGGCGCCCGCCAGCGCACGGACGCGCTCCTCGTCACGGCCGAGCTCGGCGGCCGAGCCCTCGTAGATGACGCGCCCGTCGTCCAGCACATAGGCCCGGTCGGCGATCTCGACGGCAGCGCGCACGTTTTGCTCCACCAGCAGCAGGGACATGCCCATGTTGCGCATATCGGCGACCACCCGGAAGACCTCCTGCACGATCAGAGGCGCCAGCCCCTGGGAGGGCTCGTCCAGCAGCAGGAGCTTCGGATTGAGCAGCAAAGCGCGGGCGATGGCGAGCATCTCCTGCTCGCCGCCGGAGAGCTGGCGGCCTTTGTTCCGGCGCCGCTCGCCCAAGCGTGGAAAGAGCTCGAAGACCCTGGGGATGGTCCAATGCCCGGGGCGCTCCAGCGGCACCTTGAGATTTTCCTCGACCGTCAGATTGGCGAAGATGCGCCTTCCCTCCGGCACATAGCCGACGCCGAGTGCGGCGATGCGAATAGGGTGGCCAATGGGTCGTCGCCTTGCCGAGGATTCGCACGACGCCCTCGCGCGCCGGGGTCAGGCCGACGATGCTGCGCAGGGTCGTCGTCTTGCCGGCGCCGTTGCGTCCGAGCAGCGTGACGATCTCCCCTTCTTGCAGCGTCAGGCTCACGCCATGCAGGATATGGCTCTTGCCGTAGTAGCTGTGGATGCCCTCCGCCTCGAGGATGTTCATGCGGCCTTCCCCAGATAGGCTGCCTGCACCCGCTCGTCGGCGGCGATCTCGGGCGGCGTGCCCTCGGCCAGCACCGCGCCTTCCATCAGCACCATGATGCGGTCGGCGAGATGGAAGATCACGCGCATGTCGTGCTCGATCAGGACGATCGCCAGTTTCTGGTCCTTGTGCAGGCCCCGGATCAGCCGCGTGATGTCATAGGTCTCCTGATCGCCCATGCCCGCCGTCGGCTCGTCCAGCAGCAGCAGGCGCGGCTTCAGCGCCAGGGACATCATGATCTCGGTGGCGCGCTGATCCCCATGGGGCAGCTCGCCCACCAGCCGGTCCGCCTTCGCCGCGAGCCCGCCCATCTCCATCAGCTCGGAGACGCGCGCTTCCACCTCTTCCGAGGCCGTGCTCGACAGGAAGGGCCGAAGGCGAAAGCCGCTCGCGACCTCGACCGGGATGCGCAGATTCTCTCGCACGCTGAGCTCGGGGAAGATCTCGGTGATCTGGAAGGTCCGTGCCATGCCCATCGCAACACGCCGATGGGCCGGCAGATTGGTGATTTCCCGGCCGTCGAGCAGGATCCGCCCCGATGTCGGCGGGAAGAATCCGCTGATCAGATTGAAGAAGGTGGTCTTGCCGGCACCGTTCGGGCCGATCACGGCGCGCAGCTCTCCCGGCTCGACCGTGAGGGAGACCTCGTTGACGGCGATCAGGCTGCCGAAATGCCGCGAGACATTCTGCACCTGGAGCAAGGTCACGAGGACACCTTGCGCCGAATGATGCCGAGCACGCCGCGGGGGAAGAACAGCACCACCAGCACGAAGAACAATCCGATGAAGGACATCCAGTTCTCGGTTTGGCTCGAGATGTAGTCCTGGAGCACCACGAAGATCGCCGCGCCGATGAGCGGCCCCCAGAAGGAGCGCATGCCGCCCAGCACGGCCATGATGACGAAATTTCCCGACATGTCCCAGCGCAGCGCGCGCGGATCGGTAAAGTTGTTGAGCAGCGCGTAGAGCGTGCCGGCCAGGCTGACGAAGAGGCAGGAGATCACGAAGGAGAGCCAGATGTGAAACTCGATCGGAATGCCGAGGAAGCGCGCCCGGCGCTCGTTCTCGCGGATCGCCAGCAGGCTGCGCCCGAAGGGTGATCGCAACAGCAGCGCCATTACCGCGACGGCGAGCGCGAAGAGCGCCAGCACCAGGTAGTAGAAGGCCTTGTCGTTGCCGAGGATGTCGATCTGGGTGAAGCCCAGGTCCAGGGGTTGGCGCCGCCATCCGCCCAGCCCGTCATCGCCGCCGGTGACATCGTTCCAGCGGAAGGCGATGAAGAAGAAGACCTGGCCGAAGGCGATGGTGACCATGGCGAAATAGACGCCGCGCAGGCGCACGATCAGGGCGCCGATGATAGCCGCGGCGACGGTGCCGACCAGCACGCCGATGAGGATGCCCAGCGAGGTGCTGGGGGCGATGTATTTGATGGTCATGCCCACGCCATAGGCGCCGAGGCCAAAGTAGGCGGCATGGCCGAAGGAGAGCACGCCCGTGAAACCCAGCAGGAAATTGAGCGACATGGCCGCGAGCGCCATCACCAGCACGCGGGTGCCGAGCTCCTGATAGCCGCCGACCCACGGCATCCAGAAGGGCAGCGCCAGCAGCAGGATCCAGATCAGGGCCGCGGCGGAACGCTTGTTGATCTCCATCATTGCAGCCGCCCTTCCTCGCCCAGCAGGCCGCGCGGACGAATCAGCAGGACGACGGCCATCATGACGTAGATGACCGCCTCCGAGGCGGAGGAGAAGAAGACGGTGACGACGCCGGAGGCGACGCCGATCAGGAGCCCGCCCAGCAGCGTTCCGGGCAGGCTGCCCAGCCCGCCGACGATAATGGCGACGAAGCTCGGCATGATGAGGGAAGTCCCGATGGTGGGTTGGAGGCCGAGCATGCCCGCGGCGAGCACGCCGGCAAGTCCCGCGAGATAGATCCCGAGGCCGAAGTTGAGGCTGCGCAGCAGGCGCACGTTGACGCCCAGGACGGAGACCGTATCGAGGTCGAGGGTTCCGGCGCGAATGCGCATGCCGAGGCGCGTCCGGCCGAGGATCAGGAACAATCCAACCACCGCGACGACGACCAGCAGCACCATGAACATGCGATAGCCGGTCACGAAGAAGAATTGGCCGCTGAGCGGCGTATTGAGCCAGGTCGGGACCGAATAGGGGAGGCTCTGCGGCCCCCAGATGAAGCGGGTGCCGTCCTCGAGGATATAGGCCAGGCCGAAGGTCAGCAGCAGGCTGTACAGCGGGTCTCGACCATAGAGCCGGCGGATCAAGACCCGCTCGACGATCATGCCCACGCCTGCGGTCAGGAGGGGGCGACCACCAGCGCACCCCAGAAGCCGATATAGGGCATGAGGCTATAGGCGAAATAGGCGCCCAGGGCCAGGAAGCCGCCATGAGCGAAATTGATCACGCCGCTGAGATTGAGGATCAGGGAGAGGCCGAGAGCCATCAACGCATAGAAGGCGCCGACGATCAGGCCGTTGAACAGATTGAAGAGGATGAGCTGCGTCATGCGGTGATCAGGCTGTCCATTCTATCCCCTCTATCCCCCAAATGTCGTCCGCGCGCACTTCACCCTCTCCCGCGCTTCGAAGGGCGGGAGAGGGTGAAGTCGGATGGCAACGCCCGGCAGGTGCTCGGTGCTCAGGCCGGCCATTTGATCTGGCAGCCGGTCGCTTCGACCGTGGGTGCGACATCGGTGCCCTTCACGACCTGGTCGACGTGGAACAGGTCATCGGGCTCGGCGCCTTCGGCGACCGCATGGCCGACGAAGAGCGAGGGCATGAGCTGATGATCCCCGGCGCGGTAGAAGGGCTCATTGGGCATCAGGGCGATCTCGGGCGGCAGCTTGAAGCCCTCCAGCGCCTTGGCGAGCTTCCCTGCCTCGAGCGTCTTCTCCTGATTGGCAATGAGCGCGCAGGTCCAGGCCGCCGTGAAGCCGAACCAATGGCGCGCCGTCGGCACCCGGCCGGTCTTGGCCTTCAGGGCGGCGACGAATTCGGGGACATGGGGCACGCCCGGCTGCTTCCAGTACCATTCGAAGACCCAGGTGCCGATGCGCGCCTCCGGCGGCAGGGCCTCGAGCACCTCGAGCTCCTGTTGCGCGCCGGCGATATGGAAGCGCTTGTCGAGGCCGAACTGCACCGCCTGCTTCAGCGAGTTGACCGCATCCTGGCCGGCGTTCAGGAAGATGATGACATCGGGATTGGCGGCCTGCGCCTGGATCAGATAGGAGGAGAAATCGGTGGTGCCGAGCGGCGTCAGCGCGACGCCGGCCTCGGTACCGCCGTATTGCTTGAGGCTCGCCTCGAAGCCCTGTTGCAGCGTATGGCCGAAGGCATAGTCGGCGGTGATGAAGAACCACTTCTTGCCGAACTGGTCGAAGAGGGTCTTCGACACGGAATTGGTCTCCATGCGCGTCGTGTTGCAGACGCGGAAGACGTTCCAGTGGCAGTCCTTGCCGGTAACGGCATCGGTGTGGCCGCCCGTCACGATGAGCAGCGTGTTCAACTCATTGGCCGCCTGGCCGAGGGCCAGCGCCATGGAGGAATTGACGTTGCCGAGAAGGAAGCTGACCTTGTCGCGATCGATGAGCTTGCGCGCCTTCTGCACCGCCGTGCCGACGTCGCCGCTGGTCGAAGTCTTCGACCAGCATCTGCACCTGACGGCCGAGGATCCCGCCTTTGCTGTTCATCTGCTCGACCGCGAACTCGGCGCCGATCTGCTCATTCTTGCCCAGCTCCGCATAGGTGCCGGTCAGCGGATCGTCGAAGCCGATCTTGATGGGCTCCTCGCCCCGCGCGTTGATGATGAAGGGACCCGCCAGAGGTGCCGCACCGAGAGCCAGCCCGGCCTTGAGCACGCTGCGCCGTCCGAAGCGGCAAGTCGACAAGCGATGGAGCATCAATTCCTCCCTAATGTCCGGTTGTAAAATTTGCGTGAATGGCCGCGACATGATGCCGGCGGCGACCCGTGAGGTCTGGGCTTTGCGCCCGGTCGAGGCGAGGTGAGCTCACGTCGCCCATCGGCATTCCTCCCCTATCCTGCCCGCATGTGACCCTTCGAGGAGCATGCAACGGGCGTTGCTGCAACGGCAGTTCGGCACCTTTTTCTCGGCGGCCGAAGCCAAGTCCGTCGGCGACGTAGCGGTCTTGCGAGTGTCGATCGATCTTCAATATCGATCACCAAGTCTTGCCGATTCACTTGCGCTTGGCTAGTGGGGCTGTCATCGAAGTGCCGCTGTCGCGCTGTTGGATTGAAAAAGTCACTGCACAATAATTGGGCAGAACCTGTGCTGAGATGATCGCGCGCAGCGAGGTGCGGCGCAGCACAAACGAAAACGCCGGACCCTTGCGGGTCCGGCGTTTCGTCGGCGGGGGTAGATTGAAGACTAGGCTGGCGACTGTTCCGGGCCTTGCGGTGCGCGGCGGCCGCGATCGGCCATGAACTGGTCGAACTCCGATTTGTCCTTGGCCTGGCGCAGGCGCTCCAGGAAATCCTTGAACTCGCGCTCCTCTTCCTCCAGCCGGCGGATGGTCTCTTCGCGATAGTCGTCGAAGGCGCTGTTGCCGCTCGAGTAGCCGCGCTTGGCGCCGCCGCACCAGCGGCCCATGGCCTCGCGCATGCGGTCCTTGCCCTCATTGTGCCAGCGGCCGTAGCCGCCCCGCTTCCAACATCTCATGCGTCCACTCCATACAACATAAGCCAGGATTCCGAGGCCGATCGGCCAGTAGGCGAGGAAGCCCAGGATCATCAGGGCGATCCAGGCCGGCTTCCCCAAATCATCGAGTTTCGCGGTGATGCCCATCAGGGTCTCGCCTTCTCATGTTAATGTTTTTAACATTCACATAGATGGACCCAGCCTGGCCGGCTGTCAAGATGCTTTGGAAGATTCCGCGTTAGCGAGGGGCGGCGCCCTTGGCGCCCGGGAATCCGAGCCCGGCGAGATAGACCAGCACGCCGGCCTCCAGGAGCTCCTCGGGCGCCATCGGCAGCTTGCGCCGGGCCGCATCGCCACGACCGAACAGCGAGGCGATGCCGTGGGAGAGGGCCCAGACATGGAGCGCCATCATGAGTGCCGGTGGCCGGCTCCCGGGCGGCAGCAGGCCGCAGAGTGTCTCCGACGCCTTGCGCAGAACGGCGAAGGCGCGATCCCCGGCCTCGCGCAGCGCGGGGTCGAGATCCATGGGCAGGCCAGCCTCGAACATCGCGGAATAATAGGCCGGCTCCGCGCGGGCGAAGGCGAGATAGGCCCGGCCGACTTGCTCGAAGGCCGTCAGGGGATCGGGCTTGCCGTCCTTCCAGGCCCGGCTGAGAGCCGCCTCGAAGAGCTCGAAGCCGCGGGCCGCCACATCGGCCATCAGCGCGTCGCGATCGCGGAAGTGGCGATAGGGCGCGGCCGGGCTGACGCCGGCGGAGCGCGCCGCCTCGGCAAAGGTGAAGCCGGCAGGGCCCTTGGCGGCGATCAATTCCAGGGCGGCGCGGATCAAGGCCTCACGCAGATTCCCGTGATGATAGCTGCGGCGCTCCGAATCCCCTCGATCCCTGGACCAACTCATGTGAATAGGTCTTACATGAGTTGAGCCCGGGGTACAGCCTCAATGTTGAGGGATCGTCCGGCCCACGGCCCGATTATGCCCGCCCATGCCCTTCTGGATCGCGCTTTAGCCTCCGCGCAACCCGCTCAACCTGGCGCTGCTCGTACACCCATTGCCAGGCACCTACCTCTGCGTTGAAGCAATTGACGATAGTCGGCGGACAATTTGGCGCCGTCATCTCGACATCGACGGCGCGGCCGTCTTTCCGAGGGATTACTCGATAGGTTGGTTTCTGCATCTTCCTGATGCTCCCACGCGAATAGGTGACGTGCCGGAATAAAATTATGAACCGGGATTAAAATAGCTACTGGCGCGTTGTTTGGGATGCACCGACGTCGCAGGCCAGCAGGGAGCGGCCCATGAACGACAACAGGCCAGACAAGCCGGTATGGCTGATGCGTGACAAAGCCACCATGGCAACCATTCAAGGACTGCGCCGACAAGGCGTAACTACCGCAGCCGACATCGCCCGTGCTCTCAACGATCAGGGGATTGCCACACCCAAGGGCGACAGGTGGCATGCGATGCAAGAAGAAGTTTCGAGATGCGCCCGGTGCAATCGAGCGCGTTGCTAATACTTTCGGTGGTAGCCGGTTGCTCCCAGCACCATTCTGTCTCAATAGCGGTGCAGCGACCGGTGCCGATCCAGCAGACGCTGATCGAGACGCCGCCGCCACCGGTGCCGATCCAGCGGACGCTGATCGAGACGCCGCCGCCCTCCATGATTCCGGTACCGCCCTTGCCTGTATTGAAGCCGGGCGCCGAGTATAGCTTGGCGGAGAGCGAGGCGCTGGCGAACCAAGCCTCCCCGAAGGCGCCGCTGGAGCCGCAGTTCACAGCCAGTCAAAGGGCAATGGGACGGAAGGTGGTGCACATGGCCAACGGGGCTGCCGCCGGCGTGGAGGCGCTGCCGCTGACAGACGTGTCCCATCTAGTGGGCCTCAGCCAGGCGGATACGATGAAGCTGTTCGGTCCGCCGGCGGCGCCCAAGAGTTTTGCTCCGTACCAAGTATGGACCTATCATTCAACAAACTGCGACCTGATACTGTTCTTCTTTCCGGAAGTGAGCGGAACGGCCTTCGGGGCATTGACCTATCAAATCATTGAGCGAGACACCTCCGGTGCAACTCACACTGCTTGTCTCGCTAGCCTGATAACGCTCCCGGCAAGCTAAGACCCTGACGACAGCGAGCGAAATGCGTGTTTGCACCCAAGAGGGGGAGGGTCCCGACGGATGGCCAAACCGCGGATCGGATCACGATTCTGGACGGGGATGGCTTGGAGGCTGTGGCCTGCGAGTGCTATTGGCCTCAACTGGACGTTCGGCAATTGCTCACCGGAGGGCCAGCGCCGGCTGGCGTCGGCGGTGTGGGATGCCTAGGCCTTCATGCGGGGTAATTTGCAAGAACGGAGTATTTGCGACCGCCCGGCGCGTGGCAGGACGCGGGGAATTCCCTTTATCGCTCGTCATCACGCGATCCTTCCCGTACCGGGACGGTTGCCGTCGAACTTGACTTCGTGGATCAGGCCGCATCGGCCGGCGACTCGTCCACGACGATGGCGAGCTAGGGCGGGCCTATATTCAGGCCGCGACGTTACGCGTGGCCTGCGGGCGAGATCAATCTCCGCCAGATCCCGGCCCGGCCTTTGACGCGATCGTCGCTTGCCGTCTCGAAACTTGGCTCAGTTTGGCGCGCTCATTCGGCCGAAGCCACGACCCCGCAGGAGGCGCCGGCCTGGACTAGGCCATAGCCGAAGACTGGGTTCTTGCGGCCGGTTCCAAGCGCGTGCGCCTTCTCCGCCAGGCGCCGGCGCAGCGCGTCGGCGTTGGGCGGGGCGCCCCGCATCACCTCCAGCCCCGCGGTGCCGAGCGCGAAGGGTGCCGCGAAGGAGGTGCCGGTCTCATAGCGTCCCCGGCCATCCGATCCAGGTACCCAGATACTGACCCCTGGTGCTGCGAAGGCGATGTAGTCGCCGCGGTTGGCCTCAGGGAAAACGGCGCCGTGCCGATCGATGGCGGTGACGGCGATGACCTCCGGCAACGCACCCGGATAGGCGGGTGGGGCATCGGGGCCGGCGTTCCCCGCCGCAGCCACCAGGATGGTGCCGCGCTCGCTCGCGCGGTGCACGGCCAGAGCCATCAGCGCGTTGTTGTCGCCCGCCAGGCTGACGTTCACCACCGCCACGCGATTCTGGACCATCCAATCGAGTGCCGCGGCAATGGCGAAGGCGCTGGCTTGGCTCTTTCCGCCTTGACGCTCGAAGACAGTCGCGACGTAGAAATCGGCGGCGGGCAGGAGACCGCCCCCCGTCGGATGCGCCGGATCGGGTGCGCCGACGAGAAGGGCGGCGATGGCCGTGCCATGGGCCGGATCGGCCGCCGTGTGGCCCGGCTCGACGAAGGAGCGCTGATGCAGCTTGCGGCCGGCGAAGGTCGGCAACCCGGTCGCCAATGCCGAATCGATCATGCCGATGCGCAAGCCCGCCCCGCAGCCTTCTCCGCCCGGCCAGTTGATCATATGCCGTGCGTAATCCGGCGCAGGTAAAGAAACGACTTGGGCCGCCTCGGTCTCATAGGATCCATAGAGGCTGTTGACGTCCACCGTCAGATCCGGATAGCGCGCACGGAGCAGGGCCACCCCCAGGCGCCCGTCGAGGCCGGTCGGCGTGGAGAGCTTCAGCACCGAAAGGCCGAGGGCGGCGAGCGGTCGCGCCTCGATCAGGTGAAAGCCGAGACGCTGCACTCTGGCGAGGGTCTCGGGACGGTCGCCCAGCACCATGACCTCGCCCGGCTCGAACCCGCCCCGTCCCTGGCGACCGGAGCTGGCGTGGCCGGCTAGGCCGCCGCTGCTGCCGGTTGGCGACGAGATGCCGGAAGTGCCGGCGCCGCTCCCTTCGCTGCCACCGCTGCTGCCGCCGCTGTTGCCGCCGCTGCTGCTGCCGCCGCTGCTGCCGCCGCTGCTGCTGCCGCCGCTGCTGCCGCTGGCGCTGCCGCCGCTGCTGCCGCCGGCGCTGCCGCCGCTGTTGCCGCCGGCGCTGCCGCCGCTGCTGCCGCCGGCGCTGCCGCCGCTGCTGCCGCCGGCGCTGCCGCCGCTGCTGCCGCCGGCGCTGCCGCCGCTGCTGCCGCCGGCGCTGCCGCCGCTGTTGCCGCCGGCGCTGCCGCCGCTGCTGCCGCCGGCGCTGCCGCCGCTGCTGCCGCCGCTGCTGCCGCTGGCGCTGCCGCCGCTGCTGCCGCCGGCGCTGCCGCCGCTGCTGCCGCCGCCGGCGCTGCCGCCGCTGCTGCTGCCGCCGGCGCTGCCGCCGCTGCTGCCGCCGGCGCTGCCGCCGCTGTTGCCGCCGGCGCTGCCGCCGCTGTTGCCGCCGGCGCTGCCGCCGCTGCTGCCGCCGCGCCGCTGCTGCCGCTGCTGCCGCCGGCGCTGCCGCCGCTGCTGCCGCCGGCGCTGCCGCCACTGTTGCCGTGGGCGTTGCCCTGGCCGTTGCCGCCGGCGCCGCCCTGGCCGTTGCCGCCGGCGCTGCCCTGGCCGTTGCCGCCGGCGCTGCCGCCGCTGTTGCCGCCGGCGCTGCCCTGGCCGTTGCCGCCGGCGCTGCCCTGGCCGTTGCCGCCGGCGCTGCCGCCGCTGGCCGTCTGCCGCCGGCGCTGCCCTGGCCGTTGCCGCCGGCGCTGCCCTGGCCGTTGCCGCCGGCGCTGCCCTGGCCGTTGCCGCCGGCGCTGCCGCCGCTGTTGCCGCCGGCGCTGCCCTGGCCGTTGCCGCCGGCGCTGCCGCTGGCGCTGTTGCCGCCGGCGTTGCCCTGGCCGTCGCCGCCGGCGCTGCCGCCGCTGTTGCCGCCGGCGCTGCCCTGGCCGTTGCCGCCGGCGCTGCCGCCGCTGTTGCCGCCGGCGTTGCCCTGGCCGTTGCCGCCGGCGCTGCCGCCGCTGTTGCCGCCGGCGTTGCCCTGGCCGTTGCCGCCGGCGCTGCCGCCGCTGTTGCCGCCGGCGCTGCCCTGGCCGTTGCCGCCGGCGCTGCCGCCGCTGTTGCCGCCGGCGCCGCCCTGGCCGTTGCCGCCGGCGCTGCCGCCGCTGTTGCCGCCGGCGCCGCCCTGGCCGTTGCCGCCGGCGTTGCCCTGGCCATTGCCAGTCCCGCCGCCGCCTTGGCCATTCCCGGCGTTGCCCTTTCCATGGCCGCCCTCCTCGGCGAGGGCCGGGGCTACCAAGTGATGACGGGAATCGGTCGAGGAGAGCAAGGCGCCGGCCACGCCCAAGGCCAGGACGCGCAAGACTGCGGTGACCAAAAGGACACGCGGTCCCGAGGCCCACCGGCGCCCGGGAACGGGAGGGGAAGCTCGCCTGCGCATCTGTATTTACTTACTATGGATCCTTCATTTACTATGGATCCGTCCTGTTTCCGGCCGCTTGGCTAGCGAACCAACTGGGATCGCCGTGGTCGCCGCAAGTTCCTGGGCCCAGCCCCTCTTATTCATGTACTTTAGCTGATTTGGTTCGAAGACGCCTTAAGAAAGATAAAAAAAGAATGAAGATGCCAGGAAGGTGGAGGAGGGCCAATGGCCGGTGATTGAAATGACTGTCCGCCAGTCACCTTCTTGACCCCCTCGTCGCCCCTGTCGAGCGCGCCACCCCGTCGAGCCAGCGCAGGTCCGAGCGCGCATCGAATTGAAATCGACGATATACGATATAGTCGACGCCATCGGCGGCCACGATGATGTTGTGCAGGGTCCAGTCGTTTTGCACCTGGATGGCGGGCAGCGTGCGGATGGGCAGCGCCGGGATATCGCTCGAGATGCGATCGGGTCTCATTTCCGGATCATGGACGGTCGGCTCGACTACCGTGCGCCGCGGTCTCCGAAGGAGAGCGTGCTGATGGGCCAAGTCGCACAGTTCGATCGCCGTCCGCCCGCGGGTCATCGCCAAAACGCCGCTGGGTACAGCCTCAATCTTGGGCGATGGTCCGCCCCACCGCGTTGATATGGACCCGCTCGGGAAAGAACATGCCGGGGAGCCGGTCGTAGCTGAAAAGAGCGATGATCCGGGTGCGCTCGCCCCTGACCGGGGTCACGCGATGCAGCGCGCGCTTGCCCTGGAAGACGATCAGCGTCCCCGCCTCGGCCGGCAGGAGGCGAAGGGCCGGGGAACGCCCGTCCATGGCGGCGGCAACCGCCTCGTAATTCTCCGCTTCGTCGCTGCGTATGCCCGGCACGAATTCGAACTCCCCGCCTTGCTCGGGCTTCTGGACCAGCAGGGTCACCACGAAATCATTGGCGTCGAAATGCCAGCCATGCTGGTCGCCCGGCGCGAGATGGGTGGTGACGCAGCTCACCAGCGGATCGGCGCAGCGATAGAGCTCAGCTTCGCCCAGCATGTCGCGAATGAGATCGGTCATCATGTCCTGGGCGAAGAGCCGCCGCACCAGCCCTTCTTCCGGCAGGATGTCCTGGGCCACCACATGCATGGAATAGGGATGGCGGCGGCGGGTGGGATGATCCTCCGGCAGATCGGGTTCGCCCTTCCCGCCATAGGCGCCGAGCAGATAGTCGCGGCGAAAGCCGCCCGCCGCACAGGCGCGCTCCGCCTCCCGGGCCATGGCTTGCACAGCGGCCGGAAGAACGAAGCCCGGCAACCGCACGAAACCGCCTTCGGCCAGCGAGCGCCGCGCCGCAGCCACCAGAGCGGCGCGACCCTCGGCGTGGTGGAGCGGATAGGCTGCGGTATCGATGAGCTCCTCGAGCCTGGTCATGCGTCGCGCGCTCCGTCGGCAGCTCTGATGCGGGCATAGCCTAGACGCTTCTCAGACAGGCTCCTAGAGCGCTGCCGCGGTTCTATGTATAAGTTCCGCGATGACCGGAGCGCCCTTCACCCTCCTCGGCCTCGACCATGTCGTGCTCCGCGTGCGGGGCATGGCGGCGCTGGAGCGCTTCTATTGCGAGGTCATCGGCTGCGCCGTCGAGCGCCGGCGCGAGGATCTCGGCCTGCTGCATCTGCGTGCCGGGCGGTCCCTGATCGATCTCGTCGATGTGGCGGGACCGCTTGGCAGCAGCGGCGGGCCGCCCCCGGGCAGCGAGGGCCATAACGTCGATCATCTCTGCTTGCGCATCGACCCGTTCGATGCCGCTGCGATCGCCGATCATCTGCGGCGACATGGCGTGGCGGTCGAGGAAACCGGCACGCGCTTCGGCGCCGATGGCGAGGGACCCTCAATCTATATGCTGGATCCGGAGGGCAATCGGGTCGAGCTCAAAGGTCCTCCGGTCGCATGAGCCTCTCCGATGAGTGACAAGGCGGAGCTCCCGCCCAACCCGGCCAATTGGGCCGCGTTGACGCCCGTCTCCTTCCTCAGCCGGACGGCCGATGTCTATCCCCAGCATGTCGGGGTGATCCATGGGACGCGCCGCTTCACCTGGTCGGAGGTGCATGAGCGCTGCCGGCGCTTCGCATCGGCGCTGCAGGGAATCGGCATCGGTCCGGGCGACACGGTCGCGGTCATGGCGCCCAATGTGCCGCTGCTGCTGGAAGCGCATTTCGCCGTGCCCATGGCCGGGGCCATCCTGAATGCGATCAACACCCGCCTCGATCCCGCGGCCATCGCCTATATCCTCGAGCATTCGGAGGCGAAGATCCTGATCGCCGATACCGAATATCACGCGGTGATCCGCAAGGCGCTGGCGCTGCTTCCGCGGCCGCTCAGGGTGATCGACAGCAAGGATCCCGAAGGGCCCGGCGGCGAGCGCCTCGGCGAGATGGAGTATGAGGCCCTGCTGGCCACCGGCGACCCCGCCTTCGAAGCGGTCCCGCCCGGCGATGAATGGGATTCCATCGCGGTCAACTACACCTCCGGCACCACGGGCAATCCCAAGGGCGTGCTCTATCATCACCGCGGCGCTTATCTGAACGCCCTCGGCAATACCCTGGCGTGGGATTTCGGCCGGCATCCCGTCTATCTCTGGACCTTGCCGATGTTCCATTGCAACGGCTGGTGCTTTCCCTGGACCGTGACCCTGGCGGCCGGGACCCATGTCTGCCTGCGGCGTGTCGACGGGGCGGGAATCTGGGCCGCCATCGCGGCCCATGGCGTCACCCATCTCTGCGGCGCCCCCATCGTGATGCAGCTGATCCTCGATGCGGCGCCGGCCGGGCGCGACAGCTCGGCCCGCAAGCTGCGCATGATGACCGCCGCCGCACCACCCCCGGCGGCGGTCCTGGCCGCGATGCAGGAGGCCGGCTTCGAGGTCACCCATGTCTATGGGCTGACCGAGGTCTATGGACCCGCGGTGGTCTGCGCCTGGCATGAGGATTGGGACGGCCTACCTATCGAAGCCCAGGCCGATCTCAAATCGCGCCAGGGCGTGCGCTATCACGTGCAGGAAGGGCTGATGGTCGCCGATCCCGAGACGGGCCTGGCCGTGCCGGCCGATGGCGCGACCCTGGGCGAAGTGATGATGCGCGGCAATATCGTCATGAAAGGCTATCTCAAGGACGCGGCCGCCACCGACAGGGCCTTCCGGGGCGGGTGGTTTCGCACCGGCGATCTCGGCGTCGTCCATCCCGACGGCTATGTCCAGCTGAAGGACCGCTCCAAGGACATCATCATCTCGGGTGGGGAGAACATCTCCTCCATCGAGGTGGAGAATGTCCTCTATCGCCATCCCGCCGTGGCGATCGCCGCCGTCGTGGCCATGCCCGACGAACGCTGGGGCGAGAGCCCTTGCGCCTTCATCGAGCTGAGACCGGGCATGAATGCCACGGCTGCCGAGATCGTCGACTTCTGCCGGGAGAATATCGCCCGCTTCAAGGTCCCGCGGCGCATCGTCTTCGCGCCCATTCCCAAGACCTCGACGGGCAAGATCCAGAAGTTCCGCCTGCGCGAAGAGGCGAAGGAGCTTGCGGCCGGCAAGACATCGGCATGAGTTTGGAAGCGAGGAGGCAGGCGAGAATGAATGGAAGAGTTTACACGATGCGGGTGGCGGGCGCGAAATACGGTATCGGTTTCGGCTCGGCGCTGGCCATCGCCATCTCCTACAGCAACAACCACTCGATCCTCTGGGCCATCATCCATGGGATCTTCGGTTGGCTCTATGTGATCTATTTCGCACTGTTTTATTAGCGCGGCCCGCATCTTTTACTCCTCTACCGCGCTTCGAAGCGCGGGAGAGGGATTTTGTGGGCTAACCGCGAAGCCTTTCAGTCCAAGCCGCCAGCGCCGCCATGAGATCGCGGACCAGGCCGCGCGCGGGCTCATCCGTCAGCTTCCCCGCCGCGTCGAACTTGTTCTGCGCCTGGGCGATCAGGACTTCCGGCTTGTTGACCGGATGCATATCCAGAAACACCATGCTGTGACGCAGATGCAGCTGGGCGCGCACCGTGCCGAAAGCGCCCTGGGTGGCGCCCATGACGGCCACGGGCTTTCCGGCGAAGGGCTGGGGCTGGCGGCGGGAGATCCAGTCGAGGGCGTTCTTCAGCGGCGCGGGGATCGAATAATTGTATTCCGGGGTCACGAAGAGCAGCGCATCGGCGGCGGCGGTCCGCTCGCAGAGCAGCATGATCTCGGGCGGCAGGCCCGATTGATGCAGATCGGCATTGTAGAGGGGGAGCGCGCCGATCTCGCCTTCCTCGATGCTCATGCGCTCGGGCGCCAGCTCGATCGCGGTCTTGAGCAGCATGCGATTGTACGAGGCTTTGCGCAGGCTGCCGCAAAACGCCAGGGTCTTGATCGGCGTCGTCACCCGGGTGCTCCGATACGTTTGCGAGGATTCAGGGCTTGTAGCGCTCCGGGATCCAGCGCCGCTCCTTCATGGTGGCGATATCGTCATAGGCCTGCTTCGTCGAGCGCTTCGGCATCTTGACCTTGGGCCTCTCCACCGGCTTGTAGGGAATGAGGGTGAGCAGATGGCTGATGCAATTGAGGCGCGCATGCTTCTTCGAATCGGAGCGCACGACATGCCAGGGTGCCCAGGCCGTGTCGGTGGCGTCGAACATCTCGTCGCGAGCCTTCGAATAGTCGTACCAGCGCCGGCGTGATTCGAGGTCGGTGGGGCTCAGCTTCCACTGCCGCAGGGGATCCTGGATGCGGGCCTCGAAGCGCCGCTCCTGCTCGCTTTCCTTCACCTCGAGCCAGTATTTGATCACCCTGATGCCGTTATCGACCATGATCTTCTCGAAGGCCGGGCAGAGGTTCAGGAATTCGCGCACCTGGTTTTGCGTGGAGAATCCCAAGACCCGCTCGACCCCGGCCCGATTGTAGTAGCTCCGGTCGAAGATGACGACCTCGCCGGCCGCCGGGAAATGCGGCATGTAGCGCTGCAGGTACATCTGGGATTTCTCGCGGTCCGAGGGCGCAGGCAGGGCCGCAACGCGGAAAACGCGCGGGCTGCAGCGCTCCGTGATGGCCCGGATGGTGCCGCCCTTGCCGGCGGCATCGCGACCCTCGAAGACGATGATGATCCGCTGCCCCGTCGCCTTGACCCAGTCCTGCACCAGGCATAGCTCGGTCTGCAGCCGGCGCAACTCCTTCTCATAGTCCTTGCGCGACAGCTTGCCGCCGGATTTTTCCGGCGCGGCTTCGTCCTTCGCCCGCTTCGCCTTGCCCTTTGCTTCCTTCTTCGCCATGGAAGATCCCTCCCTGTTGTCAGCCCCGCTACCAGGCGAGGAAGATACCGATGTCGCCCAGACGCCCGTCCGGGTAGTTCAGAACCTGCGCCCGGGATTTGAATCCCAGGGGCTTCAGCTCCGCCTCGAAGAAGGCATGGGCCTTCTTGGCAAATCCCTCCAGAGAAACCGGCCAGTCCTGCTCGGCATTGTTGATGCGCCGGCCCTGGTCATTGCAGAAGCTCGCGGGGAAGGTCAGCACCTGGACCTCGTGCAGACCCTGCTCGGCCGCGCGCTTGATCGCGGCGTTGAGGCGGTCCATGACCTGGGGATGGACATCCCGGGACATGAAGGCCTCGTGGATCGCCCGCTGCTCCTCCTGCTCCTTGCGGACCCGGTCGAACTGCTCCTGGACCTTGGCCATATGGGTCTTCTCGGCGATGCCCTTCAGGTCGTTGGGAGTCAGCAGTTTCTCGCCCATGTTTCGTCCTTCTGCCGGAATGAAGAAGCGCTTAGCCGCAGGGATAGACGCTGCGGATCGCCAGGATCACCGCATGCTCCGCGGGATAGCGTAGCACGTCGGGATGCTCATTGACGTATTTGACGAAGATATCCGCCCCCTGCCGGACCGAGATATCCATCCCCTCGGGCTTGCAATAGGGCGCCGTGAACTTGGGATCGACGGTCTTCGAGACATCCATCGCCTTCAAGGTCGACCAGATGGTGTTCTCGCAGGTCATCCGCGACAGGGCCTCGGCGTCGCCGGAGACATAGGCCTCGCATTGATGGAGCAAGGCTTCGGCCGTATTGGGCTGCTGCTCGGCCGCCGCCCTTTCCGGCGACGAGGCTTCCCGCGATCACGGCGATCCCCGCAGCGGCCATGAGGGACAGCAGGCGGGTCGGATTCTTGGTCATGGCAGCAACTTCCCTGGGAAGGCGAACAAACCCTGTCAGGGCGATCCAAGATATAGCGGGATGACCGATAAACAGGTTCTGAAGACCATAGGAGAGGACCCCGCCAGCGGCAAGAAGCTGTCGCGTGCAGCGGTCTGGAACCTGCGGCTGACCACCGCCGCATCGCTCGGCGATGGCAGCGCCGATGCCGCGCGCAGAGCCGGCAATGATCGCGGATCGGACGATAAATCGCGGAACGTGCCGGCTCCGCACCCGTGCGATCCGGAAAGACAGCGGGAATCTCTCGCGGCAGCATGAATCGATGGCCCGGTGACCCCCGCGTTTGTCGGGCAAAGCGAGCTGCAGGAGTTAGAGACCATGTCCGATCGATCCCCCGCCTGTGGAAAGCGCGCCGCCCCCGTCACGGAACCCCCTGACGGCCCCGCCTTCGAGCCTTATGAGAGCCCGGCCGGCGGCTGGGGCGCGCTCCAGGCAACGGCCCGGGCGCTGCGCGAGCAGAGCATCGCGATCAAGGGCTCCAAGGCGCTGCTCTCGATGAACCAGCCCCATGGCTTCGACTGCCCGGGCTGCGCCTGGCCCGATCCGAAACATACCAGCTCCTTCGAGTTCTGCGAGAACGGCGCCAAGGCCGTCTCCTTCGAGCTCACCGAGCGCAAGGTGACGCGGGAATTCTTCGCCGCCTATACCGTCAGCGAGCTGGCCGAGCACAGCGACTATTGGCTGGAGGAGCAGGGCCGGCTTTTGGAACCGATGCGCTACGACAGCGCGACGGACCACTATGTGCCCATCAGCTGGGAAGAGGCCTTCGCCAAGATCGCCGCTCATCTCAATGGGCTGGACAGCCCCGACAAAGCGGATTTCTACACCTCGGGCCGCGCCTCCAATGAGGCCGCCTTCCTCTATCAGCTCTTCGTCCGCCGTTTCGGGACGAACAATTTCCCCGATTGCTCGAACATGTGCCATGAGGCGACCAGCGTCGGTCTCCCGGAAAGCATCGGCATCGGCAAGGGAACGGTCCTGCTCGAGGATTTCGATGCCACGGACGCGATCTTCGTCATCGGCCAGAACCCCGGCACCAACAGCCCCCGGATGATGACCTCGCTGCGCAACGCATCGCGCCGCGGCGTTCCGATCGTGGCGATCAATCCGCTGCGCGAACGCGCGCTGGAGCGATTCGCCGCCCCGCAAAGCCCGGTCGAAATGGTGACATTCAGCTCGACCCGCATCGCCAGCGAATATTGCCAGGTCAATGTCGGCGGCGATGTCGCCGTGCTGAAGGGCATCATGAAGCTGGTGCTCGAAGCCCATGAGGCGGCGCTTCGGACGGGCGGCGAGCCGGTGCTGGATCTTGCTTTCATCGAACAGCACACGGTGGGGTTGGACGCGCTCATCGAGGATCTGCGCGGCACGCGCTGGGAGGACATCCTGCGGGTCTCAGGGGTCGAGAAAGCGCAAATCGAGCGAATGGCGGCCGTCTACATGGGCGCCAAATCCGCCATCCTCTGCTACGGGATGGGCATCACCCAGCATCGCCGCGGCACCGAGACCGTGCAGCAGATCGCCAATCTGCTGCTGCTGCGGGGAAATTTCGGCCGGCCCGGTGCGGGCATCTGCCCGGTGCGGGGCCACTCCAATGTCCAGGGCGACAGGACCGTGGGGATCGATGAAAAGCCGAGCGCGGAGCTGCTGGGCAATATCGAGAAGGTCTTCGGATTTCATCCGCCGCAGCATCACGGCCATTCCGTGGTGGATTCGATCAAGGCGATGATCGACGGCACCGCCGAGGTGTTCATCGGCCTGGGCGGGAATTTCGTGGCGGCAACGCCCGATACGGAGATCACCAAGGCGGCGATGCGGCGGCTGAAGCTGACGGTGGGAATCAATACCAAGCTCAATCGCGGCCATATCGTCCACGGCCAGGAGGCGCTGATCCTGCCCTGCCTGGCGCGAAGCGACATCGATATGCAGGCCAGCGGGCGCCAGAGCATCACCGTCGAGGACAGCATGTCGATGGTCCATGCCTCGAGCGGCCTCGTCGAGCCGCCGAGCCCCGAGCTGAAATCCGAGGTGGCGATCGTCTGCGGCATGGCGCGCGCCACGCTGCCGGACAGCGGCATCGATTGGGATGCCTTCGAGGGTGACTACACCCTCATCCGCGACAAGATCGAAGCGGTGTTCCCGGTCCTCTTCGCCGATTTCAATGCCCGGCTGCGCGTACCCGGCGGCTTTCATCTGAACAACGGCCCGCGCGACCGGATCTGGAAGACGGCGAACGGCAAGGCAAATTTCCTGGTCATCGAGGGGCTGGCGGAAGATGCCCGGATCGCGAATCCGGGTACGCTGATGCTGACCACGATCCGCAGCCACGACCAGTACAACACCACCATATACAGCCTGAATGACCGCTATCGCGGGGTGTTCGGCGGAAGGATGGTAGTCTTCATGAACGAGCAGGACATGGCCGATCGCGGCATCGCGCCCGACAGCCTGGTCGAGCTGGAATCCCTCGCCGGCAGCGATGTCCGCCGAACCGCCAGAGGGTTCAAGGTGAAGCCCTACAGCATTCCGCGCGGCTCGATCGCCGCCTATTACCCCGAGACCAATGGTCTCATCCCGCTCGCCCACCACGATCCGCGATGCAAGACGCCCTCGGGCAAGTCGATCCCCATTCTCGCCCGGCCGATCGCCGCGGCATGACGCCGGCGCTCCAGATCGAGAGCCACCGCTGGAGCGGCGGCGAATCCTGCGGCAGCCTCGAAGCCATCGCCGAGGAGACGCCGGTCGCCCTGGTCTACAACGGCATCTCCCATGCGGTGATGATGGCCACCCCCCAGGATCTCGAGGATTTCGCCCTGGGCTTTTCCCTGACGGAGGGCATCCTGGAGCGGCCCGATGAGCTTCTGGATTGCGAGGCGCAGGCGACGCCACGGGGCATCGAAATGGCGCTGACCATCACCGGCAGGCGTTTCGCGGCGCTCAGCACCCGGCGCCGCAATCTCACGGGCCGGACGGGCTGCGGCCTCTGCGGGGTCGACAGCCTCGACCAGGCCTTGCGTCCTCTGCAGGGGGTCTGGAACGAGGTGATCGTCTCGCCGGCGGCGGTCATGCGCGCCATGGCGGCGCTGCCCAAGCTGCAGGCGATCAATCGCGAGGTTCATGCGCTGCATGCCGCCGCCTGGGCGCTGCCCGACGGCACGGTCGCCGAAATCCGCGAGGATGTCGGGCGGCATAATGCGCTGGACAAGCTGCTGGGCGGGCTGGCGCGGGCCGGGGTCGACTCTCAGAGTGGTTTCGCCGTCGTCACCAGCCGCTGCAGCTATGAAATGGTCCAGAAGGCCGTGGCCCGGGGAATCGGCATCTTGGTCGCGGTGTCGGCGCCCACCGCGCTGGCCCTGCGGCTTGCCGAGACGGCGGGGCTCACCCTCATCGCCCGGGCGAATGGCGAGGGCTACAGGCTCTATACCCATCCCCATCGCATCGCGACCCGCCAAGCGGCCTGAGCGCGGCCTAAACAACCATTCTCGCCTCGGATGGACAGCCGCCCCGGGCAGGTATAATCCTGCCGCCGGAGGCTATCGATGACGGCATTCTCCCTGCTGCGCCCCGGCCCGCCGTCCATGACGCGCCCGACCCGGTATTCCCAGCTGGTCTTCGGCGCCAAGGCCGTCGCCCTCCGCGCCAAGCGGGGCGCTCGAAACCTCATCGCCAGCCCGCCGCTTCTGGCCAAGGCCGAGGCACCCGGCTTCCCGAATCTGCTGGCCGAATCCCGCTCCTCCCTCTGGGCCGATGAAGCTCTGGCCGAGCGCGGCTTCCAGCTCGGCAAGATCCAGAATCTTCGCATCGCCTGCCGCGCCCTCGACGGTCTGGTCATTCCCGCGGGGGCGGTGTTCAGCGTCTGGCGTCATCTCGGCGCCCCGATCGCCGCAAGGGGCTATGTCCCCGGCCGCATGCTGAAGCAGGGCTGCATGGTGCCGTCGATCGGCGGCGGTCTGTGCCAGCTCTCCAACGCGCTCTACGATGCCGCGCTCCAGGCGGGCTGCCGGATCGTCGAGCGCCATTCTCATTCGCGCATCGTTCCGGGCTCGGCCGCGGCCTCGGGCCGCGATGCCACCTTGGCTTGGAACTATGTCGACCTGCGCTTCGCGCCGGACCGGGAGATGCGCCTGTCGGCGCGGCTCGACCGCGAGAGCCTCGTCATCCGCCTGTTGGCACCCGCGAAAACGGCGGTGCCGCTGGCGCCTCCGGCCGAGACCCGCACCACGCCGGTGCGGGAGTCCGCCGCGGCCCGAAGCTGCGCCACCTGCGATGAGATTGACTGCTTTCGCCATGAGCATGGCCGGGCCGCCCCGCCGGGTGCCGCGGACCGGCACGTCTTCCTGGTGGACGAGGCCTGGCCCGAATTCCAGGCCCATCTCCGCGACGCTCGCCGGCCGGAGGATCGCCTGGGCCTGCCGCTCGACGGCGCGCGGCTGGGGTTAACCCGCTACGCCTGGCACGTCGGGGATTTTGCGCAGAGGGCCAGCGCGCCGGTGCAGACGTTGCGCCGGTCATGGGCGCTGCGACGTGCCGGTCTCCAAGGTGCTGCCCGCCGAAGTGCGGATCTGGCTTCCACCAGCCGCATCGCCCGGTCTCTTGCGCGGCTTCTGACGCCGGAGGTGACATCCGTCACCGTCGCTCAGTCCTATCTGCCGTTCCTCTGGCGGGAGGGCCATCTGGGCGGCCGCCAGGTCTCGGTGCTCATGACCCGCCTGCCCATGCTGCTCCTCCAGGCGCGGCTGGATGCCGCCGCCGCCGCTCGTCCCGGCAGTGCCACGCTCGCCGACTTCCGCGCCCCCGCCTGGCTCGCCGAGGCGGAGGCCGAAGCCTTGGCCGGCGCCGATTGGATCATCACCCCCCATGCAGAGATCGCGGGCCTGTTCGGCGGCCGCGCGATCCACCTGCCTTGGCAGATTCCGGCAGCCGGCCCCCTTGTTCCTGTGCGCGGCCGGCGGATCGTCTTTCCCGGCCCCACGGTGGCGCGCAAGGGCGCTCCTGCGCTGCGCGATGCGGCAGCCGCCTTGGGGCTGGAGGTCATGACTCTGGGGGCCGAGCTGGAGGGGCCGGATTTCTGGCGAGGTGTCCGCACCGTCCCGGCCGGCGATTGGGCGGGCGTTGCGGCCGTGGTGCAACCGGCGCTGGTGGAAGAGCAGCCCCGGCGCCTTCTCAGAGCGCTCGCCGCCGGCATTCCCGTGATCGCCACACCGGCCTGCGGCCTCGAGCCCCGGCCGGGGCTCTACCTGGTCCCGCCCGAGGATCCGGCGGCCTTGATCGCCGCACTCGCCGCGCTGACGGCCCCCGCCGGATCAATCCGATAAACGGACCGCCTCGAGCCTTGTATTGTAACCGGGATGTCGCGGCGGCCATTGCGCGGGTCCGGCGCAACCCTGTTTGGAGAGAATGAGATGAACTACGGCGAAGCGTTCCGCGTGCGGCCCGGCCGGAAGCTGCGGTTGAAGAAGATCGATCCCGCCTATAAGGGCCATCACGAGGCGGAGGCGACCGCCGCGGTGGAGATCGAGCATTACCGCCAGAAGATGGCGAAGATGCAGTCGCTGCTCTATGCGGAGAAGAAGCGCTCGGTGCTCATCGTCCTCCAGGCGCTGGATGCCGGGGGCAAGGATGGCACCGTCAACCATGTGCTGAGCGTGCTCAATCCCCAGGGCGCCCGGGTCGTCGGCTTCAAGCAGCCTTCCTCGGAGGAGCTGGCCCATGATTTCCTCTGGCGGATCCACCCGCAAACGCCGGCCAAGGGCGAGATGGCGATCTTCAACCGTTCCCATTACGAGGACGTCCTGGTGACGCGGGTCCACAAGCTGATCGAGAGGCCGCTCTGGGAGGACCGCTACAAGCGCATCCGGCAGTTCGAAGACGGCCTGGCGGCGAATGGCACCCATATCCTGAAATTCTTCCTGCATATCTCCAAGGAGGAGCAGCTCGCGCGCTTCGCCCTCCGGCTGGAGGATCCGCGGCGCAACTGGAAGATCAGCGAATCGGACTATGCCGAGCGCGCCCTTTGGGACGACTACACGGCGGCTTTCGAGGATGCCATCGCGGCGACGACGACGAAGGCGGCCCCCTGGTTCGTGATTCCCGCGAACCACAAATGGTTCCGCAACCTCGCGGTGTCTCAGATCATCGCCGATACGATGGAAGGGCTCCATATGGCCTATCCCGAGCCGAAGGTCGATCTGGCGGATATCCGGCGCAAATATCACGCCGCCGAACGCGCCGACGGCGGCAGGCGCGCGGGCAAGAAGCCGGCGAAGAAGCGGCGGTAGGGGCGCGGCGGCGCGGCCCATGCCGGCCTGGCTCTTCGCATCGCTGCGCGGCTACCAGCGCGCCTGGCTGGCGCGCGACCTCGTCGCCGGGCTCATGCTGGCGGCGATCGCCATTCCCGGGCAGCTCGCCACCGCCCGGCTGGCCGGCATGCCGCCGGAAACGGGTCTCTATGCCTTCGCCGCGGGGTCGCTGGCCTTTGCCGCCTTCGGTGCCAATCGCTTCATCTCGGTCGGCGCCGATTCCACCATCGCGCCCATCTTCGCCGGCGGGCTGGCGGCGATGTCGGCCGGGGGCAGCGCGGATTATGCCGGTCTCGCCGGGATGCTCGCCATCCTGGTGGGCGCGGTGCTGGTCCTCGTGGGGCTGCTTCGCGCGGGCTGGCTGGCCAATCTTCTATCGATCCCGGTAACGACGGGTTTTCTTGCCGCCATCTCGGTGCATATCGTGGTGGGCGAGCTGCCGGCGCTGCTGGGACTTCCCGCCGCGCATGGGCCCTTGCTGGCGCGGCTGATCCATATCATCGGGCGGATCGGGGAGGCCAATCCCTATCCGCTCGTCATCGGTCTTGCCGTGCTGATCGTGACCCTTGGGGCCGCCCGCATCAGCTCGCGCCTTCCCGGGCCGCTGATCGGCCTGGCCATCGCGGGCCTGGCCGTTCCGCTGTTCCATCTGCAGGATCGCGGCGTGCTGCTGCTGGGGCCGCTCTCGGCGCATCTGCCGCACCTGGCACTACCCTCGCTGGCGGCCGACGACAGGCTGGGCAGCCTGCTGCCGCTGGTGCTCATCATCGCCATGGTCTGCATCATGCAGACGTCCGCCGTGGCACGGACCTTTCCCTCCGAGCGGAAGAAGCGGGAGAATATCAGCCGGGATTTCGCCGGCGTTGGCGCGGGCTCGATCGTCGCCGGCCTGCTGGGGGCCTTTCCCGTCAATGCCAGCCCGCCCAGCACGGCGATCGTCTGCGAGTTCTGGGGGCCGCTCGCAGATCGCGGCCATCGCCGCCGTGGCGCTGACGGCGGCAATCGCCTTCCTCGCGGCGGGCTTGCTGGCCTATGTGCCCTATGCCGCCCTCTCCGGAATCCTGATCTACCTCGCCATCCGCATCTTCCGCCTGGACGACATGATCAACATCTATCGCCACGGGAGGCGGGAGACTCTGCTGGTCGTGGCGAGCGCCGCCCTGGTGGTGGTGGTGCCCATCGATACCGGCATGCTGCTCGCCATCATCCTGTCCTTCTTTCACAGCCTCTATATCGTGGCCCGGCCGCCGAGCGCGGTGCTGTCCCGGGTGCCGGGCGGCACCATTTGGTGGCCCGCCAGCCCGGAGGAAAGGCGCGAGCATGAGCCCGGCGTGCTGGTCTTCTCGCCGGCCGCGCCCATCAATTTCACCAACGCAGCTTTCATCTGCGACACCATCATGGCCCGGGTCGCCGAGGCCCGGGAGCCGGTGAAGCTCCTGGTGATCGAGGGGAGCGGCATCATCGAGATCGACTACACCGGGGCCCAGATCCTGCAGCAGACCATCGCCGATCTGCGCGAGCGCGGAACGGAAGTGGCGCTCGCCCGTCTCTCGGACACCCGCGCCCAGGCCAGCGCCCGGCGCAGCGGGCTGATCGAGGTGCTGGGCGATCAGAAGGTCTTCAAATCCGTCGAGGAAGCGGTGCGGGCGATCCCGCATTCATCCTCTCGCCCCCTCCCGGGGGCGAGAGGAAAGAAGGGGCAAGGTGACTAAGCCAGCGCCTTCGCGATGGCCTCGAATGCGGCCAGGATCAGGAAATCCGTCGGATCGTCGACGGGCAAGGGCTGGGAGGAGAGCTTGGCGATGGTGATCTCCGCCGCCGGATCGACATAAACCCACTGGCCATGGATGCCGATGCCGCAGAAGGCGCCATGGTCGTTCCCGAGGACATACCATTTGCTGCGGTAGCGGCCCTTCGGCGCGAGCTTCGCGGCCTCGGAACGCTGCCAGGGCCCCGCATCGCCGTTGTTGCGGATATCGTCGACCCACCAGCCCGGAATGACCTGGCGTCCCTCCGCCATGCCGCGGCAGCGCATCATCTCGCCGAAGCGGGCAAGGTCGCGCAGACTGACGCAGAGCCCGCCCGCCGGGCGCGGCGCGCCCAGGCGATCCACGGCGGTATAGGCGTCGAACTCCGCCCCCATGGGCTGCCAGAGCGCCTCGCTCAGCAGCTCGGCATAGGGCTGGCCGCCGGCCCGCTCCAGGATCCAACCCATGAGATCGGAATTGGGCGAGACATAGTGATAGTCGCGGCCATGGGGATGCTGGCCCCGGCGCAGCGTGACAAGGAAGCTGCGCAGATCCGTCGCTTTGGCGGGATCGACGGGATTCCAGCCGGTGGCGATCCGGTAGCGGGCGAAATCGCCATTGGGATCCAGATAGTCCTCGACGAAATTCGTCGAGACGGTCATGTCGAGGACATGGCGCACGGTGCAATCGCCATAGGCCGAGCCGGCCGCCTCGGGAATGTAGCGGGTGACCGGGGCCTCGGGATCGAGAAGGCCGCGCTCGACCAGCACGCCGGCCAGCGTGCCGGTCACGGATTTGCTGACGGAGAAGATGATATGCGGCAGGGCCGGTGCCGAGGTGCTGTCGTACCATTCGGCCAGCACCCGGCCGCGCTGGAGCAGCAGGAATCCGTCGGTGTAGCTCTCGCTCAGCAGCCCCGCGACGGTCCGCTCCTTTCCGTCCGCCCCCTGGAAGGCGATGCGGCCGATATCGCGCTCGGATCGGCGCAGGGGGGCGGGCGGGACGGGGGCGCGTGCGATCGGCGCGGTGGGCAGGATCTGGCGCACATGGCTGAAGCCCCAGCGGTTGAAGGGCGGCGTGCGCCAATTCGCCAAAGTGACCTGCTGCGCCGGTGCCGGCGGAAATCCCCGCATCAAAGCTTCTGTGCTCACGGATGGCCCCCTTGGTGAATATGAGAGCCGTTAGATATCGCAGATCGCCGGGCGCCGGAAGCAAGCTCTGAGGCCCTGCGGATTCCACCATGCCGGAATGCGCCTCGGCCGTCGCGCGGCGGCGAAAGCCGCGCTATTGTCCCGCCGCCATTTTGGGGCGCAGCGGAAGCAGATGAGCCAATCGGAGAGCATCGGCATGGTCGACGGGCGCGAGATCCGCGCCTTCACCATCAGCAATGCCAGGGGCCTGACGGCGCGAATCATGGAGCTGGGCGCGACCCTGATCGAGCTCCACGCGCCGGATCGCCAGGGCAAGCTCGCGGATATCGCCCTGGGGGAGCAGGACCTCGCCGCCTGTCTTGTCTCGCACAGCTATTTCGGGGCGATCTGCGGGCGCTACGGCAATCGCATCGGCCGCGGCCGGTTCACCCTCGACGGAAAAGCCCACCAGCTCAGCTGCAACGAGGGCCGCAACCATTTGCATGGCGGCGTCCGGGGTTTCGACAAGCATCTGTGGTCCGGCCGTCCCGCGGCGGGCGGCCGCTCCGTCGTCTTCTCCTATCGTTCGGCCGATGGCGAGGAGGGCTTTCCCGGCAATCTCGATGCCGCGGTCGCCTACAGCTTCGACGAGGAAGACCGCCTCATTGTGGAGATCGAAGCCGAAACGGACCGGCCGACGGTTTGCAATCTCGTCCATCACGGTTATTGGAATCTGGCCGGCCATGGCGCCGGCAAGGTGCTCGATCATGAGCTCACCTTGGACGCGGATTTCTACACCCCCGTCGATGCCGAGCTCATCCCGACCGGCGAAATCCGGCGCGTCGAGGACACGCCGCTGGATTTCCGCGCGGCCAAGCCTCTGGGCCGCGATATCGCCGGGGTCGAGGGCATCACCGGCTATGACCACAGCTTCGTTTTGCGCGGCGTCCCGGGCGAGCTGAAGCGCGCCGCGCGGCTGTACCATCCCGCCTCGGGCCGCGGCTTCGAGCTCCATACCACCGAGCCCGGGGTGCAGCTCTATACCGCGGGACATTTCGACGGCCGCACGGCGGGCAAGGGCGGGCATGCTTATCCGCGCTTCGGCGGGGTGGCGCTGGAGACTCAGCATTTTCCCGATGCACCCAACAAGGGGCATTTCCTTCCCACGCGCCTGGATCCCGGGCAGCACTATCGCCACCGCATGGAATTCCGCTTCTTCATGGAGAGATGAGACGCATGACCACTGCTTCCACGACGACTATCGCCCCTTGGGACATCGGCCTCTACGGCACGCGCACGGCCGGGGGCAAACCCTATGTCGTCGCCGTGGTGGGTGCCGCCAGCGGCATCGGCCGCGCGGCGGCGAGCTTTCTTGCCGATATCGGCTGCACCGTGGCGGCCCTGGATCCCGCGCTCGATGGGCTGAAGAGCCTCGCCGCCGAGAAGCCCGAGATCCGCATCTACAATCTGGATGCCCTCAACGGGCGCTCGATCAATGAGACCTTCGCCGCCGTGACGCGCGATCTGGGCGGCATCGATGCCCTGGTCAATTGCGCCGGCATCACGGGCAAGACCAACATCCCCGCCCATGAGGTGCCGCTGGAGGATTTCGACCGGGTCCTGGCCCTCAATCTCCGTGCGGCGCTGACGTTGTCGCAAGCCGTGCTGCCCGGCATGCTGGCGCGCGGCTATGGCCGGCTGCTCCATGTCGCCTCCATCGCCGGCAAGGAGGGCAATGCGGGGATGGCTTCTTATTCGACCTCCAAGGCGGGGCTGATCGGGCTGGTGAAGAGCATGGGCAAGGACTACGCCGAGACCGGCGTCACGGTGAATGCCTTGGCGCCCGCGGTCATCCGCACCCCGCTGGTCGAAGCCCTGCCCCAGGCCACCGTGGACTACATGACGGCGAAGATCCCCATGCGCCGCTGCGGCGAGCTACAGGAGGCCGCGGCCTGCATCGCCTGGATCGTCTCGCCGGCCTGCGGCTTCACCACCGGCTTCACCTTCGATCTCAGCGGCGGCCGGGCGACTTATTGACCCTCGGGGGAGGAATGGCGTGACGGGAAGCCTGGTCGGAAAGCGCGCACTCATCTATGGCGGGGCGACCGGCATCGGCTTCGGCTGCGCCGAGGCCCTGGCGCGGGAAGGGGCGCAGGTCTTTCTATCGGGCCGCCGGCAGGAGCGGTTGCGTGAGGCGGCGGGCAAGCTCGCGGCCCTGGGGCCCGCCGGCTATGCCGCCGGGGATGCGACCCAAGAGGCGGATGTGGCGCGGGTGACCGCGGCGGCGGCCGAGGCCATGGGTGGGCTCGATACTGTCGTCATCAGCGCCGGCATCGGCGGAGTCGCCTCGATCGAGGACGAGACGCTGGAGGAATTCCGGCGCATCGCGGAGGGGAATCTCCTGCCGCATTTCCTCGCCAGCCGCGCCGCGATCCCGCATCTGAGCGCGAGCGGCGGCGGGGCCATCATCGCCATGGCCTCGGTCCTGGGTCTCGTCGGCACCCGCCGGCGCCTCGCCTATTGCACCGCCAAGGCGGGCGTCATCGGCATGGTCCGCGCCATGGCCCTCGACCTCGCCGATCAGAAGATTCGCGTCAACGCCATCTGCCCCGGCTTCGTCGAGACGGAGCTGACGGAAGCGGTCATCGCCCAGGAAGCCGATCCGGCCGCCGTGCTCGCCGCCCGCAAGCGCGGCAATCCCCTGGGGCGCAGCGGCCAGCCCCAGGAGATCGGCGCCATGGCCGTCTATCTCGCCTCGGAGGCCGCCGCCTGGACCACGGGGCAGGCCTTCGCGATCGACGGCGGCTTCACGGCGCGTTGACGCGATAGGATTGCTTTCGCTGCGGCAAAGAATAATGCGTTTTTCGGGGCGGGCGACCTGCGGCAACATCGCGCCCGGATGCCGTCGCGCCATTGCCCGACGGCGCTTCCGACCGGTCGAGCGCAACCTCCCAGCGCTCCATTGGCTTCTTCCTTGGACTGAGGGCCGCCGTTCTTCGGCGGCCCTCCTTTTCCGCCGCTTCTGCGCTGGCTACTTCCACACCGCGCGGGCGACCCGCAGGAAGTTCCCGCCCAGGAGCTTGCGGATATCGGCTTCGCCCCAGCCGCGCTGCAGCAGCATGTCGGTGATCTCCGGCAGCTGGAGCGGCTCGGCAAGGCGCATCGGCCCGCCCTGGCCATAGCCCTCGCTGGCCGGCCAATAGGCCGGATTCGCATCGAGCAGCCCGTCGAGGGATTCCGGCGTGTAGTCGAGACCGATGCCGACATGATCCGTGCCGACCATATCGGCGACATAGCAGATGCAATCGGCCATGGCCTTGGTCGATGCCATGCGGTCGGCGAGGAACAGGCCGATGCCGTTGATGCCGATCACCCCGCCGGTGCGCGCGCAGGCCCGGATCTGCTCGTCGACGATATTGCGGCCATGCTTGTGCAGCGCCTTGGGATTGGAATGGGAGAAGATCACCGGCCCCGCCGCGGCATTCAGCACGTCCATGGTGGTGCGATAGCCGGTATGGGAGCAATCGACCAGCATGCCGACGCGGTTCATCTCCTCGATGACGCTGCGCCCGAAGGCGGTGAGGCCCGGATCCTGGTCGTGGCAGCCGCCGCCGGCGCGATTGGTCCGGTTGTAGGCGAAGAGCATCTGGCGCACGCCCAGGCGATAGAAGAAGGAGACCATGTAGGATTCGCCGTCCAGCGAATCCATCCCCTCGATATCGAAGGCGATGGCGAGCTTCCCGGCCTGCTTGGCCGCCAGGATGTCGTCGGCGTTGCGGATCAGCGTGAAGCGGTCGGGATGCTTCTCGAGCCAGGTGAGAAAGGCGCCGATGTTCTTGACCGTATGCTGCCAGTCGACCACGTCATAGCCGACATTGACCGAGAGGTAATCCACCCCCGCGGCGCGCCAATGCTCCAGGATCTCGAGATCGACTGAGGGATCGGGGCCGAAGCCCGCGTGATTGTCCCAGACCAGCGCATCCTGATGCAGCCGGCGGGCGGCCTCGGAGACCTTCCAACTGGCGGCGGCGATATCGGGCATGTCTTCGCTCCTTGAATGAGATAGCCAAGCCTAGGCCAGGCGCTCCTCGGAGTGCAACACTTGCCAACCCCCGGGCATTCCTGATCCGTGGGTGTCCCGCATATCATGGCCCCCCAGGAAGCGATGTAACAGGAGGGAAGCGACATGCTCGATCACATGGGTTTCGGCGTTACCGATTTTCGCCGCTCCAAAGCATTCTACGAAAAGGCGTTGGCCCCCTTGGGCATCGGCATCGTCAAGGAGGTGCCGGAGCGCGAGGCCATGGGCTTCGGTGCCGCCGGCAAGCCCTTCTTCTGGATCGCCAGGGCCGAGGGGCTGAAAGGCCATCTCCATGTGGCCTTCACGACGGAGAACCGGGCCGCGGTCGATGCCTTCCATCGCGCCGCTTTGGCCGCCGGCGGCACCGATAACGGCGCGCCGGGTCTGCGGCCGCAATACCATCCGGCCTATTACGGCGCCTTCGTCCTCGATCCCGACGGCAATAATGTCGAAGCGGTCTGCCACCGGCCGGCGTGACGCTCGGCTTTCAGCAAGCGATCTCGTCGCTCTGCGGCGGGGGACGTCAGACTTCCGTAATGCCGTTGTCGTCGATGAAGGTGCAGACCGATTTGAACAGATCGTCGCATTCCGGCTTGAGCTCGGCGGTCTTGTGGATGATCGGCCCCCAATGGCTCCGGATCTTCCGCAAGCCCAAGGCCGCGTATTCGACGGCGAAGGCCGGACAGGATTTGGTCAGCGCCTGGAAATCGGCGCCCGCGCCGGTGCCCCAGTTCTTCCAGGAATCGGCGCCGCAGGCCACGCCTTCCCGGAAGATATCCTGGAAATCGTTCGAGCCCTTGTACTGGTCGAACAGCGCGCCCATCAGGAAATGGGCGCCGATGGAGTTGCGGCTGACCTGAAACAGCCCGGCCTCGGCCGTGTCCGCCCCGGTATTGCCGGCATCCATGTCCCGGCCCTCGCAATGCCGTCCGGAGCTTTCGCGCATGCCCAATCCGGTCAGCAGCACGAAGAGATGCCGCAGCACATCCACCCCCGGTGCCGAATTGTCCATGCCGAGTTGGCTGAACTCGGGGGCATACCAGGTCAAAGCGTCGACGGAATCATCCCCGCTATCGGCCGTCGCCATTTCGGAGGCGGCATCGCGGTTCGCATTCATCTTGCAATAGACGCGGCCGAACATGACCGCCATGCCGCGGATATAGCCTTTCGGCGCAACGCCGCGGTCGTTCCAGCTATAGCCGGCGATGTCCGAACCATCGGCGAGGGCGGCGATGCTGAGCGCGGTATCGGAAGACATGATCAATCCTCCCGCCACGATTTAAGCGAGGCAAAACCTAGCGCCGCCATCGTTAAGATAGACTTTAGCCGGAGCGGGAATGCGGTCCGTGAGCCCTCTTTCACGAGGGCATTTTCCGGCCTTTGCGACAGGTCAGCTAAGGGCTCGGCCGCTCGATCAACAGCTGGATTGTTGCCGGGTCCGCATCCATCTCTTGCGCCGCGCGATGGCCGGCATAGACGGCATGCGCGATCAGGGCCGGCGCGTCGCAATCGCCGATCTTGCGCAAGGATCTGATGCCGGCGTGGGCGAGCGCGGCGGAATCCTCGGACAAAGCGAGATAGAGCGCGTCGTTCGGCTCGCGCGCGGTGACGCTGACAACGCCGGCGGCGGGCAGCCAGTCGCGTTTGCCGGTGAAGACGCAATCGACGGCGAGGCGCTCGCCGTCATAGGTGCCCGCCGCGTGGCTGGTGACGATCGCCACCCCCAGCTCACGCAGCCGCCGGTTCGTGTCGAGATGCTCATCGGTATGGCTGGACCAGGCGGCCGCGGTGCCGGCGGTGGTGACGAGAGTCACCGGACGGCCACGGTTGACCAGCGCCTCGGCGATGACCGCCGCCATATAGTAGTGATCGTCGTCGAAGAGCACGATCGGCCCCGCGGGCCAGCGCGCCAGCAGCGCGTCGGTGTCGGCCATCACATCGTCTGGCGTTGCCACGCGGTCATGGTCGAAGCCGGCGATCGCGCGGCGATGATGCCGGCCGATGCCGTCCTTGCGCCAGCGCGCGCCGGTCGCGATCAGGATCCGGGGAATTCCCGAAATCAAGAACCTGGGCCGCGTCGAGCCGGCTCTCGAGATAGATCTCCACATTCGCCATGGTCTTCAGCCGCCCGAGCCGCCAGTCGCGCACCCGCGCCCATTCGGCCAGGCCCGGCAGCCGGCTCTCGCCGTTGACGCGCCCGCCCAGCGCGCGGCTCGCCTCGGCCAGCAGCACGCGATAGCCGCGCTGGCCCAGCGCCCGCGCCGCCTCGAGTCCGGCCGGCCCGCCGCCCACCACCAGCACCGCATCTTCGGAGCCCCTGGGCGCGATGCGTTCGGGATGCCAGCCCCGGCGCCATTCCTCCCCCATGGTGGGATTCTGGGTGCAGCGGAGCGGCGTGCCGCGGGTATTGCTGGCGTAGCAGATATTGCAGCCGATGCATTCGCGGATCTCCTCCATCCGCCCTTCCTCGATCTTCCGGGGCAGGAAGGGATCGGCGATGGAGGGCCGCGCGGCGCCGATGAAATCCAGCACCCCGCGCTTGACTTGGGAGACCATGGCGTCGGGGGAGGTAAAGCGGCCGACGCTCACCACCGGCTTGCCGGTCACCCGACGGACATAACTGACGAAGGGCTCGATCGAGCCTTCTTTGACGAAGCGCGAGCTGCCCATCTCCAGCATGTAATCGTCGGGTACGACATCCCAGAGATCGGGGAGCTGCGCCAGCATCGCCACCATCTCGGCATATTCCCCGGGCTCCGCGCCGCCATCTCGATGGCGGGCGGCGGTGAAGCGCAGCGCCAGCGCGCGGTCGGGGCCGATGGCCTCGCGTGTCTCCTCCAATATCTCGCGCACCAGCCGCAGGCGATTCTCCAGCGAGCCGCCATATTCGTCGCTGCGCGGATTCTGCCGCCGCGAGAGAAAATGATGCAGCAGATAGCCGTGGGTCGCATAGACATAGACGATGTCGAAGCCCGCCTCACACGCGCGCTTGGCCGCGTCGCGATGCCAGCGCCGGATGTCGCGGATGTCCTGCTTGTCGATGCGGCGCGATTGCACCGGATCGGCGCGCGAGGGGATGCTGATGAGATCCAGCGGCGGCTGGCGGGAGGAGAGGCTGGCGATGTAATTGCCGCCGATCCAGAGCTCGCAGCCGGCGAGCGCCCCCTGGCGATGCACCGCCTCGGTCATCAGCCCCTGGGCGCGCATATCCTCATTGTCCCAGAGCCGGGCATAGGGATAGGGCGTGTCGTCGGAGCTCGGATGGATCGAGCAATATTCGGTGTTCACCACCGCCCAGCCGCCCTCGGCCTTCATGCCGCGCATGGCGGCCAGCGTGCGGGGCAGGGCCCAGCCCATGCCGGTGCAATGGGGCACCTGATAGAAGCGGTTGCGCGCCGTCAGCGGCCCGATGCGCACCGGCTCGAACAGGATGTCGTAACGCGGATCGCGCCCCATGCCGCCCCCTTGCTGGAGGCGGAAGCATAGAGCTCGGAACTTGCCTTGCCGAGGCCGCTCAGTTCTCGTTGGCGGCGAAGGGGCGGGGCTTTCCCTCCTCGTCCATGGCGACGAAGGTGAAATCGGCGGAGGTCACCTTGATGCGGCGGCCCTGTCCGGCGCGCAGCACCCAGACCTCGAGATGGAAGCTGGCCGAGCTGCGCTTGATCCGGCCGATATCGGCATAGCAGCAGACGACGTCGCCGACCTTCACGGGGAAATGGAATTCCATGTCGGTGACCGAGGCGGTGACGACCCGGCCATTGGCATGGCGCGAGGCGGTGACCATGCCGGCCTTGTCCATCAGCGACATGATCCAGCCGCCGAAGATATCGCCGGCCGGGTTGGTATCCGCCGGCATGGCGACGGTCCGCGCGGCAAGCTCGCCCCGCGGGCCGGACAGGCTTTCGACTTCTTCGACGGTATAGGGCCACATGGCAAGTCTCCAATGAACGAAACAAGCCCGATGCGCCTCCTACCCGATGTCTATGTTGCGCCGCACACTCTCATGTTCAAGTCCATTGTGTTGCCTAACAAATTCCTTAATTGCACCGCACAATAAATAAGCAGATTTAAGGGTCTACCCTGCCTCTTGGGCGCCGGCCTACAATCCCGGCGCAAATCTCATGGCGAACAAGGGGGCGGGGATGGACAGGGTCAAAGTGGGCGTCATCGGCGCGGGCTTCCAGGCCGATGTCCATTGCGCCTCCATCCAGATCATGCCGGAGGCGGCAGAGGTGGTGGCGGTCGCCTCGCCCACCCCCGGCCATGCCAGGGCCTTGGCGGACCGCTACGGCATCGCCCGCAGCTTTCTCGACTACCGGGAGATGCTGAAGGAGCCCGATATCCAGATGGTCACCATCGCGCTCCCCAACGATCTTCATGCCCGCGTCACCCATGACGCCGCCGAGGCGGGCAAGCATATCGTCTGCGAGAAGCCCCTCTGCCTCACCCTCGAGGAGGCCGAGGCGATGATCGACATCTGCCGCCGCAAGGGCGTGCTGCTGATGTATGGGGAGGAGCTGCCCTTCGTCCCCAAATATGTGAAAGCCAAGGAGATGGCGCGCGAGGGCGCCTTCGGCCGGCTGCATCTGGTGAAGCAGAGCGAGCGCCATCCCGGGCCCCATGCCGGCTGGTTCTGGGATATGGAGCGCGCCGGCGGCGGGGCGCTGATGGACATGGGCTGCCATGGCATCGCCTTCTGCTGCTGGTTCGTCGATCGCTCGCCGGTCAAATCAGTCTATTGCCAGCTCAACACCCAGCTCCATGGCGAGAAGACCCGGGGCGAGGACAACAGCCTCTGCATCCTCGAATTCGAGAACGGCGCCATCGGGCTGGTCGAGAACAGCTGGAGCCATCTCTCCGGGTTGGACGACCGTATCGAGATCCACGGCTCCGCCGGCCTGACCTATGCCGATCTCAACCGCGGCAATGCGCTGCCGACCTATAGCGAGGCGGGCTATGGCTATGCCGTGGAGAAGGCGCCAAGCACCAAGGGCTGGAGCTATCCGATCTTCGACGAGCATTACAATTTCGGCATGCCGCAGGAGCTGCGCCACTACGCGCGCTGCGTCCAAGGCAAGGAAGAGCCGCTGCTCACCGGCGAGGACGGGATGCTGGTGCTGGAGATCATGCTCGCGGCCTATGCCTCGGCACGGGAAGGCCGCAAGCTGGCGCTCCCCTTCCGGCCCCAGGGCGTGCGCCGGCCGATCGATCTGTGGCGGCCGCCGGCGGAGGGGCGAAGGGGATGAAGCCGGCGGGGGCACCGGTTCGCATCTGGTATCAGAGCTTCGTCGATCCCGCGGCCCAGGTACCCTACATGGAGCGGCTGCGGAACCGGCTTCGCGAGGTCGCGGCCCCCGGCGTCAGCGTCGATGTCCATGGCATCAGCCCGGCGGATCGGCATTTCCATGCCATCACCGAATTCCGCTGCGCCGAGCAGACGATCCATGCGGCGCTGCGGGCCGAGAAGGAGGGCTACGACGCCTTCGTCATCGGCCATTTCCAGGAGCCGGGCCTGGTCGAATGCCGTGGCGCCGTCGATATTCCGGTGATCGCCCTGGGCGAAGCGAGCCTGCTCCAGGCCTGCGCGCTCGGGTCGCCGGATCGGGCTCGTCACCATCGACCCCGCCTTCATCCCCTGGCATGAGGCGCAAATCGCCCATCACGGTTTGCAGCAGCGCGTCGCCGGCATCGCCGCCATCACGGCCGATCTCCCGCGCTTCATGCAGGCCTTCACCGATAGGGCCGAGTATGACGTGCTGCGCCGCGATTTCGCCGACCAGGTCAAGGATCTGATCGCCCGCGGCGCCGATGTGCTGATCCCCGCCGGCGGCCTGCCGATGCTGCTCTTCTCGGGCACCCAGCCCTTCCTCATCGGCCAAGTGCCGGTGCTGGAGGGAATTGCCGTCGTGCTGAAGGCCGCGGAGATGGCGGTGGCGCTGCATCGTCTCACGGGCATTCCCGCCAGCCGCGCCGGCCTCTACGCCAAGGCTCCGGCCGGCGCCATCGAGGATTTTCTCGGGCCGACGGCGGTGATTTGAAGCAAGGATCGTAGACCGTAGCGCAGCGGGCCTACAGGAATGGTCATCCAGCTGCGGGCTCGTCTTCTTCCCTCCCACCGTAAACACCGCAATCCCCGCGCTGACGAAAGCCAGCCCCGCCGCCAGCCCCATGGCCCAGCGATAACCCTCGACGAAGGCATTATCGATCGCCTCGCTCAGCGCTGCCTGCTGGTCGTCGGAAAGGCCGGGCGGCAGCTCGGCGGCGGCGAGCTTGGCACGTTCGGGGGCGAGCGCGTCAACGGCCGCGGAGGGCAGCGCCAGACGCGCGAGGGAGCGGTCGAGGGAAACGTCGAATCGCGCGGAAAGCGCCAGGCCGAAGGCGGCGATGGCGAGGAGCCCGCCCACGCGCGCTACCATGTTGTTGACCGCCGAGGCGATGCCGACATGCTCCGGGCCGGCGGAATTGAGCGCCACAACCGTCACCGGCGCGGCACAGAGCCCCATGCCGGTGCCCATGATCACCAAGGCGGGCAGGAAGCCCAGGGCATAGCTGGTCGTCGGGCTCGGCAGCATGAGGAGGAGAAAGGCGAGCCCCGTCAGCAAAGCGCCGGCGACGAGGAAGATCCGCGGGCCGCGCCGGTCGACCACACCGCCGGCCCAGCGCGACAGGACGGAGACGACGATGACGAAGGGCAGCAGCGCGGTGCCCGCCTGGAGCGGCCCGAAGCCCTGCACCTGCATCAGGCGGAAGGGCACGAAGAAGAGGGCGCCCTGAATCCCCGCCCAGAGCAGGAAGGTATAGGCCTGGACGCCGGCGAAGAGCGGCAGACGGAACAGCGCCAGGGGAATCATCGGCTGATCGCTGCGGGATTCGACGTAGAGGTAGAGGGCCAGCGCCAGAAAGCCCAGAACGATCGGCAGGCCGGAGACGGGATCGAGAAAGCTGTGCCGCCCGGCTTCGATGAGCCCGTAGGTGACGCCGCCCAGCCCGAGCGTCGCCAGTACCGCGCCCATGATGTCGAGCCCGCCGCCGCGGCTCGCCCGACTCTCCGGCACGCGGGCGGCGAGGATGATGAGCGCCAGCGCCGCCAGCGGCAAATTGATGAGGAAGACCCAGCGCCAGGAGAAGGCATGGACGAGCCAGCCGCCGAGCGCCGGCGCGGCGGCGACCATGACCCCGGTCGCGGCCGACCAGAGCCCGATCGCCTTGCCGCGCCGCTCGGGCGGGAAATTCGCCGCCAGCAGCGCGAGGCTCCCCGGCACCATCAGCGCGCCGCCGATGCCCTGCAGCACCCGGCTGAGAATGAGGGTGGAGGGACTCGTGGCGAGGCCGCAACAGGCCGAGGCGATGGCGAAGATGAGGATGCCGATTCCGAAGACGCGCCGGCGGCCGTGGATGTCGCCCAGCGCGCCGCCGACGAGGGTCAGCGCCGAGAGCAGCAGCACATAGGCCTCGACCACCCATTGCGCCTCGGCGAAGCTGGCGCCGATGGAGCGCTGCAGCACGGGCAGCGCCACATTCACCACGCTCATGTCGATGAAGGCCATGCTGGAGGCGATGATGGTCGCCGCCAAAACCCAGGCGCCGCGATCGGGCCCGCTCGCCGTTTCGCTTCGTTCCACCGCCACGTTCGCCTAACCCTTTTTCCGCAATTCCAGGCGCATCATGTCGATGAAGGCGCGCAAGCCGGCAGGGACCTGCCGGCGGCTGGGATAATACAGAAAATATCCGGGAAAGGGCGGACACCAATCGGCCAGCACCCGCTTCAGCCGGCCGGCGCTGAGATGCGGCCGGGCATGACGCTCGAGGACGATGGCCAGCCCCGCGCCATCGATGGCCGCACCCAGCATCAGCTCCTGATCGCCCAGGGTCAGCGGCCCGCCGACCTCGACCTCCATGGACTCTCCCGCTTTCTCGAATTCCCAGCGATAGAGGCTCCCGCCCGGCAGACGGAAACGGATGCAGGCATGGTCCGTGAGATCATGCGGCTTGCGCGGCTTGGGATGGTCGCGGAAATAGGCGGGCGAACCGACCACGGCCATGCGCAGGTCGGCGCTGATCCTCACCGCCACCATGTCGCGCTCCACGCTCTCCCCGAAACGCACGCCGGCGTCGAAGCCGGCGGCGACGATGTCGACGAAGCGGCCTTCGGTCGCGATCTCCAGCTGCATCTCCGGATATGTCTGGACGAAGCGCGTGATCACCGGCGCCAGAAGCAGCACGGCGGCCGAGCGCGGCACGTTGAGGCGCAAGCGGCCCGCGGGCTTGTCGCGGAAGACATTCGCATCCTCCAGCGCATCGTCGATGTCGCGCAGCGCGGGGCGCAGCCGCTCCAGGAGGCGCTCCCCCGCCTCGGTCGGTGCGACGCTGCGGGTGGTGCGGTTCAACAGCCGCAGGTCCAGCCGCTCCTCCAGCCCGCGGACGGTGTGGCTGAGGGCCGAGGGCGAGAGGCCGAGCGCCGCCGCCGCCCGGCTGAAGCTGCGATGGGTGGCAACGGCCACGAAGGCCGAGAGATCGGTGAGGCCGGCGCGCATTGTTGAAGGACCTTCAGTAATGCATTGCAGATTGCATGGCTTATTATAGGCTCCACAGATTGCTACGCTCCATCGCAGCATCAACCCCCTCGATCTGGAGAACCCCATGAAGCGACGCCCCCTCGGCCGCAGCGGCCGCGACATATCCGCCATCGGACTCGGCTGCATGGGCATGTCCGAGTTCTACGGGCCCACCGACGACGAGCAGTCGCTCGATACCCTGGCCGCGGCCTTGGATCTCGGCATCGATTTCCTCGACACGGCGGACGCCTATGGCATCGGCCGCAATGAGGAGCTGGTGGGCCGGTTTCTCAAAGGGCGGCGCGATCGTGTCGTGCTGGCAACGAAATTCGCCATCGTGCGCGATGCCAAGACGGGCTCGCGCCGGATCGACAATTCGCCCGCCTATGTCCGCCAGGCCTGCGATGCCTCGCTGAAGCGCCTCGGGATCGAGACCATCGATCTCTATTATTCCCATCGCCGCGATCCCGCCGTGCCGGTGGAGGATATGGTCGGCGCCATGGCCGAGCTGGTCGCCGCCGGCAAGGTCCGCTATCTCGGCCTCTCGGAGGTCTCCCCCGCGACGCTTCGCCGCGCCCATGCGGTGCATCCCATCACCGCGCTGCAGAGCGAATATTCGCTCTGGTCGCGCGAGCCGGAGAAGGAGACCCTGGCGACCTGCCGCGAGCTCGGCATCACTTTCGTCGCCTATAGCCCGCTCGGCCGCGCCTTCCTCGCCGGCAAAATCGAATCGCCGGAGTCACTGGCGCCGGACGATTTCCGCCGTTCCAACCCGCGCTTCGCGGCGGAAGCCTTCGCCAACAACAAGAAGCTGGCCGACAGCCTCGCCGATTTCGCCAAGAAGAAGGGCGCCACCTCGGCCCAGATCGCGCTCGCCTGGATTCTCAACAAGCAGCCCCATGTCGTGCCGATCCCCGGCACGCGTCGCCGGACCTATCTGACGGAAAACGCCGCCGCCGCCGATATCACGCTGTCCCCCGCCGACATCGCGGCACTCGACGCCCTGTTCCCGCCGGCGGCGGCGACGGGCGAGCGCTATGCGAGCATGGCGAATATCGAGGCTTAGCGAAGAAGCAGCAGCGATCTTCGTTCCACTCGCCCCCTCTCTTCCATCCCCCTCGCCCCCCGAAAGGGGGGAGAGGGCCGGGGTGAGGGGGTCGCAGTTTCAATTCCCGCTGACGGTCGAGAACAATCTACAGTCCTCGCACGCGTGCAATGCACTAGACATCTCCGGCTGGTCCGGAGAATTCTATCTCCATGTCCCAGCGCATCAGACAGGCCAGGACAAAGCTCCCCAGGCCTCGCGTGAGCCTTCAGGACAGGTACGAGCTTTTCTTTTCCAGAGGACGCCGCATCGATGGCTTGTGGATCGGCGGCATCGGCGAGAAATCGTCACCTGCCTCGCGCCGCGTGGAAGAGGCGCTAGGTCTGATCAAGACCTACGATCGAATCAGATATGATCGTCTCCTTCGCGATCTCGACCGCATTTTTATCCGAGTGCTTGCTGATTCCACTGCCAGCTTCAACCACTCGCTCAATGCGTGCCAACTCGACCCGCGGTTCATACAGGCCTCGCGGCCGGAACTGATTGCTTCCGTGATCGTGCATGAGGCCACCCATGCAAGGCTCATGCGCTGCGGCATCGGGTATGACGAGGCGCTCCGGGCCAGGGTAGAGAAGGTCTGCGTGCGCCGTGAGCGGCCTTTGGCGCCAAATTGCCGAATGGGATCGAGGAACGCGCGCAAATCGAGATCGCGATCTGGCTGGCCTCCCTGCCGACTATTGGACGAATGAGGCCTTCGTTGATCGCCACTTAAAAGGAAGCGCCGAAGCACTGCGCTATCTAGGAATGCCGAACTGGTTCATCCGGGCGACATTCGGCTACTGCGCCCTGAACCTCGCCCTGAGGCGCCTTGCCGGACATCTGACTCGCCTGTTCCGCGCCTAGCGGGCGGGCTCTGCGCGGCGATGCATGGCTGGCATCCCTCGCGCGCATGGATGACGGTCATCATCCAAATTGCGTCGCCCGCGGTCGGGCACTAACGTCGCCGGTGGCAAAGCGAGGAATCCCATGAGGCAGTCGCGGGAAGAGGCGGCGCGCACCCATGCGCGGATCGTGGAGAAGGCGGCGGTGCTGTTCCGCGAGCGCGGCATCGACGGCATCGGCCTGGCCGATCTGATGCATGAGGCCGGGCTCACCCATGGCGGCTTCTACAAGCATTTCGACTCCAAGGACGGGCTCGCCGCCGAGGCCTGCGCCCATGGCCTGGCGGAGAGCGCCCGGCGCATGCGGCGGCGGGCGGAGAAGAACCCGGCCGATCCGCTGGCCGGGGTGATCGAGGGCTTCCTCTCGGCCGAGCATGTCGAGGATGCCGGCCGCGGCTGCACGGTCGCAGCCTTGGGCAGCGACATGTTCCGCTGTGCCGAGCCGACGCGCGAGGCCTTCACCAAGGGGGTGGCCGAGCTGATCGCCATCATGGCCGAGGTCCAGCCGGAGGAAACGCCGGCCGCGCGGCGCGAGGCGGCGATGACGAATTTCGCTGCCATGCTCGGCGCCGTGGTGCTGGCCCGGGGCGTCAGCGATCCGAAGCTTCGCCGCGAGCTGATCGATTCCATGCGCCGCCGGCTCTTGCCCGCTTCGCCCGCAAAGACCCGGAAGGGAAAGCGCCATGGCGGCTAGAACCGGAGTCGCCTGGCGGCGGCCGCATTACGCCTGGATCGTGCTGGCGGTGACCTTCGCCACCTTGCTGGTCGCCGGCGCCACCCGCGCCACGCCCGGCGTGCTCATCGTGCCGCTGGAGCAGCATTTCGGCTGGAGCCGCGCCACCATCTCCCTGGCGGTCTCCCTCAATCTCGTCCTCTTCGGCCTCATGGGCCCCTTCTCCGCGGCGCTGGTGGAATATCTGGGCGCGCGGCGCACGATGATGGGCGCCTTGCTGCTGGTCGGCACCGGCGTGGCCCTGACCTCGCTCATGGAGCATGTCTGGCAGCTCGTCCTGCTCTGGGGGGTCGTGGTCGGCGCCGGCACGGGCATGATGGCGCTCGCTCTCGGCGCCACGGTGGTCAACCGCTGGTTCACGGAGAAGCGCGGCTTTGCCATGGGGATTCTGACGGCCAGCAATGCCACGGGGCAGCTCCTCTTCCTGCCGCTGCTGGCGGGTCTGGTCGAGGCCTATGGCTGGCGCGTGGTGAGCCTCGTCGTCGCCGGCTTCGGCCTGGCGATGATCCCGGTGATCGCGCTCTTCATGCGCAATCATCCCTACGACGTCGCCAGCAACCGCTATGGCGAGCCGGGCGAAGCGCTGGCGCCGGTGCGCAGCCTGCAGAACCCGGCGATGATGGCGCTGCGCACCTTGGCCACGGCGGCGCGCTCGCTGGATTTCTGGCTGCTGTTCTTCAGCTTCTATATCTGCGGCCTCTCGACCAATGGGCTGATCGGCACGCATTTCATCCCGCTCTGTTTCGATCACGGCATTCCCGAGGTGGCCAGCGCCAGTTTGCTGGCGGTGATCGGCGCCTTCGACTTCGTCGGCACGCTGGCCTCGGGCTGGCTCTCGGACCGGGTCAACAACCGGGTGCTGCTGTTCTGGTATTACGGGCTGCGCGGCCTCTCGCTGCTCTTCCTGCCCTATGCCTTCGATATCTCCTTCTACGGTCTCTCGGTTTTCGCCATCTTCTACGGCCTCGATTGGGTGGCGACCGTGCCGCCCACGGTGCGGCTGACCGCCGATGTCTTCGGCCGGGAGAAATCGGGGCTCGTCTTCGGCTGGATCTTCACCGCCCATCAGCTCGGCGCCGCGACGGCGGCCTTCGGCGCGGGCGCGATCCGAACCGACACCGGCAATTACATGCTGGCCTTCATGATCTCCGGCGCCTTCTGCCTGCTCGCCGCGGTGATGGTGCTCGGCATCGGCCGCAAGCCGCTGAGCCCGATCCCCGCTATCGCTGAATAGGCTTCCGCCGCCCCGCCAGCAGCGGCAGCGCCAGCAAGGTCAGGCCGAAAAGGAGGGCCAGCAGCAGCCAGGCCTCGTTGATGGTGAGGGCGAGGGCGGCATGCTGGACCATGGGGGCCACCTGCTCCTTGGTCGCCTCGTCGATCGGGCCTAGCGGCACATTGTGGAAGCGGTCCAGCGGCAGGCCCACGATGCGCGCCGCGTCGGGATCGCCGGCCTGGAGGCGGGCGATCAGCCGGGCGACATGGATCGGCGTCCGCTGTTCGAGGACCGTGTCGACGAGGGCGATGGCGATGGTGCCGCCGAGATTGCGCATCAGATTGAAGATCGCGCTGGCATTGGCCAGATCGTCGCCGAGGCGATGCTCGAGCGCGATGGTCATGCTGGGCAGGATGCAGAGCATGACGCCGGCCCCGCGCAGGACCTGAGGCCAGAAGAAGCCGGCGAAATCCGTCTCCACCGTCTCGAAGGCATTGGCGACCAGGCCGATCCCGAACAGGCCATAGCCGATTCCCGCCAGCAGCAGCAGGTTCATGCGCTTCTCCGCGACGGCTGCCACCGGTGCCGCCAGCAGCTGCGCCGCCCCGCTCACGATCATGACGAGGCCGATCTCGATGGGCGTGTGGTCGCGCACCAGCCCGAGGAACACCGGCGTCAGATACACCGAGCCGTAGAGGCCGGCGCCGAGGGTGAAGCTGAAGAGGCAGCTGGCGGCGAAGGCGCGCTGGCGGAAGAGGGCGAGCTCGACGATGGGCTGGGCATGGGTCAGGCAGCGGTGCACCGCGCCGATCCCGCTGGCGACGCAGACAAACGCAAGCATGGAGATGTAGCCGCCGGTCCAATGATGCTTCGGCGCCTCCTTGAGGAAGAGCACGAAAGATCCCAGGAAGAGCGCGGCCATCGCCGCGCCGGCATAGTCGAGCTGGCGCAGGAAGGGCCAATCGGGACGCACGCCCCGCAGCAGCGCGCCCGTCAAAACGGCGACCAGCAGGCCCGGCGGCAGATTGATCAGGAACATCCAATGCCAGGAATAGGTGTCGGTGATATAGCCGCCGACCACGGGTCCCAGCGTCGGCGCCACCATGGCGAAGATGCCGGCGATCGTCGTCGGCAGCACGCGGCGATCCGGGGGAAAGAGGGCGAAGCCCGCGGTGAAGACCGCGGGAATGATGGCGCCGCCGCAGAAGCCCTGGATCACGCGGAAGAGAAGAAGCAGGTCGAAGTTCGGGCTCAGCGCCGCCCCGAGGCTGGCCAAGGTGAACCCGCTGATGGCGACCACGAAGAGCCCGCGCAGCGAGAGCAGGCGCGTGAGGCGCGCGGTCAGCGGAATCGCGATGATCTCGGCGATGAGATAGGCGGTCTGGACCCAGCCCAGCAGATCCAGGGGAATGCCGAAGGCCGACTGAATATCCGGCAGCGAGCTGGCGACGATCTGGATGTCGAGGACCGCCAGGAACATGCCGAGGCACATGGCGAGAAAGCCGATCCAGGCGACGGGGCCCAAAGGGACAGGGCGCAAAGAATTGTCGGAAGAGATGGCGGTGATGGCGTCACCCAAGAGCTGCGGAAGGGCGTGGGCGTTATCCGATCAGGTAGAAGTGCTTCCTTCCGTCATTCCCGCTTTCGCGGGAATGACGAGAGGAAAGGAAGCCAGTCTACCGATTGAACAACGCTTTCCCTTAACAAAAGCGCGCCGCAATGCCCCATCAAGTCAAGTCAATGTGATCCGCCGAGCTCGACCAGCCGGTTGCGGAGATGCCGACGCAGCGGCTCCAGATTGACCAGAGCCAGCGCCTCGCGATAAGCCGCGATGGCTTCGTCATGACGCCCCAGGCGGCGCAGAAGATCGGCGCGGGCGGCCGGCAGGGGATGGTAGTTCGCGAGCGCGCCGCGGGCGGCGATGGCGTCCAGCAGCCGGAGGCCGCGCTCGGGCCCGTCCACCATGGCCACGGCGACCGCGTGATTGAGTTCGATCACCGGCGTCGGATAGAGCCGCAGCAGCACCTCGTAGAGTCCGGCGATCTGCGGCCAATCCGTCTCGGCGAAGGAGGTGGCGCGCATATGCAGGGCGGCGATCGCCGCCTGGACGGCATAGGGGCTCGGCCGGCCGGGATATCGGAAGGAAGCATCGACCAGAGCCAGGCCTTCCTCGATCTGGCCGCGGTCCCAGCGGCCGCGGTCCTGCTGCTCCAGCAGGATGATGTCGCCCTCGGGGCCGCTGCGCGCATCGCGCCTTGCGTCATGCAGCAGCATGAGGGCGAGCAAAGCATTGGCGCCGGGATGATCGGGCATGATCGATTGCAACAGCCGGCCGAGCCGGATCGCTTCGCGGCAGAGTTCGTCGCGCGTGAGAACCGCCCCGAAGGCCGGGGCATAGCCTTCGGTGAAGACCAGATAGATGACCGTCAGCACGCCCTCCAGCCGCTCGGGCAGCAGGTCGTCGGATGGTACGGCATAGGGGATGCCGGCTTCGCGGATCTTGGCCTTCGCCCGCACCAGCCGCTGCGCCATGGTGGGCACCGGCAAGAGGAAGACCGAAGCGATCTCCTCCGTCGTCAGGCCGCAGACCGTGCGCAGGGTCAGCGCCACCCGGGCCTCCGGGGCCAGAGCGGGATGGCAGCAGGTGAAGATCAGCCGCAGCAGATCGTCCTGCAGCCGGCTCTCCTCCTCTACGCCTCTGACCGGCGAGAGAAGGGACTCGGCCTCGATGGCGGCGAAGAGGGCGAGTTCCTGGCGCTTGCTGAGGAAGCGGCGGTGGCGGCGCAGCCGGTCGATCGCGCCATTGCGGCCCGTAGCGACGAGCCAGGCCCGCGGATTGGCCGGAAGGCCGGTCTCCGGCCATTGCTCCAGGGCCGCGGAAAAGGCGTCCTGCGCCGCATCCTCCGCCAGATCGAAATCGCCCAGCAGGCGGATGAGGGTGGCGAGCACGCGGGTCGCTTCGGCCCGGAAGATCCGCTCGATCTCCCGTGCCGGCGGAGCCTCTCCGCCTTCGGGCAAGGGGCAGCCGCCCCGCGGCATGGAGCGGCTGCCCATACCCGGCATCAGTCCATCTTGCGGATCGGCCGGACCTCGATCGAGCCCATGCGCGCCGAGGGAATGCGCGACGCAATCCCCGTGGCCTCGTCGAGATTCTTGGCCTCGATCAGGTAGTAGCCCGCAAGCTGCTCCCGGGTCTCGGCGAAAGGGCCGTCGGTGGTGATCGTCTTGCCGTCGCGGACCTTGACCGTGGTGGCCGTCGAGGTCGGCTGCAGGGCATCCCCGGCCTTGAAATTGCCGCTCTTCACGATCCCCTGGGTGAAGCTGCCGTATTCCTGATGCATCGCGGCCATCTGGGCCGGGGTGGCCGCACCGGCCTGGGCCTCGTTGTGATAGATCAGCAGCAGATATTGCATGGTCGTTCTCCTGTTTTCCGATGATCTTGTCATCGGCATAGAGTCGAACGCCGCCCGCCCGTTTCGACAGCGCCGCAGCGATTATTTTTCGCGGCGGGGATTTCCGCGCTCCCCGACTCTATCACGCGCAACCGCCCAGGCCAGCCGGCGCGATACGGATGCTTGTGATCACACAAGTTGTGATGCTATCGTCCGCCACGAAGGCAGGGAGGATTACGCGACATGGCAAGGAAGAGCGCGGCGGGCGAGCCGGTTTCGCGCAAGGAAGCCCCGCGCAAGCAGGGGCCTCGAAAGGTCATCATCACCTGCGCCGTCACCGGCGCGGTCCATACTCCGAGCATGACGCCCTATCTTCCCATCACCCCGGACCAGATCGCCCGGGATTCGATCGATGCGGCGGAGGCGGGCGCCTCGATCATCCATCTCCATGCCCGCGATCCCAAGGACGGGCGGCCGACTCCCGATCCCGCCGTCTTCATGCAGTTCCTCCCTCGCATCAAGCAATCCTGCGATGCGGTCATCAACATCACCACCGGCGGCTCGCTGGGCATGAGCATGGAGGACCGCCTCGCCGCACCGCTGAAGGCCCAGCCCGAGCTCTGCTCCCTCAACATGGGCTCGATGAATTTCGGCATCTTCCATGTCACCGAGAAGATCAAGGACTGGAAATACGATTGGGAGCAGCCCTATGTCGAGCGCACCAAGGATCTGATCGTCAGCAACACCTTCGCGCAGATCGAGCGCTTCATCCGCGAGCTGGGCGAGGGCTGCGGCACCCGTTTCGAATGCGAATGCTACGACGTCGGCCATCTCTACACCCTCGCCCATTTCCTCGACCGCGGCCTGTTGAAGCCGCCGCTCTTCGTCCAGACGATCTTCGGCGTGCTCGGCGGCATCGGCCCCCATGCCGAGGATCTGGCCCATATGCGCCGCACGGCGGACCGCCTCTTCGGCAAGGATTATCAATGGTCGATCCTGGCGGCGGGGCGCCATCAGATCTCGCTCGCGACCGTGGGCGCCACCATGGGCGGCAATGTGCGCGTCGGCCTGGAGGACAGCATCTATCTCGGCCCCGGACGCCTCGCCAAGAGCAATGCCGAGCAGGTGCGCAAGATCCGCGGCATCCTCGCCGAGCTCTCCCTCGACATCGCCACCCCCGCCGAAGCGCGGGAGATGCTGAAGCTGAAAGGCGGCGACCGGGTCGCGTTTTGAGGCTAGTTTAGCCGCCGACTTCTCGGGATCAACGGACCGGTCGGCAGGATATTTGTACAAGCTCGTCGAGACCTATCGTGGCGTCGCCTATCCCTGGCAGTGCGACGCCATGGGGCATATGAACACCCAGTTCTATTCGGCGCTCTACGATGGCGCCGGATTTCATTTCCTCGCCATGCTGGGCCCCAATGCCGAGCTGGCGCCGGCGGGCCTCGGTTGGGCCGATGTGCGCCAGCTCATCGAATACAAGCATGAGGTGACGGCGGGTGCGCTGCTCCTGGTGCGCACCATGCTGACGCGCCTCGGCACCAAGTCGGTCGAATACCGCCATGAGATCCGCAATGCCGAGACCGACCGGCTGCATTCCAGCAGCGAGCAGGTGACGGTGCTCTTCGATCTGAAGCGTCGCCAGGCTGCGCCCCTCGACGAAGCGATCCGCCGGCGTGCCGCCGCGATGGCTATCGCAGGTTGAGGGCGATGGCCTTGGACCAGGCGGCCATGGCGCGGGCGGCGGATATTCTCTGGCAGGCGCGGCTGGCCGGAAAGCGCCTCGAGATCCTGCCGGAGGATTGCCGGCCGCGGAATCTGGACGAAGGCTATGCTATCCAGGACATCATGGCGGGCCGTTGCGGCCAGAAGACTTGGGGCTGGAAGATCGCGGCCACCAGCGAGGCGGGCCAGCGCCATATCGGCGTCAGCGAGCCTCTGGCCGGCCGGCTCTTCGCCGATTTCATCCTGCCCGATGGTGCCCGGCGCGATGCGGGGCCGATGCATATGCGGGTGGTCGAGGCGGAGTTCGCCTTTCGCTTCGGCCGCGATCTGCCGCCGCGCGGGCCTCTCTATGACGTCCGGGAGGTCATGGAAGCGGCCGCCGATCTCCATCTCGCCATCGAGCTGCCCGATGCCCGCTTCGAGCGTTTCGCCGAGATCGGCCCGCCCAGCATCGTCGCCGATGACGCTTTCGCCGCCTGGTACATCCTGGGTCCGCAGATCGCCGACTGGCGCGGCCTCGATCTGCCGGCCCAGCCGGTGCGGGCGACCCGCAACGGCCGGCCCGCCGGTGAGGGTCGCGGCGCCAATGCCCTGGGCGATCCGCGCGTTGCACTGACCTGGCTCGTCAACGAGCGCGCCAAACGCGGCGGCGGGGTCAAGGCCGGCGAGGTCGTCATCACCGGTACCTGCCTGAAGCCCGTGGACATCGAGCCGGGGGACCATGTCACCATCGAATTCCCCGGGCTCGGGGAGATGAAGGTCGCCTTCGACTGATGGAGGCGGATCCGCGGCGGAGATGATGCAGATAAAAGCTCTCGGCGGATTCATGGAAAGGCGCGGGGGCGAGCTGCGCCTCGCCTTGCGAACGACACTTGCCGGGCTCATAACCTTCGCCCTTGCAGAGCTGCTGAACCTGCCCCAGGGCTATTGGGCCGTGCTCACCTCCGTCATCATCATGCAGGGAAGCGTGGGAGGATCGCTCAAGGCCGGCATCGACCGGCTGATCGGCTCCTTCGCCGGCGCCATCTGGGGCGTGGCGGTGACCTTGGCGATTCCCCATCATGGGATTCCGGCCCTGGGCCTCGCTCTCGTCGTGGCGCTGGGGCCGTTGGCCCTGGTCTCGGCGCTGAAGCCCAGCTTCCGCATCGCCCCGGTCACCGCCATCATCGTGCTGCTGAGCACGAGCAGCCTGCAGGCCGATCCCGTGCCCTATGCCGTCGACCGGGTGCTGGAGATCGGGCTCGGTTGCATCATCGGCCTCGCCGTCTCGCTCCTCATCCTGCCGGGCCGCGCGGCCAGGCTCCTGGCGGAAGCGGCGGCCGTCGTGCTTCGGGGCTTCGCCGAGCTGGTGGAACTCCTCCTCCGCGATGTCGCGACGCCGCTCGACCGGCCGGCGAGCCTGGCGATTCACCGCCGTCTGCGCCGCGCCATGACCCGGGTGGAGACCCTGGCCGGGGAGGCCAAGCATGAGCGGGTCAATCGCCTGAGCGACGCGCCGGATCCCGAGCCTGTCTTGCGCAATCTGCGCCGGCTGAACCATGATCTGACCGCCGTGGGACGGGCCGTCATGTCGGCCATGCCGGCGCAGGGACGCCAGCATTTGGGCGAGCCTGTGAATGCGCTGCGCCATGCCATCGTCGAATTTCTGACGGCAGCGGCCGAAGGTTTCGCCACCGGCAAGCCGCCGCCCTCCCTCGCTGCCGTGGATGCCGCTTTGGCCGCTTTGGGCGCGGCGGTGACCGCCATGCGCCAGTCCGGGGCGCTGCGCGAGCAGAGCGGAGAAGTGGTCGCCCAGATCTACGGTCTGACCTTCGCCTTGCAGCAGCTGCGCGAGAATCTGGGCGATCTCGCGGAACGTGTCGCCGAGCGCGCGACGCCGGCGCGGGGCGCAGAATCGGGGCGTGTCGCGGCATGACCGAGATCTATGTCGATGCCGATGCCTGCCCGGTGCGCGAAGAGGTCTATCGCGTGGCCGAGCGCCTCGGCCTCCAGGTCCATGTCGTCTTCAACGGCTCGCGGCCGATCCTGCCGCCGAACCGCCCGAACGTCCGCCTGGTCGTGGTCGGCGATGCGGCCGATGCGGCGGACGACTGGATCGCCGAGCGCATCACCAGCGCCGATATCTGCGTCACCGCCGATATCCCGCTGGCCTCGCGCTGCCTCGCCAAGGATGCGCGCGCGATCGCGCCCAACGGCAAGGTCTGGACCAAGGGCAATATCGGCCAGGCACTCGCGGGCCGCGAGCTGTCGCGCCATCTGCGCGAGCTGGGCGTGGGCGGCGGCGGCCCGCCACCCTTCAGCAAATCGGACCGCTCCCGCTTCCTCAGCGCCCTGGATACGGAGCTGCAAGCCTTGCTGCGGCAGAGGTAGTTGCCAGCTAGCGTCCCGCCGCGATCACGAGGCGGCGGAAGCGGAACGCGGCGGCGAGTGCCAGTAGGGACAAGGCGGCGCTGGCGCCATAGACGGTGATGGGCACCGCGGCCGGGATGTCGGCCGCGCCTTCGGCCCCGAAGCCCGCGACATTGCCCAGCAGGCCCGAGATCGCCGCCCCGAAGGCGCCGCAGGTGCTCTCCAAGGTCGGGATCGCACCGGCGGTGACGTCGCGCTCGGTCTCGACGGCGAGACCGATGACATGCTCGGTGATGAAGCCGTAGCTGATGCCGAAGCCGATACCCAGCGAGGCAAGCGCGATGGCGCTGACCGCCAGCGGCAGGTCGTGCCAGAAGACGAGCATGGCGAGCCCGAGGGTGAGCAGGGCCGGGCCCAGGACGATCATGTTCCGGCTGGTGCCGCGGCCGACGCGGCCGATGAGAATCGCCGCGACCGACCAGGAAAAGGCGGTGATGGCCGCATATTGGCCGGCGAAGAAGACCGTCGTGCCATGGCCGATCTGCACGAAATAGGCGATGTAGAGCGGGGCGGCGGCCTCGGTGCCGAACATCAGCCCCAGGATCCAGATGCCCAGAGGTGCCGCGCGCCGAAGCGAGAGAAGATCCGCCGGGAAGAGCCGCGCCGGGCTGTGCCGGTCGATGCGGAAGCAGATGCCGATGAGGATCAGGGCAGCTACGATCAGCACCGCGGCCCGGATCGGATCGCGGCTGACCCCGGCGATCGACACGGCGGTGATCGCAAGCCCGATGATGGTGATGCGGCCCAGCGGCAGGCCTGCCTTCGCGGGTGCATCCGTCGCGCGGGTGGGGGTGGGATGGCGCGCCACCAGCCAGAGGAAGCTCGTCGACATGGCCAGCATGGGCAGGAAGGCGAAGCGCCAGGAGGCGATGTCGGTCAGCAACCCGGCGAGCCAGGGGCCGATCAAGGTCGCCAGCGCCCAGACCACCGCCAATATGCCGAAGGCCGGCGTGACTTCCACCGGCTCCAGGGAATCGCTGACGAGGATGTAGCAGAGCGCCAGCACCATGCCCTCGCCCAGCCCCTGCACCGCGCGGGAGAGCAGGAAGATCTCCATATTGGGGGCGGCGAAGCCCAGGAGATTGGCGGCGATGACGATGGCAGAGGCGGTGAGCAGGACGTGGCGCGTGCCGTAGCGCCCCTTCAGGAAGCCGGCGCAGGCGCTGCCGGGGATGGAGAGGGCGAGGAAAGCGGTGGTGCCCCAGCTCAGCAGATGCGGGCTGCCGAGCTCGAGCACGACGCTGGGCATGATGGTGGAGACCAGGAACCAGCCGAAGGCCTGGATCGCCACGCCGAGCGAGATCGTCCAGATGATGCGCGCGCGGCGGCCGAAGAGCAGGGTCGGCCAGCTCGGCGCCTTTCCCGTCCGAAAGCTTCGGCTGATCGTTCATGGCTCCGGGATATCGCCGATCAATAAAGAAAGCAAATCCTTTCCAAATTAGAATGCCCGTGCTAGCAGAAGGAGATGCCGTCGCGCAGCGCCACCCGCCTGCTCCATGCGCTCAAAGCCGCCGGGCCTCAGAGCGCGGCGGTGATCGCGCGCCGCCTCGGCGTCACCAGCACCGCCATCCGCCAGCATCTGGCGAAGCTCCAGGCCGAGGGCCTCGTCGCCTTCGAGGATCAGGCGGCCGGTGTCGGCCGCCCGCGGCGGCGCTGGCACCTGACCGAGAAGGGCCATGGCCGCTTTCCCGACAGCCATGCCGGCCTGGCGCTGGATCTGATCCAGTCCGTCGGCCGCATCTTTGGGGAAGAAGGGCTCGACAAGCTCATCTCGGCCCGCGAGCAGGCGAGCCTCGAGCTCTACAGCGCGCGGCTCGGCAGCGGCGATCTCCGCCGGCGGCTCCGCCGTCTCGCGGCGGTCCGCAGCGAGGAGGGCTATATGGCCGAGGTGACGGCGGCGCCGGATGGGAGCTTTCTCCTCAGCGAGAACCACTGCCCCATCTGCGTCGCCGCCCGCGCCTGCCAGGGCCTCTGCCGCTCCGAGCTCGCCCTCTTCCGCGCCGTCCTCGGCCCGGGCGTCGAGGTCGAGCGCAGCGAGCACATCCTCGCCGGCGCCAGGCGCTGCGCTTACCGGGTTCGGGTCGGTCGACAGCTAGGCGACACCGATTGACATAGCGTGTACGTATAGCGTAAATTTGATGCAGAGTACGCGTTTTACGTATAGGAAGCTTAAACGCTATCACCCGATCGCGCAGGGCGAGGGACAGCACTGCAGATTCCCTGCAGAAGCAGATCGGACCGCCGGGAAAACCTCTTCCAGCGGAATCTTCACGAAGCTTTGTCAGGAATCGCCACCGGGGGCGAAAGACGCATGCTAGGGTGGGAACCAGCCCTGGCCTTGCCAGGGAGGTGACTAAAGACACCATGCGCCGTCTGGCCTGCGGGGCTAGGCTCGGCCCTTTCACAGGGCTGGGGCCGGGCCGGGGGAGGCAGCCGGCCAAGGTGACGAATCCGAGGGGAACATCGGTCGAGGAAGGATCATCGGCGCCAAAGCCGGGATTCGGATCAAACAAGATAGGGAGTTAGCTCAATGAAACGGAACAAGATGCTCTGGGGCGCGGGCGCCGTCTTGGCGGCGTGCCTGGGCGGAGTCGCGGGGGCCTCGGCCGCCGATCTCGGCGCCAAGGACGACACGATCAAGCTCGCCATGCTGGAGTGGACGGGCCAGCATGTCTCGACCCATATCGCCGGCCAGCTTCTGGAGAAGCTCGGCTACAAGGTGGAATATGTCACCGCCGGCAACTTCCCCGAATTCTCCGGGCTCTCCGACGGCACGCTGTCGGGCTCGGTCGAAGTCTGGATGAACAATGTCGGCGACATCTTCCCCAAGGTGCTGGCGGAGAAGAAGGTCGTCGATGTCGGCCCGCTGAAGCTGCAGACGAACGAGGGCTGGATCTATCCGAAGTACATGGAGCAGATCTGCCCGGGCCTGCCGGACTGGTCGGCGCTCACCAAGCCCGATTGCGTCAAGGCGCTGTCGACCCCGGATACCTTCCCCAACGGCCGCCTGCTCGACTATCCCGCCGATTGGGGCTCGCAGGGCGACCCAGATCATCAAGGACAACAACCTGCCGCTGACGACCGTGCCGGCGGGCTCCGAAGGCGCTTTGGTGGCTGAGCTCGAGAGCGCCACGGCCGCCAAGAAGCCCTTGGTCATGATGTTCTGGGCGCCGCACTATGCCCTGGCCGAGGCGGATGTGGGCTGGGTGAAGATGCCCCCCTGCAAGGTGCAGGACAACGCCCATTGCATCCAGCCGCCGGACGTCGACAAGATCGTCTGGTCGGGCTTCGAGCAGAAATGGCCCGCCGCCTATGCCTTCCTCAAGCAGTTCACCGTCGATGCCGCGGAGCAGCAGAAGATGATGCTGGCCGTGGACAAGAAGGGCGAGGATCTGGACAAGGTCACCAAGGAGTGGATCGACGCGCATCCGGATGTCTGGCAGCCCTGGATCAAGGCGGCGCAGTCCTAAGTCTCCGTCGATTGGTCGAGCCCGGCGCCGCGAGGCGCCGGGCCGCCATCGGGGAGGCGCGATTGGGGAGACCTCCATCATGTGCTTGAAGGACCCGGGATGAACGGCGCCGTCAACGGCCAGGATGCAAGCCAGGCGGGGGCGCGGCCGATCAAGCTCTCCTGCCGCAATGTCTGGAAGGTCTACGGCCCCGATCCCGCCGGCTTCATCCGCGGCGGCAGCCTCGCCGCCGCCGACCGCGCCGAAACGCGGGTCCGGCTGAAGGAGAGCGGCCATCTGGGGGCCGCCATCGATGTCAGCTTCGACGTCCATGTCGGCGAGATCTTCGTCATCATGGGGCTCTCGGGCTCCGGCAAATCGACCATCGTGCGCTGCCTGTCGCGGCTGGTGGAGCCCACCTCCGGCCATATCCTGCTCGATGGCGAGGATCTGCTGCAGGCGAGCGAGCGCCAGCTCATCGATCTGCGCCGGCGCGCCATGGGCATGGTGTTCCAGAATTTCGGCCTGCTGCCGCATCTGACGGTGCTGGACAATGTGGCCTTCCCCTTGCGCATCCAGGGCAAGACGCTGAGCGAGCGTCATGTGCGGGCGCGCGAGATGATCGAGCTCGTGGGCCTCCAGGGCCGCGAGGCCTCCTATCCGCATCAGCTTTCGGGTGGCCAGCAGCAGCGCGTGGGCATCGCCCGCTCGCTCGCCGTGGGGCCCGAGCTCTGGTTCCTCGACGAGCCCTTCTCGGCGCTGGATCCCCTGATCCGCCGGCAGATGCAGGACGAGTTCCTGCGGCTGCAGAAGATGCTGAACAAGACCATCGTCTTCATCACCCATGACATCATCGAGGCCTTCCGCCTCGCCGACCGCATCGCCATCATGCGCGAGGGCGAGGTCATCCAGATCGGCCGGCCGGTCGACATCGTCCTCAACCCCGCCGACGACTATGTCGCCGAATTCACCGAAGACGTGCCGCTGCTGCGGGTTCTGACAGTGCGCGAGCTGATGGAGGAGGGGGCAGCACCGCTGGCTGCCGGCGGCGAGAAGATTTCCCCTGCCACGCGCGCTGGAGGCCCTGGTGCCGCGACTGGCCGCCGGTGTGCCGGCCTTCGCGGTGATGGATGACGACGGCCGCCAGCTCGGCACGCTGAAGGCGGCCGCGGCGCTCGAGGTCCTGGCCCGCGACGGCGGACGCCGTCGCGAACGCGCCTAGGTCAGCGATGACCGCGGCCCATATCGCTCAGGCGCCGGCCGAGGCAAGACGCGTCGATACGGGGTTGCTGATCTGGCTGGCCGCCATCGCCTTTGCGCTGCTCTGCCTCATGCTGCGCCAGAGCGTGGATTGGATCGCCGCATATCCGGCGAACTGGATCCTGCCTATCCCCGATGTGATCAACGCCTTCACCGACTGGTTCGACAGCATCTTCCAGCCCTTCTTCCGGGCCATCAGCTTCGGCCTCGACAAGCCGATGCGCGCCATCCAGGCCGTGCTGCAATGGCTGCCCTGGCCGGCGGTCATGCTGCTGGTGGGGGTGACGGCGCTGCGGGCGGGCGGCTGGAAGCTCGCCCTCTTCGCGGTCGCCAGCCTCGCCTATCTGGTCATCGTCGATTACTGGACCCAGAGCATGAACACGCTGGCGCTGGTGATCCTGGCGGTGCCGCTCTCCGTCGTCATCGGCTTTGCGCTGGGCGTGCTGGCCGATCGGGTGCCCAGGGCGATCCCCGTCATCGAGGCGGCGCTGGACACGATGCAGACCATGCCCGCCTTCGCCTATCTGATCCCGCTGCTGCTGCTCTTCGGCTTCGGGCCGGTGGTGGGGCTGATCGCGAGTGCGATCTATGCCATCCCGCCCATGGTGCGCAACACGCTGCTGGGGCTCCAGCAGGTGCCGCCGGCGATCAAGGAATCCGGGCAGATGAGCGGCTGCACCCGGCGCCAGCGCTTCTGGCATGTCGAGGTGCCGACGGCCATGCCCCAGATCCTGGTGGGCGTGAACCAGACCACCATGGCGGTGCTCAGCGTCGTCATCATCGCGGCCATCATCGGCGGCTTCTCCGATATCGGCTGGGAAGTGCTCTCCTCCATGCGCAAGGCGCAGTTCGGCCAGAGCATGCTCTCCGGCGCGGTGATCGCCCTCATGGCCATGGTCATCGACCGCATCACCATCGGATTCGCGCGCAACAAGGCAGCCCATCGCAGCGCTCCCGGCTGGCTGCGCGGCCGGAACTTCGCCTTCAGCCTGCTCGCCGCACTCGTCATTGCCGCGCTGATTCGCTTCGCCATCGGCAGCGCCGGGACCTTGCTGCCGGAATCGAGCCTGATCAATGTCGAGGGGCTCGACCATGGCGTGCTCGCTCTGGTGGCCCGCTTCGCCGATCCCGTCGAGACCTTCAAGAACGCCATCCTCTATTATTTCATGCTGCCGCTGCGCATCGGCATGTTCGGCGCGGTGACGCCCTATTCCTGGGGCATTGCCCTTACCCCCACCGTCACCGGCGGCTATGCCGTCATCATCCTCGCCATCGCGGGGCTGCTGGCCTATCGCTTCAGCTGGCGGCCGGCGCTCGCGGTGGTCACGGCGGGGATCTTCTACTACTACGGCTTCGCCGCCTTCCCCTGGCCGGCCTTCATGGTCCTGGTCGTGCTGCTCGCCTGGCGCATGGCGGGCTGGCGGATCGCCCTCTTCGCCTTCCTCGGCATGCTTTTCATGCTGGTGAACGGGCTCTGGGTTCCGTTCATGCAGTCGACATATCTCGTCGGGCTGGCGGTGCTGCTCTGCCTTCTCATCGGCGGGGCGCTCGGCCTCTGGGCGGCCCATAGCGACCGGGTCTCGGCGATCTTGCGGCCGATCAACGACACGCTGCAGACCATGCCGCAATTCGTGTTCCTCATTCCCTGCCTGATGTTCTTCAAGGTCGGCGAGTTCACGGCCCTCATCGCCATCATGCTCTATGCCATCGTGCCGCCGATCCGCTATGTCGAGCATGGCATCCGCAATGTGCGCCCCGATGTGGTCGAGGCGGCGCGCCAGATCGGCTGCACGCCGAGCCAGCTGCTCTGGCAGGTCAAGCTGCCCATGGCCCTGCCGGTGGTGATGCTGGGGCTGAACCAGACCATCATGGCCGCCCTCTCCATGCTGGCCATCGCCGCCATGGTCGGCACCCGCGAGCTGGGGCAGCAGGTCTATATCGCGCTGGGCAAGGCCGATGCCGGGCTCGGCTTCGTCGCCGGCCTCTCCATCGCCTTGCTGGCGATGATCTCCGACCGCATCATCCGCGGCTGGTGCAGCCGCCGTCAGGCCCCGACGGCGCGCTGAGACCATGGCGCTGGCCGGTGCCTGCTGCGCTGGACATCACTAGACCATCCGATGGCTGACTATTCCCTCTGGGTGCTGGAATACGCCTCCCAGACCCGGGTCTCCTCCGGCGACATCCTCTACGGCAGCCACGGCGGCCCATCGCGGCGCATGCCCTATTGCTATGTGGTGCTGCGCTCCAAGGACCATGTCGCCATGGTGGATGTCGGCTACAACCACGCCGATTACGGCCGCACCCTGGCGCTCTCCTATGGGGTCGAGCATTGGCATGATCCGCGCCAGGTGCTCGCGCTCTGCGGGCTTCGGCCCGAGGATGTGGATACGATCTTCATCACCCATGCTCATTTCGATCATTTCGGCAATGTGGACGCCTTCCCGAAAGCCCATTTCTATATCGCGCGCCAGGAGATCGAGCGCTCGCTCTGGGCGCTGTCCCAGCCGGCGCGGATGGGCTTCCTCGCCTCGGCCATCGATCCCGGCGATCTGACAAGGGCCGCAGGCCTCGCCGCCGGGGGGCGGCTGACCCTCGTCGACAAGGATATGGAAGATGTGCTTCCCGGGATCGATCTGCATCTCGCCCTCGATACCCACAGCTTCGCCTCGATCTGGGTCCGGCTGCGCAATGACGGGCGACGGGAATCCGAGGATTGCTGGGTGCTGGCCGGCGATCTCATCTATTCCTTCGACAATATCGGCGGGCTTGCGACCGGCATCGATGCGGGCGCGCCTTTTCATCCCATCGGGATCGCCGTCGGCAGCCAGGAGAATCTGCTCCATGCCAGCGAAGCCATGCTGAAGGCGGTGGCCTATGAGCGCCGCCGCGTCGTGCCGGTGCATGAGGAGGCGCTCGCCCGGGTCTATCCGACCCGCGAGGTGGCGCCGGGCCTTGCCATCAGCGAGATCTGCCTCGCCGATGGCGCGGTCTCGATGTTGCGCTGAGGGTTTAGGGCTGCGGCGCGCGGGCGGTGAGCCCGCCATCGGCCACGAATTGCTGCCCGGTGATGAAGGCGGAGTCCGCCGAGGCCAGCCACAAGGCAAGGCTGGCGATATCGGCGGGCTGTCCCGTGCGTCCCAAAGGATGGATCGAGGTGAGCCGCGCCCGGGCTGCGGCGGGGTCGGCCATGCTGTCGAGATAGGCCGCGGCCATCTCCGTCTCGATCCAACCGGGACAGATGACATTGCAGCGGATGCCGTCCTTGCCATGGTCCACGGCGATGGCGCGGGTCAAGGCATGGACGCCGCCCTTGGAGGCGCAATAGGCGGCGAGGCCGGGATCGGCGACGAAGCCGTCATAGGAACCGATATTGATGATGGACCCGCCGCCCCGCCGGCGCATGGGTGCCAGCGCCCCACGGGCGCAGAGGAAGATGGATTTCAGATTGACCGCCATGATGCGGTCCCATTCCTCCTCCGTGGTCGTCTCGATGGTCTTCTCCACCTGGATGCCGGCATTGTTGACCAGGATGTCGGGATCGCCGAAACGCGTACTGACAGCTGGCGAAGATCTTTTCGACATCGGCTGCGCGGGAGACATCGGCGGCCAGGAAGAGAAGGTTCTCGCTGGCGGGAAACGGCTGCTGCGGCGCGCTCCGCGCTGTCGCAACCACCTTCGCGCCTTCAGCAAGGAACCGCTCGACGATCGCGCGGCCGATGCCCCGCGAGCCCCCGGTGACGATGGCGGTCTTACCGGTTAGGCGCGCCATACAAGACCATCAGATCGCCGCCCCCAGTGCGCCGAGCAGCTTGCTCTGGAAATCATGCACGGCATGCTCGCTGATCTCGCTGCGGGCCGCATCGACGACGAAGCGGCCCTGGCGATAGCCGAGGCTATGCAGGCCCGATTGCACGCTTTCGCAGATGGGGATGTCTTCCAGCCGGACGCCATGGACGAAATCGACGACTTCCTGCTCCGCGGCCGTCAGCTGGGCCTGGGGGAAATACCACTCGACCTTCTGCAGGGTCTGTTCCGGCCCCAAGGGCTGATGGTGGAAGACGGTGAGATTGCCGCCGGGATAGACCTCCAGGCACCAATTGGGCCAAAGCAGCCAGCTGCCGAACTCCTGCGCCTTGCCGGCGCCCTGGGTCCGCGTGCCATAACCCTGGGCCTCGCCCTTGTCGCGGCTATGGTGGCTGTGGTGATGCTCATGCACGGTGATCCGGTAGGAGGGGTAGTCGAGCGCGCCCTCCACCAGCGTCCGGTGCGAGATCGGGCAATGGAAGCATTCGGAATAATTCTCCACCGAATTCTTCCAATTGGCGCGCAGCGGATAGTCCTTGCGATAGGCGCAGACCAGGGATGCTGCCTGCGGCGAGAAAGCGGCGACCTCGGCGGCGAGCGGTCCGGCAACTGTCTCGAAATCCGGTGCCGCGCCGTCGAGATTGACGAAGAGGAAACCGAGGAAGGAGCCGAGCCGGACGGGAACGAGGTGGAAGCTCTCCTTGTCGAAGTCCATCAAATGCTCGGCGCCGCGCGCGCTGCGCAAGGCGCCCGAGAGGTCATAGGCCCAGGCGTGATAGGGGCAGGTGATGGCGGCGGCCTTCAGCCGGCCTTCGCCTTCGAGCAGCCGATGGGCGCGGTGCTGGCAGACGTTGAAGAAGCTCCGGACTTCGCCGTCCCGGTCGCGGAGCAGAAGCACGCTCTGATCCAATATGTCGCGGACGATATAGCTGCCCGGCTCGGGGAGCATCGAGACATGGCCGACATATTGCCAGCTCCGGTGGAAGACCCGGCGCCGCTCGCGCTCGAAGATCTCCGGGTCGAAATAGTAGAAGCCCGGCAAGGTGCGCGAGCGCGTGGGATCGCGATCGAAGCCGGCGACGGGGCTGGGGGCAATCTCGCTCATTGGTTCCTCCCTACGTCAAGCACGCCTGAGCATAGCGGCGCCCTCCGGCGGCGGCAAACCTACTTGATCAGAGCGGCCCCAGATGCAGCCAACCGGAGATGCCCCCGAAGACCAGGTTGGCGGCATAGGCGGCGATGATCATGCCCATGACCCGCTTCAGGACATTGGCACCGCCCATGCCGATGATGCGCGTTATCGGTCCCGCCGCCAGAAGGAGGAGGAAGGACAAGGCCAAAACGGCGACCACGGCTGCCGTGGTGTGCAGCTGCTCGCCGATGCTGAAGCGGGAATTGTCGGTGCGCAGCATGACGGTCAGCATCGCCCCCGGGCCGGCCAGATTCGGTATCGCCAGCGGATAGACGGCGAGCTGCAGCGGGGTATCCCGATCGGTGCCGTCATGGACGACCGCGTGTTGCTGGCCAATCACCAGATCCACCGCGAAGAGAAAAAGGATCAGCCCGCCGGCAACCTCGAAAGCGCGCAGCGAGATTCCCATCGCATTGATGATGATCTGGCCGAGGCAGATGAAGAAAACCAGCACGACGAGGGAGACGGCCACCATGAGGGCGGCAATCTTCGTCCGCATCGGCTTGTCGAAGGGAGTGGTCAGCGCAATGAAGATGGGAAGGGCGGAAATCGGATCGACGATGACCCAGATCGTGATGAAGTCATTGATGAAATCAGTCAAGCATCGGCCCCCCCGTTGAGGCCGGCACCCTAGCAGCATGCCGGCGGGTGGCAAGCGGCATCGAGGTTCCCGGAGGCCTAACTTCGCCGTGTAACAATCCGGAAGAAGACGACCGTCAGCGCCAGGACCAGGACCAGCAGGACGAAGGAGACCGCCGCACCCTCATTGATAGCGAGCCCCAGAAAGGCGCGCTTATAGGCGAAATAGCTCAGCAGGTCGGTGGCGATGCCGGGCCCGCCCTTGGTCAGGACATAGACCAGGTCATAGGTGCGGAACTCGTTGATGAGCTGGATGATGACCGCGATGGCGGCCACCGGGCGCAACAGCGGCAGGGTCAGATACCAGAACTGCTGCAGGCTGGTGGCCCCGTCCACCGCCGCCGCCTCATAGGGATCCCTTGGCAAAGAGGCGAGGCCGGCGGCCAGAATCAGGATCACGAAGGAGACCTGCTGCCAGACGTCGATGAAGACGACGGTCCAGAAGGCCATGTTGCTCTCGCCCAGCCAATCCACGCCGTCGACGCCCGCGGCCTGCAGCAGCTCGTTGACGATGCCGAGATTGGGCTGCAGCAGCATGTGCCAGATCAGCGCCACGCTCACCGGCGACATGGCCATGGGGATGGTGAGGATGGCGAAATAGATCGCCTTCGCCCGCACCACCCGGTTGAGCAGCAGGGCCACCCCGAGGCCGAGCAGGAACTCGAAGACCACGGTGAAGCTCGAATATTTGATGGTGAGCCAGACCGAATGCCAGAAATACTCGTCGCTCATCACCCGGCGGAAATTCTCCAGCCCGATGAAGGGGTGGAAACGCGGATGCAGCAGCGTGAAGCTGGAGATGGTCAGCAGCAGGGCATAGAGCAGCGGCAGGCCGATCACGATGGTGATGAGGGCCAGCCCCGGGGCGGCGAACTTCCAGCCGGTCATGACCCAGCGGTCCGGCGGCGGACGCCGCCTTCGTATCATGTCGAGCGTGTCGGTCGTCATCTGTGCGAGGCGGCTCGGCGGCGAGGGATATCTCGCCGCCGGTGGCCATCTTCCCTATTGCGACTTCTTCAGGAGATCGTCGAGGCCGTCCGCCGCCGATTTGATGGCATCGGCCGGCTTCGCCTCGCCCGAGGCTGCCAGCGAGAGCTGACGGCCCAGGACATCCTCGTATTGCGCCGAATAGGCGAAGACGGGGAAGGGCTCGCCGCTGCTCACCACCGCCTCGGCCTGCTTGTAATAGGGGTATTTCGCCAGCACATCGGCGTTCTCATAGACGTCCTGGCGAACCGGCGCATGGCCCTGGAGCGCACGCGCGATGGAGATCTTCTCGCTCTGGACCCAGCTGATGAACTTCCAGGCCGCGTCCTGGATCTCCGGGGTCTCGTTCTTCGGAATGGCCCAGCCCCAGCCGCCGCTCTCGCCATGCCCGCCGGGCATGACCGACAGCGCGACCTTGCCTGCCGCGTTCGGGCATTTCGTCTTGTCGTCGACCTGGGGCAGCATCCACCAATAGGTGACCATGCTCCAGGCCTTGCCGTCGCACATCAGGCGGAAGGTATCGTCCAGGGTCGCCGAGAGCGCGCCCTTCTGGGCGCCATGCTGGATGTTGTCGACATAGAGCTCCAGCGCCTTGACCGCCTCGGGGCTGTTGAGCGCGACCTTGCCGTCCTTGTCGAGATAGGCCGCGCCGGAAGAGAACAGGTAGTTCGAGAACTCCATGCTGTTGGGATCGCCGCGCTGGCCCTGCATGGCCGAGCCGGTGACCCCGCCATTGGCATTCATGAATTTGGCGAGCTCGACATAGTCAGCCAGGCTCTCCGGCAGCTTCAGCTCCTTGCCCGTGGCGGCTTTATAGGCGGCCTGGATCTTGGCATCGCCCAGCAGATCGGTGCGGTAGATGAGGCCCATGGAATAGTTGTACATGGGGATCATGTAGAGCGTGCCCTTGTGCCGGCCGACCAGGTCCATCATCGCGGGGATAAAGGGCTTGAGATCGAAGTTCGTCTTGTCGACGAAGGGCTGCAGATCGGCCAGCCAGCCCGCCTCGGGAAATTCGCCGGCCCAGAGGAAATCGACCTCGAGCACATTATAGAAGCTGCTCTGGCCCGTGAGCTGGGTCACCAGCTTGTCATGCATCTCGGAATAGACGAGGCGCTGGAACTGCACCTTGATGCCGGTCTCCTTCTCGAAATCCGGCAGCATGGCCTCGATGATCTGGGATTCCGGCACATCCTCCATCAAGGCGTGGAGCGTGATCTGATCGGCCCGGGCCGCCGGCGATCCGGCCACCATCAGCGCGGCCATCGCCGCGCCGCCCAGCCATGGCATCAATTTCCTGAACTTCATGGGACGTCTCCTCTGTGATGAGCCTCTGTTCTGTCCGGAACCTCGGGGTCCGGTGGTCGCCCGGCTTTGCGCGCGCCGGGAGCGGCGGGGCGCGAGCGTCATTTGATCGCGCCGAAGGTGAGCCCGCGGACCAGATGCCTCTGGATCAGCCGCGAGGCGATGATGAGGGGGACGACGGCCAGCACCACCCCGGCGGAGATCTCGGCGATCTCGACGCCGTTCTGCGATTGCAGCCCGGCCAGCGCCACGGGGATCGTTGCCGTGGTCGGCCCCGTCAGGATCAGGGCGAAGAGGAACTCGTTCCAGGCCAGGATGAATCCCAGCACCGAGGCGGCGGCAAGCCCGGGCAAAGAGACGGGAATGACGATGCGCCAGAAGGCGCCCCAGACCGTGGCACCATCCACCTGGGCGGCCCATTCCAGCTCGATGGGCACGCCCTCGAAGAAGCCCATCAGGATCCAGGTGAGGAAGGGCAGATTCATCGCCCCATAGGCGATGACGAGGCCGGTGACGGAATTGGTCAGCCCGGCGATGCGGAAGAGGCCGAAGACCGGGAGCACCAAAGCGACCGGCGGCAGCATCTGGGTCGCCAGCACGAGGAAGCGGCTGGCCTGGCCGCCGGTGCGGTAGCGGGCGAAGGCATAGCCGGTCATGGCGGCGATGGGCAGGCCCAGCAGGGTCGAGCCGGCGGCGGCGATGAGGCTGTCCTGATAAGCGAGCGCGAAGGCGTCCTTGGCGAAGAGCTTGATGTAATTCGCCAGGGTCACGTCCGGGAGGAGGGCCACTTTATAAGCCATCGAATCCGGAACGAAGCTGGTGCGCAGGACCCAGAGGGGCGGCAGCAGGATGTAGAGCGAGAACAGCGCCAGCAGCAGATGCGGCAGGATGCCCCCCAGCCTCTTCACGCCTCAATTCCTCCCATCGAATTCATTGCCTCACCTCAATCCATCAGCACGCCGCCGCTGGCATTGACCGCTTCGCCGGTGAGGAAGCGGGAGAGGTCGCTCGCCAGGAACAGCACGATATCGGCGACATCCTCGGGTTCCTCGATACGGCCCAGCGGCGTCAGGGAGATGTATTCCGCGCGCACCGCCTCGGGGGCCATGCCGCGAAACTTGCCCTCCCATTCGATCTCGCGCTCCTGCATGCCCGTACGCACGAAGCCAGGGCAGACGCAATTGACGCGGATGTTCTGCTTGCCGACCTCGCGCGCCAGGGCCTGGGTGAATCCCACCACGGCGAATTTGCTCGCGGAGTAATGGGCCAGCAGCGGCGCGCCGATCTTGCCCGCCAGCGATGCGGTATTGACGATGACGCCGGGGCTCTCGGATTTGAGCCAGCGGCGCACCGCAGCCTGGTTGCTGAGGAAGATGCCCTTGGCGTTGACATCCATATTGGCATCCCATTCCGCCTCGGTCAGATCGACGACCGTGTTCATGGTGGAGATGCCGGCATTGGCGGCCAGAATGTCGAGCCCGCCGAAGGCTTCGAAGGCGCGGTCGAAGACCTTGGCTGTCTCGCCGGCGCTGGTGACGTCGAGCGCGGCGGAAATGGCCCCGGCGCCGATCTCCTTGGCGAGCACTGCCGCAGCCTCGCCGTTCTTGTCGGTGACCGCGATCCGGGCGCCGGCGCCCGCCAGCGCCTTGACGATGGCACGGCCGATGCCCGAGGCGCCGCCGGTCACCAAGGCGCGCTTGCCCGCCAGCAATCCGCTCTTGCTCATCGCTCTCCTCCTGGGTCCAGACGCGGGTAGAGCGTCTTCAGCCGCTCATAGGTCTCGCGATAATTCTGATAGGCACGGTCATAGACCGGGCGATGGGCGGCGATCGGCTCGAAGATCCGGCCACCGGCCACGTAGCGCGAAATGCCGGCGAAATCGGGCAGCAACCCCGCGCCATGGCCGGCGACATAGGCGGCCCCCAGGCAGGAGCCGGGATGCTGGTCGATGCGCTGCACCGGCCGGTCGATGACATCGGCGGCGATCTGCAGCCAGAGATCGCTCGCCGCCCCGCCGTCGCAGGCGAAGACGCGGGTCACGCCGAGGCCGCGCTCGGCGAAGACCTCGATATGGTGGCGGAAGCCGAAGATGACGCCCTCCAGCGCCGCCCGCCAGATATGGGCGAGGCGGTGATGCAGGCCGAGGCCGATGAGCGTGCCGCGGGCATGGGGATCCTGCAGCGGCGTCTTCTCGCCGAGGAAATAGGGCAGCAGCACCAAGCCCTCGGATCCCGCGGGGACTTCGCTCGCCAGCCGGTCGAGCCAGGCATGGATGCTGAGGCCCGCCGCGGATGCTGCGGCCTGCTCGCCGCCGGCGAGCTGGCGCACGATCCAGTTCAGCAGGCTGCCGCTGGTCGCGGTGCAGCCATTGCTGAAATAGAGCCCGGGGATGATGTGGTAGTCGATGAAGAGCCTGGGGTCGGTGACCTGCTTGCCGGTCGAGAGCAGGATGTCGCCCGCCCCGCCGAATTTCAGCACCAGATCTCCCTCTTGCGAGGCGCCGGCGACATAGGCCGAGGCGACGTGATCGGCGCAGCCGGCGACCACCGGCGTGCCGGCGGCAAGCCCTGTCGCCGCGGCGGCTTCGGCGGAGACGCGGCCGACGATCTCATGGGAGGCGCGGATCGGCGGCAGCAAGCCGGGCTCGATGCCGGCCTCGGCCAGGAGCTCGGCCGAGAATTCGCGCCGGCGGATATCCATGAGGCCCGATTCCAGCGCCCAATTGTGGTCGACGCTGCGGGCGCCGGTCAGGCGGTAGGTGATGTAGTCATAGGAGCCGAAGATGGTGGCGATGCGGGCGACGACCTCGGGCTCGTGATGCTGGAGCCAGCGCAGCTTCGGGGCCACGATCTGCTGATTGACGCTGCCGCCGGTGGCGGCCAGGAAGGCCGCGGGATCGACCCGCGCGGCCATGGCGTCGATCTCGGGCAGGGCCCGGGCATCGTTCTGCTGCATGCTCCGGCGCAGCACCCGGCCCTCGGCATCCAGCAGCACCACCGCCGGCACCATGCCGGTGGTGCCGATGGCCGCAATATCGGCGCCGGTGAGCTTGGTCTTCTTCAGCAGCTCGGCGATGATGGCCCGGCTGTTGGACCACCACTGGTCCGGATCCTCCTCCGCCCAATTGGCCTCGGGCGAATGCAGATCGGCCGGCCGTTCCGCCTTCGCCAGCGTTCGCCCCTCGGTATCGATCAGGATGCCGATGGTCGAGGTCGTGCCGATATCGATGCCGAGGAGAATGGGCATGGCCGAGGATGGGCTCCTAACGCAGCCGGCGCACGAGATCCATGAACCGCTTCACCCTGTCGCCGTCGACGGGATTCCAGGTGATGCCGTCGCGCTTGAAATGGGTCCCGATGACGCAGCCGTCGGCGACCTCCAATATGCCCTTCACCGTATCGATATTGACGCCGGTATTGGCGAAGACGGGCGTCTCCTTGACCGCGGCCTTGGCCGCCTTGAGATCGCTGGTATCCACCCCTTCGCCGGTCATGGGGCCGGAGACGACGACGACATCGGCCAAGCGCCGAGAAGACCGCGCTGCGGGCGCGTTGCGCGATGCTGCGCGTGCCCACCGGCGAGGCGAATTCGGCGGTGATGTTGTAGAGCAGCTTGAAATCATCGCGGGCGAGATTGTGGCGCAGACGCAGGGCGCTGGCGGCATCGGGCTGCCAGAGCCCCATGTCGGAATCATAGACCCCCGTCATCACCTCGCGTCCGAAGGCCGCCCCGGTGGCGACGCCCAGCGCAACGGTGGCGGAAGGATCCCAGAGATAATCGACGCCAAAGGGCCGCTTGATCATCGGCTTCAGGGTAGCAATGGCGGCCGCCATGGCGGCCACGGTCTCCGGCGTCGCCTTCATGAGATAGGGCCGGTCGCCCTCATTGCCGAACATGACCGCATCGACGCCGCCGGCCTGGAGATGCTCGATATCCGCCGCGCAGGAATCGACCAGCCATTGCACGCCGCGCTTGGCGTCGTATTGCGGCGAGCCCGGTAGCGGCGGGAAATGCACCATGGCGATGATGGGCTTGGCGGCTCCGAAGGTCTCTTTCAGCATCGCAGGTGTTCTCCTGTCATTTCGGCCCGGCTCAGGCGAGCCGGGGAAGGGCGTTGGTGGTCTGGGGATCGAAAAGCCGGATCTCGGCGGAATCGAGATAGAGGCGCTGCCGGCTGCCGATAGCTGCGCGATAGTCGCGCCCGAGCTTGGCGGAGATCTCGACGGCGGGCGAGCCGCCCAGGCCCAGCACAAGGATCACCTCGGAACCGAGAGCCTCCAGCGCTACGACGCTGCCCTCGATCGGCAGCCATGTGGGCTGGATAGGTTCTTCATGAACATCCTCGGGCCTGAAGCCGAGGATGACGGGCTTGCCGGCATGGGCCTGATAGAAGCGCGCGATCGCCGGCGGCAGGGTCAAGCCGATGCCGGCCGCCTCCAGCCGCAGCGCGCCGGCGGTATCGGCCACCAGCCGTCCGTCGATCAGATTCATCGGTGGGCTCGCCAGGAATCCGGCGACGAAGGTATTGGCGGGATTGCGGTAGACCTCCAGCGGCTCGCCCACCTGGACGATGCGCCCGTCCTTCATGATGCAGATGCGCTCGCCCATGGTCATGGCCTCGACCTGGTCATGGGTCACATGGACGATGGTGGCGCCGAGCTGGCGGTGCAGCTTCACCAGCTCGAGGCGCATATCGGCGCGAAGCCTGGCATCGAGATTGGAGAGCGGCTCGTCGAGCAGGAAGGCGGCGGGCTCGCGCACCAGCGCCCGGCCGAGGGCCACCCGCTGGCGCTGCCCGCCCGAGAGCGCAGCGGGCTTGCGGCCGAGGAAGGGGGCGATGCCCAGCATGGCGGCCACCTCGCTCACCCGCTTCTCGATCTCCGGCTTGGCGAGCTTGTGCATCTTGAGGCCGAAGGCGAGGTTCTCGCCGACGGTCATATGGGGATAGAGGGCATAGCTCTGGAAGACGACGGCGATGTTGCGGTCCCGCGGCGCCAGCTCATTGACCCGCTTGCCCCCGATCCGGACCTCGCCGCTGCTGACGCTCTCGAGCCCGGCGATCATGCGCAAGGTCGTGGATTTGCCGCAGCCCGAGGGGCCCAGCAGGATCATGAATTCGCCGTCGCGAACCTCGAGCGTGGCATCGGCCACGGCGGCGGGGCCGGGGCCGTAGAACTTCGATACCTGCCTCAGCTCGATCGCGGCCATGCTTCTCCCCGCAGCGCCGTGGCTTATCGGTGCTGCTGCTCAAAGTCTCACAAATCCGAACAAAAGACAACATATTCGCTCGTAGCTTATGCCCCTTCTGCTATCTTTGCCGCGTCTCGATCCTGGCAGGTGACGGTGAAGCGAGAGCACGCCGACGACGCTGCAAAGACGGCGCCCCGCATTCCCGCCAGCGCGCGGCGGGCCCGTTTGGCCGAGATCATCGGCCGCGAGGGGTTCGTCTCGGTCGGCGACACGGCCGACCTCCTCGGCGTTTCCGGCATGACCATCCGGCGCGATCTCGAGGCGCTGGAATCCCGCGGGCTGCTGACTCGCACCCATGGCGGCGCCATCGCGCCAGAGGTCCGGCGGCGCGAAGTCTTCGACGCAGAGGAGCCGGTCTTCGAACGGCGCCGGCGCAAGAATGCGGAGGCGAAGGCGCGCATGGCCGCGGTCGCCGCAGCGCTCATCGGCGCGGGCGAGACCCTGGCGCTGGATGTCGGCACTTCCGTGCTGGCCCTGGCCTCGGCGCTGGTGAGCCGGACGGAGCTGCGCATCTTCACCAACAGCCTGCCCACCGCGATCACGCTGACCCCCGGCCGCAGCCCCGTCTATCTCCTGGGCGGCCAGCTCCGTGCGCCGGAGATGGCGGTGATCGGTCCGGTCGCGACCCAGCAGGCGGGGGCCTATTACTTCGACCGCCTGTTCCTCGGCGTGTCGGGGGTGACGGAGACGGGCTTCTACGATTACTCCCTCGAGGATACCGAGGTGAAGCAGGCCTTCCTCGCCCGGGCGCGCCAGGTCGTCGTGCTCTGCGATGCATCCAAATTCGGCCATCGCGCCTTGGCGCGGGTCTGCGGCATCGAGCAATGCCATCTCATGATCACGGATGCCCCGCCGCCACCCCATCTCGCCGAGGTCTTTCAGGCCGCGGGCGTCGAGGTTATGGTCGCCGCCGCATCAGGGAACACGCCATGACCGACAGCCCCGCTCCGAAGCAAATCACCGGCAAGACCAAGATCATGTTCATCCTGGGCGATCCCGTGGCCCATATCCGCGGCACCGCCCTTTTCAACGAGCATTTTGCCCGCAACGGTATCGATGCGGCTTCATCGCCGCTGCAGGTCGCGCCCGCGGATCTGGGAGCGATCGTCGGCGCGATCCGCAAGCTGCGCAATGTCGCGGGCTTTGGCGTCACCCTGCCGCATAAGATCGAGGTCCTCAGGCATCTCGATGCCACGACCGAGCGGGCGGCACAGGTGGGCGCGGTGAATTTCGTGCGCCGTTCGCCGGATGGCCAGCTCACGGGTGACAATGTCGACGGCATCGGCTTCGTCGCCGGCCTCGCCCGCAACGGGATTGCCGTCAAGGGCCAGCGCGTGCAGCAGATCGGCGCCGGCGGCGCCGGCCGGGCGATCGCTTTCGCGCTCGCCGAGGCGGGGGCCGGAGAGATCCTCCTCGCCAATCGCAACGTGGAGAAGGCCCGGCTTCTGGCCGAGGCGGTTCAGGCCGCTTTTCCCCACTGCCGCTGCGCCGCCGGTCCCGCCGATGTGGCGCGCGCCGATCTGGTGGCGAACACGACCTCCGTCGGCATGCATGAGGGCGATCCTTTGCCGGTGGATATCGCGAGCCTGCCGGCATCGGCCGCGGTCGCCGACGTCATCATGGCCCCGGAGACCACGCCGCTTCTCGAGGAGGCCCTGCGCCGCGGTTGCCGGATCATGCGCGGCAAGGAGATGATGACGGATCAGCTGCGGCTGGCGACGGCGTTCCTCGCGATTTGATTTCTTCCTCTCTCTCGTTTCTAAGCACGGGAGAGGGAAAACTGGTGTCTACGCCGCCCGATAGAACGGCTCGCCGAACTCCTTCACCAGCGGCTCGATGCCCAGACCCGGCGCGTCGCCCATGCCGATGCGGCCGTCCCGGCTGGGCGGAATGCCGGTGGCATTGGAGCGGGTGACCCAATTGTGGAAGTCGCAGGTGTGGAGGCGCAGCGCCTCGGGGGTGGAGAGCGACATATGGATCATCGCCGCGGTGTCGATCTCGGCCCCACCGGTATCCTCCACCGTCACGGCGATGCCGAGCTCGACGGCGGTGTCGCGGATGAGCCGCGCCCGGCCGATGCCGCCGACCCGCGCCAGCTTGATGGTGATGGCATCGGCGACCCCGTCGGCATGGGCCTGGACCAATGCTGCGAGGCTGTCGATCAATTCGTCGAGCACCAGCGGCCGGTCGCAGTCACCGCGCAGCGCCCGGCATTCGGCATAGGTGGCGCAGGGCTGCTCCATGTAATAGTCGAGGTCGCGGGTCGCGCGCAGGAAGCGGCGGGCCTGATGGGTGGTCCAGCCGCAATTGGCATCGGCGAAGAGCACGATGGAGCCGCCCAGCGCTTCGCGCACGGCGGTCAGCCGCTCGATATCCTCGTCGGGATCGAGACCCACCTTCACCTGGATGCGCCGGTAGCCCTCGGCGACATAGGCCTTGGCCCGGGCCACCATAAGCTCTGGTTTCTGCTGGGGGACCGAGCGATAGAGATCGACCTCCCGGCCATAGCGCCCACCCAGCAGCTCGGCCAGCGGCAGACCGGCCTTCTTGCCCAGGATATCCCAGCAGGCCATGTCGAGCGCCGCCTTGGCATAGGGATGGCCCTTCAGCAGATGGTCCATGCGCCGGTCGAGGGCGCCGATCTGCGTCGGGTCCTGATCGATCAGCGCCGGGGCGAGCTCGGCGAAGGCCGCCCGCGCCCCGGCGGCGAAGGCCGGATCGTAGAAGGCCCCCAGCGGCGCCATCTCGCCCCAGCCGGTGATGCCGGCATCGGTCGCGATGGCGCAGATGATGGAATCGAAGCCCAGGGCCGAGCGCCCGCCGGAGCAGATATAGGGGCCGTCGCGGAAGGGCTGGTCCTGGCGATAGCCGGTGATGGAGGTGATGCGCATGACGGCCTCGTGGAGATCGGGGCCGCCACGCTAAGGCGGCGGCGCCGATGCCGCAAGCGCCAGAGCGTCAGGAGGCTGGGCAGGAGTGTCTCGCCAAAGAATTTGAAGGTCGATTCCCAATGACGCTCGGCGGCATCCTTGTCGTAGACCGGCAGATCCGGCACCGCGAAGCCGTGACGTGCGGGGTAGGTCTCGATCAAATGATCGACGCCTGCTTCGGTCAGGCTCTGCTCGAGCCGGGCTTTCTGTTCGTCGGTGAAGGACGCATCTTCGATCGCGCCGGCGACATAGATCCGGCCTGTCCCTTTGCCCAGGAAAAGATGCGGGCTGTCGGGCTTGTCGCTGGCGAGATTGCCGCCGTGAAAGGACGCGGCCGCTGCGAACCGATCCGGGAAAGCGCCGGCGGCGGTCAGGGAGCAATTTCCACCCATGCAATAGCCCGTGGCACCGAACCGGTCGCCTTCGACATCGGGCCGGGATGACAGGAATTCGATGAAGGCCTGGGCATCGGCGAGCTTGCGATCGCGGTCCAGGCTGTTGACGAATTTCATCAGCCCTTCGCGCCGTTTCGGATCGGCGAGCACCTCCGCGGGGACCATCGGGTGGATAGCTGCCGAGGCGATAATAGAGATCCGGCAGCAGCACGAGGTAGCCGCCATCGGCCAGGCGCTGGCCCATCTCCCACATCACAGGGCGGATGCCGAGACCGTCCATGAAGAAGATCACGGCGGGCCAAGGGCCTTTGCTCCCGGCGGGGGTGAAGAGCGAAGCCGGACAGGCGCCGTCGCGGGTCTTGATGGCGACATCGATGCGGGGCATGAGCGCGTTCCTCTCGTTCAATCCATCACCACCGCTTCCTTGCTCTGGGATCCGCCGGCCTTCTTGGGCGAGGAGAGCAGGAGCACGAAGGGGAGGGAGATCAGGGTCACGATCATCATCAGCTTGAAGTCGTTGATATAGGCGATCATGGAGGCCTGGCGGGTGATCTCCTCGTTGAGAGCCATGGCGCCGGCCGTGGTCGAGGGATCCCAGAATTGCTTGACGATCGGATGCTCCAGCAGGTGGTTATAAGGCGTGATGCTCTCCGCCAGAGTGGCGTGATTGATCTGGGTGTTCTGGACCAGCAGCACCGTCACCAGCGAGATGCCGGCGCTGGAGCCGACATTGCGCAGCAGGCTGAACAGCCCCGCGGCCTCGGTGCGCTGGGCGGCCGGCAAGGTGGCGAAGGCGACGGTGGAGAGCGGGACCCAGGTGAGGCCGAGGCCGACCCCCTGGATGATGCCGCTGAGGATGATCTCCCGGCTCGAGATGTAGAGGGAGAATCCCTCCATCCAATAGAGGGAATAGGCGGAGAGACCAAGGCCCGCGACGAGCACGATCCGCGGGTCGATCCAGCGCATGGCGCGTCCGACCACAAGCATGGCGATCATGGTGCCCACGCCGCGCGGCGCCAGCAGCAGGCCGGTGGTGACCACCGGATAGTTCTCCAGATTCTGCAGGAAGGGCGGCATCAGGGCCATGGTGGCATAGAGGATGATGCCGACGATGAAGATGAGCACCAGGCTCGCCGAGAAACTTCGGTCGCGGAAAATCGAGGGGCTGATGAAGGGCTTGTCCGTCGTGAAGGTGTGGACGAGGAAGAGATAGAAGGCGAGCACTGCCAGGCAGAGCTCGATGATGACCTCGTAGGAGCCGAACCAGTCCTTGCTCTCGCCGCGATCGAGGAACATCTGGAAGGCGCCGATGGCGAGGCTGAGGGTGACGAAGCCGAAGACGTCGAAGCTGAGCTTGCTGTTCTTCTGGGTCTCCGGCACGAAGGTCGAGATGACGAAGAAGGCCAGCGCCCCCACCGGCACGTTGATGTAGAAGACCCAGCGCCAGCTGTAATTGTCCGTCAGCCAGCCGCCCAGCATGGGCCCCAGGATCGGCCCCACCATGATGCCGAGGCCCCAGATGGCCATGGCCGAGCCATGCTTCTCCCGCGGGTAGTTGTCGAGCAGCGTCGCCTGGGAGAGGGGTACCAGCGCCGCGCCGAAGGCGCCTTGCAGCAGGCGGAAGATCACCGCCTGGTCGATCGTCATGGCGATGGCGCAGAGCACCGAGGCGACGGTAAATCCCGCCACCGAGACGAGATAGAGCCGCTTGCGCCCGAAGCGCGCGGCGAGCCAGCCCGTCGGCGGCGTCATGATGGCGGCGGCGACGATATAGGAGGTGAGGACCCAGGTGATCTGATCCTGGGTCGCCGAGAAGGTGCCCTGCATATGGGGCAAGGCGACATTGGCGATGGTGGTGTCCAGCGCCTGCATGATGGTGGCCAGCATGGTCCCGAAGGTGATCAGCCCGACGTTATGCGGCTTATCGGCCGCAGGCTTCGGTATCAAGGGATGAACCTCTGCGCCGCGGGCGCTTCTACTCGCTGTCGCCTTCACTGCCGTTGTCGGCCACGGCGGGGCCGATCAGCGGCAGGCTCCGGCGATGGCCGGTATCGATCTCGACCACCGCGCTCATGCCGGCGCTGACCGGCGGCGCCTTCTTGCCCAGCTCGAGCTCGATGCGCACGGGAATGCGCTGCACGATCTTGACCCAATTGCCGCTGGCGTTCTGCGGCGGCAGCACCGACATCTCGCTGCCGCTGGTGGCGCTCAGGCTCGCGACCTTGCCCACCCACTGGCGGTCCGGATAGGTGTCGATGGTGACGATGACGTTCTGGCCCGGCCTGACATAGGTCAGATCGGTTTCCTTCATATTGGCCTCGACCCAGACCTGGTCGGTGCGCACCAGATTGAAGGCCGCGGTTCCGGCATTCAGATAATTGCCGACCTGGAGATTGGGCACCTGGCCGACGATGCCGTCGGCGGGGGCCAGCACCACGGTATGGCGCAGGTCGAGGGCCGCCTGATCGCGCTCGGCCAGCGCCTCCTTGTAGGAGGCATGCTGCTCGATCGGCAGATCGGGATCGCCATCGAGCTGGGCGGCGATGGATTCCAGGGCGCGCTGATCGCCGGAGACCTGCTGGCGGGCCATGTCGGCGGAGCGGCGAGTCTGATCCGCGATGGATTTGGTCGCAAAGCCTTCGCCGGCCAGCTTCTGCTGGCGGCCCTGCTCGGTCGTCCAATAGGTCTGATCCGCCTGCGCGGCCTTCAGGTCGGTTTCCTTCTGGTGATAGCTCGCCTGCAGCGCGGTCAGGTCGTTGCGGGTATGGGCCAGCTTCGCCTCGGCTTTTTCCAGCGCGATGCGGAAGGTCTCGTCATCCAGCCGGAACAGGACCTGCCCGGCCTTGACCCGCTGATTGTCCTTGACCTCGATCTTGGTGACCCGGGCCGAGATATCGGCGCTGATCTGCACCATATCGGCCTTGGTATAGGCGTCATCGGTCCCGGCATAGCGCCCGCCGGTCAGATAGATGTAAGCCCCGGCCAGGATCGCGGCGAGGGGCACGATGAACAGGAGGAGAAAGCGGATCAGCGTCCGCTTCAGCCGGCGCGGCTTCGCCGGCTCCGCCTTCGGTGCCTCCGGCCGATGGGTGTCGAGCTTCGGGGCATCGAGACGTGGGGGCTCGACCCGGGGCGCCTCGGCCTTATGCGCGTCGTGCTTCACCGGCTGGTACTTGTGCGCTGCGGGTTTTGCGTCGGGCTTTACGTCGGTCATGTCAGGGCTCATGTCAGGCGCGCTTGGCCCTCGCCTCTACGACGATGTCGTCGACTTCCACCGGCGCCCTGGCATCGGCGGCGATCAGGTTCTTGCGGATCTTGGCCAAGGCCTGGAGCATGGCGGCCTCGGTTTCCGGTGAAATGCCGTCCAGGGCCTCCTCGCGGGTCTCCGCACCCATGGACCAGAGCCGGTCGAGGCTCGGATGGGCATGGCCGGCGAGAAAGAGCTGATAGATGCGCCGATCCGTCGGATGCGCCCGGCGCTCCACCAGGCCGTTCATCTCCAGCCGGTCGATGAGCCGGACCAGGGTCATGGGCGACATCTCGAGGAGGTCGGCGAGCTGGGTCTGGGAGATCCCCTCATTGCGCTTCAGCCAGGCCAGGACCTGCCATTGGGCGCGGGACAGGCCGATCTTCTGGGCGCGCTTGTCGAAATTGCGCCGCAGCAGCCGCGACACGTCCGAGATGAGAAAGCCGATGCTCTCTTCGGGTTGGGAATTGCTCATGGTACCGCCTGGGGAACGACTTGGTTGATACGCTTCCATATAATAACATACGATATGATATGCAAGTGTATTAATCAAACCCGGAGCGGGTTGAAAAAGATCCGCTAGTTCAAAGAGTTAGTTTGAAACCCGCTAGGCTGCCTGGGGCCGTTCGCCGGCGACGGTCGTCCGATGCATCAGGCGCCGGCTGCCGTCATAGTCGTTCACGGCGTAATGCAGGGTGCAGCGGTTGTCCCAGACGGCAAGCGAACCTTCCGCCCAGCGGAAGCGGCAGGCGAATTCCGGCCGCTGGACATGGGCGAACAGGAAATCGAGGAGCGGCCGGCTCTCGCCCTCGCTCATATCCTCGAAGCGGGTGGTGTAGATGGCATTGACGAAGAGCGCCTTGCGCCCGCTCTCGGGATGCAATCGTACGACGGGATGGGCCACCTCGCGCTCGGCCTCCGCATTGTCACGCTCGATCTGGATCGAGCGGCTGGTCTTCAGGTCCTTGGGCACGCCGCCGCGGCCATAGGGCCGGCCGCTATGCATGGCGCGAAGCCCGCCCAGCATGCGCTTCATGCCGGACGAGAGCGCCTCATAGGCCTCGTACATATTGGCGAAGAGCGTATCGCCGCCATGGCTCGGCACCTCCCGCGCATAGAGGATCGAGCCCAGCGGCGGCTCTTCCAGAAAGCTGAAATCCGAATGCCAGGCATTGCCGAAGGTGCTGATCTTGGCCTCGTCGGCCTCCTTCAGCACCGCGATGATGTCGGGATGATCATCCAAATGCTTGATATAGGGCATGCGGCAGAGCCGGCCGAACAGCCGGCTGAAGGCCAGATGCTGCTCCGGCGTCAGGCGCTGGTCGCGGAAGAAAAGGACGAGGTTCTCGACGAAGGCGCGCCGGATCTCCGCCGCCGCCGTATTGCTGAGGGGGGCCGCCAGATCGACGCCGGAGATCTCCGCGCCCAGCGAACCGGCGACCGGCCGCACGGTGATCGATTGATAGGACATGCTGTCTCATTCTCCGAAATCGCGACGAGCCAGTGTAGCCGAGGGCGAGGTCGCCGTTCCATCCGGCAAGATTTGTTCCCGTTCGCGAATAAGTGATGTTGAATTGCAACCTTCCCGTGCTATCTGCCTCGGGATAGGCGCAGCTGCAACCGAGGACCCATCATGATAGATCATCGCTTCCTCTTGTTTCCGCTCCTCGCCGCGACCCTTTATGGTTGTGCGTCCGGATCGCAAGGCGGCTGGAGCTCGGGCGCGGGCTCGAACGTGGGCGCCGGCAGCTTCACCCTCGCCCCCGGGGAATCCCGCACCATCATGGTCAGCAACACCTATCGGACCATTCGAATCTGCAATGATGTCGGCAGCTCGGGCATCCTTGAGGGCGCGGTCGGCGATTACCCGGCCGTCAGCATGGCGCCGGGGGTCTGCAACGCGAATATGGCCTATACCAGCGACCATATAACGGTGCACAACGTCTCGACCGGGACCGTCTCCGGCGTCTATCAATCCTCCGGCGGCAAGCCTCTCGGCCGCGGCGGCCGGTAGCGGGACGCCGAGGAGCACGCTTCGCCCCTCGGCCGGCCAAGGCTAGACTGCCGCCTCCCGCAAGAGGAGGGCAGCATGGACGCCGGATCGGATTACCGCATCACCACGCCGGAAGCGCTGCGCCGGCGCATGGGGCATGCCGGCAAGGTGACGCCGGTGAAGCTGCTCCGCGAGCTCGACGATCCGGCCATCGATTTCATCCGCCGCTCGCCCTTCCTCGTGCTGTCGACGGCCGATGCGACGGGCCATCAGGAGGCCTCGCCCAAGGGCGATGATCCGGGCTTCGTCATCGTCGAGGACCGCAAGACCCTGCTGATTCCCGACCGCAAGGGCAACAAGCTGCTCTTCGGTCTGCAGAACATCCTCGCCAATCCGCAGGTCGGGCTTCTCTTCATCGTGCCGCCGAATACCGAGACCCTCCGGGTCAACGGTACGGCGGAGCTGACGGTCGATCCTCAGCTGCTGGAGCGCCTGGCGGCGCGGGGCAAGCCGGCGGAGATCGTCATCCGCCTCACCGTTCAGCAATGCTTCTTCCATTGCGCCAAGGCCTTCATCCGCTCGCGGCTGTGGGAGCATCAGGCCTGGCCCGCCCGGACGCCGCTCTCCTTCGGCAAATATCTGGCGGCGAAGATGGACGGGGATGCCGAGGTGGCGCGCGAGATCGACGAGGCGATCGAGCAGGACTACCGAACGAATCTCTAAGCTGGGCGGCCGCTAAGCGCGGGTGCCGGCGAGCCAGCCCGCCAGATTGCGGACATAGCGCTCGACCGACCGGCGCGCCTCCGGCGACCCTGCCAGCGCTGAACCCGGCGGCTCGTCGACGAAGCTCGGGGCCCCCATGGCGGGGTCCCAGTTGTAGTCGGCGAAATGGTGGAAGGTGGATTGGGCGATCGCCGGTCCGCCCGCGGCCGAAGGCTCGAAGGCGACGGCAATGTTGAAGGCCGTGCCGCTCACCTTGCTGCGGCCGGTGGCGATGACCCGTGCCGTCGGATCCGCTTCCGGCTTGCCCACCGCGCCTTCATGGGGATGGCTGGGAAGATAGCGCAGGAATCCTTCGGGCGCGTCCGGATCGCGCAGCACCGGGTGCAGGCGCGCCCTCGGGCCGGATCTCCTGATAGTCGCCATTGGCGCCGGAGTGATAGTTGGGCCAGGAAATGTAGCTGGTATAGGGATCATCGATGCGCCGGCGGTCCGGATCGGGCTCGGGATTCTTCGAATGGAAATGATGCGCCAACCCGACCCCGCCCAAGGCGCAGACGGAGGAGCCCAGATCCATATGATCGCGGGTGACCAGCAGCCCGCCGCCCCGGGCGCGGAATCTCGAGATCGCCTCGCAATCCTGGGGCGTGAGCCCATTCCCGACATCCACCGCGAACAGCCAGAGCTCGTCGAATTGCGAACGGTCGAGGGTGGACAGAACCGAATCCGGCTGGCCCGGCGAATCGCGATCGCGCGCGGCGACCTCATAGAGCGGACGGCCTTCGCCGTCGGCGAGGTTCGCCAGATAGTCGCGCAACAGGCTGAAACGACCGATATGCCAGTCGTTCTCGGTGAAGGGGATGGTGGTCTGCAGCAGGATCTTGGTCGCAGGTCGCATGGCGGTGATATCGATGGCGCTTCCGGAAATTTCAATAGTAGCGCGGGATCGGACCGTTATGCGGCGTCACCCGGTCGGAAAGATCCAACATGACCTCGTCCACATAGCACCACCCCCAGCCTTCCGGCGGATCGTAGCCTTCGATGATCGGATGGCGGGTGGCGTGAAAATGCTTGGTCGCATGCTTGTTCTTCGAATCATCGCAGCAGCCGACATGGCCGCAGCTGCGGCAGAGCCGCAGATGAACCCATGTGTCGCCGAGCTTCAGACATTCCTCACAGCCCAGCGCGCTGGGCGTGACCTTGCGGATTTCCGCCAGATGGGTGCAGTCAGAGGACATGATTCAAATCCCGCTCGCGATAGAGGGCCTGGGACACTGGATGATTGCACAGAACCACGCTTCCCGCAGCCGGGGCGCTCCGGAATTTCGTGCCTTTTTGATAAGCGCCTGGGAGGGACGACTATTGTATCTCGAAGCGCTCAGCCGACCGAACGGGGGCTCTAGGCCAGCAGCCGCCGAAATTCCTCCCGGACGACGCCGTAGCATTCGCATGCCGCGGCCTCGAGGCCGGGGCGGTCGAGGATTTCGATCTTGCCATGGGTATTGTGGATCAGGCCCGCTTGCCTGAAAGCCCCGAGCGCCACGGTAATGCCCGGCCGCCGCGTCCCCAGCATCATCGAAAGAAGCTCGTGACTGAGCGGCACGATGTTGTTGTCGATGCGGTCTCGCGCCATGAGCAGCCAGCGCGCCAGCCGCTCCTGAACCGTATGGCGCCCGTTGCACGCCGCCGTCTGCGATATCTGGGCGAAGAGTGCCTGGGCATAACGAAGCAGCCGCGCCGAAAGCACCGGGCTTCGGGCAAGCTCCTCGCGCAGGGGATGCACGCCTATTCTGAGCGCCGCGCCGGCGATCTGCACCATCTGTTCCACGGCATGAGAATCGCTGCCGAGTACGGCGGCGACCCCGACGAATCCCTCGCGACCGACCAGGCCCACTTCGACGAGCGCGCCGTCTTGCATCGGCTTGACGAGAGAAACCATGCCGCGTTGGGGAAAATAGACGTGTTCAGCGGGTTTCTCGGCGGGCGACAAGATCTGTCGAAAGGTCATTTCGACAGGCTCCAGCTTCTGCTTAAGGCGGCTGAGCTCGTTTTTCGGCAAAGAGAGAAGGAGGTGATTTTGGACGGATTCTGAAGCCTTGCTGTCCATGTGCTCTTCCCAGCGGGTAAGAGCACAAGCATCTCTTCGCCATCCGCACCCGATTGTCGTTGCGGATGATGATTGAATATGGGCTTGCGTCAAGAACTACACAAGGCGCAATGCCCCTCGATGCATTATTTGGCGATCACTGTCTGATTTGTTCGAAAGCGTACAGTCGCCGAAACCTGTGGCGCCCATACTATCGTTGCGCAGGTAGCAGCGATCGGTCCTCGGCCATGCCGTTGTCCTTCACCCCCCATGGTGCAATCTACGATCCGACGACGGACCTGATGCGTTTCTTCGCGACCGACGGCGCGCTGCTGGTGCGTTGCGGCGTGTCGAAGAATGCCCTTCTCGCGCTCGATCCGGAGCTGCCGCGCGAGGCGCGAATGATCGCGCGGCTGTACGAGCGCAATCGGCAGCGGATTGAAGCGATCGCGGATAGGAAATACCGGGCCCGACATCTCGATAAGAGCGGGATGGTGATCGTTCATTTCAGCGATCTGCGCGCCAAGGCGGGAGATAGCTGATGGCGACCCGCCTGGGCAAGGACCGGCATCTCGGCGGTAGGCCTCCGTGGCGCGCGACACGCTGGTTCACCCTCAGCGCATCCTCCTGGTCGATGACGAGGAAGCATTCGGCTATGCCGCGGCCAAAGTGCTGCGCAAGGCGGGCTTCGAGGTCTCCTTGGCGCCCGACCACCGGCTTGCGCTCCAGATTCTGGAGAACCCTCAACCCCTCGATCTCATGATCACGGACGTGGTCATGCCGGACCGCGTAAACGGCTTTGCGCTGGCCCGAATGGCACGCATGCGCCGCCGCGATCTGAGGATTCTCTATGTAACCGCCTATGACGTCCCGACCGCGGAAGCGATCGGCAAGATCTTGCGCAAGCCGATTCCGCTCGATGTTCTGGTGCAGGAGGCAGGCATCGCGCTGGCCGCCGACGGAGATCCGTCGCCGGAACGGCTCTAGGCGCCGGCCGTCCAGGGTTCAGCGCCCCGCGTAGTCCGGCGGTGGGGTTTCGTCGGGGGCGAAGTCGAGTTCGATCTTGGCGCCGTTGGGATCGTGGAAGAAGACCTGCCAGACTTCCGATCCCGCCTGATGGATCACCTCATGCTCGATGCCCTTGGCCTTCAGCTTGGCGACCATGCCGGCGAGGTTCTTGGCGCTATAGGCCATATGGTCGAAGACACCGCCCTTCGGCGGCAGCGACTTGCGCCCGATCACATGCAGGATCGGCTGCTTGCCGGCATAGAACCAGATGCCGGGAAAGCTCATCGGCGGGCGATAGCCCTCCTTGAGGCCGAGGATCTCGGTATAGAAGCTCCGCGTCGCCTCCAGATCCTTGGCCAGGATGGTGAAATGGTTCATGCCATGGACCTTCATGCCCGCCTCCGATTGCCAATGAGCTCTGCCGCCGTCTCCTTATAGAAGCATCCTGCGGCGCGGCTGGCAAAAGAAGCTTCGCAGGCCGGGTCGGCCAGCCCATGGGCGGGCCGCCCCTTGCCCCGCCTTTCCGAAATTGCGTAGTCTATTCCGTAATTCTGGACAGGGGGGCAGCAGCATGTCGAGGATCGCGGCGGTCGAGGTCATCCCGGTCGCATCGCCAGGCCAGGCGCAGAACGACCTCGACGGCACCCTCGATACGGTGATCGTGCGCCTGACCGACGAGGACGGCCGCACGGGCATCGGCGAGGCCGACGGCCCCCCCGAGGTGATCAAGGCCTTCATCGAAATGCCGACGGCCCATCTCTGGAGCCGCAACGCCGCTGAGATCCTGCTGGGCGCCGATCCCGTCGAGACGGCCGGCCTCTGGCAGAAGCTCTATGAGGGCACCTTCTGGCCGGGCCGGCGGGGTCTGGGCATCCATGCGATCTCGGCCATCGACATCGCCCTCCACGACCTCGCCGGCAAGGCTTTGGGCCTGCCGGCCTATAAGCTCATGGGCGGCGCCCGGCGCGAGCGCCTCAGGCCCTATTGCACCATCTATCCCGGCCTTTCCCAGGGAAGGCCGGTCTCAGCCCTCATGACCGAGATCGGGCGCCAGTTCGAGGCGGCGCTGGCGATCGGCTTCCGTGCCGTGAAGATGGAGGTGCTGTTCTTCGATCTGGTCACCGATGCCGAGCTCGTCGGGCTGATCAAGGAAGGCCGGCGGATGCTGGGCGACGGCATCCTCATGGCGCTCGACTTCGGTTATCGCTGGAACAGCTGGCACGACGCCAAATGGGTCCTCGACCGGATCGCCGATTGCGACATCTATTTCGCCGAGGCGACGCTCCAGCATGACGATCTCGCGGGCCATGCGCGGCTGGCGGCCCAGAGCGCGATCCGGATCTGCGGCGCCGAAGCGGCGGCCACGCGCTGGGAAATCCGCGAATGGCTCGAGCGCGGCGGCGTCGCCGTGGTGCAACCCAATATCGGGCGCGGCGGCGGGCTGACGGAGATCCGCCGCATCGCCGATCTCTGCGAGCTCCATGGCGCCCAGGTCATCCCCCATGGCTGGAAGACGGGCATCACCTCGGCCGTCGGGCGCCATTTCCAGGCCGCCTGTCCCGCCGCGCCCTTGTTCGAATATATCTCGCCCCAGGTCTTCGACAGCCCGCTCCGGCGCGAGCTGGTCTCGCCGGAGCCGGTCATCGTGGACGGCTTCATGGCGCTGCCGACGGCGCCGGGCCTGGGAATCGAGCTCAACGAGGAGCTGGTCGAGCGCTGGCGCACGGATCGGCGATAGGAGAAAGCATGGCGGGCCCCCTGACGACAAAAGAGGCGACGGCCAAGGAGGCGACCGAAGATTCCGCCGGAGATCCCGGCGGCTCGCGCAGCGTGCGCCGCGCCTTCGACATATTGGACCTGATGCTGGCCCGCGGCGAGGCGCTCAGCGTGACCGAGATCGTGGCCGAGCTGAAGATCCCGAAATCCACCGCCTATGAGCTCGTCCGCAGCCTGAGCGAGGGCGGCTATGTCGAGCGGGCGGGCAAGGCCGGCGGGCTCTTCCTCGGCCGCAAGCTGTTCGAGCTTGGCATGGCTTATCGCAGCAAGATCGATCTGCTGAAGGACGGCAGCCAGATCGTCGAGGAGCTGCGCGACCAGGTGGGCGAGACGGTCCAGCTCTCGGTCATGGAGAACGACATGATGCTGGTGCTGGTGAAGGAGGAAGGCAGCCAGTCGATCCGCATCATCAGCCGCATCGGCTCGCGCGTGCCGGTCAATTGGGCGGCCGCCGGCCGTCTTCTCGTCTCCGATCTCGACGACGACGCGCTGCGCGACCTGCTGCAGCGCACCAGCCGGCCCTCGCCCACGGGCCAGGCGGTGACGGATATCGCCAAGCTGGTCGGCCAGGTCCGCCGCTTCCGCAAGCAGGGCTACGGCATCGAGATCAACGAGGCGAACGCCCATGCCGGCTGCGTCGCCGCCCCCATCATCGATGCCGCGGGCCATTGCGTCGCCGCCATCAGCGTGGTGGCGCCGGAGCAGCGCCTGGGCCGCCCCAACCGCGAGCGCCTGATCGCCGCGGTCTGCGAGGCCGCCGGCCGCCTCTCGCGGCGGCTCGGCCATGCCTGAGTCCAGCCGAGGCAATAAGTCATACTTTTGCACCCGCCCGTTTTCTTGACTCGGCCAAACCAACACGGTTAGTCTTTCGTTCTAAATAACCGAACTGCAGTCCAGCATTTCGGAAAATACTGATCGGGGATGTGCGGGAAACCCGCGCAAGGGCAACATGGGAGGCTATACACAATGAAAGTGACGACTTGGGTTTCGGCGATCGCGCTCGCCGGCGCCGCGACGCTCGCCGGTTCGCCGGTCTGGGCCGCCGCGGGCGACAATTGCGTGAAGATCCTGGGCTATGAGTGGAGCGGCGAGAAGCAGTCGATGGATCCCGCCGACATGCACTCCGGCGACGATGCCTATCACACCTTCGCCGTCTACAACCGCCTGGTCGATGTCGACGACAATTTCAAGGTCCTGCCGGAACTGGCGACGGACTGGTCGGTGTCGGATGACGGGCTGACCTGGACCTTCCATCTGCGCAAGGGCGTGAAGTTCCATAGCGGCAAGGATTTCACCTCCGCCGACGTGGTCTATACCTTCAAGCGCATGCTCGATCCGAAGCTCGGCAGCGGCGCGCAGGCGGTGCTGGCCTTCCTCGATTCCGACGGCATCAAGGCGCCCGATCCCTATACGGTCACCTTCACCACCAAGAAGCCGGTGGTCGAGCTGCCCGTCCTGATCACCAATAAATTCACCAATATCGTGCCGGATGGGGCGACCCATGAGGCGCTGGTTCTGCATGAGGACGGCACCGGTCCCTTCATGCAGGAGCAGTTCACCCCCAACGCGCCCGTGCGCATCCTGAAGAAGAACCCGAACTACTGGGATGCCGGCAAGCCCAAGGCCGAGTGCCTGCGCATCACCGTGGCGCAGGAAGCCGTGGCCGCCGTCAGCGCCATCAAATCGGGCCAGGTGGATCTCGTCCTCAATGTCGATCCCTCGGTGATCGGCGCCCTCAAGGACGATCCGAACGTGACGCTGCTGCAGACGGCCGCCTCGAACTCCATGACCGTCTCCATGTGGATCGACACCAAGCCCTTCGACAATCCGAAGGTGCGCGAGGCGCTGAAGGCCGGCGTCGACCGGCAGGCGATGGTCGATACGGTGCTGCTGGGCTATGGCGAGACGGGTGCCGACAGCCCCGTCCCGGTCGCCAATCCGGCTTCCTATACGCCGACGGCGCCGAAGCAGGATATCGCCAAGGCCAAGCAGCTCCTGACCGAGGCGGGCTATCCCGACGGGCTGAAGTTCGACCTCTACACCGCCGAGGGCGTCCCGGGCATGGTCCGCATGGCCCAGGTCTTCGCCGAGCAGGAGAAGGCGGCCGGCTTCGACATCAATGTCGTGGTCACCCCGGCCGACAGCTTCTGGGACGATGTCTGGCTGAAGAAGCCCATCGTGACCTCGGCCTGGTCGATGCGCCCGCCCGGAGAGGGGCTGGCCGTGGCCTATGTCGAGACCGCGAAATGGCCGGAGACCCATTGGAAGCGGCCGGACTATGACGCCTTGCTGCTGAAGGCCAATACCACGGTCGATGCCGCGGAGCGGACCAAGCTCTATCAGGAGGCGGGCAAGATGCTGGCCGACGAGGGTGGGCTCATCCTGCCGATGTTCGTCCATCAGGTGCTGGCGGAGCGGAAGGCCTGCACCGGCTACACGCCGCGGGCCCAGAACTTCAACCTGAACTTCGAAGACATCAGCTGCCAATAGGCGGTTGACGAAGGCCAAGTCGTCCCGGGAGCTGTCAGGCTCCCGGGACGATTTCTTCAAGGGGCCCGATCGGCGGGTATAGCGACGGATATGCAGATCCTGCGCCTGGTCATCGAACGGGTCCTGCTCTCGCTCCTGACCCTGCTGATCGTCTCCCTCATCATCTTTTTCATGCTGGAGATCCTGCCGGGGGATGTGGCGACCCGCATCCTCGGCCGCGACGCCACGCCCGAGACGCTTGCCGCGCTGCGCCTGCGCCTGCATCTGGATACCCCCGCGCTCCTGCGCTATGCGCAATGGCTGGGCCATCTGGTGACGGGCCATCTCGGCCGTTCGCTCGTCAGCGACCGCCTCATCACCACCATCCTCGCGCCCAGGATCCTGAACACGGTTCTGCTCTCGATCTATGCCTTCATCCTCTACATCCCGCTGACCGCGATCCCGGCCATGATCCAGGCGGTGCGCCGCGACCGGGCGATCGACCACGGCTTCTCGGTCATCACCCTGGTCCTGCTCTCCATGCCGGATTTCCTGCTGGGCACCATCCTTCTCATCCTCTTCGTCATCATGGTCCCGATCCTGCCGGCCATGTCCCTGGTCGACCAGACCTCCGGCGTCGGCGAATACATGCGGGCCATGACCTTGCCGGCGGTGACGCTGGCCATCGTCATGGCGGTCTATGCCGTGCGCATGCTGCGCGACAATCTGATCGAGGTGCTGGATTCCGACTATGTGCGCATGGCGGAGCTGAAGGGACTCTCGGCCCGGCGCGTGCTGCTGCGCCATGCGCTGCCCAATGCCCTGGTGCCGACGCTCAATGTCACGGCCCTCAACCTCGCCTATCTCGTGGGCGGCGTGGTGGTCGTGGAGAAGATCTTCGGTTATCCCGGTTTCGGCAGCCTGCTGGTGGATGCGCTCCAGCTTCGCGACCTGCCGCTCATCGAGGCGACCATCATGATCGCGGCCGCGGTCTATATCGTGGCCAATCTCATGGCCGATGTGGGCGCGATCCTGCTCAACCCGCGCCTCAGGCAAGGCTGAGCCATGGCGCTCGCCGATCCCGTCCCCTCGCGCCTGCATCGCATCCGCCGCTTCGACTGGTCGCGCACGCCGCTGTCGCTGCGCATCGGCGGCACCATCCTGGCCTTTCATCTGATCCTGGCGGCCATCGGTCCCTTCATCGCCCCCTATGGCTATTCCCAGATGGGGGCAGGGATCCCGCTGTCGGGCATGAGCTGGGCCCATCCCTTCGGCGTCGACCAGCTCGGCCGCGACATCTTCAGCCGCGTCATCAATGGCGGGCATATCGTCATCCTGCTTTCCCTCGGCGGCACCACGCTCGGCCTCATCTGCGGCGCGATCGTCGGCCTGCTCTCGGGCTATGTGGGCGGCTGGGTCGACAATATCCTGCAGCGCTTCCTGGAGGCGCTGATCAGCATCCCCTTCCTGGTTCTGGCGCTGCTGGCCATCGCCGCCGCGGGGCCAGAGGCCGCCGGCAATCCGATCCTGGTCGTCTTCGTCGTCGCGCTGGTTTATGCCCCGCGCATTGCCCGCATGGCGCGCTCCGCGGCCATCGACATCGCGACCCGCGATTTCGTCACCATCGCGCGGCTGCGCGGGGAGAGCGCCTGGTCGGTCATGCGCCGCGAGCTGGTGCCCAATGCCACCAGCGTGCTGCTGGTCGAATTCGCGCTGCGCGCCGGCTATGCCCCGGTGCTGATCGGCTCACTGGGCTTCCTCGGATTCGGCATGCGCCCGCCGACGCCGGAATGGGGGCTGATGATCAGCGAGAACCGGGCACTTCTCCTGATCTCGCCGGTCACCGTGCTGGGGCCCGGCCTGGCGCTGGCCTCGCTGGTGGTGGGCCTCAACCTCTTCACCGAGGGCCTCGCCCGCATCCTCGGCCGCTCCGTGAAGCTCGGTACGCGATGAGCGAAGCCGCCCCGCTTCTGCAGGTCATCGACCTGGAGGTCTCCTACCGCCAGCATGCCGGCTGGCAGCCGGTGCTGCGCAAGATCAACTTCACCATTCATCGCGGCGAGGCCTTCGGGCTGGTGGGCGAATCCGGCTGCGGCAAATCGACGGCGGCCCTGCAGCTCCTCGGCTATCGCCATCCCTCGAGCCGGATCGACGGCGGTCAGGTGCTGTTCCAGGGCCGCGACCTGCTGCAGCTGGAGCGGCCCGCCCTCGACAAGCTGCGCGGCGACCGGATCAGCTTCGTGCCCCAGAACCCGACCACCGCGCTCAATCCGGGCATCCGCGTCGGCGATCAGGTGGCCGAGATCCTGCTGGCCCATGGCCGCGCGCGCGATTCCGGGCAGGCGACGGCCCGCACCCGCGAGCTTTTCGCCCTGGTGGGCCTGCCGGATCCGGAGCGGCTGCCCCATCGCTTTCCCCACCAGCTCTCGGGCGGACAGCAGCAGCGGGTCTGCATCGCCATGGCGCTCGCCTGCGAGCCCGATCTCGTGGTGCTGGACGAGCCGACCACGGGCCTCGACGTCACGACCCAGGAGCAGATCGTCGAGCTGCTGATCGATCTGCGCCGGCGCCTCCACATGTCGATGCTCTATGTCACCCACGATCTCGGCGTGATGGGCGAGATCGCGGACCGGGTGGGGGTCATGTATGCCGGGCATATGGTGGAGATCGCGCCGACCGCCGATCTCTTCGACCAACCACGCCATCCCTATACCCGCGGCCTCATCGCCTCCATTCCGCGCCTCGACCAGCCGGAGGAGACGGCGGCTCGCCCCTTACGCGGGCTGCTGCATCGCGAGGAGCTGCCGCCGGGCTGTCCGTTCCAGCCGCGCTGCGATTTCGCCGAGCCCTCCTGCGCCGAGCGGCATCAGATCCTGGAGCAGGTGGCGCCGGGTCATGAGGTCGCCTGCCAGCGCTGGCGCGCGCTCGGCGTTGCGGCCGTCACCGTCGCGGGGGAGCCGGCGCCGGCGCGCGCGGCCTCGCCGGATCTGCCGCTGCTGGCCCTGGAGCATGTGACCCTGGCCTATGGCGCCCCGCGCGATTGGCTGTCGCGGTTTTCCACGGGCAAGCGCTTCATCGCGGTCAAGGATCTGAGCTTCGCCATCGCCCGGGGTGAGACCTTCGCTCTGGTGGGGGAATCGGGCAGCGGCAAATCGACGGTGGCGCGCGCGGTCAGCGGCCTGCTGGCGCCCGCCGCCGGCCGGATCATGCTGAAGGGCCAGAAGCTGCCGGGCCTGGTGGCGGCCCGCTCGGGCGAGCAGCGGCGCCAGATCCAATATATCTTCCAGAACCCCGACGCGTCGCTCAACCCGCGGGCCAAGGTGGGCGAGATCCTCGCCCGGCCGCTGCAGATGTTCTTCGACCTCGATCGCCAGACCATCCGGGAGCGCGTCGCCCAGGCGCTCGCCGATACGCGCCTCGATGTCCGCTATGCCCAACGCTATCCCGATCAGCTCTCCGGCGGCGAGCGCCAGCGGGTCGCCATCGCCCGTGCGCTGATCGCCGAGCCGGAGCTGCTGCTCTGCGACGAGGTGCTCTCGGCCCTCGACGTCTCGGTCCAGGCCAATATCCTCGAGCTGCTGCGCCGGCTGCGCGGGCGCCACCAGGTGGCGATGCTCTTCATCTCCCATGACCTCGCGGTGGTGCGCCAGCTCGCCGACCGGGTGGCGGTGATGTTCCGCGGCGAGCTGATGGAGACCGGCAATACGGCCGATGTCTTCACCCCGCCCTTCCACCCCTATACCCACAGCCTGATCCTGGCGGTGCCGAGCCTCGAGCGGGCCGGCGAGCGGCGCATGATCGAGCGCCAGCCCCTGAAGCCGCCGTCGCCGACCCAGGCCTGCGCCTTCGCCGGCCGCTGCCCCTGGCAACCCGGCGCGATCTGCGAGAAAGAGATCCCGCCCTGGCGCGTGACGCCCTCGGGCAAGGCCATCCGCTGTCATCTGCCGCTGAGCGAGCTCAGCGAGCGCGCGAGCCTGGCACCGGTGTCGCTGCAGCCCCAGACGCCTCCGGTATCGCCGCCTCTCGACGCCGTCGATCCGCCCCGCCGCACCACACCCTCATGAGGGAGTGATGAAGGCCTTCAAGATCGTCTGAGAGCGTCGATCTTCCCCGCTCATTTTATTCCCCTCGTACCCCGACAGGGGAGAGAGGGGGCTGTATCCATCTGGTACGGCGTCGGCCGAGGCTGCGCCCCGGGGCGGCCACAAATATCAAAAGCGCGGCGTGCATGTTAGAGTGATACCCGCCGGCACTGGCCCGCCTCGACAGGAGCCGCTCCCGCATCACGCTTTCCTGACCCGAGAAGGCGGGCCATTGCTCAGGAGTTAAGAAGGGGGCCGTCATGGATGATACAGGAACCCATCCCGCGTTCTGGGAACCTGCGCTTTTGGGCGCCCTCATTGCCGCTTTGGGTTACCTCGGCAAACTTGTAACCGATTTCATACGCGAGTGGCTAAGCACGACCCGCAAGCGGCAGGCGCGTCTGGCGGAGCTTCTAGCGCTGTTGCGCGCGGGAGATGTCACCTTCCTCGTTCAGAAGGACATTCGTGACCGCCTTAGAGGCCTTATCTTTGTACGCAGTCCAGAGCTTCGGTCGGAACGGCTAGGATTCGATCGCCTGTTCTCGATTGCATATCCAAATATGGCGCCTGAGGAACTTCGACTGCATTCTCTGGTGCGAGCCTATACCGTCCACACCCTGAAACCATTGAACGACAAGCTCCTGGATTGGCTGCGTTCGGACGAACACTTCCGCGGTCTCTCCTCCAGCGACCATCGCTATGGGGAGCTGGCCGTCTACCTGCCGCGGCTTGAGGTGCACCTTCTCCTCTGGCGCGCCAAGTACGAGCAGTGGATTCCGACCAGTCCCGACCATTGCCTGGTCTACCTGGCCGATGAAGAAAGCCACGGCGTGGGCTTTCCGCATGGTGGTACAGCACTGGTCGCCGCTCTGTTAGGTCACAAGCTTCCGAGCGCCGTGCCGAGCGCCGAAGGGGCGGCATTTGAAACAGGGGAAGCACCGCACGGGACGCCGGGCCGGTAAAGGCGGCTTGGCGGCGGCCCGGCCGCGGGGCGTCTTGGGCTAGGCTGGCTTGGCCATGGGCCGTCCCTGGGCTACTGCATGGACCAGCCGTGGCTCACCACCAGGGACTGGCCGGTCAGCGCGTTGCTGGGGAAGCTGGCGAACAACAGCGCCACCTCGGCGACGTCCTGAAGCGTGGTGAACTCGCCGTCGACGGTGTCCTTCAGCATGATCTTCTTGATCACATCCTCCTCGGAGATGCCGAGGTGGCTCGCCTGCTCGGGGATCTGCTTGTCGACCAGCGGCGTGCGCACGAAGCCGGGGCAGATGACATTGGCCCTGACGCCATGCTGCGCCCCTTCCTTGGCAACTACCTTGGCCAGACCGATCAGCCCGTGCTTGGCGGCGACATAGGGGGCCTTCAGCTTGGAGGCCTCCTTGGAATGGACCGAGCCCATATAGATGACGCTGCCACCGCCCGCCTTGTACATATGCGGCAGGCAGGCGCGGGTGGTGAGGAAGGCGCCGTCGAGATGGATGGCCAGCACCCGGCGCCATTCCGCCAGGCTGAAACTCTCCAGCGGATGGACGATCTGAATCCCGGCATTGCTGACCAGGATGTCCACCCCGCCCCAGGCCTCGACCACCGCCGCGACGCTGTCGTTGACCTGGCTTTCGTCGGTCACGTCCATCTCCACGGCCATGGCCACGCCGCCGCTCCGGCGCAGCTCCCCCACGGTCGCCCCTGCCGCCGTGAGGGCCAGATCTGCGATGGCGACCTTGGCTCCCTCGCGGGCGAAGACGGTGGCGATCTCCTTGCCGATGCCGCTGGCGGCGCCGGTGACGAGGGCGGTCTTGTCCTTGAGCTTCATGCGAACCCCTTCTTCATCGATCTCCCCCAATATACATGGGTCCAAGAGGGACGGACCCGAGTGCCATTGTCGCGGGCCCCCTCGGCCTCGGAGGCTGCGTAAATCGCCCGCGGTCTATATGCTGTCCGCGAAGGCAAAGCAGAGGATCGACATGGCCAGAACCAGCGCGGGCCCCGCCGCGGGGATCGGCGGGCAAATCATCGGCCAGGCGGCCGGGCAGGCGCCGGAAGCACGCCGGCCGCTCGTCCGGCGCGTCGGCGCCCATATCCTCGAAGAGATCCGGCATGTCCTGCCGGCGACGATCTATTTCTTCCTCGGCTTCAATCTGGTGCTGCTGACCAAGAAGCTGATGCTGGAGCAGTATCTCATCCAGTTCAGCGGCTTCTTCCTCGCCAGCGGGGCGGCGCTGATCGTGGGCAAGGTCGTGCTGGTCGTCGACAAGATGCCATTCCTGAAGCGCTTCGACCACGCGCCGCTGATCCGGCCGATCCTGTTCAAGACGATCGTCTATACCTTCTTCGTCTTCGTGGCGCGGTTGATCGAAGCGCTGATCCACTACTTCATCGATGGCGGGCATCTCGGCGGGTTCTTCCATCACATGCTGGCGGTGTTTTCCTGGGACCGCTTCATCGCCGTCCAGCTCTGGGTCTTCATCCTCTTCCTCGGCTATGTCACCGGCAGCGAGATCAACCATCTGCTGGGCGACGGCGAGCTCGCCAAGATCCTGTTCACGCGCCCCTCCTCGAAGCTGAAGCAGACGCGCCGGGAGCGCATCCGACTGCTGGTGCGTCTCGGCAAATTGACCCAGACTCACGGGGTCGAGGAGCTTGGCGATGCTCGCAGCCCCGCCCAGGCGGAGCTCAAGGGCATTCTGCGCAAGCTCATCACTTAGGTCCGGCATGCAAGCCGTCGACTCCCCCGAATACGGCGACGCCATGGTGGCGGCTCTCGAGCTCATTTGGGGCGAGGGCTTTCTCTCCCCCGGCGGACCGGCGGAGGTCGAAGCCACGCTCGGCGGGCGCGATATCCGGGGGGCGGAGGTTCTCGATATCGGCTGCGGCATCGGCGGCATCGACCTGCTCCTCGTCGAGCGCTTCGGTGCAAGCAAGGTGCTCGGCATCGATATCGAGGCCGACAACATCGAGCGGGCTCGCCGACGCGCGGAAGCGAAGGGGCTTTCGGACCGTGTCGCCTACCGCCTCGTCGACCCCGGCCCCTTGCCCTTCGGACCATCCTGCTTCGACCTCGCCTTCAGCAAGGATTCGATCATCCATATTCCGGACAAGGATGCGCTGTTCGCCGATATCTTCCGCGTGCTGCGTCCGGGCGGGCGAGTCATGGCCAGCGACTGGCTGCGCGTCGATGACGCGCCGGCGAGCCCGGCCATGGCGCGCTACATCGAATCGGAGGGGCTCTCCTTTGCCATGGCCTCGCCGGCCCGATATCGCCACGCCATGGCTGAGGCCGGCTTCGAAGAGATCGAGATCCACGACCGCAATGCCTGGTATGCCGGCAAGGCGCGCGAGGAGCTTGCCGCTCTTGCCGGTCCGCTGCGCCCGCGCCTGGTCGAGCTGGTGGGCGAGAGAGAAGCGGATCGCCAGACGCGGGTCTGGGAGGCCATGCTGGTGGTGCTCGACCAGGGAGAGCTCCGGCCCACCCATCTCTATGGCGCGAAGCCCGCGTCCTGACCACCAAGGAGAATTCGATGACCACCGACGTCCAGCTGCGCGAGACCGCCGGGATCCAGGGCTATCACGCCCATATCTATTATGATCCGGGTACGAGGGCGGTTGCCGAACGGCTGCGGGAGGCGATCGGACCCGCCTTCGATGTCCGGCTCGGCCGCTGGCACGACCGCCCCGTAGGCCCGCATCCGAAATCGATGTATCAGATCGCCTTTCCCGTCAGCGAATTCCCGCGGCTGGTCCCCTGGCTGATGCTGAATCGGGCGGGGCTCGACGTGCTCGTCCATCCGGAAACCGGCGAGGATTATGAAGATCACGCCTATCACGCCCTCTGGCTTGGCCGGCCGCTGGCCCTCGATCTGGAATCGCTGCGCAAGCCGGTGCCTTAGGGGAGAGCGATGGCGCAAGCCGCCCCAATTCCGCCACGAATCTTCTGGTAATTGCCACACGCCGAATCGCGCGAGCCGGCCTAAATCTCATGAGACGAGCATCGACCTCAATGCCCGCCGAGGCGAAGTGCGGGCCGGCTCTCGGGAGATCAAGATGTCAAGCAAGCGTGGGTTTCTCAACCGCTCTGCGGCCCTGGCGGCCGGGGTGGGATTCGCGGCGCTGATGTCCGTGGCCCTGACGTCGCCGGCCAGGGCGGATGACGATGGCTGGAAGCACCATCACGGCCATCACGATGGGCGCTATGTGGTGGCCCCGGGCTACTACTACGGCGGCTACTACGCCTATGCGCCGCCGCCGGTCGTTTACTATCAGCCCCAGCCTGTCTATGTGGCGCCGCCCCCGGAGGTCTACGCGCCCCCGCCGGTCTACTACAGCCCGCCCGGCTTGAGCCTCGGCATCAATATTCCGCTGCGCTGAGTCGCGGGAAGAGCAAGCCGCCGTCCCGAAAGGGGCGGCGGCTTTTTCATGACGCCACGTCCAGCACCACCCGCCCCAGGATCTTTCCCTTGCGCATCCGGTCCAGGACCTGGTTGACCCGCCCCAGGGGTTGACGCTCGATCTTGGCCGTCACCAAGCCATTGGCCGCGAAGGCGATGGCCTCGGCAAGGTCGGCCCGCGTGCCGACATTGGAGCCGCGCACGGTGAGCTCGGTGCCGACCAAGGCTGCGATCGAGCTGCGGATCCAATCCTTCATGCCGCCGGGAAGGCCGATATAGACGCAAGTGCCCCCGCCCCGTAGCAGGCCGACCGCCTGCTCGAAGGCCCGCGGCGAGGCGGTGGTGACGATAGCCCCATGTGTGCCGCCGGTCCGCTTCCTGACCGCGGCCGCCGGGTCGCCTCGGGTAGCGTTCACCGCCACCTCCGCGCCGAGGCGCCGGGCGAGGCGGAGCTTGGCATCGTCGACATCGACGGCGGCCACGCGCAAGCCCATGGCGACGGCATATTGAATGGCGATATGGCCGAGACCGCCGACGCCCAGCACGGTTACCCATTGGCCGGGCCGGACTTCGGCACGCTTCAATCCGCGATAGGTGGTGACCCCGGCGCAGAGGATGGGCGCCAGGGCAAAGAGATCGGCGTTCTTCGGCAGCCGGCCGACGAAGGCGGCCGGCGCCACCATCAGCTCGGCATAGCCGCCCGGCATGGAATAGCCGGTGGAGCGTCCGTTGCGGCAGATCGTCTCCTGGCCCGAGAGGCAATATTCGCAGGCCCCGCAGGCGCTGAACATCCAGGGCACGCCCACCGGCTCGCCGATCTTGAAGCCCGCAACACCGCTGCCCAGCGCCACCACATGGCCGGTCACCTCATGGCCGGGGATCAGCGGCAGGACGGGACCGGGGGTCCAGTCGCCGTCGATGGCATGAAGGTCGCTGTGGCAGACCCCGCAGGCGACGATGCGGATCAGCAGCTCTCCAGGACCCGGCTCGGGCTCGGCCAGCTTTTCGATCTTCAGCGGCGTGCGCAGCTTGCGCAGCACCGCCGCGCGCATGTGATGAGCCATGTCGGGTGCCTTTCCCCTGTCATTGACGCGCGGCGAAGGTCGCGCGGGCACGGGCCGGATGTCAAATCCGTTCCGGATCGATGCAAATTCGGCGTATCGGCCATGCCGGATGCGGTCTTATCGCCGCCGGCTTCGGCGCTATTCTGGCGATGCTCGTCCTTTTCGCGTCGTTCCGGCCCAGATCATGTCGTCCCTTCCCGCCGGCGGCGTCAGACCCGCCTCCTTGATCGCCCCGCTCAAGAACGCCACCTATCGGCGGCTCTGGACGGCCACGCTGCTGTCGAACTTCGGCGTCTGGATCCAGTCGGTGGCAGCGGCCTGGCTGATGACCAGCATCGCGCCCACGGTGGATTTCGTCGCCTGGGTCCAGGCGGCCACAGCCCTGCCGCCTCTTTGCTTCACGGTGCTGGGCGGCGTGCTCGCCGACCGCTTCGATCAGCGCCTGGTCTTCCTGGTCGCCCAGGTCATCGTGCTCAGCGTCGCCGTGCTGCTCTCCGCCCTCGATCATTTCGGGTTGATCACGCCCTGGCTGCTACTGGGGCTGACCTTCGCGCTCGATAGCGGCTCGTCGCTCCGCTACCCCGCCTATCAGACGACCATCGGCGATCTGCTGCCCCGCGAGCAGCTGCCCAACGCTTTGGTGCTGGCCAGCATCGGCTGGAACATCGCCCGCGCTTTGGGCCCCGGGATCGGCGGGCTCATCATCGCGCTCGCCGGCGTGCCGGCGGCCTTCGCCGTCAATGCCCTCTGCAACGTCTATATCATCGGCGTGCTGCTGAGCTGGTACTGGAAGAGCCCGATGACCAAGCCGAAGCCGGAGCAGGGCCTTCTGTCCGAGCTCATCGCCGGCTTCGCCCATGTCCATGCCACGGCGACGATCCGGGCCGTGATGCTGCGCTGCTTCGTTTTCACCGGCTTCTCCAGCGCGCTCTGGTCGCTCCTGCCCCTGGTCGCCAAGCGCATGGCCGGCAGCGCCTCGACTTATGGCTTGCTGCTGGGCGCGCTGGGCGTCGGCGCGCTCCTCGGCGCCGGGATGATCGGCTGGATGCGCCACAATTGGGGGCTTCGCCGCCTCTTCGCCGCCGCCACCTTCGCCGTGGCGCTGACCGTGCTGGCGCTGGCCGCGGTGCCCTCGATCTATTTCCTGCTGCCGGTGCTGGCCTTGGGCGGGTTCGGCTGGATGGTGGCGCTCTCGACCTTCAATGTCGTGGTCCAGCTGGCGGCGGCGCAGAATTTCCGCGGCCGTGCCATCTCCGTCTACTATATAGCGCTCTTCGGCGGGCTGGCGCTGGGGAGCTGGGCCTGGGGCCATGTGGCCGAGGCGGCCGGGGTCGATTGGGGTCTCTATGCCGCCGGCGCCGGGCTGCTGGCGAGCCTGCTCTTCTACCGGCCGGGCGCGGCAGGCGGGGCGTTTCCAGACAAGCTCTAGGCAGTGCGAGCCGCCGATCGGTCGACGACCTCAGATTGACACCCCCCGAAGCGCCCGCCGATAATGAATCAATCGTTGGCGCGGCCTAGCCTCGCACATCCTGCGTTCCGACAGGGCCGGCCTCAACAGGGAGTTTTTGGCGTGACAAGCAAGTCGACGGCGCAGCTCTTTCTGGCCCGTGCTTCGCTCACCTAGCCCCCGCATACCCATGCTTGCCGCTCACGCCCCTGCCATAGCCGGGTCGTCGCAGGCCCGCGGAGAGGGGCCGCGGTGACGATCTTCGGACGCCTGGCGAAGCGGCTACTTGCTGTCGCTGATCACACTGTGGCTGCTCAGCGTGATCGTCTTCGCCGGCGGGCAGCTGCTGCCGGGGGATGTGGGACGGGCGATCCTGGGGCCGCTCGCCGATGCGCGCGCGGTCTTCAATCTGAACCACCAGCTCGGCGTCGATCGGCCGCTGCTGGTGCAATATTGGGATTGGATCAGCCATTTCGTCACCGGCGACATGGGCATGTCCTTCACCCTCCGGGTTCCTGTCGCCCCGCTCATGGGCACGGCGCTGGCGAATTCGGCCCTGCTCGGGCTGGTCGCCTTCGCCATGGTGGTGCCGTTGGGAATCCTGGGCGGGGTCTTCGCGGCCCTCCATGTCGGCCGGCCGGTCGACCGCATCATCAGCATCGTCGGGCTCTCGGCGACGGTGGTGCCGGAGTTCGTCTCGGGCATCGTGCTGATCCTGATCTTCGGGGTCTGGCTCGATTGGCTGCCGATCACGGCCAGCTGGCCCGAAGGATCCGGCCCGCTGACCCAGATCTATTATCTGCTGCTACCCTCCTTGCCGCTGGTCCTGGTGCTCTTCGGCTATATCGCCCGCATGGCGCGGGCCGGAACGGTGGAGGCGCTGGATGCCGATTACACCCGCACCGCGGTCCTCAAGGGTCTGCCGCGGCGCACGGTGATCTGGCGCCATGTGCTGCGCAACGCCTTGCTGCCCACCATCACCGTGATCGCGACCCAGGTCGGCTATCTCATCGGCGGGCTGGTGGTGGTCGAGGTGCTCTTCCACTATCAGGGGATCGGCAGCCTCATCTTCACCGCCGCCCGGGGCAAGGATTTCCCCATGCTGGAGGCGGGGGTCCTCACCATCGGCATCATCTACACCATCGCGACCCTCTCGGCGGATACGCTCTATTCCCTGCTGAATCCGCGCATCCGCTTCGGATCTGCGGAATGAGCGCCACCGCAGGCGAAGCCGCCGGCGCGCGCAGCGCCGCCAGCCCGCGCCGCGAGCGGATGCGCGTGCTGCTGCGTTCCGGCACCTTCATGGCCGGGGTGATCATCGTGGGCTTCTGGGTCATCTGCGCGCTCTTCGGCAGTCATCTGGTGCCGATCGATCCCTATGCCGACGATCTTCTGAACTCCCTTGTCGGCCCCTCGAGCGAGCATTGGTTCGGCACCGACAGCCTGGGCCGCGACATCTTCTCCCGGGTCATCGTCGGCTCGCGCGACATTCTCTCCGTGGCGCCCTTGGCGACCATCATCGGCACCATTCTCGGCACCGCGCTGGGGCTGGTGACCGGCTATTTCCGGGGCTTCATCGACGATGCCGTCGGGCGCGTCGTCGACGCCTTCCTGGCGCTGCCGCTGGTCATCATCGCGCTGCTGGCGCTGGTGGCGCTGGGCACCTCCAACACGACGGTGGTGGTGGTGATCGGCGTGGTCTTCGCCCCCATCATCGCGCGCACGGTGCGGGCGGCGGTGCTGTCGGAGCGCGAGCTCGACTATGTCGCGGCGGCGCAGCTGCGCGGGGAGAACGCGCTCCACATCATGTTCGTCGAGATCCTGCCCAATGTGATGCCGCCGATCCTGGTCGAATCCACGGTGCGCCTGGGCTATGCGATCTTCGCCGTGGCCACCTTGAGCTTCATCGGCTTCGGCATCCAGCCGCCCTCGGCCGATTGGGGCCTCGCCATCGCCGACGGCTATTCCTATATCGCGGGCGGCTATTGGTGGACGGTGCTGTTCGATGCCGTCGCCATCGCCTCTCTCGTGGTCGGCGTCAATCTGCTGGCCGACGGCATCCAGGGGGCGCTGGAGACATGAGCCCGCCCCCGACACCTCCGGGCACCTCCGCCGATGCGCTCACCTTCAGCGATCTCGATGTCGGCTATCGCGTGCGCGGGCGCAATCGCCGGGTGCTGCGGGGCCTCAGCCTCAGCATCGGGCGCGGCGAGGCCTATGGGCTGGTGGGAGAATCGGGCTGCGGCAAATCCACCGCCGCGCTCGCCGCCGTGCGCTATTTGCCGCGCAACGGCAAGGTCGCCGCCGGCAATATTTCTGTCGACGGCCGCAACCTCCTCTCGCTCCGCGATGCCGAGCTGCGCGAGCTCGCGGGCCAATACCGTCTCGATGGTCTATCAGGATCCCGGGCGCGCCCTGAATCCTTCGATCCGCGTCGGCAAGCAGGTGGCCGAGGTCTTTCGCCTGAAGGGCGCCAGCCCGGCCGATGCCCTGCGCCAGGCGGCCGCCATCCTCGGCCGCGTCCAGATCGCCGACCCCAGCCAGGTGATGGACCGCTATCCCCATCAGCTGTCCGGCGGGATGCAGCAGCGGGTCGCCATCGCCATGGCGATCGCGATCAACCCGACACTTGCTGATCCTCGACGAGCCGACGACCGGCCTCGACGCCACGGTCGAGGCGGAGGTCCTCGATCTTATCGCGCGGCTGCGCGGTGAATATTCCACCTCGGTGCTGTTCATCAGCCACAATCTCGCCGTCATCGCCCGCATGTGCGATCGCGTCGGCGTGCTCTATGCCGGAAGGCTGGTGGAGGAGGGGACGACGAGCGAGGTCTTCAACTCGCCGCGCCATCCCTACACCGTCGGCCTTCTGCGCTGCCTGCCCCGGCGCGGCCGGCGCAAGGATCACGGCCGGCTCGACACGATCCCGGGCTTCCTGCCGGCACCGGGGGCGGCGATCGCCGGCTGCGTCTTCGCCGAGCGCTGCGCCTTGGCCGACGATCTCTGCCGCAAGGTCGAGCCGCTGCTGATCGAGCTCGCCGACAACCATCGCAGCCGCTGCCACTATCACGACCGCGCCCCCGATCTGCCGCGGGCCACACCGGCGGATCTGGCCATCCCGATCGAGATCGATCGCAGCCATCGCCCCATCCTCAGCACCGCCAAGCTGACCAAGAGCTTCACGGCGGGGACCCATCGGCTGCGCGCGCTGGTCGATATCTCCGTCGACCTCTGGCCCGGCGAGACACTGGGGCTGGTGGGCGAATCCGGCAGCGGCAAGACGACCTTCGCCAAGCTGCTGCTGGGCCTCTACGCCCCTGATCCCGACAGCGTGATCGCGCTCGACGGCGCCGCCTTGCCGGGCCGCACGGCCAAGCGCGACCAGGCGCAGGTGAAGGCGGTGCAGATCGTCTTCCAGAATCCGGATTCGGCGCTCAACCGCTCCCACCCCGTGCGTCATCTGGTGGGCCGCGCGCTGGCGAAGCTGGCGGGCGTCCCGCGGGCCCTGCGCAAGGCGCGCCTCCTGGAGCTGACCCGGGCGGTGCGCCTGGCCGACCGCTATCTCCCCATGCGCCCGAAGCAGCTTTCCGGCGGGCTGAAGCAGCGCGTCGCCATCGCGCGCGCCTTCGCCGGCGATCCCCGGGTCATCGTCTGCGACGAGCCGACCTCGGCGCTCGATGTTTCGGTCCAGGCCGCGATCCTCAATTTGCTGGCGGATCTGCAGGCCGAGCGCCGGGTGAGCTATGTCTTCATCTCCCACGATCTCGGCGTCGTGCGCTATCTCTCCGACCGGATCGCGGTCCTCTATCTCGGCCGGCTGATGGAGATCGGCCCGGCGGAGCGGGTCTTCTCGGGCCCCCATCATCCCTATACCGAGGCGCTGCTCTCCGCCGTGCCCTCCCTCGACGGCCAGCGCCGCGAGCGCATCCGCCTGTCCGGCGAGATTCCGAGCGCCATCCATCCGCCCAGCGGCTGCGTCTTCCACACCCGCTGCCCGCGCTACCTCGGCGATATCTGCAAAAGCCAGGAGCCGCCGCTGATCGAGGCGGACAGCGGTCATTTCATCCGTTGCCACATCCCCTTCGAGGAGCTGGGTGCGGCGGAGCCGGTACTCGCGGAATCGGAGACGGCGGCGGTTAGCTAGGTCTATCGCCTCCACCACCATCCCCCTCGCCCCCGGAACGGGGGAGAGGGTCGGGGTGAGGGGGAAAATAGAAAGGGGCGAGGGGAATAGAGAGTGCGAAGGGACTTCTCCGCTCTTACCCCACATGCTCCTTGAAGAACGCCAGCGTGCGCTCCAGCGCTTTTTCGTGGCTGGGCTTGTCGAAGCTCCCGCGCTCGTCGCAGCTGAAGCCGTGGCCGGCAGGATAGATGTAGATCTTCACATCCGGCCGCGCGGCCTTGACCTTCTCGACATCCGCCATGGGAATGCCATGGTCCTGCTCGCCGAAATGCAGCATGACCGGCACGCGAGGCTTCTCCCCGGCATGCTCGGCGATCATGCCGCCGTAGTATCCCACCGCAGCGGCGATGCCGGTGAGCCGGGTGGCCGCCAGGAAAGCCAGGGAGCCGCCCCAGCAATAGCCGACGACGCCGATCTTGCCGCTACCCCTGAGATTGTCGATCGCTGCCTGGAGATCGAGCAGCGTGTCCTCGAGCTTGACCTCGGCGCGCAGATTGCGCCCGGTCTCCACGGCCGCCTCGTCATAGCCGATATCGACGCCGCGCTTGGTGCGGTCGAACAGCGCCGGCGCGATGGCGGCATAGCCTAGCCCGGCGAAGCGGTCGGTCACGTCACGCATGTGATGATTGACGCCGAAGATCTCCTGGATCACCACCAGCCCGCCCTTCGGCTTGCCGGCGGGGTCGGCCCGGTAGGCGGCCAGCGTGAATCCGTCCTTGGCTTTCAGCTCGATCGTCTTACCCACGACTTCCTCCATTTTTGCATCCATGTCACCCATCCCCGCGCGGCGGCGAGTATAATTGCGCGGCGCGACTTCGCCCGGAGAATCTCGCCATGGGAGAATCTCGTCATGACCGACGCCGATAAGGAGGCCGCCGGCCGCTATCGGGCCAATCTTCAGGGCGAGGTCGATGGCGCCTCGCTCTACCGCTCCCTCGCGGCGGCGGAGAGCGATCCTCATCTCAGCGAGGTCTATCATCGCCTGGCTGCGGTCGAGGAGGCCCATGCCGAATTCTGGCGCAAGCAGCTCGGGCGGGTCGGCGTCCACGTCGGCCGGCTGAAGCCGGGTTGGCGGACCCGGATCCTCGCCTGGCTCGCCCATCGCTTCGGCCCCCAATTCGTCTTGCCGACCATCAGCGGCTTCGAGAAGCGCGACAGCCGGCAATATGACAATCAGCCGGAAGCGGTCGCCGGCGGCCTGCCCTCGGCCGAGCGCTCGCACAACCGCATCGTCCAGGCCGTGGTGGAATCCTTGCCGGGGGGAATCTCCGGCGGCGCCCTGGCGCGGCTGGAGGGCCGCCACCGCCTGGGCGGCAATGCGCTCCGCGCCGCGGTCCTCGGGGCCAATGACGGATTGGTTTCCAATCTCAGCCTGGTCATGGGCGTGGCCGGCGCCGCCGCTTCGTCGCGTGTCATCCTCCTGACGGGCCTTGCCGGCCTGGTCGCCGGCGCCTGCTCCATGGCCATGGGCGAGTGGCTCTCCGTCACCAGCTCGCGCGAGCTGAACCAGCGCCAGATCGATGTGGAGGCCGATGAGCTGGCCCGCATGCCCGAGGAGGAAAAAGAGGAGATGGTCCTGATCTACCAGGCCAAAGGGCTCGGCGAGGCCCAGGCCCGGGCTCTGGCCGAACAGCTGATGGCCAATAAGGAGACGGCGCTGGATACGCTGGTTCGCGAGGAGCTCGGCATCGATCCGACGGAGCTCGGCGGCTCGCCCTGGACGGCCGCAGCCTCCTCCTTCGGGCTTTTTGCCGTGGGTGCCATCTTTCCCGTGGCGCCGTTCTTCTGGCTCTCCGGCATGCCGGCCCTGTTGGCGAGCCTGGCCGCCGGCGGTGTGGCGTTGATTCTCATCGGCGCCGGGACCTCGCTCTTCACCGGCCGCGGTCTCCTGACGTCCGCCTTGCGCCAGCTCCTGATCGGCTTCGCCGCTGCCGGCGTCACTTATGGCATCGGCCATCTCGTCGGGGTTTCGATCGGCTGAGGCGCCTTCTCGTCGGATGCTACGACGTCTGCGAGCGCAGGAAGGTTTCGGCGGAGGTCTCGATGTCGCGCATGAGCCCCTCCAACTGCGGCGTCAACCGATGAATCGCCGGCCAGTCATTGGCTTCGCCTGCCGTCTCGAGCTGGATGCAGAGCGCCGTGAGCTGATGGGCGCCCACGAGGCTCGCCGATCCCTTGAGCTTGTGGCAGGCCGCTGCGACCTTCCCGGCGGCCGCGCCCGCGAGGGCGGCGCGGATCTCGGCGATGCCCGATTGTGCCGCCGGGACGAAATCCTGGACCACCTCACGCGCCATATCGGGGTCGTTGCCCACGACCCGGAGCAGAATCTCCGGATCTATCCCCGGTTTCATGCAGCTATGGGTGGAAAGGCTGAAGCTGGTGCACCACGGGCACGCGAGGAGCTGTATAGGAGATGCATGACGATCGCGGCCCCGACAGGCTGTTGGATCAAGAGGTTACCACGATTATCGCGACATTCCCTATTCGTTAATAAATAGGTAATATCAGGGATCGCTCAAAGCGGCAGCCCCGAGAAGGGCGGGGAAGGGAGTTATCCCGAGCTCCTGTCGAGCTTTCCAAATTGTGACATGAAATTGTAACATCCAAAGACTAAGAAGCCGGCTGTCCGGTTTTATTAATTTGGGGAGACAAAAGATGAAGCCTAATTTGCTGCGCATTCTACCTCTCGCCGCCATCGCGGCGGTGGGGTTTTCGGGCGTGGCGTCCAGTCAGACCATGAATCAGCTGATCGCCGGTGCCAAGAGCGAAGGCGAGCTGACGGTCATCGCGCTGCCGCGGGACTGGTGCAATTACGGCGCCTTGATCGACGGCTTCAAGGCCACTTACGGCTTGAAGGTGAACGAGCTCAATCCCGATGCCGGCTCCGGCGACGAGGTCGAGGCGATCAAGGCCAATAAGGGCAACAAGGGCCCGCAAGCGCCTGATGTGATCGACGTCGGCCTCTCCTTCGGCCCGACGGCCAAGTCCGAAGGCCTGCTGGCGCCCTACAAGGTCTCCACCTGGAAGACGATCCCCGACAGCGCCAAGGATGCCGAAGGCTATTGGTACGGCGATTACTACGGCGTGCTGGCCATGGAAGTGAACACCGACATCATCAAGAAGGCGCCGACGGATTGGGCCGATCTGCTGGGCCCGGACTACAAGAACGCCGTCGCCCTCGCCGGCGATCCGCGCGCCTCGAACCAGGCGATCCAGGCCGTTTTCGCCGCCGGGCTCTCGGGCTCCAATGGCGACATCTCCAAGGCCGGGGACGCCGGGCTCAAATACTTCGCCGAGCTCAACAAGAACGGCAATTTCGTGCCGACCATCGGCAAGGCCGGGACTCTGGCCCAGGGTGCCACCCCCGTCATCCTACGTTGGGACTACAACGCTCTGGCCGACCGCGACACGCTGAAGGGCAACCCGCCCGTCGCCGTCGTGGTGCCGCAGACCGGTGTCGTCGCCGGCGTCTACGTCCAGGCGATCAGCGCCTACGCGCCGCATCCTAATGCCGCCAAGCTCTGGATGGAGTTCCTCTACTCCGACGCCGGGCAGCTCGCCTGGCTCAAGGGCTATTGCCATCCGATCCGCTTCCAGGATCTGGCGGAGAGCAAGAAGATCTCGCCCGATCTCATGGCCGCTCTTCCGCCGGCCGAGAGCTATGCCAAGGCCGTGTTCCCGACCCTGGCCGAGCAGGCGGCGGCGAAGACCGTCATCACCAAGCAGTGGGACTCCGTCGTCGGCGCCAACGTAAAGTAAGCTGACGCGACAACGAAGCCGCGCCGGATCACCGTCATCGGACGGGATCCGGCGCGGTACCATCTTTTGCCTGTCAGGCTTGAGAAAACGACAGGGGGTAGAGGCTCATGGTTCAGGGGACGCAAGTCGAGGCTCCTCCTACGCTCGCCGCGCGGCTCATGCCCGCCCAGTTCTCGTGGGCTTGGCTCGGCGTCATGCCGTTCTTCATCTTCGCGCTCATGTTCCTGATCCTGCCCACCGCCGATCTGATGATCGGCGGGTTTCAGGACGCGGACGGCAATTTCACCCTGAACAATATCCGCGACCTCTTCCAGCCCTCGATCGTCAGCGCCTATTGGATCAGCATCGAGGTCAGCCTGGCCTCGGCGATCGGCGGGGCGGCGATCGGCTTCTTCCTTGCCTATGCGGCCGTCATCGGCGGGCTGCCGGCCTGGATCCGGCCGACGATCATGACCTTCTGCGGCGTGGCGTCGAACTTCGCCGGCATTCCGCTGGCCTTCGCCTTCCTCGCGACCCTGGGGCGCACCGGCCTCGTTACCGTGCTGCTGATCAAATTCTTCGATTTCAACATCTACAGCACCGGCTTCAATCTGCTGAGCTTCTGGGGTCTGACGCTGACATATCTCTATTTCCAGATCCCGCTGATGGTGCTCATCCTGGCGCCGGCCCTGGACGGGCTGAAGCGCGAATGGCGCGAGGCCTCCTCCATCCTGGGGGCGACCGGCTGGCAGTACTGGCGCCATGTGGCGCTGCCGATCCTCTGGCCCAGCATCGTCGGCACGACCCTGCTGCTCTTCGCCAATTCCTTCGGCGCCATCGCCACCGCCTATGGCCTGACCGGCAGCTCGCTCAACATCATCACCATCCTGCTCTACGCCCAGATCCGCGGCGACGTGCTGCATAACCAGAATCTCGGCTATGCGCTCGCCCTCGGCATGATCCTCATCACGGCGCTCTCCAACGGCGGCTATATCTGGCTGAGCGCCCGCAGCGAACGGATGCGGCGATGAAAGAATCGACGGTTCGGCGCCTGGCTCGCCCTCGTCATCGGCACGCTCTATTTCGTCGTGCCGCTGATCGGCACCTTCGAGTTCTCGCTGCGCATGCGCCGCGGCGAATACAGCTTCGATGCCTATCGGGTGGTGCTTTCGCGATCCGCGCTTCCAGGCCTCCTTCGGCTATTCGACGGTGCTGGCGATCGCAACCATCATCGTGGGCGTGCTGCTGGTGGTGCCGACCGCCTATTGGGTGCAGCTGCGGCTGCCGCGGCTGCGCCCCATCGTCGAATTCATCACCTTGCTGCCGCTGGTGATCCCGGCCATCGTCCTCGTCTTCGGCTATCTCAGGATCTACAACAGCTCCTCCTGGATCCCCTTCACGGCCCATGAGCGCACCACCGATCTGCTGCTGACCTTCAGCTATGTGACCCTGGCGCTGCCCTTACATGTACCGCGCGGTCGATACGGGCTTGCGGGCCATCGATGTCAGGACACTGACCGAGGCGGCCGAGACTTTGGGGGCAGGCTGGCCACGGATCCTCTTCAGCGTGATCCTGCCCAATGTCCGCGTGGCGGTGCTGAGCGGCGCCTTCCTGACCTTCGCCATCGTCATCGGCGAGTTCACCATGGCGAGCCTCCTGGACCGTCCCGCCTTCGGGCCCTATCTGCAGCTGATGGGCGCCAACCGCGCCTATGAGCCCTCGGCGCTGGCGATCATCGCCTTCATCGTCACCTGGGCCTGCATGGGGCTGATCCAGGTTTTCGGACGCGGCAAAGCGGCATCGAGACGGCCGGCGGGCCGCTAGGGGTAGAGCAAATGGCATTTCTCGAAATCGACAAGGCGCGCAAGGTCTACGGCACCCATGCCGTGGTCCAGAGCTTCGAGCTCTCTGTCCAGCGTGGCGAGTTCGTTTCCTTCCTGGGGCCCAGCGGCTGCGGCAAGACGACGACCTTGCGCATGGTCGCGGGTTTCGAGATTCCGACCTCCGGCACGATCCGCATCAACGATCATGACGTGACGGGGCTCCGGCCCAATCAGCGCAAGGTCGGCATGATGTTCCAGGCCTATGCGCTCTTCCCCAATATGACCGTGGCCGAGAACGTCGGCTTCGGCCTCAAGGTGGCCAAGCGGCCGGCGGCGGAGATCAAGTCGCGCGTCGAGGAGATGCTCAATCTGATCAAGCTGCCCCAGATGGGCGGGCGCTATCCCTATCAGCTCTCGGGCGGGCAGCAGCAGCGCGTGGCGCTTGCCCGCGCCCTCGCCAACAAGCCGCAGGTGCTGCTGCTGGACGAGCCGCTCTCCGCCCTGGATGCCAAGATCCGCATCTCGCTGCGCGAGGAGATCCGCGCGGTGCAGCGCGAGCTCGGCATCACCACCATCTATGTCACTCACGACCAGGAAGAAGCCCTCTCCATGTCCGACCGCGTCGTGGTGATGAGCGAGGGGCGCATGGAGCAGGTCGGCACGCCCTTCGAGATCTATAATTTTCCGCGCACGCGCTTCGTCGCCTCCTTCGTCGGCACCCTCAACATCCTGAAGGGCCGCGTGCTCGATCCCAAGAGCGGCCGGATCTCCCTGGACGATCAGGAAGTCGTGACCTCCCGCGGCATCAGCGATGCCCAGCCCGGCGAGATGCGGCTGGTGGCGCTTCGCCCCGAGGCTGTCTCGCTGCAGAACGGCGGCGGCGAGCGCAATCATCTGCAGGGCACCATCGAGGAGGTGAACTTCCTCGGCGCCGTGGTGCGCATCCGCCTGCGGCTGCGCGAGAGTGCCATCCACTTCGACACTTTCAACAACCCCAGCTTCCCGCCGCCGGAACGCGGCCAATCCGTCACCGTGGGATTCGCGCGCGAGGATATCCTCGTCCTCGAAGGTGCGGAGGCGGCGCACTAACGCTGGCGCACGCCACTATTCCCCTCGCCCCCGAAGGGTGAGAGGCGGAAGAGGGTTCAGCGCCGCCGCGCCACCACCACCCCGGCGAGGATCAGCACGGCCGACAGCACCAAGGTGTCGTTCGGCCGCTCGTCGAGAAGGAAGAAGGCGAGCACCAGGCCGGAGAGGGGCTGGAGGAACTGGATCGTTCCCATGCGCGCGATTCCGCCCCGCGCCAGCGCCCAATACCAGCCGATATAGCCGAGGGTCGAACTCATCCAGGCGAGGAAGGCGACCGCGCCCCAGGCAACCGGCCCCGCCGGCGGCAGGGACCAGCCGCCGGTCGCTAGCGGCAGGACGGGCATCAGCAGGATCGAAGCGGCCGTCGCACCCCAGAGCGTGGTGCCGAGGCTGGCATATTGCATCTGCGACAGCCGGGCCCCGGCGACATAGCCTGTCGACGCCAGCACGCTCGACACCGCCACCAGCAGGTCGCCGGCCAAGGAGGCATCGGCCTTGCCCAAGGGCCCGCGCCCGGTCACCAGCACGACCTCGCCCGCCAGAGCGATAAGGCAGCCGATCCACCAGCGGCCACTGGGCCGGCGGCGCTCGACCGCCGCAGCAATGAGGCCGGTGAAGATCGGCAGGGCGGCCAGGATCAGCCCGCCATGCATGGCCGAGGTCAGGCGCTGGCCGATGGAATAGAGCAGGGGAAAGCCGATGAAGCCGCAGAAGGCCGAAAGCGCCAGCAGCGGGATCTGGGGTCCCCGCGGCAGCGGGGTACGCAGCAGCAGGGCCAGCGGCAAGGCGACGAGCCCCGCCAGCAGCGTGCGTCCCATGCCCACAACGATCGGATCGATCTCGCGCGCCGCGAGCTTGGTGGCGACGGGCGTCGAGCCCCAGAGGACGACCACGGCCAGCGCGACCGCGAGCGGCAGCCAGGCAGCCTCCAGCCCGCGCCTCATATCGCGGGCGTCAGTTGCGCCACAATCCCTCGGCGGCGAGATCGGCCATCGTGGCCTCGATGCCCCGGCGCAGGATGGCGGCCAAGGCCTCGATCTCGGCCTCGCCGAGGATCAGCGGCGGCGAGATGATATTGAGCGCGCCGATGGGCCGCACGATGAGGCCGAGCCTTTCGCAATGATCGGAGATCCGCTTGCCGATATTGACCTCTTCCGGGAAAGGTTCGCCGGTCGCGGGATCGGCCACATTCTCGACGCACATCATGAAATGGCTGCCGCGGACATCGCCCACGATCGGCAGATCGCGCAACGCCTGCAGCCGCTGCTCCAGCAGCGGCCCGACGCGGCGGACATGGCCGCAGATGTCCTCCCGTTCCATGAGCGCGATATTGGCGAGCCCGGCGGCGCAGGCGACGGGATGGCCCGAATAGGTGAATCCATTGGTGAACCAGCCATCCGGGTCGGGTGCGCTGATCACCTCATAGATCTCGTCGGAGAAGATGCAGGCGCCCAGCGGCTGGTAGCCCGAGGTCAGGCCCTTGGCGCAGACCAGGAGATCGGGCTCGATGCCGAAGACGTCCCGGGAGGCGAACATATGGCCGAGCCGGCCGAAACCCGTGACCACCTCATCGGCGATGTAGAGGATATCGTAGCGGCGGCAGAGCTCGCGGCTGCGCCGGTTGTAGCCCTCCGGCGGCACGATGACGCCGCCGGCGCCCAGCACCAGCTCGGCGAAGAAGGCGGCGACGTTCTCGGGCCCGATCTCCAGGATCTTCGCCTCCAGCTCGTCTATGAGATGATCGCAGAATTCGGCGACGGTCATGCCCTTCGGGCGGCGATAGACATTGGGGGAGGAGATGTGATGCACCCAATCATCGATGAAATGCAGATGGGGGCTGCGATCGCCCGGCTTGCCGGAGATCGAGCCGGTGAGAAAGGTGCTGCCATGATAGGAATCATGGCGCGAGATGAGATGGCGCTTCTGCGGCTTGCCGCGCCGGCTCTGGTAGTACTGGATCAGGCGCACCGCCGTGTCATTGGCCGTCGACCCGCCGCAGGTGAAGAAGACATGGTTCAGCGCGCCAGGAGCAAGTGCAGCCAACTGGGCGGCCAGCTCGGCGGCGGGCACATTGGTGGTGTCGACGAAGGGGTTGAAGAAGGCGAGGCGGCGCGCCTGGTCGGTTATGGCCGCGACGATCTCCTCGCGGCCATAACCCATATTGACGCACCAGAGCCCGGCGATGCCGTCGAGATAGCGCTTGCCGGCGATATCATAGACGAAGGCACCCTCGCCGCGCCCCATGACCAGCGAGCCGTCCTTCTTGAAGGAATCGAAATGGGTCCAGGGATGGAGAAAATGGTCGCGGTCCTTGCGCCAGATATCCTGCGGATCGACCTGATCGAAACTGGCGATGCCCGGCTGCGACATGATGCTCGCTTCCCCCTTGACCCGAACTCGGCACAATATGGTGCGATGATTGGGATCGCAGGATATGGCGCCTTGAGCGTCGGAACCAGGGCCGCGCCGGGGATCAGCCGGCTCAACCTCCCGTCCCTCGTCCTTATGCTTGGGGCATTTCTCCTGTCGATCGGCCAGGCCTGGTCGGCGGCTGCCCGGCTGACCATCACCCTCGGCGGGGTGACGCGGCAGCTCAGCGCCGAGGATCTGTTGCGCGATCCGGCCACGGTCGAGATCGAGGTGCCGCAGGACATCGCCTACGGACGGGCCATGCGCTATCGCGCAATACCGCTCGCGGTGCTGCTGCGGGGCGCCGCCATCTCACCCGATCAGGCCATCGAGGCCATGTCGAGCGACGGTTTCGTCGCGACCCTCCCGCTCGACTTGCTCCAGCGCCAGCCCGCGGACCGCGGTTCGGTCCCCTATCTCGCCATCGAGCCGCCGGGTTCGCCCTGGCCGATGCTGGCCGGCAAGAGTGTCAGTGCCGGTCCGTTCTATATCGTCTGGCTCCGACCCGAGGTGGAGGGCGTTCGTACGGAGCAATGGCCTTATGAGGTCGTCGAGATTCGCGCATCGGATTTGCCGGCGAAGCGCTGGCCGGTATTGGCCGTCGATCCAAAATTGCCGGCGGGGGACCCGCGCCGCGCCGGCGAGGCTCTCTATGCCACCATGTGTCTCGTCTGCCACAGGTTGAATGGAGCCGGGAGTGCCGGACTGGGGCCGGACCTCAATCTGCCGATGAATCCGACCGAATATTTCCAGAGCGACGCGCTCCACGCCTATATCCGTGATCCCGCTGCGCTGCGTCATTGGCCAGGCATGGCGATGCCGGGTTTCAGCAAGGCGGCCCTCAGCGATCACGAGATCGATTTGATCATCGCCTATCTCAGCCACATGGCCGGTCGCAAGAGTCCGGCGCCGTGAAAAAAACTTTGTCGAGCGAGATTTCATTTGTCCTTGGCCGTTGCCATGGCCAATTGAACAGCACCTGTAATCCCGGCGGGGCTTCGGGCTTGGCGTTCGGAACCGCGGGGACCATGGGCGCGTTTACTAGTCGCCCGCGGGTATCGATCAAACCGCAGCAGAAGTTGGAGATCAGAGATGGCCGTCGAACTGCCGAAGCTTCCCTATGCGCTGGATGCGCTCGAGCCGCATGTCAGCAAATCCACCTTGGAGTTCCACCATGGCAAGCATCACAAGGCCTATGTGGACAAGACCAATGAGCTGATCGCCAATACCGATCTCGCGAACAAGAGCCTGGAGGAGATCGTGCGGGCGGCGGCCGGCCAGAAGGACAAGACGGCGCTCTTCAACAATGCCGCCCAGGCTTGGAATCACACCTTCCTGTGGAATTCGATGTCGCCCAAGGGCGGCAAGCCCAGCGGTGCGCTAGCGCAGGCGATCGAGAAGGATCTCGGCGGCTTCGCCACTTTTGCCGAGAACTTCAAGAAGGCCGCGGTCGGCCAGTTCGGCAGCGGCTGGGCTTGGCTCGTGCTGGCCAATGGCAAGCTGGAGATCATCGCCACTGCCAATGCCGATACGCCGCTGGTCCATGGCAAGACGCCGCTCCTCACCCTCGATGTGTGGGAGCATGCCTATTACCTCGACTATCAGAATCGGCGCCCGGACTACGTGTCGACCTTCCTCGAGAAGATCGCCAATTGGGAGTTCGCCCAGAGCAATCTGCAAAAGGCCAGCCAGCGTAAGGCTGCCGAGTAGCGCGCCCGCCAGGCCGGCCAGAATCCCCGCGCCCCGCAAGGGACGCGGGGATTCCTATGCCTGCTCGGTGCCGACCACCAGGAGATTGCAGGGCATCTGCTCGAAGATCGAATGGCCGGTCGATTTGTCGAAATAATGCTGCAGCCCGGCGCGCTCATGATGGCCGATCACCACCAGATCGGCCTTGGTCTCATGGGCGGCGAAGCAGATCGCCTGGGCTGGCTCGCCATGGGCGCAGTGAACCTCGACCTCGACCCCGGCCTCCCGGATCGCCCCGGCTTCGGCCTCCAGCACATCGCGGAATTCCTCGGCGAATCTGTCCGGCAGCCCCATCGGCGCCATGGCCTCGGCGATCATGACGCGGGTGTCGTTGGTGACGACGCCGATCAGGATGACCGTGGCGTTCAGCGCCCCCGCCAGTCCGACGCCTTCGCGCAAGACCGGCTCGCTCTCCGCCTTGCCGTCATAGGCGATTAGAATTCGCGTATACATGTTCCGTCCCCTCGGGGTCCCCGGAGATCATGACGGCGGAATAATCCACCCATGTTCCTGGCGCCCGTGTTCCCAGCCTAACCCGCTGCTATAATGCGCGGTGCCCCGGCGCCGGGGAAGGGGGGATTCATGGGCTGTTCATCCATCCGACGTCTTCGCCTCGCCTTCGGGGCGATGCTCCTGTTGCTCGGCCTCGCCTTGCAGCCCGCCGCGGCCGCCCCCAACCCGCCCTTCGGCAGCTACCTGCTCAGCTGCAAGAATCCCCGGGTGCAGGGCCTTATCGGGGGCAGCGGGGCCAATCTGGTGGCCAATTGCCGGACCAATGACGGGCGCTATGTCATGAGCATGCTGCCGGTCGATTGCGACGGCGATATCGCCAATATCAACGGCCAGCTGCGCTGCATGACGCTCACCCCTTCCAACAAGCCGCCCTTCGGCAGCTATCAGCTGAGCTGCAACGGGATCTACATGACCGGCCCGATCCTGCATGCCTCCTGCCTGAATCGGAACGGCCGGGCCTGGGACACGACCCTCAACGTGCTGAATTGCAAGGGCGATATCGCCAATCAGAACGGCCAGCTTACCTGCCAGGGCGCCACCATTCAGATCCCCGCCGGCAGCTACCAGCAGAGCTGCAACGGCGCCTATATGACGGGACCGGTCCTGCGCGCCAAATGCCGTGACCAGAGCGGCAGGATGGTCCAGGCCGAGCTCAATGTCCTGGGATGCCGCCAGGACATCGCCAATATGAACGGCTATCTCACCTGCCAGGGCCCCGGCTACGGCTCCATCATCGTCTTCGCCGGCGTCGGCTGGCAGGGACAGAGCCGGACGATCCAATATGCGATCCCGGACCTCAGTGCCATCGGCTTCAGCAATATGATCCAGTCCATCGCGATCGCGCAGGGGACTTGGGAATTCTGTACCGCGCCTTATTTCAGCGGCCGCTGTGAGAAGCTGAATTGCGGGGTGGGCAATCTGAACAAGATGGGCCTCGCCAACCAGATCTCCTCGATCCGCCCCCTGCGCTAGACTCGCGCCTTCGCTCTCCTCTCGTCATTCCCGCGAAAGCGGGAATGACGGAAGAAAGAGCGGGATTACGAGGCGTTCAATATCCCGGCGGTGAAACAAAGCCGCCGATCTCGCGTGCCAGGAGACGGGCGAAGTCGATCGAGGTCAGATCCTGGAGATTGTCGGTGATGATCTGAACGCCCAGCGGCAGCCCCGCCGCCGTCAGGCCGATGGGCGTCACCGTCGAGGGCAGATTGACCACGCCCGAGATGCCGGCCCAGAAGAGCTGGTCGTTGGTGTTCTCCGGTTTGCCGTTGACGGTGATGACGCGGTCGAGGCGCTCGCCCTTCTGGTCATGGGGCCAGGCCGCCCCCGCGGCCACGGGGGTCAGCAGCACATCCCAATTCTGGAAGAAGGCATGCCAGGCCCAGCGCAATTTGGTGCGCTCCTCATGGGCGGCCAGCCAGTCGCGATGGAGGATCGTCGTCGCGCGGGCGACCCGCGCCTTGTAGCTGTCATCCTCCGGCGCCAGCTGCGCCGCGCGGCTCTGCCAATCGGCAAAGACCGCGGGCGCAATCCGCGCCATGGTCACGGCCCGCAACAGCCGGATATAGAGGGCATGGGCCTTGGTCGTGTCGATGGCCGGCCGGGCCTCGAAGGAGACCGTGGCGCCGAGCTTGTGCAATTCGCGTCCCACCTCCGCCAGCCGGGCGGAATATTCGGAATCGACGGCACAATTGGGATCGCCCAGCATTACCGCCACGCGGTAATCGGCGAGCTTCGTCTTGAGGGGCTTGGGTAGCGCCAGGCGCCAGCCCGCGGCGTCGAGCTCGTCGGGGCCGGCGAGCACCGAGAGGGCGAGGCCCAGATCCTCCGCCGTGCGCGCGAGGGGGCCGGCGACCGAGATATCCGACATGGCCAGCGCGCCGCTCGGGCTTTGGCCGCGCAGCGGGACGATGCCCCAGCTCGGCTTATGACCCAGCACCCCGCAGTAATGCGCCGGGTTGCGGATGGAGGCGCCGATGTCCGATCCCAGCTCCAGCGCGCAGAGACCGGCGGCGAGCGCGGCCGAGGAGCCGCCAGAGGAGCCGCCCGGCGTCCGGCTGAGATCCCAGGGGTTGTTGGTCGTGCCATAGATCGCATTGAAGCTCTGCCAATCCGCCAGCATCAGCGGCACATTGGTCTTGCCGAAGATGATGGCACCCGCCGCACGCAGCCGTGCCGTGGTGACGGCGTCGGTCTTGGCGATATGACCGCTGAGCTCCGGGATGCCCCAAGTCGTCGGCGCGCCGGCGAGATCGAAGGATTCCTTGATGGTCATGGGCAGGCCGTGCAGCGGCCCCCAGGTCTCGCCGCGGGCGAGCACCTGATCCGCCTGGTTCGCCCGCTCCCGCGCGGCCTCGAGATCGGTCCAGATGATCGCATTCAGCGCGGGATTGAAGCGCTCCACCCGCGCAAGGTGATGCTCCAGAAGCTCGAGGCAGCCGATTTCCCGGCTGCGCAGCTTGCCGGCCAGCTTATGGGCCGGCAGATAGGCGATGTCGGTCAAGTTGGATTCCTTCTCCCCCGAGAGGGTTACAGCCTAGGGGGCCTGACGGGGTTCGGGCAAGTCGACTCTGCTCTCTGTCCTCATTCCCGCTTTCGGGGATTGACGGACATAAGACGGATCATCCCCGGTCTAACGCCGGGCGTCGTGCTTCGGGCGGACCATCTCCGCCGAGCTGGCGCGAGATGCGCGCGGCGAAGCGGATGACGTCTTGCGCCAGCGCCTCCTGCCGGCCCAGCCAGTCGCGCGGCTTCAAGCCTGTGACGCTGATGGCCCCGGCGGCCTGGCCGTTGCGGTCGAAGACGCAGGCGCCGATGCAGGCCACGCCCTCGGTATCCTCCTCGTCATCCACCGCATAGCCGCGACGCGCCGTCTCGGCGAGATCGCTCATGAGCGCGCCGAGGCTGGTGATCGTCTTGGGCGTGCGCCGGGGCAGGCCGATCTTGCGCAGGATGGCCCTGGCATCCTCCGCCGGCCGCGCGGCCAGCAGCGCCTTGCCCACGGCGGAGCAATGGGGCAGCTCGCGCCGGCCCAGCGCCGAATCGAAACGCACCGCCCCCGGCGCGTCGATGCGGCCGACCACCACGGCATAGCCCTCGTCCAGGATGGCGACGCGGGAGGTGAGGCCGATTTCGGCGGTTAGCTCGCGCAGCACCGGCAGCGCGATATCGGCCAGCGCGATATTGCCCACGGCGAGATCGCCCAGCCGCGCCAGGCTGAGCCCCAGCCGATAGCGCCGGTTGGCCCCGGCCCCGGCATCGGCGACGAAGCCATGGGCGAGCAGGGTCTGCAGGATCGCATAGGTGGCGGCCTTGGAGAGGCCCTGGCCGAGGGCGAGATCGGTGAGGCGCGCGCCCTCGCGGCCGCGGGCTGCGATCAGCTCCAGCAGGTCGAGGGCGCGCCCCAGGCTCTGCACCCGATAGCGCTCCGGCGCAGCTGCGACGCCCGCCGGTGGCGCGGGGAGATGTTCGCCGTGGTGGTCTTCAAGGCCTGGTGATCTTCAAGAACAGGGGCTCATTGACTCGTTTTTGCCGCGGGGCATAAGATAGCATCAGCAAACACGATTTTTCTATACCAAACACGGGAGAGATACGGGCATGGCGGATTCGCCGCGCAAACTGCGCTCCAGCGACTGGTTCGGCGGGGCCGGCAAGAACGCCTTCATGCACCGCAGCTGGATGAAGAATCAGGGCCTGCCGGCCCATCTCTTCGACGGCAGGCCGGTCATCGGCATCTGCAATACCGCCTCCGAACTCACCCCCTGCAACGCCCATCTCGACGGCATCGCCGAGCATGTGAAGCGCGGCGTCTATGAGGCCGGCGGCTTCCCTCTCGAATTTCCCGGTCATGTCGCTGGGCGAATCCAATCTGCGGCCGACGGCCATGCTGTTCCGCAATCTCGCCAGCATGGATGTGGAGGAATCGATCCGCGGCAATCCCATCGACGGGGTGATCCTGCTGGTGGGCTGCGACAAGACCACACCGGCGCTGCTGATGGGGGCGGCGAGCTGCGATCTGCCCACCATCGCCGTCTCCGGCGGGCCGATGCTGAACGGCAATTTCCGCGGCGAGGCCATCGGCTCGGGGACCCATGTCTGGCGCGTCTTCGAGGAATTGAAGGCCGGCAAGCTGACGGTCGAGGACATCATGGCCGCCGAGCAGGGGCAGAGCCGCTCGGCCGGCAGCTGCATGACCATGGGCACTGCGTCGACCATGGCGAGCATGGTCGAGGCGTTGGGCATCGGCCTCACCGACAATGCGGCCATTCCCGCCGTCGATTCGCGCCGCGGGGTGCTGGCCCATATGGCGGGGCGGCGGATCGTGGATCTCGTGCGCCAGGACATCCGCATGTCCCAGATCATGACCCGCCGGGCCTTCGAGAATGCCATCCGCGTCAACGGCGCCATCGGCGGCTCGACCAATGCGGTGATCCATCTGATCGCCGTCGCCGGCAGGCTGGGCGTGGATCTCGGCCTCGACGATTGGGACCGGCTCGGCCGCGGCGTGCCCACCATCGTCGACCTGATGCCCTCGGGCCGTTTCCTGATGGAGGACTTCTATTACGCCGGCGGGCTACGCGCCGTCATGGCGGCCATCGCCGAGGCGGGGATGCTGCATCTGGATGCGCCGACCGTCTCGGGCGAGACCATCGGGGAGATCTGCAAGGGCGCGGCCAATTACAATCCCGAGGTCATCCGCCCGCTCGACAATCCGCTGACCCCCGAAGGCGGCATCGCCATCTTGCGCGGCAATCTGGCGCCCAGCGGGGCGGTGATCAAACCCTCGGCAGCGACCCCGGCCCTGATGCAGCACAAGGGACGCGCCGTCGTCTTCGAGAACATCGAGCATTATCATGCCCGCATCGACGACCGTGCCCTCGACATCGACGAGACCTCGGTGATGGTGCTGAAGAACTGCGGGCCCAAGGGCTATCCGGGCATGGCCGAGGTCGGCAATATGCCGCTCCCGGCCAAAGTGCTGAAGAAAGGCGTCACCGACATGGTGCGCATCTCCGATGCCCGGATGAGCGGCACGGCCTATGGCACCGTGGTGCTTCATACCGCGCCGGAGGCAGCCGTGGGTGGACCGCTCGCCCTGGTGCAAGACGGCGATATGATCGAGCTCGACTTGGCCGGGCGCCGGCTGCATCTCGAGGTTTCCGAGGGCGACCTCGCCGAGCGCCGGCGCCACTGGAGCCCGCCGGAGCCCGCCATGGAGAGCGGCTATCAGCGGCTCTATGTCGAGCGGGTGCTGCAGGCCGATCGCGGCTGCGACCTCGATTTCCTCGTCGGCAAGCGCGGCGCCGCGGTGCCGCGGCATTCCCATTGAAGGCGCTGGCATGACCGGCGAGATCGACAACGGCGCCGTCTACCCGAGCCTGAAGGATCGCGTCGTCTTCATCACCGGCGGCGGCAGCGGCATCGGGGAAAGCCTGGTCGAGCATTTCTGCGCCCAGGGTGCGCGCGTCACCTTCGTCGATTTGGCGGAGGCGCCGTCGCGCGCTCTGGTCGAGCGCTTGCGCAAGAAGGGCGGCAGCGTGCCGGATTATATCCCCTGCGACCTGCGCCAGATCGAGGATCTGCGCGCGGCGATCGCGGCGACGGCGAAGAAGCATGGGCCCATCCGGGTGCTGATCAGCAATGCCGGCAATGACGACCGCCATCGCAGCGAGGATGTGACGGTCGAATATTGGGACGAGCGCATGGCGGTCAATCTGCGCCATCAGTTCTTCGCCGCTCAGGCCGTGCGGCCGCAGATGCGCGATGCCGGCGGCGGCTCGATCATCAATTTCGGCTCGATCACCTGGCTGGTGGGGGATGGCGACTGTCCGGCCTATGTCACCGCCAAGGCCTCCATCACCGGCCTGACCCGGGCGCTGGCCCGCGAATTCGGGCCGGAGAACATCCGGGTCAATTGCATGCTGCCGGGCTGGGTCATGACCGAGCGGCAGATGCGCCTCTGGCTGACGCCGGAAGGCGAGCGCCAGATCGAGGATCGCCAATGCCTGAAGGGAAGGCTCTATCCACCCGACATCGCCCGCATGGCGCTGTTCCTGGCGGCGGATGACAGCCGGATGTGCAGCTCGCAGAATTTCATCGTCGACGGCGGCTGGGTCTGACGCCGCCGTCTGCCAAGGAGAGGAACGATCATGCGTCTGGTCCAATATCGCGATGCCGATGGCGCCCGGAAGGTCGGGCTGGTGACGGAGGACGGCAATCATCTGCGCCCGATCCGAGGCGCCTCCACGGTCTATGAGCTGGCCGGGGCGGCGGCGGAGCGGGGCGGAGGTCTCGCCAAACTGGCGGAGGAGCGGGCCGGCTCCGAGAAGATCGACTATCTGGCCCTGCTGAAGGAGGGGCGTGTGCTCGCCCCCCTCGATCATCCGGAGCCCGCCCGTTTCTGGGTCACCGGCACCGGCCTCACCCACATCGGCAGTGCGGCGGCCCGCAACAAGATGCATGAGGTCACCCATGGCGATGCGGCGCCGCTGTCGGATTCCATGAAGATCTTCCGCATGGGAATCGAAGGGGGCAAGCCGGGCGAAGGCAAAGTCGGCGTGCAGCCCGAATGGTTCTACAAGGGCGACGGCAGCTGCGTGGTGGCGCCGGGCGCGTCATTGACGCGGCCGGGCTATGCCAAGTCCGGTGGCGAGGAGCCGGAGATCGTGGGGCTCTATATGGTCGATGCGCAGGGCTGCCCCTGGCGCATCGGCTATTCCCTGGGCAATGAATTCTCCGATCATGTGACGGAGGCGGAGAACTACCTCTATCTCGCCCATTCCAAGCTGCGCAGCTGCGCGCTGGGGCCGGAGCTTCTCATCGGCGAACTGCCGCCGGACGTTCGCGGCAAGACCCGGGTGCGGCGCGGGGGCAAGGTGCTGTGGGAGGCGGATTTCCTCTCCGGCGAGACGAACATGTCCCATTCCATCGCCAATCTCGAGCACTACCACTTCCGCTATGCCATGTTCCGGCGCCCCGGCGATCTCCACGCCCATTTCTTCGGCGCGGCGGAGCTCAGCTACATGGCGGGGATCCGGACGGAGCCGGGGGACGAGTTCGAGATCGACGTGCCGGTCATGGGCAAGGCGCTCCGCAATCGCATGGACGCCGAGCCGGATGCAGGGCTGACCGCGGTGAAGGCCCTCTGAGTCGTCAAGGCTTGGAGGGAAATCCTAGGACAATGACAAGGGAGGTCATGACGATGCTCACGAAACTGACGAGACGAGCGCTGCCCGCCGTCGCCTTCGCGCTGGCGGCCTTCGCCACCCTCGGGGCGCATCCCGCTTCGGCCAAGGATCTGCGGATCCTGGCCTGGCAGGGTTATGCCGACGACGATTGGGTCAAGGAATTCGAAGCCAAGACCGGCGCCAATGTGAACGTGGTCTTCATCGGCACCGACGACGAGATCTGGGCCAAGATCAAAGGCAGCGAGGGCAAGGATTTCGACCTCTTCGCCGTCAACACCGCCCAGCTCCAGCGCTATATCGATGCCGGGCTGGTGACGCCCTACGACCTGAGCAAGGTGCCGAACCAGCAGGAGACGCTGCCGCGCTTCCGCGACCTGAGCAAAGTCTCCGGCGTGATGCGCGACGGCAAGGTCTATGCCATTCCCTTCGCCTTCGATTCCATCGGCCTCATCTACGACACCGACAAGGTGAAGCCGGCGCCGGATTCCATGGAGATCCTGTGGGACCCGAAATACAAGGGCAAGGTGCTGGCCTATGACAATGGCGAGCACAACTTCTCCTTCACCGCCTTGACGCTGGGCATTCAAGATCCCTTCCATCTCAGCCCCGAGCAGATGCAGCAGGTCAAGGCGAAGCTGATCGACCTCAAGCGCAATGTGCTCAGCTTCTACACCACGGCCGACGAGGCGCTGCAGATCTACAAGAACAACGACGTGGCGCTGATCTGGGCCAATTACGGCCAGCAGCAGATGAAGGCCATGAAGGATGCCGGCGCCCATGTCGCCTATATCAATGCCAAGGAAGGGGCGCTCGCCTGGCTCGATACCTGGGCGATGACCAGCGGCGTGCGCGACAAGGATCTGGCCGAGGCCTGGGTCAATTTCGTGCTGCAGAAGAAGATCGGCCAGCAGCTGTCCGACCGCAACGGCTTCGGCAATACGGTCGTGCCCTATGCCAGCGCCGGGGAGAACGACAAGCTGGTCTATCTCCAGCTGGTCGAGGATCCGACCAAGCGTTCCGATCTCTGGAACGAGATCAAGGCGACGCCGTAAGCTTTGGGGGACTCTTCGCCCGGCCCGCCGCACAGGTGGGCCGGGCGATGCTTTTGGGCAATCCATGACGGACGACCGCATCCTTCTCGAGCTCAAATCCGTCTCGAAATCCTTCGGGCCGACCGCCGTTCTCGAGGGCATCGAGCTCGCGGTGCGCGATGGGGAGTTCATCACCATCCTCGGGCCGTCGGGCTCGGGCAAGACCACCATCCTCAGGATGATCGGCGGCTTCACCCAGCCCAGCGGCGGCGAGATCCTGCTGGAGGGCCGCGACATCACGGGGCTCCCCATCAACCGGCGGCCCTTCAATACCGTGTTCCAGGACTATGCGCTGTTCCCCCATATGACCGTGGCGGGGAATGTCAGCTATGGGCTCATGGTCCGCGGCCGGCCGCGCCGCGAAATCGCCCGCAAAGTGAGCGAGGCCCTCGATCTGGTCCAGCTGGGCCCTCTGGCCGACCGCTATCCCGCCCAGCTCTCCGGCGGGCAGCGCCAGCGCGTGGCCTTGGCGCGCGCCATCATCTGCGAGCCGCGGCTCATCCTGCTCGACGAGCCGCTGGCCGCCCTCGATGTCGAGCTGCGCAAGCAGATGCAGCTCTTCCTCAAGGACATCCAGCGCGAGATCCGCACCACCTTCCTCTTCGTCACCCACGACCAGGAGGAGGCGATCGCCATCGCCGACCGGATCTGCGTCATGAATTTCGGGCGCATCCTGCAGCTGGGCACGCCCCATGAGGTCTACTACCGGCCGCGCTCGGAGTTCGTCGCCCGCTTCTTCGGCGACAATAATCTGATCGAAGGCACGCTGGGCGAGGGCGATGGCCAGCACCGGCGGATCGAGACGCCTATCGGCAGCCTGCTCTGCGCCGCCGACGGGCAGCCGGAGATCGCAGCGGCGCCGGCGGGCAGCCGCGCCTTTGCCGTGTTCCGGCCGGAATCGCTCCGGCCACGGCTGGTGAGCGCCGACGGCTTCGCCGAGAACAAGGCGGAAGGCCGCGTCACGGCGGTCACCTTCGCCGGGGCGACGACGGTGGCCGAGATCGCCCTGGAGGGAGCCGCGGGTTCGGTGCCGGCACGGCTTCGTCTGGCGAGCCGGGTCGGGGGTGCGGCGGTAACGCCCGGCGAGACGCTTTCCCTGGCCTGGCCGGTGGATGAATGCCGCCTGGTGCTGGCGTGAGCGACGTCTCGGCATGAGCGAAGTCTTGGCATGAGCGAAGTGGGGGCCAATCGCCGCGTCGCGGGCCTGGCCGTCGAGAGCGCGGCACCCCGAGCCTGGCGCGCGACCCTGGCGATCATCGCCTATGGCCTGCCCGTCGCCTTCATCCTGCTGCCCCTGCTGGCGTTCCTCGCCTACAGCTTCTTCTCCGTCGCCGGCGTGACCATGAGCTATGCGCCGACCCTCATGAACTATCAGCGCTTCTTCACCGATCCGGTTTTCCTGCCGGTGTTCTGGCGCACCTGTCTGCTCTGCCTCGAGGTCGCGGTGCTGGCGGTCGGTTTCGGCTATCCCGTCGCCTTCTTTCTCGCCGGGCTGGAGGGGCGCAAGAAATACACGCTGCTGCTCCTGCTCATGGTGCCGCTGCTGATGAGCTATGTGATCAAGATCTATGCCATCCGCAGCATCCTCGGCGGCAACGGCTTTCTCAACCGGGCGCTGCTGGCGCTGGGGCTCATCGATCAGCCGCTGACCCTCTTCGTCTATAATCTGAACGCCGTGCTGCTCACCTTGACGGCGCTGCTGATTCCCTTTGCCGTGCTGCCGATCTTCCTCTCCCTGGAGCGCATCCCGCGCAATCTGCTGGAGGCCTCCGCCGATCTCGGCGCCTCCAATCTCCAGAGCTTCCGGCGCGTGGTCCTGCCCCTCAGCTTGCCGGGAACGGCGACGGCGGCCACCTTCGTCTTCGTGCTCGCGATCGGGGATTTTCTGACGCCCCAGATGGTGGGCGGGCTCAGCGGCTTCACCTTCGGGCGGATCATCTACAGCCAGTTCGGCACCGCTTTCAACTGGCCTTTCGGCTCGGCGCTGTCGGTGATCCTCGCCGTCGTGGTCATCCTCGCGATTGCCGCCGGCGCCAAGCTCGGCGGGCGGCAGCGGGGGACGTCATGATCCGCGGCCGGCTGGTGAACATCGTTCTCGCGGCGATCACGGCGGTCGTCTTCGTCATCCTCTACGGGCCGATCTTCGTGCCGATCGTCTCCTCCTTCTTCGTGGTGAAGTGGGGGAACGTGCAGTGGGATCAGACGACGCTCGCAGCCTATGTGGCGCTCGCCCATAACGACGGCATATTGGAAGCGGTCAAGAACACCATCCTGGTCGGCGTCTCGGCCGTGATCCTTTCCATCGTCATCGGGACCCTGCTGGCCTTCCATTACGAAAGCGGACGTTCGCGCGGGCGCGAGATCATCCAGTTCATCGTCTTCCTGCCTTTTTTGATGCCCCCCATCATCACCGGCCTCTCCCTCCTCATCTATTTCCGGGAGATCGATTTCGAGCGCTCCCTGGTGACGGTGATCATCGGCCATACGGTCTTCGTGCTGGCGCTGGTCTACCGCACGATTCTGGTCCGCCTCCAGGCCCTCAGCCGAAGCATGGTCGAGGCCTCCTACGATCTCGGCGCCAGCGGCTGGCAGACCTTCCGCCACGTCCTGCTGCCCCATCTCGCCAGCGCCATGATCGGGGCGGCGGTGCTCTCCTTCGCTTTGTCATTCGACGAGACCATGATCACCATCCTCGTCACCGGCACCGACAGCACCCTGCCGATCCGCCTCTGGGCCATGATGCGGCTGGGATTCACCCCGGATATCAATGCTCTGGTCGCCATCATCCTGGCGCTGACCACGGCGCTTTGCCTGATCGCCGCCCGCCATCTGATGCCGCGGGAGGCGGGGGCGCGGAGCGCCTAGCTTCCTGGCAGCCGAAATCGCGGTGCTTGCGGGACCGGCGGCTAGAGCTTAAATCTACCCCCCAATCGGGCTGCGTCTGGCCGGTGCTTCGGCGTCGGGCATGAATTTTGGGGCTCAAGCCCTCTCAACCCACCAAAACGATCCGTCGCGCGAATTCGCGCCCGGCAACATCTTTGTTTGGAGAGCATCATGCCGTCTGGCACCGTCAAATGGTTCAATGGTCAAAAGGGTTACGGATTCATCCAACCGCAGCAGGGCGGCAAGGATGTGTTCGTGCATATCTCGGCGCTCGAGCGCGCTGGCCTCAGCACCCTCCAGGAGGGGCAGAAGATCAACTACGAGGTTACCCAGGATCGCGGCAAGGAATCGGCCACGAACCTCACCCTCGACAATTAGGTCGCAATCTCGGTCATCGTGGACGTGCCGGTAGGCCGTCCACGGTCGATCACAAAATAGAAGAAAGGCCCCGGTGCTCATGCAGGTATTCGTCCGCGACAATGACATCAACGCAGCGCTCCGCATCCTGAAGCGGAAGATGCAGCGGGAAGGGACGTTCCGTGAATTGCGCAACCGGCGCGCCTATGAGAAGCCGTCGGAGCGCCGTGCGCGGGAGCGGGGGGAGGCGGCTCGCCGCCGCCGCAAGGCGATGCTGAAGCGGCTGGCTCGCGAAGGTTACTGAGCCCACCGACCGGGAGAGACTCCATGGCATTCAAGCCGAACTACAATCAGCAGCGGGCCGAGCGCAACCGTGCCAAGCAGGCGAAGCGCGACGAGAAGCGCAAGCTTCAGGAAGAGCGCACGGCCCAGCGCAAGGCGCAGGGTCTGGGACCCGAGCCGGATGACGAGGCTCCCGAGGGGAGCGAGGACAACAAGGAGTCCTGATTTTAGGGCAACGCCGCCCTCGTCCGCCGCAAAGCGGGTGAGGGCGGTTGCTCGATCCAATCTAGCGCGCGGCGGCGCGGCTGATCGATTTGATGGGACCGCGGGGGCGGCCCGACAGCGCGGCGATTTTGCGATCCTGGGCCTCGATGATCGCTTTGGCTGAATCGTCCGGCTCGAAGATATCCAACTCCTCTTTCGCGATCCGCCGGTTGGAGCTCAGGCTTCCATCCTGATAGATGACATTGAAGACGATGAAATCGCTGTCGATAACCTTCTTTTTGGGCATGGGGCTCTCCTCATGAAAGCGGTGGCAAGGCGACCGGCATGGGGCCGCGAGCGACTGATTGGCGCGTCCTTTACCACGGCGACTCGGGGTTGGCCTATTACATAGTCCTTGACTTTCAGGTCTTAAAGCCTCATTTCCACGCCCAGTTGCCGCTCGCGATCGCGCGACGCGCTCTCCGCCCTTCTTAGCCGAGACGCTGCATTTCGAGACTAGCCGGCCAACACAGGGCTTCTCCGCCGCGCGGGAAATTCCCCAACTAAACCGCTCTCTACACAGCCGTTGGCCGTGCGCGAGGGCATGCATAACAACGCGGGCCCGTATCCGAGCGACTCTTTGAACATCCCGGACAGAATCGCCAAGAGGCGACTGCCAGCGGCTGCGTTCGGCCCTCGATAACAGAAAGTATCATCATCTTGACCACTCGTTTTTCCGACCTCGCCCTCATCGAGCCGATCCAGCGCGCGCTGACCGCCGAGAAATATGAGACCCCGACGCCGATCCAGACTCAGGCGATTCCCCATCTCCTCGCCGGGCGCGATCTGCTCGGCATCGCCCAGACCGGCACCGGCAAGACGGCGGCCTTCGGCCTGCCGATCCTGCAGCGTCTGTTCCAGGACAAGACCCAGGCGGGCCCGAAGAATGCGCGCTGCCTGATCCTGACGCCGACGCGCGAGCTCGCCGTGCAGATCGCCGATTCCCTGAGGACCTATGGCCGCAACCTGCATCTGCGCATGGGGCTGGTCTATGGCGGGGTCGGCCAGCGGCCGCAGGTCGATACCATGACCCGCGGCGTCGATATCCTCGTCGCCACCCCGGGCCGGCTCATGGATCTCATGAACCAGGGCCATATCAAGCTCGACAAGGTGTCGATCTTCGTCCTGGACGAGGCCGACCGCATGCTCGACATGGGCTTCATCCGCGACATCCGGCGCATCGCCGCCAAATTGCCCGCGGCCCATCAGTCGCTGCTGTTCTCCGCCACCATGCCCGGCGACATCGCCTCGCTGGCGGACAGCATGCTCAACAATCCGGTGAAGGTGACGGTGACCCCCGTCGCCTCGACGGTCGAGCTCATCGACCAGAAGGTCTTCTTCGTCGACCAGGCCAAGAAGCGCGAGCTGCTGGCCGGGATGCTGAGCGACAAGACCATCGGCCGGGCGCTTGTCTTCACCCGGACGAAGCATGGCGCCAACAAGCTCGTGCGCCAGCTGGTCGAAAGCCGGATCGGCGCCGATGCCATCCATGGCGACAAGACCCAGGGTGCCCGCCAGCGGGCGCTGGCCGATTTCCGCAGCGGGCGCACCCGCGTGCTGGTGGCGACCGACATCGCCGCCCGGGGCATCGATATCGACGGCATCACCCATGTCATCAATTTCGAGATCCCGAACATGCCGGAGAGCTATGTCCATCGGATCGGGCGGACCGCCCGGGCCGGGGCGACCGGCATCGCGCTCTCCTTCTGCGGCCCCGAGGAGCGCAGCTATCTCAGGGACATCGAGCGTCTGACCCGGCGCACCCTCACGGTTGTGGCGGACCATCCCTTCGTCTCGGCCGCCGCGAGCGCGCCGGCGAAGGGTACCGGCGCCCCCCGGGAAGGTGAGCGCGAGGGCGGCTACAGGAACGGCAAGGGCCAGCGCAGCTTCCGCGGCCGGAGCCAGGGCGGACGCTCCAGCGGCGGCCGGCCGAGCGGTGGGCGCCCCAATGGCGGGCGATCGAGCCAGCGCGCCGCCTGATCTAGCGACTTCATCCGAGAGAGATCGGCGACGTCCATTGCGACGGCGCCGATCTCGCGGAAGACCCGCCCTCTCTGGCGGAGCATCCAGCCACTCCCCATATAGCTTCCATCATGCAACGAACAGATGAGAGAGCAAACTCATGCTGGATGATGTGAGCTTCATAAGAGACGAAAACGGACTGGACGGCAGCGAGCCGACCGCCAGTGCCGTCGCAGGACCGCCGCACGAAAGCGAGATCCTCGACGCCTATTCGCGCGCGGTCATCGGCGCCGTCGAGCTCGTGGGTCCCGCCGTGGTGCATATCCAGGTGGCGGGCGCTGCCGCGGGTAGCGAATCCGATCGCCAATCCCCTGGTGGCCCTTCACGGGGCGGCAGCGGCTCCGGCGTCGTCGTGGCGCCCGATGGGCTGATCCTTACCAACAGCCATGTGGTGCATGACGCCGGCGCGATCTTCGTCTCCACCCAGGACGGGCGGCGCCTGCCCGCGCGGCTCCTGGGCGACGATCCCGATACCGATCTGGCGCTGATCCGCGTCGATGCGGCCGTGACGCTGCCGGCGGCCAAGCTCGGCGATTCGCGCCAGCTCAAGGTCGGCCAGCTGGTGGTGGCCATCGGCAATCCGCTCGGTTTCGAATGCACGGTGACCGCGGGCGTGGTGAGCGGCCTCGGCCGTTCCTTGCGCGCCCGCTCGGGCCGGCTGATCGACGATGTGATCCAGACCGACGCCTCCCTCAACCCCGGCAATTCCGGCGGGCCGCTGGTGACCAGCGCCGGCGAGGTCGTCGGCATCAACACCGCCGTCATCATGGGCGCCCAGGGCATCTGCTTCGCCGTGGCCGGCAATACCGCGCGCTTCGTCCTCGGCCATCTGATCCGCCATGGCCGGGTCCGGCGCAGCGGCATCGGCATCGCCGGCCAGCATGCCCCCATCCTGCGCCGCGTCGCCCGCTTCCACGGGCTGGACCAGGAGAGCGGCGTGCGGGTCGCGGGGCTGGAGCCGGGCGGCCCTGCCATCCGGGCCGGCCTCGAGGTTGGCGATATCCTCGTCACCATCGACGGCAAGCCGCTGGGCGGCGTCGACGATCTGGTGCGGATGCTGACCGAGGATCGGGTCGGCCGCCCCACCGAGCTGGCGTTCCTGCGGCGGACCGAGCTGAAGCGGCTATCGGTGGTGCCGATGGAGCGCCCGCAGCGCGGCTGACGCTCTACCCCGCGAGCACGACGCCGAGCAGCACCGCGGCATAGTGGCAGCCGGCGGCGGCCAGGACGAGCCCGTGCCAGATGGCATTGTGGAAGGCGAGCCTTTGCCAGAGATGGAAGAGGACGCCGAAGCTGTAGAGCAGGCCGCCGGCCACCAGCAGCCAGATGGCGGCCGCCGGGACAGAGGCGGCCAGCGGCTCGCGGGCCACGAGGATGCTCCAGCCCAGGAGCAGATATCCCGCGAGCTGCAGCCGCTCGAAGCGGTGCGGAGCGGCCAACGCCAGGCTCGCCCCCGCCGCGGCGGTCAGCCAGACGAAGGCCAATAGGCTCCAGCCCCAGGCTCCGCCCATCCGGCCCAGCAGGAAGGGCGTATAGCTGCCGGCGATCATGATGAAGATGGCGGCGTGGTCGAAGCGGCGCAGCGCTTCCTTGCGCGCCGAGGGCGGCGTCAGATTGTAGAGGGCCGAGCAGATCAGCATGGCGACCAGCCCCGAGGCATAGATGGCGACGGCGATGACGGTGCGGGCCTCGCCGTGCCCCGCCGCCAGACCGATCAGGACCAGTGCTGCGCCGCTCCCGAGGCCAAGGCCGAGGAAATGAATGCAGCGGTCGGCGATCTCCTCCTGCAGCCGATAGCGGGGATAGACGGCCCCGGTGCGTCCCTCGGCGGCGAACTGCCTCATCTCTCTTCGCTCAGTGTCTTCTCCCGTTCCAGGGCCGCGTGGGCCGCCTTCAGCTTGCGGCGGAGCTCGGGGCTCGGTTCGGGATATTTGAGGTCGAGAGATTTCAGCCGCTGGATCAGGGCCGCGGCCACGACGAGACGCGTGAACCATTTATTGTCGGCGGGCACGACATGCCAGGGTGCCTCGGGCGTCGCCGTGTGGCGAATGGTCTCCTCATAGGCATGCATATAGGCGTCCCAATTCTGCCGGGCGGTCAGATCAGCGGGCTCGAATTTCCATTGCTTGTCGGGCTCGTTGAGCCGGGCCATGAAGCGCCGCCGCTGCTCCGCCTTGGAGACATGCAGGAAGAATTTGCAGATGACGATGCCGTTATGGGCGAGATAGCGCTCGGCCCCGTTGATGTCGTCGAAGCGCTGCTGCCAGATCTTGGGGCCGCCCAATTTGGGCGGAAGATGCTCGTTGCTCCAAGAGCTCGGGATGGACACGGACCGCAAGGGTCTCCTCGTAATAGGAGCGGTTGAAGATTCCGATATGACCGCTCTCGGGCAGCCGCGCCATGCAGCGCCACATGTAGTCGTGATCGAGCTCCTCCTCCGAGGGCCGCCGGAAGGAATAGACCCGGCAGCCCTGGGGATTGACCCCGGACATCACATGCTTGATGGCGCTGTCCTTGCCGGCGGCATCCATCGCCTGGAAGATGACCAGCAGCGCCCAGCGGCGCTCGGCATAGAGACGCTCCTGCAACTCGGCAAGTCGCTCCACCCCCTCCTTCAGGAGATCGGCCGCCGAATCGCGGTCGAGGGAAAGACCGAGGGTATCGGCCGGATCGACCTGCTTCAGGCGGAAATGCCGGCCTTTCTCGACCTTGAAGGGGTTGACCAGCTTGGCGAGCTTCAAGGGCGGTGGCCCTCCTCGGGTGCGGTCATGAGGTGCCTTCGTCCTTAGCATGACGGTCGGGCAAGGTCACGCGGCTGTGATGTTCCCCAATTTTTCGTAAGGTTGCGTGCGCGCCGGGCACGCTAACATGACCATCCGCTGCAACCCGCCCGATCCTCTTCTCCCGACAACCCTGCTTCATCCGTCTTCGCGAGGCTGACATGACCCTCCCCCTCATCGGCGCCGTCGACCGCGGCTTCTTCGCCAGCGTCTGGCGCCTGATAAAGCCCTATTGGAGCTCGGAGGAGAAATGGATCGCCCGCGGCCTGTTGGTCGTGGTGATTGGCCTCAATCTGGGACAGGTGTTCTTGAATGTGCAGTTCAACAGCTGGTATGGCCGTTTCTATGATGCGCTGCAGGAGAAGAAGCTGGGGATATTCTGGCATGAGATCCTGGTGTTCTTCATCCTTGCGACATGCTGGGTCGGCGTGGGGGTCTACGAATATTATCTGCGAAACAGCCTGGAGATCCGCTGGCGACGCTGGCTGACAAACCGGTATCTGACCAATTGGATGGCGGATCGGGTGTTCTACCGGATGGAGCTGACGGGCCGCGGAACAGACAACCCGGACCAGCGCATCCAGGAGGATCTGAAGCTATTCCCGTTCACGACACTGAATCTTGCTCTCGATGCCATGAGCAATGTGGTCAATCTCGTTTCCTTCATGACGATACTTTGGGGGTTGTCGGGCGCCATCAGTTTCGTCCTGGCCGGCATGAACATCACGATTCCGGGTTACATGCTGTGGGCCGCGATCCTCTATGCCGTCGTGGGTACGGGGATCACGCATCTGATCGGCCGCCGCCTCGCTGTCTTGTTGTTCGGGCAGCAGAAGCTCGAGGCGGATTTCCGCTATTCCCTCGTGCGTGTCCGCGAGAACGCCGAGGGAATCGCCCTCTACGACGGCGAGGAGGACGAGCGTGGCCGGCTTGGAGACAGCTTTGGCCAAGTCTTCGCCAATTGGTTCCGGATCATGCGGATGAGAAAGCGCCTGCTCTGGTTCAGTTTTTCCTACAACCAGCTTGCCGTGCTGTTCCCCTTCGTTACGGCGGCGCCTCGATACTTTTCCGGCGCCATAACGCTCGGCACCTTGATGCAGATCTCGAATGCCTTCGGCCAGGTGCAGTCCAATCTCTCCTGGTTCATCACCAGCTATCCCGATATCGCCGACTGGAAGGCCACCGCCGACCGACTGATCGGCTTCGACCGGGCCATGGCCGCCGCTCAGGCCGCCGGCGCCCGTGGAGTCGGGATTGCCGTCGAGCCGGCAGCCGAGCCTGATTTGAAGATCGAGAATGTCGATCTTCGCCTGCCGGACGGCAAACCCCTCATCGCCGATATCTCCGCCGAGATCGAGCCCGGCGAGCGGGTGTTGGTGAGCGGTCCGTCAGGCTCGGGCAAGAGCACGCTCTTCCGCGCCATCGCCGGAATCTGGCCCTATGGCGCCGGTAAGATCCTCATCCCGCAGCTGAAGCGCCTGCTCTTCCTGCCCCAGCGGGCCTATGTGCCCATCGGCAGCCTGCGCAACGCCGTCACCTTCCCCGCCACGCCCGGCAAGTTCACCGATGCTCAGATCACCGAGGCGCTTACCGCCTGCAAGCTTGGTGACTATGTCGACAAGCTCGATGAGAGCCATCAATGGGATCGCCGTCTCTCGCCCGGCGAGCAGCAGCGTCTGGCGCTGGCCCGCGCCCTCCTGCAGCGGCCCGACTGGCTGTTCCTCGACGAGGCGACCTCGTCTCTCGATGCGGAGACCGAGGCGGCGCTCTACAAGCTGCTGCTGGAGCGTCTGCCCGAGACGACCTTCGTCAGCATTGCCCATCGCGCCGACCTCGCCGCCTTCCATCGCCGCCGGCTGCATTTCGAGCCGACGCCCGAAGGCATGAAGGTCGCCAGCGAGCCGCTCACCTGACCAACGGGGCGAGGCGCCTCACGCCCAGAGATACATGCCCCCGGCCCAGAGCAGGCAGCCCGCGATCGCGCCCAGGATCGCACCCCAGATCCGGTGACGCCGCCAGAGCAGGCCGCCGAGCAGGAGCCCGATCAGCAAGCCCGGCCAGGCGATCATCGCCAGGATCAGGGGATAGGAGTACCAGGGAAAGGTGATGCTGATGTCGGACATGGGCTGCCGTGCTAGCTTGCGGCGGTCACCTTAGAGGCCGAGAGGAGGAGATGCCATGGGCGAGACGACGACGCGCGACGGGCGCTGCCTCTGCGGGGCAGTGCGCTACCGGGTGACGGGCGAGCCCATCTGGACGGCGCATTGCCATTGCCAGAGCTGCCGCCGGGCCACCTCTGCCGCCTTTGCCACCTATGCCGGCTATTTGCGCGACCGCTTCGAGATTCTCGCCGGCGCGCCCGCCGTCTATCGCTCATCCCCCGGTGTCGAGCGCCGCTTCTGCCGCGACTGCGGCTCGCCGCTGACCTATGAGGGCGAGCGCTGGCCGGACCAGACCCATATCCTGGTCTGCAGCCTCGATGATCCTGCAGCACTGCAGCCGACGGCCCATGTGCATGCCGACGAGCAACTCACCTGGCTGCATCTCGCCGACGGGCTGCCGCGGGAGTAAGCGGGCGCGCGAGTAGGCCGACGCCTAGAGCCGGGTGATCCGGTCGGGGGCCTGCTCGAGGTTTTTCTCGCACCAGAGCCGGCCCTGGGACTCCGCACTCTCGGCGCTGGTCATGCGGTCGCCCATCTCGATGCGCCGGCCATCGCGCCAGACGGACCAGAAATGGCCCGCGGTGCCGTCGAGATTGCCCCATTTTTCGATGATGAGCTCGACCATCCGCGGTACTCCTGCTTTGCCCGGTTCAAGGCCCGGAAGACCTCATATAGTGTAGGCACCGCCCCGTCGGCTAGCGCCGTCACTGCCGAGGTCCTGGTTCATGATCAAGGTCGATGTCACCCGCCATCTCGATCCGGAGATGGCCGCCGCGGTCGCGGAGAGCCAGCGCCTCTATGGCGAGATCGTGGCCGAACGCGGGCCTGTCGCGCCCGATGATCTCGACGGCCAGCGCGCCTCCTACAATCACGAGCGCGCTTTCTGGAACGCCATCAAGCCGGCGCTGGCTGCGGTCGAGCCCTTGGAGATTCAAGGTCCCGGCGGCGCCATCCCCTGCCGCCTCTATCGCCCCAGCAATGCGCGGCCGCTGCCGGCGCTTGTCTATTTCCACGGCGGCGGCTGGATCCTGGGCAATCTCGATACCCATGACCGGATCATGCGGCTGCTGGCGGAGAAATCGGGTGCTGCGGTGCTGGGCGTCGATTATCGCCTCGCGCCGGAACATAAATTCCCAGCCGCCTACGACGATGCGCTGGCGGCTGTCGAGCATCTGCGCCGCAACGGTGCCGCACTCGGCATCGACGCCGCGCGGCTGGCGCTGGGCGGCGATTCCGCCGGCGCCAATCTGTCCCTGGCGACCTGGCTGCAGCTTCGCCCCGAGGCGCGCGCTTCCGTCCGCTGCCTGCTGCTCTACTACGGCGCCTTCGGCCTCGCCAATTCGCCGTCGCGCCGCGCTTTTGGCAATGAGCTCGACGGGCTCACCAAGGAGGATCTGGAGCGCTACCGCGCCTGCCTGGTGCGCGGTCCCGCCGATCTGGCGGATATCCGCCTGGACTGTTTGGCAGGCGACCTCCGCGGCCTGCCGCCCAGCTTCATCGCGGCCTCGGCGCTCGATCCCCTCCTGGACGACAGCCTGGCGCTGGCCCAACTCCTGGGCGAGGTGGGGGTGGCCCATGAGCTGGTGGTCTATGAGGGCGTGCTGCATGGCTTCCTGCATCTGAGCCGCATGGTCGCCAAGGCCACCCAGGCCCTGGATGCCGGCGCGGCGGCGCTGAAACGGGCCTTCGCCTAGTCCCGGCTTCGCCACCCCTCGCTAAGGCCTATAATGCGCCCATGACCGAGTTCCTCTCCCTCGAGGCGCTGGCGGCGCGCATTCCCGATGGCAGCCTGCTCGCCATTCCCCCCGACCATGTCGGCGTCGCCATGGCGGCGACGCGGGCGCTGCTGCGCCGGGGCGTGCGTGGTCTGCGTCTGCTGACGGTGCCGACCAGCGGTCTGCAGGCGGATCTCCTGATCGGCGCCGGTGCCGTCGCCGAGATCGAGACGGCAGGCGTCATGCTGGGGGAGGCGGGCTCGGCAGGACGCTTCACCGCCGCGATCAAGGCGGGATCGATCGCCATCCGCGACGCTACCTGTCCCGCCATCCATGCCGGGCTGCAGGCGGCGGAGAAGGGCATCCCCTTCATGCCCCTGCGTGGAATCCTGGGCAGCGACCTGATCGGGCGCCGGCCCGATTGGCGCACCATGGATAATCCCTATGGCAATGCCGATCCCCTGCTGCTTCTTCCGGCGCTGAAGCCCGATATCGCGCTCTTCCATGCCCCGCTCGCCGATCGCGCCGGCAATGTCTGGATCGGGCGGCGCCGCGAGCTGGCCACCATGGCCCATGCCGCCCGCGTGACCCTCGTGACGGTCGAGCGAATTCAGGAACAGGATCTCTTCGCGACCGAGACGAGCGCGGCGGGGAGTCTCTCCTCCCTCTATGTCAGCGCCATCGCCGAGGCGCCGAAGGGCGCCTGGCCGCTGGGCCTCGCCGAGCATTACGCGCCGGACGATGTTCATCTCGCGGCCTATGCGGAAGCGGCACGAGGGGAGAGCGGATTCCGCGACTACCTCGCCCAGCATGTTCTCTGATGTCCGGCGAGCTGCCCTATAGCCGGACGGAGCTGATGATCACGCTGTTGGCGCGCGAGGTGGCCGGGCTCGACCATGTCGTTGCGGGCGCGCTCTCGCCCTTGCCCGCGGCCGCGGCACTTCTGGCCCAGGCCACGGGGCCGACCCGCGCGACCGTCCTGGGCAGCCGGCGCTTCAACCCCTTCGGGGAAGGCGGGCGCGAGCTCTTCGACTGCGCCGCGGAGGGCCGCATCGACGCCTTCTTCCTCAGCGGCGGCCAGATCGACGGCGAGGCCAATATCAATCTCGTGGAGGTCGGCGAGGCCGGGCATCCCAGCGTGCGCTTTCCCGGCTCCTTCGGCTCGGCCTATCTCTATTTCCTGGTGCCGAAGATCGTGCTGTTCCGCGAGGAGCATAGCCGGCGCAGCCTGGTGCGGCGGGTCGACTTCATCAGCGCACCGGGAAAGAGTCCCGAGAATGTCTATCGCCGCGGCGGCCCCAAGGCGCTGGTGACAGGGCTCGCCAGCTTCGCCTTCGCCGATCGCTTTCGGCTCATCTCAATTCATCCCGGCCATGATCTGGCCGAGCTGCGGGCGGCGACGGGCTTCGATTTCGATTGCCCCGCCGAGCCCGCGACGACCACGCCACCGACGGATAGCGAGCTCGCCCTCATCCGCGGCCGCATCCGCGAGGAGGTCGCGGAGACCTATCCGGTCTTCGCCGCCGGCTTCGCCAAGGCTACAGCGCGCTCAGCGGCACCCTGACGGCCAGCAGCGCGCCGACATCCTGGATCGTGCGCGCCAGCGCATGAAAGGCGACGGCGGCGCGAGCGACCTTGGTCCAGCTCGGGCTGTCGGGCGGCGCCGAGAGGACATGATCGAAGGGCTTGTCGAGCAGCCGGAGGGCTGCCTTCGCGGCCGCCAGGCGCCGGTCCATCTCCAGCGCGAGGCCGGGGTCCAGGGATTGCACGATGCCATCCAGCCCTGTCCCGTAGGATTGGCGGTCGTCGCCGGTCCATAGGATCTGGATGCCGTCGAGGTCGGCGGTGAAATCGTCGTTGGTATGGAGGCTGTAGCGGCCGAGGGGGTTTGCCCGGATGCGGTCGTCGAGCGCGCCGAGCAGGCGCTGGCGCGCGATCTCCTGATCCGCCAGGATCGCCATGCCGGACAGCATCCGCCCCAGCGCCTCGCGCGGATCGAGTGCCAGGAATTGCGCCGCGTAATTGTCCGGCTTCTTCGGCGTCCAGGCGGCGGTCAGCTCGTCGAGATCCTCCACCAGCAGCTTCGTCGCGGTCTGCAGGAACAGGCGGCGCCGGTCGGCGTGATGCGGGCCGCCGGCCTGGAAATCCGTCGCCCGGCGGCTCTGGTCGGAGCCTGGATTCTTGTCCGGGCCCCAGAGCAGGAATTCGATCACGTGAAAGCCGGTGGCGGCATGGGTCGGATTCGTGCCGCCCGGCGGCTGGCGCAATGTCTGGCGCGTGATCGCGATCTTCGGATCGCCGATCAGCCCGCCGTCGGGATGGGCCATCACGCCGTCGATGAAGCTCTCGTCGATCGGCCAGGGGTCGAGGCGCGCGAGCGCGCTGCCCAACGAAGCGCTGCCCGGCCCATCGATCGGGCCGCCATAGAAGCGAAAGCATTCCGTCGCCATATAGGCGGCCCTGACCTTGAGCCAGGCACCCCGCGCCGAGGCCAGGGTCGCGTCCGTCGGCTCGTCGACCAGCGCGCTCACGGCGTCCTGGAAATCATGCGCCGCCGCGCTGGCCGCCTGGTAGCTCTCATAGGCGACGACGGCATAGCGCTCGATCTCGACCCGGGCATCGTAATAGGGATAGGCCGAGGCTTCGCCCGGTTCCATCTTGTAGCTCGCCGCCGGCTCGATGCTGCTGGCGTTGGCGTTCTGGGCCGCAGCCGGCATGAGATAGGCCGCGCCGCCGATCAGGCAGAGAGCGGCGGAGAGCGTGAAGCATCTCGCTCGCTGGCGGAGGCTCATGCGCCCCTCGCCGATGCTGCTGCCGCGCCGGGCGCCAGGACGCGTGCGGCGGCCAGGGCGGCGTCGATGCCCGAGAGATGGGCGCCATGGCAGGTCGAGAAGAAATCGAGGGAGCAGGCCTCCCCGGCGAAGAACAGACGGTCGCCCAGGGGTGCCGCCAGATCGGCGCGGCGATGGGCATGGCCCGGCCGGGCCGAGGAGTAGGCGCCCCGTGCAAAGGGATCGAGATGCCAGCCGGTCGCGGTCGGCTGCGAAAGATGCTTGCGCACCGAGGTGCCGAAGAGATTGACCACAGCGGCTTCGCCTGCGGCCACGAGCCCATCGCTTTCCTCCAGCTCGCGGGCATAGCCGCCGCCGAAATAGCAGATGACGATGTCGCGGCCGAAGGGGCGGATTTCGACGCTGGCCGTGCGGCTTGTGCCCTCATGGGCGATGCCATAGCCGCCCGCCGGCAGGCCGAAGGGATCGCCGGTGATGCGGAACACGGCCTTGTCGGCGATGCCCAGCGGCAGGTTCTCGATGGCGGTCAGCTTGGCGGATGGCAGCGCCGGCGAGAACCGAATCTGCTCTGCCGCCAGCACGCCGGTCGGCAGAGTGACGATGGCAAGCCGCGCCTCGACGTCGCCGGATGGTGTCGCGACCTTGACGCCGGGCCCCCGCCAGTCGATGGCGGTCGCGGGGGTCGAGAGGCGCACGGGCAGGCCGGCGCCATAAGCGGCGACGAGGGCGCCATAGCCTTCCATGACCGGCCAGTTGTGCCCTGTGTCGCGGTAGAGGAAATAATCCAGGGTCGAGACCTCCGGCGTATCGACCCCGGTGACCCAGGGAAGGATCGCATCGAGCTCGCGCCGGCCCGGGCCGGCCGGCGGCAAGACGGCGGTGGCGGCGACATCGCGTCCGGCAGCGCCGGCGGCGTCGATGATCTCGAAGCCCGCCTCGATTCCGCGATTGGCCGCCTCGATCTCCGCGGCCGTGAGATTGCCGATACGCCCGCGCCATGTGGCGTCCCTCTCCCGCACGGTGAAGCCGAGCTCGTCGGCGATCCGGCGGAAGGGATTGATATCGGCGCTGTGCAGCCAGGCGCAGCCGCGGTCATAGGGGACCCCATAGGTCAGGGCATCGGTATGCGCCCGCCCGCCGATGCGGTCCCGCGCCTCGATCGCCTGCACGGCAAAGCCGCGTTCGACCAGGGTCCTGGTCGCGGCAAGCCCGGCCGCGCCGGCGCCGATCACCACTGCATCCAGCATCGCCATCAGCCTAGATTGGCCGAGGATAGGGGGCGAGACCAGCCCCTCGCCGGGAAATGCCCCGCCGCAAATTGCCACGCCGTGCGCCGTGGCATGGAAATTTTCCGGTTGTCATTCATGCGGCACTCGGTGAAGAAGACGGTGAGGGCGAGCCGCCTGGGGGAGGAACGACATGCGACGCAATTGGGATCTGCCGCGGGGCGAGGTTCAACGCCTCGAGGTCGACAGCCGGGCGCTCGCCGGCAATCTCCTGGGCGATCAGACCCGCCGGGAGCTTCCGGTCTATCTGCCGCCGGGCTACAAGCCCGAGGATCATCTGCCGCTGCTGGTGGACCTCGTCGGCTTCACCGGCTCCGGCCAGTCCCACATCAATTGGAAGAACTTCGGCGAGAATGCACCCGAGCGCCTCGACCGGCTGATCGGGGAGGGCCGCATGCCGCCCGTCGCCGTCGCCTTTCCCGATTGCTTCAGCCGCCTCGGCGGCAATCAATACATCAACAGCACCGCCATCGGCCGCTACGACGATTATCTGCTGCAGGAGGTCGTGCCTTTGGTCGAGGACCGATTCAAGGTCGGCGGTCCGGGACGGCGCGGCGTCTTCGGCAAATCCTCGGGCGGCTACGGTGCCATCATCCATGCCATGCGCCATGCGGATTTCTGGGCCGCCGCCGCCTGCCATTCCGGCGACATGGCCTTCGAGCTCTGCTATCTCGCCGATCTGACCAAGGTCTTGACCGAGCTGCGTCTGCAGCATGGCGGGTCGATCGAGCGCTTCATCCGTCATTTCGAGGCGGCCCTCAAGCCGGCGGAGAAGGACATGACGGTCCTCAATTTCCTCGCCATGGCCGCGAGCTACGATCCCGACCCCACGCAATTCCTCGGCATCCGCCTGCCCGCCGATCCGGAGACCGCGGAGCTGATGCCGGAGCGCTGGGCGAATTGGCTGGCCCATGATCCGGCCGTGCTCGTCGAGTCCACCGCTGCCAACCTCAAGCAGCTGAAGGCGCTCTACATCGATTGCGGCGACCGCGACCAATTCCATCTCGTCTTCGGCGCCAGGCGGCTGCATCGCGCTTTGACCCGGCTGGGCGTCGCCCATCGCTATGAGGAATTTCCCGACGACCATAGCTCGGTCGATTACCGGATGGACGAGAGCCTGCCGTTCCTGGCCCGCGCGCTCAGCGCGTGAGCGAGGCCGGCACTAGCCCTCTTTCTTCTTCGCGAGCTGCTCGAGCTGCTGCTGCAGCGCATTCATCTGGGCCTTCAGCGCATCGAGGCTCTCGCCGGCCGCCGATGCCGGCTTCTCCGCCGCGTCGGCTGGCGCATTGGGGACGGGGGGCATCTTGAAGGGCGTCCCCCACATCCGCATCGCATGCTCGAGGAAGGCCATGTTCTGCTTGCCCAGCTCCTCGAAGCGTCCGAAGGGGAACATGCCGCCCAGGCTGTCCTTCAGATATTTGCGCATCTGCTCCTGGTTCGTGGCGAAGGAATCCATGCTCTGCTCGAGATAGCGGGGCAGGAGGAATTGCAGATTGTCGCCGTAGAAGCTGATGAGCTGGCGCAGGAAATTGATGGGCAGCAGATTCTGCCCACCCTTGGACTCTTCCTCGACGATGATCTGGGTGAGGACGCTGCGGGTGATGTCCTCGCCGCTCTTGGCGTCGAAGACCACGAAATCGACCCCGTCCTTCACCATCTGGCAGAGGTGGTCGAGGGTGACGTAGCTGCTGGTCGCCGTGTTGTAGAGGCGGCGATTGGCATATTTCTTGATCGTAATCGGCGCCTTTTCGGCAGCGGCGGCGGGTTCGGCCATGAGCTCTTTCCCAAGATGTATGCAGCGCAGCATAGCAGGACTTTGGCTGGCTTTGGCAAGGAGACTGGCACGCGAATGTTGCAGCGCAACAAGGCGTGTTTCGCTATAGTCCGGCCATGTCGCAGCCGCCGGATATCGAGGCGCTGGCGCGCCGCTACCTGGATCTCTGGCAGGATCAGGCGAGCGCGCTGGCCGGCGATGCCGAGCTCGCCCGCCAGCTCGGCCGGTGGCTGACCCTGATGCAGTCGGGAATGGCCCATGCCTTCCAAGCCGCCGCCACCACCACTTCCGCGCCAGGGTCCCAGACCCCTGCCGCTGCATCTGGCGACGGCCAGCCTCGCCTGGATGAGCTCGCTCGCCGCCTTGCCCTCCTTGAGGAACGGATCGCTCGGCTGGAGGCCGGAGCTGGCGGCAAACGGAAGCCTGCTGGCAGCGGAACTCGCCGCCGCAAATCCTGAGGCGCTCGCCGACGCCGTCGCCCGCGAGGCCGAGCGCCGCTTCACCACCTTCCTCGATTCGATCCGACGCTATCGCCGCCATCCCTTCCAGCGGCCGGCGCCGACCGCCCCTGTCCTCTGGCAGGAGGGCAGCACGCGGCTGCTCGATTACCGTGAACCGGGCGGGCGCGGACGCCCCGTCCTGGTCGTCCCCTCGCTGATCAACCGGGGCTATATCCTCGATCTGCTTCCCGAGCGCAGCTTCATGACGTTCCTGGCGCGCGAGGGCTTCCGGCCGTTTCTCGTCGATTGGCAGTCGCCCGGGGAGGCCGAGCGGCGCTTCGATCTCGGCGATTACATCCTGGGCCGGCTGGCCGGGGCGCTCGATGCGGTGGTCGGGGCCTGCGGCGAGAGGCCCGTCCTCATCGGCTATTGCATGGGCGGCGATTTGGCCCTCGGCCTTGCTGATCATCGCGCCGGCGATCTCGCCGGCCTGGCGCTGTTGGCCACCCCCTGGGATTTCCATGCCGAGCGGCCCGAGCAGGCCGCCGTGCTGGCCGCCCTTCTGCCGGCCTTCGCGCCGCTGCTCGATTCCCTGGGGGAGCTGCCGGTGGATCTGCTCCAGGCTCTCTTCGCGGCCCTGGACCCCAGCCTGGCACTGCGCAAATTCCTGGCCTTCGCCGCCCTCGACCCGGAATCGGAGCGGGCGCGCCAGTTCGTCGCCCTAGAGGATTGGCTGAACGACGGGGTGCCCCTGGCAGCATCCGTGGCCCGGGAATGCCTGGGCCAATGGTATGGCGAGAACGCCACCGCGCTTGGTGCATGGCGGCTCAGCGGCCGCGCCGTCTTGCCGCAGCGCATCAAGCTCCCATCTTTGGCGGTGATACCGGATCAGGACCGCATCGTGCCGCCCGGCTCGGCCCTGGCTCTGGCGAAGGCCCTGCCGGCTTGCCGCATCCTGCGGGCGCCCACCGGGCATATCGGCATGATGAGCGGCGGCCGGGCGGAGGCGGAGGTCTGGCAGCCGGTCGCGGGCTGGATCGCTGACCTGCCCGCTTTCTTGCACTGCAACAAGGCGCCCGATAAAGTCGAAACCCAAGACCAAGAGCCCCGCGATAAAACGCCCCAAGACAAAAAGCCGAACCAAGAGGAGATCGCCATGACCGACGTCGTCATCGTCAGCGCCGCCCGCACCCCCATCGGCGCCTTCAACGGCGCCCTCTCGAGCCTGCCGGCCCATGCCCTGGGCAAGGTCGCCATCTCCGCTGCCCTCGAGCGCGCGAAGGTCGAGGCCGGCGAGGTGGATGAGGTGGTGCTGGGCCAGATTCTCTCAGCCGGTGAGGGCCAGAACCCGGCCCGCCAGGCGGCCATGGCCGCCGGCGTTCCCCAGGAGAAGACGGCCTATGGCATCAACCAGCTCTGCGGCTCGGGTCTGCGCGCCGTCGCACTCGGCTATCAGGCGATCCGGGCGGGGGATCAGGCCATCGTCGTGGCCGGCGGGCAGGAGAGCATGAGCCAGGCGCCGCACTGCATCTATCTGCGGGGCGGAGTGAAGATGGGCAATGCGGAGATGGTCGATACCATGCTTAAGGACGGGCTCCTGGATGCCTTCAACGGCTATCACATGGGCAACACCGCCGAGAACGTGGCGCAGAAATGGCAGATCACCCGCGCCCAGCAGGATGCCTTCGCAGCATCCTCGCAGCAGAAGGCCGAGGCGGCGCAGAAATCCGGCCGCTTCAAGGACGAGATCGTTCCGGTGACCATCGCGTCGCGCAAAGGCGATGTCGTCGTCGATCAGGACGAGTATCCCCGCCATGGCACGACGGTGGAGACTCTGGGCAAGCTGCGTGCGGCCTTCCTGAAGGAAGGCGGCACGGTGACGGCCGGCAATGCCTCCGGCATCAACGACGGCGCGGCCGCCGTGGTGCTGATGAGCGCGGAGGCCGCCGCCAAGCGCGGCCTGACGCCGCTCGCCCGCATCGTCTCCTGGGCCACTGCCGGGGTCGATCCGGCGATCATGGGCTCGGGCCCGATTCCCGCCAGCCGCGCCGCTTTGGCCAAGGCCGGCTGGAAGAAGGAGGATCTCGACCTCATCGAGGCCAATGAAGCCTTCGCCGCCCAGGCCTGCGCCGTCAACAAGGAGCTGGGCTGGGATACGGGCAAGGTGAACGTCAATGGCGGGGCGATCGCGCTGGGCCATCCGGTTGGCGCGTCAGGCGCTCGCGTCCTGGTGACCCTGCTGCATGAGATGGGCAAGCGCGACGCCAAGAAGGGTCTTGCGACATTGTGTATCGGCGGCGGGATGGGCATCGCCATGTGCGTCGAGCGGTGACAGAATAGGAGACGAGACAAAAACGATAGGGGAGGCAGCGACATGGCACGGGTGGCGGTAGTCACCGGGGGCACCCGGGGCATCGGCGAGGCGATCTCTACCGGCCTTGCCAAGGCCGGCTTCAAGGTCGCGGCCACATATCACGGCAATGACGATCGCGCCCGGGAGTTCTCCGGCCGCACCGGCATCCAAGCCTTCAAATTCGACGTCTGCGATTTTGCGGCCTGTCAGGAAGGCGTCAAGGCGATCGAGACGGCGCTGGGCCCGATCGAGGTGCTGGTCAACAATGCCGGCATTACCCGCGATTCCACCCTGCAGCGCATGGATTTCGAGCAGTGGAACGCGGTCATCCAGACCAACCTCTCTTCCTGCTTCAACATGTGCCGCCTGGTCATCGACGGCATGCGCGCGCGCAGCTTCGGGCGCATCGTGAACATCGGCTCGATCAACGGTCAGGCGGGCCAATACGGCCAGGTCAATTACGCCGCCGCCAAATCCGGCATCCACGGCTTTACCAAGGCGCTGGCCCAGGAAGGGGCCCGCTCCGGCATCACCGTCAATGCTATCGCGCCGGGCTATATCGATACCGACATGGTGCGTGCCGTACCGGCGCCGGTGCTGGAGAAGATCATCGCCAAGATTCCGGTCGGCCGGCTGGGTCATGCCGAGGAGATCGCCCGGGGCGTGCTCTTCCTCGTCGCCGACGAGGGCGGATTCATCACCGGCTCGACCCTCTCCATCAACGGCGGCCAGCATATGTATTGAGGGCGGAAGCCCTCTATTTCTCGGCTGGCCTCCTATCGATTCCCCAAACAAAAAAGGAGAACAGCCGTGGCGCTGGTGAAGCTCATCGAATACGCCGATGCGAGCCCCGAAGTGCGTGCCGTCTATGACGACATCATGACGAGCCGCAAGGTCGACTGGATCAATAATTTCTGGAAGGCGCTGGCCAGCGACCCCGCGACCCTGAAGCGGACCTGGGAAAGCGTCAAGGAAGTGATGGCGCCGGGCGCCCTCGATCCCTTGACCAAGGAGCTCATCTATATCGCCGTCAGCGTCACCAACAACTGCGGCTATTGCATCAACAGCCACACCGCCTCGGCGCGCAAGGCGGGCATGACCGACGCTCAGTTCGCCGAGCTGATCGCCGTGACCGGCATGGCCAATGAGACGAACCGCCTCGTCAACGGCTACCAGGTCGAGGTCGACGAGCGCATCGCCAAGGCGGCGAAGCAGAGGTAGGCTGCGCTCAGCTCGGCTCGAGACCGGGCAGATCGTCTTCCTCGGACGCGAAGGAATTTAGGTGACGCATGGGCAGTTCCAGTATCCGTCCCCCGCGCCGCTCGCCGCGACCTGAGGGTGGCGCGAACGCCAAGGCCTGGCAAATCCGCCAGATCCAGCGTGGTCTTGCTGAGGCACTGGCGGGAGACTTCGCCAAGCCGGCAGAGGTGGCGGCGGCCTTCGCGGCCTTCTGTCCTCCTCGGCGGCGTCCGGTCAGATAACTCGCCCGCCTCGACGTCCCCAGATCATCCCCGACATGACCCAGCCCGCCCGCCTCACCGCGACCCTGATCGGCGGCATCGCCGTGCTGCTCTGGGCGACCTTGGCGCTGTTCACCACTGCGGCGGCGGAGGTGCCGCCCTTCGAGCTGGTGGCCCTCACCTTCGCCATCGCCTTTCTGCTCTTCCTCGGCAAATGGAGCCTGGCGCGGCTGCGGGGTGGGGCGCCGGTGCTCTCATCATCTTCGCCAGCCCGTCCAGGCCTGGGCTGTCGGCGTCGGCGGGCTCTTCGGTTATCACGCGCTTTATTTCACCGCGCTCGCCCATGCGCCGGCGGTGGATGCGAGCCTCATCGCCTATCTCTGGCCGCTGCTGATCGTGCTGCTCTCCGCTTTGCTCCCCGGCGAGCGGCTGCGCTGGTGGCATGTAGCGGGCGGGCTCGCGGGCTTTGCCGGTGCGGCCATGCTCGTCCTGCAGCGCGGTGAACTCAGCCTCGCCAGTGGCTATCTCCTGGGCTATGCAGCGGCACTGGGCTGTGCCTTCACCTGGTCGGGCTATTCGATCCTGAGCCGCCGGCTCGGATCCGTGCCGAGCGACGCGGTGGGCGGCTTCTGCGCGGCCACCGCACTCCTGGGGCTGCTGGCCCATCTGCTCATCGAGACGACCGTCTGGCCCAGCCCCGGCGGCTGGCTCGCCGTCCTGGCGCTGGGATTGGGTCCCGTCGGCATCGCCTTCTTCGTCTGGGACTATGGGGTCAAGCGCGGCGACATTCAGGCGCTGGGCGCCTTCTCCTATGCCTCGCCCTTGATCTCGACCCTGCTTCTCGTCCTCTTCGGCCGCGCCACGGCGACCACCACTTTGGCGCTCGCCTGCCTGCTCATCGTGGGCGGCGCCATCCTCGCGGCGAAGGATATCTTCCGCCGCCGGGTCCCGATGGCGCGCGTGTGACAGGCGACCAGCCGGGCGGGGCCATCTCGAAGCCGGCGAAATCGAAGGCCGGCGTCACCATGCAGGCGACGAGGGTGTAGAGGCCGAGGCTGCGGGCCGATTGCCAGACGCCGCGCTCGATGAGGATCTGCGGCTCCTCGCCATTGGCGACATCGGTGCCCAGCCGGCGCTCCTCGCGCTTGCCGCCCTCGGGCGCCATGAGCAGCTCCAGCGGCGAGCCCGCATGGAACAGCCAGAGCTCATCGGCGTCGTTGACGCGATGCCAGTGCGAGACCTCGCCCGCCTGCAGCAGGTAATAGATCAGCGTGGCATGGCCGCGCGAGCCGTCGGCCGGACGGTGGCGATAGGTCTCGCGGAAATGCCCGCCCTCGGGATGCGGCGCAAGCCCGAGCTGGACGATCAGCGCTGCCGCTGTGTCGGAGACGGGACGGTTCATCGATCGCCGATAATGCCGATCAGGCATCCATGGCAGTCAGGCGTCCTTGGCCACCGTCGACTGCATCGAAGGACGCTTGGCAAAAGCCTCGAACCAGCGGGCGAGCTTCGGATGGCCCTTGCGCCAATCCTCGGAAGCGAAGCGGAAATCGAGATAGCCCAGCGCGCAGGCGATCGAGATCAATCCGATATCGATGCCGCTGCCGAGCTTGTCGGCCTCGGCCTCCAGCACATCGAGCCCGGCGGCGACCTTCGCGCGCTGCAGCTCCATCCCCGAGGGGGATTGCTCGTTCGCCGGCCGGCGGCTCTCCCCGCGGCGGGCGACGGCCGCATCCATCATGCCGTCGCCCAATGCCTGGCGGCGCAGCGCCGTCCAGCGCGCCGGGCCGGCGGCGGGGAACATCTTGGGGCCGCCATGGAGGCTGTCGAGATATTCGCAGATCACGGGCGAATCATAGAGATGGGTCCCGTCGTCCAGGGTCATGCTCGGCACCTTGCTGAGCGGGTTCTCCTTGGCCAGCGCCGGATCGGTCGTGGCCGTGGTGATGCGCTCGATCTTCGAATTCGAGACCCGTCTCCAGGGCCTGGATCACGACCTTGCGGACAAAGGGGCTGGTGCCGGAAAAGCGCAGCTTCATCGATCTGTCTCCCATCTTCGATTTATCGGAAATTATCCTTGCGGCGGCGGATCTCGCCGAAGACCTCCGCCGGCGGCGCATCGGGCAGGCCGACGGCCGCGGCAAGAGCGGGATCATCGGCGCGCAGGAAAGGATTGGCGGCGCGTTCCTCGCCCATGGTGGAGGGAATGGTCGGCCTGTTCTGGGCGCGCAGCTCGGCGATCTCGCGTTCGCGCCGGCGGAGCGCCTGATTATCGGGATCGATGCTGACGGCGAAGCGCGCATTGGCGGCGGTATATTCATGGCCGCAAAAGACGCGGGTCTCCGCCGGCAGGCGGCGCAGCTTGTCGAGAGAGGCCCACATCATCGGGGCCGTGCCTTCGAACATGCGCCCGCAACCCAGCGAGAACAGCGTATCGCCGCAGAACAGCGCGCGCTCGCCGCGGAAATGAAAGGCGATATGGCCCTTGGTATGGCCGGGGATGAACAGGATCTCCGCCTCGGCATCTCCGAGACGGAAGCGCGCGCCCTCATCGAGGGCGATGTCGATTCCGGGGATGCGCGCCCTGTCCGGCGCCGGTCCCACGACAACCGCGGCCGTCGCCTGCTTGAGGCCGAGGTTGCCGCCGCTATGGTCGGCATGGTGATGGGTGTTGAGGATATGGGAAAGGCGCCAGCCGCGCGCCTCAGCGGCGGCCAGCACGGGACCCGCTTCGGAGGGGTCGACGATGGCGGTGGCCCCGCTCGCCGGGTCGTGCAGCAGATAGCCGTAATTGTCGGTCAGCAAGGGAACAAGGGCGATTTGCATGGCCGGGAGCCTATCACCGGCGCCTATGGCATAGTAGCGGGATGTGGAACGACGTCGTCGAACTGCGCGACTTCTATGCTTCGCCTTTGGGACAGGCCGCGCGCCAGCTCATCGGCCAGCAGCTGCGTGTCCTCTGGCCCGATCTGCGCGGCCGGCGACTCCTGGGATTCGGCTATGCCACGCCCTATCTCGGGGCCTTCCGCGCCGAGGCGCTCTGCACCATCGCCGCCATGCCGGCGGGGCAGGGGGCACTGCCCTGGCCGGCCGGCGCGCGCGGACTCACGCTGCTGGCCGACGAGACCCAGCTGCCCTTTCCCGAGCGCAGCTTCGATCGGGTGCTTCTGATCCATTCCCTGGAATTCGGAGAGCCGCCGCGCGAGATGCTGCGCGAGGTCTGGCGTCTGCTCAGCGACGACGGGCGTCTGCTGGTCGTCGCCCCGGCGCGCCGCGGCCTCTGGTCGCGCAGCGAACGCACGCCCTTCGGCCAGGGCGAGCCCTATTCCATGTCGCAGCTGACTCGCCTGCTGCGCGATAGTCTGTTCACGCCTTTCGGCACCGCGCGTGCCCTCTATCTCCCGCCCATCGCCTCGCCGACTCTGGTGGGCTGGGGTCCCGCCTGGGAGCGACTCGGGCGGCGCTGGTTTCCCCGCTTCGCCGGCGCCTTGCTGATCGAGGCCGGCAAGGAGATCTATGCCGCCGCCCCGCAGAGCCGGCTCCGGCGCCGGCGCGTCGTGCTGCTGCCAACCCCCGCCTGAGACGATCACACTTCTAGAAATACCCGCGTAAATGCGGCCAGCGCGCCGCGCCCGAAAAATGTCCCCCTCTTCCGTGGTTGAATCTACACTGCCGATCAACGATTTAAGCAGTCCCGCCGGCTGCCCGCCTATCAGTCCATCTCAATCCGGTCCTGCGCAAGGAGGGCACCTCACATGATCTGGGACCGTCCCCTGGCCCTGTTTCTCGACGTCGACGGCACGCTGCTGGATATCGCCCAGCGGCCGGAGGAGGTCGCGGTGCCCGAGGATCTGGGGGCGTTGCTCCAATCGGCCTGGCAGGCGCTGGAGGGCGCCATGGCACTGGTCAGCGGCCGGGCCATCGGCGATCTCGACCGGCTGTTCGCCCCTCTGCGATTGCCTGCCGCCGGCCAGCATGGGATCGAGCTCCGCCTGGAGCCCGATGGCGAGGCCGAGATCATGCAGGCCCGTCCGGTGGGCGCGGCGCTGAAAAGCGCGGTCGAGGCCCTGGCGTTGAAACGTCCCGGCGTCGAGGTCGAGGACAAGGGCATGACCTTGGCGGTGCATTATCGCGCCGCGCCGCGGAGCGGCGGCCTGCTGGCGCGCGATCTGCGGCGCCTCCTGGACCGTGAAGGCGAGGGCATCGCGCTTTGCCGCGGCAAGATGGTCCTGGAGCTGCGCGACGGCCGTTTCACCAAGGCCGGGGCCGTCGAGGCCTTCATGCAGCGCCCGCCCTTCGCCGGCCGGCTGCCGGTCTTCATCGGTGACGACATTACCGATGAGGACGGCTTCGAGGCGGTCGAGCGTCACGGCGGCATCGCCATGCCGGTGGGCGAGGCCCATCAGGGCGTCGGCCATCGCCGCGACCGCCGCTCGACCTTCGCCGGACCCGCGGATGTGCGCAGCTGGCTGGCGACCCTCACGCCGCCCTTGGCGGTATCACCTCTGGCGTCGTCGACGGTGTCGGAAGCCTCGTGATGCCGGATCTCAATCTCGGCGTCATCGGCAACAGCAGTGTTGCCGCCCTGATCGATCGGCGCGGGCGCATCGTGTGGTATTGCCTCCCTCGCTTCGACGGCGATCCGGTGTTCTGCAGCCTGCTGAACGGCGAGGATCCGCCGGAGGGCTTCGCCGAGATCCTGCTGGAGAATCTCGCCTCGGCGAGCCAGGAATATCTGGGCAATACCTCGGTGCTGGTGACGACGCTGACCGATTCCTACGGCGCCACGCTGCGCATCACCGATTTCGCCCCCCGGTTCAAGCAATACGACCGCATCTTCCGCCCGGCGATGCTGATCCGGCGCGTCGATGTCGTCTCCGGCCTGCCGGCGATCCGCATCCGCATCCGCCCGACCGGCGATCATGGTCGCGTGCGCCCGACGCGCACCCGCGGCAGCAATCACATCCGCTATCTCCTCCCGGATTCAGTGCTCCGTCTCACCACCGACGCGCCGATCTCCTATATCGAGACCGAATCCGCCTTCGTGCTGACGACGCCGATCAATCTGGTGCTGGGGCCCGACGAATCCGTGCCTCATGGCCTCGGACATCTGGTGCGCGACTTCCAGGAGCGGACGATCGACTACTGGATCGAGTGGACGCGCTATCTCTCCGTGCCCTTCGAATGGCAGGAGGCGGTGATCCGCGCCGCGATCACCTTGAAGCTCTGCCATTTCGAGGAGACGGGCGCCATGGTGGCGGCGCTCACCACCTCGATCCCCGAGGCCGCGGATACCGAGCGCAATTGGGACTATCGCGCCTGCTGGATGCGCGATGCCTATCTCTCGGTCCAGGCGCTGAACCGCCTCGGCGCGACCAAGACGATGGAAGGCTTCCTCGGCTACATCAACACCATCGTCGCCCGCGAGGCCGATCGCGACCTGAAGCCGGTCTACGGCATCATCCCCGACATCCCCCTGACCGAGGTCAAGGTGACGAGCCTCGAAGGCTATCGCGGCATGGGTCCGGTCAGGATCGGCAATCTGGCCCAGGAGCAGGTTCAGAACGATTCCTACGGCAGCATCATCCTGGCCGCGGCGCAGATGTTCTTCGACCGCCGCCTGCCGGTGCGCGGCGATCTCGATCTGCTGACCCGCCTCGAACAGCTGGGCCTGAAGGCCGTGGCCGTCGCCTTCCGCCCCGATGCGGGCATCTGGGAATTTCGCGGCCGCCAGGCGGTCCATACCCATTCGGCGACGCTCTGCTGGGCGGGCTGCGACCGCCTGGCGAAGATCGCCGCCAGCCTCGGCCAGCCGGAGCGCGCGCAGCGCTGGCGCGGCGAAGCCGATCGCATCCGCGCGACCATTCTCGAGCAAGGCTGGAATCAGACGATCGGCAGCTTCGTGACCGTCTTCGGCGGCGAGACGGCCGATGCGAGCCTGCTGCTGCTGCAGGAAGTGGGCCTGGTCTCGGCTGCCGATCCGCGCTTCGTCTCCACGCTGGCGCATATCACCGGGGCGCTGCGCCATGGCGACGATCTCTACCGCTATTATGTGGCCGACGATTTCGGCCTGCCGACGACGGCCTTCACCATCTGCACCTTCTGGTACATCGACGCGCTCGCCGCCACCGGCCAGCGCGAGGAGGCCCGCCGGCTGTTCGAGGGCATGCTGGCGCGGCGCAATCACCTGGGCCTGCTCTCCGAGGATATCGACCCCAAGACGGGGGAGCTCTGGGGCAATTACCCGCAGACCTATTCGCTGGTCGGGCTCATCGTCTGCGCCATGCGGCTGTCGAAGAGCTGGGAGGAAGCATTTTGGCGCGGCTGGTGATCGTCTCCAATCGCCTCGCTCTGCCCAATGAGAAGCCGGGGCGGGCAGGGGGGCTGGCCGTGGCGCTCCGCGAATCGCTGCAGCGCCGCGGCGGCTTGTGGTTCGGCTGGAGCGGCGAGACGACGCCGGGAGAGGCCCCGGCGCCCGAGCTGCTGACGGCGGGCAAGATCACCTATGCCACCATCGACCTCAATGCCGAGGATTATCAGGATTTCTACAACGGCTTCGCCAATGGCGTGCTCTGGCCGCTGTTCCACTATCGCGTGGGCCTCTCCAATTTCCGCCGGAGCGCCTATGACGGTTATCAGCGCGTCAACCGCATCTTCGCCGAGAAGCTGGCGCCGCTGCTCCAGCCCGACGATCTGATCTGGGTCCACGACTATCACTTCATGTCGCTGGCCGCCGAGTTGCGCACCCTCGGCGTGCGCAACCGCATCGGCTTCTTCCTGCATATCCCCTTTCCCGCACCGGAGCTGCTGCTGACGCTGCCGGTCCATCGCAAGCTGGTCGGCGATCTCTGCGCCTATGATCTGCTGGGCTTCCAGACCGAGGAGGATGTGCGGGCCCTCAGCCGCTACATCACCGAGGAGGCCGGCGGGCGGATCGACGAGAACGGCGTGGCCGAGGTCATGAACGGCCACCCGCGGCTGGCCGCCTTTCCCATCGGCATCGATACCGAGGCCTTCGCCGGCATGGCGGAGAAATCGGTGCGCGAGCCCGAGACCGCGCGGCTCAGCGACAGCCTCGCCGGCCGCGCGCTGGTCATCGGCGTCGACCGCCTCGACTACAGCAAGGGCCTGCCCCAGCGTCTGGAGGCCTTCCATGAGCTTCTGGCCCGTTGGCCGGAGCATCGCTCGCGGGTCACCTTCATGCAGATCGCGCCCGTGTCGCGGGGCGAGATCGCGCAATACCGGGCGCTCCGTCGCGAGATCGAGGGGTTGGCCGGGCGCCTCAACGGCAAATACTCCGAGTTCGACTGGACGCCGGTGCGCTATCTCAACAAATCCTTCCCGCGCAAGGTGCTGGCCGGTTTCTACCGGGCGAGCAAGGTCGGTTTCGTGACGCCGGTGCGCGACGGCATGAATCTCGTGGCCAAGGAATATGTCGCCGCCCAGGATCCCGCCGATCCCGGCGTCCTCGTCCTCTCCCGCTTCGCCGGCGCGGCGCGGGAGCTGCGCGATGCCCTGATCGTCAATCCCCATGATGTGGATGAGATGGCCGCGGCGCTGCATACTGCCTTGACCATGCCCCGGGATCAGCGCATCGAGCGCTGGCGGCGCATGATGACGGTGCTGCAGGGTAATCACATCGGCGTCTGGCGCGAGCGCTTCCTGGAGGCGCTGGAGGCGGCGGGCGGGCGATAGGCTGGGCCGAGCGCCCGGCTTGGGGGGAAGCAATGCGGGAAGGCACGCAAGGCCCGGCGCTGCTGGGCGATATCGGCGCCACCAATGCGCGCTTCGCTTTGCTCGACGGCACCGGCATGATCGGCCATATCCGCGTGCTCGCCTGCGCCGATCATGCGGGGCTGGCGGAGGCGGCGGAGGCCTATTTGAAGCAGGCCGGGGCCGAGGAGGCTGGCGGCACCGGGGGCGAGGCCCATCGCCTGCGCGCCGCGGCGATCGATGTCGCCGGCCCGGTGGCGGGTGACCAGGTCGCCCTCACCAATCACCCCTGGTCCTTTTCCCAAGCCGCCCTCAAAGCACGGCTGGGTGTCGAACGGCTTCTCATCGTCAACGACTTCGCCGCGGTGGCCGCCGCCGCCCCGCATCTCGGGATGAGCGAGCTCGGCTGGCTGGGCGGCGGCACCGCCCCGCCCACGATCTATGTGCCGGAGGAGACCATCGGCGTGATCGGCCCCGGCTCGGGCCTGGGGGTGGGGTGCATCCTGCCGGTGGGCGAGGGGCGCTGGATGGCGCTGGCCGGCGAGGGTGGCCATGTCTCCTTGCCGCCGGTGACGGCGCGGGAGGGCCAGGTCTGGGAGGCGATGCGTCAGCGCTTCGGCCATGTCTCGGCCGAGCGCGCGCTGTCGGGGCCGGGCATCGTCAATCTCTATACCATCCTGGCGGAGCTCGATGGCGCGGTCCCGAGGCCGTTGAGCCCGGCCGAGGTGACCGAGGGTGCGCTCGACAGGCATGAACCCCATTGCCGGCTGGCGCTGGAGATGTTCGCCGATATCCTCGGCACGGTGGCCGCCGATCTGGCCCTGACCCTGGGGGCGCGGGGCGGGATCTACATCGCCGGTGGGATCGTCCCCCGGCTCGCTGCCGACTTCCCCGCGGCCCGCTTCCGTGCCCGCTTCGAGGACAAGGGCCGCCTCAGCCATTTCCTCATCGACATCCCCACCTTCGTCATCCGCCATCCCTTCCCCGCCTTCGTCGGCCTGGCCGCCCTGTTGCGCGGCGGCTCGGCGATCGCGGGGTGAGGACGGGCAGGCCGCGGTTGCCGCCGGCAGGCCTCGCATTTCTTTACCGTCATGGTCGGCGAAGGCCGACCATCCACGAGTTTGCAGGCCACGGGTCGGCTCTCCGTTGCTTGTCTTGATTAGGCCTGTGACTTGTCCGCTTCGGGGGAAGCGAGCTAACGGCCCGAATTCGCAGCCTGGGGCAGACAAACTCGTGGATGGTCGGCCTTCGCCGACCATGACGGCAGAGAGAGCGAACCTTTCCGCCGAACCGCTAATCCCGACTGAGCAAGAACAGTCCCTGCTCGCCGCAGAGATTGGCCCAGCGGTAGGAGCGGATGGGCGAGGCGCGGCCGAGGCTGTCGATGGCGATCGCCTGCTCGATGGCGATGCCGGCCACGGCGCAGAACTGCAGGAAATCGCGGATGGTGCAGAGATGGATGTTGGGCGTCTCGTACCACGGCCGCCGGCAGGCTCGGCGTCACCGGCATGGTGCCCTGGGTCAGCAGATGCCAGCGCATGCGCCAATGGCCGAAATTGGGGAAGGAGACGATGGCGCGGCGCGCGATGCGCACGAGCTGGTCGAGCACGCCCTTGGGATCGCGGGTCGCCTGGAGGGTCTGGGAGAGGATGGCGTAGTCGAAGGCGTCGGAGGGGTAACCCGCCAGATCGGTATCCGCATCGCCCTGGATCACGCTGAGGCCGACGCCGACGCAGGCATTCACCCCCGCCTGGGAGAGCTCGATGCCGCGGCCGTCGACCTGCTTGAAATGCACGAGATAGTCGAGCAGCGCGCCGTCGCCGCAGCCGACGTCGAGCACCCGGCTGCCGGGCGCCACCATATCGGCGATATGCTGCAGATCGACGCGGATGGCGCGCCCATCGGCAGACAGAGGCTCGCGCAGGCCGGGATCGCGCGGCATGACGGCGCTCACGCGATGCCGCGGCGCTCGGCGGAGCCCGACAGGAAGCCGCGCAGGGTCGCCTCGAATTCCGGCTCGTCGAGCAGGAAGGCGTCGTGGCCCTTGTCGGTCTCGATCTCCACGAAGCTCACATTGGCGGCCACGGCGTTGAGCGCCTGGACCACGGCGCGGCTCTCGCGGGTCGGGAACAGCCAGTCGCTGGTGAAGGAGAAGAGGCAGAATCGCACCGGCGTGCCGCGGAAGGCATTGGCCAGCACGCCGCCCTTCTCCGCCGCCATGTCGAAATAATCCATCGCCCGGGTGATGTAGAGATAGGAATTGGCGTCGAACCGGTCGACGAAGCTCGATCCCTGATGGCGCAGATAGCTCTCGACCTGGAAATCGGCGTCGAAGCCATAGGTGACGCGGTTGCGGTCCTGCAGCGTGCGGCCGAACTTGCGGTGCAGCGCCTGCTCCGACAGATAAGTGATATGGGCCGCCATGCGGGCGACGGCGAGGCCGCGGGCGGGATTGCGCCCCTGCAGCAGATAATCGCCGCCGCACCAATCGGGATCGGCCACGATGGCCTGGCGCCCGACCTCATGGAAGGCGATGTTCTGGGCCGAATGGCGCGCCGCCGCGGCGATGGGGATGGCGGCGAAGACATTCTCGGGATAGGCGGCCGCCCATTGCAGGGCCTGCATGCCCCCCATGGAGCCGCCGGTGACGCAGAAGAGCTGGTCGATCTCCAGATGCTCGATCAGGAGCTTCTGGGCCCGCACCATGTCGGCGACGGTGATGACGGGAAAACCGAGGCCGTAGGGCCGCCCCGTGGCGGGGTTGGTGTCCCGGGGCCCGGTCGTGCCCATGCAGCCGCCCAGCACATTGCTGCAGATGATGAAATAGCGCTCGGTATCGAGCGGCTTGCCGGGGCCGACCATCTGCTCCCACCAGCCGGGCCGCCCGGTGACCGGATTCTCGCCGATCAGGAACTGGTCCCCGGTCAACGCATGGCAGACCAGGATGGCATTGGAGCGCGCCGCGTTCAGCCTGCCATAGGTCTGAAAGGCGATGGTGAAGGGGCCGAATTCGATGCCGCAATCCAGCGGCATGGGGCGGTCTTCGCCGAACACCACCCGGTGGCCGGGGAGCGGCGCTTGCGCGTCTGTCAGTCGCTTCTGCAGCGGGGTCATCGGCCCTCGACCCGTGGGGTCACGGCATTGAAAATCCAGGGGTTCACGGCGCTTCTCCGCCCCTGCCGATAGCTAGGGAGGCAGGGGGTAGGCTGTCAATGTTTTCTTTGCTTTTGCGTGGCTCTGGAACTATCACTAGCCGCTCTCCAGCTGCCGGGATTTTCATGGCCGAGGCCAAACCGACCCTCGACGCGCTGCGCGCCGAGATCGATGCGATTGACGACCAGCTGCATGGCCTGATCATGCAGCGGGCGCAGGTCGCGCTCAGCATCGGCGCCCTCAAGAACTCGCACGGGCCCGAGGCGGGATTCATGCGCCCGAGCCGGGAGGCGCGGCTGCTTCGCCGTCTCACCGCCAAGGAGGATGGCCCCCTGCCCAAGGCGGTCGTCATCCGCCTCTGGCGCGAGATCATCGCCGGCGTGCTGCGCTTGCAGGGCCCTTTCTCGCTTGCGGTCTACGCGCCCGAGGGGGCCAACGGCTTTTGGGACCTGGCCCGCGACCATTTCGGCAGCCTGACCCCGGCCACGGCCCATGATTCGCCGCAGCAGGTTCTGAATGCCGTGACGGCGGGCCGCGCCTCGGTCGGCATATTGCCGCTGCCCGACGGGGCCGATCCGCAGCCCTGGTGGCCCATGATGCTGGCCAAGGATCCCAAGCATCCCCGGATCGTGGCCAGGCTGCCCTTCGGCGCGGGCGATACCGTCCGCGGGGCCCCGATCGAGGCCCTGGCCGTGGCGCAATGCCCGCTGGAGGAGACGGGGCAGGACCGCAGCCTCCTGGTCGTCGAGGCGACCGAGGAGATGTCGCGCAGCTCCCTCCTGGCCGACAGCCGGGAGGCCAAGCTGGTGGCCAATGTGATCCAGAGCTGGCAGCCGCCGAGCGAGGCGGCGGTCTGGCTCCATCTCCTCGATGTCGAGGGCTTCGTGCCGCTGGGCGACAAGCGGCTCGCCCAATTCGCCCGGCGCATCGGCAAGGGGCTGCAGCAGATCTGGCTCATCGGCGGCTATGCCGTGCCCTTGACCCCGGCCGAGCTGGGGCCGACCCGCAAGGGCTAGGCGGCCATGGCCTTGCAGCTGCGCCCGGGCATCGCCGAGATCGCCCCCTATGTCGGCGGCGAGGCTTCCCTGCCCGGCGTGGCCCAGCCGGCCAAGCTCTCCTCCAACGAGAATCCTTTGGGGCCGAGCCCCAAGGCCATCGCCGCCTTCCGCGAGGCATCGCTCGATCTCCATCGCTATCCCGATGGCGGGGCGGAGCGGCTGCGCGCCGGCATCGCCCGGCGCTTCGGCCTGGAGGCCGAGCAGATCGTCTGCGGCAATGGCTCGGACGAGCTGATCGCCTTGCTGACCCGGGCCTATGCGGGGCCGGGGGATGAGGTGCTGTTCAGCCGCCATGGCTTCCTCATGTACCGGCTCTCGACCCTGGCCGCGGGCGCCACGCCCCGGGCCGCGCCCGAGAAGAATCTGCAGTCCGATGTCGAGGCGCTGCTGGCCATGGTCGGCCCCGCGACCCGCATCCTCTATCTCGGCAATCCCAACAATCCCACGGGAAGCTATCTGACGGCGGCCGAGGTCAAGGAGCTGCGCCGGCGCCTGCCCGCAGAGGTGCTGCTCGCCATCGACGCCGCCTATGCCGAATATGTCGAGGCGGCGGATTACGAGGCCGGCGAGGCCCTGGTGCGGGCCGGCGACAATGTCGTGATGCTGCGCACCTTCTCCAAGATCTATGGCCTGGCCGGCTTGCGCCTGGGATGGGCCTATTGCCCGCCCGGGGTCGCCGATGCGCTCAACCGTGTCCGCGGGCCTTTCAACACCTCCGCCCCGGCCCAGGCCGCCGCCTTGGCGGCGCTGGAGGACGAGGCCCATGAGGAAAAGAGCCGGGCGCATAACCGGGTCTGGCGCGACTGGCTGGCGGAGACGCTGGCCGCCGCGGGCTATCGGGTCCATCCCAGCGTCGGCAATTTCCTGCTGGTCGAATTCGCCGATGCGGATGCGGCCGATGCCTTCCTCAAATCCCGCGGCCTGATCATGCGCAAGATGGGCGGCTATGGCCTGCCCCATTGCCTGCGCATCACCATCGGCAGCGAGGCGGAGACCCGGGCCACGGCCGCCGCGCTGGCCGAACTACGCCGGCGGGCAGGCGGCGGCCGCGAATGAGCGAACCGCTGTTCCGCCGCATGGCGCTCATCGGCCTCGGGCTGATCGGCTCCTCCCTCGCGCGGGTCGTGAAGCGCGAGGGCCTCGCCGGCCATATCGCCGGCACGGCGCGCAGCCAGGCGACCCGCGACAAGGCGATGGAGCTGGGTTTCCTCGACAGCGTGCATGAGACGCCGGGTGCGGCCGTCGCCGGCGCCGACCTGGTCGTGCTCTGCTCGCCGCTGGGCACCTATGCCGAGATCGGGGCTGCGATGCGCGACCATCTGGCGCCCGGCGCCATCGTCAGCGATGTGGGCTCGGTCAAGCAGGCGGTGATCCGCGACCTCGGCCCCAATATTCCCGAGGGCGTCCATCTGGTCCCCGGCCATCCCGTGGCCGGCACGGAGCATTCCGGGCCGGAGGCCGGCTTCGCCGAGCTGTTCCAGGGGCGCTGGTGCATCCTCACCCCGCCGCCCGGCACCGACGAGCAGGCGGTCGCCCGGCTGCGCGAGCTCTGGACGCGCGCCGGCAGCCAGGTCGAGATCATGGAGCCCGGCCATCACGACCGGGTGCTGGCCATCACCTCCCATCTGCCGCATCTGATCGCCTATACCATCGTCAGCACGGCGACGGATCTCGCCGATGCGACCCAGAGCGAGGTGATCAAGTTCTCCGCCGGCGGCTTCCGCGATTTCACCCGCATCGCCGCCTCCGACCCGGTGATGTGGCGCGATGTCTTCCTCAATAATCGCGAGGCGGTGCTGGAGATGCTGGGCCGCTTCAGCGAGGACCTGACCGCCCTCCAGCGCGCCATCCGCTGGGGCGAGGGCGACAAGCTCCAGGACCTCTTCACCCGCACCCGCGCCATCCGCCGCGGCATCATCGACGCGAAGCAGGCCTGAGCAGCGGCCTCCCGTTCCGTTGGGGGCGTCCCGCCTGCCCGGTTGTGCTCGACCAGTTGCCTCCCCCTTTCTCGTCATGGTCGGCGAAGGCCGACCATCCACGAGTTTGCCTGCCCCAGTCTCCATGCATCCGTAGTGCACTACCTTTGTCGTGAATGGGCGGCGGCCAATCGGATCTACGGCCGCCAAACTCGTGGATGGTCGGCCTTCGCCGACCATGACGCTAAAGAGAATGAGCCATGCCGGCCGCTATGCTTAGCAGCGTCACACGACCGTCATGATCGAGGCAGAGAGGCCCCATCCCCGCCCGTCACGATTTTTCCTTGCACCCCGGTCGGATTCCCGTAACGTCCGGGTCGTTTTTCGACGCCGCAAGGGGGAGCCTTCGATCATGGCGCCAAGCTGGAAATTCAGATTCGACGGCCGCATCCTGTTCATCGGCTATGGCTCGGTCACGCGCTGCACCTTGCCGCTGATCGAGCGCCATTTCGACATGCCGCTCTCTCATGTCACCGTGATCGACGCGGAGGACCGCTCCGTCGAGATCGCCCCCTTCGTCGCCAAAGGGGTGAACTATCTGGTCGAGCCGATCTTCCGCAAGAACATGGCCGCGGTGCTGGCCCGCCATGCCGGCCATGGCGATCTGATCCTCAATCTCTCGGTCGAGGTCAGCTCGATCGACGTGATGGCCTGGTGCCAGAAGAACCGCGTGCTCTATCTCGACACCTGCATCGAGCCCTGGGCCAATTACTACGACAATCCCAAGATCCCCGAGGAGGAGCGCACCAATTATTTCCTGCGCTACACCGCCCGGGAGAAGGCGAAGAAATGGGGCGACCGGGCGACCTCCGCCCTCATCACCCATGGCGCCAATCCGGGCCTCATCAGCCATTTCGTCAAGCAGGGGCTGCTCGAAGTCGCCAAGCGCAAGAAGCTGAAGGTCGACAAGCCCCGGTCGCGTGAGGAATGGGCGGCGCTGGCCCAGCGCCTCGGCACCAAGGTCATCCATGTCGCCGAGCACGATCTCCAGGTCGCCAATATGCCCAAGCGCCCCGGCGAGTTCGTCAATACCTGGAGCATCCCCGGCTTCACAGGCGAAGGCGCCCAGCCGGCGGAGCTCGGCTGGGGCAGCCATGAGAAGCGCCTGCCGCCCGACGGCAACCGCCACAAGATCGGGCCGAAATGCGCCATCTATCTCGACCGGCCGGGCTGCATGACCCAGGTCCGCTCCTGGACGCCCCTGGGTGGGCCGATGACGGGCTTCCTCATCACCCATGGCGAGGCGATCACGCTCTCCGACTATCTGACGGTCTGGAAGAAGGGCCGCGCTGCCTATCGCCCGACGGTCCACTACGCCTATCACCCGACCAATGACGCGGTGCTCTCGGTGCGCGAGTTCATCTCGCGCGATTTCCAGGTCCAGTCCAAATGGCGGCTGATGAACGAGGAGATCGTCGAGGGCATCGACGAGCTGGGCGCCCTGCTGATGGGCGATCACGGTGCGCTCTGGTACGGCTCCCAGCTTTCCATCGAGGAGGCGCGCGAGCTCCTGGGGCCGCAATACAACGCGACCTCGATCCAGATCGCCGTGCCCGTGCTGGCCGGGGCCATCTGGCTGATCGAGCATCCCGAGGAGGGCCTCGTCGAGCCCGAGGATCTCGACCATGAATTCGTGCTCGAGATCTGCAAGCCCTATCTCGGCCCCGTGGTGGCGGTCACCAGCAATTGGACCCCGCTCAAGGGCCGCGGCAAGCTCTTCCCCGAGCCCGGCCTCGACTGGAAGGATCCCTGGCAGTTCCAGAATTTCCGGATGAGCTGAGCCGCTAAAGCCTATCCGATCTTAGCGAATCACCAACTTCCGTCATTCCCGCGAAAGCGGGAATCCAGGGCCATGGATCTCGCTGGTTGCCCTGGATTCCCTGAGTTCACAAACGAAGTGCAACACCTGTCTAAGGTGTTGCAATGGGAAAGCAATATGAGCACCTGTCATTGGATGAACGGTGCCGGATTGCCCGTCTTCATGAAGACGGGCAATCCATCCGCCAAATCGCGGCAGCTCTGGATCGCCCGCCATCGACGATTTCTCGCGAGCTGAGGCGCAACCGGGGCAAGCAGGTCGGCTACAGGCCGAGCCATGCTCATGAGCAGGCGAAAGCCCGGCGCTGGACCGGATCGCGCCTGGAGCGCGACGGCGAGCTGCGCCGCCTCGTGCTCGACCGCCTCCGGCACGGCTGGTCGCCCGAACAGATCGCCGGCCGGCTGGCCTGCGACAAGGCTGCAACCGGCATCAGCCATGAAAGCATCTATCGCTTCATCTATGCCCAGATCCGCCGCACCAACGACGGCTCCTGGCGGCACTATCTTCCCAGGGCCAAAGCCAAGCGCGGCTGGCGCGGCCGCAAAGGCGGGTCGTCCGCGAGCTCCATCAAGGGCCGTGTCTCCATCGCCCAGCGCCCCGAGGCCGCCAACGGCCGGGCCTTCCCAGGACATTGGGAAGCCGACCTCATGCTCTTCAAAACCTATGGCCAGGCCATCCTGGTCGCCCACGAGCGCGTCTCCCGTATCCTCATCCTCGCCAGACAGCCAAACAAAGCTGCCGAACCCACCGCGCGACAACTCATCGCCTGGCTCGAGCCCCTGCCTCCCGAACTGCGCCAAACCATCACTTTCGACAACGGCACCGAGTTCGCCGAGCACTACCGCCTCAAAGCCGACCTCGGTATCCAAACCTTCTTCTGCGATACCCACAGCCCCTGGCAAAAGGGCGGGATCGAGAACGCAATCGGACGCATGCGCCGGCCCCTGCCACGCAAAACCGATCTCGCCGCCGTCCGTCCCAAAATCCTCAACGCCGTCGTCGCCGCCTACAACAATACCCCACGAAAATGCCTGGACTTCCAAACCCCAGCCGAGGCATTCCTGGCTCAACTGTTGCACTTCAAATGTGAATCACCTTCCCGCTTTCGCGGGAATGACGGATGGAAAAGAAGGCGCGCGGTTACGGCAGCCAGCTCCAGTCGAGCGGGCGCAGTGCGGCCAGCTTGATCGGGCCCATGTAGAGCGTGCCGTCCTGGATGGTGAGCGGCAGCTTGACCTGAGGCGGGCCTCCCTCCGGCGGGGTGGTGGCCAGCGCCGCGAACATGATCTTCGCCCCTTGGGCGGTTGCGACGGGCAGGATGCCGGCGGTCACGAGCTTGTCCAGCAGACTGCCGATATTGGCGATGGCGAAGCTCCCGGCGAAGAGCGGCTGCAAGGCCTTGTCGAAGGCCAGGGTCGCATCGCCCTTGAGCCAGAGCCCGCCCCAAAGCAGCTGAACCTCGCGCAGCTCCAGATCGCCTCCGGCCCCGCTCCAGGCCGGCAGCGCCTCGCGCGGCGAACCGGGAGGTATCGGCCCCATGACCTCAGCCACGAGATGGGCGCTGTAGATCTCGCGGCCCAGCGGCGCATCGACGCCCGGCGGCAGGGTCAGCCGCGAGAGATGGGCGATCAGATCGAGGCTGCTGCGGCTCGCATCCGTTGGCGGCGGGTCAGGGAAGCGGCCGTCGGCCGTCAGGCTTTCGACCAGGGTCTTGCCGATCCGGCTGTCGTCGATGGCGCCATGGGTCAGCGTGAAGCCGAAGCGGTCGGCCTCCAGCCCGTCCTTCAGATGCACATCGAGGCCGAGCAGATCGGCCGTGATCGCGATCTCGCGCGCTTGCGACCCGGCGATGGATAGCTTCTGGCTGCCCAGGCCGGTGAATTGCAGTTCATAGGGCGCCCAGGGCTGGATGCGAAGCCGGACCTCCGCGCCTTGCCAGCGCCAGCGTCCATCAGGGGCGGCGACATCAGGATGGATGAATCGCGCCGTGACCGCGAAGGGGAAGCCCGAGAGCGGGGGCACCTCATAGCTGACCGCATAGCCCTGGCTGCGGTAGAAGCCCGTCCAGCCCGCGATGTCCTGGGCGACGATCCGGGCGACCATGAACCAATAGATGGCATAGGCGATCACCAGCGCGGCAAGGCCGATCGCGGTGAGGATCAGGGGGCGGCGGCGCATGGCGGCGCGATCTTATAGGGCCGGGCCGCCGGCCGTCGAGCGCGCTCGAGCAAGCCGCGCCGGCTTGCGCAGGCGCAGGGGCATCCTATGATGGCCCGGCCCGCCGATGTCTCATGCCCTCACCGCAGCTCCGCCCGCCGCCTGGCGCGTCCTCGTCCCCGGGGGGTTCGTGGTCCTCTGGTCGACGGGCTTCTTCATCGGCAAGCTCGGTCTCGCTTTCGCCCCGCCCTTCACCATCCTGTTCCTGCGCTTCGCCTTGGCGGCCCTGCTGATGGCCGCCGCGGCTCTGCCTTTGCGCTCGGCCTGGCCCCGGAGCCGCCGCCAAGCCGCCCATCTGGCCGTCGTCGGGATCCTGCTGCAGACGGTCTATCTCGGCGGCTGCTACGCGGCCATGGCCGCCGGCCTGCCGGCCGGCATCACGGCGCTGGTCGTCGGCCTGCAGCCGATCCTGATCGCCACCGTCGTCGGCCCCCTCCTGGGCGAGCGCGTGGGGCCGAAACATTGGCTAGGCCTGGCGCTGGGCTTCGTCGGCGTGGCCCTGGTCCTCTGGGACAAGCTCGACATCGCCGGGCTGGAATCCTGGGGCGTGGTCTTTGCCCTTGGCGGGCTCCTCGGCATAACGGCGGCGACCCTCTATCAGAAGCGCTTCTGCGGCACGGGCGATCTGATCACCGGCACCGCGATCCAATACGCCGCCGCGGCGCTGACGACCTTGCCCATCGTCCTCGTCCTGGGCTGGGGTCCCGTCCAGTGGACCGGGACTTTCATCTTCTCTTTGGCCTGGCTCACCTTCGCGCTTTCCATCGGCGCGGTCACCTTGCTGCTCTGGCTCATCCGGCGCGGCGTGGCCTCCAAGGTCGCGAGCCTCTTCTACCTGACCCCGCCGGCGGCCGCACTGGGGAGCTATCTTCTCCTGGGCGAGACCCTGGCGGTGCCGGCCTTGGCGGGCATGGCGCTGACCGCGGTCGGCGTCGCCCTGGTCAATCGGGCCTGAGCCCATGATCCCGCCGGTCATCGATACCGATCTCATCCGCGCCCGCGAGCTGAAGCCGCCCGAAGGCGAGGATTTCTGGGTCTTCGCCTATGGCTCGCTGATGTGGCGCCCGGGCTTCGATCATGTCGAGGCGCGGCCCGCTTTGCTCACGGGCTATCACCGCGCCTTCTGCATATCCTCCACCCACTACCGCGGCAATGCCGCCAAACCTGGGCTCGTGCTGGGTCTCGACCGGGGCGGGGCCTGCCGTGGCCGGGTCTATCGCATCGCCGCCGAGCATGCCCGTCCCGTCGCCCGCTATCTGCATGAGCGCGAGATGGTGACGGGGGTCTATGAGCCGCGCTGGGTCCGGGTGATGACGCAGGAGGGCCCGCTGACGGCGGTCACCTATGTGGCCGACCGCGCCCATCCCCAATATGCCGGCAAGCTGCCGGATGAAGAGATCATCGCCCGCATCCGCCAGGGCATCGGCATCGCCGGCAGCAATATCGACTATCTCGCCAATACGGTCTGTCATCTCGACGAGCTCGGCATCGCCGACGGTCCGCTGCACCGCCTGCTCAGGCAGGTCCAGGCCAAGGAATGAACGCGCCATGACCCATTCGATCTGGCTCTGGGTGAGCTTCGTCGTCGTGGTGGGCGGCCTGCTGGCGGTCGATCTCGGCTTGTTCAACCGCAAGGCTCATGAGATCGGCTTCGCCGAGGCGCTCAAGCTGAGCGCCGTTTATATCGCGCTGGCTGCCGTCTTCGCCGCCGGGCTGTTCTATTTCGAGGGCTCGGAGACAGGGCTCGCCTTCGTCACCGGCTATCTCATCGAGAAGAGCCTCAGCCTCGACAATATCTTCGTCTTCGTCCTGATCTTCAGCCATTTCGTCGTGCCGCCGGTGCTGCAGTACCGGGCCCTCTTCTGGGGCATCGCCGGCGCGCTAGTGCTGCGCGTCTTGCTGATCCTGGCCGGGGCGGCGCTGATCGCGGAATTCAGCTGGATCCTCTATCTCTTCGGCCTGCTGCTGGTGGCAAGCGGCATCAAGATGCTGCTGGCCGCCAGTGCCGAGCCCGATATCGCCAATAACCGGATCCTGGGATTTCTCCGCAGCAAGCTCCGGGTCACGCCGGATTACGAGGGCACGGCCTTCTTCGTCCGCCGCGACGCCAAGCTCTGGGTGACGCCGCTGTTCCTGGTGGTGATGCTGATCGAGGTCTGCGACGTGGTCTTCGCCGTCGATTCGATTCCTGCCATCTTCGCGGTGACGCAGGATACCTTCGTCGTGATCACTTCCAACGTCTTTGCCGTGCTCGGCCTGCGCGCGCTCTATTTCGCGCTCGCCGGCCTCGTGCATCGCTTCCATTTCCTTAAGTACGGCCTGTCGCTGGTGCTGGTGGTCATCGGCGTGAAGATGCTGATCGCCGATTTCTATCACGTGCCGACCTGGCTCGCTTTGCTCATCACCGCCTTGCTCATCGGCGGGTCAGTGGTGGTCTCGATGCTGCGGCCGAGCGAGGGGCCGGTCGCGGTCGGCTGGGTCCCCGGCAGCCCGAAGGCCAAGCCGCCGAAGAAGGACTAGCTAGCTCAGTTGGAAGGCGGCGCGGCGAGGGGCTGCTGGTGGATGATCTTGTCCACCACCGTCACGATCGCGCCGGGATCGCCCAGCAGCAGCATGAGCAACAGCACCAGCAGCCCGCCGATCACCCAGCCGTAGAAGGGCAGCTTCACCTTGTTGAACTCGCCGCAGGAGGGGCAGGTCTCGACCCACTTGCCCATCGGCGCGCCGCAGACGCGGCAGGGGCGGCTCATGGCTGAATTCCCCTCCCGAACTCGGCTTTCCCGGCGGTCTGACCTGCTTCTGCAGGGAATCTGCAGGCAACCCCTCGCGCGGATATTAAACTATAGTTTATACGCAAAATGCGTATCAGTCAAGCGGCTGCCCTAGCTGCACTTCGAATAGCCGCAGGAGGTGCAGAGGTCGCAGCCTTCCTGGCGGATGAGGGAAGGCTGGCTGCATTTGGGGCAGGTCGGCAGGAGTCGGCTCTCGCCGGCGCCCTGGACCTGCGGCAGGTTCGCGACCTTGCGCTGCGGCTCGGCTAGGCGCTCCGGCCCGGCGATGAAGCCGATATTGATCATATGCTGCTCGATCACCTCGCCGATGGCGGCGAGCAGGGAGGGCACGTATTTGCCGCCGATCCAATAGCCGCCGCGCGGATCGAAGACGGCCTTCAGCTCCTCGACCACGAAGGAGACATCGCCGCCGCGCCGGAAGACGGCGCTGATCATGCGGGTGAGGCCGACGGTCCAGGCGTAATGCTCCATGTTCTTCGAGTTGATGAAGACCTCGAAGGGCCGGCGCCGCCCGTCCTGCACGATGTCGTTCACGGTGATGTAGATGGCGTGGTCGCTCTCCGGCCAGCGCAGCTTGTAGGTCTGGCCGGGCAGGGCCTCGGGCCGGTCGAGGGGCTGGGTCATATAGACGACGCCGCCGGCCTCGTAGATATCATGCGGGCGAGGCTGCGGCTGGGCCAGCGGCAGCTCGGACTGGGCCGGCCTCTCGGCCGGCGCCCGCACCTCGAGCACCGCCCCGGTCACGTCATTGGGCCGGTAGGTGGTGCAGCCCTTGCAGCCCAGCTCATAGGCCTGGAGATAGATGTCCTTGAAGGCCTCGAAGGGCAGATCGGCCGGGCAGTTGATGGTCTTGGAGATGGAGCTGTCGATGTATTTCTGCACCGCCGCCTGCATCACCAGATGATCGCCGGGTGCCAGCGTCTGGGCATCGACGAAGCTGTCGGGCAGCGGCGCGTCTTCGCCCTTCAGCTTGTGGAACAGGCGGAAGGCGTGGTCGCTCACCTCCTCCTGGCTGCGGCTGCCGTCGGGCATCAGGATGTTGCGGCTGTATTTGAAGCTGAACACCGGCTCCAGGCCCGAGGAGATGTTGTCGGCGAAGAGCGAGATCGTGCCCGTCGGCGCGATGGAGGTGAGCAGCGCGTTGCGGATGCCGTGGCGGGCGATGCCGTCCCGCAGATCCTCTTCCAGCTCGCGGATCGATTCCCCGGCCAGAAACTGATCGCGATCGAAGAGCGGGAAGGGTCCCTTCTCGCGCGCGATCTCGATGGAGGCGGCATAGGCCGCCCGGCGCAGCGCCCGCATCCAGGTCTCGCTCAGCGCCACCGCATCGCTGGCGCCGTAACGCGCCCCGCACATGATGAGGGCATCGGCCAGCCCGCTGACGCCGAGCCCGATGCGTCGCTTGGCCCGTGCCTCCTCTTCCTGCTGCGGCAGTGGGAAGCGCGAGATGTCGATGACATCGTCCATCATCCGCACGGCGGTCGCCACGAGCTCGCCGAGGCGGTCGAGATCGAGCCGGGCCGTCGGCTCGAAGGGATCGAGCACCAAGGTTGTGAGATTGATCGAGCCGAGCAGACAGGCGCCATAAGGGGGAAGTGGCTGCTCGCCGCAGTTATGGGCGATGAGCCCATTGGCGTCGAAGGCGTTGACGCCCGGCACCTGGACGTCGAAGACCTCCGCCTCGCCCGCCGGGACAATCGCCGCCACGGTGGCGATGAAGCCGGTGCGATTCGGCCGCCGGCGGTAGCTGGCGATGGAGCCCGCAAGCCGCGCCGACTTCTCGCTATCGGCAAAGCCGATCAGCTCGGCGAAGCGCGGGAGGTTGTCCCCGGCGATGACGAGCTCTCGGTCGCGATCGAGGCTTGAGACGATGCCCAGGCGCAGCAGCATGCGCTGGACGGATCCCAGCAGCGCTGGGCCGCTCTTGGTCAGACGAACGCGGAGTCCCGTGAGCTGTGAGCCCTCGACACTGCCGGACGCATCGAACAGGCCGCGCAGGAAGCCGCGATAGAAATCATAAGAGCAGCGCTCGAGGGCAGGCGTGATCGCCCTGTCACGAGGCGCCATGCCGAGCTGCTCGGCGAGTTGATTCAGGCCACCGACGGCCAGGCGATATTCGCCGCGGCCCGAGGCCTCCACCCAGCTCGCGATATCCACAGACTGGGGCAAGCGCCGTGCCGCAGCCTCAGCGCGCGCCATCACTGCCTGGGCGCCGGGGCGGGCCGCGCCGCCATTGGCCACCAGCTCGCCCGGCCAGACGCTCAAGACCGCCTTGTCGGATTTCAGTGTCCCGTCGCCCACAAGCAGGCCGAGGAGATAGCCCTCATCCTCGCTATGGGGACCGGACCAAGGCGCGCCGGCGCGATGGTCGTTCAGCAGGATCTCATCGCCCGGCACGAGACGGCCGGCCGGCGTCCATTCGGAATCGGTGCGGAAGCGGTTGCGCGCGGTGACGCGGCGCAGCGGATGATCGGCGGTGAGCTGCAGCGCGTGGCCCTCCGCCGTCGTCAGGTTGAGCACCGGCTTCACGCCGGTCGAGAAGAATCCCGCGGGCGCACTGGCATGGGCAACGCCGTCGACCACGGCCGTGAAGGGCCGCCCGATCAGGTCGCGCACCTGGCGCGGCCCCTCGCCGGTCAGCACCCAGGTCTCCGCCGTGACGCAAGGATTCGTCGCCTGGATACTCTCGCAGTAGTGCAGGTTGTTCCGGCGGTTGATGCGGTCGATGAAGATCACGCCGGGCTCGGCATAGGCGTAGGTCGCCCGCATGATCTTGTCCCAGAGCTCGCGGGCGCGGAGCACGCGATAGGTCGTGCCGCCGAAGGCGAGCTCCCAGGGCGCGTCCTCGCGCACCGCCGCCATGAAGGCGTCGGTCACCAGCACCGAGAGGTTGAACATGCGCAGCCGGCCCGGGGCCAGCTTGGCCTCGATGAAGGCCTCGATGTCCGGATGGTCGCAGCGCATGGTCGCCATCATGGCGCCGCGCCGATGGCCCGCGCTCATGATGGTGCGGCACATGGCGTCCCAGACATCCATGAAGCTGAGGGGGCCGGAGGCATCGGCCCCCACGCCCTTCACCGGCGCGCCGCGGGGGCGCAAGGTGGAGAAGTCATAGCCGATGCCGCCGCCCTGCTGCATGGTAAGGGAGGCTTCCCTGAGATGGGCGAAGATGCCGCCCATGTCGTCGGGGATCGTGCCCATGACGAAGCAGTTGAAGAGGGTGACGCTGCGCTCGGTGCCGGCGCCGGCCAGGATGCGGCCCGCCGGCAGGAACTGGAAGCCGGCCAGCGCCTCGTAGAACTTGTCGGCCCAGGCCGCGCGCTTGGCCTCGGGCTCGGCCTCCGCCACGGCCTCCGCCACCCGGCGCCAGCTATCCTCGATCGTCTTGTCGACCGGCTGGCCGTCGAGGGTCTTCAGCCGGTATTTCATGTCCCAGATCTGCTGGGAGATGGCGGCGACCTGGGGCATGGCGGCGTCCCGAACAGAGGTTGGCGAAAGGGGCAAACAGTCTATGCCTTGGTCTCTGCCAAGGCAATGTTCTCTAATTGTTTCCACAGCTGACCGGCGCACCGGCCTGAGCTAAGATATGGGGACGACTGGCAGAATTCGAAATACCCCCGATTTCCACAAGCTGTGGATCGCGAATTGCGGGGATAAATGATCCACAGATAAAGGCGGGCTGAGCGGGCAGATGGCAATGACCGACGGAAAAGAGGCGGCTTTGGATCAACCCGCGAGCGGGCCGGCTGAGACCGGCCGGGCAAGGGCACTGACGGCGCTCCGCCGCTGGCTCGCCGATCAGGCGCTCCTGGGGGCCACGGTCCCGACCGTCGCGGCCGGCTTCGCTGAGGGCGTGGTCGCGGCGGGGATCCCCCTCTGGCGGGCCCATCTGGCGGTGTCGGCCCTGGATCCTCAGGTGGAATCCATCGGCCTGACCTGGACCCGGACGGGCGGGCGGGAACGCGAAGAATATCGCCATGGCTCATTCGAAAAGATCTCCGTCGGCAGTCCCATCTATGACGCCGTGATCGAGGCCCGCTCCAGAGGCCTGGGCGCCTATGCCGAGGGGCGCGCCGACCTCGTGCCGATGACCCGCTATCGGCTGGAGCAGGGCGAGGGGGTGGAGCGCTATCCCGTCATGGCGGAATTCCGGGCCGAGGGTGCGACCGACTATCTGGTCTTCGTGATGCCCTTCCTGGCCGATAGCGTGGTGAATCCATTGCCCACCGGCGCCGTCGTCACCTTGGCCACGGACCGTCCCGGCGGATTCTCGGAGGCGGATGTGGCGGCCGCCGTCGAGCTCATGCCGGGCTTCGGCGGCGCGGTTCGGATCGGGAGCAATCTGTCGGCCATCCGAACGGCGCTCGACACCTATCTCGGCCATGATGTCGGCCGGCGCATCCTGAACGGCGAGATCCGCCGCGGCTCGGTGGAGACGATCTCGGCGGCCATCGTCTTCGGCGATCTGCGCGGCTTCACCGCGCTCTCCGACGAGATCCCGCGCGAGCAGCTCATCGCCATGCTGGACGATTATCTGGCATGCCTGGTGATACCCATCGAGGCCCGGGGCGGCCAGGTGCTGAAGTTCCTGGGCGACGGGCTGCTTGCGACCTTTGCGCTTGGCGATTCGGATCCGAGCCTGCTCTGCGAAGACGCGCTGGGCGCGGCGGTCGAGGCTCTGGCGCGCATCGAGAAGGTGAATGAGCAGCGCATGGCCGCGGGATTGCCGGTCACGACCCTGGATGTCGCCTTGCATCTGGGCGATGTGCTCTATGGCAATGTCGGCTCGGACCGTCGCCTCGATTTCACCGTCATTGGCCCGGCGGTGAACGAGGCGAGCCGCCTGGAAGCGCTCTGCTCTCCATTGGCCATACCGCTCATCGCCAGCGGGACATTCGTCGATGCCCATGGCGCCGCGGCACGTTTCCGCAGCCTGGGCGAGCGTCAGCTCCGCGGCGTGCGCCATCCGGTCGAGGTGTTTACCCTCGCGTGATACTCACGGGTCCGGGGACTCGGCCAGCCTCTGGCTCGCCCCCTCCAGCTTCTTCTCCAGCTCGGCCATGAAGGCGCGGCGGTTCAGCCCCGGGGGGATGCGGGGCAGGAATTCCAGGGTGATCACCCCGGGCTTCTTGGTGAAGCTGCGCCGGCTCCAGAACAGGCCCGAATTGAGCGCGACGGGGACCACCGGCAGATCCAAGGCGCCATAGAGCGCGGCGATGCCGGGCTGATAGGGCTTGTGCTGGCCGGGCGCCACCCGCGTCCCCTCCGGGAAGATCAGGATGTCGCGGCGCTGGGCGCGGCGCGCCTTGGCCGATTTCAGCATGCGCTTCAGGGCCGAGGCCCCGCCGGTGCGATCGACGGCGATATGCCCGGCCTTCAGCAGGAAGAGCCCGAACAGCGGCAGATACAGAAGCTCGCGCTTCAGCACATAGGCGGGCTTGTTGAGATAGAGGGCAAAGATCAGCGTGTCCCAGGCCGATTGATGCTTGGCGGCATAGATCGCCTGGCCGCGCCTTGCATGTTCCAGCCCCACCACGCGATGGGTAAGGCCGGTGAGATGGCGGAGCAGGAACAGCGTGACCCGCACCCAGATCCGCCCGAACCAAAAGGTGGCCGCATAGGGCAGCAGCAGGAAGGGCAGGCAGAGGATCAGCACCAGGGCCGTCCAGAGATAGAACAGGATGTTGAACAGGAGCGAGCCGAGCGCTGCCATCAGCTCTTGCTTTCGCTGGAACTCTTGGTCTCGCTGGGTGGGGTGCCGCCATGGATCGCGATGCGCAGCAGGGCCACCAGATATTTATCGTATTCGTTGATGAGGAGGCTCGCCGTGCCGGGCGAGCGCCACCAGGATTCGCGGCGCACCCGATCGGGAAAGACGGGATTGGCGATGATCTCGATCTTCGGCATGGCGCTGCGGAATTCCAGCAGGCTGCGCGGCATGTGGTAGTCGGCGGTCACCAGCCGCAGCGAATGAAGCCCCTCCGCCTGCATCCAGGCCGCGGTTTCCGCCGCATTGCCCAGCGTGCTGTCGGCGGCATAGCCGGCGAGGATGCAGCAGGCCAGCAGCTTGGCCGAAGGTTTCTCCGCCTGGGGCGGCAAGGTGGCGATGATGTCGGGCATATGCGTGCCGGCATTGACCCCGGAGATGAAGAGCTTGTCCGCCAGGCCGTGGTTCAGCAGGCGGATGCCTTCGGCCAGGCGCTCGCTGCCCCCCGTCACCACGACGATGGCGTCGGTATGCCGGTCGGCCTCCCGGGGGTGGCCGGGCAGGCCGGAGACGAAGACCACGAGGCCGGCGAACCAGAGAAAGGCCAGCAGCAGCAGAAAACCGAAGAGGCGCCTCATGATGGGCTGTCCGGGGGGCGGCCTTCTTCCGCGGGCGCATCGAGATGCGCTGCCACCCAGCCCGCCAGATCCTCGTGGATCGCGACGGGCAGCACGGGGCGTGGCAGGCCTGCCGCCTGGGTGGCGCGGCCCTTGCCGCTGCGCACCAGCACGCGCGCGCAGCCGGCGGCAAGCGCGGCCTCGAGATCGATCAGGCCGTCCCCGATCATGACGCTCTGCGACGGCGATACCCGGAACTGGGTCATGGCTTCGCGCAGCATGCCCGGCGCGGGCTTGCGCCGCGGTCCCGGCCGCTGGGGATGGTCGGGGCAATGGATCAGCGCGTCGAGCCGGGCGCCGGCGCGGGCGAGCTCGTTCCGGAGCTTGTCGTGGATATGGGCCAGCATCGCCTCGTCGATGATGCCGCGGCCCACCACGCCCTGATTGGTGCAGACGACGACCAGGCGGCCGGCCTGGTTCAGGCGCGCCACCGCCGCGGCGGCACCGGGCAGCAGCACGAGCTCCGCCGGGGATTTGACCGAATCCAGACGGTCGAGGTTCAGCACCCCGTCGCGATCGAGCAATATCAGCCGCATGGCCTCACATCATCTTGGATAGCGCCGCCAGGACCGTATAGCGCGCCGTCGCCATGGCCAGCAATGCGGCGGCGAGCGGCAGCAGGGCCAGCTCCACCCATTGCAGCGGCGATAGGCCGAATCCGGTATCGGCCAATTCCGGCAGCAGGCGCTGGCCGCCCGCAAAGACCAGCGCGCCGCCGACCGCCCCCAGAACGCCGCCGAGCAGGCCGCGGGTGAAGGCATGGCGCTGGAACTGGCTCGCGATATAGCCGTCATGGGCGCCGATCAGATGCAGGATCTCGATCACCCGGCGATGGGCGGCAAGCCCGGCCCGGGCGACGAAGACGACGGTCAGCGCCGCCGCCGCCCCGATGAGCAGCAGCAGGCCGAGGGCGGCGCTGTGCGCAGTATGGCTGATGCCCGCGATGGCGCCGCGCCAGCGACCGTGATCGTCGATCGAGGCGCCGGGGGAGAGGGCACCCAGCCTGGCCGTCAGCGCCGGGATGTCGATGGTCGCCCCTGGTGCCGACCCTGGCGCCGCCCCCGGCTTGGTGGCGACGCCGATGAGATCGGGCAGGGGCAGATCCAGCGCCTGGACATCCGCCCCCAGCCAGGGCGCCAGAAGACGCGCTTTTTCCTCCTCGCTCACCGGCGTGGCGCTCTCGACGCCGGGTTCGGCGCCGAGGGCCGCCATCACCGCCTGGCGCCGGGCCGCGGCGGCGGTGGCGCTCTCGCCGTCGACGGGCGGCAGCTCGATGGTGAAGGCGGTGTCGATCTGGCTGCGCCAGCCGGCCAGCAGATTGTCGAGGCCCATGCTGCCGGCGAGCGCCAGGGCCGCCAGGAAGACCATGAAACCGATGATGGCCGGCAGGAAGAAGCCCGCCGCATCGCGGTCGAGGGGAAGGTCGCTGCGCAGCAGGCTCATGGGGCGCCCCTCATGGGCCAAGCTCTGGCGCATCGACGCGTGTCACGGCGGCGGGCGCCCCGACCGTGTGAAGGCTGTTATGCACGATCCGCAGCTGGGGATGACGGAACCGCTCGACCAGGGAATCGTTATGAGTAGCGATCACCACTGTCGTGCCGAGTTTGTTCAACTCCTCGAACAGATGCATGAGCCTGAGTTCGATGCGATCGTCGACATTGCCCGTCGGTTCGTCGGCGAGGAGCAGGCGGGGCCGTGCGATGATCGCGCGCGCGATGGCGATGCGCTGCTGCTGCCCGCCGGAGAGCGTCGCCGGACGGGCCTCCAGATGATCCCCCAGCCCGACCCACCCCAGGAGCTCGCGGGCGTTCTGCTGCACCTCGGCCTCTCGCGCGCCGGCGATGCGCAGGGGCAAAGCCACATTGTCGAGGGCGGATAGATGGTCCAGGAGGCGAAAATCCTGGAACACGACGCCGATGCGCCGGCGCATCTCGGCGATTTCGCGCCGGGTCAAGCCGCTGACGTCGCGCCCGAAGAGGCTCACCAGCCCGCTCCAGGGCTTCAACGCCAGATACATGACCCGCAGCAGCGAGGATTTGCCGGCCCCGCTGGGCCCGACCAGGAAATGGAAGGAGCCAGGCGTCAGCGCGAAGCTGACCTCGTACAAGATCTCGGGGCCTGCGCCGTAGCGCAGCAGCACCTTGTCGAAGACGACCAAGCGGCAATTTCCTTGCCCGAGTTCGAAGGAGAGGGGGAGGATGGCACAGGCCTACAGTGCAAGCAAAGCGACCCTGGGAGAAGACATGGCCCTGGGGAAAGAGAGTCCGGGGAAAACGACGAAGCTTGACGGGCCGCGGAGCGACGGGCTGCGCGGGCGGCTCGGCGCGCTTTGGAAGAAAGAGTTGATGCGCCGCACCCTCCAGGCCTTCGACCGGAGCGGTCGCTTTGCCCGCCCGTCCTACCGGCGCCTGGCGGCCGAAGCCTGGGCGCAGGTGGTCTACCGGCCGGAGCCGCCGGAGCCGGAGCCTCTACCCGAGCGCACGAGCCATGGGGTGCTGGTGATTCCGGCCTTCCTCACGGCCGATCCGATCAGCGCGCCCTTGCGCGATTTCCTGGCGCGCTGCGGCTATCGCGTCTTCGGCTGGGAGCTCGGCACCAATTGGGGACCGACACCCTATATCCTGGACGCCCTGCGCCGGCGGCTCGATGCCTGCTGCGATCTCGTCGGCGGGCAGGTCAGCGTCATCGGTTTCAGCCTCGGCGGGCTGCTGGCGCGCGACCTCGCCCATGACCGTCCGCGGGACATCGATCATGTGGTGACCGTCGTCAGCCCCTTCCGCCTGCCGACGGCCACGCCCATGGAGCCTGTCCTGCGGGTTTGCGCGCCCTTCTACAGTGATGATTTTGAGACGGAGCGCCTGGCCGACCCCCTGGCCATGTCCTCGACCGCAATCTATACCCGCGACGATGGGGTCGTGCCCTGGGAGAGCTGCTGCTCGGAAGAGCCGCTGGGTGCCTGCTTCGAGACGCAGGGGCCCCATACGACCACTTGGCGCAATCCCGACGTCATGCTGCTGATCGCACGGCGTCTTCGTCCGGCGAATTGAGGCAGACGCCAATGGCCCCGTCGGGCTTGTCCCGCTGCGCTTGCGTGGCTGGGATGCGGGACCTATAAGGCTCGCGACGCTTTCAGTCCGACTGCCTGCATGATCATCAGCTGCCAAGCCTGTTCCACGCGTTATCTGATCGAACCGGCCGCCCTGGGGCCCAGGGGCCGTCTGGTGCGCTGCGCCAAATGCGGTCATAGCTGGCAGCAGAAGCCGCCGGCCGACATGCCCCATCAGATCGACGCCGATGCACCGCCGCCGGGCATGGTGAACCTGCCCCATATCGCGCCGGCGCCGCGGCGCTGGAGCCGTGGCCTCGCCATGCCGCTGCTGGTCATCGTCCTGCTGCTGGCGGCGCTTGGCGGCGGCTATTTCTTCCGCAACCGGATCGTCGCGCATTGGCCGCAGTCGGCGCAGATCTACGAGGCGATCGGCCTGCCGATCGTCCGGCCGGAGGAACGGCTGGAGCTGGCGAATATCAGCTCGATGATGGAGCCGGGGGGCCCCGACCATGTGCTGCAGATCCAGGGCGAGATCTTCAATCCCACCAATGTCGAGGTGAAGCTGCCGCGCCTCCAGGCCTCGCTCCGCGACGACAGCGGCAAGCGGCTGTTCGACTGGGTCTTCGATGCCGGCCCGCAGACGATCCGGCCCGGCGAGATCATTCCCTTCAAGACCGAGACCCGCAACCCGCCGGACCAGGCGACGAAGATCGGCGTCGATTTCGCGGCGGATCGTTAGACGGCGTACTCGCCCTGGAGTGCCGGCGAACCTTGCAGTGCGAAGGCTGCGCCTCTTCCTCAATTCTCACGGCCGGCGGTGGGCTGCCGCAGGCAGCAGGCCTCATTCTCTATGCCGTCATGGTCGGCGAAGGCCGACCATCCACGAGTTTGCCGGCCGAGGGCTGGGGCCATCCGAACAGTTGCAAACGAAGAAAGACTGACACGGAGGACGCGGAGGAATTCCGGAGATCACGGAGGAGAAAGGCGGTTGACGCTGCGCTTCTTTCTTCTCCGTGGACCTCCGCTCTAACTCCGCGCCCTCCGTGTCAATACTTGCGGTTGCACCGACGCATTTGCCTTCGATCGTATCAAGGGCTGGCAAACTCGTGGATGGTCGGCCTGCGCCGACCATGACGAAAGAGAGAGAGGCGCGGGGAAAGGAGTGTCAGCTCCGCCGCATCAGCGCCGTGTAGAGGCCGAGGGCGATGAGGGTGGAGCCGGCGAGGCGGCTGGGCCAGCGGCGGCGGGCCTGGGTGGTGAAGAGGCGGGCGAGCCTGGCGCCGGCGAGGGCCACGAGCATGTCGCAGGGAAGGGCGGTCAGGGTTACGATCAGGCCAAGGAGAAGGAGCTGTGGTGCGGCGGGCCCTGCCGCGGGCTCGACGAATTGCGGCAGGAAGGCGAGGAAGAAGAGCGCTGTCTTGGGGTTCAGCATCTCCACCAGGGCCGCATCGAAGAGGATGCGCGCCAGCGATCGGCGCGCCCCGCCATTCGCCGGCATGCTGGCGCCCGGCGCGCGCAGGGTCTTGATCCCGAGATAGATCAGATAGGCCGCACCCGCCAAGCGGATCGCGTCATAGAGGGTGGGTGCGTAGCTGAGCAAAGCGGCGAGCCCGGCCACGGCGAGCGCCACGTGGAAGAGGCTTCCCAGCGCCAGGCCCAAGGCCGAGACGAGTCCGCCGGCCGTGCCCTGCGCCAGGCTGCGCGAGAGGACATAGAGGTTGGAAGGGCCGGGTGCTGCGTTCATCGCCAGGGCCGCCAAGGTGAAGATCGCGAGATGCGTCAGGCTCGGCATCTAGCTGCCCGGCTTCGCCGTGCCGCTCAGCACCTCGTCCAGCGTGGCACCTTCGGCATAAGGCGATAGATGCGCGGGAAATTGCGTGCCCGGCGTCAGGCGCGGATCGGGGATCGGCGTGCCGATGACTTCACGCAGCGGCACGACGCCGGCCCAGACGGGAAGCGCGTAGTCCGGCTCGTCATCCACCGGCGGGCCGCTGCGGACCTTGGCCGAAGCTTCCTCGATGGTCATGCCGAGCAGGGTCGTCGCCTTCAGCTCCTGCGGCTCGATGGGCCGCACCTCGGCATTGCGGCCGGGATAGAGGCGCTCGACATAGGCGTTGAGGGCGGCCTCCTTCTCCACGGGATCCTCGACGCGCCCGGCCAGGCCGAAGGCCATCACCGAGCGGTAGTTGACGGAGTGGTGGAAGCCGCTGCGCGCCAGCACCAGCCCATCCAGCAGGGTCACGGTCAGGCAGACCGGCAGCCCCGCCGTCTGAGACCGCAGCATGCGGCTCGCCGACGACCCGTGCCAGTAGACGCGGTCGCCATGGCGCCAATATCCGGTCGGCGTCACATAGGGCTGGCCCTCGATGACATAGCCGATATGGCAAAGGAAATGCGCATCGAGGATCGCATAGATCTGGGCCCGCTCGGCCGAGCCGCGCTTGGGCATGCGCTTGACCTTGGAGCGCGGGGTGACGGGAAAACGCGACGACATCTGGCTCGAGGGCAGGTTCATGACTTTCCGCTTCCAGGTCTTGCTTGTGGAGCGCCATTTCTGGCGCTAAACCGGTCCCAGCAAAAGAACCATTCGTCCATCTTCGAGGGAGCCACTTGGCCCGATCGGCTTCCATCCTGCTCCCCGTCGCCCTGGAGACCAAGGGCGAGGCACCGCTGCATCGCCAGGTCTACCGCGAGCTGGCGCGGCTGATCCTGGCCGGGCGGCTGGCGCCCGGCAGCCGCCTGCCGTCGAGCCGCGATCTCGCCCGCGAGCTGGGGGTGGCGCGCAACACCATCCTCTCGGCCCTGGATCAGCTGGCGAGCGAAGGCTATGTCGAGGGCCGGCGCGGCTCCGGCACTTATGTCGCGGCCGATCTGCCCGACAAGACGCCGCTGGCGACGGAGCAGACACTGCCCCGCGGCAAGGGCGTCTCGCCCGCAGCGCCGGTTCTGGCGGCGCGGGCCGCCGCCTTGGTGCAGCAGCATCTCGCCCCGCCGCGACGCTCCGGGCTACTGGCGCCCGGACTTGCTGATGTCGGCGAATTCCCCTTCGAGCTCTGGGCACGGCTGCTGGCGCGGAGCTGGCGCCGGCCGACAAAGGCGCTGGCGACCGGCGGCTCGCCCGGCGGGCTGCTGGCGCTGCGCCGGGCGATCGCCGATTACCTCAGCCTACTGCGTGGCGTGCGCTGCGAGGCGGAGCAGGTGATCATCGTCTCGGGCACGCGACAGGGGCTCGACCTGACGGCCCGCCTGCTGCTGGAGCCAGGGGAGGCGGCCTGGCTGGAGAATCCGGGCTTCCCGGGCCTGCGCGGACCCTTGATTGCCGCCGGGGCGAAGCTGGTGCCGGTGCCCGTGGATGGCGAGGGCCTCGATCTCGCGAAAGCGGGGCGGGCACCGCCGCGGCTGGTCTGCGTCACGCCCTCCCATCAGTTTCCCCTGGGCATGACCATGAGCCTCGCGCGCCGCCTCGCCTTGCTCGAGCGCGCGCGGGCCGACAATGCCTGGATCTTCGAGGATGATTACGACAGCGAATGGCGCTATCGCGGCCGACCGCTCGCCGCCCTTCAGGGCCTCGACGGCGACGGCCGGGTCATCTATGCCGGCTCATTCTCCAAGGTGCTCTTCGGGTCGCTGCGCATCGGCTATCTCGTGGTGCCGGCAGGGGTGCTGGAGTCCTTCCTCGCGGCCCGCGCGACATTGGACGATCAGCCGAGCCTGATCGCCCAGCCGGCGCTGGCGGCCTTTCTCACCGAAGGGCATTTTGCGGGGTATCTGCGCCGACAGCGGCGCATCTATCGCGCCCGGCAGGAACGGGCACTGGCCGCCGCCGAGCGCCATCTCGCCGGATTGCTCGAGGTGCCGCCCGATCCCGGCGGCCTGCATCTGATCGGCTATCTGGCGCCGGACCTCGCCCGGCGGATGGACGATCGGGAGGCGAGCCGCCGCGCCGCCGCCCGCGGCATCGCCGTGCCGCCGCTGTCCGACTATTGGATCGGGCGACCGCGCCGCCAGGGGCTGATGCTGGGCTATGCCACGCTGCCGGAAGCGGCGATCGAGCCCGCGATCGCGCGCCTCGCGGCGGCGCTGAGCCCGGCTTAGTTCTGCCTCTCTGCCGTCACCCCGGCGAAAGCCGGGGTCCAGGGGCGAGCGGCAAGCACCCTCCCTGTGGCCCCTGGATACCGGCTTTCGCCGGTATGACGGGGGAGGGAAGCGGCATGGGCGGCAACCGTATCGTCGCCGTCGGCGTTGTCGGCTCGCACCTAACCTCAGGCGTAATCGACCGGCAGGACCGTCGTGGACTTCAGCACCTCCATGGCGAAGGCCGAGCTGACGTCATAGATCTCGATGGCGGCGATGAGGCGGCGGTAGACGCGGTCGTAGGCGGCGATGTCGGGCACGACGATGCGCAGCATGTAATCGATCTGGCCGCTCATGCGGTAGACCTCGAGGATTTCGGGAATGCCGACCACGGCCTTGGAAAAGGCCTCGAGCCATTTCGCGCTGTGCTGGTTGGTGCGGATGGCGGCGAAGACGGTGACGCCGAGGTTCATCTTGCGCGCATCCAGCAAGGCGACCCGGCCGCGGATATAGCCCTCCGCCTCGAGTTTCTGGACCCGCCGCCAGCAGGGCGAGGCCGAGAGCCCGACTTTCTCCGCCAATTCGGCAACGGGCATGACGGCGTCCTGCTGCAGTAAGGCCAGGATTCGGCGGTCGAACTTATCCAGAGTCATGAGAATTAAATTCCTCTATGGAGATAGAAGATAGAATCACATTCCAATAATTCCCATTTATGGGGCAAATCCGCAATAGCCTGCCTCGGCGTCTCGCTTACGGTGGTGGTGTCACGAGTTGCGGGGAATCATGTCGCTCAATCTCTTCACCGATCATCCGGCTTCCGTCGGCGAGACCTATGGCGAGCATCTCCAGGCGGCCGGAGGTTTCGGCCTGCGCATGATCCTGGGCGGGATCGCCTGTCTCCTGCACGGGTTGCTGCCCTTCCTCTTCACCCGCACGGGCAGCAGCACCATCGCGCTCCTGCACGAGCGCATGGTGATCAGCCGGCGTCGGGGAGCGGCTACGCCTCAGGGCCTGGCGGATCCGCCTCCGGGCCTGAGAGAAACAGCCGGCTGATATCGGCGGCGATGGCGGGCAGGAAGCTCTGGTCGATCTCGAAGCCGTAGCTGAGCTTGGTGGACGCGGCCTCCCCGGCCGTCGCCTGGATATGGACCGAGACGGCGCCGCGGCCATTGCCGATCAGGCTCACTTCGAATCCCTCATAGCTCGTCAGCATGGCGCGACCCGCGAGCGCCTGGTGCAGCCTCAGGATATCGTCATGGAAATGGCGATAGTCGCCCACGGTCTGATCCTGGATTTCGCCGTCGAAGGGGCCAGCCTCCAGCTCGATCAGTGTCGGCCGCCCCAGCTCATTGGCGGGGCCGGCGGGCGTGAGGCGCACGCAGGCGCGGGCGAGGCCGATGACCACGGCCGTTGCGGCAGGATCAGGCATGGGCGGATGTTAGCCGCTCCCGGCCTCCCTTGATATCTAGACGATCCAGCTGCCGATCATGCCGAGGGCGGCCAGCGCCATGGCGGCGGTGGAGAGCCAGCCCATGAAGCGCAGCCGCGGCGACAGGCAGAACTCACCCATCACGCGCTTGCGGGTCGCGATCAGCATCATGATCGCCATGATCGGCACGGCGACCACGCCGTTGATGACCGCGCTCCAGAACAGCGCCTTGATGGGATCGATCGGCAGGAAATTCATGATCGTGCCGATGAGGGTCGCGACGGCGATCGTGCCGTAGAAGGCCCGGGCCTGATACCACTGGCGCGCCAGGCCCACCGGCCAGCCCAGCGTCTCCCCCAGGGCATAAGCGGCGGAGCCCGCGAGCACCGGCAGGGCCAGCAGGCCGGTGCCGATGATCCCCGCGGCGAAGAGGATGAAGGCGAACTTGCCCGCCAGCGGCTCCAATGCCTTGGCGGCATCGGCGGAGGTCTGGATGTTCGTCACTCCATGGGCATGCAGCGTGGCCGCCGTCGTCACCACGATGAACAGCGCGACGATATTGGAGACGCCCATCCCCAGATAGGTGTCGATCTCCATTCGATGGATTTCCTTCGGCGCCTGCTCGGGGGCTTGCTTCAGCGGCTCGGCATCCGGGGCCTCCTGGGTGTCCTCGACCTCCGACTCCGCCTGCCAGAAGAAGAGATAGGGGCTGATGGTGGTGCCCAGCACGGCGACGATGGTGACGAGATAATCGCGGCTCCAGGTGAGATGCGGCACGAAGACCCCCAGCGCCACCTGGCCCCAGGGGAGGTCCACGATGAAGGCGGTCGCCACATAGGCGAGCAGCGACAGGCTCAGCCATTTGAGCACGGATGACATAGCGCGAATAGCGCATGAAGACCTCGAGCAGCACCGTGCCCAGGCCGAAGGCCGCCACATACAGTAGGGAAGGTCCGCCGACCAGCAGCTTCACGGCCGCACCCATGGCGCCCAGATCGGCGCCGAGGTTGATCGTATTGGCGACGATCACCAGGCCAACCAGCGGATAAAGCAGCGAGTGCGCGTAATAGCGCCGGATATTGCCGGCGATGCCGCGGCCGGTGACCCGGCCGATCCGGGCGCTGATGAGCTGGATCGCCGCCATCAGCGGATAGGTCAGCAGCAGGGTCCAGCCGAGGCTGTAGCCGAACTGCGCGCCCGCCTGGGAATATGTGGCGATGCCGCTGGGATCGTCGTCCGAGGCGCCGGTGATGAGGCCCGGGCCGAGGGCATCGAGAAACATGCTGCGCTTTTTCGGCGCGCCTTCGACGGTGATCGTTTCGGCCATTGGCTCCGCTTCCAACCCAGCCCCCACAGCAACGCAAGCGTTCCAGGGAAGTTCCGGCAAGAGCATAGAACGGAAATTCGAGTAGACTTACGGGCAAGATAACTTGAGGAGACTGCCGATGCCGCTCGGCTTCACTTCGCTGCCCGTGACCCTGGGCCGGGAGGCCAGCCGCGCCGGGCTCGACCAGGCCGCCCGCGAATATCTCGGCTGGTATGGCGATCCCCTGGCGACCCTGGCAGGTGCGCAGGAGTCGGACCCGGATTTCATCCTGGGCGGAATCCTGACCGGGGTGTTGCGGCTGCTCTCCGGCGAGACCGGCGCCAGCACCGGCGTCGCCGGCTGCCTGGCCGAGGCAAAGGCGAGCGAGGCGCGGCTCTCGCCCTGGGAGAGAGCCCATCTCGCTGCCTTCGATGCCTGGAGCCGCGATGAGATCCGCCAGGCGACGGGGATCTGGGAGCAGATCCTGATCGACCACCCCGGCGATGTCTGGGCGCTGCGCTTCGCCCATGACACCTATTTCTATCTCGGCGAGGCGGCGGTGATGCGCGATTCCATCGCGCGGGTGCTACCGGCCTGGCCGGCGGACCATGACTTTCACGGCTATCTCCTGGGCATGCATGCCTTCGGGCTGGAGGAGAGCGGCGACTATCGCGCGGCCGAGACGGCAGGCCGGCGCGCCGTCGAGCGCAATCCCGCCGATACCTGGGCGATCCATGCCGTCGCCCATGTGCTGGAGATGGAGGGCCGCCAGCTCGAGGGCATCGCCTGGCTGCACGGGCTGGAGCCCCATTGGACGACGGCGCCGGCGCTGGCGGTTCACCAATGGTGGCATCTGGCGCTCTTCCTCATCGAGCAAGGCCGCTTCGAGGAGGTGCTGGCGATCTACGACAGCCATGTCCGGGGCACGCCCTCCGGCGCGCTGCTCGACCTGGTGGATGCCGCGGCCCTGCTCTGGCGCCTGCAGCTCGCCGGGATCGATGTGGGCGCGCGCTGGGAGGGGTTGCGCGAGCCATTGGTATGGGCATCTCGAGGATCACGTCCTGGTCTTCAACGACGCCCATATCGCCATGGTCGCCGGCGGTCTGAAGGACCGGGCGACCCTCGAGCGCCAGGCGCACTCGCTCGCCCGATATACGGCGGGCGGCGAGGGGACCAACCGCGGCATCGCCCGCAATGTGGGGCGGGCCGTGGTCGAGGCCATCGCCGCCTTCGCCGCCGGCGATTTCGGGCGCGCCGCCGATCTGCTGCTGCCGGTGCGCTACGACATCTGGCGCATGGGCGGCAGCCATGCCCAGCGCGATCTCTTCGCCCAGACCCTGATCGCCGCGGCCATGGCGGCGGAACGCTGGCCCCTGGCCCGTGCCCTGCTCGCCGAGCGGGTCGCGCTCAAGCCGGCCAGCCGGCGGTCCTGGGCTAGATATGCCGAGGTGCTGCAACGGCTCGGCGATGAGCCCGGTGCCGGCGAGGCGTTGCGGCGGGCTGCGCCGCATTGATGGCAGGGATGCCGTAAGGACGCGCCTCGGGCGGCGGGCTGCGCCCGATTGATGGCAGGGATGCCGTAAGGGCGCGCCTCGCGCGCGGCGCCGGGCTGTACCATCGCCTCGCGCTCAAGCCGTTTTGCGAAGCGGAGTTCCTTCCTGTCCCCCCTCATTTACCCGCCGGCCCTCGGCCCCGCATGACATTCATGCCGGACCGCTGATGCTCATCGATCCGCTGAAGCGCCTCTTCCCGAACTCGGCGGGCATCGTGCTGTCGATCTCGGGCTATTTCCTTTTTGCCTTCCAGGACGCCACGGTGAAATGGCTGGTCGCCGATCATTCGGTGATGCAGGTGCTGTTCATGCGCAGCATCACCATCGTGATGCTCTGCCTCGTCCTCGGACGGGGGGCGCTGGTGCGCCAGGCGGTGGGCTCGCGCAACAAGGGGCCGCTGCTGCTGCGCGGCGCCTTCATCCTGGCCGCCTGGGGCTGCTACTACACCGCGTCCCGCGACATGCCGCTCGCCCAGCTCGTGACCATCTATTTCGCCACGCCGCTGATCGTGACGGTCATGTCGGTGCTGATCCTCAAGGAGCAGGTGCGCTGGCAGCGCTGGGCGGGGGTAGCATTGGGGCTGCTCGGCGTCATCATCGCCTGCGACCCCGGTCATGTCGGCATCACCTTGCCGGTCCTCCTCGTCCTGCTCGCGGCGGTGCTCTGGGCCTATACCAATATCCTGGTGCGCCAAATCAGCCGCTTCGAGACCACCGTCGTGCAGATGCTGTTCTCCAACGCGGCCTTCACCATCGCCTGCGGGGCGACGCTCCCCTGGCTCTGGGTCCATGTCACCCCATGGGATCTGGTGTTGATGATGGGCCTCGGCCTGATCGGCGCCTGCGGGCAGTTTCTGCTGTTCGAGGGATTCCGGCTGGCCGCCGCCTCGCTGGTGGCGCCCTTCGAATACACCTCCCTGATCTGGGCCTTTTGCCTGTCCTATGTGATCTGGGGCGATATCCCCCACGCGCAGGTCTTCCTCGGCGCCGCTCTCATCATCCTCAGCGGGATGTTCGTCGTCTTCGGCGAATGGCAGGCCCGACGGCGCCAGCCCGTCGCCCCGCAGCCTAGCGTCCCGGCAAGCGAGGGCGCGGCGGTCGATCTCAGGACGGGAAAGTAGCGGGGCGCGAAAGGCCGCCCGGTCGCCGCGGTCTTACGGCGGCGGCGGCGTCGTGCCGATCCACTGGTTCTTCACCGCGTCGTAGTGGATCTGCGGATTGTAGATCGGCGTGTTCAGGCCCGATCTCCTGCGCCGTCAGCTCGCCGATCACGGCCTTGATCTGGTAGGAGCTCACGGCCTCGTCATGCTGGGCGTTGGTCAGGTTGACCTCCGAGGCGAAGAGATCCTGCTGGCCCTGCAAGACGTCGAAGGTCGTGCGGGTGCCGACCCGGTTCTCTTCCACCAAGCCGGCATAGGCGATGTTGTTGGCCTTCACTGCCGCCTGGAAGGAGGTGATCTTGGCCCGTGCTGCCTGCAGGTTCTGCCAGGCCTCCGTCGCGTTCTGCGAGGTCAGGCGGATGGCCGCATCCACCTGGTTCTTGGTCTGGCCCAGGGTCTCCTTCGCCTGCCGGATCCGGGAATATTCCGCGCCCGCCTGGTAGATCGGCACGGTCAGGGTCACCAGCACCTGGGCTTCCGTCGCCCAGTCCGATTGAAGCTGCTGATCGTTCGCCTGCAGGATCAGGCCGGTGAGGGCGATGCTGGGCATCAGCTGGGCGTTGGCCACATCGACGCCGGCCTTGGCGGCCTCCTGGGTCGCCTGCGCGTTCAGGACCTGGGGGTTGCGCACGATCGCCCGGGCGACCGTCTCCTGGGCCGTGGCGGGCAGCGCGGCTGCCGGCGGCTCCGGCCTCAGCACCCCCGGCCAATTGCCCACGACATTGCGATAGACCGCCTGGGAATTGGTCAGATTGGCTTCTGCCTGGCGCTGGTCGGCAAAGCCGGACTGGAGCCGCGCTTCGGCCTGGGCGACGTCGGTCTGGGTGGCAAGCCCGGCCTTGAAGCGGGCATTGGCCTCGTCGAGCGCCTGGGTCAGCACTTTGACGTTGTTGATGGCGAGATCGAGGACCGCCTGATTGTTGTAGACGTCGAAATAGGCCGTGGCCGCCTGGAGGAGGATGGTCTCCTCCTCGTTCAGCAGATTGGCCCGCTCGGCCTTGATCTGGTAGTCCGCCTGCTCGATCGCCGCATCCGCCCGGCCGCCGGTCCACAGCGGCTGGGTGACGCCGATGCTGGCGCTGTAGGGATAGAGCGTCTGCTTGCCGAGCTCCTGGGTGTTCTGCACCTGGACGCCGCCGTCGGCCTGCCCGGTGATGGTCGGCCGGCGCAGCGCCACCGCCTGCGGCCGGTTTTCATCCACCGACCGGAGGTTGGCCTGCTCGGCCGCAAGGTTCGGGTTGCCGGCATAGGCCTTGGTCAAGGCATCCATCAGGCTGTCGGCCCAGGCGCTCGTCCATGGCAGCAGCGCGAGGGAGGCCCCCAGCAGCAGCTTCTGTCTAATCCCCTTCAAACTCACCTCCGCCAATTCCGCCCCCGAAACAGCGCCTTGCTAAACTGCCACGGGGCGGCGTTCCAGGAAAGTCATTCTCTTGCGACGTTAACCCATCCTTCAGCCGGCCCGACAAGCCCTGGGAGGCAAACCCCATCTTACACGCCGCCCATGGTGGCGAAGGTGGTCGCCCGTTTTCCCGTTGCCGCGGCCCGATGATCCTTGGCGAGGACCGTATAGACCATCGGCAGCACGAACAGGGTAAAAAGCGTGCCGATCGACATGCCGGCCACGATGACGATGCCGATGCTGAAGCGGCTGGCGGCACCGGCGCCACTGGCCAGCAGGAGCGGGACCAGACCCACCACCATCGCCGCCGTGGTCATCAGGATCGGGCGCAGGCGGACCTGGGCCGCCCGCTCGATCGCGGTCCGCCGGTCGAGGTTTTGGGTGCGCTGCAATACATTGGCGAACTCGACCATGAGAATGCCGTGCTTGCTGATCAGGCCGATCAGGGTCACCAGGCCGACCTGGGTGTAGATGTTCATGGTCGCCAATCCCATGAAAAGCGGCAGCAGCGCGCCGCAGATCGACATGGGCACGCTGACCAGGATTACCAGCGGATCGCGCAGGCTCTCGAACTGCGCCGCGAGCACCAGATAAATGATGATAAGGGCGAAGACGAAGGTGACGGTGAGCTGATTGCCCTCCCGCACATATTGCCGCGACTCCGAGAGGTAGTCGTGGTTGAAGTCCTTGGGCAGGACGTCCTCGCGTCAGCTGCTCGAGATAGCCGACCGCCTGCCCCATGGTGATCCCCGGCATGGGCACGGCGGAGAAGGTGGCGGAGTTCAGCTGGTTGTACTGGGTGAGCGCGTTGGGGTCGACACCGGTGTCGACGGAGATGACGGTCGACAGCGGTACGTTTCCCCCGCTCCTGGTCTTGACGAAATAATGCAAGAGCTGTTCGGCCGTCAGGCGCTCGGCGCGCGGCACCTGGGGTATCACCTCGTAGGACCGCCCCTCGAGATTGAATCGGTTGACGTAGTTCTCGCCGACCAGCAAGGCGAGGGTCGAGCCGACATCGGCCATGGTGATGCCGAGGTCGTTGGCCTTGGAGCGATCGATCCTGAGATGCACCGTCGGATTGTTGAAGGCGAGATCGCTGTCGGTGACCATGAAGAGGCCGCTCTTGCGCGCCTGGTCCTTGATCGCTTCCATCGTCTTGAACACCTGCTCGAAATCAGAAGGCGAGTTGATCACGAGCTGGACCGGCATACCGCCGGTCGAGCCGGGCAGCGGCGGCAGATTGAAGGCGAAGAGGCTCATCCCGGCGACTTGGGAGATCTTCCCTTGCACGAGGGGAAGGAGTTGCCCGACGGAGCGCTTGCGCTCGTCCCAGGGCTTCAGGATCATGCCGGAGATGCTGCTGTTGAGGCCCTGATAACCGCTGACCACGAAGGTCGCCAGGGTCTCCGGGAAGGAGCGGTAGATCTTGTCGAGCTCCTTGCTGTAGACGGCGGTGTAGTCGAGGTTCGAGTATTGCGGGCCTTTGCCGATGGCGAAGAGGGCGCCCTGGTCCTCGTTCGGCGCCAGCTCCGAGCCGATATGGGTATAGAGAAAGACGAGGCTGGCGAGGATTCCGAGGGCGAAGAGCGCGGTGACCGAGCGGAAATCCAGGGAGGAGACCAGGCGTCTTCCGTACCAGCGCGTGACGGCTGAGAAGAAATGATCCACCTGGCGTGCGAACCAGCCTTGCGACATCTCGCGGGTGAGCAGCACGGAGCACATCATCGGCGAGAGCGTGAGGGCGATGATGCCCGAGATGATCACGGATCCTGCCAAGGTGAAGGCGAACTCGCGGAATAGCGTCCCGGTGAGGCCGCTCAGAAGCCCGATGGGCGCATAGACGGCGGCAAGCGTGATGGTCATGGCGATGACCGGGCCGACGATCTCGCGCGCGCCCATGACCGCGGCCTCGATGGGCGCCAGCCCCTCCTCGATATGGCGGTAGATGTTTTCGACCACGACGATGGCATCGTCGACGACGAGGCCGATGGCCAGCACCATGGCGAGCAGGGTCAGCAGATTCAGGCTGAAGCCGAAGGCCAGCATGATCATCCCCGCGCCCACCAGGGAAAGGGGAATCGTCACCACGGGGATGACCACGGAGCGGAAGGTGCCAAGGAAAAGGAAGATCACCACCACGACGATGGCGAGCGCCTCGATCAGGGTCCGGATCACCTCGTTGATGGAAGATTGAATGAACTTCGTCGAATCATAGACGATGCTCATCTTCACCGTCGGCGGCAGGCCGCGCTCGATCGTCGGCTGAAGGTCGCGAACGTCCTTGACGATGGTGAGGGGGTTGCCGGCCGGCGTCGGCTGCACGCCGATGAACACCGCCTCCTGGCCGCTCATCATGACCGAGGAGTTGGTGTTCTGGGCGCCCAGCTCGATGGTGGCGATGTCCTGCAGCCGCACCAGGCTGCCGCCCTGGGCCTTGACGGTCATCTGCTTGAACTGGTCGAGATTCGTCAGCCCCGTGTCGGCGGTGACGTTGGTGACGGTGAAATAGCCCTTGGCCTGGCCCGGCGCCGACTGGAAGTTGTTGGATTGGATCGCCAGCGCCACATCGGCCCCGGTCACGCCGCGGGCCGCCATCTTCAGGGGATCGAGCCCGACGCGCATGGCGAAGGTCTGGCCGCCCAGGATGTCGGCGGAGGCGACCCCGTCCACGGTGGCGAGCAAAGGCTGCACCACGCGGCTGAGGTAATCCGTGATCGCAGCGCCGGAGAGCTGCGGGCTGGAGAAGCCGATATACATGATCGCCGTGGTGTCGCCGGTCGATTTCGTGATGACCGGGTCGTTGGCTTCCCTCGGGATCAGGTATTTGACCTGCTGGACCTTGGCCATGACATCCGTCATGGCCTTGTTCGGGTCGAAGTTCAGTTTGACATAGGCCGTGATGGTGCTGGTGTTCTGGGTCGAGGAGGAGGTCAGGTAGTCGAGGCCCTCGGCCGAGGCGACGGCCTGGGCGATCGGCTGCGTGATGAACCCCTGCATCAGATCCGACGAGGCGCCGGGATAGACCGTGGTCACGGTGATCACCGTGTTGGACAGCATCGGATACTGCCGGATCGGGAGGCTGTAGAGCGACCGCGCGCCGATCAGCAGGATCAGCAGGCTGACGACCACGGCGAGGACCGGGCGGCGGATGAAGATGTCGGTGAAGCGCATGATGACCCTGGCGGGCGGTTTCCTTCGTCGTTATCGTCGTACGGCGTCGCGAAGCTTCGACGTCACGGCTTCATCAGGGCGCGCGTCAGTTGGTCGGCGCGGTCGCCGGGGTTTCAAGCACGCCGATCCCGGTGACCACGGCTTCCGAGCCGGCATGCAGCTTCACCTGCCCCGCGCTGACCACCAACTCGCCCGGCTTGACGCCTTCGGTGATGGCGATCAGGCCATCGTGACGCGGTCCGGTCTTCACGAAGGTCTGCTCGACCGCATAGATCTGCTGTCCGTCCTTGCCCTTGCTCTTGGGCTTCAGGATGAAGACGGATTCGCCATAGACGCTGTAGTCGACTGCGGTTTCCGGCAGCGTCACCACATTGGGCTGGGCCGGAAAGCAGGACGCGGGCCGCGCCGAACATGCCGGGGAGCAGGAGATGCTGGGGATTGTGCAGGCTCGCCTGCACCTTGATCGAGCGCATCTCGGGATCGAGCTGGGGCTCGATCGTCGTCAGCTTGGCCTGGAAGACACGACCCTTGAAGGCATCGACCCGGATCTCCACCGCCTGGCCCACCGTGAGATCGGCGCGCGTCTGCTCCGGCAGAGTGAAGTCGACGTAGAGATTGTCGAGATCGGTGAGGGTGACGATCGGCGTGCCGGCGTTGAGGAACTGGCCGACTTCGATCTGCCGCACGCCGAGCTGGCCAGAGAAAGGCGCGCGCACCAGCTTCTCGGCGATCACCGCCTGGGAGTGGGTGATGCCCGCCTGGGCCACGGCGAGGTCGCTCTCGTTCTGATCCACGGTCTGCTGGGCGGTATATTGCTGGTTGGCGAGCTTGCGGTTGCGGCCGAGGGTGACCTCCGCCAGCCGGGCCTGGGCCTTGAAGGTCGCGAGATCGGCCTGCTCCGGCTCGTCATTGAGCTGCACCAGGGGATCGCCGGCCTGCACGCTGGCGCCCGATTCGAACATGATCTTCACCACCCGGCCGCTGAGCTCGGGCGAGATCGTCACCTGATGCACCGCGCGCACGCTGCCGATGCCGTCGAGATATCGGGGCATGGCCGCGGTGGTGACGGTGACGGCCGCGACAGGCGTGGGCGGCCGGGGTGCGGAGATGAATCCGGCGATCATGCCCTCTTTGAATTTCTCGAAGAAGTATAAGCCGCCCAGGATCGCGACCATCAGCGCCGCCATGAGAATCAGGCGACGGATCAGTGCCCACCGGCGCGGCTTCGGCCGCTGCACGGTCAAGGGCTCGGCCGAAAGTCCCTCGGGCGTGATCTTCTTGGGGCTGGGCATATCCATGATGGGCCTGCTTTTGCTGCTCGGCTCAGGTCCGCTACGTCAACCGCGCGGCGGCGGCGCTCGCCGCCAGCTCGGGCTCGCGAGCGTCGAGGCCGGCAATCTGATGCCTCTTCATCGCCCCGGCGAGGGAGGCCGCCATTCCCGGGCCCGCCGCGGCCCCGCAATTGCGCTCGATGGCCGCATCGGTCAGACCGATCCCGCGCAGGCAGAAGCGTACGGCATCGGCCGTGACGGCTTCGATCGTGCCGGCATAGGGAATGACCTCATTGCCGGGCAGGCGGCCATGGGCGATCTGGGTGGCGACATGGCCGGCGAACCAGAAAGCGTTCAGCGGATTCATGCCCGGTCCCTCGAGATCGCCGGCCCGGCGCGCCGCGGCGATGCTGGCCTCGAAGATCGGCAGGCATTGGCCTGCGACCCGCGACAGGAGGAGGCGGGCATATTCGCCATCCTCGAGCAGGCTCTGGAGGATCAGGCGCTGGCGGATCTTGGATGTGCCGGGATCGTCGAAAGCGCCGAAGACCACATGCTGGAACATGGCCTGGACCATCTCGGTCAAGGTGGCCGTCGAGGGGGCCAAAGCGTTCAGCTCCTCCAGCGCCGGGTCGACCTGGCAGCCGAGCTGCTGGATCGCATCGTAGAGCGCGGCCTTGGTCGGGAAATGGCGGTAGAGCAGCGCTTCCGACACGCCGGCCTGCTCGGCCAGCTCCTTGGTCGTGGTCCGGCTGAATCCCTTGCGGGCAAAGAGCGGCATCGCGGTCTCCACGATCGCCCGCTTGCGCGCCGCCGCATCCATGCGTTTCTTGGCCATGGCGCGCCAACTTAGTGATTACTTACTTACAGTCAAGCGCCGCCGCGCGCCGCTGTCGGAATCCGGCGGGCTGTGGCCCCGGGGCGACAGCGCCGGTGCGCGGCCCTAGCCGGTTCCCTCCCCCCTTGCGGGGGAGGGTTAGGGCGGGGGGTAGATCCGCGTCCGCGGATCACAACGAGGGCGGGCGGCCGGCTGCAATATGAGAAGACGGCCACCCCCACCCCGGCCCTCCCCCGTCATGGCGCGGGCCTTACGGCCCGCAGGGGGAGGGGGAAAAAGGGGCGGCCGCGGTCAGTTGCTAGCTAGGCCGCCGCCTTGGCTTCGGCGTCGAGGGCCGCCTTGACGGCGGGGCGGGCGGCGATGCGGTCCCAATAGGCCTGCAGCACCGGCCATTTCGTGAGATCGATGCCGAGATGGCCCGACCAGCCCAGGATGACGAAGAGATAGGCATCGGCGACCGTGAAGGTCGAGCCCATCAGGTAATCCTTGCCCTGCAGGGCCTTGCTGAGGAAATCGAGGCGGTTGCCGATATTGGTCTTGGTTATCTCCTTATAGGCATCCGGCATTTTGGGATTGAACAGGGACCCGACCGACTTGTGCATCTCGGAGGTGACATAGTTCAGCCATTCCTGGAGCCGGTAGCGGTCCATGGTGCCGGCCGGCGGGGCCAGCTTCGAAGCCGGCTTCTGGTCGGCGAGGTATTGCACGATGGCCGGGCCCTCGGTCAGCACCTGCCCGCCTTCGAGCTCGAGCGCCGGCACAGAGCCCTTGGGGTTGATGGTCTTGAAGTCCTTGCCCGATTTCGTCCGCTTGGTCCCCAGGTCGACCGTTTCCATGTCGAAAGGGATGCCGGCCTCGCGGAACACGATATGGGGCGAGAGCGAGCAGGCGCCGGGGGAGATATAGAGCTTCATGGGTGGATCCTCCGTCATTTGCGGTCTTGGAAATGAAAGAATTGAAGGCGTTTGCGGGCGGCGAGGGGGGCCCGGGGCGGAATCCTCGCCGGTCGTGCTGCGCAGAGGATGGGCATTGGGCAGGGCCCGGCTGCAAGCCCCGTTGATGCACATTAGGGAAGGCAAGCGCGCCTTGGTATCCGATCGGTGACCGGGGGCGGTGACCGGGGGCGGTGCCCCCGGGGGGAAAGGCAGTCCTTCCTTCATATCTGGGGTGCCGGCCGCCGCTGGTAGATTAATTTCGCTTAAGGGTGCAGGATTCCACAGCCTCCACCGTGGTAAACTTGCTATGGCTTTGGGTGCGGCTCCTGAGGGCCGCCCGTCTTCCCTGGGAGCATATGGATGGCCTCGAGCGGCAAGACGCGTGCGCTCATCGCACTCGTCCTGGCGGCTGGTGTCGCGGCGGCCGGCTATACTCTCTATGCCCGGCCCGCGGCGGCGCCGGCCGGCGAGGGGAAGCCGCGCGCCTCGGCCGTCGTGCCCGTCGTCGTGGCCACGGCTACCCAGGGCGAGTTCCAGGTTCGCGACCATACCATCGGCACCGTCAGCATCGACGCCACGGTTCAGGTCAAATCCCGGGTCGATGGCCAGGTCATGGAAGCGGTCTTCACCGAGGGGCAGATGGTCCGCAAGGGAGACCTGCTGTTCCGGATCGATCCGCTTCAGTATCAGGCCGAGCTGAAGCAGGCCGAGGCCGCGCTGGCCCGCGACCAGGCGCAGCTCTCCAATGCCGAGGCCGATCTCAAGCGTTTCAGCGATCTCGCCAAGAAGGGCTTCGCCACCACCCAGCAGCAGGAGCAGGCCTCGGCCCAGGCCAAGGTGCTGTCGGCGGCCATCATGGCCGACCAGGCAGCCATCGATCTCGCGACGCTTCAGCTCGGCTATACCGAGATCCGCTCCCCCATCGACGGCAAGACGGGCCGCATCCTGGTCGAGGCCGGCAATCTGGTGAAGGCCAATGACATGCCGCTGGTGGTCATCAACCAGCTGCAGCCGATTTCCGTCACCCTCGCCTTGCCGCAGCGCGACCTGCCCCTGCTCCAGCGCCGCATGGCCAAGGGAAAGCTCGCGGTGATCATCAGCATTCCCGGCAGCATTCCCGGCGACAGCGGCGGCCGGATGAAGGGCAAGGTGGATTTCATCAACAATGCGGTCGATGCGAGCTCCGGCACCATCCAGCTGAAGGCGAGCTTCGACAATGCCGATCTGCGGCTGGTGCCGGCCCAGCTCGTGGATGCGGTCATCGTCCTGCAGACCCTCGACGACGCGCTCACCATTCCCTCCGAGGCGATCAACGACGGACAGGCCGGCCGCTACGTCTATGTGGTCAATGCCGACAAGACGGTCGCGGTGCATAACGTCACGGTCGCCCATGAGGAGGGCGGACGCAGCGTCATCTCGGAGGGGTTGAAGCCCGGCGATGTGGTGGTGACCGACGGCCAGCTGCGCCTTGCGCCGGGCATGAAGGTCTCGATCAAGGCGAGTGCCGGCGCGGGCCCTGCCTCGTCGGAGTCGGGTATCTCCCAGGCGGAGGGTCCCATCCAGCAGGCCGGAGAATAGGCGATGGGCGTTTCCCAGATCTTCATCGCCAGGCCGGTCATGACCAGCCTGCTGATGATCGCCCTCGTGATCTTCGGCGCCTTCGGCTATTCGCAGCTGCCGGTCAGCGAGCTGCCCAATGTGGATTTCCCCACCATCGCCGTGACGGCGACCCTGCCCGGCGCCGATCCGGAGACCATGGCCTCGGCGGTCGCCAAACCGCTCGAGAACCAGTTCTCCACCATCGCCGGGGTCGATTCGATGACCTCGACGAGCTCCCAGGGCACGACCCGCATCACCCTGCAATTCTCCCTCGACCGCAATATCGACGGCGCCGCCCAGGACGTGCAATCGGCGATCGCGGGCAGCCTGCGCAAGCTGCCCGCGGAGCTGCCGGATCCGCCGACCATGCGCAAGGTCAACCCCTCGGATTCGCCGATCCTGTTCCTGGCGCTGAGCTCCCCCACCTTGCCGCTGCAGCAGGTGGACGAATATGCCGAGACCATGCTGGCCCAGCGCATTTCCAGCCTGCCGGGCGTGGCGCAGGTGAATGTCTTCGGCTCGCAGAAATTCGCCGTGCGCATCCAGCTCAATCCCGATGCGCTGGCCGCTCGCGGCATCGGCCTCGACCAGATCCAGGCCGCCGCCCAGGCCGGCAATGTCAATCTGGCGACCGGGAGCCTCGAGGGCTCGAAGACGGCCCAGAACATCCGGGCGGACGGGCAGATCTTCGATGCCGCGACCTTCCGCCAGCAGATCGTCGCCTATCGCAACGGCGCACCGGTGCGCCTCGGCGACCTCGGCACCATCGTGGACAGCGTCGAGAACGACAAGGTCGCGAGCTGGTACAACAACGATCGCGCCATCGTGCTGGCCATTCAGCGCCAGCCGGGGTCGAACACCATCGAGGTGGTGGACGGCATCCGCCGGGTGCTGCCGGGCTTCGAGGCGCTGCTGCCGCCGGCCGTCGACCTTCACATCATCTACGACCGCAGCCAATCGATCCGCGCCGCGGTGGCCGATGTCCAGTTCAGCCTGATGCTGGCGGCGGCACTCGTGGTTCTCGTCATCTTCATCTTCCTGCGCAATATCTCGGCGACGATCATCCCCTCCCTGGCGCTCCCGATCTCCGTCGTGGGCACCTTCGCCGGCATGAGCCTGATGGGCTACAGCCTCGACAACCTGTCGCTGATGGCCCTCACGCTCTCCGTCGGCTTCGTCGTGGACGATGCCATCGTCATGCTGGAGAACATCGTGCGCCATATGGAGGAGGGCGATTCGCCTCTCCAGGCGGCGATCAAGGGCTCGCGGGAGATCGGCTTCACCATCATCTCCATGACGCTCTCCCTGGCGGCGGTCTTCATTCCCGTCTTGTTCATGGGCGGCATCGTCGGCCGCCTGCTGCACGAGTTCGCCGTCACCATCGTGCTGGCGATCCTGGTCTCCGGCATCGTCTCCCTGACCCTGACGCCGATGCTCTGCAGCCGTTTCGTCCAGGCCCAGCACGGCCGCCAGCATGGCTGGGTCTATCGCTTCTTCGAGCGCGGCTTCGACCTGCTGCAGGGCGGCTATGCCGCGAGCCTCAAATGGGCCCTCGCCCATCGCCCGCTCATCTTCCTGGTCTTCCTCGGCAGCCTGGCGGGGACGGTCTATTTCTTCCGCGACATTCCCAAGGACTTCCTGCCGAGCGAGGACACCAACCAGATCGTCGCCTATACCGAGGGCGCCGACGGCCTCTCCTTCGCCGAAATGATTCGCCATCAGCAGGCGGCGGCCGCCGTGGTCCGCGAGGATCCCAATGTGTCCGTCATCATGTCCTCGGTGGGGGCGGGCGGGCCGCGGGCGACCAGCAATTCCGGCAATCTCTTCATCCGGCTGATTCCCCGCGACCAGCGCAAGCTCTCGGCCGATGAGATCATCCAGGAGCTGCGGCCCAAGCTGGCGCAGATCCCGGGCATCAACCTCTTTCTGCAGAATCCGCCGGTCATCCGCGTTGGCGGCAATTTCACCAAGTCGCAATATCAGTACACGCTGCAGAGCCTGGATCTCCACCAGCTCTACGACACCGCCGGCAAGCTGATGGACGCGCTGGCGAAGACGCCGGGCTTCCAGGACGTCACCAGCGACATGGATTTGGCCGGCCCGACCGTCAATGTCACCATCGACCGGGCGCGGGCGGCGGCCTTGGGGATCTCGGCCCAGCAGATCGAGGAGGCTCTGGCCGCCTCCTTCAGCTCGCAGCAGATCTCGACCATCTACACCTCCTCCAATCAGTATCAAGTCATCGTCGAGCTGGAGGAGCCCTATCAGCAGGATGCCGCGGCGCTGTCACGCCTCTATATCCGCTCCGACGGCGGCACGCTGACGCCCTTGCGCGAGGTGGTTAAGATCTCGCACGGCACCAGCCCGCTCACGGTGAACCATCAGGGCCAGCTTCCCTCCGTCACCATCTCCTTCAACCTGCCGCCCGGCCGGACGCTGAGCCAGGCGGAGGCCGATATCGGCCGGGTCGAGACGACGATCGGCATGCCGGCCAGCGTGGAGACGAGCTTCCAGGGCACCGCCCAGGCCTTCCAGGATTCGACCCGGGGCCTCGGCCTCCTGCTCGTCCTCGCGGTGCTCGTCGTCTATATCGTGCTGGGAATTCTCTATGAGAGCTTCTTCCACCCCCTGACCATTCTCTCGGGCCTGCCCTCGGCGGGCATGGGGGCGCTGATCGCCCTCGAGCTCGCGGGCCTGCCCCTCAGCCTCTATGCCTTCGTCGGCATCATCATGCTGGTCGGCATCGTCAAGAAGAACGCCATCATGATGATCGACTTCGCGCTCGAGCGGCAGCGCGGCGCGGGCATGGCGCCGGCCGCCGCGATCCTGGAAGCCTCGGTCATCCGCTTCCGTCCCATCATGATGACGACCATGGCCGCTTTCATGGGCGTGCTGCCCATCGCGGTCGGCCTGGGGACCGGCTCGGAATCGCGCCGCCCGCTCGGCATCGCCATCGTCGGCGGCCTCGCCCTCTCCCAGCTCCTGACCCTCTACATCACCCCGGTGCTCTATCTCTACATGGAGAGCGTCGCCAACTGGTTCGGCGTCGGGCGCAAGGCCAAGAAGCTGCCGCCGCAGCCCGAGCCGCAGGCGCAGACCCGCGCAGCGGCGTAAAGAGTCTTGCCGCAGGCGCAGACCCGCGCAGCGGCGTAAGCGGGGCTCTATCGCCGCCGGCCGAGGAGCAGATGGATGGTGCAGGCGCCAAGGCCGCAGAGCGCGATCACCAGGGCCATCGGCAGCGGCGTTCCGTCATAAAGCGCACTGACCAGCCCGCCCGCGATTCCACCCAAAGTGAATTGGGTCACGCCGAGAAGCGCCGAGGCGCTGCCCGCATTGCGCCCCTGGGGGCCCATGGCGAGCGCCGTCGCATTGGGCGCCACGAAGCCCAGGCTGGCGACGAAGAGGAACAGCGGCGCCAATAGGCCGGGAAAGCCGCCGATCCCCGTTGTCGCGGTCCCCAGCAGGACCAGCCCGGCGGCGGCCGTGACGATGAGCACGACCGTCAGGATGCGGGCCGGGGCGAAGCGGCGCACCAGCCGGGCATTGATCTGGGAGGCGGCGATCAGGCCCAGGGCATTGCTGCCGAAGAAGAGGCCGAAATGCGCCGGGGAGACGCCGAAGATCGCCATGAAGACGAAGGGCGAGCCCGCGATATAGGCGAACATGCCGGCGCTGATGAGCGCGCCCGCCAGCACCGGCGCCATGAATTGGCGATTGGCGAGCAGGCGGCCATAGAGCCGGAACACGGTCGCCGGGCTCTGCCGCAGACGCCGCTCGGGCGGCAGGCTCTCCCGCAGGGTGAAGGAGACGGCCACGAGGCAGGCGGTGGCGAAAGCGGCCAGGGTCCAGAAGATCGAGCGCCAGCCGAAGAATCCCACGAGCTGGCCGCCCAGCAGCGGCGCCAGTATGGGGGCCACGCCCATGACCAGCATCAGCAGCGAGAGCACCCGCGCCGAATCGCGCTCGTCGAAGTAATCCCGCACCACGGCCCGGGCGACGACGATCTGGGCGCTGCCCCCCAGGGCCTGGAGGAAGCGCAGCGCGATCAGCGCGCCGATGCTCTGGGTCAAGGCGCAGCCGGCCGAGGCGAGGATGAAGAGCAGGAGCCCGGCATAGAGCGGCCGCTTGCGGCCCCAGCGGTCCGCCACCGGCCCGTAGAAGCTCTGGCCGAGGGCGAGCCCGAGGAAATAGACCGCGACAGTCGCCTCGACGCTCGAGGCCTCGACGCCAAGATCCCTCGAGATGGCGGGAAAGCTCGGCAGATAGGTGTCGATGGCGAGCGGTCCGAAGGCCGTCAGCGACCCCAGCACCAGCGCCATGCGCCAGTGCGAGGGACTGTGGGGCGAGGGCTTCATATGCACAGGGCCGCCGCCGGTCGCGAGCGGCAGAGAGGGCTCGTTCATCGGGGAGCCACGAAGAAAGGCCTCGACCGGGGCCGCCGGTCGAGGCCTCGCCGGGCGCTGCCGGCGCCTATTTCAGCAGGCTGGTGGAGATATAGCCTTCCTTGCCCGCGACCTTCACATGCGTCCATTTGCCGTCGTCGACCTTGTCCAGCACCTCGACCTTGGTGCCATGCTTCAGTGTCGCCAGCAAAGCGGATTTGGTCGTCGGTTTCTCGCGCAGATGGGCATAGGAGTGGGAGACCGTCATCTGGGTGGTTGCCGCGATGGTCAGATAGCTGCTGCCCGCGGGCAGCGCCGGCGCGGCGATGATGCCGGCAGAGGCCGTGCCGGCGGAGAGCGGCAGCAGCAGCGAGGCAATGGCGAGAGAATGGCGGATCATGGGTTAACTCCCCGACTCGAGTTGCGCTCGCTCAATTCTATGCCCCGGGCGGAGTCGGGGAAAGCCGATAGGGGCTCAGCCCCGGCGATACCACGATCCATTGGTTTCGCCGGCGAGGCCCGCCGCCCCCAGCTCGATCAGATGGGCCAGCAGCGACTGTGCGGCCGCCCCCCTCAGCCGTGGGTCGAGACCGGGATAGACCTGGGCGACCATGGCGGTTGGGGTCGCGGGCTGGGCCGTCAGCGCGGCCAGCACGGCCTGGCGCCGGGCCAGGCGATGCTCGGTCAGCGCCGCGACATGGGCCTTCGGATCGCGGATCGGTCCGCCATGGGTGGGCCAATAGATCTCGTCCCCGCGCTGCTGGAGCTTTGCCAGGGAATGCATATACGCCGCCATATCGCCGTCCGGCGGGGCCACCACCGTCGTCGACCAGCCCATCACATGGTCGCCGGAGAAGAGGGCCCGTTCCTCCGGCAAAGCGAAGCAGAGATGGTTGGAGGCGTGGCCGGGGGTATGCACCGCCTCCAGCCGCCAGCCGGGCCCCTCGACGCCATCCCCGTCGCCCAGCCGATGGTCGGGGCTGAAGGCCAGGTCGGCGCCGGATTCCCCTGTGTCGCCATAGCGGCCATGGGGACCGAAGCCATGGGTCGGCGCCCCTGTGGCCGCCTGCAGGGCGGCCGCCGCCGGGGAATGGTCGAGATGGGTATGGGTGATCAGGATATGGCTGACGCTCTCCCCGGCGAGGCCGGCCAGCAGCGCCGCGACATGCTCGGGCAGATCGGGGCCGGGATCGATCACCGCCACCTTGCCATGGCCGACGACATAGGTTCCGGTGCCGAAGAAGGTGAAGGGGCCGGGGTTATGGGCGACGATGCGCCGGATCAGGGGGGAGACGGGCTCCAGCCGGCCGTAATCGGCCGTGAAATTCCGATTATTGAGGAGGGCTGCGGATGTGGTTGACAGGCTGGCTCCCTCCCGCTTCGCTGGGCCCGGCTTCAATCCGAAAAGGCGATGCATTCATGAGCGGCGGCGGACCGGGCGTCAACCTCACCTATTTGAATGGCCCCGATGTCGAGCGCCTGGCGCTGAGCGACGGTGAGATCCTGGGGGCGGTGGAAGCCGCGCTGAAGGCGCAAGGGGAGGGGCGGACGGTCATCGAGCCCCGGGTCCATCTGATACCGGAGAGCTCCGACCGCGGGCATTTCAACGTGCTCCGCGGCGTGGTCTGGCCCCTGGGTCTGGCGGGGGTGAAGATCGTGGGCGATTTCGTCGAGAATTACCGCCGCGGCCTGCCCTCGGAAATGGCGATCCTCAATCTGTTCGACCCCGAGACGGGCATGCCCAAGGCCATCGTCGACGCCACCGCCATCACCGAGATGCGCACCGGGGCCGTGACGGCGCTGGGGGCCCGATATCTCGCCCGGCGGGAGTCGAAGGTGCTGGGCCATATCGGGGCCCGCGGCACGGCCTATTGGAACGTCCGGCTTCTCGACAGCCTGTTCGATTTCGACGAGATCCGGGTCCATTCCCGCCGGCCGGAGAGCCGGGATGCCTTCGCCCAGCGCCTCTCGGCCGATCTCGGCAAGAAGGTGCAGGTGACCTCGGATTGGGAGAGCTGCGTGCGCGGGGCCGACATCGTGGTCGAGGCCTCGCGCCTGCCCGCCCCCGAGCCGCTGCTCAAGACCGAATGGATCAAGCCGGGCGCCTTCGTCGTGCCCTACGGCACCATGAGCGCCGTCGAGCTCTCCCTCACCGACATCATGGACAAGATGGTGGTCGACGATTGGGGGCAATGCCGCAAGGGCCTGCCTTTCGGGGCGCTGCGGCGGCATGTCGATACGGACAAGCTGACCGAGGCGAACCTCCATGCCGAGCTCGGCCAGATCGTCGCCGGGCTGAAGCCCGGCCGCGAGACCCCGGCGGAGACCATCCTGCTCTGGCATCGCGGCCTCAGCATCACCGATATCGCGCTGGGCCATGCGCTGCTGGAGAAGGGCGCTCGCCTGGGCATCGGCCAGAGCTTGCGCTATTTCTAGACATGCTATGATCCCAGCGAGAACAGACCCTCAGAGGACAGGACGATGGCCCAGGCTTCGGTGACCAAGATCGATCACAAGACCCGCTGGTCCGAGGCGGAGTGGGAGACGCGGGTGCAGCTCGCGGCCTGCTACCGCCTGGTGGCCCGCTATCGCATGACGGATACGATCTATACCCATATCTCGGCCCGGGTGCCGGGGGTGGAGGATCAGTTCCTGCTCAACCCCTATGGGCTGATGTTCGACGAGATCACCGCCTCCAGCCTGGTGAAGATCGATCTCGAAGGCCGCCTGGTGGAGGAGAGCGACTATCGCGTCAATGCCGCCGGCTTCACCATCCATAGCGCCATCCATGCCGCGCGACATGACGTGTTCTGCGTGCTCCATACCCATACCCGGGCGGGGATGGCCGTCGCCTGCCAGAAGCAGGGGTTGCTGCCGCTGAACCAGATCTCGCTGCAGTTCTACAACCGCCTCGCCTATCACGACTACGAAGGCATCGCTCTCGACCTCGACGAGCGGCCGCGGCTGGTCGCCTCTCTCGGCGACAAGCGCTCGATGATCCTGACCAATCACGGGCTGCTGACCGCGGGGCGCACCATCCCCGAGGCCTTCAGCCTGATGTTCTATCTCGAGCGGGCCTGCGAGATTCAGATCGCGGCACTTGCCGGCGGATCGGAGCTCGTCATCCCCTCGCCGGAAGTCTGCGAAAAGACCGCCCGCCAGAGTGAGCATGAGAACGACGCCCCGCTCGGCGATCAGGAATGGGCCGCCCATATCCGCGCCCTCGACCGCGAGGATGCGAGCTACCGGAATTAGGAGGCGAGCATGAACGAAGACGTCTTCAACATGAGTCTCCGCAAGTTCCTGAAGAAGGTCGGCGTCACCGGTCAGCGCGCGATCGAGGAGGCAGTGCGGGGCGCCGTGGCGTCGGGCAAGCTGAGGGGCAATGAGAAGCTGCCCGCCGAGATGACGCTGACCCTGGGCGGCACCGAGCTCAAGCTGGTGATCGACGGGGAAATCGAGCTGGCGTAACCCCTATTTCGTCATTCCCGCGAAAGCGCTAGGCGATAAACATATCTGGTCGATTGCCGCCGCTACTTTCTTCCCCCTCCCCCTGCGGGCCGTCAGGCCCGCGCTTTGACGGGGGAGGGCCGGGGAGGGGGTGGCCGTATTCTCAAAAGCAATCGATGCAGCACAGACTCATGGTGATCCGCGGACGCGGATCTTACCCCCACCCTAACCCTCCCCCGCAAGGGGGGAGGGGATACAAAGGGAGCGCGGTAGAGGGTTAGCTGGCGAGCTCGCGGTAGAGAGAAAGTGCGGCGCTACTCCGCCGCCTCTACATGCACCTTGGCCGGCTCCACCTTCGCCGCGCAGAACTTGAACTCCGGGATCTTGCCGAAGGGGTCGAGCACGGGGTTGGTGAGGAAATTGGCCGGGGCTTCGGCGAAGCAGAAGGGGATGAAGACCATCCCTTCCGGCACGTCGCGGTCGAGGCGGGCCTTCAGCTCGATGGTGCCGCGCCGCGTCGTGACCCGGATCATGTCGCCGGCCCGGAGATCCAGGCGGCGCAGGTCGCGCCGGTTCAGCAGCGCCACCGCTTCGGGCTCGATATTGTCCAGCACCGTGGCGCGGCGCGTCATGGCGCCGGTATGCCAATGCTCCAGCATGCGCCCGGTCGAGAGCACCATGGGAAAATCCGCATCGGGCAGCTCGTCCGGCGCCGTCAGATCGGTGGGCACCACCTTGGCGCGGCCCGAGGCGGTGGGGAAGCCATTGGCGAAGATGATCTCATTGCCCGGCCTGCTGGGATCGTCGCAGGGATAGGTCACTGAATCTTCCCGCTCCAGCCGCTCCCAGGTGATGTTGTTCAGGGAGGGCATGACCTGGGCCATCTCGGTGAAGACCTCGCTGGGATGGCTGTAATCCCAGGGCAGGCCGATCCGCCGGGCCAGTTCCTGGATCAGCTCCAGATCCTGGCGCGCCTCGCCGGGCAGCTTGATGGCCGGGCGGCCGATCTGGATCTGGCGGTTGGTGTTGGTGTAGCTCCCCAGCTTCTCCGCATGGGCCGAGGCCGGCAGGATCACATCGGCATGCCAGGCCGTCTCCGTCAGGAAGATGTCCTGGACCACGAGATGCTCGAGCTTGGCGAGCGCGATGCGGGCGTGATGCTGGTCGGGATCCGACATGGCCGGATTCTCGCCCATGACATACATCGCCTTGATCTGGTCGGCATGGATCGCGTTGATGATCTCGACCACCGTCAGCCCGCGCTTGGGATCGAGCTTGGTGCCCCAGAAGGCCTCCATCCGCTCGCGGATCTCGACATTCTCCACCGAGAGATAGTCGGGGAAGACCATGGGGATGAGGCCGGCATCCGAGGCGCCCTGGACATTGTTCTGCCCGCGGAGCGGATGCAGCCCCGTCCCGGGCCGCCCCACATGACCCGTGATCATGGAGAGCGCGATCAGGCAGCGCGAGTTGTCGGTGCCATGGACATGCTGGGAGATGCCCATGCCCCAGAAGATGATGGAGGCCCGGCTGCGGGCATAGGTCCGCGCGACCTCGCGCAGACGCTCGGCGGGTATGCCGCAGAGCGGGGCCATCTTCTCCGGGCTGTAGGCCGCGACCTTCGCCTTCAGCGCCTCGAAGCCTTCGACATTGGCCTCGACATATTGCCGGTCCACCATGCCTTCATCGATGATGGTGTGGATCAGGGCGTTCAGCAGCGGCACGTCGGTGCCGGGCTTGAACTGCAGATGCCAGGTGGCGAAGCGCGACATCTCCTGGGTCATGGGATCGATGATGATCAGCTTCACCCCGCGCTTGACCGCCTGCTTGAAGAAGGTGGCGGCGACGGGATGGTTCTGGGTCGGCCGCGCCCCGATCACGATGATGACCTCGGCATCGGCGGCCGCGGTGAAGGGTGCCGTGACCGCCGCCGAGCCGACGCCCTCCATCAGGGCGGCGACGGAGGAGGCGTGGCAGAGCCGGGTGCAATGATCGACATTGTTGGTGCCGAAGCCGGTGCGCACCAGCTTCTGGAACAGATAGGCCTCCTCGTTGGAGCCCTTGGCCGAGCCGAAGCCCGCCAGGGCCTGCGGCCCTTCGCGGTCGCGCATGGCCTTCAGCCCAGCGGCGGCGACATCGAGAGCCTCCTCCCAGCTCGCCTCGCGGAAGACCTCGCCCCAGGCATCGTCGGCGATCTGCATATGCGGATCCTTGGCGATGCCGGCCTTGCGGATCAGCGGCTTGGTCAGGCGATGGGGATGATCGACATAATCGAAGCCGAAGCGGCCCTTGACGCAGAGGCGGTTCTGGTTGGCCGGGCCGTCGCGCCCGTCGATCTGGACGATCTTCTCGTCCTTGACATAGACCTTGGTCTGGCAGCCGACGCCGCAATAGGGGCAGAGGCTGTTGACGCTGCGCTCGGGATAGACCGCGCGGATCTGGAGATCGTCCAGCAGCGAGGCTTCCATCAGCGCGCCCGTCGGGCAGGCCTGCACGCATTCGCCGCAGGCGACGCAGGTGGATTCCCCCATGGGATCGTCGAAATCGAAGACGACCTTGGAGCCATGGCCGCGATAAGCCATGCCGATGACGTCGTTGACCTGGACCTCGCGGCAGGCCCGGACGCAGAGATTGCAATTGATGCAGGCATCGAGATTGACGCGCATCGCCTTGTGGCTGATATCGAGCACCGGCCGCTCGCCGGCGGGAAAGCGCGAGGCCGCCAGGCCGATCTTGTCGGTCCAGGCCCAGAATTTCGATTCGGGATCATGGGCGATGGTCCGCGCCGGCTGGTCGGCCAGCAACAGCTCGAAGACCATGGCGCGGGATTTCTTCGCCCGGTCCGTGGACGTCGCGACCTTCATGCCCGCCGCGGGCTTGCGGATGCAGGAAGCGGCCAAGGTGCGCTCGCCCTCGATCTCCACCATGCAGGCGCGGCAATTCCCGTCGGCCCGATATCCGGGTTCCGGCGAATAGCAGAGATGGGGGATCTCCTCGCCGAGGCGGGCCGCGACCTGCCAGATGGTCTCGCCATCCTGAGCCTCGACCTCCTGGCCGTTAAGGGAGAAGCGGATCGCCATGATCGATCATCCTGTCGTGACTCGGGTGGTCATCTGGGGCGGTCAGCCGGCCTTCCGGCCGGTGACCTCGTCGGGAAAATGCTTCAGCACGGAGAGCAGCGGATTGGGTGCCGCCTGGCCCAGGCCGCAGATGGAGGCATCCATCATCACGGTGGAGAGATCCTGCAGCAGCGGCACATCCCAGACCGGCTTCGACATCAACGCGACGGCCTTCTCGGTGCCGTTGCGGCAGGGGGTGCATTGGCCGCAGGATTCATCCTCGAAGAAGCGCATGAGGTTGAGGGCGACGGCCTTCATGTCGTCCTTGTCCGAGAGGATCACCACGGCGGCCGAGCCGATGAAGCAGCCATGGGGCTGCAGGGTATCGAAATCCAGCGGCACATCGCCGAGGGAGGCCGGCAGGATTCCCCCCGACGCCCCGCCCGGCAGATATGCCCGGAAGCTATGGCCCTCGGCCATGCCGTCGCAATATTCCGCGATCAGCTCCGTGACCGTGATGCCGGCCGGCGCCACCTTGACGCCCGGGCTCTTGACCCGGCCGGAGACGGAGAAGGAGCGCAAGCCCTTGCGGCCATGGCGGCCCTGGCTGGTGAACCACTCGGCCCCCTTCTCGACGATCTCGCGCACCCAGTAGAGGGTCTCGACATTGTGGTTCAGGGTCGGCCGGCCGAAGAGGCCGAGCTGGGCGATATAGGGCGGGCGGTTGCGCGGCAGGCCGCGCTTGCCCTCGATGGATTCGATCATCGCCGATTCTTCGCCGCAGATATAGGCGCCGGCCCCGCGGCGGAGCTCCAGCGGGCAATGCTTGTCGAGGCCCGCCGCACTCACCTTGGCGAGCTCGGCATGGAGCAGCGCGTGGATCGCGGGATATTCGTCGCGGAGATAGACATAGCCGCGCTCGCAGCCGGAGGCCCAAGCGCCGATCAGCGCACCCTCGATGAAGCGATGGGGATCCTGCTCGAGATAGACCCGGTCCTTGAAGGTGCCGGGCTCGCCTTCATCGGCATTGACGGTGAGCAGCCGCGGGGCAGGCTGCTGGCTGACGATGCGCCATTTGCGGCCCGTGGGAAAGCCGGCGCCGCCCAGGCCGCGCAGCCCCGAATCCTCGAGGGTCTTGAACAGCTCTTCCGGCTGGCGCTGGCCCGCGAGGCAGGCCTTCAGCAGCTGATAGCCGCCATCGGCAAGATAGGCGGCAAAATCCTTATAGGCGGGCATGACCGCATGGGTATGGCCCGTCTCCGCCGCTTCCGCGATCGTCTCGACGGTCGCCTCGTCGATATGGCGATGGCCGACCTCGGCCACCGGCGCATGCTCGCAGCGCCCCATGCAGGGCGCCCGCAGCACCCGCACCTCGGCGCCCAGCCGTGCCGGCAGGGCCGCCAGCAGGGCCTGGGCGCCCTGCATTTCGCAGCTCAGGGAATCGCAGACCCGGACGGTGAGGGCCGGGGGCGGGGTCTCGCCTTCGGTGATGATGTCGAAATGGGCGTAGAAGGAAGCGACCTCATAGACCTCCGCCATGGCGATCTTCATCTCCTCCGCCAAAGCGGCGAGATGGCGGGCGGAGAGATGGCCATAGCGGTCCTGGAGGAGATGCAGGAATTCGATCAGCAGATCGCGGTTGCGCGGCCGGTCGCCCAGCAGGGCATGGATCTCCGCCCGGGTCTCCGGCTCGACTTGCCGGCCCTTGCGCGTGGCCGGTGCCTTGCGCCGGCCCGAGCCAGGGTGGATCAGCCGCTCCAGCGGCCGGTCGCCGTCATGCCCGTTTCCGGGGGTTCCGCCCTGGAATCCTTCCGTCATCGAATCCTCATGTTCCTAACCAGGCTTTCACAGGAGAAAGCCTCCCGACCGCCTTTCGGCGGCCGTAGTTCGCATACCGCTCGGGGAAGCGCAATGCCGATCGCTCAGGCCGCATCCTCCGCCAGGCTGGCCTTTCGGCGATGCTTCGGCCCTTCCTCGGTCACGGCGGCGGGATTGCTGTCGAAGAGGATCCGGCCCTCGCCGGCGAGCGCGATGAAGCGCTTGCCCTTGGCCCGACCGACCAGGGTCAGATTGGCCTCCCGCGCCAGCTCGACGCCCCAGGCGGTGAAGCCCGAGCGGGAGATCAGGATGGGGATGCGCATCTGCACCGTCTTCAGCACCATCTCGCTGGTGAGGCGGCCGGTGGTGTAGAAGATCTTCCCCTCCGGACCTATGCCGTGGAGCCGCATATAGCCGGCGATCTTGTCGATCGCATTATGCCGGCCGACGTCTTCCATATAGAGGATCGGCCGGTCTTCCTCGCAGAGCACACAGCCATGGATGGCGCCGGCGGCCAGATAGAGGCTGGGCGTCAGATTGATCTGCCGGGAAAGCGAATAGATCCAGGAGGTGCGCAGCACCGCGGCGGGATCGAGCGTGATATCGGCGAACTTCTCCATCATATCGCCGAAGACCGTGCCCTGGGCGCAGCCGGAGGTCAGCGTCTTCTTGCGCAGCTTCTTCTCGTAATTGGTCTTGCGCGCCGTGCGCACGACGACGACGCCCAACTCGTCGTCATGATCGATGGCGGTGATCTCATCCGCCGGCTGGATCATGTTCTGGTTGAGCAGATAGCCCAGCGCCAGGCAATCCGGATGGTCGCCGATCGTCATCATGGTGACGATCTCCTGGCCGTTCAGGAACAGGGTCAGGGGGCGCTCGACGACGACCTCGGTCTCGATCCTGCTGCCGTTCTCGTCGATGCCGGTCACCCGGCGCTTCAACCTGGGATCGTCGGGATCCGGCTTGACGATGTAGGAATCCATTGGGGAATCCATGGGCGGATGATGCATCCTCTGCAAGGGCTTAACAAGGCCGGCACCCGGCCCATCTATAGCCTAGCTAATGCGGGATTTCGGCCATTCCATGATGCTCGACTTGCATTGCACCCATGCACCGACCGACGATGCGCCTATGGGGGGCGGCGTTCCATGACGCAACTCACCGACGATTGCTTCGCCGCCGGCGGCCCGCTGATGACCATCGAGGCGGCGCTTGCCCTGGTCATGCCGCGTCTGGACAGGGTGACCGAAGCCGAGGAAGTTCCCCTGGCCGAGGCCGGGGGCCGCATCCTCCTGGCCGATGTAACCTCACCCCTCGAATTGCCCGAGGCCGGGATCCGCGTCGGCGACGCCGCGTTGGCGACCGGAAAGCGGCTCAGCCCCCGGGATATCTGGCTCGCGGCCGCGCTGGGGCGCCAGACCCTGACGGTCTCGCGGCCCTTGAAGGTCGCTTTGTTCTCGACAGGCGATGAGCTGGCGGAGCTGGGCCAGAAGCTGGGGCCGGGCCAGATCTATGATTCCAACCGCCGCACCCTGGGCGCCTTGCTGCAGCAGCTCGGCATCGCCTATAGCGATCTCGGCATATTGGCCGATCGCCCGGAGATCGTGCGCCAGGCGCTGGCCGAGGCGGCGGCAGATCATGACGCGGTCATGACCTCGGGCGGCGTCTCGACCGGGGATGAGGATCACGTCAAGGCGGCGGTCGAGTCCCTGGGTTCGCTGCATCTCTGGCGCCTTGCCATCAAGCCCGGCCGGCCGGTGGCGCTGGGCCAATTCGCCGTGGGCGAGCGCCGCCTGGCCTTCATCGGCCTGCCGGGCAATCCGGTGGCGGCCATGGTCACCTTCCTGCGCGTCGCCCGGCCCATCCTGCTCCGCCTCATGGGGGCGAGCGCGGTCGAGCCGGCGCATTATCGGGTGCGCGCCGATTTCGAGCATCGCAAGAAGCAGGATCGGCGCGAATATCTGCGGGTGCGCCTGGTCCGGCAGGAAGATGGCGAGCTGGCCGCGGTCAAGTTTCCCCGCGAAGGAGCGGGGATTCTTACCTCCCTGGTAGAAGCCGACGGGCTGGTCGAGCTGCCCGAGGCGATGACCCGGCTCGAGCCCGGCAGCATGGTGGATTTCCTGCCCTTTGCCGGGCTCGGCAGCTAAGCCGAGACCCCGGGCGGCGCAAGCAAGATCATGCGAACCTCCGTCGCGGCTGCGATCGCCTGGGTCGATGCCAATACGCAAGCGATGGCGGCCGAGGAGATTGCCTTGACCGATGCCGCCGGCCGGGTCGCAGCCCAGCAGGTGCTCGCTGCCAGCGCCGTGCCTGACTTCGATCGCGCCGCAACCGACGGACTCGCGGTCAGGGCCAGCGAGACCCTGGGTGCCAGCAGCTACAACCCCTTGAGCTTCCGATTGGCATCGCCCGACGAATTGCTGCCGGCGCTCGGTGCGGTCCCGGTCAACGCCGGCGATCGCCTGCCCGGCGGCGCCGATGCGATTCTGCCGCTCGACCATGTGTCGGTGGATGCGGCGGCCGGCCGCTGCGAGATCATCGAACCCGCGGTGTGCGGGAGTCTCATCGCGCGCTTGGGCAGTCATGCCGCCGCGGGCGCGATGCTGGTCGCGGCCGGACGGCGGCTTGGTCCGCCTGAGATCGGCTTGCTGGCGGCGGCGGGCGTCAGACATCTGCCGGTGATCCGCAGGCCCGAAGTCAGGGTCTTGCTGGCAGGCCGCGGGCTGGCACGGGTCGACGCGCCGCCAACCGCGGCAGCGATCGGTGACGTGGATGGCCCGCTTCTTCGCAGCTTGGTCGAACGGGATGGTGGCATCGTCAGGGATCTTCGTCCCGTCGAGCGGGACCGCGAGAGCCTTCGCGCGGCCCTTGCTTCAGGCGGCGCCGACATCGTCCTTCTTGCCGGCGGCACGGGTCACGGGGCGGATGATTTTGCCGCCGAGGCGCTGGCGGCAGCCGGCGAGCTTGCCATTCACGGCGTCGCCCTCCATCCCGGCGAGTCCGCCGGCATGGGGCGGCTCGACCCCGCCACGCCGGTCTTCCTCTTGCCGGGAACGCCGGTCGACTGTCTTTGGGCCTATGAGCTGTTTGCCGGCCGGGCGATCCGGCGCCTGGCGGGCGGGAATCCGGCGCTTCCGTTTCGATCACAGGCGATGCGCCTCGAGCGCAAGATCGTCTCCGGCATCGGCATGACGGAGATTTGCCCGATGCAATGCCGCGAGGGCCATGCCGCGCCGATTGCTTCTTTCGCCGAGGCAGGCCTCATGGCGGCCGCGCGCGCGGATGGCTTCGTCATCATCCCCGAGGGCAGCGAAGGATTTGCGGCAGGTGCTGATGTGACCGTGTATTTGCTCGGCCCGCATCATGACCGATATCGAAGCCGCCCTCGCTCGCCTTGCCCGTCAGGAGCAATTTCTCGAGGTCGTCAGCAGCGAGGAAGCGACGCTGCGCTTTCACCGCCATCTCGCGCTGCGCCCGCTCGGCGGCGAGGCAGCTTCCCCTGTCGCTGGCGTTGAACCGGGTGCTGGCGCGGGCCGTCATCGCCGAGGTCGACGTTCCCGGCTTCGATCGGGCGAATGTCGACGGCTTTGCGCTGCGCGCCGGCGATGTGGCCGATGCCAGCGAGCAGGCGCCCAAGCGGCTGCAATTGAACCTCGAGGTGCTGACGCCGGGTGTCGAGCCGCGGCTGCCGGTGGCGCCGGGCTTCGCCAGCCTGATCGCGACGGGCGGCATGCTGCCGCGCGGCGCCGATGCCGTCGTGATGATCGAGCAAACGGAAGCCCGCGAGATCGAGGGCAAGACGATCATCGAGATCCGCCGGCCCGCCGCGGCCGGGCAATTCATCGCCTTTGCCGGCAGCGATATGGCGCGGGGCGAGACGGTGCTGCGGGCCGGGCAGAGTCTGACCTCACGCGAGATCGGCATGCTGGCCGCGGTCGGCCGCGCGACCGTCGAGGTCTACCGCAAGCCCACGGGTTGCGATCATCTCCACGGGCGACGAGATCCTCGCCCCCGGCGAGCCGATGCGCCCGGGCGCCGTCTATGATTCCAACGCGGCGATCCTGGCGGCGGCGGTGGAGGAGGCTGGCGGCATTCCCCGGCAGATCGGCATCGGTCCCGACGACGAGGCCGTGCTGTCGCGTCTCATCGAAGAAAGCCTCGCTGATTGCGACATGGTGCTCATGTCCGGCGGAACATCGAAGGGCGCGGGCGATCTCTGCTACCGCGCCGTCGCCCGCTTCAAGGATCCGGGCATCCTCGTTCATGGCGTGGCGCTGAAGCCCGGCAAGCCCATCTGCCTGGCGGTCACCGCGCGGCAAGCCGGTCATCGTCCTGCCGGGCTTCCCGACCTCGGCCATCTTCACCTTCCATGAATTCGTGGCCCCGGTGATCCGCGCCTTGGCCGGCCTGCCGGCCGCCGAGGTCGAGCGGGTCGCGGCGACGCTGCCGCTCAGGGTCACCTCGGAGCGCGGCCGGACGGAATTCATGATGGTGTCGCTGGCGCGGCGCGAGGACGGCGGGCTGGCCGCCTATCCCATCGCCAAGGGCTCGGGCGCGGTCACCGCCTTCAGCCAGGCCGACGGATTCATCACCATCGGCCAGCACCAGGAGAGCCTGGCGGCGGGGACGTCCGTGGAGGTCCAGCTGCATCGGGAACTCGCGGCAGCTGGCGGATCTGGTCGATCATCGGCAGCCATTGCATCGGGCTCGACATCATCACGGCACGGCTTCAGGCGGAGGGGATCTCGGTCAAGCTGCTCAATGTCGGCAGCATGGGCGGGCTGGCCGCCGCCAAGCGCGGGGAATGCGACATCGCGCCCATCCATCTCATGGATCCGGCGACCGGCGGCGTACAACCGTCCCCTGCTGACGCCGGAACTCGAGCTCATCGAGGGCTATCGCCGGCTGCAGGGCATCGTCTTCAGGAAGGGCGACGGCCGCTTCATGGGCCGCTCCGTGCAAGAGGCCATCGCCGCGGCCGCCGCCGATCCGGACTGCATCATGGTCAATCGCAACGCCGGCAGCGGCACGCGCATTCTGACCGACCGCCTGCTCGCCGGCGCCAAGCCCTCCGGCTATTGGTCGCAGCCCAAATCCCACAATGCCGTCGCGGTTGCCGTCGCCCAGAACCGCGCCGATTGGGGCGTGGCGATCGAGAGCGTGGCGCGGCAATACGACCTCGGCTTCCTCCCGCTGCAGGACGAGCATTACGATTTCGCGGTGCCGAAGGCGCGGCTCGACCGGCCAGCCGTGCAACGATTCAGGGCCGTGCTGCAGGACGCCAGCGTCAGAGCGGCGCTGACGGCTCTCGGCTTTCGGATTGTCGGGCCCGGCGGCGCGTCATGATGCGGTTATCGCGCCTCGCGCGCGGCCGGGGCTCGGGGCAGGATAACCAATAGCGCCAGCACCAAGATGACATTGGCGACCGCGACGGCGAAGAGCGTCTCCAGCGTCCCGAGAGAGCCCAGCCTCGCCATGAGAACCGCACCCAGCGATGGCGCGGCGGCCTGGGTAAGGAAGCTGGGCATGGCGATCCTGCCCATGATGGCGGCATAGCTCGCCTCGCCGAACAGGACCAGGGGCAGGGTGCCGCGGGCAATGGATTCGATCCCGATCCCGGCGCCATAGAAGACGAGAGCGGCGGCAATGATCGGCAGCCCCGCCCAGAGCGCGCCGACGCCGATGGCGACGAAGATCGTGCCGGCGAGCATCGTCCAGATCGGATGATGATAGCGGCTGATGAGCATTTCGACGGCCCTGGCGCTGACCTGTGCGGGGCCGACGATGGCGCCCAGCGCGACGGCGGCGGCCAGCGCGATGTCGCGGGCCTGCAGGATGGTCATCAGATGAACGGAGATCACGGTCGAGATCATCGAGGCGATGGTGATCGTCGCGGCGAGCAGGATGAAGAGCATCATGGTGCCGGGCGGCAAGCGGCTCTTCGCCCGACTGCTCGTCGCGGGGGCCGCCTTGCCGGCAGCGACCGCAATGGCTGTCCTGGGTTCGCTCGGAAGAACGAAGAGATAGAGCGGCAGGAGGATCGCCAGATGGATCCCCGCATAGATCAGACAGGCCCCGCGCCATCCGAAGTGCGAGACCATCATGGCCGAGAGCGGCCAGCATGCGGTGCTGGCAAATCCGCCGAACAAGGTCAGCGTCGCGATGGCCCGGCGCGCGCGCTGGCCATAGAGCCTGCCGAGGGTGGCGAAGGCGGCGTCGTAAAGACCGGCGCCCATGCCGATGCCGAGCACCAGCCAGGATGCGAGATAGATCGGCAATGCCGGGGCGAGGGCGAGGCCGATCAAGCCGAGGGCCAGCAGCAGCGCGCTGACCGCGAGGACCGGACGCCCGCCGCGGTGCTGAATGCTGTCGCCGACGCGCGGCGATGCGAGGCCGGCCGTAAGCAGGCCGAGGGACAATCCCCCGACAACCCAGCCGAGCGGCCAGCCGGTATCGCGGGCGATCGGTTGCGCCAGAACCGCCAGGAGATAATAGGACGAGCCCCAGGCGAGGATCTGCGTCACCCCGAGGGTCGAGACGACGATCGCAAGGCCGGGTGCTTTTGCCGCAGGAGAAAGAGTTCCCGCGGCGGGGCCGCTCATGCAGCAACCCCGCAACCGCATCCGGATTTGCCTTCGTCCTTTGCGACGACATCGGCCACACAGCAGGCATCGACCTCGGCCGGCACCGGGCCGCCGCAGCAACCCGCGGCGCCGTCGGTGATGGCGATTCGCTCGGTCGTGCAGACGCCGGTTTCGGGAAGCACGAGCCGCAGATCATCGGCCGCCGCCATATCCCCCGCGATTGCCGCGGCGACCGAGCGGACCTGCTCATAGCCGGTAAGGAGCAGGAAGGTCGGCGCGCGCCCATAGCTCTTGATGCCCACCGTATAAAAGCCGGGCTCGGGATGGGCGAGCTCGCGGTGGCCATGCGGCGGCACCGAGCCGCAGAAATGCTCATTCGGATCGATCAAGGGACCCAGCGCCTTGGTGCTTTCGAGCCAGGGATCGAGATCGAGACGCAGCTCGCGTGTCAGCGACAAATCGGGCCGCTGGCCGGTGGCGGCGATGATCCGATCGACCGGGCCGATCCGATGCCGGCCTTGCGCCGTCTCGCCTTCAACGATGATTCGCCCGTGCTCTTCATGCAGCGCAAGGATGGAAAAGCCGGTCACCAGCGTGACGCGCCCGCTCTCTGCCAGCTCGCGGACCTCCCGCCCCAGCTCGCCCCGCGCCGGCAGCTGATCGGCGTCGCCACCACCATAGATCCGTACCAGATCGGTGCTCCGGGTCGCCCAGAGGAACGATGTCTGCGGCTCGGCATCGGCGAGTTGGGCCAGCTCCAGAAGCGCATTGCCGGCGGAATGTCCGGAGCCGACCACCAGCGTCGTCATCCCGGCGTAGACATCCCGGGAGCGGCCGAGGATATCCGGGATGCCATAGGCGATCCGGTCGGCGAACGCGGCTTCGCCCTCGGCCGGCAGACCGCTGCCGCCCAGCGGATTCGGCGTCGTCCAGGTGCCCGACGCATCGATGACGGCGCGCGCCAAATCGCGGCGGATGCCGCCCGTCGACGCAACGGCCAGAACGAAGGGCTGCTTCTCCCGCCCGCGGCTCACGACCTTGTCCAGGCCCTGCCGGGAAATGGCGGTGACGCGGGCGCCGGTCTCGATCACTGCGGCAAGCTCGGGTGTGGCGGCCAGGGGCTCCAGATAACGGGCGACGAGCTCGGCGCCGGTGGGGAAGGCCGCCGCGGCGGGCAGTCGCCAGCCCTGGCGTTGCAGCAGGGCCGTCGCCGCGGCATCGACGCAATAGCGCCACGGCGTAAAGACCTGGACATGGCCCCAGTCGCGCAAATTCGCAGCTACCGCGGGGCCGGCCTCGTAGAGCTTCACCGGCAGGCCCTGGGCAAGCAGATGGGCCGCGGCTGCCAGACCGACCGGGCCGGCGCCGATGACGGCAATTGGCAGGTCTTCCGGGTTTGCGATCTTCATATTCTGTCCTTCCAGGAATATAGAAGTTCTGAGCAAAAAAGAGGATGGCTCTAGGCGGCCTTTCCGTCTGCGGCGGCGCAAGTGGCATCGACGCAGCATTCATCCACCAGAAATCCGATCAGCCCGTTCATCGCGGGATAGTTCGCCCGGCAGATCAGCGTGGTCGCCTGGCGCTCCTGGGTGACGAGGCCCGTCAGGATCAGCCGATGCAAATGATGGGAGAGCGTCGAGGCCGCGAGCCGAAGCTTCTCCTGCAACCGGCCGACGGGGAGGCCCGCGGCGCCGGCACGCACGAGGGCTCGATAGACCTGGAGCCGCGTCGGATTGCCGAGGGCTTCGAGCTGCTTGGCTGCTTGTTCGATTTTCATGGAAATAGAAATATGCGGCCCGGCATCACCCGTCAATCATTATTTCGAGAATATTCGAAATTAACGCGGACCCCGTCCCTTTCGTACCAGGCCTTCGACCGGTTCACGATCCAGACGACGGTCAGCATGACCGGCACCTCGATCAGCACGCCGACGACGGTCGCGAGCGCCGCACCCGAGCGGAAGCCGAACAGGCTGATCGCGGCCGCCACCGCCAGCTCGAAGAAATTCGAGGCGCCGATGAGCGCCGAAGGCCCCGCGACGCAATGCTGCTCGCCGAACATCCGATTCAGCAGATAGGCGAGCCCGGCGTTGAAATAGACCTGGATCAGGATCGGCACGGCGAGAAGCGCGATCACCAGCGGCTGGGCGAGGATCTGCTCGCCCTGGAAGCCGAAGAGCAGCACGAGGGTTGCGAGCAAGGCGAGAAGCGAGAGGGGCTGCAGCCGGTCGAGCAGCCGCTTCAGCGCCCCTTCGCCGCCGCTCGCCAGCCATCGACGCCGCAGGATCTGGGCGAAGATGACGGGCGCGACAATGTAGAGCGCGACCGACAGCAGCAGCGTATCCCAAGGCACGGTGATGGCGGAGAGGCCGAGCAGAAGTGCCACGATCGGCGCGAAGGCGAAGACCATGATGGTGTCGTTGAGCGCCACCTGGGAGAGCGTGAAATGCGGCTCGCCTTTGGTCAGGTTCGACCAGACGAAGACCATGGCCGTGCAAGGTGCGGCGGCGAGGATGATCAGCCCCGCGATATAGCTGTCGATCTGCACCGCGGGGAGATAGGGGCGGAAAAGATAACCCACGAACAGCCAGGCGAGCGCCGCCATGGAGAAGGGCTTGACGGCCCAGTTGACGAACAGCGTGACGCCGATGCCGCGCCAATGCGCCTTGACCTGGCCGAGGGCGGCGAAGTCGATCTTGACGAGCATCGGGACGATCATCAGCCAGATCAGCGCCGCCACCGGCAGATTGACCCGGGCGATTTCCGCGGCACCGATGGCGTGGAAGATGCCGGGCATGATCTGGCCAAGAAGGATGCCGGCGAGGATGCAGAGCGCCACCCATAGGGTGAGCCAGCGTTCAAAGATGGACATGCTTGCTTCCTTCGCGCCGTTCCGGCGCGGCTCTTGCCTTGCGCAATTCGCCCTAAGAGGTGGCCGGAAGGAGATCGAGCACGGTCTCCGACGGCCGGCAGAGCTTGACTCCGCGCGGGGTCACGACGATCGGCCGGTTGATCAGGATCGGATGCGCCATCATCGCATCGAGGAGCTCCGCGTCGGTCAGGGCTGGGTTACCCAGACCGAGCTCGGCATAGGGCGTGCCCTTCTCCCGCAAGATCGAGCGAACGGAACAGCCCATCCGCTCGATGAGCTGTGCGAGCAATGCCCGCGAGGGTGGCGTCTTCAGATACTCGATCACCTGCGGCTCGATGCCGGCATCGCGGATCAGCCCGAGCACGTTGCGCGAGGTTCCGCAGGCGGGATTGTGATAGATCGCGTAATCCATGGCGTCGCCCTCAGCCACAAGCGGTCTCCTTCGCGGCGACCTTGGGCGGGCAGCAGGGTGACAGATCCGCGAGCAGCGGCGCGCAGATCTCCGGACGTCCGCCGCAACAATCCTGGACGAGATAGCCGGCCAGCTCCCGCACGGCATCGAGGCGCGCGCGATAGACGATCGACCGGCTCTGCCGCTCGGCGGTGATCAGCCCCGCGCGGGTCAGGATCGCAAGATGCGTCGACATGGTGTTGTGAGGGACGGCCATCCTTCGGGCGACCTCGCCCGCGGGCAGCCCCGCCGGCTCGTTCTCGATCAGCAGCCGGAACACCTCGAGGCGCGTCGGCTGCGAGAGGGCGGAGAAGACGAGCAGGGCATGATCTGTATCCATATGTCGAGACTAGCCGACTTATGGACGGGTGGCAAGACGGCCCGTTCAATCGGCGATCAGATATTCCACATCCTGGGGCCGGCAATCCGGTCCGTTCAGCGGCAGCATATCGACGGGGCAGGCCGAGAGGGCGATCAGGCAATCCAGCTCGGCGCGGAAGCTCACATGATCGCCGGGGCGGCTGACGGGCGGCAGGATCTTGAAGCTCCCGTCCGGGGCGACGGGGACATTCATGAAAAGATTGAGCGCCGTCGGCACGGTCGCCGGCGGCTCGACGCCGAGGCTGCCGACCGCCGCCCGCCAATTGTCGGCGCAATTGCGGTGATAGCCTTTGACGCCGAGCTGCTCGTAGCGCGTGGCATCGCAGCAGGGGAACAAGGTGTCATGCACCCCCGGCGAGCTGTCCTCCGTCATCGTCAGGATCGGCCGGCGCAGCTGCGTCCAGAGTTGGTCGCCCTGGCGCGGCTGGAGGCGATACCAGACATTGCGGGAGTGATGGATGGAGAGGCTCTCCGCGAGATCGCCGGCGTTATGGGCGAAGAGATCGACCACCTGGCTGCCATGGGTATTGACGATCCGAACTTGCTGGCCGCGCTTCAGATGAAACGCCGCCCCCTCGCCGCCCCTGATGATCGGCATGATGCCTCCCCTATCCTCGCTCTGTGGTTCGATCCTACGACCCCGGCTGATCGTGATCCGGGAAGAAGGCCTGGGCGCCGCTGATCTTGTAATTGGCGATGACGGTCTGGCCCTCGGGGGAGATCAGCCAGTCGATGAAAGCCTGGGCGTCGGCGACCTTCACCTTGGGATGTTTGGCCGGGTTCACCAGGATCACGCCATATTGGTTGAAGAGCTTCTTGTCGCCCTCCACCAGCAACGTCAGATTCTGCTTGTTGGCGAATTTGCTCCAGGTCGCGCGGTCGGCGAGGGTATAGGCATCCATCGCCGCCGCCGTGTTGAGGGTGGCCCCCATGCCCTGGCCCAGGTTCTTGTACCAATCGCCCGAGGCCGCCTTCACATCGATCTTCGCCTGCTTCCAGAGGCGCAGCTCCATCCGGTTGGTGCCGCTATCGTCGCCGCGCGAGGCGAATGGCGCCTTGGCCGCGGCGATCTTCTGGAGGGCATCCACCGCATTGCCGTCGCCCTTGACATGGGCGGGATCGGACTTCGGGGCCGACGATGATGAAGTCGTTGTACATCAGCGGCTCGCGCTTCACGCCATAGCCATCGGCGACGAATTTCTCCTCGCCGGCCCGGTCGTGGACGAAGAGCATATCGGCATCGCCCTGCTGGCCGATCTTGAGCGCCTGGCCGGTCCCGACCGCGACGACGCGGACCTCGATGCCGGTCTTCTTGGTGAAGATCGGCAACAGATATTCGAACAGCCCGCTGTCCTGGGTCGAGGTCGTCGACGCGATGGTGATGAAGCGGTCCTCTGCGCACGTCCTGAGCCGCGCCGGCGAAGACCGTGAGGGCGAGGGCGGCGGCGAGGAAGAGCCGTCTCGAGAGAGTCACCATGTCAGTTCTCCTTTGAGGAAGGCGGCGGCCTCGGGCGTGGCGGGTCCGGCGAAGAAGGGTGCTGCCGGGCCGGCCTCGATGAGGCGGCCATGATTGAGGAACAGAATCTGATCGGCCAGGCGCCGCGCCTGGCCCAGATCATGGGTGGTCATCACGATCTTGGTGCCGGAGCGATGGATCGACTGTACCAGCTCTTCGACCGCGCGGGTGGCTGCGGGATCCAGGCTCGCCGTCGGCTCGTCGAGGAACAGCACTTCCGGCTCCAGCGCCCAGGCGCGGGCCAGGGCCAGGCGCTGCTGCTCGCCGCCGGAAAGCACGCGGGCCGGCCGATGGGCGAGCGCGCTGAGGCCGGTGCGCCGCAAGACCTCGGCGATCCGCTCCCGCCGCTCGCTTCGGCCGAGCCCCCGCAGCTTGAGGGCGAAGCCGATGTTCCCGGCCGCCGAGCGGCGCAGCATGATCGGGCGCTGAAAGACCATGGCCTGGCGCCGACGCAGCGCCGGGCCCGAACTGCCGTGCCACTGGACGCGCCCGGCGGTGGGCTGGATAAGGCCGTGGCAGAGCCGCAGCAGCAGGCTCTTTCCCGCGCCATTGGGGCCGAGGATGATGGTGCGCGGGCCCGCCGCGAGCTCGATGTCGATCTCCGCAATCCGCATCTCGCCGCCCGCGGCATAGCCCACGCCTTCCAGGCTGAGCGGCAGGATGGAAGTGCGGGGACTGGTCATGGATGGCGCCCCGCCAGATCGCGGATGACGAAGGCCGCGCCATTCACCCCGAGCGACAGGATGATCAGGATGATGCCGAGGCCCAGCGCCAAAGCGAGATCGCCTTTCGATGTCTCAAGTGCGATCGCCGTCGTCATCATCCGCGTCACATGGTCGATATTGCCGCCGACGATCATGACCGCGCCGACCTCGGCGCTCGCCCGGCCGAAGCCGGCGAGGAGCGCGGTCATGAGGCTGAAACGCCCATCCCAGAGCAGGGTCGCGATCGCGCGGCGCGGGCCGCAGCCCAGCGACTGCAGCTGCTCGCGATACTCGGTCCAGAGATCCTCGACCAGCTGGCGGGTGAGGGCGGCGATGATCGGGGTGACGATCACGATCTGGGCCAGGATCATGGCGGTGGGCGAGAAGAGCAGGCCGAAGACGCCCAGCGGCCCGGAGCGCGACAGCAGGAGATAGACGATCAGCCCGACGACCACCGGCGGCATGCCCATAAGGGAGCTGAGGACGATGGCCGCGAAGCGCCGGCCGGGAAATTGGAACAAAGCGAGGCCGGCGCCCAGGGGCAGGCCGATCAAGGCAGCACAGAGCACGGCCGTCAGGCTGACTCGCAGCGACAGCAGCACGATCTCGATCAGCCCAGCGTTCAGGGTGATTATCAGATGCAGAGCCGCGGCGAAGGCGTCCTGGATCGTTTGCATGACGGATTGCGCCCTGGATCCCGAGACGGCCGCGGGCATGGCGTCCGCCGCCGTCGGCCCCGCCGCCGGTTCTAATGGCCGGCGGACCACAGGACAACAGCCCTGATGAGGAATGATAGTCCCTGACTATCATATCATCAGAATTAACAATTTTAATCTATCAAGGGAACTTGCTATCTCTCCCGCGCCGACAGCGCGCTGTCCCGCGCCGGCGAGAGAGATTGCATGCCAGAAACAGCTCTTCTCGGAGGAAGCCGAGCTCCAGCGGTTGATTGCGGCCCATCGCGATCAGCCGGGCGCCCTCCTGCCGATCCTCCATGCGGTGCAGGAGGCCTTCGGCTATGTCGACGATGCGGCGGTGCCGATCATCGCCAAGGCGCTCAACCTGTCTCGCGCCGAGGTCCATGGCGTCCTCACCTTCTATCATGATTTTCGCCGCGAGCCCGCGGGGCGCCATGTGCTGCGCCTCTGCCAGGCCGAGGCCTGCCAATCCATGGGCTGCGAGAAGCTGGCCGCGGGGCTGCGCGCTCGCCTCGGCATCGATTTCGGCGGCACCACGCCGGACGGGCGGCTGACGCTCGAGACCGTCTATTGCCTCGGGAATTGCGCCCTGTCGCCGGCGGGGATGCTCGACGGCCGCCTCTACGGCCGCCTCGACGAGCGCCGGCTCGACGCGCTGCTGGCCATGACGGAGCGGCTCTGATGACGGTGCGGGTTTATGTGCCGGGCGATTCCGCCGCCCTCTCCGTGGGCGCCGATGAAGTCGCGGCGGCCATTCTCGGTGAGGCCGAGCGCCGCGGCCTTGCCATCGATCTGGTGCGCAACGGCAGCCGCGGGCTCTTCTGGCTGGAGCCGATGGTCGAGGTCGAGACGGCCGGCGGGCCGTGTCGCCTATGGCCCGGTCGCGGCGGGCGATGTCCTCAGCCTGTTCCAGGCGGGATTTCTCGAGGGCGGGGCGCATGTCCTGGCTCAAGGGCCGACCGAGGAGATCCCCTATCTCAAGCAGCAGGAGCGGCTGACCTTCGCGCGCTGCGGGATCACCGATCCGCTCTCCCCAAGGGATTATCAGGCCCATGGTGGTTTCGCCGGGCTGAAGCAGGCCTTGAGCCTGGAGCCCGCGGCCATCGTCGAGCAGGTGACGCGCTCGGGCCTGCGCGGGCGCGGCGGGGCCGGATTCCCCGCCGGCATCAAATGGAAGACCGTCCTCGGCGTCGAGGCCGCGCAGAAATACATCGTCTGCAATGCCGATGAGGGCGACAGCGGGACCTATGCCGACCGCATGCTGATGGAAGGCGATCCCTTCTGCCTGATCGAGGGCATGACCATCGCCGGCATCGCCGTGGGGGCGAGCGAGGGCTGGGTCTATATCCGCTCCGAATATCCCCATGCCTTCCGCCAGATGGAGCGCGCCGTCGAGATCGCGCGGGACGCCGGCTGGCTGGGCGCCAATGTCGCGGGCAGCGGCAAGCCCTTCGACATCCAGCTCCGCCTGGGCGCCGGGGCCTATATCTGCGGCGAGGAGACCTCGCTGCTGGAGAGCCTCGAAGGCAAGCGCGGCGTCATCCGCTACAAGCCGCCGCTGCCGGCGATCAAGGGACTCTTCGGCAAGCCGACGGTCATCAACAATGTCATCACCTTGGCGAGCGTGCCGATCATCATGGCCCGCGGTGCGGAATTCTATCGCGACTATGGCGTCGGCCGCTCCCAGGGCACGCTGCCCTTCCAGCTCGCCGGTAATGTCAGGCAGGCCGGGCTGGTGGAGAAGGCCTTCGGCCTGACGCTTCGCCAGCTCATCGAGGATTTCGGCGGCGGCACGGCCAGCGGCCGGCCGCTGCGCGCGGTGCAGGTCGGCGGGCCGCTCGGCGCCTATTTCCCGGCGGCGCTGTTGGATACGCCGCTGGATTACGAGGCCTTCGCCGCGGCGAAGGGCATGGTCGGCCATGGCGGGGTCGTGGTCTTCGACGATACCGTCGATCTCGCCCGGCAGGCGCGCTTCGCCATGGAATTCTGCGCCATCGAATCCTGCGGCAAATGCACGCCCTGCCGCATCGGCTCGACCCGCGGCGTCGAGGTCATCGACAAGATCATCGCCGGGCAGGATCCGGTCGCCCAGCTCGACCTGCTGCAGGATCTCTGCACCACCATGACCGATGCCTCGCTCTGCGCGCTGGGCGGCCTCACGCCGCTGCCGGTCATGAGCGCGCTCCGGCATTTCCCCGAGGATTTCGACCGGCATCCGGCCCTAGCCGCCGAATGACTGCCGCCGAGTAGGGAGACTTATATGACGACCACGCCCATGACCCTCATCAAGGAGATCGACTACGGCACCCCGGCGCGCAGCGGGCGCGCTCGTGTCGCTGGAGATCGACGGCACGCCGGTCACGGTGCCGGCGGGCACCTCGCTGATGCGGGCCGCCATGGAATCGGGCGTCAAGATCCCCAAGCTCTGCGCCACCGACAATCTCGACGCCTTCGGCTCCTGCCGCCTCTGCCTGGTGGAGATCGAAGGCCGGCGCGGCACGCCCGCCTCCTGCACCACTTTGGTCGAGCCCGGCATGAAGGTGACGACCCAGTCGCCGCGTCTGGCGCAGCTCCGCCGCGGGGTGATGGAGCTCTATATCTCCGACCATCCCCTGGATTGCCTGACCTGCGCCGCGAACGGTGACTGCGAGCTGCAGGACATGGCCGGCGCCGTGGGCTTGCGCGAGGTGCGCTATGGCTATGAGGGCGAGAACCATCTCGTCGCCGAGAAGGACAAGTCGAACCCCTATTTCACCTTCGATCCCGCCAAATGCATCGTCTGCTCGCGCTGCGTGCGCGCCTGCGAGGAAGTGCAAGGCACCTTCGCGCTCACCATCGACGGCCGCGGCTTCGCCTCCCATGTCGCCGCCGGCCAGGACGAGGGTTTCCTCGATTCCGAATGCGTATCCTGCGGGGCCTGCGTCCAGGCCTGCCCGACCGCGACATTGATGGAGAATTCCATCATCGAGGCGGGCCAGCCCGAGCATAGCGTGGTGACCACCTGCGCCTATTGCGGCGTCGGCTGCTCCTTCAAGGCGGAGATGCAGGGCACCAAGGTGGTGCGCATGGTCCCCTACAAGGACGGCCAGGCGAACCACGGCCATTCCTGCGTCAAGGGCCGCTTCGCCTGGGGCTATGCCACCCATAAGGACCGCATCACCAAGCCGATGATCCGGGCCAAGATCACCGATCCCTGGCGCGAGGTGAGCTGGGAGGAGGCGATCGGCCATGCCGCTTCCGAGTTCAAGCGCATCCAGGCGAACTATGGCCGGGATTCCATCGGCGGCATCACCTCCTCGCGCTGCACCAATGAGGAGACCTATCTCGTCCAGAAGCTGGTCCGCGCCGGCTTCGGCAATAACAATGTCGATACCTGCGCCCGGGTGTGCCATTCGCCCACGGGCTACGGGCTGAAGACCGCCTTCGGCACCTCTGCCGGCACCCAGGATTTCGATTCGGTCACCTCGGCGGATGTGATCATGGTGATCGGCGCCAACCCAACCGATGCCCATCCGGTCTTCGCCTCGCGCATGAAGCGCCGGCTGCGCGAGGGCGCCAAGCTGATCGTCGTCGATCCCCGGCGCATCGATCTGGTCCATACGCCCCATGTCGCGGCCCAGCATCATCTGCAGCTTCGGCCCGGCACCAATGTCGCGGTCATGAACGCCATCGGCCATGTCATCGCCACCGAAGGCCTGGTCGACGAGCGCTATGTCGTCGAGCGCTGCGATCCCGCGGATTTCAGCAGCTGGTTCCATTTCGTCAGCCAGCCGGAGAATTCGCCCGAAGCGACGGAGGGCCGGACCGGCGTGCCGGCGGCGGAGCTGCGCGCCGCGGCCCGGCTCTATGCTACCGGGGGCAATGGCGCGATCTATTACGGCCTCGGCGTGACCGAGCATAGCCAGGGCTCGACCACCGTCATGGCCATGGCCAATCTCGCCATGGCGACGGGCAATCTCGGCCGCGTCGGCGTCGGCATCAATCCTCTGCGCGGGCAGAACAATGTCCAGGGCGCCTGCGACATGGGCTCCTTCCCCCATGAGTTCAGCGGCTATCGCCATGTCAGCGATGGCGCCGTGCGCGGCATGCTGGAGCAGGATTGGGGCGTGGCCCTCCAGGACGAGCCGGGCCTGCGCATCCCCAATATGCTGGACGCGGCGGTGGAGGGCAGCTTCAAGGGCCTCTATGTCCAGGGCGAGGACATCCTGCAATCCGATCCCGATACCCAGCATGTGGCCGCGGGCTTGGCGGCGATGGAATGCGTCGTCGTCCAGGATCTCTTCCTGAACGAGACGGCGAGCTATGCCCATGTCTTCCTGCCGGGCGCCTCCTTCCTGGAGAAGGACGGTACCTTCACCAATGCCGAGCGCCGGATCAACCGGGTGCGCAAGGCCGTGCCGCCGCTGGCGGGCAAGGCGGATTGGGAGGCGACCCAGGATCTCTCCAATGCGCTGGGATATCCCATGACCTACAAGCATCCCTCGGAGATCATGGACGAGATCGCGCGGCTGACGCCCACCTTCAAAGGCGTCAGCTATGCCAAGCTGGAAGAGCTCGGCAGCGTGCAATGGCCCTGCAACGATGCCGCGCCCGAGGGCACGCCGACCATGCATATCGGCCATTTCGTCCGCGGCAAGGGCAAGTTCACCATCACGGAATTCGTGCCGACGGATGAGCGCACCGGCCCGCGCTTCCCGCTGCTGCTCACCACCGGGCGCATCCTGTCGCAATACAATGTCGGCGCCCAGACGCGGCGCACGGAGAACAATGTCTGGCATTCCGAGGATGTGCTGGAGATCCATCCCCATGACGCGGAGAACCGCGGCATCAACGATGGCGATTGGATCTCTCTCATCAGCCGCTCCGGCGAGACGGCGCTGCGCGCCCGCTTCTCCGATCGCGTCCAGCCCGGCGTGGTCTACACGACCTTCCACCATGCCGAATCCGGCGCCAATGTCGTTACTACGGATTACTCCGATTGGGCGACCAATTGCCCGGAATACAAGGTGACGGCGGTCGAGGTGCGGCTGACCAACCGCCATTCCGCCTGGCAGGCGGAGGCCGAGGAATTCCGTCGCCAGACACGACGGGTCGCTGCCGATGCGGCTGAGTAGCGCCCCACAACCGATGTCGGGGGAGGCGGATACCGCCGCCGGTCAGCCCGCCTTCACCCGGCTCGCGGCGCGCCGCCATCTCGCTTCCGGCAGCATCGACACCATCGAGGCGGTGGCGGCGGAGGTTCCCGTCGCTCTGGTCTATAACGGCGTCTCCCATGTCGTGATGATGGCCACACCCCAGGACCTCGCCGATTTCGCCCTCGGCTTCAGTTTGTCCGAGGGCATCCTGCGCCGCCCCGGCGAGCTCGCCGATCTCGAGATCGTTTGGGATGCCCATGGCATCGAAGTCCGCATGACCATCGACAAGCTGCGCTTTGCCAAACTGACCCAGCGCCGGCGGAATCTCACCGGGCGCACCGGCTGCGGCATCTGCGGCCTCGACAGCCTGGAGGCGGTGCTGCGGCCTTTGCCGGCCCTGACGCCGCAGCCCACGCCCAGCCTGGATGCCGTGCGCCGCGCGTTGGCCGCCCTGCCGGAAGCCCAACGCATCAACCGCGAGACCCATTCGATCCATGCCGCGGCCTGGGCCGATCGTGAGGGGAAGATCCTGCTGCTGCGCGAGGATGTCGGCCGGCACAATGCGCTGGACAAGCTCATCGGCGCCATGGCCCAGGGGGCGGTCGATCCCGCCGCGGGATTCGCCCTCATCACCAGCCGCTGCAGCGTCGAGATGGTGCAGAAGGCGGTGACCTCGGCGATGCCCTGCCTCGTCGCCATCTCCGCGCCCACGACCCTGGCGCTGCGTTTGGCGGCGGAGGCGGGGCTCTCGCTGATCGCGCTCGCCCGAGGCGACAGCCTGACGATCTACAGCGAGGGAGTACCGGCGTGAGCGAGAGTCGCCTGGTCTATATGGCCAATCAGATCGCGACATATTTCCGCACCAGACCCCATGACGAGGCGGTGGCATCGACGCTGAATCATGTGACGCTGTTCTGGGAGCCGCGCATGCGCCGCCAGATCCTGGAGCATCTCCGCGCCCATCAAGGCGAAGGCCTCAACGAGATCGCGCTGGCCGCTATTCGCAGGCTTGCCGAGGTCGAGGCGGCGAAGGGAAATCTATCCGCGTCTGCGTAGTTACTCCGCAGCTTCCGCCTCGCCAGGTGAAGAAGAAGCCGGAGTCCGACCACGGCCATATTGCCGCGGCGAGCAGCCCATCACTCGCTTGAAGGCGGTGCTGAAGGCGCTTTCGGATTCATAGCCGAGCGAGAGCGCAATGACGGACACGGGATCCCCGGCATTCGCCAGCCTGTCCCCGGCCAGCAGCATTCGCCAGCGCGCGAGATATTCCATCGGCGCCTTCCCGACCGTCTGCTTGAATTTCAGGGCGAAGGTCGAGCGCGACATGCCGGCGCGCGCCGCCAGCGCCTGCAATGTCCAGGAGTGGCCTGGATCGGCGTGCATGGCGGTGATCGCAGCACCCATCTGTTTATCTGCCAATGCGAAGAGCCATCCGACGCCGCCGTTCGCCCCTTCCGCCAGATGCAGCCGCAGGGCCTGAACCAGCATCATCTGGGCGAGGTGCTGGATGACCAGGAAGCCGCCCGGCTGCCCCTCGCGCAGCTCCTGCATCATCCGCTCCACGGACCAGCGCAGCGCGGCCCTGTCGGACTCTTTCCGGATATGCACGATGGGCGGCAGCATCCGCAGCAGGATGCCGGCATGATCGCCATCGAGGGCGAAGCGGCTGCTGACGAGGAGAAAATCCCCGCCGCCATTCCAAGAGACGATGCCGCCGCTGCGCGCGGCGGAAAATACGGTGCGGGCCTCGACAGGTGCCAGGGTCAGGTCGCTTGCCAGGCGGAAAGGCCGCCCGCTCGGCAGCAGGAAGCCATCCCCCGTCTCCAGCCGCACCGGCTCCGGCACACCCTCGACGGAGAGCCAGCACTGGCCGGAAACCACGGCACCGCATTTGATGCTTTCCTGCTGGTCCGGGAACTGGATCGACCAGTCTCCCGCAGCATCGAAGCCGGCGGACATGTAGTTGCGGGGTTTCAGCAGCGACAGGACGTCTGAGAGCGGATCCATGGGCCATTCCGGACGATTGCGAAGGTAATACGGATTTCCCAGCATAGATCGTCCTTGCCCAGTCTCCTAGCTTGGTAACTGCGGGCTGCAAAGGCGGCCACGGAATGAAGCAAGGAGAAGTCGTAATGCGTGTCTTCGTCACTGGGGCGACAGGTTTTATCGGTTCGGCCATTGTTCAGGAACTCATCGGCGCGGGCCATCAGGTGCTGGGTCTCGCTCGCTCGGATGCCGGCGCCAAGTCCCTCACCGCCGCGGGCGCCGAGGTGCATCGCGGCGATCTCGAAGACCTGGAAAGCCTGGGCCGTGGCGCGGCCATGGCGGAGGGCGTGATCCACGCCGCCTTCATCCATGACTTCTCGAAGTTCAAGGCGAACTGCGAGATCGACCGTCGCGCCATCGAGGCGCTGGGCGCCGCGCTCGCGGGCTCCGACCGCCCCTTGATCGTCACCTCCGGGACGGGGCTGCTTCAATCGGGGCGTCTGGCGACCGAAGACAGCGCCCCGCCGACCGGCTCCGCAATTCCCCGCGTTTCGGAGCAAGCCGCCCTTTCGGTCGCCTCGAAGGGCACGCGCGTGTCCGTGGTGCGCCTGCCGCCGTCGGTCCATGGCGATGGCGATCACGGCTTCGTTCCGATCCTGATCGGCATCGCCCGTGAGAAGGGCGCCTCCGCCTATCTGGGCGACGGTCTCAACCGCTGGCCCGCCGTGCACCGCCTTGATGCGGCTCATCTCTACCGGCTCGCGCTCGAGAAGGGCGTCGCGGGCGGCCGCTATCACGGGGTTGCCGAAGAGGGCGTGCCGTTCCGGGACATCGCCGGCGTCATCGGCCGCCGCCTGAACCTGCCGGTCGTCAGCAAGGCGCCCGAGGAAGCAGCCGACCATTTCGGCTGGTTCGCGCATTTCGCAGGGATCGACAACCCGGCCTCGAGCGAGCGAACGCGGGAATTGCTGGGCTGGCAGCCGACGCAGCCCGGGCTCATTCCCGATCTGGACCGTCCGCGCTATTTCGAAAGCTGAAGGATGATGGAGCTGCGGCGCCTTTGCGCCGCCGCTCCGCAGAAACAGCGGGCGAAGGAGATAAAGCCTTACGCCGTCTCCTCATCCGGCACCGGCACGTCGAAGCCGTTGAGCGTCACCGAGACGAGGCAGTAGACGCCGACGAGATAGATCAGCTCCGCCGTCGCATGCGCCCCGAAAGCCTTGACGGACTGACGGTAGGTGAGCTCGGGCAGCACGCCGCCGTTCACCAGGGCCGAGGCGACGTCATAGGCGATGGCCTCCTCGCGGGTCAGGTCGCTCGGCCGCTGGCCGGCCACGATGGTCGCGAGCTTCTCATCCGAGAGCCCGCGCTTCTCCGCCAATGCGACATGGGCATAGATCTCATAGGCCGCGCGGAATTTGGCGCCGGTGACCAGGATCGCTACCTCGCGCACCGGCCGCGGTAGAGAGGGCGAGCCGGAGATCGCCTTGGTCAGCTCCCAGATCGGCTTGCCGAATTGCGGCTCATGCAGCCAGGGATTGAAGGGGCCGATCAGCGCGCCCTTCGCGCCGGAGGATTTGAATCCCTGGAAATTCTTGGCGATCTCGGCCTGCATGTCGTCGTAGAAGGGACGCTGCTCGGCGGTGAGCTTGTCGGGATCGATGAGGGGGAGGCGCATGAGGGCTCCTGGATGTTCCTGTGCGCGACAATAGGGCGATCGCGATGACAGGAGCAATCTTCCGGCTTCCACCTCAGCGCTTGAGTTCCGACCCCGCCATCAGCGTCTCTTCGAGGCGGCAGGCCTCCTCGATCAGCAGGTCGTAGAGTCGGCGGACGACCCCGGGCTCGAGCCCGTGACGGGGCGCTTCGCCGGCGCAGCGCTCCCGAACCTGCGCGACCCGCTCGGGAATGACCACCGGAATGCCGCGCGGCGCCTTATAGGCGGCAACCTCGCGCACGACGGCGAAACGCTCGCCCAGCAGGGCCAGCAGCCGGTCGTCGATGGCATCGATCTGCCGGCGGAAGCTTTCGAGATCCTTCATGGCCCTGCCACAGCGGTCGCGGGAAGGCCGGCATTATCGCGGTCGAGGCGCTCGCGGGCGAGGGATTTCCCCCGCCCGCGGCCCCATGACGCAAGGCCTATTGCAGCAGGATGAAGCCGTATTTCTTGAACACCGCCGCGGCCTCCGGCCCCTTCATATAGGCAAAGAAGGCCTTGGCTTCCGGCGTGTCGTGGCCGGTCACGAGTGCCACCGGATAGACGATCTTGGGATGGCTGTCGTCGGGGAAGACGGCGACGACCTTCACCTTCTTGGAGAGGGCGGCATCGGTGCTGTAGACCACGCCGGCCGGCGCCTCGCCGAGCTCGACCAGAGCGAGCGCCGCCCGGACGTCCTTGGCGCCGACGACCTTGGGCTCGACCTCTTTCCAGATCCCGAGCTTGGTGAGGGAAGCCTTGGCGTAGCGCCCGGCGGGCACGCTCTCCGGGTCGCAGACCGCGAGCTTGCCGTCGCCCAGTGCCGCGGCCAGCGGCGCGCCGGGCTTCAGATCGATGGTCATGGTGCTGTCGGCCGGCGCGATCAGAACGAGATGATTGCCCAGCAGGTCGCTGCGGCTGCCGAGGACGAGCATGTCCTTCTTGTCGAGGTAATCCGCCCATTTGCTGTCGGCGGAGATGAAGATGCTGGCTGGCGCGCCGTTCTCGATCTGCTTGGCGAGGTCGCCGCTGGAGCCGAAGGAAGTGACGACCTTGCCCTTGCCCGCCGCGGCGAAGTCATTGGCGATATCGGTGATCGCATCCTTGGTGCTGGCGGCGGCGAAGACGACAGGGTCGGCGGCCCATGCGGCGGTGGCGCCGAAGAGACCGACGGCGAACAGCAGGGCAGTGGTCAGGTTTTTAGATCTGGCAAGCATGTAAATTTCCCTCGTCCCAGTGGCTAACGATATATTCTTATAAATATATCGTAGCCGATGCAGGCGAGGCCAGCAATCATTGCGCAGGACGGGGCTTTCGCTCGACCTGGCGCTTCCCGATTTGGCCGAGAGCCGGCTTCACATTCCTGTGAGAGCCGTTATTGCCGTAACGGAATGGCCATCTCCAGCGTACTTCTTCGTGAAACCATGCCCCATCCAAAGATCCGGTGTCGCCATGACCTTCAAGCCCGCCACCGCTGACCGCAGAGGATTCGCTACATGATCCTGTTTCTGCTGGCCTATTTCGGCGGCGTTTTGACCATCGTCAGCCCCTGCATCCTGCCGGTGCTGCCCTTCGTTTTCGCGCGCGGGGACCGGCCGTTCCTCCGCAGCGGCTTGCCCATGCTGGTGGGCATGGGGGCGACCTTCGCTGCGGTCGCCACACTGGCGGCCGTCGGCGGCGGCTGGGCCGTGGCGGCCAATCAATACGGCCGCCTCGCGGCGGTGGCGCTTCTGGCTTTCTTCGGCATCGCGCTCCTGTTCCCCGCCTTGTCGGAGCGGATGACGCGGCCGCTCGTGGCCTTGGGCGCCCGGCTTTCGGCGACCGCCGATCAAGGTGCCGGGGTGCCGGCATCGCCCCTTCTGACGTCGCTTCTGCTCGGCGTGGCGACCGGCCTGCTCTGGGCCCCCTGCGCGGGGCCCGTGCTGGGGCTCATCCTGACGGGCGCCGCCCTTCAGGGGGCCAATGTCCAGACCTCGCTGCTGCTGCTCGCCTATGCGGCCGGGGCAGCCACCTCGCTGGCTTTGGCTCTCTTGGTCGGCGAGCGGGTTTTCGCCGCGATGAAGCGCTCGCTGGGCGCCGGCGAATGGATCCGGCGGGGGCTCGGCGTGGCGGTGCTGCTGGCGGTTGCCGCCATCGCCTCGGGCTTCGACACGGGATTCCTCACCCGTGTCTCGCTCGCGAGCACGGCCTCCCTCGAGCAGGGTATGCTCGACAGGTTCCATGCCGCCCCGGCGCCGGCGGCGCCGTCCGTTGCCATGACCAACGGGCCGGCGATGATGAGCGCCAATCCGGCGATGATGATGTCGGCCACCAAGCCGGCGGCGGCGAGCCTGCCGACCGAAGGCGAAATGCCACCCCTCTCCGGCGCGGTGGCATGGCTGAATTCCCCGCCCCTGACGAAGGAAGGCCTCAAGGGCAAGGTCGTGCTCGTCGATTTCTGGACCTATTCCTGCATCAACTGCCTGAGGGCTATCCCCTATGTCCGGGCCTGGGCCGAGAAATACCGGGATCAGGGGCTCGTCGTGATCGGCGTGCATGCGCCCGAGTTCGCTTTCGAGAAGAACATCGACAATGTCCGCCATGCGGTCGCGGATCTCGCGATCACTTATCCCGTTGCCATCGACAACGACTATGCGATCTGGCGCGCCTTCGACAATCAGTATTGGCCGGCGCATTATTTCATCGATGCAGAGGGCCGGATCCGCCACCACCATTTCGGCGAAGGCGATTATGAGGAATCGGAGCGGGTGATTCAGGAACTCCTTGCCGAGGCCGGCAAGACCGGCCTGCCGGGAAGCCTCGTCGCCGTCGCTGCGACGGGTGCGGAAGCGCCTGCGGATATGGCGGATGTCCGATCGCCGGAAACCTATGTCGGCTATGACAGGGTCGCCCATTTCGTCTCGCCCGGCGGCCCGGTGCCGGACGCGCCCCATCTCTATGCGGCGGCAACGCCTCGGCTCAACGAATGGGCGCTCGCCGGCGACTGGACGATCGGCGGCGAGCATGCCGCGCTCAACGCTGGGGATGGACGGATCGTCTACCGCTTCCATGCCCGCGACCTGCATCTCGTCCTCGGCCCGGCGCCGGAAGGCAAGCCGGTCCGTTACCGAGTGACGATCGACGGCAAGGCGCCGGGCGACAACCACGGCGCCGATGTCGACGCCGAGGGCAATGGCGTCGTCAGCGGCCAGCGGCTCTACCAGCTCGTCCGGCAGAGCGGCCCCATCACCGACCGCACCTTCGAGATCGAATTCCTCGATCCCGGCGTGCAGGCCTATGCATTCACCTTCGGCTGAAACGGGAGAGACCCATGACCCCAAGATTCAAGAACCCGACCCCGCGGCGCGTTTTCCGGCATTGGCGCCCCGCCGTCTTCCTCGCTGGCCTGGTCCTATTGGCCGGCATCGGGATGCGCGCGATGCCGTCGGCCGCCGAAGAGGCCCATACCGTCCCGCTGCCCACGCTGGACGAGACCGCGAACGCAGCAGGCGACTTCCGAGACCGTGGTCCTGGCGGGCGGCTGCTTCTGGGGCGTCCAGGGCGTGTTCCAGCATGTGCAGGGCGTGACCAGCGCCGTCTCCGGCTATGCCGGCGGCGAGAAGGACACGGCGCAGTATGAAACCGTCAGCTCCGGCACGACGGGCCATGCGGAATCCGTCCAGGTTACCTTCGACCCTCGCAAGATCACGCTGGGCCGCATCCTGCAGGTCTATTTCTCTGTCGCCCATGATCCGACAGAGCTCAACTACCAGGGCCCGGATTCGGGCACGCAATATCGCTCGACGATCTTCCCGACGACGCCCGAGCAGGCGCGCATCGCCAAGGCCTATATCGCCCAGCTCGACCAAGCCCATGTCTTCGATGCGGCGATCGTCACCACGATCGAGCCCGGCCGGAGCTTCTATCCGGCCGAGGGTTATCATCAGAACTTCCTGACCCTGAACCCGAACTACCCCTATATCGTCTATAACGATCTGCCGAAGATCGAGAATCTGAAGCAGATGTATCCCAACCTCTACCGCGCCGACCCGGTGCTGGTCGCGGCGACAGTGTCGAACTGATCGGTATCGGGGTTGCCGGCCGATCGATACATCCTCTTCCGTCATCCCGGCGAATATCTGCCGGGGCACCTGGATAGGTGCGGCATGGCGATGGGCCCTCGATAACGCTATCTTGACTGGAATACCTCGGGGGTCTGGACGATTTTCTTCTCATCATAATGGGAAGAGATGGCCACCACGGGAGGAGAGGGGCTTTGATCACGAGACGCAAGATATTGTTGGGTGCCATGGGCCTGGCGGGCGCGGCCGTCGCCTACCGTCTTGTCGTGGGGTCGGGCCCGGTCGCCGCGGCCGAGGTTTTCAAGGTCACCCATACCGACGATGAGTGGCAAAAGCTGCTGACGCCGCAGCAATATGCCATCCTCCGGCAGCAGGGCACCGAGGCGCCCGGGTCCAGTCCGCTGCTCGAGGAGCATCGCGCCGGCATCTTCGCCTGCGCCGGCTGCGACTTCTCCCTGTTTTCCTCCACGACGAAATTCGACAGCGGCACGGGCTGGCCCAGCTTCTGGGCCCCGCTCAAGGGCGCGGTGGGAACCACGGTCGACACCACTTTCGGGATGGAGCGCACGGAGGTCCATTGCGCGCAGTGCGGCGGCCATCTCGGCCATGTCTTCGATGACGGGCCGCAGCCAACTGGTCTGCGCTATTGCATGGACGGCGTGGCTATGGTCTTCCACCCCGCCTGATACCCGATCGAATGAGATAGCGCCACGCAGCCCAGGTGGTCGCCGGCGGCTCTCGTCAAGGCTTGGCGATCATCACATCCGTCGATTTCACCACCGCCAGCACCTCATCACCCACTTTGAGCGCCAGATCCTCGACGGAATCGACGAAGATCGCCGAGACGACTTTCGCACCCCCGGCGATCTCGACGGTGACCTGGGCCATCACGGCGCCCTTCTTGATGGCGGTAATCTTGCCCTTGAGGGCGTTGCGCGCGCTGATCTTCATGGCTTGGTTCTCCTAATGGGATCGCCTCGATGACCTTGTCCGTGGCGCTCTCGTGCTGCCCACACGATATATACGAGTGAATACATCGACAAGGCTTCTCTCTCTCGGCCGTCCGGGCCGGCTCGCCTCGCACTCAGACCGGCGCATCCGGCGCCTCGCCGAGAGGCAAGGTGACTCGCGCGCGCAGGCCGCCCGCGGGCCGGTTCGTCAAAACGATCTCGCCGCCCTCAGCGCGGATGACCGCGCGCGCGATGCTGAGGCCGAGCCCGACACCGCCGGTTTCGCGGCTGCGCGAGCCTTCCAGCCGGTAATAGGGGAGGAAGACCAGCTCCATCTGTTCGTCGGCGATCCCCGGTCCCTGGTCATCGATCTCCACCACCGCCTGCCGGTCCTCGAGGCGCAAGGCGATATGGGCCGAGCTGCCGTATTTGATGGCGTTGTCGATCAGATTGCTGAGGGCGCGGCGCAGTGCCACCGGCCGCGCTTTTGTCGTCAGATGGGCAGGCCCGTCGTAGCCGACGATGGCGCCGCTGTCGGCGCGGGCCTCGGCCAGGCTCTGGAGCATATCGGCGAGATCGACGGCCTCGCTGCCCTCGCTGCGCGCGTCGCTGCGGGCGAAGGCCAGGGTCGAGGCTACGATCGCCTCCATCTCCGCGAGGTCGGCCAGCATCTTCTCCTGCAGGCCGGGTTCCTCGATGAACTCGGCGCGCAGCCGCAGCCGCGTAATCGGGGTCTTCAGATCATGGGAAATGGCGGCCAGCATCTGGGTCCGGTCATCGATGAGCCGCCGCAGGCGCAGCTGCATCTCGTTGAAGGCCCGGGTGGCCGCGCGCATCTCCGGCGCGCCCGTCTCCTGCAGCATGGACACATCGCCGTCGATGCCGAGCCGCTCCGCGGCCGCCGCGAGGCGGGTGATGGGACGCATGAAGCCGCGGATCACCCAGAGCGACAGCAGCAGGCAGACGGCGGAGATCGGAACGACGCGGACGAGGAAATCGATCAGCGGGAAGGGGAGGGTGCGCCATTCCGAGGCTTCGATCGCAAGCCAGCTCCCGTCGCCGAGCTGCATCGAGACCCGCAAGGTCGGAAAGAGCAGGCGGACGCGGTTCGCCATCAACTCGCCCTGGACGAAGCCCCCTGGTGGACCGGCGTCGGGCGGGCCTGCGTCCGGCGGCGGCCCCGGAGGCTGGCCCTGGGGCGGCTCGCCCGGCGGCGGCTGTCCGGGTGGCCCCTCGCCGAATTCGGGGGGCACGCCGACGCCGACCTGCACCACACGGCTGGGGTCGTGCAACCCCAGCTGAAGAAAGGTCCTGAGATCGCGGAGATAGCCCGGGGGCGGATTTCGGCCGGTGGGACGCGGCCGCGCGGGCCAGTCGATGCGCAGTATCGGCGCTTCGGCCTGGGTGCTCGCGGCGTCGCGGGCGCCGGCGGGCGTGGCGTCGATCCGGCGGTAGACGGCGAGGATCTTCTCGGCGAGCGTCTCGGCCGGGATCACCGGCATGTGATTGCGCCCTTCGCCGACGATGAAGATGAAGGCCGTGCTGATGCCGATGGAGAGGACGACGGCGCCGATCAGAATGAATCCGATCCGCGCCGCCAGCCCCAGGCTGGAGGGGTAGAAGCGCGCGAGCCTGGCTTTCATGCGGCTTCGACGACGGCGGAGAAGATATAGCCGCCCGAGCGCACGGTCTTGATCAAGGTCGGATTCTTCGGATCCGCCTCCATCTTGCGCCGCAGCCGGCTGATCTGGACATCGACGCTGCGGTCGAAGGGCGTGGCTGCCCGCCCGCGCGCGAGATCGATGAGCTGGTCGCGGGTCAGCACGCGTTGCGGCCGTTCGGCCAGCGCGACCAGAAGATCGAACTCCCCGGCACTGAGCTCCACCAGCGCGCCATCGGGCGCGTTGAGCTGGCGCCGGGAGAGATCGAGCCGCCAGCCCTCGAAGGTCAGGGTTCGCGACGGCGCGCCCTCGCTCGCCTGCGGCCGGCCGGTGCGGCGCATCACCGCCTTGATGCGGGCGAGAAGCTCGCGCGGGTTGAAGGGCTTCGGCAAATAATCGTCGGCCCCCATCTCGAGCCCGATGATGCGGTCGGTCTCCTCGCCCATGGCCGTCAGCATGATGATGGGAAGCTGGGAATCGCGGCGCAGCCAGCGGCAGAGGCTGAGCCCGTCCTCCCCCGGCAGCATCAGATCGAGGATCACGAGGTCGATCCGCCCCGCGGTGACGGAGTCCCGCATCTCCTGCCCATTCTTCGCCGTGGTGCAGCGATAGCCGTGGCGCGTCAGGAATTGGGAGACGAGATCGCGGATGCCGCGGTCGTCATCCACGATCAGGAGATGGGGCGAGGTATTCATGCGCGCCATTATTGGGAGCCGCCGCACCTCCGCACGGGGAAATTTGTAACTCAATGTTACACGGGCCCCAGGGGCAATGCAGCGTTGCAAAACAGCCCTTTTCCCGACATCACTGGGATAAGCAGGGCGTCCAGATTTGCGCCCGCCGATGCCTCACATGCGAGGCCGGCCAGGCCGAACCATGCTCGATCGCCTCATCCTTTTCAGCCTCGCCGCCCATGCCGTTCAGGCGGGAATTCTCTATCTCGACACCCGCGGCTGGCTGGGCTCGCTCAGATGGCGCTCGATCCGGTTCTGCCGGCGTCATGGACCAAAGTAAGGAGAATCAAGATGCGTCATCCCTGGCTCCTATCGACGGCGGCGGCAGCCGCCTTCATTGCCCTCGCCGCCTTCTCGCCCCCCAGCTCGGGCGAGGCGCCCTGTTCGGCGGCGGGCGGCGCGGGGCTCGATTCCGCCGCCGCCACGCCCCCGGATCCCTGCCGCGAGGGCTTCGCCCATGCCAGCGGCTATCTGGCCTATCTGCGGGCGCGGCTTCAGCTGACGGAGGATCAGCAGCCGCTCTGGGACAAGTGGCAGCAGAAGCTCCAGGCCGCGGCCATAGCCGAGCAGACGAATTGCCTGGCGGATCACGCACGCCTCGGCAGCAAGCCCAATGCCCTGCAGCGCGAGGACGCCTTCGTCCGCTCGGTCAGCGCGCGCCTCGAGGCGGTGAAGGCCGCGCGGCCTGAGCTCGAGGCCCTCTATGGCGCACTCACCCCCGCCCAGCAGGAGGTCTTCGACCGGCACTGGCCGCCGTTGCCGCCGCGGCTCGGCGGCCGGCGCGCCGATGCCGGCAAGCCCGGTGACAAGGAGCTTCCCACCCCGCCGCTGCCCTGACGACCAGCCCCGCAACAATCTCGGAGTCGATGATGACGAATTGCACGGGCGCCCTTGGCGCCAGAATTTTCGAAGCCTTCCTGCTGCTTCTCCTGCTCTCGGTCACCTTGAAGCTGACCGGCGATCTACCCTGGTCCTGGGCGGTGATCCTGGCGCCCGCCTGGGCGCCTCTGCTGGCGCTCTTACTGGGGCCTGCGGGTTGGATCGCTGTGCATCTACTGCTGCGCCGCCCATTGGCAGTCCCTTCCGAATCGCATCGAACCGGTGGCGAGGATCATGACCGTGCGGCAAGCCTTCGCGAGCCGCACGCTCACGGAATCAGCGACCGGGTCTCGATGATGCGATCGCCGTGGGGAAGCTCAGCGCTTGCGCGCCGGGGCGATGTCGCTGAGCTTGCGGCGGAGCGCGGTGATGCGCTTGCGCGTCGCAGTCTCGGCCTCCTTCTCGATGGCGCGGAAATGCTCCACCAGGGATTGGCCGAAGGGAGTGAGGGCCGCACCCCCGCCGGCGCGGCCGCCATGCTGGGCCAGGACGACGGGCTCGTCGAAGCAATGGTTCAGATCGTCCACCAGCAGCCAGGCGCGGCGATAGGACATGCCCATGGCGCGTCCCGCCGCGGCGATGGACCGATGCTCCTGGATCAGCTCCAGGAGACGCGCCTTGCCCGGGCCGATGGCCCGTTCCTCGTCGAACTCGATGCGCAGCGCCAGCTTCACCATGGAGCGAGCTTAGTCAGGATTCGGGGGGGACGCCACGGGGTGTGCAGCTGTCTCACGGCAGCAAGATCGTCGAGCCCGTGGTGCGCCGGCCTTCCAAGGCGCGATGGGCCTCGACAGCGTCGCGGAGCGCGTAGCGCTGACCGATCTCGACATGGAGGATGCCGCGGCGGAGCGCGTCGAACAGCCGGTCGGTGATCGAGCGGACCTCCGAGGCCGTGCCGGTGTAATGGCCGAAATTCGGCCGCGAGAACAAAGCCGATTTCAGGACGAAGCTGGAGATATCCACGGGCTCGATGGGGCCCGAGGCCTGGCCGTAGCTGACGAGATGGCCGCGGATGGCCAGGGCCTCGAAGGAGCCGAGGAAGGTGTCCCGCCCGACGGCGTCATAGACCACCTGGCAGCCCTCGCCCTTGGTGATCTCTCTGACCCGCTCGACGAAATCCTCCTCCGTATAGACGATGGGAAAAGCGCAGCCATGGCTGCGGGCGATGCGCGCCTTCTCGATGCTGCCGACAGTGCCGATGACCGTGGCGCCCAGCGCGCGAGCCCATTGGCAGAGCAGCTGGCCGACGCCCCCGGCCGCGGCATGGACCAGGATATGGTCGCCTTCCCGCACCCGGTGGACGCGATGCAAGAGGAATTCCGCGCTCATGCCCTTCAGCATGACCGCGGCGGCGAGCTCGTCGCCGATGTCGTCCGGCAGCACGACCAGGAGCTCGGCCTTCATGGTGCGGACTTCCGCATAGGCGCCGGGCGGCGCGCAGGCATAGGCCACGCGGTCGCCGGGCAGGATGCCATGGACGCCGGGACCGATGTCGAGGACCACCCCGGCCGCCTCCATGCCCAGCACCGCCGGCGGCTCGATCAGCGGGTAATAGCCGCTGCGGGTATAGACGTCGATGTAGTTGAGCCCGATGGCGCTGTGCTTCAGGCGGACCTCGCCCAAGCCCGGCGGCGAGGCGGTGATCCGCTCCCAATGCATCACCTCCGGTCCGCCGAAGCGCTCGACCACGATCCCATTGCCGTCGATGGCGCGATCGGTCGCGACGGGCAGCGGCGCCTGGGCGGCGCTGCTGCGCGGCCGGAGACCCGGCGCCTGGCCGAAGGCGGCCTTGATGGCATCGAAGCCTGCCTCGTAAATCTGCTCGCCGACCAGCGCCGCCAATTCGGATTCCTCCCCCGGCGGGGTGCGGAATTCGGAGCTCCATTCCCAGAAGGTGCGCCGGCCGTCGGTCACGGGCTTCAGGCGCAGGACCGCCACATAGTCGATCAGCGGGATCGGCGCTTCCAGGATGCAATAGGTGAAGCTGTGATCGCGGTCCGACAGCCGGAGCAGCTGCTCGCGCAGCTCGCCGCCGGAGGCCAGACGAAAGCGGCGGACGCAGCCGATCTCGTCGGGCCGCCGGCCCTCCTCGATGCGGCTCTCCGCCACCGCGGGATGCCAACGCTCATGGCCGTTGAAATCGCGCAGCATTCCCCAGACCGCATCGATCGGCGCATCGATGACGGTGCTACGGCGGACCTGAACCATATGCCGCCCCTAGGTCAAGAACCCCAGCTCAGCGTCCGGCAAATTGGCGCTTCAACCCGTCGAAGCCGCCCTGAAACACGCCATTGCCGATGCCATCGGCCAGCGCCTGGGCCTTGTCGGCGTCGCAATCGAACTCCGCCGTCCATTCCGCGAAGGTCCGATTGCCGTCGGTGACGGGCGTCACCTTCAGGGTCGCGATGTAATTGCGCACCCCCAAGGGCGATTCCAGAATGGAATAAGTGTAGTTGTAGTCGTAGTCCGAGAGGGTCAGCAGCTGCTCGCGGATATTGCCGCCGTCCTTCAGGTTGAAATTGCGGATGCAGCCGACCCGGTCGGAGGGCAGCCCGCCCTCGACATGACTGTCCTTGATGGCGGGATGCCATTTGGGCAAGGCGTTGAAATCCCGGATCGCGGCCCAGACCCGATCGGCCGGGGCGTCGATGACGCTCGATATATAGACCTTAACCATGTTGCTTCCTCCTATTTGAGTTCGTCGTCACCATCGGCGCCGATCGGCTCGCGCATCATATTGCCGAGCTTGGTGAGATCGGTGCCGGTCAACCCCATCTCCTTGAGCAGCGAATCCACCAGCGGCGCCTGGGCGCGGTAGCGCAGCGCACTGTTGACCATGCTGTCGGCGAAATTGCCGCCGCCCTCCGGGCCAGGGCGTGAATTGCCGCCGCCGAGCCCGTCCACATGCAGGATCTTGATGCTGTCGATCTTCTCCATGGGCCGGACGCTTTCGCGGATGATTCCCTCGAGCTTGTCGAGAAGGCGCATCCGCATATTCGAGGTGCGGGATTCCGGCGTTAGCATGTTTTGGGCCTCGTTCATCAGCCGCGTGCCCTCCGCCTCGATCTCATAGCGCAGGCGTGAGGCCAGCGCGCGGATCTTCTCGGATTCGGCCTCGCTCTCCGCATTGGTGCGCTGGGCATCGGCGCGGTCGACCGCCGCCAGCCTCTCGGCCTGGGCGCCGATCTTGATGCGGAGCGCATCGCGTTCGGCATCCTGAGAGGCCTGGATCAGCTCGATGGCCTTGCGCCGCTCGGCCACCTCGGTCTCCCGCGCACTGAACACCTTCTCCTCTGCCGACACGGCCTTGGCCCGGGCGGTTTCCGCCTCGGCCTGGGCCTCGGATTGGGATTTCGAGGCCTGGGCGATGGCGATGGCGCGCTGCTGCTCGGCCAGCTCCAGGGCCTTGCGCCGCTCCACCTCCAGGCGCTGGATCTCCTGCTCCTGGTGGATGCGGTCGCCCTGCAGCTCGAGATCGGTCGCGATGCGCGAGCGCTCGACCTCATGGCGGGCGGCGATCTGGGCCTGCTCCGCCTGCTGCTCCTGATGGGCGCGCTCACGCGAGACCTCGGCGCGCTGCCCTGCCCGGCGCATCTCCAAGGTCCGCTCATGATCGAGCCGGGCCGCTTCGCTTGCCTGATCGATGATCAGGGATTGCTTCTCCGCCTCCAGATTCTTGTTCCGGATCTCGATCATCGTGTCCTGCTCGATGTCGTTGCGGATCTTCTTGCGCCGCTCGATCTGCTCGGTGAGCTGGGTCAGGCCCTCGGCGTCGAAGGCGTTGGAGGGGTTGAAGAACTCCATATTGGTCTGGTCGAGGCCGGTGAGGGACACCGTCTCCAGCTCCAGCCCGTTCTTCAGGAGATCCTCGGCGGCCGCCTGCTTCACCCGCTTGACATATTCGCCGCGCTTCTCATGCATCTCCTCCATGCTCATCTCGGCGGCGACGGAGCGCAGCGCATCGACGAACTTGCCCTCCATCAGCTCGCTGAGGGCTTCGGGATGCATGGTGCGCTGGCCCAGGGTCTGGGCGGCATTGGCGATGGCGTCGGGCGTCGATTGGACGCGGAGATAGAATTCGGCGACGACATCGACCCGCATCCGGTTCTTGGTGATGAGAGCCCGCTCGCGCCCGCGCTGCACCTCCAGGCGCAGCGTGTTCATATTGACGGGGATCACCTCGTGGATGATAGGCAGCACGAAGGCGCCGCCATTCATCACCACCTTCTGGCCGCCGAGGCCGGTGCGCACGAAGGCCACCTCCTTGGAGGACCGGCGATAGAGCCAGTTCATCAGGTAGACGATGATGGCGATGACGATCGCCAGGACGACGATCGTCACGATGATGGTTGCGATGGGCGACATGGTCTCCTCCCTGTTCGGGCCCGGCCTCAGCCGCGTCCGATCTCCTTGAACTTGCGGGTCTGCGCGGTGAGGGCGATCTCGGTCGGCAGGCGCTCCATGCTTGAGGCGCCGTAGAAGCCGTGGCAATTCGGGCAGGCGTCGAGGATGAACTTGGCATCCTCGGGCGTGGCGATAGGGCCGCCATGGCAGAGCACCATCACATCCTTGCGCCGGTTGAGGGACGCCGCGGCCCATTCATTGATGCGGGGCACGCAATCCTGGAGGGTCAGCGCCGTGCCCGCGCCGATGGAGCCGCCCGTGGTCAGCCCCATATGGCAGACGATGATATCGGCGCCGGCCTCGGTCATGGCGATGGCATTGCCCTCGGAGAAGACATAGGGCGTGGTCAGGAGATCGAGCTCATGGGCCTTGCGGATCATCTCGATCTCCAAGGTGTAGCCCATGCCGGTCTCCTCCAGATTGGCCCGGAAGACGCCGTCGATGAGCCCGACCGTTGGGAAGTTCTGGATGCCGGAGAAGCCGAGCTCGCCCAGCTTCTTCAGGAAGGGCTCGCGCAGCATGAAGGGATCGGTGCCGTTGACCCCCGCCAGCACGGGGGTGTGGCGCACCACCGGCAGCACCTCATGGGCCATCTCCAGCACGATCTCATTGGCATTGCCATAGGCCAGCAGCCCGGCGAGGGAGCCGCGGCCGGCCATGCGATAGCGCCCGGAATTGTAGATGACGATGAGATCGATGCCCCCGGCCTCCTCGCATTTCGCCGAGAGGCCGGTGCCGGCACCACCGCCGATGATCGGCTCTCCGCGCGCGACCATGGCGTGGAATTTCTCGATCAGCTTCTTGCGCGCGATTCTCGGCATGTCAGCGCCCCGCTTCTTTGATCACGTCGAGGAAATTCTTGGCCAGCGCTTCGGCGAAGGCCGGGTCGTTGATGTTGTAGGGCAGGCGGATCAGCCGCCGGCGTGGCCCCGGCCGCACCGTGGCCTGCAGTGCCTTGAACAGCGCCGCATCGGCCGCGGGATCCCAAAAAGCGCCGCCGGGCTGGTCGAGCAGCGAGACCCCGCCCTCGGGAATGAGGAAGCGCACGGGGCCCTCCATCCTGTTCAGCCGCTCGCCGATCCAGACTCCCATGCGCTCGTTCTCCTCCACCGTGGTCCGCATCAGGGTGACCTGCGGATTGTGGCGGTAGAGATTGCGGCCCTTGTAGCGCTCCGGCACGGTGTCGAAAGGCCCGAAATTCACCATGTCGAGGGCGCCGCAGGAGCCGACAAAGGGCAGGCGCGTGCGGATGACGGCGCCGAAGCGATCCTCCCCGGCGGGGAAGACGCCCCCCATGAGCAGGTCGCAGACCTCGGTGGTGGTGACATCGACGAGCCCCGCGAGCAGGCCGGAATCGGCGAGCTTCTCCATGGATTGCCCGCCCGTGCCCGTGGCGTGGAAAACGAGGCAATCGAATTTTTCCTCCAGCGCGCCGGAGACCATCTGCACCGCCGGGGTGGTGACGCCGAACATGGTGAGGCCGATGGCGGGCTTGGTCTCGGCCGAGGGCTTGCGGGCATGGGCGATCATGCCGGCCAACGCATGGGCGGCGTTGGAGAGCACCTGCTCGGAGATGCGGTTGATGCCCTGGACGTCGGTGACCGAGTACATCATGCAGATGTCCGACGGGCCGACGTAATCCTTCACATTGCCCGAGGCGACGGTGGAGACCATCACCTTGGGCAGGCCGATGGGTAGGCGCCGCATGGCGGGGGTGGCGAGCGCGGTGCCGCCGGAGCCGCCGGCGGAAATCAGCCCGCCGATGTCGCGGCGCGAGCCGATGAAGCGCTCGAAGGCCTCTGCCATGGCAGCCACGGAGGCGCCGCGATCGCCGCTGAAGACAGCAGTGGCGCCCTTGGGATGGAATCGCGCCACCTCCGCCGGGCCGATATCGGCGGGGGAGGGTTTCTGGCTGGTGCTGAGATCGACGGTAACGGTGCCGAGCCCCAGCTTCTCCAGGCAATTGCGGATGAAGGTGAGCTCGCGGCCCTTGGTGTCGAAGGTGCCGGCGATATAGGCGGCCCGGCCGATGAGCCTAGCGACGGTCACCGTCATCGCGGCCGGCGCCCGATCCGTCATGGCCTCAGGCTCGGTCGCGGCACTCTCTGGTGCGATGTCGGGCGCGCGCGACCGCAGGGGATTGCCCTGGGACCAGAGGGTGGGCGCGCGGGCGACCTGCACCACGGACGGTGGGGGCGGCAGAGCGGCCTCGCCCTCCTCGGCGGCGGCGCGGCGGACCTGGAAGACGAAACTCTCCGGTGCCTCGGCTTCGAGCTCCACTGTGGGCGCCTCGACATCCTCCTCGCGGGTTCGCACGCCCAACAGCCGCTGCTGCAGCTCGAGGTCGTTGGCGAGCTCATGGGCCGGCATCTCGCGCAACACGCGGCCATTGACCATCACGGCCACGCGGCTCGCGACCGTGGTCGCCACGCCGAGGTTCTGCTCGATGAGCAGCACCGAGATGGCGCCCTCCTCGGCAAGCCGCGTCAGCATCTCGACGACCTGGTCGACGATGACCGGCGCCAGGCCCTCCGTGGGCTCGTCCATGACCAGCAGGCGCGGATTGCCCAGCAGGCCGCGGCTGATGGCCAGCATCTGCTGCTCGCCGCCGGAGAGCTGGGCGCCGCCGTGGCGCCGGCGGTCGGCCAAGCGCGGGAAGGTCTGGTAGATGCGCTCGACGGTCCAGGGCCCCTTGGAGCCCTTGCCGACCAGGCGCAGATGCTCGTCCACCGTGAGGGAGGGCCAGACGCGCCGCCCCTGCGGCACATAGCCGACGCCCATATTGACGATCTCATTGGGCGGCAGGCCCAGGATCTCGGCGCCGGCGAGGCGAATATTGCCCGCGCTCGCGGGCACCAGCCCCATGATCGCATTGCAGAGCGTCGTCTTGCCCATCCCGTTGCGCCCGACCACGCCGAGCACGCCGCTGGTCAGGGTCAAGGACACGCCCTGGAGGGCATGGGCATGGCCGTAATAGACATGCAGATCGGCGATCTCGATCGCCGGCGCGGTCGTTCCGGTGAGGGCGGGGGTGGGATCAGCCATGGCGCCCTCCGCCCAGATAGATGCGCTGCACATCGGGATCGTCCTGGATCTCCGCCGGCGTGCCATGCTTGAAGATGGCGCCGTTGTGCATCACCGTGACCCGGTCGACGACGCGCAGCGCCACGTCGAGGTCATGCTCGATGATAATGAAGCTGATATAGCGCGGCAGCGCGTCCAGGATCTGGACCAGCTCGCGCCGTTCCGCCGGCGACAGCCCGGCGGCCGGCTCGTCGAACAGGATGCAGCGTGGCGCGCCGGCCAGCGCCATGCCGATCTCGAGCTGGCGCTGCTGGCCATGGGAGAGCTCGGAGACGAGCTGCTCGCCGACGGAATCGAGATGCACCGCATGGGCGAGGTCATGGGCGCTGCGCAGCGCGCCGTCGTCCTCGCGCGGGCGCAGGAAACTGAGTCGCCCGCGGGTGACGCCCCGGGCCGCAAGATAAAGATTGTCCAGGACGCTGAGCCCCCGGAAGAGCATCGAGTTCTGATAGGTGCGCCGCATGCCGCGCCGGATCCGTTCATAGGCGGGTAGATGCGTCACATCCTCGCCGAAGAAGCGGATGCGCCCGGCGGTGGGCGGAAAATCGCCGGTGATGGCATTGAACAGGGTCGTCTTGCCCGCGCCATTGGCGCCCAGAATGCCGCGCCGCTCGCCGGCATCGACCGTGAGATCGATGCCGGCGATGGCCTTGAGCGCGCCGAAGCTCCGGCTCACGCCCTCGAGGACGAGGGCGTGAGAACTGCCGGTCCGCTGCAGTCGAAGAGCTTCGGCCATGGTTGTGTCTAGCCGGGTGCTACTTGCACTCGGGATTGGTGCGGCTGACCGGTCCCAAAGCCAGGAACTCAGCCTCCGGCGTGCCCAGGGTCTGATCCACCGAAGGGATGACCTTGACTACCTTGTTGTAGAGATTGCCGTCCTCGCCCTGCGCCACTTCGGTCAGGAAGATATCGGCGACGGCGTTGCGGTTCTTGTCGAGTTTGACCATGCCGGTGGGCGTATCGACGGTCTCGCTCGCCAGCGCTTCGCGGAACGCCTTCTGCCCGTCGGAGAGATCGCCATGGACCGTGTCGAGGGCCTGCATCATCGCCAAGGCTTCGACGTAATAGCCATGAGCGAAGAGGGAGGGTGACGGGAAGCCGTTCGGATAGGCCTTCTTATAAGCGGCGACGAAGGTCTTCCATTTCGGATTGTCCCAATTGTCGGCGATGGGGCCGGCCGAGGGCGTGCCCACGAGATAGGTCTTGGTCTTGCCCTTGGAGCCCAACACCGTCTGGTCGACAGTGATCGAGCCGCCGATCATCGGCTTGGTCCCGCCCGCCTGGTCGTATTGGCTGAGGAAGTTCACCGCATCGGCCCCGCCCAGCGCCACATAGACCGCATCGATGTCGTCGGGGATCGAGGCGACGATGCTGGAGAAATCCTTATTGCCGATGGGGACCCAGAATTTGTCGACCACATGGCCGCCGGCCTTGCAATAGCCGAGCATGAAGCCGAAGACCTGGGTATAGGGGAAGGAATAATCCTCGGCGACGACGACGATCTTCTTATAGCCCTTGTCATAGGCATATTGGCCGAGGCCCGCCTGCCACTGGGCACCGTCGGTCGTGAATCGGTAGAAGTTCGGCGCCGGATCGCGCAAGGTCGTATCCTGCGCCGCCGAGGTGCCGTTGATGAAGGTTACCTGCGGCTGGGTCTTGGCGTAGTTCTTGACCGCGATGCCTTCGTCGCCCGAGAGCGGGCCGATCAGGATCTGCACGCCATCCTGCTCGACGAGTTTGCGCGCCGCGGCCACTGCGCTGTCGGGCGAGGCGTCGGAGGAACCCTTCACGATGACGAGCTTCTTGCCGCCCGCCATGTAGTTGTGCTCCTGGAACGCCAGCTCCGCGCCCCTGACACTATCTTCGCCCAGTACCGTGAAGGCGCCTTCCAGGGTTGCCAGCAAGCCGACCTTGATCGTGTCTTCGGCATGGGCCGCCGCGGCCCCCACCGCCATCATCGCCGCGGCGCTCACCGCCAGCAGGGTTCGTCTCGATAGGCCTTTCATGGGTCTTCCTCCTCCCTCGATTGCCGGGGCTTGATCGGGCCCCCGGGTTTACCCTTGCTTCTGCCGCCAGCCGGCGGCGGCACCGCCCGATCTCGCCCAGTTTCTCGCCTTTTCCCAGAGGCCTAGCAGGCCGTCCGGCGAGATCAGCACGATGATCAGGAATGTCAGGCCGATGAGCGTGTTGAAGCGCTCGGGATCGATCAGATCGATGGCGAAATTGCGCAGCAGCACGAAGAGCAGCGCGCCGATGAAGGGGCCGATGGGGTGGCGGATGCCGCCAAGCACGGCGATCACCAGGATGTTGATCACCGGCCCGATGTCGATGGTCCCCGGCGAGACGCGCCCGTTGAGCCAGACATAGAGGATGCCGCCCAGCGCTGCGATGAAGCCGGCGAAGCCGTGGGCGACCACCCGGTGCAGATTGACGTGGAAGCCCAGCGCGTTCATGCGCCTGGGATTGTCGCGGATCGCCTGGAGCGCGATGCCGAAGGTGGAGCGCGAGATATAGAGCACCGCGCCATAGCTCAGCACTGCCACCGCCAGGCTGAGATAGTAGAAGGGCAGGGGATCGCGCCAATTGATCCCCAGCAGCACCGGCGGCTCCAGCCCGGCGAAGCCGCTATGGCCATTGAAGATCGCGTAGTTCTGCCGCGTGAAATAGAAGAAGGCGACCCCGATCGCGAGCGTGATCATGATCGTATAGATGCCGCCGGTGCGCACCGAGATGAGGCCGATGAGCAGCGCCAGGATGACGGCGATGGCTAGGGAAAGCGGAATCGCCGCCCACCACGGCCAATCCAGGCCGAGATGGGCGCTGTTCACCCCGATGACCGCGATCATATAGCCGGCAGCGCCGGCGACGGTCATCTGCGAGAGGGAAACCATGCCGCCATATCCCGCGAGGAACATGAGGGAGAGGGCGATGACGCCGAGGAAAAGGATCTGCGCCCCGATCTGCACCGTCCAGAAGGGGCTCGCCAGCAGCGGATAAGCGATGAGGGCCGCGGCCGTCACGAGATGCCGCGGCGTCAGCCCCAGGCGCAAAGCGAGGGAGGGCGCGGGATTGGCCGCGGCGGCGGTCATGCCGGCCGGCCCATGAGGCCCTGGGGCCGGATCGCCAGCACCGCCACCATGATGAGGAAGGTGTAGACCACGCCATAAGTGGGCGAATAGGCGAGGCCGATGGTTTCGGCGAGGCCGATCAGAAGGGCGCCGATGGCCGCCCCCGTCACGCTGCCCATGCCGCCCACGATGACCACCACCAGCGAAGCCAGGAGATAGCGCACGTCTTCCCCGGGCGCGATGGAGAGCGCCGTGCCGCCCACCACGCCGGCAAAGCCCGCGAGGCCGGCGCCCAGCGCGAAGGTGATGGCGAAGATGCGCTGGGTATTGACGCCGGACGCCTGGAGCATGGCCCGGTCGTCGACCCCGGCGCGGATCATCATCCCGACGCGCGTGCGGTTCAGGAACAGCCAGAGCGCAATGCCGATGACGATGGCGGTGCCCAGCAGCGCCAGGCGATAGATGGGATAAGCGCGCACCAGCGGGAGGCGGATGGCGCCATAGAGCCAATCCGGCGTCTCGAACTGATAGGTCTTGCCGCCCCAGATCGCCAGCATCAGATCGGCGAGCACGATGGAGATGCCGATGGTGACCAGGGTCTGGCGCAGTTCCTGCCCCTCCATACGCCGGAAGATGCCGATCTGCAGCAGAAGCCCCGCGGCCGCCATGGAGAGGAATCCCGCGGCCACGCCGACGAACCAGGAGCCCGTGAGGTCGGCGGCGTCATAGCCGATATAGGCGCCCAGCAGATAGAGCGAGCCATGGGCGAGGTTGACGTTGCGCATCAGCCCGAAGACGAGGGTGAAGCCGCTCGCCACCAGGAAATAGAGGGCGGCGAGGGTGAACCCGTTCATGATGGTGAGCAGGAAAAGCCGCATCGACCGTCGCCCCGAGCCCCCTGTGAAAGTGTCTCTTTAGACGGCGATGCGCTGCCGCTGGGCCGACATCTCCGGCGCGCGGTGGAAGGTGCCGTCCTTCATGACCGCGAGAATGCGCTTGCGGTCCTGGAGTATGCGGATATTCGCCAGAGGATCGCCGTCCACCAGCAGGATGTCGGCGAGATAGCCCGGCTTCACCTGGCCGAGCTCATTGGGCCGGCCCATGATCGCCCCGCCGTGCTTGGTCGCCGCCAGCAGGGTCTCCATGGGCGAGATGCCGATCATGTCGACGAAATATTCCAGGTCCTTGGCATTGGTGCCATGGGGCGTCCAGGCAAAGCCGTAGTCGCCGCCGGGCAGCACGCGGATGCCGCGCCGATGCATCTTGCGCATGCACTCCACCGCGATCTCGAGCTCGCGGGCATATTGGATGCCGAGTTGGGAATCGGGCTTGATGCCCCAGGGTCCGGCATTGCGCGATGTGTTGACGAGCCAGCCGAGGCCGGGGCCGACGAAGAATTTGTCCTTGTTCGCCTCGAGCATGTCGAGGGCTTCCTCATCGGCATAGGAGGCGTGATAGATGATCTCGATGCCGTGGCGGACGCACATCTTGACCGATTCCGCCGAGCGCGCATGGGCGCAGAGGCGGAGCTTCCGCCGCTTGGCCTCCTTGACCGCCATGGCGACTTCCTCGTCGCTCATGGGCGTCTCCTCGGCGGCGCAGTCCGTCATGTCCTCGCCCGAGAGGTTCAGCTTGATCAGGTCGACGCCGTATTTGATGAACATGCGCACGGCCTTGCGCATCTCCTCCGGCCCCGTGACGATCCAGCCGAAGGAGAGCTCACGCACATCGACATGGGGCGGGTTGGTATCGCCGAGCCCGCCGAGGGTCCCGATCTCCTGGCTATTGGCGAGATAGCGCGGCCCTGGGATCTGGCCGCTGTTGATGGCGTTGCGGATCACCACATCGAGGCGCGGCTTAGCGGCCGCGGCGCCGACGCAGGAAGTGAATCCCATGTCGAGATACATCTTGGCATTGGTCGCGGCGAGCAGCGTGTGCTCCTCCGGCGGCATGCGGAAGATCGCATCCAGCGAGCCGGCGTTGTTCCAGGAGAAATGGGTGTGGGCCTCGGTCATGCCCGGCATCAGCGTCGCCCCGGCGCCGTCGATGACCGTATGGCCATTGGCCGGCACGGTGCGGCTGCCGCGGCCGACATGCTTGATGCGGTTGCCCTGGACCAGCACTTCCCCGAGATAGGGATGCTCGCCCGTGCCGTCGAAGATGCGGACGTTGGTGAACAGCGTGTTGCCCATGGCGCCCTCCTACTGGCGTTGCAAATGTGTCGCCGCGCTACGCACGGCCGGCATAGAAATCCTTCAGGGCCGCGCTCGATTCCACCGGCCGCTCCAGCGTGGTCCAGTGGCCGCAGCGCGGCAGTATGACGAGACGGGCGCCGGGAATGCGCTCGGCCATGGCCCGGGCGCCCGAGGGCGTGCCGACGGCGTCTTCTTCGCCGGTGACCAGCAAAGTGGGGCAGGCGATCCGCGCAATATCGGCGGCTTCCGCAGCGGCCAAGGCTTCGCAGCTGCGGGCATAACCCTCGGGATCCTGGCGCATCACAAGCTCGCGCACCAAGGCGACGGCCACGGGCTGGTTGTTGCGGGTATCGGTGGCGGTGGCCGCCTGGAGGATCTGCTCGGCGATGCCGGCCATGCCCTCGGCGCGCGCCTTCTTGGCTCGGTCGCGCAAACCCTGGCGCCCGGCATCGGGCGGGGCCAGAAGGGGCCCCAGGAGAGCGAGGCTCCGCACCAGCTTCGGCTCCTGCAGCGCCAGATGCTGCGCCACGATACTGCCGAGGGAATGGCCGATGACATGGGCGCGCTCGATCTCCAGTGCCCGGGCCACGCGTGCGATCGCCTCGACGAAGAGCCGGATCGAAAGTCCCTCGCGGGCGGGGCTGCGCCCCGATCCCGGCAGATCCGGCCGCACGATCCGATAGCGGTTGGCCAGCGCGAGGCAGGTGGGCGTGTAGAAATTCGAGGTCGCGCCGAGGCCGTGAATGCAGATGAGCGCGTCTCCTTGCCCATCGACCTCCACCGCCATGCGGTCGATGACTTGGGAGCTCATGCCGCCTCGCGGAAGGCGGCGACGGGGTTCTCCAGCACGCCGATGCCGGCGATCTCGATGCGCACGACATCGCCGGCCCGCAGATATTTCGGCGGGTTGAAGCCGATGCCCACGCCGGCCGGGGTGCCGGTGGCGATGATATCGCCCGGCAGCAGGGTCAGCCCCTTGGAGAGGGTCTCGATCAGGGTCGGTACGTCGAAGATCAGCGCCTTGGTATTGGCATCCTGGCGCAGCTCGCCATTGACCCAGCAGCGCACGGATGTGTCGGCCAGATCGATCTCATCGGCGCTCACCAGCCAGGGGCCCATGGGGCAGAAGCTGTCCTGCGACTTGCCGATCAGCCATTGCTTATGGCGGCCCTGCAGGTCGCGGGCGGTCACGTCATTGACGATGGTGTAGCCGAAGACATGGCTAAGGGCGTCCTGGCGGGAGATGCCGCGGCCACCCTTGCCGATCACCACCGCCAGCTCGGCCTCGTAGTCGACGGCCTCGCTGGCCCGGGGATCGATCAGGATGGGCGTGCTGGGCCCGGTGACGCATTCCGGGACCTTGGAGAAGATGATGGGGGCGTCGGGCACCGCGCCGGAGGCGGCGCTGGAATCGAAGCCGCTCTTGGCGAACTCATGGGCATGCTCGTAGTAGTTCTTGCCGACGCAGAAGATGTTGCGCCGGGGCCGGGGCAGGGGTGCCTCGAGGGTGACCTGGGCGAGGGGGATGGCGGGGCCGGTCGCGGGCAAAGCGGTCCCGGCCGCCAAGCGCTCGACCAGGGCCAAAGCGCCACGGCGCTCCTCCTCGGGACTGAGCTCGAAGGCTTCGAGGGATTGGCCGTCGCGGGTCAGCCGGCCCACGGCGCGACGGTTCTGGTGGCGGTAGGTGGCGATCCGCATCAGTCCTCCCGAATGAGCCAATGTTGCACCATTGACCCTTATGGTATATATATTTTGGCAGCCCCCCGGATGCTTGTCAACGCGAGGGGCTGGTGAGGCTGCTCCCAATGGTTCAGGAATGGTGCTGGTGATGGGCGCATTCAAATCGGCCGAGGATATGGCGGGGGATATGGCCCGCAAGATCGAGAAGGGCGAGTGGCCGGACGGCTTTCGCCTGCCACCGGAGCGTGAGCTGGCGGCCGCCTATGGCCTGGCCCGCAATACCGTGCGCCGGGCTCTGGACCAGCTCGACGACCGGGTCGTCCGGCTGGTGGGGCGAGGGACCTATGTCAGGGGACGCAGCCCCAGCCCGGGGCCGCAGTTCCTCGGCCGGCTCAAGGAGGCGAGCCCCTCGGACGTCATGGAGGTCCGGCTGATCATCGAGCCCCATGCCGCCGCCTTGGCCGCCGTCAGGGCCGGCGCCGAAGATCTGGTCGCCATCGAGGACGCGCTGCGCAAGAGCCTGGCGGCCAAGGGCACCGCCGAATTCGAGCATTGGGACGCCGCTCTCCATCTCGCCATCTTCCGGGCGGCCAAGAACGCGCTGCTGGTGGATTATTGCGAGGCCATCAACGCCGCCCGCAATCAGCCCCATTGGTACCGTCTGAAGCAACGCAGCATGACCGAGGAGCGCCGCCGCCGCTACGACAGCGACCACGGCGCCATCGTCGCGGCCCTGCTCCAGCGCGACGCCGAAGCCGCCCGCCGCCTCCAGCACGCCCATCTGGCACGAGTGCGGGATAATCTGATGTCGCTACAGGATTAGCGCAGCCCACCTCTCCTCCGTTCCGGGGGCGAGGGGGAAGAAAGAAGGGCGCTCGGGGCGCTTACCCTACTGCGTCATGGGATAGCTGTGCTTCAGCATCCGCTCGCGCAGCCAGGAGCGCGCCAAAGCGGGGATGCTGTCGGGGACATAGCCGCGCGCCCGGTGCGAGGCGCCGATCTCGAACAGCAGATGCACCTGCCGGAACAGGTCGCGATAGGCCTGGGTCAGCTGCATGTCCGGATCCCAGATATGGATCGCCTCGCTGCCGCCGCCGTTGAACTCGATGGCGGTGAAGCCATGGCCGGCCCGAAGCTCGGCCAATGAGGAGAAGCGCACGTCGAAGCGCCCGAAATGGAATCCGGGGATGGTCCGGGCGAGCCAGTCCACCCGCTCGGTCAGAGCTGGGGTAATGAGGTCGCGTCCGTCGCGGAAGGCCGCGCCCTTGCAGTGATTGCCGGCGAAAACGAGGCGCACGCGCTCGCCCCGGGCCGGCACCCAGTTGAGCCGTGGCGCATGGCGGCCGAGATAGAGATGCGGCGCGCGGCCGGCGCGCGGATCCTCCAGGATCAGCTTCTTCAGGGTCGAGGTGCCGTCGCCGGTGACCTGGGGGAAGAATTTGAGGGTCATGGAGAAGATCTGGCCCATCCGCTCGGCCGGCCGCCGCACATAGAAGATGCCGGCCTCGCCCTCGCATTGGACCAGGAATTGGAGCAGCACCCGGGCCCCGCTGGGGAAGGCCGCGAGATAGCGGCGAAGCTCCTCCGCGTCGTGCACCAGCTGGACGCCGGCGCCGTGGCAGCCGATATCCGGCTTGGCCACCAGCGGAAAGGCCAGCCCCGCCTCCTTGGCCAGGTCCAGCAGCCGGGCGAGATCTTCGGCCAGCCCGGCCTGCGGGCCGCGCTCGATGCTGACATAGGGCGCCAGCCATTTGCGGCCTTCGGGGCTCATGGATTCGAACAGGTCGATCTTCGATTCCCCGCAGAGCCCGCCGAACTCCATCAAGGGATTGGCGATGCTGGGCAAAGTGACGCTGCGGTAGCGAAGTGCCTGCCAGGCCCAATAGGCGGCCACGGGGGCATAGAACAGGGGTGCCGGCCAAAACTCGAAGGGAGAAGCGACACGCTGCGGCGAGGCAAGGTCGTCGATATGCCTCAGGGTTTCGGCGACGTAGCTCATCGAATGCGGACCTGCTGAAGACCAGACTCGAGCCTAGGACTCGGCTGACACATACCTGAAGGAATGGGGATTCGTCCCCTCTATTGTGCGGCTTCGCCGGCTCTTGGGGAAAAATGTCACTCGGCGAGGCACCCGGGACACGCCCGGTCCCGGGAAGGGCCAGCCTTTCGGGCCCGCCGACTGGGTAACTGCCCCGGACGGGTCCGGGTTCCGGTCCCTGCGGGCCCGCCCCTTGCGCCCGGCCCTTGTTCCCCCGGCCCTTGTTCCCCTTGGGACCGCCGCCCATCTCTAGCGCGACAGGCGGCCCGCCATAATTCCGGCCGCCGGAATCGGGAGAGATGATATGGCCGAGACCAAAGCGAAATCAGCCGCGACGAAACCGGCCACCCAAAGCCAGCCCGAGACGCGGGTCGTCGCCCGGGTGTCCACGGGCCTGCCGACCAGCGACGGCGCCGGGGTCAAGCTGATGCGCCTCATCGGCACGCCGGCCCTGCCCGATCTCGATCCTTTCCTGATGCTGGACGCCTTTGGCTCCGACGACCCCAAAGCCTATATCGCGGGCTTCCCCGATCATCCGCATCGCGGCTTCGAGACGGTCACCTATATGCTCGCGGGGCGGCTGCGCCATCGCGACAACAAGGGCAATAGCGGCCTGCTGGAAGCCGGCAGCGTGCAATGGATGACCGCCGGGCGCGGCATCGTCCATTCGGAGATGCCGGAGCAGGAGCAGGGGCTGATGTCGGGCTTCCAGCTCTGGATCAATCTGCCGGCCAAGGACAAGATGATCGAGCCCCGTTATCAGGACATCGCCCCTGCTCGGATCCCGGTGGTGACGGCGCCGGGCGGGGTGAAGGTCAAGGTGATCGCCGGCGCCTTCGAGGGCACGCAAGGGCCCGTGGTGCCGGGCGCGACGGCGCCGCTCTATCTCGATGTGGCGCTGCCCGCAGGCACATCTTTCGAAACCACGCTGCCGGCCGATCATAGCGCCTTCACTTATGTCTATGAGGGCAAGGCCGAGGTCGGCCCCGAGGGACGGACGACAGCTCTGGCGCCGGGCAAGATCGGCGTGCTCGGCCCCGGCGAGCGCTTCCTCGCCCGCAGCAGCGGCACGCCGGCAAGGCTGCTGCTGGTGGCGGGCCGTCCGCTGAAGGAGCCGGTCGCGAAATACGGCCCCTTCGTCATGAACACCGAGGCCGAACTCTATCAGGCCTTCGCCGACTACGACGCCGGACGCCTCTAAGAAACTTCGCGGCGTCGATTGACCGGGGCGGGAGTCTCGGCGGACACTGAAGCAACACTGGTGTCCGCCCATGTCTCCGCCCGTCAATCCCGTCATCAGCGATGACAAGCTTCCGGCCCGCGCCGATGTGGTCGTCATCGGCGGCGGCATCATCGGTTGCGCGGCGGCCTACTTCCTGGCCCGGCGCGGCATCTCCGTCGCCCTGATCGAGAAGGGCCGCATCGCCGGCGAGCAGTCGAGCCGCAATTGGGGCTGGTGCCGCCAGCAAGGCCGCGACAAAGTCGAGATTCCCTTGATCAAGGAGAGCCTGGCGATCTGGGGCCGGCTGCAGGAGGAGATCGGCGCCGATCCCGGATTTCGCCGCCACGGCATTCTCTATCTGACCCGCGATCCCGCCGAGCTGGCGGGCTGGGAACGCTGGCTGGAGCATGCGCGCCAGCATCAGATCGGCAGCCGCCTGCTGAGCGCGACCGAGGCGCAGGCGATGACGCCGGATTGCCGCGAGAAATGGATTGGCGGCTTGCACACCCCCAGCGACGGCCGCGCCGAGCCGGCGCTGGCGGCGCCGGCCATCGCCGAGGCCGCGCGCCGCGCCGGCGCCAGCCTGCATCAACGCTGCGCCGCCCGCGGGCTGGAGAGCGAGGCCGGCAAGGTCGCCATGGTCGTGACGGAGCAGGGCGCGATCCGCACCGGCGCCGTGCTGCTGGCCGGCGGCGCCTGGAGCTCGATCTTCCTGCGGCGCCACGGAATCGATCTCCCGCAGCTCACGGTGCGGGCCTCGGTGATGCGCACGGAGAAGGCGCCGGTCGTGACCGAAGGCGCGATGGGCACGCCGGGCTTCTCGATCCGCCGCCGCCTCGATGGCGGCTACAGCCTGGCGCAGAACGGCGTCGGCTTCGAGATCACGCCGGATGCCTTCCGCTACATGCGCGCCTTCTGGCCTGCCTTCCGCCAGGAGCATCGCCACCTGAAGCTCCGCTTCGGCCGGGCCTTCTTCCAGGCCCTGGCGCGGCCGCGGGATTGGGCGCTGGATCGGCCGAGCCCCTTCGAGGCGCAGCGGATCCTGGATCCCGAGCCGGACCATGGCCTGCTGAACCAGGCGCTGGCCAATTTGCGGGCGGCGTTTCCGGCGCTGGCCGGGGTGCGGATGGCGGAGAGCTGGGCCGGGATGATCGATGCGACGCCGGATGCGGTGCCGGTGATCTCGCCGGTCGACTCTCTACCGGGGCTTCATATCGCCACCGGCTTCAGCGGCCATGGCTTCGGCATCGGCCCCGGCGCCGGCCGCCTCGCCGCCGACCTGGTGTCCGGCGCGCCGCCGGTGGTCGATCCTTTTCCCTTCCGCTATTCGCGCATGATCGACGGGACGCCGCTGGTGCCCGACGCGGGGCTGTAGAGCCGGCGCTTATCGCCCCTTCCACACCGGGGCGCGCTTCTCGGCGAAGGCGCGGGCCCCTTCCTTCTGGTCGTCGCTGCCATAGAGGATGTCGACGCTGCGGAAGCGGCGATGGCGGATCCGCAGCAGGGCCTCTTCGAAGGACATGGTCTGGCTGTCGCGCACGACTTCCTTGATCGCGGCGAAGACCAGCGGCGGGCCGCTTGCGAGCAGGGCCGCCAGCTCGCGGGCGCGGGGCATCAGTTTGTCGGCGGGGAGGATCTCATTGACCAGGCCCCGCTGATGGGCCTCGGCCACCTCCATCCAGCGGCCGGTCAGCAGGAGATCCATGGCGACGTGATAGGGAATGCGCCGCGGCAGGCGCAGTGTCGCCGCGTCGGCCAAAGTGCCGGCCTTGATCTCCGGCAAAGCGAAGCGGGCATGCTCGACCGCCAGGATCATATCGGCGGAAAGCGCCCATTCGAAGCCGCCGCCCACCGCCATGCCGTTGACCGCGGCGATGATTGGCTTGTTGAGATTGGGCAACTCCTGGATGCCGCCGAAGCCGCCTGGCCCGTAATCCTCATCCGGTGCCTCGCCGGCGGCCGCGGCCTTCAGGTCCCATCCCGCGCAGAAGAACTTCTCGCCGCCGCCGGTGATGATGGCGACGCGCAACTCCGGATCGTCGCGGAATTTGACAAAGGCCTGGCTCATGATCCGGCTGGTGGCGGCGTCGATGGCATTGGCCTTGGGACGGTCGAGCACCACCTCGAGGATGGGGCCGTTGCGGGTGACGTGAAGAGGTCCTGCGCTCAAGTTTCGGCTCCTGATCGGCAGTGGAAAAGGGCGGAAGGCGGCGCATCCTAAGGGCAAAGCCTGGCGCCCGCCATGGCGCCGATTTATGCTCCGCGCGGCCGAAAAGGAGGGCTGCCCATGACCGCTTCCGAACCGCTCACGGTCCTGCGCCAGACCATCCCGCCCGGCTATACCGACTACAACCAGCATATGGCCGACGGCTATTACCTCGTCGTCTTCAGCGATGCGACGACGGGACTTATGGACCATATCGGGCTCGGGCCTGCCGAGCGCGAGACGACGGGGCATACCCTCTTCACCTTGGAGGTGCATGCCAATTACCTCAGGGAGGTAAAGAGCGGGGCGGAGGTCCGGGTCGATTGCCAGATCCTCAGCCACGACCAGAAGCGTCTGCACCTCTTCCTGACGATGCACTCGGCGATTTGCCCGAAGCCGTGGCCACGACCGAGCAGATGCAGGCCAATTACGACATGAAGGCCGGACGCACCGTGCCCTTCCTGCCCGAGGTGATGGCGAAGATCGAGGCCATCGCACGCCGGCAGGCGGGAATGCCCCGGCCAGCTTATGTCGGTCGCGTCATCGCCTTGCCGCCGAAGAAGGGCTGACCTTCCGGGCGGGAGTTAATTGACTTGACTTAGATATAAATATTTCTTTATATTTCTATCTATGCAAGCGACACCTCTTGCCTTCGACCCCCTCCTGGATGCTCTCCGTGCCGCCGGGGAGCCGACGCGGCTCCGGCTGATCGCGCTGCTCCGAGATGGGGAACTGACCGTAGGGGAGATCGCCGAGGTGCTGAACCAGAGCCAGCCCCGGGTCTCGCGGCATCTGAAGCTGCTGGCCGATGCGGGGCTGATCGAGCGGCTGCCGGAGGGCACCTGGGTGTTCTACCGCTTGGCTCATGGCGGCGGGGCAGGGCGGCTGCTGGAGACCCTCTTCGGCCTGCTGCCGGGCAATGAGGCCCGGCTGGAAGGCGACCGCCAGCGCTTGGCCGTGATCCGCGGCCGCCGCGCCAAGCAGGCGGCGGATTATTTCAGCGCCAATGCCAAGAGCTGGGACAGGCTGGGTGCGCTCCATATCGACGAGGCGGAGATCGAAAGCGTGCTGCTCGATCTCCTGGGCAAGGCCGAGATCCATGACTTGCTCGATATCGGCACCGGCACCGGCCGTGTGCTGACCTTGCTCGGCCCCAAGGTCGGGCGCGGGGTCGGGGTGGACAATTCCTCCGCCATGCTCGCCATCGCCCGGAGCAAGCTGGCTGAGGCGGGCTTGCGCAACTGCCATGTCCGTCATGGCGACATGTATGACCTGCCCTGGCAGGGCCAATCCTTCGATGCCGTCACCATCCATCAGGTGCTGCATTTCGCCGAGCGGCCGGCCGCCATCGTGGCCGAAGCCGCTCGCGTGCTGCGGCCCGAAGGGCGGCTGGTCATCGTCGATTTCGCCCCGCATGGAGTAGAGGCGCTGCGCACCGAACATGCCCATCGCCGCCTGGGCTTCGCCGATCGCGATATTCTGGATTGGATGGCGGAGGCGGGTCTCGAACCCGGCCGCGTCCGCCATCTCAGCGGCAAGACGCTGACTGTCTCCATCTGGGATGCGCGGCGCTCGGCCGATGGCCAGCGCCGTGTGGCCCCCGGCCTTGCGGATCGCCCCTTGGCAGCATCAGGAAACCTCGCATGATCCTCGAGCCCCCGCGCCTCGGGGCGACGCATCCGGATGTCGTCGTCTCCTTCGAATTCTTCCCGCCGCGCAATGCAGAGGCCGGCGAGCAGCTCTGGCAGACGATGAAGCGGCTGGAGCCACTCGAGCCCCGCTTCGTCTCCTGCACCTATGGGGCCGGCGGCACGACGCGAACGGCGACCTGGGACACGGTCATGAGGATGCGCCGGGAGACGAAGCTGACTCCCGCTGCCCATATGACCTGTGTCGGTGCGACGCGGGAGGATATTGAGGCGCTGGCCGCGGATTATTGGGCGGAAGGCGTGCGCCATATCGTGGCGCTCCGCGGCGATCCACCGGCGGGCAGCGAAGGCTACGAGGCCTATCCCGGCGGCGTGCGCAACGCCGCGGAACTGGTGGCCTGCCTGAAGCGGGTCGCCGATTTCGAGATCAGCGTCGCGGCCTTTCCCGAGACCCATCCCGAAGCCCTCTCGCCCGAGGCCGACCTCGACAATCTGAAGCGGAAATTCGATGCCGGCGCGACCCGCGCCATCTCGCAGTTCTTCTTCGATGTCCCGGTCTTCCTGCGATTCGTGGAGAAGGCGCGCAAGGCGGGGATCGAGGGCGAGATCGTGCCGGGAATCCTGCCGGTCACCAATTTCGGCCAGATGGTGAATTTCGCCAAGCGCTGCGGCACCTCCGTGCCGGACTGGATGGGCGGGCTGTTCGAAGGGCTCGACAACGATCCCTCGACCCGCGAGCTGGTCGCCGCCACGGTTGCCGCCGGCCAATGCACCTCGCTTGCCGCCTATGGCGTCAAGGAGTTCCACTTCTACACCCTCAACCGCCCGCATCTGACCATGGCGGTCTGCCGACTGCTGGGGCTGAGGCCGCGGGCCGACGCCCCCACGCCGGCGGTGGCGACGGCCTGACCACGCTTCTCCCTCTCCCGCTTCAAATTGCGGGCGAGGGGAAGGCACCTATGCAAAGCAGGTGACCTCGCGGCATGATGCCGCCGGAACCATCTGTCCTCGCGCGAGCTCTCCAGCAATGCTCATCGAGCGGGCCGATTTCACCGGCCTCGATATTCTCGCCGCCCACCGCCAGGCCTGCTGGGAGCGCCAGCGCGCCTATGTCGCGGCCTGCTCGCCGCTGCATCGCCGCGTCTATGGCAAAAAGGAATTGCCGCTGCGGCTGGAGGATTTCGCCGAGGCGCCGCTCATCGACAAGGAGATGCTGCGTGAGAGCCAGCGTCGGCATCCGCCCTTCGGCGACTATCTGGCGGCGCCGGAAGCCACGATCGCGCGCATCCATCGGACCTCCGGCACGACGGGCACGGCGATGAATTTGGCGCTCTCAGCTGGGGATGCTGAGGAGACCGCGCTGGTCGGCGCCCGGGCGCAAGCCGCCAGCGGGCTCGGGCCCGGCCATCGCGTCGTGCATTGCCTGAACTACCGGCTCTGGATGGGGGGCTATACCGATCATGCCACCCTCGAGGCGACGGGGGCGGCGGTCATTCCCTTCGGCGTCGGGGAGACCCAGCAGCTGGTTCGGACCATCCTCGAACTGAAGATCACGGCGATCTCCTGCACCCCGTCCTATCCGGCGGTGCTGGAGCGGGTCATCGCCGAGCATTTCCCCGATCTCCGGCCGCGCGACCTCGGCCTCACCCTCGGACTCTTCGGCGGCGAATCCGGTCTGGACGATCCCGATTTCCGCCGCCGTCTCGAAGCGACCTGGGGACTCACGGCGCGCAATGCCAATTACGGCGTCACCGATGTCTTCTGCAATTTCGCGGGCCAGAGCGAGCTCGACAACGACCTGCACTTCATGGCGCTGGACGTGCTGCATCCCGAGCTGATCGATTCCGCGACCGGAACCGTGCTGCCCTGGCGCGAGGGCGAGCGGGGCGAGCTGGTGCTGACCCATGTCAGCCGGCAATGCCAGCCGCTGGTGCGCTTCCGCACGGGCGATATCATCTTGCTGACGGGGACCGGCCCGGCGCGCTGCGGGCGCACCGCGCCGCGGTTTCGGATCGTCGGCCGCAGCGACGATATGGTGGTGGTGCGCGGCATCAACGTCTTTCCCGCGCAGATCGCTGCCGTGATCAATCGCAACGATGCGCTCTCCGGCGAATACCGGATCCGCCTCGAAGGCCCGGCGCCTTATGACTTCTTACCGGTGGAGGTCGAGTGCGCCGAGGGATCGGCCACGGCGCCGGCGCTCGCCGACTCCCTCGCCGCTTCCATCAAGCGCGACCTCGGCGTGAGCGCGCGCATCGACCTGCTCCCCTTCGGGAGCCTGCCGCGCAGCGAGGGCAAGACCCGGCGCGTCATCAGAAAGGACCGCTGATGCCTGGCACCGTCTTGAGCGAGGATATCGAGGAGGGATTGCGCCTCGTCACCTTGCACCGGCCTCATCGCCTGAACGCGATCGTGCCGGAGTTGCTGGAGGATCTGATCCAGGCGCTCGACGCCGCCAATCGCGCAGAAACGGTCCGTGCGATCGTCCTCACCGGCGCGGGGCGCGCCTTCTGCGCCGGGGACGACCTGAAGGAGTTCGCCTCCCAGTCCGGCGGGGAAGCCTCGACCCGGGCCTATATCGAGCGCATCCAGGATGTCACCAGGGCGATGGTGCTGGGCGACAAGCCGGTCATCGGCGCCATCCGCGGCTGGGCCGTGGGGGGCGGGCTCGAATGGGTCATCAATTGCGACTTCGCCATCGCCGCCGAAGGAACGCGCTTCTTCTTCCCCGAGCTTTCGCTGGGCGTCTTCGTCACCGGCGGAGTAACGGAGCTCCTGCCGCGCCTCGTCGGGCTGCAGCGGGCGCGCGAGCTGATCATGCTGGGCGAGCGCTTCGACGCCACCCAGGCCCAGGCCTGGGGGCTCATCCGCAAGGTGGCGGCCGATAGCGATCTGATGCCCGAGGCCATTTCCCTGGCGCGGCGCATCGCGGCCTTGCCGGCCGAGCGGGTGCGCGACCTGCGGCGAATCTTCGCGCGGCGTGCCGGCGGCGGGTTGGATGCGTCGATGGCCGCGGAGACCGAGGCCACGGTCCGCGGCTTCCTCGATCCGGAAACCGCCAAGCGGGTGGCTGGCTTCGGCTGATACTGCTATCCGCCCGGCGGCATCTGGGTGACGTTCCAGCCGCCGCCCAGGGCCTGGATCAGCAGCACATCGGCGAGGATGCGGTTCTGCATGATGGCCAGCGCCGTCTGCTGGTTGTTGAGGGAATTGGTCTGGGCCGTGATGACGGCGGTGTAGTCCACCGTCCCCGCTTCATATTGATTGAGGGTCAGCTGCTCGGCCAGGATGGCGGCCTGGACCGCCTTGTCCTCCACCACCGCCTCCTGCTCCAGCAGGCGCAGCGCCACCAGCTGATCCTCGACCTGCTGGAAGCCCGTGAGCACGGTCTGGCGATAGAGCGCCACATTCTGGTTATAGACCTGGCGCGCCTGCTCGAGCTGGGCGCTGAGGTTGCCGGCATCGAAGACGGTGAAGGCGAGCTGCGGCCCCACGGCCCAGATGGCATTGGAGGCGGAGAGCAGCCCGCTGAGGGCCGCCCCCGTATAGCCATAGGAGCCGGTGAGGGTGATGGTGGGGAAGAAGGCGGCGACGGCCACGCCGACCTGGGCGTTGGCCGAGGCCATCAGGCGCTCCGCCGCGGCGATATCGGGCCGGCGTTCCAGCAGTTCCGAGGGCACGCCCACCGGTGCCGGCGGCGGGATGATCTCGAATTTCGGCTGCGGCGCGATGGTCAGCTCGGAGGGCGGCTTACCAATCAGCACCGCAATGGCATGCTCGAACTGCTGGCGGCCGACCCCGACATCGATCGCCTGGGCCCGGGTCGATTCGAGCTGGGTCTCGGCGGAGGCGACATCGGTCTTGGCGGCGGTGCCGGCATCGTAGCGGTTCTGGGTGATCTGCAGCGAGCGGGCGAAGGCCACCACCGTCGCATTGAGCAGGCTTTGCAGATCGTCGGCGATGCGCAGCGAGAAATAATCGGTGGCCAGCGCGGCCTGGGCCGAGAGCCGCACACCGGCGAGCTGGGCTCCGGAGGCTTGCGCGCTGGCCGAGGCGCTTTCGATGTTGCGCCGGATCTGGCCCCAGAGGTCGATCTCCCAGCTGAGGCTGCCGCCGAGGCTGATCAGGCTCGTGCCGCTCATGCCGCCCTGCCCGACGCGCTGCGCCCCGGCATTGGCGGTGATGGTGGGGAAGAGGTTGGAGCGGGCCTGGGCGGTGATCGCGAGGGCCTGGCGATAGGCGGCCTCCGAGGCAATGAGATTCTGGTTCGAGATGTCGATCTGGCGCATCAGCCCGTCGAGCACCGGATCGTTGTAGACCGACCACCAGGCGGCATCGCTGCCGGCATCCCGGGGCGTGGCCTGCTTCCAGCCATCGAGCTCCTTATAGGCGACCGGGGTTTCCGCCGGCGGCCGTTTGTAGTCGGGGCCGACTTCGCAGGCGGCGAGGGCGGGTAGCAGCAGAGCAAGCACCGTCACCACCATCGTCTTGCCCCTCTCCCGCGCTTTGAAGCGGGAGAGGAGGGCCGCCGTAGCGCAGCGGAGGCGGCCGGGTGAGGGTAGTGCGAGCGATGAGCCTGCCAAACCCTCACCCTCCCCATCGCTACGCGATGGGTCCCCTCCCTCTCCCGCTTCGAAGCGCGGGAGAGGGGAAAGCGTCACCCCGTCCTCGTAGTTCATGCGCCGGCCTCGACGATGGGATGACGGCGGCGCCAGCGGCGGTCGGTCCAGAAGCGCAGGCGGTCGAAATAGAGATAGACCACCGGGGTGGTGTAGAGGGTCAGGAGCTGGCTGACGATCAGCCCGCCGACGATGGAGATGCCGAGCGGCTGGCGCAGCTCGCCCCCTTGGCCGAGGCCGATGGCGAGCGGCAAAGCGCCGAGCAGAGCCGCCATGGTCGTCATCATGATCGGACGAAAGCGGAGCAGGCAGGCCTCGTAGATCGCATCGCGCGAGGAGAGGCCGCGCCGGCGCTCCGCATCGAGGGCGAAGTCGATCATCATGATGGCGTTCTTCTTGACGATGCCGATCAGCAGGATCACCCCGATGAGGGAGATGATGGAGAACTCCACCCCCGTGACCAGCAAAGCGAGCACCGCACCGATGCCGGCCGATGGCAATGTCGAGAGGATGGTGATGGGGTGGATGTAGCTCTCGTAGAGGATGCCCAGCACGATATATACGGCAATCAGCGCCGCGACGATCAGGATGGGCTCGCTGGCGAGGGATTGCTGGAAGACCTGCGCCGTGCCCTGGAAGGTGCCGTGGATGGAGCCGGGGACGCCGATCTCCGTCATGGTGCGATTGATGGCTGCGACCCCGGTGCTGAGCGCGATTCCCGGCGCCAGATTGAAGGAAATGGTGCTGGCGGCGAAGAGCCCCTGATGGTTGACCGCGACCGGCGTGCTGCCCGGCGCGAAATGGGCGAAGGCCGAGAGCGGGATCATGGTCTCGACCCTGGTGGTCACGGCGGAGCCGGTGGAGGCCGAGCCCTTGCCCGTCGAGGCGATGGAATTGGTTGCCTGGTTGCGCGCCGCATCGCCGGCGATCGCCGCTGCCGCCGTGGAGGTGTTCGCGGCGGCCGTCGACGCGATGGTCGTCCCGACCACGGCATTGGTCGCCTGCACGCCGCTGACCGCGCCGCCGGAGGTGCTGACATAAAGATCATTCAGCGTGTCCGGGCTCTGCCAGAAGGCGGGCGCCACCTCCATCACCACATGATACTGGTTCAGCGGGTTGTAGATGGTGGAGACCTGCCGCTGGCCGAAGGCGTCGTAGAGGGTGTTGTCGATCTGGCTGGTGGAGACGCCGAGGCGCTGGGCGGTCTGCCGATCAATGGTGACCTCCGTCTCGAGCCCACCCTGCTGCTGATCGCTGTCGACATCGGTCAGCTCCGAGACATGGCGCAGCGCCTCCGCCAGCTTCGGCGTCCATTCGTGCAGATCGGTAAGATTGTCGCTCTGCAGGGTGTATTGATATTGCGCGTTGCTCTGGCGCCCGCCGATGCGGATGTCCTGGACCGATTGCAGGAAGAGCTGGGCGCCCGTCACCGCCTGCAGGTCGCGGCGAAGCCGGGTGATGACCTGGTCGGTGGTGATCTTGCGCTCGGCCAGAGGCTTCAGCTCCATGAAGACGAAGCCCGAATTGGTCTGGCCGCCGCCGGTGAAGCCGACCACGCTGGCGACCGCGGGATCCTTCAACAATATGCCGACGAACTGGGTCATCTTCTTGCTCATCAGCTGGAAGGAGATGCTCTGGTCCGCGCGGATGCCGCCGATCAACCGCCCCTGATCCTGCTGCGGGAAGAAGCCTTTGGGCACGATGGTGAAGAGATAGACATTGAGGAAAAGTGTCGCGATGAGCACCCCCAGGACGAGGAGCGAATGGCTGAGCGCCCAGCCGAGGCTCCGCCGATAGGCGGCGAGAAGCCCCTCGAAGCCGGCGCCGAGCGCGCGGGCGAGGCGGCCGGGGCGGTGCTCCCCGGCAGGGGTGAGCAGCCGGGCGCACATCATGGGAGTGGCACTCAGCGACACGATCAGGGAGACCATGATGGCGATGGAGAGGGTGAGGGCGAATTCGCGGAAGATGCGCCCGACGATCCCGCCCATCAGCAGAATCGGCAGGAAGACGGCGATGAGCGAGAGGCTCATGGAGATGACGGTGAAGCTTACCTCGCGGGCGCCCAATATGGCGGCCTCGAAGCGCGCCATGCCGGCTTCGACATGGCGCGAGATGTTCTCCAGCACCACGATGGCATCGTCGACGACGAAGCCGGTGGCGACCGTCAGCGCCATCAGCGAGAGATTGTCGATGCTGTAGCCGAGCAGATACATGACCGAGAAAGTGCCGATGAGCGAGACCGGCACCGCCACCGTGGGGATGATCGCGGCCCGCGCATTGCCGAGAAAGGCGAAGACCACGAGGATGACCAGGGCGACCGAGATCAGCAGGGTCACCTCGACGTCATGCAGGGAGCCGCGGATCGAGACCGAGCGGTCGTTGGCGACGGTGATGTCGATATCCTTGGCGATCGAGGCCTTGAGCTGGGGCAGCGCCTCCTTCACCGCATCGACGGTCGAGATGATATTGGCGCCTGGTTGCTTGTAGAGGATGACCAGGATCGCGGGCTTGCCGTTGGCCAAGCCGGCGTTGCGCAGATTCTCGACGGAATCCTGGACCTCGCCCACATCGGAGAGCCTGACGGCCGAGCCGTTGCGATAGGCGATGACCAGACTGCGGTACTGGGCGGCGTCGCTCGCCTGATCGTTGGTATAGATCTGGTAGCGCAGATCGCCCTGCTCGATGGCGCCCTTGGGGCTATGGGCATTGGCGGCGGAGAGTGCCGCGCGTACATCCTCCAACCCGATCCCGTATTTGAACAAGGCGCGAGGATTGAGCTCGACCCGGACGGCGGGCAGCGAGCTGCCGCCCACATCGACCTCGCCGATGCCGGGAAGCTGGGAGAGGCGCTGCTGCAGCACCGTGGTGGCGGCGTCATAGAGCTGGCCGCGGGTCAGGGTCGAGGAGGTCAGCGCCAGGATCAGGATCGGGGCATCGGCGGGGTTCGACTTGCGATAGGTCGGGTTGCTGCGGAGATTGGCCGGCAGATCGGCGCGGGCGGCATTGATCGCCGCCTGGACGTCGCGCGCCGCGCCATCGATGTCGCGATCGAGGCCGAATTGCAGCACCACCCGGGTCGATCCCACGGTGGTCTGGGAAGTCATCTCGCTGACGTCGGCGATGGTGCCGAGGTGGCGCTCCAAGGGGGTGGCCACCGTCGCCGCCATCACCTCCGGGCTTGCCCCGGCCATTGAGGCCTCGACCACGATGGTCGGAAAATCCACCTGCGGCAGCGGCGCCACCGGCAGGCGGAAGAAGGCGACGGCGCCGGCCAGCGTCAGGCCCAAGGTCAGCAGCGTGGTCGCCACCGGGCGGCGGATGAAGAATTCGGTGGGGTTCATGGGGCGGCGCGGGCCTGACGGCCTCCCGCGAAGCTGCCTTTGTTCGCCGCGCCAGCATCGCTCTCTCTTCCGTCATGGTCGGCGAAGGCCGACCATCCACGAGTTTGCGAGCCCCACGCTCTGCATTTCCGTGACAACCGCGACCTGACGAGAAGAGGAATGGTGTGAGGATCGTCGTCTGAAGCCCAATGTCGGTTTCGCGGCAGAGAAACTCGTGGATGGTCGGCCTTCGCCGACCATGACGGTTGTGAGAGTGAGCCGACGTTAGGGCTCATATCTTGGCCGGCGCCCTTCGGTCGCGGCCGCGGAAGCGCTGGGCAATGCTGTCGAAGGCGAGGTAGATCACCGGCGTGGTGAAGAGCGTCAGCACCTGGCTGACGATCAGACCGCCGACGATGGCGATGCCCAGCGGCTGGCGAAGCTCCGAGCCGGTGCCGCCGCCGACCATGAGCGGCAGCGCACCCAGCAGGGCCGCCATGGTGGTCATCAGGATCGGGCGCAGCCGCAGCAGGCAGGCCTGGTGGATGGCATCGCGCGGCGACATGCCCTCGTTGCGCTCCGCATCGAGGGCGAAGTCGATCATCATGATGGCGTTTTTCTTGACGATGCCGATGAGCAGCACGATGCCGATGATGGCGATGATGTCGAGCTCATGACCGGAGACGAGCAGCGCCAGCAGCGCGCCGATGCCGGCCGAGGGCAGGGTCGAGAGGATCGTCACGGGATGGACGAAGCTCTCATAGAGCACGCCCAGCACGATATAGACCGTGACGATGGCGGCCAGAATCAGCAGCAGCTCATTGCCCAGCGCCGCCTGGAAGCTGAGGGCCGCCCCCTGGAAGGTGGTGAAGATGGAGGCCGGCACGCCGATCTCCGCCTCGGCCGCCTGCACCGCATCGACGCCGGCGCCCAGCGAGACGCCGGGGGCGAGGTTGAAGGAGACATTGGCGGCGGGGAACTGGCTCTGGTGGTTGATCTGCAGCGGCGCCGTCTCCTCGCGGACCTTGGCCAGGGCCGAGAGGGGCACCTGCCCGCCGGCCGCCGTGGCCGAGGGCAGATAGATGGCGTCGAGGGATTTCAGCGAGTTCTGCAGGGCAGGGTCGGCTTCGAGGATGACCCGGTACTGGTTGGATTGGGTGAAGATGGTGGAGACGATGCGCTGGCCGAAGGCATCGTAGAGCGCATTGTCGATGGTCGCGGGCGTGATGCCGAATCGCCCGGCGGTGTCGCGGTCGACCTCGATGAAGGCCGAAAGCCCATTCTCCTGGCTGTCGCTGGCGACATCGACCAGCTTCGGCTCCTGGCGCAGCCGGTCCACCAGCTTGGCGGTCCAGGTCTGAAGGAGCACCGGATCGGGGCTCTCCAGGGTGAACTGGTATTGCGCCCGGCTCACCGTCGTATCGATGGTGAGGTCCTGCACCGGCTGCAGATAGAGCCGGGTGCCGGGCAAATGCGACGTCTCGCGGCCGAGACGCCGGATCACCTCCAGCACCGTGCTCTGGCGCGCGTCATGGGGCTTCAGATTGATCAGGAAGCGCCCGCTGTTCAGGGTCGTGTTCGTCCCGTCGACGCCGATGAAGGAGGTGAGGCTCACCACATCGGGGTCCTTGAGGATGGCGGCGGCGAGCTCTTCCTGGCGCTTGCTCATGGCCGCGAAGGAGACGGATTGCGGCATCTCCGAGATGCCCTGGATGATGCCGGTGTCCTGGACCGGGAAGAAGCCCTTGGGCACCGCGATATAGAGCAGCCCCGTCACCGCCACGGTGGCCACCGCGATGAGCAGGATCAAGGCCTGGCGGTCGAGCACCCAGACGAGCGCGGAATCATAGCGCGCGGTCAGGGCCTCGAAGAACCGGCGGCTCATATGGGCGAAGCGGGTCTCGCGCGCCTCGTCCCGCCGGTGCAGGAGCTTGGCGCACATCATGGGCACGAGGGTCAGCGAGACGAAGGCCGAGATCAGGATGGTGACGGCGAGCGTGATGGCGAATTCCCGGAACAGGCGGCCCACCACCTCGCCCATGAAGAGCAGCGGGATCAGCACCGCGATGAGAGAGACGGTGAGGGAGACGATGGTGAATCCCACCTGCTGCGAGCCGCGCAGCGCCGCCTCCAGGGGCGGCACGCCCTCCTCGAGATAGCGGGAGATGTTCTCGATCATCACGATGGCGTCGTCGACGACGAAGCCGCTGGCGATAGTGAGCGCCATCAGGGAGAGGTTGTTGATGCTGTAACCCAGGAGATACATCACCCCCAGCGTGCCCACGAGGGAGAGCGGCACGGAGAGGCTGGGAATGATCGTCGCCCGGACATTGCGCAGGAAGACATAGATCACCAGCACGACCAGGCAGACCGCCAGCGCCAGCTCGAACTGCACATCCTTCACCGAGGCGCGGATCGTGACCGTCCGGTCGGTCACCACCGTGACATCGATTGCGGCGGGAAGCGCTTCCTGCAGCCCCGGCAGCATCGCTTTGATGCGGTTGACCACGTCGATGACATTGGCGCCCGGCTGGCGCTGGACGTTCATCACGACCGCCGGCGTCGTGTCCTTCCAGGCGGCGAGCTTGTTGTTCTCGGCGTCCTGCTTCACCTGGGCGACATCGGAGATATGGACCGGCGCGCCGTTGCGATAGGCGATCACCAGAGCGTTGTAGGAGTCGGGGCTCTGGAGCTGGTCGTTGGCGTTGATGGTATAGGCGCGGCTCGGCCCGTCGAAGCTGCCCTTGGGCGTGTTGACATTGGCGTTGGCGATGGTGGTGCGCAGATCGTCGATGTTGAGCCCATAGGCGGAAAGCGCGCGCAGATTTGCTTGCACCCGCACCGCCGGCCGCTGGCCGCCGCTGATGCTGACGAGGCCCACGCCCGGCACCTGGGAGATCTTCTGGGCCAGGCGCGTATCGGCCAGATCCTGGATCTGGGGCAGCGGCAGGGTCTTCGAGGTCAGCGCCAAAGTGAGGATGGGGGCGTCGGCGGGATTGACCTTGGCGTAGATCGGGGGTGCCGGGAGATCGGAAGGCAGCAGATTGCCCGCCGCATTGATCGCCGCCTGCACCTCCTGCTCCGCGACATCGAGGCTGATGTCGAGGCTGAACTGCAGGGTGATGACCGAGGCGCCGACGGAGCTGGTCGATGCCATCTGCAGCAGGTTGGGCATCTGGCCCAGCTGGCGCTCCAGCGGCGCCGTGACCGACGAGGTCATCACATCCGGGCTTGCCCCGGGATAGAAGGTCTGGACCTGGATGGTCGGATAGTCGACCTCCGGCAGGGCGGAGAGCGGCAGGAACTGATAGGCGACGATGCCGGTGAGCAGCACCGCCGCCATGAGCAGGGTCGTCGCCACCGGCCGCAGGATGAAAGGCCGCGACGGGTTCATGGCGCGCCCTTAGTCCGCCCTCGCCCCTGGAAAGCGGGGAGAGGGTTGGGGTGAGGGGGTTCTCCAGGAGCGGTGCGATGGCCGATCGATATGCGAATTCTGCCGTGGCCGGCCACCCCCTCACCCCGACCCTCCTCCAAGCGCGGGCCTGTCGGGAGGCGAGGGGGAAGAAGCAGCTAAGCGGCGGGCTCATGGATTGGCCGCGGCCTTCTGGGATGTGGCGTTGGTGCCGGCGGTTGGTTTGGTCTTGCCGGCGATGTTGATCTTGGCGCCGTCGCGCAGGCGGTCGGTGCCGTCCACCACCACCCGATCCCCGGGGACGAGGCCGGATTGGATCGAGACCCGCTCCCCATCGGCGGGCCCGAGCTTGACCGGGCGGATGGCGACGGTATCGCCCGGCTGGACCAGATAGACATAATCGCCCGGCGCGCCATTGAGGACCGCCGCCCGCGGGACGGCGGGCACGCCCGTGAGGGTCGAGACCAGGAGGCGGATATTGACGAACTGATTGGGGAAGAGGCCCTGGTCCTGGTTGTCGAACTGGGCCTTCAGCTTCACCGTGCCGGTCGTGGTGTCGATCTGATTGTCCAAGGTCAGGAGCTGGCCGGTGGCGATCTTGGTCGTCATGCTGCGGTCATAGGCGGTGGTCGGCAGGACGGCGCCGGCCTGGAGCTGCTTCATCACCGCCGGCAGATTGTCCTCCGGCAAGGCGAAGACGACGGTGATCGGCTGGATCTGGGCGATGACGACGAGAGCGTCGCTGCCGGCGGTGACGTAATTGCCGAGATCCACCTGGCGCAGGCCGATGCGGCCGGTGATGGGCGCGGTGATATGGCAGTAGTCGAGGTTCAGCTTGGCATTGTCGACCGCGGCCTGGTCGAGCTGGACCGTCGCCTCGTCCTGGGTGACCAGGAAGCGCTGGGTATCCAGCGTCTGTTTGGCGACGGAATCCTGCTCCATCAGCTTCTGGAAGCGGGCGAGGTCGACGCGGGCATTGGCCAGCAGGGCCTGATCATGGGCCAAGGTGGCCTGCGCCGATTCCAACGCGATGGTGAAGGGCCGGACATCGATCACCATGAGGAGGTCGCCCTTCTGGACGATCTGGCCCTCCTGGAATTTGATGTCGGTGATATGGCCGCTCACCTGGCTCTTGACGGTGACCGTGGCCAGCGGCGTCACCGTGCCCAGCTCGTCGAGGGTCACCGGGATATCGCCCTTGGTCACGGTGGCGACACCCACCTGGATGGATGCCGCTGCCGTCTGGGCGCGGGTCGCCGCCGTGGGTGCGCTGGATTGGCGGCCCGCGAACCAGAGCCCGAGCTCGATCGCCGCCGCGAGGAGAATGACCAGCCAGAGTGCGCGCCACCACCAGCCGCGCCGGGCCGGCTTGCCGGCAGGGCGCGTCACGGGAATCGCGGGCGCGGGCCGGGTCTCCCGCGCATTGGCCGAGGCGGTGGCTTGCCGAGGATCCTGGTCGGGCATCAGCGTTCCCAGAGGGGCGTCGCTTCGCCGCTCCCGGCTCCGCCGGGCAGGCGCCAGGGGCCGGCTGCTGCCCGTCCATCGCCGGCGGATGTCCGGCAGGACAGTGCTTTGTCAAATTCCATGTCTGCCGGGGCCGCTGAAATTGCCATGGACACTGTCTGGGAAGCCGGACCGAGGTGAGACCCGATAACGCAGCTACCGCTGCCATCGGCTTCGTTGCGCTGCAATATTACACGGCCGAGACAGTCCCCTCCTGCGGCAGCCCCTCGGTCCGCCCATTCGATCAGGAGAAATAAATTCGGCGCCTTATTGGAACTTCCGGGGGGCTGCGAAGTTCCTTCATTGAGCCCGGTGAACTCCCCGATTGTAGCCGGCCTCCCCCGCGGAGCATTCCACGGGTGCTGCGGTCTCCCCCGGGATCGCAACAGGTGTCGGATGTCCCCCCAGCAGCCCGACCCAACACTACATCCGCCGGCTCCCTCAGGGAGCCGGCGTTTTTATGTGAGCATCTGCCGGTTTTCCCTTGGGAGCCGGTTCGATGAATCGAAAGCCGCGCAGAAAGAATCTACGCGGCTGGATCGAATTCCCGGATGTCCCAAAATAACTGAACGCTTGCCGGCCAAGCCTGCCTGGGCGGGCGGTATAAGCCTCTGGCTAGACGCTCAGGGAGTCGTGGGCTGCGTGGCACCTTGCTGGAGCGCGCCGGCGGTCCCCGTCAGCTGACCTGAGCCTTTCTGAACTTGGCCTTGGCCAATGTCTCCACTCGTCGTCGGAGCAGCCACCGTGGTGACAGCTGTAGGCGCGATTGAAGGATCGGCCGGCGCCAGGGGCTGGGCCAGGATGGAGGGATCGACGATGCTGACGTAGAACTGGAACACCGTCGCCGCGAGCAATGTAGCAATCGGACTCTTGACCATTAAGCCATCTCCATCGGGCTGGAGGGGCCGCATTCGAAGAACCGGACCAGCCGAAGTATAGCTCATCTTTGCGGCTATATCTGGAATAAATTAAGGCAATCAGGGTTCCCGCCGGCACGAAATAAACATTCTTTTTTGCACTGCAACATGGCCCGGACGCCGGCGTCAAGCCCAGTCGGTATAGACCCCCAGCCCTCGCTTCCGGATCTGGCCGGCGATGACCAGGCGCTGGATTTCCGAGGTGCCCTCCCAGATGCGGTCGACCCGGATGTCGCGATAGAGCCGCTCGACCGGGTTTTCGCGCATATAGCCCCGCCCGCCCAGGATCTGGAGCGCCTTGTCGATGACCCGGCCGGCCATTTCCGAGCCGAATAGCTTGAGGGCGCTGGCCCGGGCATGGATCAGCTTGCGGTCGGCCTTGCGGTCGATCTCCCAGGCGATGCGGTAGAGCATGGATTTGGCCGCGAAGATGTCGACCGCCATATCTGCGAGCATGAACTCGATGGATTGGAAGTCCCGGATCGGCCGGCCAAACTGGATTCTGTTGGCGGCGTAGTCATTGGCGATCTCGGCGGCGCGGATGGCCGCACCCAGGGTATGGGCCGCGATCTGGAGCCGGGCCTCGACGAACCAATCCTTGGTCAGCTCCAGCCCCTGGCCGATCCGCCCCAGCATCTTCTCCGGCGCCAGCCGGAGATTTTCCAGCCGCAGCTCGGCATGGTCGAAGGCGAAATCATGCATGAATTTGGGCGAGCGCAGGTGGATCAGGCCGCCACCGGGCGTCAGGGCCGCCGGCTTGTCCACCAGGAACAGGGTCGGCCGATCGGCATCGCCATCGACATGGGCATGCAGGATAATGAAATCCGAGGCGTTGTAGGAAGTGACGAACCACTTCTCGCCATCGAGGCGCCAGCTTCCGTTCTCCAGCCGCGCCGTGGTCTCGACCCGGCGGGGATCGGAGCCGGCATTTGGTTCGGTGATGGCAAAGCAGCCGCGCCGCTCCCCCTGACAGGAGGGCAGCAGATATTCCTGCTGCTGGGCGGGGGTTCCGAATTTGAGGCTCACCGGTGGGCGCCAGACGCAGGACCAGAGGCCGTTGGTGACCCGGCCGAGCTGCTCCTCGATCACCATCTGCTCCAGCATGGTGAGGCCGAGTCCGCCATGCTCCTTGGCATGGTTGATGCCGGCGAAGCCCCAGTCGCGCACCGCCTGGCGCACGGCGGCGCGGCGCTCCATGGGCAGCTCGCCATGCTCGCTGGTGACCTCCTCGAGCGGGATCAGCACCTGGTCGCAGAATTCGCGGGCCCGCTGGGCCAGCTCCTTTTCGCGCGGCGACAGCTCCAGATCCATGGCTCAACCTTTCTCCCGGGAAAGCCGGCCGAGGGCCGGCGGGCGGCAGCCTAGACGTTCAGGTCAGGACGCGCCACCCGCATGGAGCCGTTTGCGGGGTTCTAGGAGGAGTGATCCGACGGCGGGAATTCCCGCGCCCAGGATTTGACGAAGGCGACCTCGCGCCAGTCGTGATCCAGCACCTTGTCGTCGTCGGCCCATTGGAAGGTGGATGCCTGCTCGATGACCCAGCCGTCGCGATTGTAGTCGTACCAGAGCCGGACGCCGTCGGTGGCGCGGGCGCTCTCCTGGTTCACGTAGACATATTTGCATTTGCCGCCACCGTCCTTGCGGGAGGTGTGCGGCGGATAGATGAGCTCGACCTGCAGCTCGTCGCCCACCTTTGCAATGTGAAAATTGCAGGGGTCTTCGCCATATTTGGATTCATGAATCTGGATATCCGGCATGGCGCCATTCCTTTATCGTTCAGGCGGTGGCGGTGTCCGCCCGATCGGGCTCCGCCAAATCATACAGCCCATCATAGGCCCGGGTGGTTAACGCCGGAGGCGGCGTTTCGGCTCCAGGGTTAACGCTCCGTTGACGCGGGCGGCGCCGCGCCCATCAGGTGGCGGACGAAGTAATCCCATTTCCGGCGCAGGACATAGGGCTTGTTCATCAGGTCATGATTGGCGCCCGGCAGGACGAGGAGATCGAAGTCCTTGTCCGCGGCAACAAGCGCGTCGATGAAGCGCATGCTTCCATAGGGATTGACGTTATCGTCGAGCTCGCCCCAGATCAGGAGCAGCTTGCCCCGCAGCGCCGCGGCCAGCGCGGCATTCGCCTGGCTGGCGTAGCGCTCGTCGATCGGTAGCCCCTGATATTTTTCGGCCCAATAGCCCAGATAGCACATCAAATCTTGATCAGGGCTGGAGGCGACCGCCACCTTGTAGCGGTCGGGAAAAGCCAGCAGCGCCCGAGTCGCGGCATAGCCGCCGGCGGAATGGCCGACCGCACCCAACCGGGAAAGGTCGAGAAAAGGCCGGTCACGCGCAAGCTGATCCAGCGCCGCCAGATGATCTTCCAGGCAGCCGGCATCCTGGAGCCGGCCGTAAGACGCCAGATGAAATGCCCGCGATCGCAAAGGCGTGCCGCGGCCATCCAGATTGATCACGATAAATCCGAGCTCGGCCAGGGATTGCGAGATCCAGGCGCCGGGCCAGGTCTCGAAGGAGGCCGCGGGCGCCACGCAGAAGGATTTGGGCGTGCGGATGAGCTGCGGTCCCGGATACATGTCGTCGATCACGGGATAGCGGCGCGCCGCATCGAAGTCCGAAGGCTTGTAGAGCACGCCATGGAGATCCGTGACCCCGTCGGCCGCCTTGACGGTGAAGCGTTCGGGAAAGCGGAAGCCTTGGGCGAAGAGATCGTCGAGATCGGCCTTTTCCAGCACGGCGATCGACTGCCCCCGGGTCGAGCGCAGCTCCGAGATCGGGGCGAGGTCGACGCGCGAATGCGTGGCGACGAAGCAGGAGCGGTCCGGCGAGAGATGCACGTCATGGTCGGCATCGGCCGAGGTCAGCAATTGCGGTTCTGAGCCGTCGAGAGATGCGCGATAGAACTGGCGCAGATAGGGATCTTGCCCGGCTTCGCGGCCGCCGGCGGTGAAATAGACAAAGCGCTCGCGAGGATCGACATCGATCAGATCGCGCACGACCCAAGGTCCGGCGGTGATCTGCCGCTTGATGCGGCCCGACGCCTCATCGACGAGATAGAGGTGGCGCCAGCCATCCCGCTCCGAGGGCCAGATGATTTCGCCCGTCTCGCCCAGCGTCCGGACCTGGCTGCGCCAGGGCAGCAGCGGGCTCGGCTCGACATAGCTTTCGGCGGCCTCTGTCAGGATGCTGCGGGTGGCGCCGGTTCCGGCCTCGGCAGCGCAGAGCTCCAGCCGCCGGGCGCCGCGGCCTTCGCGCAGGAAATAGATGCGCTCGCCGTCTTCGCTCCACCAGATCCATCCGAGGTCGATGGGCGACATGAACGGAACATCGAGCGGATCGGCCGCGATCGGCCGCACCGCCCCACTCGCCCCGTCGATGATCAGCAGCGTCGCCTGGGCGATGTTCTCGTCGCCGGGGAGCGGCATGCGCAGGCGATGGACGACCGGCCGCGCCGATCCATCCGCCGGGCTCGACTGGACGAGGGGCAGCACGCCCACCGCGCTTTGGTCGAGCCGATAGGTGATCAAGCGCCGGCTGTCCCGCGACCACAAGGCCAGCGGTGGGCTCGCCAAGCCCTGGACCCGCCGGGTCACGGCTTGCAAATCGGTGTCCGGCGAGACGGCATAGGCGCAATCGGCCGTGCCGTCCTCGGTGAGCCGGCGCGTCGTGCCACTGGCGACATCCCGCAGGACGAGATCGTGATCCAGCCGCAACAGATCCCATCGGCCATCCGGCGAGCGGAGCGCATCGGCCGCGGGGAGATCGCTGGGGCGGAGAGGCTTGCAGCCCGTCCCGTCGAATTGCCATTGCTGCGCGGCAAACTCGAATGCGACGGACGCAGCCTCGGCTCCCAGCCCGATCCGGGCGAAGGGCAGGGTCGTCGCCGTGCAAGGGTGGCCCTGGGAGGTCAGGGAGCGTGCGAGGCCCTCGTGATCGAAGGCCGCCATCGCCCGCCCGCTGTCGGGATCGACCCTGACGAAGGACGATCCTTCCCGCGATTCCCGCCGGTACCAGAAGCCGCCGTCCGGCAGCCAATGGGGCTCGAGAGAGGCGTTGAATACCAGCTTGCCGACATTCCCCTCGAGCAGGCGCTCGGCCCGCGCATAGACCTCCGGGGACAGATGCGGTTGCTCCGCCATGGAAGGGCCCTCAGGCTTCGCGCAGCGAGGCGAGCAGCTCCGGCATCTCGGCATTGACCCAGGCCTCGTCGATCCGGCCGTCGGCGATGCGGAAGATGGTGATGCCGCCGTAGTCGATCTCACGGCCGGTGGGCGCGATACCGGCATAGACGCCGCGATGGTGGCCCAGGCCCCGCCAGCGGGTCACGACACGGTCGCCCTCGATGACGAGATCCTCGATGTTGTGCTGGACATCGGGGAAGCCGATCAGGAAATCGGCGATGATCGTCTTGAGATTGTCGCGGCCGTGAACGGCGTTGCGGCCGGCGTGGAGGACGACGCCGGCCGTGACCAGCAGATCGATCAGCTCCAGCCGGCCCTGATTCCAGACCAGGCCGAATAATTGGCGGACCGGCTCGAACAGGGCCTCGCGCTCGCTCATTCCCAGTCTCCGGCTTCGTCGATGATGATGCCTGTGCGAGGCTAGATCATGTTCGGCCCGAGCGGAATATGCTCAGCCATCCGATGCCCGCGACAGCTCACCGCCCGAGAATCGACTCCCATTGCCCCGTCTCCGCCGAGCGGAACAGGGCATCGATCACCCGCATCTGGCTGATGGCATCCTCCACCCCATAGGTCAGTGGCTCGAGACCGCGTACCGCGCGGCCGAAGGCCTCGCCCTGCAGGCGGTACTGGTCGGATGGCCGGATCGGGATGGATTTGGCCGAGGCCCCACCCAGCTTCTGCCCCTTGTCGATATAAAGCCGCGTCGCCTTGCCCTGGGGCGCGTTGAAGGGCACCGGCACTTCGAGGCGGCCCTTGGTCCCGATCACCTCGACGCGCTGATGGGCGACGGATTGGGTGGAGACCGTGAAATCGAGCCGCCGTCCGCCGCCGAAATCGACGATGCCGGTCGTCAGCCGATCGACGCCGAATGTCGGACAGCGATCGATCTGGGCGATGGCCCGCACGGGCTCGGCGCCGAAGATGTAGCGCGCGATCACGATGGGATAGCAGCCGATGTCGAGCAGCGCCCCGCCGCCGATATCCGCCTGGTTGCGCACGTTCTTCGGATCGACGTTGTAATAGGAGAAAAAGACCTGGATCGCATGGACATCGCCCAGCGCCCCCGATTGGGCGCGCTTGCGGGCTTCCTGCCATTGCGGGTGATTGCGGACCATGAAGGCCTCGGCCACGATCCTGTCCCGCGGCAGGTCGCGCAGCATCTCGGCCTCCATGGCGGTGAGCGCGATGGGCTTCTCGCAGAGCACATGCTTGCCGGCCCGCGCCGCCGCGAGGGTCAGCGGCACATGGAGATGATTGGGCAGGGGGTTGTAGACCGCCTCGATATCGGGATCGGCCAGCATGGCCTCATAGGAGCCATAGGCCCGGGGAATGCCGAGCTTTCGCGCCCAGCTTTTGGCCCGCTTCTCCTCGCGGGATGCGATCGCCAGGATCTTGATCTCCCGGCTTTTCAGCATCCCCGGCAGCACCTTCGCGACCCCGATCCGGGCCGTGCTGATCACGCCCCACCGTACCGGCTCCATGGCAGCCTCCTTCGATTCCTGGTTTGTCGATCCTAGTTAGGCCCGTCGCCACCTTCCTCCGCATCGGGATCGTAGGAGGCGATCTCGGCGAAGGCAAAGAGCAGCAGCACGACGCCGAACATGACCTCCAGCATCACGAAGGTCTGGGCGAGAGAGGTGACGGGGACGATATCGCCGTAGCCGATGGTGCTGAGCGTCACCATGGAGAAATAGATCGCCTCGCTGAACTCGATCGGCCGGACAGCGCCGATAACGGAGAACTGCGGCCGGCCCGCCATGCTGTCGAGGATGGAATAGAAGGTCCCGAAGCCCATGACGAGGAAGGAATAGACCACCAGGAAGGAGAAGACGGGCACGACCCGGCGCAGCATGCGGCGAACGAACACGACGAAGAGATGCCCGGTCGCCGCCAGGAGAAGCATGAGATCGACGATGACGAGGTACACGAGCACGGAGATCGCGAGCATGCCGATGAAGAGCGGCACCGAGTGACCGATGACGCTCTCCTGCGCGATGGCGATCTGCCCGGTGGTGAAGAGGATGAGGGTGGCGACGACCAGCCAGCCGAGGCCCCGCACCAGCAGGCGTTCCGGCCTCCCCTTGGCCGCCAGGCGCCGGGCGAGCTCCTCACGTCTCTGCCGGACGCCCAGCACAAGGGCGGCCAAAGGCAGGACGCAGGCCGCATAGGCCACGAGCGGATGGGCGCCGTGGAAGGTCTTCAGCGCGATGAGCCCGAAGACGCAGATATAGAGCGGAATGCAGACCGCCAGCGTCGCCGCGAGATAGGGGGTGTCGGGCAGGAAGCGGCGGACCACCGCCACCACGGCGCCCACCGTCACGACGAGAACGGCGACCAGCACCGGATGGTGAGGGGCGAGCGCGATGGCGACGAAGGTGACGGCGGCGAGGCCGATCCCGATTTCCGCCGTGGCGCCCCGGACCTGCAGCCTCTTGCCTTGCTTCACGCGAGCCCCCGTTTCGGCCGCCGCGCGGCTCGGACGATTGCCGATCCGCGGAGGGCAGGTCCACGCCACGCGGCCCGGTGCCATGGCTTGTTGGCGAGCTTGCGCGGCGAATGGACGATGCCGTCAAGCGGCCGGCAGGCCAGCCCAGCCAGACATTGCTAAATGACCCTCTCCCGCGCTTTGAAGCGGGAGAGGGAGGGGACCCATCGCGGAGCGATGGGGAGGGTGAGGGAATCCAAGTGGGATCTCGCCCGTGCTGCCCTCACCCGGCCGCCTCCGCTGCGCTGCGGCGGCCACCCTCTCCCGCTTCGAAGCGCGGTAGAGGGAAGAATGCTTCGCCGCCGGGGCGTTAGAACGATAGCCCCACCGCCTGCACCACATCCGGGATCGCGCGGATGCGCTTCAGCAGATCCTCGCTCACCGCATGGTCCACCGCGATGAGGCAGATGGCATCGGCGCCGGGGGCGCTGCGGCCGAGGTGGAAGGTGGCGATGTTGATGCCGGCGTCGCCCAGCAGCGTGCCCAGCCGGCCGATGAAGCCCGGCTTGTCGCGATTGGTGATGTAGAGCATGTGGGGGCTGAGCTCGGCCTCGATGGCGATGCCCTTCACCTCCACCAGCCGCGGCTTGCCGCCGCCGAAGAGCGTGCCGGCGACGGCGCGGGACTGGCGCTCGGTGGTGACGGAGAGGCGGATCAGGGTCTGGAAGCTGCCGGGCCTGGTATGCTTGACCTCGCTCACCTCGATATTGCGCTCCCGGGCGATGAGGGGCGCGTTGACCATGTTGACGTTGTCGAGCAGCGGGGTCAGGAGGCCGGCCAGGGCGACCGCCGTCAGCGGCCGCGTGTTGAGCTCGGCGGCATGGCCCTCATATTCGATGGTGACGGCTTTCAGCCCGGAATGGGTGAGCTGGCCGGCGAAGCTGCCGAGCTGCTGGGCCAGGGTCAGATAGGGCTTCAGCTTCGGCGCTTCCTCGGCGCTCACCGCCGGCATGTTGAGGGCATTGGTGACGGCGCCGGTCAGCAGGAAATCGGCCATCTGCTCGGCGACCTGAAGGGCCACCTTCTCCTGCGCCTCGGCCGTGGCGGCGCCGAGATGAGGCGTGGCCACCACCTGCTCCATGCCGAAGAGGGCGTTGGAGCGGGCGGGCTCGACCGCGAAGACGTCGAGGGCCGCGCCCGCCACATGGCCGGATTGGATGGCGGCTTTCAGATCCTCCTCCACCATGAGCTCGCCCCGGGCGCAGTTGATGATCCGGACCCCGGGCTTCGTCTTGGCGAGCGCGGCGGCATTGATGATATGGCGGGTGCTGTCGGTCAGCGGCGTGTGCAAGGTGATGAAATCGGCCCGGGCCAGCAGATCGTCGAGCTCGACCTTCTCGATATTGAGATCGCAGGCCCGATCCTCGGAGAGATAGGGATCGAAGCCCAGCACCTTCATCTTCAGCCCATGGGCGCGGTCGGCGACGATGCTGCCGATATTGCCGCAGCCGATGATGCCCAGCGTCTTGCCGGAGAGCTCGACCCCCATGAAGCGGGATTTCTCCCATTTCCCCGCCTGGGTGGATTGGTCGGCTGCCGGGAGCTGGCGGGCGAGCGCGAACATCAAAGCGATGGCATGCTCGGCGGTGGTGACGGAATTGCCATGGGGCGTGTTCATCACCACGATGCCGCGCTGGGTCGCCGCGGGGACATCGACATTGTCGACGCCGATGCCGGCGCGGCCGATGACCTTCAGCCTTTCGGCCTTGGCGAGAAGCTTGGCCGTCACCTTGGTGGCCGAGCGGATGGCGAGACCGTCATAGCCGCCGATCAAAGCCTCGATCTCGGCGGGCGGCAGGCCGGTGCGGATATCGGCCTCGATGCCGCGGGATTGGAAGATCTCGACGGCGCGGGGGCTCAGCTCATCGGCGATCAGAACGCGAAGCATGATGGGGTCCTCATAGATAAAGCATAGGGGTCAGGCGCGGCGCGTTTCGGCGAAGGCCCAGTCGAGCCAGGGGAGCAAGGCCTCGATATCCCTGCTCTCCACCGTGGCCCCACCCCAGATGCGCAAGCCCGGCGGGGCGTCGCGATAGGCGCCGATGTCGAAGGCCGCCCCCTCGGCCTCGAGGCGATCGGCGATGGCCTTGGCGAAGGCCGCCTGGCCGGCGGCATCGCGGGCGAGGAAGCCGGGATCGGTGATCCTCAGGCAGATCGAAGTGGGCGAGCGGGCGGCGGAGTCCTCGGCGAGAAAGCCGGCCCAGGGGCTGGCCTCGACCCAGCGGGCGATGACCGCGGCATTGGCTTCGGTGCGGGCGATCAGGGCGGGCAGGCCGCCGATGCGCTCAGCCCAGCGCAGCGCGTCGATGGCATCCTCCACCACCAGCAGCGAGGGTGTGTTGATGGTCTCGCCGCGGAAGATGCCCTCGTTCAGCTTCCCCTTGGCTGTAAGCTGGAAGATCTTCGGCAAAGGCCAGGCGGGCTGATGGGATTCCAACCGCGCCACCGCCCGCGGGCTCAGCACGATCAGCCCATGGGCACCTTCGCCGCCTAGCACCTTCTGCCACGACCAGGTAACGACATCGAGCTTCGCCCAGGGCAGCTCCATGGCGAAGACCGCCGAGGTCGCATCGCAGATGACGAGCCCGTCATGGGCCTCCGGGATCCAATCGCCGTTCGGCACGCGCACGCCGGAGGTGGTGCCGTTCCAGGCGAAAACCACATCGCGGCTGAAATCGACGGCGCCGAGATCGGGCAGACGGCCATAGGGCGCCTCGAGCTTGCGCAGGTCCGCGAGCTTCAGCTGCTGGGCGATATCGCTGACCCAGCCCTTGCCGAAGGCCTCCCAGGCCAGCACATCGACGCCGCGGGCGCCCAGCAGCGACCAGAGCGCCATCTCGACGGCGCCGGTATCGGAACCCGGGACGATGCCGATCCGGTAATCCTGGGGCAGGCCGAGAATGGCCCGGCTGAGATCCAGCGCCTCGGCCAGCTTCGCCTTGCCCTGCTTGGAGCGGTGCGAGCGGCCGAGGCATGCCTTCGCCAGCGCCGCCGCCGACCAGCCCGGACGCTTGACGGTCGGGCCGGAGGAGAATTGCGGGCGCTGAGGCTTGGTCGTCGGCTTGGCCGGCGTCACATCGGGCATGGCGTCGCTCCTGTCGTCACGCGTGGAATTCCTGGGCGCGGTAGCCCTGGAGATAGAGAAGACCCGTCAGATCGGCATGATCGAGGCGGAAGCGGGCGGCTGCCGCCACCACCGGTTTGCCGTGATAGGCCACCCCCAACCCGGCGGCCTCGAGCATGGGAATGTCATTGGCCCCGTCGCCGACCGCCGCGGCGTCCGCGGGCGCGATGTCGAGGGCGGTTGCGAGACGCTCGAGGGTGGCGCGCTTGGCGAACCGGTCCAGGATCGGCTCGACGACCTCGCCGGCGAGCCTGCCCTCGGCGATGACCAGGCGATTGGCGTGAAGCTCGTCGAAGCCGCAGGCCGCGGCTGCCATTGCCGCGAAGCAGTCGAAGCCGCCGGAGACCAGCGCCGTGCGCGCGCCATGGGCCTTCATGGTCTGGACCAGCGCGCGGGCGCCGGGGGTGAGCTCGACCAGATCCTTGACCTGCTCCAGCAAAGCGGCGGGCTGGCCCCGCAGCATGGCGATCCTCGCGCGCAGCGAGTCCGCGAAATCGACCTCGCCCCGCATGGAGGCCGCGGTCATGGCGGTGATGGCCTCGCCCATGCCGGCCAGGGTGGCCAGCTCGTCGGTGAGCTCCCGGGTGACGATGGTCGATTCCATATCGGCGAGGAGCAGGCGCTTGCGCCGTCCTTCGACGGGCTGGATTGCCAGATCCACCGGCAGCCCCGTCAGATGCCGCCGCAGCGCCGCTTCGAGGCCATGCGGGTCGGCACCGGAAAAGGGAATGTCGCAGGCCTGGTCCGGCGCCAGCCAGGAGAGCGGCCCCGGCTCCGCCCCGGCCTCGCGCAGCGTCGCGCGGGCGGCGGCGAGAATGGGCTCGTCCAGCGCCGCACCGATGCCGGCCATGAGAGTGAGAACCTGCGCCACGCCCGTGCTCCTCCACCGAGGGCGCCAGACAATAAAGAATGCCGGGGAAAGCGAAAGCGCTTATCGCGCCGGATATTTTGGCAGGGCGCCTGGTTTTTAGGCAGCGAGGCCAGGAGGAAGGCGTGGATGCTCGGCACAAGGCCGAGCGTGACGAGAATGGGGCAGTCGTTGTCTATTCCCTATTCCAACGGAACTTGTTCGTCCTGGCCGCGCAGAGACCGGCCTCCCCACCTCTCGGTCATGTTCGGCCTTGTGCCGAGCATCCACGCCTTCTTAACTGCCGCAGGGGGCGATGCAGGACCGGTTGCCCGATCTGCCGCTTTATGGCAGCAGTGGGGCATGCGGGAAGGTTGGGTTTACATCATGACCAATCAACCGAATGGCATCCTTTACATCGGAGTCACGAGCAATCTGGCGCGCCGTGTCTGGGAGCACCGCGAAGGTACGATGGAAGGCTTTACGAAGCGCTATGGCCTGAAGCGGCTTGTCTTCGTTGAGCGCCATGACGACATCCGGACGGCGATCCTCCGCGAGAAGAGTATGAAGCGCTATCCGAGGGCCTGGAAGGTGCGCTTGATCATGACTTTCAACCCGGACTGGGAGGATCTGTACGATCGGTTGACCTAGAAGAGTCGCGGGAGGCGCTGTTCCTGCGAGATCGACCGAGCCGAGAAGGCGTGGATGCTCGGCACAAGGCCGAGCATGACCGGGGGAGGGGGCGGAAGCTTAATTTCTAGAGCCGGCATTTCCATAGCCGGCGCAACCGCCGTTTCACCGCCCCCGCCGCCCAAGAAATATTCGAGCCGTCTCAGGGCTGGCGCGTGAGGTGGGCGCAGGTGGTGCGGAAGCCCTCGCCATGCTCGGAATAGCAATAGTCCAAGGTGTTGGCATCGATGAGGTTGAAGACATAGGTCCCCTCGGCATCGGCGCCCGCGATCAGTTTGCCGCCGGGTGTGAAGGCGCCGACGAGGTCGTCATGCTTGTCGCCTTCCGACGTCGACCAATGCATCGTCCCCTTGAAGGTGAGGCCTTGCTCTTCCGTGACGACCAGCGTTGCGGTCCCATTCCGATAGCCTTCCGTCTGCGCTATGCGCTCGCGATGGCCGGTCCAGGTGCCTTTCATGGAAAACTCCTGGGCGCTGGCCGAGAGCGAGATCAGAGCGACGGCGACGGCCGCGAAGGGCGCAATGAATTTCTTGGACATATATCCTCCCAAATTGTCAGGCCTATCATCGGTTGTAGGCGCGGCGGAAGGTTATCGGCTCGGTCCCCGAACGGCAATGCTTCGCGGGGTTGGCGACCCTCGCTTTTACAACCGGATCGCCACGTTCTTGATCTGCAGATAGTTGCGGATCCCCGCCAGCCCGCGCTCGCGGCCGATGCCGCTGTCCTTCATGCCGCCGGTCGGTGCCTGGACGCCGCCCATCCACCAGCCATTGATCCAGATCGAGCCGGCCTGGATGCGCCGCGCCAGGCGCAAGGCGCGAGAGATGTCGCTGGTATAAATCCCGGCGGCGAGCCCATAGCCCAGCCCATTGGCGAGGTCCACGGCCTGCTCTTCGCCATCGATATCGAGGGCGACGCCGACGGGGCCGAAGATCTCCTCGCGCGCAATGGCGGATGATGGATCGACGCGATCGAAGATGGTGGGGGCGATGAAATAGCCGCGCTGCAGATGGCGCGGGCGATCGCCGCCCGTGCGCAGCCGTGCGCCGTCGGTGGTGCCGCGGGCGACATAGCCCGTCACCTTGTCATATTGCTCGCTGGAGACGATGGGGCCGATGTCAGGGTTGTCCATTCCCGGCCCGACCTTCAGGGTTTCCGCCTTGGCCGAGAGCTTGCCCAGGAAATCTTCGCGGATCGCCGGCTCCAGGAGATAGCGGGAGGAGGAGGAGCAGACCTGGCCGCAATTCTCGAAGGAGCCGGCCAGCGCATCGGCCACGGCGCGGTCGAGATCGGCATCGGCGAAGATGATCATGGGGTTCTTGCCGCCCAGCTCCAGCACCACCGGCTTGATGCCCGGGGCCGCCGCCGCCAGGATCTTGCGGCCGGTTTCGACCGAGCCGGTGAAGGTGATGCCGCGCACCAGGGGATGGCGCACCAGCGCCTCCCCCGCTTCCTCGCCATAGCCCGTCACCACGTTGAGGACGCCCTGGGGAAAGCCCGCCTCGGGCAGGAGCTCGGCCAATTTGAGGGCGCTGAGGGAGGATTGCTCCGCGGGTTTCAGCACCGCGGTGCAGCCGGCGGCCAGCGCCGGCGCCAAAGAGCGGATCGCCATGCCCAAGGGAAAATTCCAGGGCACGATATGGGCAGTGACGCCCAGCGGCTCGAGCAAGGTGAAATCCACCACATCGGGGCCGAGCGGAATGGTCTCGCCCTGCATCTTGTCGGCCGCCCCGGCGTTGTAGCGGAGCGTCGTCACCACGCCATCGACATCGCCCTGGGAATCCTTGAGCGGCTTGCCGACATCCAGGGTCTCGAGCCGCGCGAGCTCGTCGCGATGGGCCGCGACGGTATCGGCCAGCTTGAACAGCAGCGCCCCACGCTCCGCCGGCGCCAGGCGGGACCAGGGCCCCCGCATGGCAGAATCGGCCGCCTTGACGGCGCGATCGACATCCGCCGCGCCGCCGCGGGCGATCTCGGCAATGGGCTCTTCCGTCGCCGGATCGATACTGGCGAAATGCGCCCCGCCGGCAGGATCGACCCAACCGCCATCGATGAACAATCTGTGACGCATGATGTCTCCTGAGATGAAGGAAGCTCAGCCGCGGATGGCGCCGCTGGCGATGCCCTGGATGAAATAGCGCTGAAGCGCGAAGAAGAGCAACAGGCTGGGCAGACTGAGCACGGTGACGCCCGCCATCCCGAGGGCGAAGCCTTCGAGCTGGGTATGGCTTCCGATCTCCGGCGCGAAGGCGGCGATGCCCACGGGCAGCGTCTTCATGGTTTCGTCCAGGGTCACCAGCAAAGGCCAGAGGAAATTATTCCAGTTGAGGGTGAAGAGGATGACCGTGGCGGCGATCATCGGAGCGCGGGCCAGCGGCAGACCGATGCGCCAGAAGATCAGGAAATGCCCGGCCCCATCCATGCGAGCCGCATCCTCGAGGTCGTTGGGAAACTTCAAGAAGAACTGCCGGAAGATATAGACGGCGAAGACATTTCCCACGGTGGGCAGGATGAGAGCCTGATAGGTATTGGCCCAGCCGATCTTGATCATGCCCAGCAGCAGCGGCACGACGGAAACCTCGCTCGGCACCATGAGGGAGGCGATGAAAAGGCCGAAGAGCAGATTGCGGCCGGGAAAGCGCATGCGCGCCAGCGCATAGCCCGCCATGGCGCCCGTCAGGACACTGAGCGCCGTGCTGACGACGGCGACGAAGAGGCTGTTGAAGCCCCAGCGCAGAATGGGATATTCCGAGAAGATCCGGCGGTAGTTGTCGAAGGTCGCATGGCGCGGCAGCCATTCGATATCGACCGTCATCACCTCGCCCGGCAGCTTCAGGGAGGTGGAGACCATCCAGATGAAGGGCGCGCCCCAGGCAATGGCGATGGCAAGCCCGCCCAGCCAGACTGGGATGGTGCCGATGGTGAGCCCGAAGGGCCGGAGCTGCCGATTGATCCGGCGGGCGGGGCCGAGAGGGCCGGCGGGGACGGGCATGACCCGGTCGACCATCTCTACTGCTCCCGGATCGCCCAGCGCTGCAGCGCCGTAATGACGAGAATCATGGCGAAGAGCAGCAGGGAAACAGCCGAAGCCGGTCCGAAGAGATGGCGATAGATGGCCGTCTGATAGATATAGAAGATGACCGAGGTCGAGGAGCCGGCCGGGCCGCCGTTGGTCATCACATAGACCTGGCTGAAGATGCGCAGGCTCGCGATCAGCTGCAGGGTGATCACCATGCTGATGACGGGCCGCAGTTGCGGCAGGATGACGAAGCGCAGCCGCTGCCAGGCGCTGGCGCCGTCCACCTCCGCCGCCTCGTTCAGCTCCTTGGGCAGATCCTGCAGCGCGGCCAGGAAAAGGATGAAGGCGAGCCCTAGGTCCCACCAGATGGAGGCCATGCTGACGCTGACCAGCGACCAGCGGGTGCTGGTGATCCAGGGGATGTTGTCGATGCCGAGAAATCCCAGATAGTGGTTCACCAGCCCGAATTGGGTATCCAGCATCCAGACCCAGACCAGCCCGATGACCGTCGAGGAGACGACATTGGGCGAGAAGAACAGCACGCGCGCCAGGCCCGAGAGGGGCCAGCCCTTGTTGACATAGAGGGCGAAGATGAGCCCGAGGACGACGACGCCGGGAACGATGATGAGGCCATAGAGCAGGGTGTTCGTGAAGGCCTGCGCGACCCAATCGTCCTTGAGGACATTGGTGAAGTTCTTCAGCCCCACCCAATGGGGCGCCCCCATGATGCTCCAGCGGGTGAAGGCGATCGCGATGCCGAAGAAGATCGGCGCGACGTTGAAGAGCAGGAAGGGCAAGGTGAAGAAGGAGACGAAGAGATAGCCCGCCCAGTCGATGCGGCCTTGTCCGCTCCGGCTTAGGTCGGCGATAGGGGCGCTCATCTCTGCGGTCGTGCTGGCGGTCATAGATGGCGATCAGTAGGGACGCCCGCCCCGATCGGCAGCGCCGTCGGGGCGGGCGCGATGTTGCAGCTCAGCCTTCGTCGAGATCGGACTGCCACTTCGTCTGGATAGCCGTCATCGCATCGTCGATGGACTTCTTATTGTTCCATACTTCGTCGAGAGTCTTGGCCAGGAAATTGTCGCCGGCGTAGGGGGCGAAATCCTGCGCCGCCAGGACGGGCACGCCCTGGTTCAGCGTCGCGTAGGAGACGCCCTCGACGAAGGCGCCGCGCAGATCCCAGGGCAGGCCCGCCGTCTTGTAGGCGGGATTGTTCTGGATCGAGGTCCGGGGCGAAGCGCCGCGGCCCTTGGTCGTCCAGAGCAGGCTGTTGTCGGAGAGCCACTTCACCGCCTGCATCGAGGCCTCGTAGCGGCCGGTGTCCTTCTGCACATAGAGTTCCATCCCGCCCTCCTCGAGATAGGTGAGGAGGGTGCTGCCGATCTTGGGAAAGGCATAGCTGCGGAAATTGAGCTTCTGCTGGACATAGCCGTTCAAGGTCCAGGGGCCGGTCCAGAAGATCGAACCCTGGCCGGTGCCGAAGGCCTTGTAGCGGTTGGTCACGTCGCGGGTCGAGACCTTCCACTTATCGAAGAGGTCGAGCACCCATTGCATGGCCTGCTTGCCGGCCTCGGGATTCTGCGCCGCGGTCTTGTAATCGTCGCTGACGCGCTTGAAGCCCATCTGGGCCGCCACGATGCTCCAGGTGATCGTCGGCTGCACGGCCGATCCGGTCATCATGATGCCCGAGCGGGTGACCTTGTCGCCCTCGCGCTTGGTCATGGCCTTGGCCCATTCGATCAGCGTGTCGCCGTCGGTCGGGAACTTGTCCGGATCGAGCCCCGCCTCCTTGACATGGTCGAGATTGACCTCCGGCTGGATGGTCATCAGGTCCATGGGAATCATGAAGAGCTTGTTGTCGTACTTCGGATAGCGCGACGAGCTGATCGAGAACGCGGAGAAATCGGCGAGGTCGAGGCCGACCTGCTTCGACAGATCGTCGAGCGGGACGATGACGCCGTCCTGGGCCCATTGGGCATGCAGGCCCGCGGTGCCCCAGCCGAAGTCCGGCGCCTGTCCGCTGGCCGCCGCCGCCAAGACCTTGGTCTCGTACTGGTCGTCGGGAACCGTCTCCATCTTGATCTGCACGCCCTTGTCCTTATGGGCGTCGTTGAAGTTCTGGATCATCTGGGTCCAGACCTCCGCGTCGGAGGCGGAGAGCCAGCTCCAATGCACCAGCTCGATGGGATCGGCCGCATGCACCTTGGGCATACGCGTCAGCACGCCGGTCGCCGCCAGGGCGGCCGTGGCCACCGTGCCTTTGGCGAACTGCCGGCGCGACATCCTAGTTTTGCTCGACATCGACAACCTCCCTCCTCACCTGTTGCGCCCCGATCGCCGAGGCGTTCCGCAAGCTTTTCCCGCGGGTGCGGCCCGCATCGGTGCCGGCTCGCTGAAAAATCATGGTTCTATTCGCGCCGCGGGGGCTTGATCTTCTTGGACGCTGGTTTGACGAATTTCGACGGACGCGCATTGCGCACTTGGTCAGCCTCGGCGGCTGTGACATATGATGGGGCGCGGCAGCGAGCAAAAAAGGGCAGGGAGAGGCGGCATGGCAGCCATCGACATCGTCGGTTTGGAGAAGAGCTTCGGCACCGTTCGCGTGCTGCGGGACATCAATCTCTCCATCAACGACGGCGAGTTCCTCGTCCTGGTCGGCCCCTCGGGTTGCGGAAAATCGACCCTGCTGCGCCTGCTGGCGGGGCTGGAGACGGCCAATGCCGGGCGGATCCTGATCGAGGGCCGCGACGTGACGGACCTGCCCGCCAAGTCGCGCGACATCGCCATGGTGTTCCAGAGCTATGCGCTCTATCCCCATATGACGGTGGCGGAGAACATGGCCTTCTCCTTGCGCGTGCGCAAAGTGGAGAAGCGCATCATCGACGAGCGGGTTCGCGCCGCGGCCGTCGCCCTCAATCTGACCGACTATCTCGCGCGCAAGCCCGCCCAGCTCTCCGGCGGCCAGCGGCAGCGCGTGGCCATGGGCCGCGCCATCGTGCGCGACCCCAAGGTCTTCCTCTTCGACGAGCCGCTCTCCAACCTCGACGCCAAGCTGCGCGTCTCCATGCGCAGCGAGATCAAGTCGCTGCATCAGCGGCTGAAAACCACGACGGTCTATGTCACCCATGACCAGATCGAGGCGCTGACCATGGCCGACCGGGTCGTCGTGCTGCGGGACGGGGTCATCGAGCAGATCGGCACGCCGATCGAGCTCTACGACAGCCCGGCCAATGTCTTCGTCGCGGAATTCATCGGCTCGCCGGCGATGAACGTCCTGCCGGCGCGGCTCAAGATCGACGGATCGCGCCGGGCTGCCGTCATCGACGGCGGCTCGGTTGTCGAGCTGCCGCCGGCGCTTTCGGGCAAGGAGGGCCAGGCGATCCTGCTCGGCATCCGGCCCGAGCATCTGGCCGTCGGGGGCGCTGCGAATGGCGGACTCACCGGCACGGTCTCGCTGGTCGAGCCTTTGGGATCCCAGGTGCAGATCATCTCCGAGGTGGCGGGGCGCAGCGTGACCGTGCTGATCAACGAGCGCGTGCTGCCGGCGGTGGGATCGGCCATCACCCTCTCCCCCAAGACCGCCAGCGTCCACGCCTTCGACGCGGAATCGGGCCGGCGGCTTTAAAGCTTCCCTCTACCGCGCTTCCTTCTGTCGTCATGGCCGGGCGTGTCCCGGCCATCCACGTCGGGCCGCCTCTCCCCGCGGCGGAAATCTGCGCCCACAATGCTCGCCCGCCTAGTTGCCAATGTCGGATCACCACGACGTGGATGGCCGGGACAAGCCCGGCCATGACGGAGGGGGGAGCGGAGGGAGTGGTGAACTGCTCGCGGGCGAGGGGTCAAGAACGTCAACTTCCTGACCGCCATCATCAAGCCGCGCCAAGCGGCGCCGAGCATCATCGGGCGAATCTTTTTTCACTGGGGAAGCGCCGATGTCCAAAGCCACGTCACCCGCAAAGTCCAGCTCGAAGAGCGTCATCAAGAACGTGACTCATCACGTCATCCTGAAGAACGACGAGCATTGCCTCAACCAGATCGCCACCCGCGTGCTCAGGAACGGCGATCTCGTCGCCGTCTTCAACGAGGAGCGCTTCCCCTATCACCACGACAGCGGCCAGACGCTGTTCATGCGCTCGCGCGACGGCGGCAAGACCTGGGATCCGGATTCCCTCAAGGTGGCGCTGCCCTGGACCTCCACCATGGGCAATTGGGATTGCGGCATCTGCGAGTTGGCCGACGGCACCTTGCTGATCAACATGACCATCACCGGCTTCTTCAAGCGCGGCATCAAGCCGGAGCAGCCCTCCTGGAGCGCCCATCCCATGACCAAGGAATGGGGCGACTGGACCTGGGCCTATAAGACGCAAGCCTGGCTCGGCACCTTCGTCATCCGTTCCACCGACGGCGGGAAGAACTGGAGCGACCCTGTGCCGGTGAACGTGCGCCCGCTGAAGCATGGCGGCTGCCGTCTCGGCTGCTGGCAGCTTCCCAACGGCTCCATCCTCATGGGGCTCTATGGCCGCATCCATGGCTATGAGGAGGAAGGCGAGGGCGAGTCGACCCGCTCGGCGCTGATGCGTTCCGACGACAATGGCGAGAACTGGGAATATTACTCGACGCTCGCCTATGATCCCGCCAGCATCATCGACTATGAGGAGCCGGCCCTGCTCCGTCTCAAGGACGGAAGGCTCGTCTGTTTCCTGCGCACCCATGTCAATCCCAGCGGCGATGCCAAGAACATGGTCATGGTCGTCTCCGAGGATGACGGCTTCACCTGGTCGCCGCCGAAATGGCTCAACATCTGGGGCTATCCGGCCGAGGCCATCGCGCTGAAGGACGGCCGCTATCTCATGGTCTACGGCTATCGCCGTCCGCCCTATGGCGTGCGCGGCTGCATCTCCAAGGACGGGCTCACCTGGGATATCAAGAACGAGTTCGTCGTCCGCGAGGGCGGCGTGCCGGGCAAGACCGCGACGGAGACCCCGGGCTCCAGCCGCATGTCGCCGGCCAGCGGCAAGGTCAAGGGCGGCGGGATCAATTGGGAGCATCCCGGGCGTCTATCAGCATATCGGCTATCCCAGCGTGCAGCAGATGCCCGACGGGACCGTGGTCGCCTCCTATCACGAATGGAGCGACGATCCGAAGCCGATCCAGTTCGTGCTCTGCACCCGCTTCAAGGTGTAGCGCGGCGACAGCGGTATGATCGAGGCATCGGGCGCGCGGCATGCGGTCCTGCATAGGGATCCGCATGCCTATAGCGCCCATGCCCATATCATCCGCCTGAATGGCGCCGAGCGGCTCATGGTCTTCAACAAGACCATCCGCCGGCGACTGATCCTGCATCCGCCGCAGGATCCCGAATTCCGCAATTGGATGATGCGCTCCTGCGACGGCGGCGAGAGCTGGTCGGCGCCCGAGGTTGTGCCTGGCTATGACTGGTCCGGCGTCGAATGCGCCGGGCTGACGCCCCTAGGCGGAAGTCGGGTGATGCTGCACCAGTGGCGCTTCTACTGGTATCCGCTGGCCGCGGCACGCCGGCGGCCCGACCGCGACCAACTGCGGATGCCGGCTTATCTGCTGCGCGGCCTCGCCCTCTCGCCGGAACTCGATGTCGACCGTGCGCTGCTCGAGACGCCCGAGACCATCGCGCCCTGGGCACGCGGCGGCGGCGAGGCGGTGGCGCATCTCTCCGAGGATGGCGGCGAGAGCTGGATCGAGACCAACCGCATCGCCACCGCGCCCTTCAGCGGCGGCTATGGCATGCGCAGCGCCGTGGTGCTGCCCGGCGGCGAGATCCTGCTGCCCCTCAGCGACATCCCGAACTACCGCCAGGTCTTCCTGGTGCGCTCCGAGGATGGCGGGCGCAGCTGGTCGACGCCGGTCCTGGCGGCCGCCAAGCCCGGCAGCGAGTTCGAGGAGCCGGCGCTGCTGCGCCTGCCGACCGGCCGGCTGCTGCTGATGATGCGCGACAACGGCACCCGCCGTATGCATCAGGTCTTTTCCGACGACGAGGGACGAAGCTGGAGCCCGCCCGAAGCCCTTCCCATCGAAGGCTATCCGCCGCATCTGCTGGCGCTGCCGGACGGGCGCATCCTTTGCACCTATGGCTGGCGCCAGCCGGACTTCGGCATCCGCGCCGTGCTCTCCGCCGATGGCGGCAAGAGCTGGGATGTCGAGCGGACGATCCGGATCCGTGGCGGCCTGCCCAACAAGGATCTGGGCTATCCCGCGACGGTGCTGGAGGATGACGGCTCGCTCTTCACCGTCTACTACGGCCAGGACGGCGAGGGTGTCACCTGCATTCAGGCGACGCGCTGGCGGCTCTAGCGTTTTCCGCAGAGGTGGAACCGCGGCGTCGGAACATGTCCTAGACCTTTCCATTCACATCGGGTAATCGGACTCGCCCTGAGGGCCGCTTCAGGCTCTGGCAGGTGAACCCGATGGGAGCGGGTGGGGTTGTGAGCGGCGTGGGGGTAGGTCGATTGCTCGGAAGAACGGCCCTGGTGCTGGCCGTCACGCTTGCGATCTACGTCGTCGTCGATCTGATCGCGGGCGTCATCATCGGCCCTCTGCATCGCGAGACCCCGGATTTCGCCGCCATCCCCGGATTCCGCGGCCAGCCCTATGCCACGCCGGACTTCGCCTTCGAATACACGGAGATGCAGAGCTTCGACACGGTCCTGGGCACGCGGCTGCTCATGCCGGCGCTTCGCCACGGCAGATACTACAATGTCGACCAGCTCCCGCCGACGGAGGCCCACTACCGGCGGACGACAAATCCATCGGTCCTGCGGACGCCGATTCGCCTGGTCCTGGTCCTCGGCGGTTCGCTGATCTTCGGTCCGGCCGTGCCCGATAACATGACCATCCCAAGCCTGCTCTCGGCGGAGCTGAACAGCGAGGACGATACGCAGGGCTACAAGGTGTTGAACGCCGGTGTGGACGGTGCCGTCTCCGGCCAGGAGCTGGCGCGGCTGCGCTATGAGCTCGAGCATGGGCTGAAGCCCGATCTGGTGGTCGTCATCGACGGACCCGTGGATTTCGCGCAAGGCGTCTATGCGCGCCAGCCCGGCGGTTATGCCCTGTCGGGCCGCAGCACGATCGGCGAGCTGGTGCATCGCTATGTGCCCCTGCATATCTACGACTGGCTGCGGTTTCGCCTGGGGGGGCTGGCGACGGATCAGGGCTGGCGGAAGGCGCCGGCTCATCTGAAGGATTCCGCACAGATCGATGCGCTCATCCGCCAATCCACCGTCATTTATGTCCGCAACCAGCTCGCCATGGCGCGCCTCGCCAAGGAGAGTGGCGCCCGCTTCCTGCTGGCGGTCAACCCGACGCTCAACAGCTCCGACTATACCCATCCCACGGCGGACATCGCCTATGCCACGGATCTGGGGAAGCGGCTCTATCCCGGGCAGGCCGAGGTTGCGCGCCAGACCCGCGCGGCCCAGGCCGAGGCCGTGGCGAGCCTTCAGGACCAGGGCATCGACGCGATCAACCTCTCCGATCTCCTGCGCGACAAGACGGTCGACGTCTTCGTCGAGACCGCGCATTTCAACGCCACGGGCCATGAGATGATCGCCGCGGCCATCGCGCGCGAGATCCTTCATCCCACCCCGCCATAGGCTCCCAGTTAGTCGACGGCGATGCCGAGGCGCTGGGCCACCCGCCTGGCGGTCTTCTCCCGCTGCGCCGTGACGGACTGGACGGCGCGTCGCGCGCTTTCCAGCACGGCGGGCGGGGCGGTCTCCGGCGTGCCGCTGTCGAAGGGCGGCTCCGGGGCATACTGGATATAGAGCTGGATGGTCTGGGCGACCTCATCACCGCGCAGCTCGGCGGCAACGCGCAGCGCCCCATCGATGCCGGATGTGACGCCGGCGGCGAATACCATGTTGCCATCGACAACCACCCGCTGATTGACGGGGATCGCGCCGAAGAAAGGCAGAAGGTGAAAGGACGCCCAATGGGTGGTTGCCCGGCGCCCTTTGAGGAGGCCGGCCGCCCCGCAAAGGAGGGCGCCGGTGCAGACGGAAAAGACGCAACGCGCGCCCGCGGCCTGCCGCCGGATCCAGCCCAGCACCGCCTCATCCTCCATCAGGGCTTCCTGGCCGAAGCCGCCGGGCACATGGAGGAGATCGAGTTGCGGCGCCTCGGCCAGGCTCGCATCCGGCGTCAGCCGCAATCCATGCAGATCGCGCACCGGCTCGGCCGTCTTGGCGAAGATGCGGTAGGTCGAGTTCGGGATCTGCGACAGCACCTCGAAGGGACCCGTGAGGTCGATCTGGTCGAGCCCTTCGAAGAGGAGGGAGCCGATCTGGAGATGCGTGTCGGGCGCGATCATGGCGATGAACCTCGCAATGACTTGTTGCGCCTCTTTCTACCACTCCCCGCGGCGAGACATGCTGCGGTTCTCCGCCTCAGCGCATCCAGATCATATGCTGCCGGCTGGGCAGCCCTTCGGCCAGGCGATCGGACAGGCCGACATCCCTCAGCATATGCCCCGACCACTCCTCCGGGTTCAGCCTTGCGGAGCGGCGTGAGCCGGTGCCGAGACGGGCCAGCAGGCGCCGAAACCCGCTTAGCCACCCGCTGCCTTGCGGAACGTAGGAAAAGCGCTGGATAACCTTGGCCATCTTCTTCGCTCCCGCCTCGCCGCTGCGGCGAGGCCAAATATGCTTGATGCTCACCGCGCTAATCTGGGCTCGACACAGGCATTGGACAAAGCGATTGTCAGGGGAAGAGCATTAACAGGCCTTATGGGTGGAGCCATGTTCCAAGCTGCCGCCGCTGACCGCCATCCGCGCCTTCGAGGCTGCCGCGCGCCATGAGAGCTTCACCAAGGCGGCGGCCGAGCTGGGCATGACCCAGGCGGCCATCAGCTACCAGGTGAAGCTGCTGGAGGATCGGGTCGGTGCCCCCTTGTTCCTGCGCCAGCCGAAGAAGGTGGTGCTGTCGGAGGTCGGCAAGCGCCTGGCGCCCCAGGTGAGCGAGGCCTTCCACCGCCTGGAGGCCGCCTTTGCCGCCATGCGCGGGACGGCGGAGGGCGTGCTGTCCGTCACCACGGTCCATACCTTCGCCACAAATTGGCTGGTGCCGCGGCTGGGCGCCTTTCAGCTGGCCCATCCCGATATCGCAGTCCGGCTTGACGTCTCGAGCCGGACCCTGGATCTGACGCGCGAGGAATTCGACATCGGCATAAGGGGCGGGCAGGGCGCCTGGCCCGGTCATAAGGCGCATCGGCTGATGGAGGGCGAGTTCACCCCCCTCTGCAGCCCCGAGCTGCTGGCCCGATCGGCCCCCCTGAAGGAGCCGGCCGATCTCCTGCGCCTGCCGCGGCTCGACGCCCATGACGAATGGTGGCGCCAGTGGTTCGCGATCGCCGGCGTCGACTATGTGAAGCCCCCCACCAGCGGCAGCCTGACGGTGGATGTCCAATCCATGGCCGGCACGGCGGCCATCGCGGGCCAGGGGGTGGCGATCCTGATGCCGGCCTTCTTCAAGGCGGATCTCGCCGCCGGGCGGCTGGTGCAGCCCTTCGACATCATGGGTCGGGACAACCAGAGCTATTGGCTGGTCTATGCCGAGGGGCGCGGCAATACCCCCAAGATCCGTGCCTTCCGCGACTGGATCCTGGCGGAGGTGAAGCGCGACGCCAGCGGCAGGAGCGCGTCTAGCTGATCGCCGTTGGTACCGTCACTTGTAGCTTCGTGGCCCAGGTCGTGAGCCCGTCCATGATTCCCGGATAAAGCGCCAGCCCTTCTGACAATCCAGCGCGGCGGCGGGACGAGGCCTGCTGTCCCGGCAGGCGAACGGCCGCGACGCCGGGGGCGGGTCGCGTCTCGCGGCAGGCCTTGGCGAGCCAGCTCGTCTCGCGCAGAAAAGCATCGGTGCCGCCGAAGGCCGCGGGATCCATGACCTGGACATAGACATTAGCCATCCATGTCGTCGGCTTCTCGGCCCGGCCATGGCCCGCGAGGCCTTGTGTCAGGGCCTCCACCGCCAGCGCCAGGCCATAGCCCTTATGGCCGTGATCGGTGCCGCCGGTGGGCAGCAGGCTGCCGGGCGGCGTGGCGGCGAGCACGGCGGGATCGTCGGTCGGCCGGCCCTCGGCATCCTGCGCCCAAAGCCCGGGATACCGCCGCCCCTCCCGGCGCAGCCGTCCGGTCATGCCGTTGGTGGTGATGGAGGCGCTGATATCCACAAGGATCGGATCGCCGTCGGTGGGAATGCCGAAGGCGATGGGATCGGGCGTGAAGACCGCGGCGACACCCCCGAAGGGCGCCATGGTCGCCTCGGACGGATCGGAGGAGGCGACGATCGCCATCAGATTCCGCTCTGTCGCCCAGCGCAGATAGACCGCGAGACAGCCGATGTGGTGGCTGCGGCGGATGGCGACCGCGGCGAGGCCATGCAGGCGGGCACGGTCGGCGGCGAGCGCCAGCGCCTTGTCCGTCAGCCAGATGCCCGACAGCGTCTCGCCATCCCAGGTGATCGCAGCGCCCCGGTCGGCGATGAGCTGTGGCTCTCCCGATTTCGCCATCAGGCCGGCCTCGATCTCCTCGAGATAGCCGGGCACCTGGGCCAGACCATGGGTGTTATGGCCCATCAGATCGGCATCGACGAGATGGCGGGCCATGGCCGTGGCCTTCTCCGCTTCGCAGCCGGCGGCGAGAAAGAGGGCCTCGGCAAAAGCGATGAGTTCGGTCGCGCGGTAACGTGGCGTATCCGTGGGCATGATCTTCTTTCCTTAGCTTACCAGGCCATGGGTCGTCCGCTGGGACACATGCCAGGGGATGAGCCAGCGTTCCGCCAGCACGACGCTCCAGAAGAGCAGAAGGCCGAGGGCGGCCAGCATGATGATGATGGCGAAGGCAATGTCCATGCGCAGGTCGCCCGAGGCGATCTGGACGTAATAGCCGAGACCGGCGTCGCCGCCGATCCATTCGGCGATAGTGGCGCCCACCGTGGCGTTGACCGCCGCTCCCTTGATGCCGACGAAGAGCTGCGGCAAGGCGGCGGGCAGCCGCACCTTGATGAAAGTGCGCAAGGGGCCGGCGCCGGTGGAGAGGCAGAAGCGGGTCAGGTCGAGGCTGAGCGAGGTGAAAGCGAGGATGCCGTTCAGCAGGATGGGAAAGAAGCAGACGAGAAAGACGATCAGGATCTTCGGCAGGAAGCCGAAGCCGAACCAGGTGACGAAGATGGGCGCGAAGACGATCTTGGGCACCATCTCCAGCGTGACCGCGAGGGGATAGAAGGTCCGGCGCATCACGGGCGAGAAGGCAACCAGCATGGAAAGCGGCACGCCCAGCAGGATGGAGACGCCGAAGCCGACGATCGTCTCCATGCCGGTGACCAGGGTGTATTCCCAGATGCGGTGGATGTTGCGGACGTATTGCACCAGGATCGCGCTCGGCGGCGGGATGATATAGAGCGGGATATGGAAGAGGCGGACGATCGCCTCCCAGGACAGGATGAGGCAGACGCCGAAGACGATCGGCGTCAGATATTCGGCGATCTTGTCGCGGTCCATCATCGCCGACCTCAGATCAGCCCATAGCTCAGGAAGATCTCCTTGATCTCCGCCACGATGCCCTGGAATTCGGGGCTCTGGCGCAGATGCAGGTCGCGCGGCCGCGGTAAATCGAGCTTGACCCGGCGCACGATCCGCCCCGGCCGGGGGGAGATCACCACCACCTCGTCGGAAAGCTGGACCGCCTCCTCGATGCTATGGGTGACGAAGAGCACGGTCTTGGGATTCTCCATCAGCAGCCGCTCGAGATCGCCGCGGAGCTGCTCGCGGGTCATGGCATCCAGCGCCCCCAGCGGCTCATCCATCAGGATCAGCGGCGGATCATGGATCAGCGCGCGGCAGAAAGCGGTGCGCTGCTGCATCCCGCCGGAAAGCTCATGGGGTAGGCGCCGGACGAAATCCTTGAGGCCGACGGAGGCAAGGAGTGCCAGGGCACGTTCCTTGTAGCGGGCGCGATCCTGTCCGCGCATCTCGATCTGCAGCAGCACATTGTCCAGAGCGTTGCGCCAATCGACCAGAACATTGCCCTGGAAGACGATGCCGATATCGGTCTGCGGCCCCTCGACTTGGCGTCCGTCCACCAGGATCTCGCCCGAACTGCGCGACAGCAGCCCCGCCACCATGAGCAGCAGCGTGCTCTTGCCGCAGCCCGACGGGCCCACCAGCGAGACGAAGGAGCCCGGCGCGATGGCGAGATCGATGGGATCGAGCGCGCTGACCTCCCCCGCCTTGGAGCGGTAGGTCTTGCTGACGCCCGTGATGGAGACGGCGACGCTCATGGCGGCCCAAGGAATGGATCGGGGCCGGCACCGGGGGCGATCGCCCGGCGCCGGCCCCGATCAGCTATCAGAGCGAGGCCGGAACGAAGTCGTTGGTATAGAAGTCGCTGGCCTTCATATCGGTCTTCAGATCGTTGTACTTCTCCAGCAAGGCCAGTGCGCTCGCCCAATCCTCGGGCACGTTGAGGCCGATCCGCTTTTCCTTGTTGTTGGGCGAGAGCAGGATCGAGAGGGTGACGTCCAGGACCTTGCGGGCCTGCACCTTCGTCTTGTCCTCCTCCATGCTGGCGTTCCAGTTGATGATGGCGGCGATGGCGGCATCCGGATCCGCCTGGGCCGCCTTGACGGATTCCAGCGTGGCGTGGACGAAGCGCTTGGTCAGATCGGGATTGTCCTTGACCGTGTCGCGATGGGCCACGATGGCATAGCCCGGCTGGGCCACGCCGTAATCGGCGTAGTTGAAGGCAATCGGCGTCTTGCCGCCATTGGCCTCGATCTCCGCCGGCTTGTCGTCGATGCCGCCGAGCATGGCCGGGGCCAGGCCCTGGAGATAGCTCGACACCAGCGCGCTCTCCGCGACATTGGTGAGCTGGATCTTGTCGATATCGACGCCGGCGTTCTTGGCGGCGACGGGGAAGAGCGTATTGACGCCGGCGCCGGCCGTGGTCAGCACCTTCTTGCCCTCCAGATCCTTGAAGGTCTTGATGCCGGAATCGGGATTGACGATGACGGCATCGGTGCCCATGGCGTCGATGGTGGCGACCGACATCACCGGGGCACCCTGGGCGGCGAGCTTCATCATGGTGACCGCCGAGCAATAGGCGAAGGTCGAATCCTTGTTGGCGACCAGCCGTGTCGTGGCGCCCGAGCCATTACCCTGCTTGACCACGACATCGAGATTGTCCTGGCTGTAGAGGCCCTTGTCGATGCCGAGGAAGAAGATGGAATGAGAGCCGTAGAACAGCCAATTCGTGCGGAAGATGACCTTGTCCGCCGCGAAGGCGGAACGGAGCGGCAGGGCCGAGGCGGCGGCTGCGCCAAGGCCCAGCGCCATGGCCTGGCGCCGGTTCAGATCGAGTTGAAATCTCTTTGCATTCGACATGATGGTTCTCCCTGTTTGCTTTTGCACTAGACGTGACGCTCGTCTTTCGCCGCGTCTCCCCTTATGCGGGAAGCACGCGGGGCACTCCCGTCTTGATCAGCATCTCCCGCGTCCGCTCACGGAAGAGCTTGCGGATGTCGCGGGTCGGCGGGCGGCAACGGCTGGAATCGAGCCCGACGAGCTCCATGCAGAGCTTGTCGAGATAGCCGTCGCCGCTGGTGTAGGTCTTCTCCATCTCGATCCAGAGCTTGTAGAAGGGCATGGCCTCGCGCACGAGGGCCTGCTGGACGGCGCGGTAGCGCCCCGCCTCGAGATCGTCGATCAGGCGGATGCCCCATTCCGGCCAGTAATTGGCCAGATGCACCTCGAAGGCGCGGGCGCCCAGCATGTGGCTGGCGGCGAACATCAGATGATTGTCGATGACGCAGAGCCGGTCCTTGAAGTGATCGATGACGTCCTCGAACTCCATGGCATCGGTGCGCGGCGTCGCCCATTTCAGGCCGACGACATTGGGGATCTTGACGAGCCGCTCGACCGTGGCGAAGGAGACGGCGGCGCTGGTCCAGAAGGTGTTGTAGATGATGATGCCGATATCGGCGGCTTCGGCTGCCGCGGCCACATGCTCGAAGAAATCCTCCTCGGTATGGGTGAAATAGAAGGGGCAGGAGACCTGGATGAATTCCGCCCCGGCGTCCGCCGCGGCCTTGGCCAAGCGCCTGAGCTCCAGCGTGCTGGTCGTCTGCGCCCCCATGGCGACGGGAAGCCGGCCGCCCGATTCCGCCACCACCGCCTCGGCGACCGAGACGCGCTCCTCGAAGCTCATGGTGGAGAAATCGCCGGCGGCACCCCCGGCGAGCAGCGTGCCGTAGCGCTCGGTGATGCCGTTGTCGAGCAGGAAGCGCACATTGCGCCGGGTCGCCGCCAGATCGACCGCGAGATCGGAATCGCGGAACATGGTGGGCACGGTGATATAGCAGCCTTCCAGTCTCTTCTTGGCGCGCTCGAAATCCATGGCCGGGCTCGTCCGTCTGTTAGGGATGGATTATTCGGCGGGAGGCTGCGGCCCCGATTGACTTATTCGTTCGAAAACTTGACGATTTGATCCTGCCGCTCCATTCGAAGGGGAGATGTCGTGGTGCGCAAGCCGCTCCGGTCCGGGGAAACGCCGCCGGTACCCAGCGAATCCGAGGTGGTTCGCTACGGCTTCCTGCTGTTGCCCGAATTTCCGATGTATGCCCTGATCCCGGCCATCGAGGCCCTGCGCATCGCCAATCAGAATCGGGGCCGCAAGCTCTATTCCTGGCATCTGTTTTCGCCCGACGGCAAGCCGGTCCGGGCCGGCAATGGCATGACGGTGCCGGTCGAGGCGGCGATGACCGATATCTCCTGGTTCCCGACGCTGTTCGTCTGCGGTGGCAACCATCCCACCCAATACGGCACCAAGCGCACGCTCAACTGGCTGCGCCGGCTGGCCCGCCATGGCGCCGTGCTCGGTGCCTTCGACACTGGCATCTTCGCTCTGGCCGCCGCTGGGCTGCTGGAGGGCTACAAGGTGACGCTGCATTGGGAAGCCCTTGCCATGTTTCGCGACCAATATCCCGATGTCGCGGTCAGCGAGCAGCTCTATGTCATCGATCGCGATCGCATCACCTGCGCCGGGGGCAATGCGGCCCTCGACCTCATGCTGCACCTGATCGCGCGCCGGCATGGGCCCGCTCTCGGCCAGATCGTCGCCAATGGCTTCGTCGCCCAGCGCATGCGCAGGGATGCCGAGCCGCAGCGTCTTTCCGCCCAGCAGCTCTCCGGCGATGCCCGCGCGCCGTTGACGCGCATCCTGCATGAGATGGAGGACAATCTGGAGACGCCGCTCTCGGCGCGCCAACTCGCCAACCGCGCGGGCATCTCGGTGCGCGCGCTCGGCCGCATCCTGCGCGACCGGGTCGGCGAATCGCCCATGCGCTATTATCTGAAGGTGCGGCTTCAGGCCGCACGCAACTCTCTGTTCTATAGCGACATACCGATCCAAGGGATTGCCGCCTCCTGCGGCTTTTCCTGCCCCGAGGTCTTCTCGCGCAGCTTCCGCTCGCATTTCGGCGTCTCGCCGCGCGACTTCCGCCAGCAATTCGCCCGCGAGCAGCTGCGCCGTTTCCGCCCGGAGCTGGAGCCCGAGCTCGGCCGTTAGGAGGCTTTCGGACGGCCCGACCGCCCTTGATGCCATTCGCCCTGGAACCAGAGAGCGGGGCGGCACTTTTAGATGGGTAGACACCGTGCGGGGCATCGTCCCGTCGCGGCCCAAGTCGTCATGTAAATCAGGAGGCGAAATGATTCGTCCGATGAATCGCCTTCCCTGCCGCCCCGCGCTCGCCTAACCCATTGAGCTAGGCATGGAAATGGATCAGGTGCCGGTGCGCAGCCAGGGACAGGCGGCGATCTCGACGGCGGCTTCGCCTGGCCTCGCCCCGGCTGCGCGGATCTACGATCTCTTCCCGCCCCTCATCGGTCCCGTCGCAACTTGGTTCGACCACCTCCCGCGCATCGCCGGAATGGGATTCAATTGGGTGTTGGTGAGCGACCCTCGCGATCCAGAGCTGGGCGACGACGAGGCGGCACTCCAAGCCTTCACCGAGGCGGCGAGGGGCCAACAGCTTCGCGTGATGACCGATCTTGCGGTCGGTGCCCCCCTCGGTCCGGCGCCGGCCTTGCGCATCGCCGAGCCGGAAGGCCATCTCGAACGCTGCCTCGCCCTGGGCTTCGAGGGCTTCATCTGCCGCTCGGCCGCTTACGTGCCGCCGACGGAATGGGCGAAGCTGATCGCCGCCGGCCGGCACGTAAGCGCCGCGAGCTGCTTCGTCGCCGATACCCTCGGTGCGGGTGCCGGCGGTGCGGTGGCGCTTCAGGGGGTGGGCTTCGACTATGTCTTCAACAGCGTCGGCTGGTGGGATTTCCGCTCCGACTGGCTGCTGGAAGAGCAGCGCCAGTTGAGCCTGGTGGCGCCCACCCTGTCCTTTGCGGAATCCCGCGAGACCGATCGACTCGCCGCCCATGAACCGGAGCTGCCGGGCGCCCTCGAGGCCTGGATCAAATTCCGCCTCCTCTTCGCCGCGGTCTTCTCGGGCGGCTGGCTGATGCCGGCCGGCTGCGAATACGGCTTCCGCCGCCGTATCGACCCCTTGCGCACGACTCCCGCCGATTGGGAGGCGCCGCGGCTCGATCTGACGGGCTATGTGACGATGCTGAACGGGTTGCGCAGCCGATTCCCCGCTCTCGATGTCGAGACGCCGATCCGCCGGCTGAGCGCCCCGGGCAGTCGTGGCGTGGCGCTGCTTCGTCTGGCTGCCGGCCATCCCTTGGCGGCGGAGAGCGGGCTTGTCCTGTTGCTGAATCCCGAAGCACAGCAGCCGGTCTCCTTGGCCGGCGAGCGGCTCATGAGCGAGACCGGCGGTCTGCTCGGGCAATTTACCGACGTAACGCCCGACCGAGCCCCCAAGACGCTGGCGCCGGGACAGTCCCTCGCCCTCGAACCCCTGGAGCTTCGCATCTTCGAAGCTCGGCGCGAGGCATCGACACGCAGCCCGAAGAAATCCCGCGGCCTGCCGCCGATCCAGGGCGACCGCGTCATCATCGAAAACCCCTCGCCGGAGATCGATGGCGGGCGCCATCCCGGCAAGGGAATCCTCGGCGATTTGCTCGCCGTCGAGGCGGATATCTTCATGGACGGCCATGGTCATGTCGCGGCCCGCGCCAGATACCGGCAAGAAGGCGCGCCGGACTGGCTGGAAACGCCCATGGTCCTAGTGGAGAACGACCGCTGGCGCGCGGAGCTGCCGCTCACCCGGTTGGGCCGCTGGGTCTTCACCATCGAGGCCTGGCCCGACGAATTCGAGACCTGGCGCAGCGACGTGGCGAAGAAGCTCGCCGCCGGCCAGAAGATCGACCTCGATATCCGGGAAGGTCTCGATCTGCTGCGCCGCGCCGCGGCGACAGGGACCGGCACCGCCTCTGCCCGCATCGCCAAGATCCTCGCTGCCGTAGAGGCCGCCGAGGAGACCAGCGAGAAGGAGAGGCTGGTCCTCTCCGAGGAGCTGCAAAGCCTGATGGCGGAGGCCGCCGACCGGCGCGGCCTGACGCGATATCCCGCCGAGCTCACGATCGTGGTCGAGCGGCTGGCCGCCCGGTATTCGGCCTGGTACGAGCTCTTTCCGCGCTCGGAGCCGCCGGAGGGAAAGGCGAGTGCCGGCTTCGCGGATGTGATCCGGCGCCTGCCCTATGTCCGCGATCTGGGGTTCGACGTGCTTTACTTTCCCCCGATCCATCCCATCGGCCGGACCAACCGCAAGGGCCGCAACAACAGCCTGACCGCCGGGCCGAACGATCCCGGCAGCCCCTATGCCATCGGCGCGCCGGAGGGCGGGCATACCGCTATCGAGTCCGGTCTCGGCAGCATGGAGGATTTCCGGCAGCTGGTGGCGGCCGCCTTGGCCGAGGGGCTGGAGATCGCGCTCGACTTCGCCATCCAATGCTCCCCGGACCATCCCTGGCTGAAGGAGCATCCGGACTGGTTCGATTGGCGCGCCGACGGTTCGATGCGGTATGCCGAGAATCCGCCGAAGAAATATGAGGACATCGTCAATGTCGATTTCGAGAAGGGCTATCCCGCTCTCTGGATCGCGTTGCGCGATGTAGTGCTGTTCTGGATCGGCGAAGGCGTGCGGATCTTCCGCGTCGACAATCCGCATACCAAGCCGGTGGTCTTCTGGGAGTGGCTGATTGGGGAGATCCACGACCGCCATCCCGAGGTGGTCTTCCTCGCCGAGGCCTTCACCCGACCGAGGATGATGGAGAAGCTCGCCAAGATCGGCTTCAGTCAGTCCTACACTTATTTTACCTGGCGCAGCTCGAAGGAGGAGCTGACCGAATATTTCACCGAGCTCTGCCAGGGTCCGTCCAGCGACTACCTTCGGCCCAATCTCTTCACCAATACCCCGGACATCAATCCGCCCATGCTGCAGACCGGCGGCCGGCCTGCCTTCATGCAGCGGGCTGCGCTGGCGGCGACCCTGGGATCCGCCTATGGCATCTATAGCGGCTTCGAGCTCTGCGAATCCGCGGGCCTGCCGGGGCGCGAGGAATATCTCAATTCGGAGAAATACGAGATCCGGCATCGCGATTGGAACGCGCCGGGCAACATCCGCGCCTATATCGCGCAGCTGAACCGAATCCGCCGCGAGAATCCGGCACTCCACGATTTCCGCAATCTCACCTTCTACAACGCCTTCAACGACCAGATCCTGCTCTACGGCAAGATGACCGCGAGCCTCGACAATGTCCTGCTCGTCGCGGTCAATCTCGATCCACATGGCCCCCATGGCTGCGACTTCGAGCTGCCGCTGTGGGAATTCAAGCTGCCCGACGACGCGGCCCTGCAGGTGGAGGATCTCTTCACCGGCGCCAGCTGGCTGTGGCGCGGCAAGATTCAGCATCTCCTTCTCGATCCGGCCTCCAACCCCGCCGCCATCTGGCGCCTCAGCAGGATCACCCCATGAGCCCTGACACGAAGACAACTGGCCCCCAGATACCCGGTCCCCAGGAACCCGGCCCAAAGATGCTCCAAGCTGAGCCGGCGGAGTCGAGCGTCATCTGGTGCTAAGGCGTCCGACGCCCTGTCGCCGGAACCGGCGCCGGCCCCTCGCCATGGACGCGATGGGCTCATCGACCGCAGTGACCGTCTCTGGTTCAAGAGCGCCGTCTTCTATGAGCTTCCCGTCAAGGCCTTCGCCGATTCCAACGACGACGGGCAGGGTGATTTCCAGGGGCTGATCAGCAAACTTGACTATCTGCAGGAGCTCGGCGTCACGGCCCTGTGGCTCTTACCCTTCTATCCCTCGCCCATGCTGGACGGCGGCTATGACATCGCCGCCTATCGGGCCATCGAGGAGAGCTACGGCACCATGCGCGACTTCAGGGCCATGGTGCGCGCCTGCCACGACCGGGGCATCCGGGTCATCACCGAGCTGGTGATCAATCACACCTCCGACCAGCACCGCTGGTTCAAGCGGGCGCGGGAGGCCAAGAAGGGCAGCGTCCATCGCGACTATTACGTCTGGAGCGATACCGACAAGCGCTATGAGGATGCCCGCATCATCTTCGTCGACTCGGAGAAATCCAACTGGTCCTGGGATCCGGTGGCCCAGGCCTATTACTGGCACCGCTTCTACGGCCATCAGCCCGATCTCAATTTCGACAACCCTCATGTGCTGAAGGAAGTCATCAGCGTGCTGCGCTATTGGCTCGATACCGGGGTGGATGGGCTGCGCCTCGACGCCATTCCCTATCTGGTCGAGCGGCCGGGCACGAATTGCGAAAACCTGTCGGAGACCCATGACGTCATCCGCAAGATCCGGGCCGAGATCGAGACGCACTATCCGGATCGGATCCTGATCGCTGAGGCCAACCAGTGGCCCGAGGATGTCGCCGCCTATTTCGGCAGCGGCGACGAATGCCACATGTGCTACCACTTCCCGCTCATGCCGCGCATGTATATGGCGATCGCCCAGGAGGATCGCCATCCCGTCACGGATATCCTGCGCCAGACACCGGAGATTCCCGACAATTGCCAATGGGCGATCTTTCTGCGCAACCATGACGAGCTCACGCTCGAGATGGTGACCGACCGCGAGCGCGACTATCTCTGGACCTTCTATGCCGCCGACCGTCGGATGCGCCTCAATCTCGGAATCCGCCGGCGCCTGGCGCCCTTGCTGGAGAACGACCGGCGCAAGATCGAGCTCCTCCACAGCCTGCTGCTCTCCATGCCCGGCACGCCCTTCCTCTACTACGGCGATGAGATCGGCATGGGCGACAACGTCTATCTCGGCGACCGCTATGGCGTGCGCACGCCCATGCAATGGTCTTCCGACCGCAATGGCGGATTTTCGCGCGCCGATCCGGCGCGGCTCTTCCTGCCCCCGATCATGGATCCGATCTACGGCTACAACGCGGTCAACGTCGAGGCACAGCAGCGCAGCCCGACAAGCCTGCTCAACTGGATGAAGCGCATGATCGCCATGCGCCAGCAGAACCAGTCCCTGCGCACCGGCAAGCTGCGCTTCCTCTATCCCGGCAATCGCAAGATCCTGGCTTATCTGCGCTATGACGAGGCCAGCAATGAGGCGGTGCTCTGCGTCGCCAACCTCTCCCATTCCGCCCAGGCCGTCGAGCTGGGGCTGGGCGACTTCAAGGGCCGCGTGCCGGTAGAGCTCCTGGGCCGCAGCAGCTTTCCCCCCATCGGCGAGCTGCCCTATCTCGTCACCTTGCCAGCCTATGGTTTCCATTGGTTCGTGCTGGCCGAGGCGGCCGCCGTGCCGCATTGGCATGAGGAGGCCCCGCCGCCGCTGCCCGAGTTCGTCACGCTCGTCATGCGGGACGGCTGGATCCCGATGCTGTCCAGCCGGGAAGGTCGCGCGCTGGAACAGCAGGTGCTGCCCATCTATCTCGCCCAGAAGCGCTGGTTCGCCGCCAAGGACGACCGCATCGAGCAGACGAGAATCCGGGCCATGAACGAGCTCACCGGCAGCGAGGGCAATCTCCTGCTGCTCCAGCTCGACGTCTCTCTCGCCAAGAGCAAGGAGACACAGCGCTATCTCTTGCCGCTGGCGCTATCCTGGAGCGAGGAGGCGGGCAATACCAACTGGCCGCTCACCCCTTACATGATCGCGCGGCTGCGCCGGGGTCCGCGCATGGGCGCGATCTATGAGGCGACCCCCACCGAGAGCTTCGGTCCGGCGCTGCTGGAGGCGATGCGCAGCGAGCGCCGCCTCGAAGGCTCGGACGGAATCGTCCAGTTCCGGGCGAGCCCGGCCCTGGCCGCGGCCGAGATACCCTCGCCGGCCACCGGCCGCGCCATGGGGGCGGAGCAGACCAACAGCTCGATCAACATCGCCGACAAGGCGATGCTGAAGATCTATCGCCGGCTGGTGGCGGGCGAGCATCCCGAAATCGAGATGAGCCGCTTCCTGACCGAGGCCGCGGGTTTCGCTAATACGCCCAAGCTCCTCGGCGATATCGAATATGTCGAAGCCAACGGCACGCGATGGGCGCTCGGCCTGGCGCAGGAGTTCGTGCGCAGCCAGGGCTCGGGCTGGGAGCATGCCGTGCATTATCTCGACCGGGTCTTCGACGCCGCCCGCGTGGTCGATCCGGGTGCCGGCGCGCCCACGACGACAGAGCGCCACGCCATCTATGCCGAGCAGATGCGCATCCTGGCCCGGCGCATCGCCGAGATGCATCAGGCCCTTGCCATCGATACGGAGGATCCCGCCTTCAAGCGGGAGAATCTGACCGAGAAGGATCTGGCGACTTGGCGCCAGCGCTTCCTCGGGGATGCCGAGGCGACCTTCGATGCCTTGCAGGCGGCACAGAGGACGGTGAGCGAGGCCGAGGTCCCGATCCTCAGGGATCTCCTGGCGCGGCGCGCCGACTGCCTCGAGACCTTCAAGACGCTGGCCGAAGGGCCGGTCACGGCCATGAAGACGCGCATCCATGGCGATCTGCATCTGGGACAGATCCTGGTGGTGCAGAATGATTTCTACATCATCGACTTCGAGGGCGAGCCGGCCCGCAGCCTCGAGGAGCGGCGCGCCAAGGGATCGCCGCTGCGCGATGTCGCGGGCATGCTGCGCTCCTTTGACTATGCCGCCGGTGCGACGCTGAACAAGCTGGCAGAGCAGGATCCCGATGGGGTGGCGCGGGTGCGCGCCGATGCGGGGGATTGGAAGCGGCTGGTCCAGGAGACTTTCATGGCGAGCTATAGCCAGGCCATCGCCGGCTGCTCATCCTGGCCGGAAGATCCGGCGGAGGCCGATCGTCTGCTCAAGCTCTTCCTGCTCGACAAGGTGCTCTATGAAATTCGCTATGAGGTGGCGAACCGTCCGGCCTGGTTGCGTATTCCACTAGCCGGGCTGGCCGAGATTCTCGACAGCCCTGCCGCGCCGAAGGAGAAAGCCCTTGTCCCCGCCTGAAATCGACCTCAAGGGCCGCCGCGCGAGCGATTCGCCGAGCGTGGATCTTGGCCCCGGCCGGGATTGGGGCGCGGAGATCGATGCCCTGCTTCGCGCCGATCATGGCGATCCCTTCGCTCTGCTGGGTCCCCATCGGAACGAGCGGCTGAAGAGCTTCGACATCCGCAGCTTCCAGCCCGGGGCCCGCCGTCTCTGGGTGATCGATTCCGCCACCGGCGAGATCGTGACGGAGCTGGCGCGGGTTCATCCGGCCGGCTTCTTCTCGGGCTCGACCGGCCGCGCCCAGCGCTTCGCCTATCGCCTGCGGCGGGAAGATGGCGGCACCGTCACGGAGATCGATGACCCCTATCGTTTCCCAAGCCTGCTCGGCGAGCTCGACCTCCATCTGCTGGGAGAGGGCAAGGATCTGCGCATCTATGATCATCTGGGCGCCCATCCCCGCGAGATCGAGGGTGTCGCGGGCGTGGCCTTCGCGGTCTGGGCGCCCAACGCGCGGCGGGTCAGCGTCGTCGGCAGCTTCAACAATTGGGACGGCCGCTGCCATCCCATGCGGCTGCGCCCGGAGGACGGGATCTGGGAGATCTTCATTCCCGGCGTCGCCGTCGGGGCGATTTACAAATATGAGATCAAGGCCGCGACGGGCGAGCTTCTGCCGCTGAAGGCCGATCCCTTGGCCCGCCAGACGGAGCGGCCGCCCCGAACGGGCTCGATCGTAGCATCGGCGGAGCGCTATGAATGGTCGGACAAGGCCTGGAGCGAGGCCCGGGCAAAGGCCAATTCGCGGAGCGCGCCCGTCTCGATCTACGAATGCCATCTCGGATCCTGGGCACGGGTGCCGGAGGACGGCAACCGCAGCCTGACTTATGTCGAGCTTGCCGAGCGTCTCGTCCCCTATGTCAGGGATATGGGCTTCACCCATGTCGAGCTGATGCCGATTACGGAGTTTCCCTTCGAGGGCTCCTGGGGCTATCAGCCGACAGCCCTCTTCGCGCCCACCTCGCGTTATGGCACGCCCGACGAATTTCGCGCTCTTGTGGAGTGCTTCCATACGGCCGGCATCGGGGTCATCGCCGATTGGGTGCCCGGCCACTTTCCCAGCGATGCCCATGGCCTGGCGCGTTTCGACGGAACGCATCTCTACGAGCATGCCGATCCGCGGCAGGGGCTGCACCGGGACTGGGATACGCTGATCTATAACTACGGCCGGCGCGAGGTGGCCAATTTCCTCCATGGCAGCGCGCTCTACTGGATGGACCGCTTCCATATCGACGGGCTGCGCGTGGATGCGGTGGCCTCCATGCTCTATCTCGACTACAGCCGCAAGCCCGGCGACTGGGTTCCCAACCGCTATGGCGGCAATGAGAATCTCGATGCGACCGCCTTCCTGCGCCGGCTCAACGAGCTGACCTATGGCCAGCATCCCGGTACCACCACCATCGCCGAGGAATCCACCGCCTGGCCGGCGGTCTCCCGGCCGGTTTACCTCGGTGGACTCGGCTTCGGCTACAAATGGAACATGGGGTGGATGCACGACACCCTCAATTACATGGGCTGCGATCCGATCTACCGGCGCTGGCATCACCACGATCTCACCTTCGGTCTGCTCTATGCCTTCAGCGAGAATTTCGTCCTGCCGCTCAGCCATGACGAGGTGGTCCATGGCAAAGGCTCGCTGCTGGGGCGGATGCCCGGGGATCGCTGGCAGAAATTCGCCAATCTGCGGGCCTATTTCGGATTCATGTTCGCCCATCCCGGCAAGAAGCTGCTCTTCATGGGCGGGGAGTTCGGCCAGGAGCGCGAGTGGAATCACGACAGCAGCCTGGATTGGCATCTGCTGGCCGACCCGCTTCACCGCGGGATGCAGAGCCTGGTCCGCGATCTGAACGGCGCCTATCGGGATCTGCCCGCGCTCCATGAGGGGGATTGCGAGGCCTTCGGCTTCGAATGGATCGAGGCGGGGGATGCCGACAATTCGGTCTTCGCCTTCATCCGCCGCTCGCGCGGCGGCGAGCGCCAGGTGGTCGTCGTCAGCAATTTCACGCCCATCGTCCGTCAGGGCTACCGCATCGGCGTTCCCGGGCCCGGCCGCTATCGCGAGCGTCTCAATACCGATGCCGCCCTTTATGGCGGCAGCAATGCGGGCAATGCGGGGGAGGTGCGGGCCACGGCCGTTCCCTCCCATGGCCGCGCCCATGCCATCGAACTGACCCTGCCACCGCTGGCGACCCTCATCTTCGAATGGATTCCGGCGTGACCGCCGGACATCGGGCGGCGGACAGCGTGCGCGCTGGCACGCCTGGTGATCTTGCATCCGGGGGGTGGCGAGGATGAACGGTTCGGCGCAACAGCGAATCCTGCCGGGCCTGCCTTATCCGCTGGGCGCGACCTGGGACGGCAAGGGAGTCAATTTCGCCTTGTTCTCGGCCCATGCCGAGAAGGTAAAGCTCTGCCTCTTCGATCCAGCCGGCCGGCGCGAGCTGGAGCGCCTGACCTTGCCGGAATATACCGACCAAGTGTGGCATGGCTATCTGCCGGAGGCCGCGCCGGGCACGCTCTATGGCTATCGGGTCTACGGGCCTTACGATCCCAAGAACGGCCACCGCTTCAATCATCACAAGCTGCTGCTCGATCCCTATGCCAAATGCCTGGCCGGGCATGTGCTGCAGGCCGATGCCATCTTCGGCTATCGTCCCGGCTCGAGCCGCGAGGATCTCTCCTATGACCGCCGCGACAGCGCGCGCGCCATGCCGAAATGCCGCGTCGTCAATTCCGCCCATAGCTGGGGCAATGAGCGCCGTCCCGCGGTCCCGCCGGCGGACACCATCATCTATGAGACGCATCTGCGCGGCTTCACCATGCGCTTTCCCGGCCTGGCCGAACCGCTCAAGGGGAGCTTCGCCGGCTTCGGCACCGCGCCGGTCATCGCCTATCTGAAGAGCCTGGGGATCACGTCGGTGGAGTTGCTGCCGATCCAGTCTTTCTATGACGACCGGCATCTGATCGCCAAGGGCCTGCGCAACTACTGGGGCTACAACACGCTGGGGTTCTTCGCCCCGGACCCGCGATATCTCGCCAGCGGCGATATCGAAGAATTCAAGATCATGGTGGCCCGCCTGCATGACGCCGGCATCGAGGTGATCCTCGATGTCGTTTACAATCACACCTGCGAGGGCAACCACCTCGGGCCGACCTTCAGCTTCAAGGGCATCGACAACGCCACCTACTACCGGCTGCTGCCCGACCAGAAGCGCTATTACATCGACGATACCGGCGTCGGCAATACCCTCAACGTCACTCATCCCCGCGTCATGCAGATGGTGCTCGACAGCCTGCAATACTGGGTCACGGAGATGCATGTCGACGGCTTCCGCTTCGATCTGGCCGCTACTTTGGGCCGCGGGCCCGGCGGCTTCGATCCAGGCAATTCGATCTTCGCCGCGATCCAGCAATCGCCGGAGCTGCGGGGAATCAAGTTCATCGGCGAGCCCTGGGATATCGGCCCCGGGGGCTATCAGCTGGGAAATTTCCCCCCGGGCTGGTCGGAATGGAACGACCGCTATCGCGACACGGTGCGCCGGTATTGGCGCGGCGATGAGGGCATGCTGCCGGAGCTCGCGGCGCGCATCACCGGCTCGGCCGATCTCTTCGACCGCGATGGCCGCCGGCCCTGGTCCACCATCAATTTCGTGACCGCCCATGACGGTTTCACTTTGCGCGACGTCGTCTCCTACAATGAGAAGCACAACGAGGCGAATCTGGAGGACAATCGCGACGGCAATTCGGAGAACTTCAGCGCCAACTACGGCGTCGAGGGTCCGAGCGACAACCCGGAAATCGAGGCCCTGCGCTGGCGCCAGATGCGCAATCTTGCCGCGACGCTCCTGGTCTCCCAGGGCATTCCCATGCTGCTCGCCGGTGATGAGCTCGGCCGCACGCAGCAGGGCAACAACAATGCCTATTGCCAGGACGACGACATCGCCTGGCTCGATTGGCAAGCCACCGAAGCGCCCGAACCTCAAGCGCATTTTGCCTTCACCCGAAGGCTCATCGAGCTGCGCCGGCAGCATCCAGTGCTGCACCGGGCGCGATTCCTCCACGGCCATCAGCAATCGGGCGATGGGCTGGGCGATATCGCCTGGTTTGCGCCCGATGGAACGGAGATGACGCCGGAGCGCTGGCAGGATGGGCTTGCCCGCTGCATCGGCGTCTGCCTCAACGGCCAGGCCGGCGAAGACCGTGGCCCCGACGGTACGCTCCTGGAGGACGATATCTTCCTGATCCTCATGAATGCCCACAACGAGGTGGTGCCCTTCACTTTGCCGCGTCTGGCGAATATCGACGGCTGGCGCCGGGTGTTGGATAGCAGCGAGCCGGCGCTCGCCCCGGGAGCCCCGGTGTTGCCGCCGGCGCAGAGCCATGATCTGCCGGGACGTGTGCTGGTGATCCTGCTGGCCGACCGGGCGCCGGACGAAGCGGCAGGCGCCGGCGAGCCGCGCCTGGCCCCGGCACAGGACAGGACGACGTGACAACGAGCCGTTCCGGGCGCCCCTTCGGTGCCATGCTGCGCCCCGACGGCAAAGTGCGCTTTCGCTTCTGGGCGCCGGCGGTGTCGGCAGTCTCCCTGCGGCTGGAAGATCAAGACCGCCTCTTGCCCATGGCGCCCGGCGGGGAGGGCTGGTTCGAACTGGTGACGGGGGAGGCCCGGCCGGGCAGCCGCTATCTCTTCGAGCTTCCCGATGGGTTGCGCGTGCCGGACCCGGCCTCGCACCGCCAGGCCGAGGATGTCCATGGCCCCAGCATCGTGGTCGATCCCGCGGCCTATGCCTGGCGCCACCCCGATTGGAAGGGACGTCCCTGGCATGAGGCCGTGATCTATGAGCTCCATGTCGGCAGCTTCTCGCCGGAGGGGAATTTCGCGGGCGTCGCCCGCCGCCTGCCTGCGCTGGTTGAGCTCGGGATCACGGCGGTGGAGCTAATGCCCATCGCCGATTTCCCCGGCGGTTGGAATTGGGGCTATGACGGCGTGCTGCCCTATGCGCCTGATTCCCGCTACGGCACGCCGGAGGATCTGAAAGCGCTGATTGATGCGGCCCATGGGCTGGGGCTGATGATGCTCCTCGACGTGGTCTATAATCACTTCGGGCCGGAAGGAAATTATCTGCACCGCTATGCACCGCAGACCTTCACCGATCGCCACCACACGCCCTGGGGATCGGCGATCGACTTCTCGCGCCCGCCCGTGCGCGATTACTTCGTCGACAACGCCGCCTATTGGATCGAGGAGTTCCGCTTCGACGGCCTGCGCCTCGATGCGGTCCATGCGATCATCGACGACCGGAGCCCGCATGTGCTGGAAGTGATCGCCGCGCGGGCGCGGACGGCCGGCCGCGACCGGAAGGTGCATCTGATCCTGGAAAACGAGCACAACAGGGCCAGCCTGCTGGACGGCGGGCTGGGTTCGCATCGCCACATGTTCGACGCGCAATGGAACGACGATTTCCACCATGCCGCCCATGTGCTCCTGACGGGCGAGAATGCCGCCTATTACGCGGACTATGCCGACCGGCCGGTGGCCTCGCTTGGTCGCGCTTTGGCGGAGGGGTTTGTCTATCAGGGCGAGGTCTCCAGCTATCGCGGCAGGCCGCGCGGCGAGCCGAGCGCCCATCTGCCGCCGACGGCCTTCGTCAATTTCCTTCAGAACCACGACCAGATCGGCAATCGCGGTTTCGGGGATCGCCTGACGCAGTTGAGCGACCCTACCGCGCTGCGGTCGATGATGGCGATCCTGCTGCTCGCCCCGGCGATCCCCATGCTGTTCATGGGTGAGGAGCATGGCGCGGCCGAGCCTTTCCTTTTTTTCGTCGATTTCAAGGGCGAGCTCGCCGACGCCGTGCGCAAGGGTCGCCGGCGCGAGCTCGAGCGTTTTCCCGGCTTTCACCCGGAGGAGCAGCGGCCGATCCCCGATCCCTGCGGCCAGGTTTCCCTCGAGCAATCTGCCATCGACTGGTCGGCGCAGTCCGGCGCTCGCCATGCCGCCTGGCTGCGGCATTGCCGTGAGCTTATCGCGATCCGGGCTCAGGAGATCATGCCGCGGCTGGGCAAGCCTCTGGCCGCGCCGGCCGTCTTCGAGACCGCCGAGACTCTGCTCACGGTGCGCTGGGTCTTCGGCGATGGCGCCTGTTTGACTTTGGTGGCGCTGCCCGCCGCCGCGGCGCGCGCCGGCTCGATCGAGGTCGAGGGCCGGCCGATCTGGATGAGCGACGGGGCCATCCTGAACGACGGCGCGCTGGGCGATCTGCCGCCCTGGTTCGTCGGCTGGTTCCTGGCCGAGGCGCCGCGCTCATGAGCGAGGCAGCGACACTCAACCGTCGGCTGGGCATCGAGCTCGGCTATATCGACCAGGCCGGCAAGCGAGAATCGATTCCCGCCGCGACGATGGAGCAGCTCTGGCGGACGCTCCTGCCCGGCGAGGGCGGGGTCGAGCCGCGCCGGCTTCTCGCCGAGCTGGATGCGGAGGAAGCGGGGTACGTCGTCGAGCCGGTGGTCGTCGCCACGGCCGGTGCCCCGGCGCTTCGCCTGGCTCTCAATCTGCCCCGATCGGGCAAGGTTCTGCATTGGGGGATCACCGGGGAGAACGGCGATTTCTGGAGCGGCCAGCAACGCCTCCCCCAGGCGTCGGCGGCGCGCGGCAAACGACGGCGAGTGGCCCTGCGCCTCCCGCGTGATCTGGCGCCCGGCTATCACCGCCTGACCCTGAGCTGGGACGGCCGATCCGAAGGCGAGGCCGCCACGCATCTCATCCTCGCCCCGGCGCAGGCCTATCTTCCGCCGGGGCTGGAGGGCCGCCAGCGCGGCTGGGGCCTTGCCGCCCAGCTCTATGCTCTGCGCTCGCGGAGCAATTGGGGCATCGGCGATTTCAGCGATCTGGCGGAGCTTCTGACTCAGGCGGCGAAATCCGGTGCTGCCGCCGTGGGCGTGAATCCGCTGCATGCCTTGTTTCCGGACGACCCGGCCCGGGCGAGCCCCTATTCGCCCAGCAGCCGCCTGTTCCTGAACCCGCTCTATATCGATGTCCCTGCTGTTGCGGATTTCGCCGAATGCGCGCCGGCGCGGGCCCTGGTGGCGGAGAGCGGCTTCGCCGAGGCCTTGGCGCAGGCGCGCCAGGTCGAGCTGGTGGATTATCCGGCGGTCGCGGACTTGAAGCGCCGGGCTCTGACCCTCCTCTACCGGAGTTTCCGCGAGCGCCATCTGGGCCGCGAGGGAGATTCCCGCGCCGAAGCCTTCCGCGCCTTCCAAACTCAGGGCGGACAGGATCTGCGCCGCTTCGCCGTCTTCGAGACGCTGCGCGAGCATCTGGCCGCGGACAAACCCAAGCTGCATAGCTGGCGATCCTGGCCGGCGGCCTATCGCCGCCCGGACTCCGCCGCCGTCCGCCGCTTCGCCGCCGATCATGCCGAGGCGATCGAATTCGTGGAGTACCAGCAGTGGCAGGCCGATCTTGGGCTTGGCCGTGCCGCGGCCGCCGCCAAGACCGCGGGCATGGAGATCGGCGTCTATCGCGATCTCGCCGTGGGATTCGATCCCGACGGCGCCGATGCCTGGGTCGATCAATCCTGCTCGGCCCTCGATTGGAGCGTCGGCGCGCCGCCCGATGCCTGGAACATGAAGGGACAGATGTGGGGCATGCCGCCCCTCAATCCCCGCGCCTTGCGGGCCGCCGGCTATCGGCCCCTGACCCAGATGCTGCGCGCCAATATGCGCCATGCCGGGGCGCTCAGGATCGACCACGCCCTCGGGCTGAGACGCCTGTTCTGGATTCCGCGCAGCGGCGGGCCGAAGGACGGCGCCTATGTCTACTACCCCGTCGAGGAGATGCTGGGCGTCGTCGCCTTGGAGAGCCAGCGCAATCGCTGCCTGGTGATAGGCGAGGATCTCGGCACCGTGCCGGAAGGCTTCTCCGAGATGCTGCAGAGCCGGGGCATCCTCTCCTACCGCCTGCTCTATTTCATGCGCGGGCCCAAGGGTGCCTTCCTGCCGCCATCCGCCTGGCCGCGCGACGCCCTCGCCCAGGTCTCGACCCATGACCTGCCCACTTTGACCGGATTCTGGCGCGGCCGCGATATCGACACCAAGCACGAGCTTTCGCTCTTCCCCGATCCGGCGGCGGAGCAGGCGGACCGCAAGAACCGCCCCGCCACGCTGAAGGATCTGGATGCGGCGCTGGCGCGGGAGCATCTGCCGGTCGCGGGCAAGCGCGTGCCGCTGGAGCAGGTCCATCGCTTCCTGGCGCGCAGCCGCTCGCGCCTCGCCATGCTGCAGCTCGAGGATCTGGCCGGTGCTCTCGACCAGATCAACATGCCCGGCACCATCGATGAGCATCCCAATTGGCGGCGCAAGCTGCCGCTTTCGACATCCGAGCTCCTCGCCGAGCCGAAGGTGAAACGCCTGCTGAAAGCAGTGGCGGCGGAACGCGGTCGTCCGGCAGCGGCGCGCCCGGAAAGGGGCCGGCGATCCGAAAGCCCCGCCGCGTCCTCGACGCCGCGGGCCAGCTATCGCCTGCAGCTCAACCCGTCCTTCGGCTTCGAGGCGGCGGGCGCGCTGCTGCCTTATCTCAGCGATCTCGGCATCAGCCATGTCTATCTCTCGCCGATCCTGGAGGCCCAGCCCGGCAGCGCCCATGGCTATGACGGGACGAGCTATGAGCGGCTGAATCCCGATCTGGGCGGGGTGGAAGGCTTCGAGAAATTCTCGAACAAGCTCCGCCATCTCGGCCTCAAGCTGATCGTCGATTTCGTGCCCAATCACATGGGCATCGGCCAATCGCGCAACCGCTGGTGGCTCGAGCTGCTCGAAGGGGGCGAAAGCTCTTCGGCGGCGGAGATCTTCGATGTCGATTGGACTCCGCCCTGGCCGGAGCTCAAGGGAAAGATCCTGGTGCCGTTCCTGGCGGATTCCCTGAGCGAGGTCGCGAGCCGCGGCGAGCTGCCGCTCAGATTCGACCGCGAGCAGGGACGCTTCGATGCCTGGTACTTCGAGAACCGTCTGCCGCTGCGCCCCCAGGACTATGCCGAGATCATCCGCGCCAGCCTGCCGGAATCCCCTTGCGGGACCGAGGATGCGGGGATCGAGGCCCTGCGGCGTCTGGCCCGCGGCTTCGAGAGTTTGAGCGACCGCGGGACGGCGACCCGTCAGCGCGTCGCCGATATGCAGACCGGGTTGGCTCTGCTCGCCGGGCAATCCCCGGTCGTGGCCAAGCTGCTGAGCGAGGCCGCGGCCCGCTTTGCGGTCAAGCCGGGGGATTCCCAGGCTCTCGCCGCGCTCGAGCATCTGCTGAACCGGCAGCATTACCTCCTCGATCACTGGCGTCTCGCCGCGACGCGCGCCAACTACCGCCGCTTCTTCGACATCAGCCAGCTCATCGCAATCAGGATGGAGCGGCCGGCGGTCTTCGATCGGACCCATGGCTTGATCGGCCGGCTCATCGCCGAGGGCAAGCTCGACGGGCTGCGTCTCGATCATGTCGATGGGCTGAAGGATCCGGCCGCCTATTGCCGCCGTCTGCGACGCTTCGTCGAGCGGCAGGTGCGATCCGGCGGGGGCGAGCCCGGCAGAGCAGGCGAATTCTATATCGTCGTCGAGAAGATCCTGGGCGCCGGTGAGAAGCTCCGGGCGGATTGGCCGGTCCAAGGCACGACGGGCTATGAGTTCATCACCTTGCTGGAGGGGATCTTCACCGACCCGGCCGGCGCGCGTCCGCTGCAGCGGATTTGCGAGAGCCTCGCCGGCAAGCGCCTCCGCTTCGATGCGATCCTCGCCGAGGCCAAAGGCCAGGTGATCGATTCCTCTTTCATCGCGGATCTCGATCGCTTGGCGGTGCAGTTTCAGCGCCTGGCGCCGCGCTTCACGACCGATGAGCTGCGCAGCGCGCTGCGGCGGATCGCCATCCGCTTTCCGCTCTATCGCTCCTATGTGAGCGCGGCCGGTGCCGGCCCCGAGGATCGCCGGCTTATCGACAAGGCGGTCGTCGAGGCGCTCGCCGGGGTGCGGAGCCGCGGACGCGCCGTCTATTCCTTCCTGCGCCGGGCGCTGAAAGGGGAGGGGGCAGGCCGGTCACGGGCCACGGCCGATGCCGCCATGCGCTTCCAGCAATTCACGGCGCCGGTCATGGCCAAGGGTCTCGAGGATACCAGTTTCTATCGCTACCCCCGGCTGCTCTCCCTCAATGAGGTGGGCGGGGCACCGGCGCAATTCGGCCTGCCCGCAGCGGAAGCCCATCGCGCCTTGGCGGAGCGCCGGGCCCATTGGCCGGCCGGCATGCTGGCGACGGCGACCCATGACACCAAGCGCGGCGAGGATAGCCGGGCCCGGTTGAATGTCCTGTCGGAGATTCCCGAGGAATGGGACAGACGGGTGCGGCGCTGGGTCAGGCTCAACAAGGGGCTGCGGGATGGAAAAAGCCAGGCGCCGAATCCCCTCGACGAGTATCTCATCTATCAGACCCTGGTCGGGGCCTGGCCCTTCGAATTCCTCGCACCGGACAAGATTACCGGCTCCTCGGCCGCCGCCTTTCTGGAGCGGATGAAAGCCTATCTCGTGAAGGCGCTCCGGGAAGCCAAGCAAGAGACGAGCTGGCTCGACCCCGATGCCGATTACGAGCAGGCCTGCCTCGGCTTCCTCGAAGGCTTGCTCGACCGCCGGCGGTCGCGGGAATTCATCGCGGATCTGACCGGCTTCCTCACGGAGATCGCACCCTTGGGTGCCATGAACGCCCTTGCCCAGACGGTCCTGAAGCTGACCGCCCCCGGCGTCGCCGATATCTATCAGGGCTCGGAGCTCTGGGATTTGAGTTTGGTCGATCCCGACAATCGCCGTCCCGTCGATTTCGCCGCGCGACGAAAGATGCTGAGCGACGCCATGGCGGCCTCGTCGCTCGAGTCCCCGGCGCGGCGCAAGGCTTGGGAGGAATTGCGGCGAAGCTGGCGGGATGGCCGGATCAAGCTCCATGTCATCGCCGCCTTGCTCGCGCTGAGGCGCCGCTCTCCCTCGCTCTTTGCCGAGGGAAGTTATGAGCCGCTGGCCGGCGGCGGCCTGGCCGCCAAGCATCTCTTTGCTTTTCGCCGCCGTCAGGGCGATCGCAGCATGATCGTCGCGGTCGGTCGCTTCTTCGCCCAGCTGCAGGGAGCCTCGGACAAAGAGCTTCCGGGCGGCAAGGCCTGGGTATCGGCCCATCTCTCATTGCCGCCGGGCAGCCCGACCGCCTACATCGATCTCTTCACGGGAACGCGCATCGAAGCAAGGGGCCGTCGCCTGGCTCTCGGCCCCTTGCTTGCACCCTTGCCGCTTGCCGTGCTGGTCGATCGCCCCTAGCGGCGGCGACAGCGATCAATTAGGCCGCCAGTACCCGCTCCTCGTCCAAGGGTTGTCCATCGTTCAGCATGGCCTGTAAGGCAATCCGCGCCCGGGATACTCGGCTCTTCATGGTGCCGACCGCGCAGCCGGCGATCTCCGCGGCCTCCTCATAGGAATATCCCTTCGCCCCCACCAGCGTGATGGCCTGACGCTGGACCGCCGACAGGGTGACGAAGACGCGCTCGAACTCGCGGAGCTCCAAATGGCTCTCCTGATTGCCGGCGGCAGCCAAGGCTTCGGCATGAACGGGGAATCCCTGCTGCATCAGCCGTCGCCGCCGCGCGTCGCTCCGCTTCTCGTTGAAATAGGAATTGCGGAGAATCGTGGTCAGCCAGGCCCTCAGATTCGTGCCTCTTTCGAACTGCTCGGAGTAGTGCAGGGCCCGCAGCAGCGTCTCCTGGACGAGGTCGTCGGCCAGCGTGCGGTCGCGGGCGAGGAAACGTGCCAGCGCGTTGAGATGAGTTACATGCTCGAGGATCTCATGATTGAGACTAGAGGTCATCGGCTCTCTCCTTGCCATCAGACAACAGGTTGGTTGACCCCCCGCACCCGCTTCCGAATTAGATGGGCGGCGAGGTTCCCGGATCAAAGATGGCGGGGAACTTGGCCCCATCATTGCCACAAGCCCCGAAATCGGCGGGGAACCTTCGGGAAAAGCTTGCGTTCTACCTCCGACCCGCGTGGAAGCGGGTCACGGACGGCATTCGTGGCAAGAGTTTCGACGCCCGAGGCACGAGGCCGGATTTGCGAGAGAATCACAGGAGGACGCCATGCTCTATTGGGCGGCAGTATTTTTCGTTATCGCTCTCATTGCCGGCGCTCTCGGCTTCGGAGGGCTAGCGGCCGCGGCCGGCGGGATCGCGCAGATCCTGTTCTATATCTTCCTCGTCATGTTTCTGGTCGCGCTCATTGCAGGCCTCGTCGGCCGGAGTCGACCGCCGGCGATTTGAGCTGAGCTGATCGGCATCTTATCGAACCCGGAATTGGCCGCGCGGAAGCGCGGCCTTTGGGTGTGCGGCCCTAGAGGAGCAAAGTCATGAGCGAATGGAGCACGAGAGCCGCTGCCGAGGATGCCGCCGAGGAGCTGGCGAAACTGCGCGACGATCTCGCGGCGCTGAAGGGCGACCTCGCCACGCTGGTACGAAGCCTGCGCAGCGATGCCGGCGAAATGTCGGAGGAAGCTGAGGAGCTCTATGCGCGGCTGGCCAGTGAAGGCCATCGCTCGGCGCGGGCGGCCTACCGCGAGCTCGAGGATCGGCCCTTGGCGGTGCTGGCGATCGCCTTCGTCGCGGGCCTCATCGGCGGCCGCTTCCTGTTGCGTTAAGCAGCGGGGCGGGGGGACACATGCTGCGCTTGGCACTCTCGCTGGTCCTGCAGGCCATGGCGGTGCGGGAGGCCAAGGACGCGGCCGTGCGAGCCATTCTCTGTCTCGTTGCGGGATTGCTCGCCGCCACCTTGCTTCTGGGCGCGGTGGGCTGTGCCATCGCGGGTCTGTGGATCTATGTCGGGCATCACCTGGGCCCCGTCGCCGCGCCGCTGATCAGCGCTGCGGCGCTCGTGATCCTGGCGGGGCTTGCCCTCCTGCTCTGCCGTCTGCCGCGGGCGCGGCCCAAGCCCCGTGCCCGGGCCGCGAATGTCGATCCGGCGGCCGGCCTCACCCACCTTGTCGACAAGCTGCCCGACCTATTTCGCGACCACAAGACAACCATCCTCGTCGGGGCGGCACTTCTTGGCCTTCTCAGCGGTCGCGGCCGCAAATAGAGCGGTCGCGACCTCGATCTACTACGCGGCCTTACGGGCCCGGGTTCGCGCGGCCTTGCGCGCCGACGCGCTGCGGGCCGCGGCGGGACGAGCCGCGGCCGCCTTGCCGCCGAGGCGGCCGCCCTTCTTCGCCGGCGCCGTGTTCACCTTCTTACCCCGGCCCGATCCGCTTTTCTTGCCGCCGCCGGTCATCTTGTTCACCGTCGCCCAGGCGCGGCGCTCTGACTCCTTCTTGCCGACGCCGCGTTTCTCGTAACCCTCCTCGATATGCTGGGCCTCTCGTTTCTGCTTGCTCGTATAGCTTGATTTGTCGCCGCGCGGCATTGTCGCCTCCATCCTCCAATTGCTGCTTCTCGGGCAAATGCAATCCTCGCCGCCTTGGTTCCGCCTTTGTCTATGCAGAGATGCGTGTGGCAAATCCCGGAACAAAATCGCGGCCTTTTCATTTCTCAAATACTCGCTGCCGTGCAGAAAGGATGCGGAGATGAACTGGGATATGGTCGCCGGAAATTGGAAGCAGGTTAAGGGCAAGGCCAAGCAGGTTTGGGCCAAGCTCGCCGGCGACGAGCTCACTCACATGGACGGCCACAGCGACGAGCTCGTGGGGCGCATCCAGCTCCGCTATGGGATCCAGAAGGAGAGCGCTCGGAAGCAGCCGAAGAGCTGGGAAGGCGCCATCTAGTCGACCCCAGCGCACCTCGGTCCCCCCGCGGCTGCGCGGAGTCTTGTGGCGGCCCCATCGATCGTCGCGCGGGCTTGAAGCCCGACCCCGAAAAATAATATAATTCGATCGTGGGGCGGCCGCCGGCCGCCTTCCGGGGGTCCCTGTCATATTGCGCGAGCCGCCTGCATGAAGATCGATGCCGTCGATTTCTTCTATCTATCCATGCCCAAGGTCACCACCGATGCGGACGGCAGCCAGGACGCCCTGCTGGTCAGGGTTCAGGCCGGCCAGCATGTGGGGTGGGGCGAATGCGAGGCCTCGCCGCTCACCTGCATCGCCAGCTATGTCTGCCCCATGTCCCACGGCGCCTGCCGGCCGGTGGGCGAATCGGTGCTGGGCCAGCCGCTGAACGATGCGGCGGATATCGCGCGCATTCGCGCCGCGGTGCAGTTCAACAGCATGGATCTGCTGCAGGCGGCGCACACCTTCTCCGGTATCGAGATCGCGCTCTGGGATGCGCTCGGCAAGGCGCGGGGTGAGCCGGTCTGGCGCCTGCTCGGCTATAAGAGCGCCTCGCCCAAGCTCGCCTATGCCTCGCAGCTCTTCGGCCAGACCCCGGCGGAGACGGAAGCCAAGGCCAAATCCGCCCGCGAGGCGGGCTTCCATGCCGTGAAATTCGGCTGGGTGAATTACGGCCGCGGCAGCGTGGCGGAGGATGCGGCCCATATCGAGGCGGCGCGCGCCGGCATGGGGCCGGATTCAGAGGTCCTGATCGATGCCGGCCAGATCTTCGCCCAAGACGTCGAAGCCGCCGCCGCCCGTCTGCCGGCGCTCGAGCGCTTCGGCGTGCTCTGGCTGGAGGAGCCCTTCCTGCCCGATGCGCTGGGCGCCTATGCCGCGCTGGCCGACCGCGGACGGAAGGTCCGCATGGCGGGCGGGGAGGGCTGCCATTCAGCGCCCATGGCCCTCAATCTCATCGATTTCGGCAAAGTGGGCTTCGTCCAGATCGATACCGGCCGCATCGGCGGGCTGGGGCCGGCCAAGGAAGTCGCGGATCATGCGGCGGCCAAGGGCGTCACCTTCGTCAACCACACCTTCACCTCCCACCTCGCCTTGTCGGCTTCGCTGCAGCCCTATGCCGGCCTCGCCGATCATCGGATTGCCGAATATCCCTTCGCGCCGCGCTCGCTGGGCCGCGACATATCGCTCAACCACATCATGCCGGACAAGGATGGGCTGATCCGCCTGCCGGATGCGCCGGGGCTGGGCATCACCGTGAACACCGCTGCGCTGCGCCCCTATCTGCAGGAGGTGGAGATCGCCGTGGCCGGCCGGGTCCTGTTCCGGAGCTCGCCGCTGCCGGTCTAGGGCGGGAGCGCCACCCCGCGTCTCCCGCTGTCGCAGGAACGACGACGGAAACTTCACGAGCGCTTGCGAACCCGCTTCGCGGGTGCGGCCGTCAGGTCGTGTTCGGCGGCGGTGACGAGCCGGGACATGGCCTTGCCGGCAGCCTCGACTTGGCGCCGGCTGATCTTCTCCAGCACCCGGCGATGGAAAGCCAGATCCTCGGTGAAGCCATAGGCCTTGGCGCCCTTGGTCGTCTGATGGGCCTTGAAGGTGGTCTCCAGGATCTGTCGGATGGTGAAGGAGAGGCTCGCCATCAGATTATTGTGCGAAGCCAGGAAGACGCAGATATGGAAGCGCGCATCGGCCTCGGCATAGGCGGCCGGATCCTTCTCCGCCGCGGCCGCCTGCATGGCCTCCAGCGCCGCCGCGATCGCGGCCAGATCCTTGACGCTCGCGCGCTGGGCGGCGAGCCTTGCCGCTGCGGGCTCGGTGATCTGGCGGAATTCGATGAGGTCATGCACGAAGCCGTCGCGGAATCCATTGGCGAGATTCCATCCCGTGATCTCGGGATCGAAGTGATTCCACTGCTCCTGGCTGCGAACCCGCGTGCCGACCCGCTGCCGGGTCTCCACCAGCCCCTTGGCGGCCAGGACCTTCAAGGCCTCGCGCAGCGCCGTCCGGCTGACGCCGAATTTGGCGATCAGCTCGGGCTCGCGCGGCAGCAGGCTGCCGGGGGGATAGCGGCCCTTGATGATGCCCTCGCCGATACTGCCGACCACCCGGCCATGGATGCCGCGCATGCGATAGGCCGAACCACGGCTGGATGTCTGCCGAAGGCGTGGCATGATTGACTGATCGTCCCCAAAGAATGCCTGATGAAGCTAGGCCAAGCCCTGCTTTGCCGCCATTCAAATCGAAGTATTCGCCCTCTTGCTATTCGGCCCCCGTCATGGGAGAGCAGGGCCGATGAAATCTTTCGGGTCGAAGCGGGCGGGGGAACGCGCTCCAGGGGGCGGGGCGAAGAAGGCGCCGGCGGGGACGTCCGCCGAGCCCCCGAAAGGCGCCCCGCCCAGCAGGCATCCCCCCGGCAGGCGTCCCGCAACGTCGAGCCCGGCAACCATCCGCGACGTCGCCAAGGCGGCCGGCGTGTCGCCCATGACCATCTCCAATTTCCTGAATGAGCGGATCGGGACCATGCGGCCCGAGACCCGCGGACGGATCGCGGCGGAGATCGAGCGGCTGGGCTATCGCCCGCATAGCATGGCGCGCGGCCTCAGGCTCGCCAAGCAGCTCTCCATCGGGATGATCATCATCGACGAGGCCCCGCAATATCTGGCCGATCCCTTCACCACCCATGTCGTCGCCGGCCTCAGCAACCGGCTGAACACCATGGGCTACGGCCTGCTGATGCAGGGGCTGTCGGCGGAGGCCTTCCATTCCTCCTCCATCATTCGCGGCATCCGCACCGATGCCATCTGCGTCATGCTTTCCGGCCCCGATGCGCTGCGGCGCGGCATCGTGGAGACCCTGCTGGCCTTGCGCCAGCCCCTGCTGGTCTTCCAGGACACGCTCAAATTCCCCGCGGCCGATCTTTGCACCATCCGCCAGGCCGATCGCGAGGGCGGCCGGATGGTGGGGCGCGAGGTGCTGAAGCTCGGCGTCGGATCCGTGGTGGCACTGATCCCCGAGGCGCATTGGCCGGCCATCGCCGAGCGGGTCAAGGGGCTGCGCGACGCCATCCGCGAGAGAGCCGGAGAGGTCGCGCTGCGCGTGGTCAGATGCGGCGATGGCGAACTCCACGACACCCAGGCCGCTTTGGCCCAGGACATCGCCCTCCATGGTCAGCCTGATGCCATCGTCGCCGGCAACGACCAGATGGGCATCGCGGCCATGAAGCTGATGGCTGCGCAGGGCCGCGACGTGCCGCGCGACGTCGCCATCACCGGTTTCAACGCCTTCGAATTCTGGCAATACACCACCCCGGTCCTGACCACCGTGCGCTCGCCCGCCTATGAGATGGGCGCCCGCGGCGCCGATGAGATCCTGAACCGGCTGACGGCCGGCGGCTTCGATCAGTCCGAGATCGTCTTTCCGGTGGAGCTGCAGCCCGGCGGCTCGACCTGAGGCCGTCCGAGCCAGCCGATTGACACTGTCGTGCTGTCACTTTAACGTTACACCCATGGGTTAACGCGGAGGCGTCGCGATGACGATCCGGGACCGGCAGCAGGCCTATGAGCTCTCCGGCGGCGCGAAGGGCGCGGTGGCTCTCGACGACCGCGAGCATCGAGCGGCGCGTCGAGGGGCAGTGGTTCAGCTGCCGCCTGCCGCCGGGCGCCCTGAAGCAGCTCGTCCAGCGCAGCGACACCGCGGGCCTGCGCAATTTCGCGCCTTGGATACTGTTGCTGGCAGCGAGCAGCGTGCTCGCCTTCTTCACCTGGGGGAGCTGGTGGGCGATCCCCGCCTTCTTCCTCTACGGCACGCTCTACACCTCGAGCGATGCCCATTGGCATGAATGCGCCCATGGCACTGCCTTCCGCAGCCGCAAGCTCAACGAGGCCTTCTACCATCTGACCTCCTTCATGTGCCTGCGGGAGGCCTTCCTTTGGCGCTGGAGCCATGCGCGCCATCACACCGAGACCATGATGGTGGGGCGCGACCCGGAAATCACCGTGCCGCGCCCGGCTAATCTGCCGGCGATCGCCGCCGATTTCGTCTACCTCAACAGCGGCTTCATCGAGCTGCGCAAGATCTTCCTGCACGCGGCGGGGATCATGACCCCGGGCGCGCGGGAATTCGTGCCGGAAACCCAGCGCTGGAAGATGATCTGGTCGAGCCGCAGCTATGTCGCCCTGATCTTCGCGACCATCGGCGGCTCGATCGCGCTCGGCAGCTGGCTGCCGCTGATGTTCGTGGGCCTGCCGCGTTTCTATGGCGCCTGGTTCCATCAGCTCTGCGTGCTGACCCAGCATGCGGGACTGGCGGAGATGGTCAGGGATCACCGCCTCAACACCCGCACCGTCTACATGAATCCCCTCTGCCGTTTCCTCTACGTGAACATGAACTATCACACCGAGCACCACATGTTCCCCATGGTGCCCTTCCATGCCCTTCCCCGGCTGCATGCCATGGTGAAGGACCAGATGCCGCCGGCCTATCGGGGCCTCATCGATGCGCATCGGGAGATCCTGCCGACCTTGATCCGTCAGGCGCGCGATCCCGGCTATTTCATCCGCCGGCCGCTGCCGACGGCCTGACGGGCCCCCGTGAGCAGCCTCTTTCCATCCCAGTCCTTTAACGTTACACTTGCCTCCGGGCCGCGATAAACGGCGGCAGGGGGAGAACAGGGCATTATGAAGACCAAGTCTGGCTTTTTCGGCGTCTATCCCATGGTCTATGCGCTGTTCGACAAGAAGGGCAAGCTCGCCCGCGAGCCGATGCGCCGCCAGATCAAGTCCATGCTGAAGCACAAGGTGCATGGGATCGGGGTGCTGGGCTTGGCCAGCGAGGTCAACAAGCTCTCCACGGCCGAGCGGCGCACCCTGATGGAATGGGTGGCCGAGGATATCGACGGCAAGGTGCCGCTCGCCGTCACCGTGGCCGAGACCAGCATCCCCGGCCAGATCGAATTCGTGAAGGCCGCGGCGGAGGTAGGCGCCGGCTGGGCGATCCTGCAGCCGCCGCCGGTCAAGCATGTACCGGAATCCTCCCTGATCCGCTTCTTCGGCGCGATAGCCGATGCTTCGCCCATTCCCGTCGGCATCCAGAACGCGCCGGAATATCTCGGCATCGGCCTCTCCCATGCCGGCATCAAGGCGCTGCATCGCGCGCATAAGAATTTCATCATCGTCAAGCTGGAGGCGACCGCGCTTTCCATCGCCCGGCTGATGGAGGAGGTGGACGGCGCGCTGGATGTCTTCAACGGTCGCGACGGGATCGAGATGATCAATTCCATGCGCGCCGGGGCCGTCGGCATCATTCCGGGCGGCGAGGCCTTCGACGTGCTCGCCCGCATCTTCGACCTGATGGCCGGCGGCGGCGAGGCCGGGGTGAAGAAGGCGGAGGCGCTTTATCAGAAAGTCCTGCCGCTGCTCATCTTCCTGATGGAATCGATGGATACCTTCCTGGTCTATGGCAAGCCGGTGCTGGGCCATCGCCTGGGAATCACCGAGATCCAGCCCCGGATCCCATCGACGCCGGCCAGCGCCTTCGGCCTGGCCATGGCCAAGCGCTATGCCGACGCGCTGGGAAAGCTTTGAGGCGGGCGACAAGCGCCGGCGCGACCGGCGGGATTTGAGCGCGGCCAGCCGCCGCATCGAGAACGGGAGGTAGCTGAGCGTGAAGTTCGGTCGCTGGCTTCCTTGGCTATACGCACTACCGATGATTGTCTTCATCGTCGGCATCTTCGCCTATCCGATCGCGATGTTGTTCCTCTACAGCGTCCAGAATGTCGGCACCTCGGCCTTCATGCCCTCGAGCTTCGCGGGGCTCAGCAATTTCCGCTACATCTTCAGCGATGCGCTGTTCGCCTCGGCGCTCCTCAACAATCTGAAGCTCTTCCTCTGCGTGCCGATCATGGTGGTGCTGAGCGTCATCATCGCCGCCTTGCTGTTCGACCGCCCGCGCGGCTGGAAGATCTACCGTACCTTGCTCTTCATCCCCTATGTGCTGTCGATCCCCGTGGTCGGCGTGGTCTTCGGCTATATCTTCGAGTACCGCGGGGTGCTGAACACGGCAATCCGGGGGCTGGGTCTCAATTTCCTCGCCCGGGACTGGCTGGGCAGCCCGGCCTGGGCGATGCCGACCATCATGTTCGTCATCGTCTGGAAGGAGCTGGGCTTCGGCATCGTGCTCTGCCTCGCCCGGCTGATGAGCGTCAGCGAGGATTACTTCGAATCCGCCCGGGTCGACGGGGCACGCTGGTGGCGGATTCTCTGGCACGTCACCATCCCGCAGCTGACGCCGGCCATCGCCTTCTATGCCGTGATCGAGCTCATCAACATGCTCTCCTGGGTCTTCGCCTATATCTATGTGATGACGCTGGGCGGCCCGATGAACAGCACGGTGGTGAGCGAGTACTACATCTATCAGCAGGTGTTCACGAGCAATGTGATCGGCGTCGGCTCCGCCGCCGGGGTGGTCCTCTTCGGCATCGTCTCCATCCTGATCGTGGTCCGGGTCTGGCTCGGCCGGCGGCTGGCGTCCTTTGGCTATGAGTAAGCCCGCCGCCCGCGCGCCGCGCCGCTCGCGCCGCATCCTGGGCGCCGTCAGCCGCCATGGCGTGCTGCTGGGTTTCAGCGCACTTGCTTTGCTGCCGATCTATTTCATGCTCGTGAACGCCTTCAAGACCCGCCAGGAATATCTGGGCAATCGCATCGCCCCGCCGCAGCATCCGGTCCTCTCGAGCCTCGCGGATGCCATGGCCGGCGGCGATCTCTATTCCTGGCTGCTGAACTCCTTCCTGGTGACGGCGCTTTCGGTCGGCATCTCCACGGCTTTGGCAGCGCTTGCCGCCTATCCGCTGAGCCTGATGCGCTGGCGCGCTGGGCCTTTCGTCTATGCCGCGCTGATCGCCTTGCTGGTGGTGCCGCCCATCGTGCTGGTGGTGCCGCTCTTCGAGCTCGTCGTCGATCTCCGGCAGCTGAATACCTTGCATACCGTCATCGTGATCTACACCGGCATCACCTTGCCTTTCTCCACCTTCCTGCTGGCCAGCTTCTTCGCCACCATCTCGCGGCCGCTTCTCGAGGCGGCGCGGATCGACGGGGCCGGCAGCTGGCGCGCCTTCTGGGAGATCGTCATTCCGCTGTCCGTGCCGGCGCTGATGACCGTGGTCATCGTCCAGGCGCTGTGGGTCTGGAACGAGGTGCTGATCGCCGTGGTCTTCCTCCAGGACCAGGGGCTGCGCACTTTGATGGTGGGCCTCACCTTGTTCAATTCGCGCTACCGGCATGACGTGCCCGTCGTCATGGCCGGCATGCTCTGGGCCGCCGTGCCCATGGTGGCGCTGTATCTGGTCGGGCAGCGGTTCTTCATTCGCGGCCTGACGGCGGGCGGCGTCAAAGGATGAAGAGGGGCGGAGGAAATTTATTCGGAACTCTGCGTTCGAAACTAGAAACTCATCAACAGGGAGAAGTCACATGATGACGAGGAGAAAGGGCGGTTTGTTCGCGATCGGTGCGGCAGCCGCGATGTTCTTCGCCGGTTGGGCGAGCGGAAGCGCATCGGCCGAGGGGCTGGGCAGCGCCTATGACCCGAGCAAGGCGGGCGACCAGACCTTGACCATGTGGTGGCTGGGCAACCAGGAGATTCCGGGCATCGAGGATTGGATGAAGGAATCGGTCGCGGCCTACCAGAAGCTCTATCCGAACATCACGGTGAAGACGGTGCTGCAGCCGGTCGACACCTATAACACCCTGCAGAAGACGGCCTGCAAGGCCGGAAGCGGTCCTGACATCTGGTACAATTGGGGCGGCACCTGGTCCCTCGAACTCGCCTGGACGGGCTGCACCGTTCCCAATGAGGATGTCCTGGCGGCAGAGGATCTGAAGCCGGTGCCGGCGATCGAAGGCACCCGCTGGGGCGGCAAGACCTGGATCTATCCCTTCGAGCTCCGGATCTTCCCGATCGCCTATAACAAGGATCTCTTCAAGAAGGCGGGGCTCGATCCCGACCAGCCGCCCAAGACCTGGCCTGAGTTCATGGCGGCCCTGGAGAAGCTGAAGGCCTCGGGCACGACCCCGATCGTGCTGGGGCTGAAGGACGGGTTCGGCGGCGAGATCACCGGCGTCGGGCTGCAATCCCAGGTCTTCACCATTCCGCAGTTCCTGCAGATGGTGATCGACGGCGATTTCACCTCCGACAAGTGGAAGTCCTGGATCAAGAAGCTGGTCGAGCTGAAGCCCTATTTCAACGACGACACGAACTCCACCTTGCTGGCCGACGGGCTCGCCCGCTTCCAGCAGGGCGAGGCCGCGATGGTCTTCGCTTCGCCGGGTTATCTCCAGACCATCAAGGACATGACGAACGCCGGCATGCATGTGGGCGTGATGAAGATTCCCTACTTCGCCGATTCCGGCATGGACGATCAGCTGACCATCGATACCCCGGGCTTCCAGGTGACCCAGTTCGCCAAGAACAAGGCACTGGCCGGCAATTTCCTGGCTTTCCTGCACAGCCCGGACCGGCTGAACGCCCTCTACAGCGGCAGCGGCACCTTGCCGATCGACCAGCGCTGGGATGCTTCGAAGGTGGAACGGGCCACCGATTCCCAGCTCGCCAAATGGTCGCACGACAAGGTCACCTTCTACTCGGCCAACTACTATCCGATCGACCTCGACGTGAATGCGAACTTCGTGATTTTCCAAGGCATCCTGGGTGGCGACATGACCGCGGACCAGGCGGCACAGACCTACCAGGACGTGATCACCAAATGGCGCAGTACCCACGCGGCGGATATCGATAACTACAAGGCCTGGCTGAAGGACTACGGCAACTAGCAGCAGGCTGAAGCCTCTCGGCGGCATCTCCCCTCTCCTGCGCTTCGGCGCGGGAGAGAGGGACCGCCTCCGCCCGTCAGCGGCGCGGGTTCTTCGACAGGAATCTTGCCAGGGGCCGAAGCAGAGGATGGCGGGCCACGCCATAGCCCAGCTTCGCGCCGATCTCGCTCTCCATCAGCTGATCCACCAATCCCCTGGACGAGGACCGGCCCGGCTGTGTCGCCGGCAGCACGACCGCCCATGCGGTCCTCCAGCACGGCCTGGGCGGCATTGCGTCCCGGCGCGCCCGTGACGGCACCCCCCGGATGGGTCCCGGCACCGCAGAGGTAGAGGCCGCCGATGGGAGTCCGATAGCCGCCGGAGACCGCCGCGGGCCTGGCATCGAAGGCGTATTCCAGCGTCATCGGCACATGGAAGATATTGCCGCCGAGGAGGTTGTAGTCGCGCTGCAGGTCCAGGGGCGTGATGATATGCCGGCCCAGGACATGGTTGCGCAGATTGGGGGCATAGCGAAAGACCGTCTCGCAGACCAGATCCCCCCATTCCTCCTTGCGCGAGTCCCAGTCGCCTTCCGCCAGTTCGAAGGGCGTATGCTGGACACCGAGCGTGATCGTGTGCTGGCCCGGCGGCGCCAGGCTCGGGTCCGACACCGATTGGATGATCAGCTCGACCGCCAGCTCGTCCGGAAAGACACCGTTCAGCTGCGCCACATAGGCCTTCTGGAAATTCTCGATCGAGCAGCCGAGCACGGCATGGCCCCGGTGCTGCCAGCCCTCGGCCGCGCTGTCGAAGCCGACATAATGCGGCAGCTGGTCGACGAGAAGATGAACCCGCGCCATCGCCCCCTTGGTGTCGATCCGCTCGATGGCCTCCCTGAACCCCGAGCTGAGGTCGCTGCCGCGAAGAAGCTTCAGGAAAGTAAGCTTGGGATGGGCATTGGAGATGACGGTGGCGGCTTTCAGCTCATCGCCGGAGGCCAGCCTGACACCGGTGACACGGCCGCCCTCGAGGACGATCTCGCCGACCGGGGCATTGACCCTGATATGGACGCCACGGGCCTCCGCCGCCCGGGCCAGCGCCTGGGTGATTCCGCCCATGCCGCCCTTGACGAAGGCCCAGCGCCCGGTCGTCTTCTCGAACTCGCCCGTCGCGTGATAGCCATAGAGATAGGCGCCTTCGGGCGTGTCGGGTCCCGCCCAGATCGAGACCAAGCCCATAGAGGGTGAGGAAGCCCTTGATGTGGTCCGAGGAGAAGTATCTCTCCAGCAGGCTGTTCGTCGATCCGAGGATGAACTCGTTGTAGAGCTCGCTCTCCCCGGCATCCTCGAACGCCCGCATGACATCCGATCGCCGGGGCGGCGCCGCGCAGAAAATGAACGGGCGCATCAGCTGGCCGAAGCGCCGGAGCCGGATGCCGAATTCCAGAAAGCCCTTCGCGTCGGCCGGGCTGATGCGCTCCAGCTCCCGCAGCGTCCGGTCGACGTCCTTCCACAGGAACAGATGGCTGCCGTCGGGAAAGATCGCAAAGCCCTGAACCTCGGGCGCCGTCATCTCCAGCCCGAAATCGCCCAGCGCCAGCTCCTCGACGATCTCGGGGCGGAAGGTGCCTTGCACGAAGGCGCAGGAGGAGAATTTGGCGCCCTTGATCAGCTCTTCGGAGACGCAGGCGCCGCCCACGATGTAGCGCGCCTCGACCACGGCGACTTTCAGCCCTGCCAGGGCGAGATAATTGGCGGCCACCAGCCCGTTGTGGCCCGCGCCGATCAGGATGACATCGAACTCGCTGTCCATCTCCCGCCCAGCCCTCCCTGCGATCGTTGCGGCCGGCGTCGTTGCGCCGCCGCGGCGATCAGAGCGTCGACATCATCCCGCCATCGACCGGCAATATCTGGCCCGTGACATAGCGGCTGTCGTCCGAGCAGAAGAAAAAGGCGGGCCCCGCAATGTCGTCGGGGACACCGCCATGGGCGAGCGGGATGCGCCGGTGTTCGACATAGATGTATTTGAACCAGTCGGTCTCATGCTCGATGGCGCCGTCGGGCGTCACCGACATGCGCGTGCTGATGAAGCCCGGCGCGATGGCGTTGACGGTGATGCCGTAGACCGAGAGCTCACTGGCAAGGCATCGCGTGAGGTTGATGACGCCGCCCTTGGCGGTGGAATAGGCCAGGGAATCCCGGCTGCCCCGCATCCCGTTCACCGAGGCCAGATTGAGGATGCGCGCGCCCCCGGATGATTTGCGCATGAGCGGAACCATCGCCTTGGTCACGCGCAGCGCGCCGGCGAGGTTGATGTTCTGCACCTCCATGAAGCGATCGAGGGTCAGCGCCTCATAGGATGTCGTGTCGAGGATGGCGGCGTTGTTGACGAGGATGTTGAGCCGGCCATGCTTCTTGCCGATCGCCTCGGCGAGAGCGGCCACCGATTCCTCGTCGGTGATGTCGACCCGCGCCACCGTCGCGCCGGCGAGGCGCGCGGCGACTGTCTGTGCCGCGGCCTCGTCGATATCGGCGATCCAGACATGGGCGCCTTCCTGCGCCAGACGGCGCGCGATGGCCTCGCCGATGCCCCGGCCGCTGCCGGTGACGAGAGCGATCTTGTCCTTGAGACGTGGCTCCATGATTCCTCCTCGCTGTCTAGATCGTCGCGACCGTCAGCCGGCCTTGAGGCGGCTGATCCCCGTCTTCTCGTCGAACAGGCGCAGAAGCTCCGGCCGCAGATCCAGCGCCAGCCGGTCGCCGGTCCTGAGATCGACCGCCTCGTTCAGCCGGGCGCAGATCGAGCCCGTGAGCTCGGCCGGGCGGTCGCTTTGCTCGACCACATCCAGCCCGGGAATCCGCAAATACAGATAGCTCTCGGCACCGAGCTGCTCGACGACCTCGACCTCGCCCTGGAGGAGGCCACCCGCCGCACCGGCAGGAAGGAAGCACTCCGGCCTGAGCCCGACCAGGACCTCCGCTTCGCCAGGGGTGACCCGGGCGCGCACGGCGGGGGGCAAGGCCACATGGACGCCGCCGAGATCGAGCCCGTCGCCGGCCAGCCGGCCGCGCAGGAAATTCATCGGCGGGCTGCCGATGAAGCCGGCGACGAAGGCATTGGTCGGCTGGGCATAGAGCTCGCGCGGCGGGGCGACCTGCTGGATTTTCCCGTGGTTCAGCACGGTCACCCGTTGCCCCAGGGTCATGGCCTCGGTCTGATCATGGGTCACATAGATGGTCGTGACGCCGAGCCGGCGATGCAGGCGCACCAGCTCGACCCGCATCTGGATTCTGAGCTTGGCGTCGAGGTTCGAGAGCGGCTCATCCATCAGGAAGGCGCGGGGATGGCGCACGATGGCGCGGCCCATGGCCACGCGCTGTCGCTGCCCGCCGGAAAGCTCGCGGGGCTTGCGATCCAGCAGCGCCTCGATGCCCAGCATCTGGGCGACCTCGCGCACGCTGCGCTCGATCTCGGCCTTGCTCTTGTGCTGCATGCGCAAGGGAAAGCCGATGTTGGCGCTCACCTTCATATGCGGATAGAGCGCATAGTTCTGGAACACCATCGCGACGTCGCGGTCCTGGGGCTCGAGATGGTGGACCTGCTTGCCGTCGATGCGGATCTCGCCCGAGGAGACCTCCTCGAGCCCGGCGACCATGCGCAAGGCCGTGGTCTTGCCGCAGCCCGACGGCCCGACGAAGATCATGAACTCGCCATCCTCGATCCGGAGGCTCAGGCCGTCGACCGCCTTGACCCCGTCGCCGAAGCTCTTCGAGACATTGTCGAACTCGATGACCGCCATGCCGATGATCCCCGCGCCGCCGGGCGCCTATCGGACCGCGAATTCCTTCAGCGCCGCCTCGTCCAGCTCGATGCCGAGGCCTGGCCCGTTCGGGATGGCCACGAAGCCGTCCTTCAGAGGGAAGCGCTCGGCCACCAGCCGCTGATTGAGGTCGGTGGTCTGGACGCAGTATTCCATGTATTCGGCTTCCTCCATCGCAGCCAGGACCTGCAGGGTCGCGGCCTTGATGATGCCCGTGCTCCAGGCATGCAGCACGCAGCGCTTGCCCTGGCGCCGGGCATAATCGGCAACGCGCAGGCATTCGCTGATGCCGCCGGCCCGGGTCACATCGGGCTGCAGGATCTCGACATTGCCCTTCTCTACCAGCCGCTCGAAATCGGCCAGGGTCGTCTCTTCCTCGCCGCCGGCGATGGGCGTGCTGACGGCCGCGGCGAGGGCCGCATATTTCGCGTAGTCGTCGGGCCAGAAGGGCTCTTCGATCCAGAAGGGGTTGTATTCCTCCATCCGCCGCGCGCGGTCGATGCCGTCGCGCGCCGACTGCCAACCCTTGCCGACATCGATCATGAGATCGAGGTCGTCGCCGCCCGCCTTGCGCGCGGCGGCCACCAGGGCGACATCGAGCTCCGCGGATTGTCCCAGCGGCCCCCAGCCCAGCTTCACCGCCTTGAAGCCCGCCTTCATCTGGGTTTCCACGGCGCGCGCCGCATCCTTCGGCTTGTCGGGCATCAGGGTGCTGGCATAGGCCTTCACCTTGTCGCGCCGGGCGCCGCCGAGCAAAGCGTGGATGGGCTTGCCCGCCGCCTTGCCGGCGATGTCCCAAAGCGCGATCTCCACGCCGCTGATGGCATGGATCGCAGCACCGCGCCGGCCGTAATAGAGCGAGCCCTTGTACATCTTCTGCCAGAGCCGGCCGATCTCCAGCGGGTTCTCCCCGATCAGGAGGGCGGCGAGCCCGTTGCACAGCTTGTGGGAGGAGGGGGCCTCGATGATCGCCTTGGCGATGGCTGGCGAGGAATCGACCTCGCCGAGACCGATGATGCCGTCGTCGGTATGGACGCGCACCAGCAGCCCGTCCTGGCTGCCGTCGGCGATGGCGGTATCGATGGTGCCGCGCGGGCGCAGCAGTATCGCCTCAAGCTTTGTGATCCGCATCTTTCGCCATCACTCCATAGGTGGGTTTCAGATATCCCTCGTAGAGATCCTCGCAGTCGGGGCTGCAGACCCGGAGCTCGCCCGCCCCGCCGTCGAAGACCCAGGCCCGGCGCGGAATCAGCCGGCCGCAGGCCTGGCAATAGGTGACGCTGGTGTCGTTCCAGCGCTTTACCGGCTCGATCCAATGGCCCTTTCTCATAGGGGCTTCCCCTGCGCGTCGAGCCGCGCGCCATAGTCCCGCGCGGCTGCCTCGGGGCTGACATAGCCCTCGGCCACATCCTCGGCGAGCAAAGCGGGATCGCGCTCTGCCGGATCGCCGAAGCCCGCCCCGCCGGGACAGCGGTAATAGAGCTCGTCGCCTTCATGCAGCACGACATTGGTGAACTTGCTGGGCGAGGCGACGCCGAAGGCCTTGTCGAAGCTTTGGAATTCGCTCTCGCCGCGGCGTTTCACCAGCAGTGCCGCCCGCCCGCCCGGCAGCCCGTCGAAGAGCGGAGGCGGCGCCAGCTTGCAGCGGTCGAACAGGGCGCTGAAGGTGATCTCCGGCGCGGTGATGCGGAAGCTGCGTTCGGTGCTGAGCCCGCCGCGATGCTTGCCCGCGCCGCCGGAATCCTGCGCCAGGCCATAGTTCAGGGTCAGCAGGGGATAGCGATGCTCGAAGACCTCGACCGGCGTGTTGCGGCAATTGGAATGGCGCGTCACCTCGCCGTCATTGCCGTCCTTCAGCGCCGTGCCGCCGGCCCCCAAGCCATCGAAATGATAATTGCTGTAATACCGCCCGGTCTCCGGATGGACGCCGCCGAAGAGGAGGTTGCTGCTGGAGCCGCCGGTCGCCGCCGCCACGCGCTCCGGCACGACCTGGCTGAAGGCGGCGAGCAGCAAATCGATCAGCTTCGGCTGCAGATCGGTATTGCCGCCGACCGAGGGGCCGGGATGCTTGACGTTCACCACCGTTCCCGGCGGGGCGATGATGCGGGCCGGGCGGTAGCAGCCGGCGTTGCGCGGGATCAGCCCCTGGGGATCGGCGACGCAGAAGATGGCGTTGTAGAGGGCCGCGGCTACCACGACGAAGGTGCAGTTCATGGGCCCGCGCACCTGCGGGCTGGAGCCGGTGAAATCGGCGATGACCTGGCCGCCGCGGATGATGAGCTTGACCTTGACCCCGAAGGGCTCGGTCCCCACCCCGTCATCCTCCACCATCATATCGGCGGCGTAAGTGCCCTCGGGTATCTCGGCGATCTCGGCGCTGAGGCGGCGCTCGGAATAATCGATCAGCCGGCGGGCACCCTCGATGACGCTGTCGAAATCATAGCGCTCGCCCAGCTCCAGCAGGCGGCGCTCGCCGATATTGAGGGCGCCGATCATGGCATGGAGATCGCCCCAGCTGTTGCGCGGCGTGCGGTGATTGGCCAGGATCACCCGCCAGAGCTGCTCGTTGTATTTGCCGCCTTCGAAGAGCTTCACCGGCGGCAGGCGCAGGCCTTCCTGATAGACATCCGTGGCATCGCTGGCGAAGCTTCCCGGCGCCTTGCCGCCGATCTCCGCCATATGGCCGATGCAGCCCGCGAATCCGATCAGCTCCTCGCCGCGGAAGATCGGCTTCATCAGCATATGCTCGGGCAGATGGCAGTTGCCGCGATAGGGATCGTTGTGGACGACGATATCGCCGGGCTGGAAGAAGGATTCTCCCAGCTCCTCCAAGGTCCAGCGCAAGGTGTAGTTGACCGCGCCCATCATCGAGGGAGCGAAATTCTTCTCGGCGATCAGATTGCCCTCGCGGTCGAGGAGCATGGTGGAGAAGTCGAGCCCCTCGTTGAAGATCGTCGAGTAAGACGTCTTCATCATCACGATGGCCATCTCGGCGGCAATATTGGCCAAGGCGTTGTGCAGCACATGCAGGCCGACGGCGTCGTTCTCGATCTTGCGCGGCGTCATTCGGTCCTCCCCAGGCTCAGTGCCAGAAGCCCCGCCGCCCCCAGCGCCAGCCGGTCGCCGGGATGGAGCACGGTGGTGGAATCCGTCTCCTCGATCACGGCGGGTCCCGTCAGCGTCTCGCCGGGCTGCAGGCTCGCGCGATGGATGATCGGACAGTTCGCGACCTTGGCGGATTCGAACCAGACCGGGCGCGCCGTTGCCGCACGCCCGCCGCCACGGCTGAGGTCGATGAAATCGCGCGCCGGCTCGGGCCGCAGCGCCGTCACCCGCAGATTGATCAGCTCGACCGGCTCGCCGGGCAAAGCGAAGCCGTATTGCTTGGCATGGGCCTCGGCGAAGCGGTCCATCAGCGCCTGCCAGCCGGCCGCATCCATCTCGCCCTGGGGAAGCTGCACTTCCAGCTCGTAGTTCTGGCCGGCATAGCGCATATCGGCCGAGCTGCGGATCTCCGGCGCCGCCACATCGACGCTGCGCCTCAGCTCCTCGACGGCGCCGAGGCGCAGGCGCTTGAGCGCCTCTGCCAATGTGGCGACATCGACACTGTCGGATTGGGTGAAGAGCGTCTGCACGCGATCGACCCGGGCCTCGGCGATGGCCGCACCGAAGGCCGAGCAGAGGCCGGGATGGGGCGGCACGATCACGCTGGTCATGCCCAGGCGTTCGGCGACGGAACGGGCATGGAGCGGCCCGGCGCCGCCAAAGGCGATGAGGGCGAAGTCGCGGATATCGAGGCCGCGCTCCACCGCGATCAGGCGGATGGCATTGGCCATGTTCTCATCCACCGTGCGGATGACGGCGAGCGCCGCGTCCTCGGCCGAGAGGGAGAGGGCCTCGCCCAGCCGGGCAAGCGCCGCCCGCGCGGCCGCGAGGTCCAGGGGCATGGCCCCGCCCAGGAAGAAGGCCGGGTCGAGACGGCCCAGCACCAGATTGGCATCGGTGACGGTGGGCGCTTCGCCGCCGCGGCCATAGGCGACGGGTCCCGGCTCGGCCCCGGCGCTCTGCGGGCCGACATGCAGCAGCCCGCCCTTGTCGATCCAGGCGATGGAGCCGCCGCCCGCCCCGATGGTGCGCACGGCGACGCAGGGGATGGTGACGGGAATGCCGAAATCGATCTGGAACTCCGAGGCATATTGCTGGCCGCCCTCGAGGATCAGCCCGATATCCGTGCTGGTGCCGCCGATATCGAGGGTGAAGGCCCGCGGCGTGCCGGCAAGTTCGGCATAGTAGCGCCCGCCGATGACGCCGCCGGCGAGGCCCGAGATCAGGAGCTGTGCGGGCCGGCGCTCCGCCTGATCGGCACGCAGATAGCCGCCGTTGGAGGCCAGGAGGTTCCAGCGCTTGGCCGACAGCTTCTCCTCGATCACGCGGCCGACGCCCTGAACGTAGCGGCTGACTACCGGCTTGATGAAGGCGTCGGCGATGGTGGTGCTGGCCCGCTCATATTCGCGCCACAGCGGCGAGACCTCATGGGAGAGGGAGATATGGGCCTGGGGCAGAGCTTCGCGGATCGCGTCGGCGGCCCGGCGCTCATGGCTGCCGTCGAGATAGGCGAAGAGGCAGCAGATCGCAACGGCCACATCCTCGCCCGCGAGCTCGGCCGCCTTCAGCTTCAGCTCGTCGAGATCGCTCGCCTCGAGGGCAACGATCTCGCGGCCATGGGTGTCGTAGCGCCCACCGATGCCGAAGCAATGGCGCCGGCGCACCAGCGGCCGGGGCTTCTGCCAATGCAGATCGTAGATGCGCTCCTTGTCCGCGCGGGCGATGAAGGGCACATCTTCGAAGCCGCGATTGGTGACATAGACGATGGTGGGGCCGCGGCGCTCCAGCACCGCATTGGTGGCGACGGTGGTGCCGATGATGAGGCGCTCGACGCGCTCGACGCCTTCCAGCCGCGCCAGCCCGGCGGCGATGGCCGCGGCCGGGTCGCCCGGCGTCGAGGGGACCTTGGCCGTGGTGATGGCGCCGCGGTCCTCATCCACCAGGACGAAATCCGTGAAGGTGCCGCCGGTATCGATACCGAGGACGACGCTCACGCCCTAGATCCCGCGCGTTCTGTCTGCACCCGTCTCCTGCCTCCCTGTGGCATATCCGTCGGGCAAGCCCTTTTTCAGGGCACTGTAACGTTAAAGTTCTAAGCGGTTCCGGCCGTCTCTGTCAATCGCTCAGGCGCTCGGCGTGGCGCGGAGCATCGCCACCGCATAGGGGGCGAGGCCGAGGCTGCCACCGTCGACCTTGCGGGACGCTCCCGAAGCGAAGGCCGCCGGATCGCGCGCGGCCGCAGCGAAACTCGCCGCATCGAGGGTCTTGGCGCTCATGACATCGCCGCCGTTGATGCGCAGTTTCTGCGGCTCGGGCGTCAGATTGGCGAGCCACAATACCTGCTCGCCGCTCCCGCGCCGGTAGCAGAGGCCCAGCACGCGCTTCTCGTCGCTCGAACGGACCGGCAGCACCTCGGCATCCCTGGCCGCGGCGATGGCCATGAGCGGATGATAAAGGGGATAGACCGGCGCGGCCGCGGGCCCGGCAAATTCCTGCGCATCGAACCAGGGCTGCGGGTAATCGGTCTTGCGATAGACGAGGCCGAAGGGCCCGGTCGGCGCGCCGAAGCAGACACGCTCGATGCCGGCCGCCGCCGCCCGGGCCATGTAGCCGACCGCGAAGGCGGCGCCGAACAGGGCGCGCTGGCGCGGGTCCTGATGGGCGAAGGCGGTGCGGATATTGGCAGGATTGGCGTCGGTCGTCTTGCCATAGGGGTTGTAGCGCATGCCCATGGCGCTGGGGCCGAGGCGATAGGGAAGCTTTCCGGCGATGGCCCGCACCGAGCGGAAGATATGGGGCAGGGTCTCCAGCGTCTCCATGACGCTGCGGTCGTCGGGCTCGTGGATCACGCCGCAGGTGCCATGGGTCACGTAATCCGCGCCCGCCAGGCTCGGCCGGTCGATATTGAGCTCGGTGAAATTGCTCAGGACCCCGGCGCCGATGGGGATCCCCGGAAAGGCCTCTCGCGCCGCCGCATAGAGATCGGCGAAGCCCGGGAGACCCATCTCCTCCGGCGTTTTCAGAACCCATTTGATCATCGGCGCCTGGATCGGGGTGATGCCGGCCGGCGTCAGCCCGGCCTGGCGGAGAAGGGTGGCTGCCTCGGCAAGCTCTTCGGCCAAGGGTTTCTGGCAGGGGAGAATCAGCTCGAGCCTGATCGGGATCCCCAGCCGCTGGCCCAGCGCGGCATAGGCCTTGAGATTGGCGTTCGTCTCAGTGCCAAGCTCGAACCAGCCAATGAGCTCCGCCGGCGGGGCCGTCAGCCGCGCGGCCGCGGCCAAGCCATGAGCCGCCTCCGCCGGCGAGAGGGCCAGAGCCAGTTTGGGCAGCTTGCCGATCGGGGCCTCGCCCAAGGTGATCTCAACCGCCGCCGCGGGGGCCGCCGCAACCGCCGCGGCAGTGCCGTCGAAGGAGAGCAAGGCGCGCTGGACCACGCGCTCGCCCTTGGCAATGGTGTAGGGCCAGGGAATGTCCCGGGGCCGGCCATAGGTCTTGAAGGAGGCGTCGCTCCAATTGCGCTGATCCTCCATCTCCCAGATATCGCCCTCCATCCGCACCGTCGCCTTGAGGCCGGGCGCGACCTCATGGCCGAGGGCGCGGATATTCATGAAGGGCTGATGGGCGCTGATCGCATCGGGAAACTGCGCCGGCTCCTTGGTCTCATCGGGGCGGGTAAGGGTGAGCGGCGCCCCGGCGACCCCGGCAATGGGATGCAGGATGCAGAAGCTGGTCCGCGCGGTGGTGAAATCCGTCACCGCCCGGGCCTCGGCTTCGAAGACCAGCCCGCCATGCGAGGGCGCTTGGATATCGGCCTTGACCTCGAGCTGGCCGCCGGCGGTTTCGTAGAAGGCGCGGTAGCGGATGCGAAGCCCATCATCCCCTTCGGCGACATCGAGATCGGAGATCCGCGGCGCCGGGGATTCCCACCCCGGCCCGCGGACGACGAAGGCGATGCAGCGCAGCGCTTCGATGCCCTGCAGACGGATGTAGCGGAGCTTTCCGGCTTCGAGGTCGAAGCTGAGCGGCCCCTGCATGAAGCGGCGGATCGGCGCAGGCGGCTGCTCGGTGCCATAGAGAATGATCCCGGTCTCGATCTCTCCCACCGCCATCGCCGTCTCCCGTGCCAATCCCCTGAGCCCGCGGCTCTTCCTGGCAAAAGTACTATATTTGCCACGCGCCGCACATCCCGGCCGCAGTCCAGCCTGGCCAAATCGAGCCGGCCGGGAGCCCCCGGGCCCGTGTGACACGGGTGGTGACACGACCCCTCGTTTTCATGCTAGCTTTAGGGTTCCAGAACGAACAATTGGCCAGTGCGATCGCCCGGGCGGCGATCCGGCGCTGGCCCGGGCATCCATGACAATCCAGGAACACCCATGCGATATGAAGCTCCGAATTCGATAGACAAGGCGGTCGAGTTGCTGGCCGCGGAGAAGGGCCTCGCCTTCGTGCTTGCCGGCGGCACCGATCTTCTGGTGCGGATGAAAACGGGTTTCATCGAGCCCGATCTCGTCGTCGATGTGAAGCGGATCGAGCCGCTGCGCAAGATCACGGCGGAAGGCGGCGGCTTTCGCATCGGCGCTGCCGTGCCGGCGACCGACCTGGGCGAGCATAAGGCCCTGAAGAAGCTCTGGCCCGGCGTGGTCGAGGCGGCCAATCTGATCGGCTCCACCCAGATCCAGGGCCGGGCCACCATGACCGGCAATATGTGCAACGCCTCGCCGGCCGCCGACAGCGTCCCCGCATTGGTCGCCGCCGGCGCCACCGCGACCATCGTCGGCCCCAAGGGTCGGCGCGAGCTGCCGGTCGAGGATGTGGCGACGGCGCCGGGCAAGACGGCGTTGACCAAGGGCGAGATCGTCGAATCGCTCTTCCTGCCGGCCCGCCCGAAGCATTCGGGCGATGCCTATCTGCGCTTCATTCCGCGCACCGAGATGGATATCGCCGTGGTCGGTGCCGCCGTCAGCCTGACCATGGGCGAGGATGGAATCTGCAGAGCGGCCCGCGTCTCCCTCGGTGCCGTCGCCGCCCGCGTCCTGCTGGTAAAGGAAGCGGCAGCGGCCCTCATCGGCACCAAGGTCGATGACGCCGCGCTCGACAAGCTGGCGGCGGCTGCCTCGGCCGTCTGCAAGCCCATCGACGACAAGCGCGGGACCAAGGATTTCCGCATCGAGGTCGCCGGGGTTCTCGCCCGGCGTGCCGCCGTGATCGCGCTCAAGCGCGCCACCGGCAAGTGACCCGGCCATTCCTGAGAGATTGAGGAAAAATATGACCAGTGTTCGTGTTGCGACAACGATCAACGGCGATGCCGTGGAGTATCTCTGTGACGCCGAGGAGACCCTGCTCGACGTCCTGCGTGACCGCCTCGCTTTGACCGGCAGCAAGGAAGGCTGCGGCACCGGCGATTGCGGTGCCTGCAGCGTCACCTTGGACGGCCGGCTCGTCTGTTCCTGCCTGGTGCTGGGCGCCGAGGCGGACGGGCGCGAGGTGAACACCATCGAAGGCATCGCCGACGGCGACAAGCTGCATCCGCTGCAGCGGAAGTTCATCGAGCATGCCGCCTTGCAATGCGGCATCTGCACGCCGGGCTTCCTGGTCGCCTCCAAGGCGCTGCTGGAGAAGAACCCCGATCCCACCGAGACCGAGATTCGCTACTGGCTCGCCGGCAATCTTTGCCGCTGTACCGGTTATGACAAGATCGTGCGCGCGGTGACCAGCGCCGCCGCCGAAATGCGGGAGTCACGCTGATGCCCCTCGATATCAAACCCGTCGCACCCGGTCACACCTTCACCATCGTCGGCACGCGTCCCTTGCGTCCCGACGGCCTGGACAAGGTCACGGGCCGCGCCAAGTTCGGCGCCGATATGACGGCCCCGGCCATGCTCATCGGCAAGATCCTGCGCAGCCCCCATGCCCATGCGCGGATCCGCTCCATCGACGTCTCGAAGGCGCTCGCTTTGCCGGGCGTCAAGGCGGTCGTCACCCGGGACGATTTCAAGGAGGGCGATCCGGATCTGCGCGACGTGCTGCGCAATGTGATGGCCCGCGACAAGGTCCTCTATGAAGGCCATGCGGTGGCCGGCGTCGCCGCGACCACGGCCATCGTCGCGCGCAAGGCGCTGAAGCTGATCAAGGTCGATTACGAGATCCTGCCCCATGTGACCGATGTCGAGGCGGCGATGCGCGCCGATGCGCCGGTCCTGCACGACGATCTCTTCACCGGTGGCCTCGAGGAAGCGACGGACAATGCGGCGGCGGCCGCCAAGGCCGAAGAGATCGGCCATGTCGAGGACGCCAAGGAAGCGGAGTCCGATCCCCATCACGGCAAGGGCCTTGCCGGGAGCTTCCGGCCCCAGTCCAGCAAGCCCTCCAATGTCGCCAAGCGTCATGAGTTCGGCCATGGCGATGTGGCGAAGGGCTTCGCCAAGGCGGATATCGTCATCGAACGCAAGTTCAAGACCGAGGCCACCCATCAGGGCTATATCGAGCCCCATGCCTGTCTCGCCAGCGTCGGCAGCGACGGGCAGGGCGAGCTCTGGGGCTGCACCCAGGGCCACTACATGGTCCGCAACGTCTGCGCCCAGCTCCTGGGCATGGATGTCTCCAAGCTCCGGGTCACGGCCTCGGAGATTGGCGGCGGCTTCGGCGGCAAGACGACGGTCTTCCTCGAGCCCATCGCCCTCGCGCTCTCGCGCAAATCGGGCAAGCCGGTGAAGATGGCCATGAGCCGCGAGGACGTCTTCCGCGCTTCCGGCCCGACCTCCAGCGCCACGGTCTGGGTCAAGATCGGCGCCACCAAGGCGGGCCGCATCACCGCGGCCGAATGCGAGCTCAAGCTGCAGGGCGGCGCCTTCCCCGGCTCGCCCGTCGACATGGCGGCCATGGCGGCCTTCGCCTGCTACGATCTGGAGAATGTGAAGGCGGTCGGCTGGGACGTCGTCGTCAACCGGCCGAAGCAGGCCGCCTATCGCGCGCCGGGCGCCCCGATCTCGGCCTTCGGCGTCGAAAGCGTGATCGACGAGCTGGCCCATAAGCTGGGCATGGACCCCTTGGACTTCCGCCTGAAGAATGCGGCCAAGGAGGGCACGAAATCCTCCTACGGTCCGACCTTCGGGCCCATCGGGCTGATCCCGACCTTGGAAGCGGTGAAGAACCATCCGCATTACAAGGCGAAGCTCGGCCCGAATCAGGGTCGCGGCATTGCCGCGGGCTTCTGGTTCAATTTCGGCGGCCAGACCTGCGTCTCGCTCAACATCAACATCGACGGCACGGTCGCGCTGGCGCTCGGCACGCCGGACATCGGCGGCTCCCGCGCCTCCATGTCCCAGATGGCGGCGGAGGAGCTGGGCATCCCCTACGACAAGGTCAAGGCGATCATCGCCGATACCAGCTCGCTGGGCTTCAACGACATCACCGAGGGCAGCCGGGCCACCTTCTCCAGCGGGCTTGCCACCATCCAGGCGGCGCGCGACGCCATCGGCAAGCTCTGCGGCCGCGCCGCCCAGATCTGGGGCATTCCGGCGGAGGCCGTCGTCTGGGAAAAGGGCCATGCCAAGCCGTCGGGCGCCAATGCCGGCAATTTCGAGCCTCTGTCGCTGGCCGACATCGCCAAGACCGCGGCCAATACCGGCGGGCCGATCGCCGGCCATTTCGAGGTCAATGCCGAAGGGGCGGGGGTGAGTTTCTCCACCCATATCGCCGATGCGGAAGTCGACCCCGAGACCGGCCGGACCCTCATTACGCGCTACACCGTGGTGCAGGATGCGGGCAAGGCCATCCATCCGAGCTATGTGGAAGGGCAGTATCAGGGTGGTGCCGCCCAGGGCATCGGCTGGGCGCTGAACGAGGAATACATCTACGGCGCGGACGGCAAGCTGCAGAACGCGGGCTTCCTCGACTACCGGATTCCCGTCGCCTCCGATTTGCCGATGATCGACACGGTCATCCTGGAGATCCCCAATCCCGGCCATCCCTATGGGCTGCGGGGGGTGGGCGAGACCTCCATCGTGCCGCCGCTGGCGGCGGTGGCCAATGCGGTCTCGGCGGCGGCCGGCGTCAGGATGCTGGAGCTGCCCATGTCGCCGCCCAAGGTCCTGAAGGCCATCGGTGAGCAGAAGGCCGGAAAGAAAAAGGGCAAGGCGAACGGCAAAAGCTGATGGTCGATGTCGTCCTCTGGGGATCGCTTAAATCCGCGGCGGGCGGCAAGACCAAGATCGAGGTCGAGGCGGCCAATATCCGCCAGCTGCTGACGCGGCTGGGGGAGGCTTATCCCGCGCTGAAGCCGCAGCTGGAGCGGGGCGTCTCGGTCTCGATCGACGGCCGGATCTACCGGGATGCCTGGTTCCAGCCCATACCCCCGGGGGGCGAGGTGTATATACTCCCCCGCTTGGCCGGCGGTTAAGGCGGGCAAGGGAGGGGGCGATGGGGGAACCAGATCGAACCTCGCGGGTTTCTAAAGGTGCCGAGGAAGTGTGTCCGGCCCCGGGGATCCAGCTGTGAAGATGGATATGCAGGGGTGCGGGTGTCCTTGGCGTCAGATCGCCTAGTCCCGTGGACCGTCCTCAATGCCTCTGGCGTATCAAAAATTCTCCATCGGGGTGGTTCTTCGCGCTTACGGCCGTCGTGGTCCTGGCGCTGAGCCTCTCAGCCTGCGCGCCGGTGCGCCGGGCCAGCCCCGCGACCGCCGTGACCGTCCCGCCGCCGCCCACCGCCCCCAAGCAGCTGCCGCTGGCGGAGGTGCCGATCTTCACCCAGACAGGCCCGGCCTCCTGGTATCGGCCGAAGCTCCAGAGGCGCACAGCCAGCGGCGAAGCCTTCGACGGCAAGGCTCTGACGGCCGCCCATCGCAGCCTTCCCTTCGGTACCATCATCCGCGTCACCTGTCTCAAGACCGGCCGGATGGTCGTCGTTCGCGTCAACGACCGGGGTCCTTTCTCCCATGGCCGGGTGCTCGATCTGTCGGCCGTGGCGGCGGAAGAGCTCGGCATGAAGCAGGACGGAGAAGCGGTGGTGCTGATCGAGGAATTTGCCTCGGACCAGACCTAGAGCATTCTTCGAGCGGGCTGACCCAGCCCTGTTTCCGTGACGAAGAATAGCCAACCCTCAGCAATCCACAGGGATATCGAGATGCCCAGCACGACCGCCAACCGCTCTCCGAAATCCGGCTCCGCCGACAAATCCGTCGTGAAGCAGCAGCTGGTCCAGCGCCTGCCCTATCTCCGGCGCTATGCCCGGGCGCTGACCGGCTCGCAGCAGATCGGCGACAATTACGTCAGGGGCTCTCTCGAGACCCTGGTCCAGGAGCCGGAGCTCCTGAACCAAGCCAGCGATGTCGGCGTCGCTGTGTTCAAGCTCTTCCACCGCTTCGCCCATGCCGTGGAGACCTCGACGGACGAGCTGGCCAAGCTGGGCGATCCCATCGAGCGGCGGGTCGGCGAGCGGCTGGTGGCCTTGGCCCCGCGCGACCGCCAGGCGCTGCTGCTGATCCATCAGGAGGGATTCACCCCCGCCCAGGCGGCGGAGATCTTCGATTGCGATGAGGCCGAGATCGAGCAGCGGCTGGAGCGGGCCTGGTCCGATCTGAAGCGCCAGCCCTCGACGAAGATCCTGATCATCGAGGACGAGCCGGTCATCGCTTTGGACGTCGCCCAGACCGTGACCAGCCTTGGCCATCATGTCGTCGGCATGGCCGCGCGCGCCTCCGAGGCCGTGCGGCTCGCCAAGAAGACCCCGCCGGGCCTGGTCCTGGCGGATATCCAGCTCGAGGACGGCAGCTCTGGCATCGCGGCGGTTCAGGAGATCCTGAAATCGATCGATGTGCCGGTGATCTTCGTCACCGCCTTCCCCGAGCGGCTGCTGACGGGCGAGATGCTGGAGCCGGCCTTCGTCGTGACGAAGCCCTTCGATGCCACGACGCTCAAGGTCGCGATCTCCCAGGCCCTCTTCTGCGCCCAGCCCCCCGCTGCCGCGGAGGTGTGACCGGGGCAGCGCCGCTTCTCTCTCGACGCTGCTCCTCTCGACGTCATGGCCGGGCTGTCCCGGCCTTCCCTACACCTCCAGGCTCTCGATCGCCCGGCGCAGATCTGCTGCTTCGTAGGGCTTGGTCAGGTGCAGGATATCCGCCGGTAGCTCGCCGTTGCGCCTTGGGTGCCGTCCCGGCCCGGAATAGCCCGAGGCGAGAATGATCTTCAGCGACGGGCGCAGCTTGCGCGCCTCGGCGGCGAGGTCGTGGCCGTCGATGTCGGGAAGCCCGACATCGGTGATGAGCAGGTCGATATCGCCATGGGCCGCGAGAACGCCCAGCGCCTGGCGTCCCGTCTCCGCCTCCTCCGCCGCCAGGCCGAGATCGGCCAGGGATTCCACCGCCGCCACCCGCACCAAGGCATCGTCTTCCACCACCAGCACGCGCCGCGGTCCGCGCTTTGCCGCGGCGACGGCGGGGCCCGTAGCAGCCTTGCCGGCGTCCAGGACAGCACGGATCTTGCGGGCCAGCTCCTCGATGGGATAGGGCTTGCTCAGCAGCTCGACGCCGGGATCGAGCCGGCCGTGATGGATGACGGCATTCTCCGTATAGCCGGAGGTGTAGAGCACTTTCAGCCCCGGCAGGATCGCCTTCGCGCGGCGCGCCAGCTCGCGGCTGCCGACCTCGCCGGGAATGACCACATCGGTGAAGAGCAGATCGACGACGGTGCCGCCATGGAGGAGAACCAGGGCCCGGTCGCCGTCTTCGGCGGTGATGGCGTGATAGCCGAGCTGGGTCATCATCTCCACGACCGCGTGGCGCACCTGCTCGTCATCCTCGACGACGAGCACGCGCTCGCGCCCGCCGAGGATCGAATGGTCGTAGGAAAGCGGCGCCCGTTCCTCGGGACGGATCTCGCGCGGCAGATAGACCTTGATCGTGGTCCCTTGTCCCAGCTCGCTGTAGATCTTCACATGCCCGCCGGATTGCTTGACGAAACCCCAGACCATGCTGAGGCCAAGCCCGGTGCCGCGCCCTTCCTCCTTTGTCGTGAAGAAAGGATCGAAGGCATGGGCCATGATATCCGCCGTCATGCCGGTGCCCGTATCGGTCAAGGCCAGCATCACATATTGCCCCGCGGCCACCTCCATATGCTCGGCGGCATAGGAACCGTCGAGATAGGCATTGCCCGCCTCGATGGTGAGCTTGCCGCCTTCGGGCATGGCGTCGCGCGCGTTGATGGCCATGTTGAGGATGGCGTTCTCGACCTGGGAGGGATCGACGAGGGTGTTCCAGAGCCCGCCGGCGACGATTGTCTCGATCTGGACATGCTCGCCGAGGCTGCGCCGCAGCATGTCGGTCATCTCCCGGATCAGCCGGCCGAGATTGAGGGGCACGGGGCTCAGCGGCTGGCGCCGTGAAAAGGCGAGCAGATGGCGCGTCAGGCTGGCGCCGCGATCGGCGCCCAGGAGCGCGTTTCGGATGCGCCGCAGGGTCGGCTCGTTGCCCTGCATCTCGCGGGCGAGGATGTTCAGATTGCCCATGATGACTTGCAGCAGATTGTTGAAGTCATGGGCGACCCCGCCGGTCAGCTGGCCGATCGCCTCCATCTTCTGCGCCTGCTGCAGCATGCTTTCGGCACGCAGACGCTGGGTCACGTCGAAGAGCGTGGTGATGAAGCCGCCCCCCGGCATCTCGTTCTGCTGAATCTCGAGGTCGCGCCCACCCACATTGAGGCGGCGCAGCACCCCGCCGGCCCCGGCCCCGCCGGCGCTGCCATCGGAACCGTCCGGTCTCGTCTCGTCAAAGATCGGTTGCGCCCCGCCCGGGTCGGATCTCGCGAAAGGCCGCGACGGGCTGCCCGGTCTTGGCCAGCCCCGTCGGCAAGGCGAGCAATTTGAAGAACAGCGCGTTCCAGGCCGTGAGCCGGCCGCGGCCGTCGAACATCGCGATACCGCCACGGATGTTGTCGAGGGTGGCCTGGAGATGGATCGCCTGTTGGCTCAAGGATTGCTCCGCTTGGCGCAGGCGCCGCAACCCGCCGAAGATGACGATCGCCGCGAACAGAATGGTGATGACGACCAGATTCGCCCCGCCGATGGCGATGAAGAGAATCCGCCGCTCCCACTCGCGCGAGCTCTCCAGCCGGCTGGTGGAGACCGCCGTCTCCTCGTCGATCAACCCCCGAAGCTCGGTGCGGATATCCTCCATCGCTGCCCGGCCGATATCCGTCAGAACGAGCTGCCGTGCGGCCTCGAAGCCCTGGGTTTTCGCCATCTCAATGCTTGTCGCCAGCTCCGTCAGCTTCTGCTGAATCAGCTTGGCGAGTCCCCTGAATCGCTCTCTCTGCGAGGGATCCGTCGCTAAGAGCTTTTGCAGCGTGCTGAGCGTTACAGGGATTCCCAGGATGGCGCGATTGTAGGGCGCCAGATAGTCGTCCCGCTGGGTGAGGATATAGCCGCGCTGGCCGGTCTCGGCGGCCTGGATCTGGGCGAACAGGGTCTGGGCGGCGCGAATGACCTGGAAGGTGTGGTTCAGAGCCTCGCGATCGGCATTCGATTCCGCCGAGAAGCGGAAGATCAGCCCGCCACAGACGGCGAGGAGAAACACGAGGAGGACGAGTCCCCCAGCAGCGTCTTCTCCACCACCCGCATGCGCCACGTCACTCCAGGCAAAATCCGCGGCTGAGACTAGGGGATAACGCCCTCTCAGGCCAAGGGCTCCCAGGGTGACCCCATGGAGGCGAGCGAAGGGCTCAGCGGCGCTCGGGCTCGATCATCCGCAGTTCCACCTTGCGCTCGCCGCATTTGGAGCAGCGCAGATGGCGCCGCAGCGCCGCGAGCGAACGATCGTAGCCCAGGCGCTTGGCCAGCCCGAGCGGCGAGAGGCTGGCCCGATGGCGGCAATGGCGGCAGGTGGCCCAGATATGGAGACCATCCATCAGGATATCACCCAGGACCCGCCGGTCGGGGGCGGCGGACCCGTCGACCCGGCCCGGCGGATAGCCACCGCGATCCGGCAGTTTGGCTCTCATGCTCGAGGTATGTTCATGTTATGTTCTTATTCAGGGTAGCGGGTCCGCGTCAGGAGTCAATCGGCCCTGCTGGTCATGCCCTGGTGGGCTTGGTCAGGCGGCAGCCTTGGCGAGAAGTCGTTTGGCGATGGGCGCCAGGGGCCGGGCACCGGCGTCGTAGTCCTGCCAGGCCTTGCTCCGGGCCAGAAGACGCGGGACGGTCCGCACATTATAGGCCTTGGGGTCCAGGCCCGGCTTCACCTGCGGCCAGGTCAGCGGCATGGATACGGTCGCTCCCTCGCGGGCTCGCGGGGAGAGGGGGCCGACGGCCGTCGAGGTCCGGTCGTTGCGCAAATAATCCAGGAAGATGCGGCCCCCGCGCTTGTCCTTGGCCATGTTGAGCAGATAGCGGTCCGGGCTGTCGGCCGACATCTGGCGGCAGACCTCCCGGGCGAAGGCCTTCGCCTGGGGCCAATCGAGATCGCCTTTCCGGGGGCGGGCGAGCGGCACCGTGACATGCAGTCCTTTGCCCCCGGTCGTCTTGCAAAAACCGACGAGCCCCAGCTTGTCCAGGCGCTCGCGCAGCTCGCGCGCGCCGTCGACCACGGCGGCGAATTTCACATCCGGGGCAGGATCGAGGTCGAAGACCAGCCGGCCCGGCAGCTCCGGCTCGCCGGGCCAGCAATTCCACGGGTGGAGCTCCAGGGCACCGACCTGGGCCAGGGCGGCCAGGCCTTCGACCTGGTCGACCTGCAGATAGGGTTTAGGTTCACCGGCGACCTTCACGCCGTTGAGCAGTTTCGACATGCCCGGCATGGCGTGGCGCTGGAAGAACTGCTGGCCTGCGATGCCGTCGGGGCAACGCAGGATGGAGCAGGGCCGGCCCTTGAGATGGGGCATCATCCAACCGCCCACGGCCTCGTAATATTGGGCCAGCTCCAGCTTCGTGACCGGTCCGCCCCCGTCCGCTTCGGGCCAGAGCGCCTTGTCGGGATGGGAGATGGCGACACCCATGACCACGGCTTTGCCGCTGGAGGATCGGGGGGCTGGGGCCGCCGGCTTGCCCGCTGTGGCCGGCTTGCCGGCCGGCTTCGGCTTCGCCGCCGCGGTGGTCGAGGCTCGCGCCGGCATTTCCGCCTCGACCTCGCGGGCCGGCTTATCCGCACGCAATCCTTTGAAGGCTGCCTGGCGCACCATGCCTGCTCCTGTCCATCCTGCGAACTCGATCTCGGCCACCAGCTCGGGCCTGACCCAATGCACCGTGGAATCCGCGCGCGGCGCCCCGGGCCCGGTGAAGGGATTCTGCTTGGCGGCGAGGGATTTCAGCCGGGTCAGGAGGCTGTGGGCCGTGTCCTGGCCGAATCCCGTTCCCACGCGCCCGAGATGGACGAGATGCCGCCCGCGATGAACGCCCACGAGCAAGGAGCGCAGATGGCCCTCATCGCCCGACCAGCCGCCGATCACCACCTCATGGCCCGCCCGGCATTTGGCCTTGGTCCAGCTGTCGCTGCGCCCCGACCGGTAGGGCGCGTCGAGCTGCTTCGAGACGATTCCTTCCAGGGACATGCGGGAGGCCGATTCCAGCACGGCGTCGCCGCCGGTCTCCACATGCTCGACGAAGCGGATCAGCTTCCGCTCGGCCTTGCCGAGCTTCTTCAGCATCGTCTGGAGCCGCGCCTTGCGCTCGCCGAGCGCCAGCTCGCGCAAATCCTCCCGGCCCTCGAACAGCAGGTCGAAGGCGAAGAAGATCAGATCCTCGGTCTTCTCCTCGGACAACGCCGCCTGGAGAGCAGCGAAATCGGGCGCCCCTTGCTCGTCCAGGGCTGCGACCTCGCCGTCGATGATGGCATCGGGAAGCGTCCCGGCGGCCTTGGCGATGCCGGCGAATTTATGCGTCCAGTCCAGCCCGGCCCGGGTCTTCAGGCTGACCTCGCCGCCCTCGATCCGCATCTGGATGCGATAGCCGTCGAACTTCACCTCATGCACCCATCCGGCGCCGTTCGGGGGCCGGTCGATCACACGGCAGAGCTGGGGCGGGATGAAATCGGGCAGGGCGGCCGCCCGCGTGACCTTGCCCAGGTGGCTCTTGCTCACGCTGCTCTTGCGCGGCTCGGCCTGGACGAGCTTGGCGGCACGTTTGGATTTGGCCGGCGGGGCGGGCTCTGCCGAGGCCTCGGCGATCTCCTCGCGCAGGCTCTTGCGGCGTTTCGCCGGCGCCTCTTCGCGGTTGGAATTCCACACCGCATCCGCTCGTGCCGGCTTGCGGCTCGCCAGCATGAAGGGCTTCGGCGAGGCGCCCTTTCCGGCCGCGATCTGCTCCATGCTCCGCCCCGAAGCGACGGAGCGGTCGGCCTCCAGCACGCCCTCGCCTGAACCCGGGCGGGCGGCTTCATCCTTATGCTTGATCAGCAGCCAGTTGGTCCGTGTGCCGCCGAATCGGTCGCCCTTCATGCGGACGAGCACCCAGCTCCCCTGGAGCTTCTCGCCCTCGAGAGAGAATTTCAGATCGCCGGCCGCCAGCCCTTCCTGCGGTGAACGGCCTTCGGGAATCCAATAGCCGCGGTCCCATATCATCACCGTCCCGCCGCCATATTGGCCTTTGGGAATGGTGCCCTCGAAATCGCCGTATTCCAGCGGGTGATCCTCGACCTCCACCGCCAGCCGCTTGTCCTGGGGATCCAGCGAGGGACCCCGGGTCACGGCCCAGGATTTGAACACCCCGTCGAGCTCGAGGCGAAAATCATAATGCAGGCGCGTGGCGGCATGCTTCTGGATCACGAAGCGCAGGCGGTTCGCCGGGCGCACGCTTTTCTCGCCGCGCGCTTGGCTCCCGCTCGGCTCCTTGGTCTTGGCGAAATCGCGCTTGGCGCGATAGGTGGCAAGCTTCTTGATGGGCATGAAGAATGCGCCTTCGTCAGTCGGGCAGCGGGATGACGGCCCGGCCGCCGAGAACGGCCTTCAACTCGTGATAGAGGCCCCGCATCTCCTCGGCCTGGCGCACCGCGCGCACCGAACGTCTCACTTCCGCAGAACCGCCGGCAAGGCTCCGCATATCGCCGCTGACCATGTCGTAGAGGGCGCCATCGGCGCTGGCGGCGCCGTAACCTATGCCGCTGGCGGCGGCGGAGGAGCCCAGCTCGGCCTCGATCCGCCCGGCGCGCCGCGCCTCCCGCCAGAGATGAAGCAGCCGGGGCGCCTCGTCGAGCCGGGTCTCCAGATGGGCGAGTTCGTCGACCGCGTGCTGCTCGCGCGGTTCGGCGCTGGCGCAAAGCCGAAGGTGGCGGCCCCGCGTCAGCGCCGCGCGCAGCATGATCGTCCGCAGGCATTGATAAGCGAAGCTGTCGGCCATCTCGCCGGGAAGGTCCTCGAGCGAGCCGCAGACATGCCGAAGCAGGAAGGCGGCCCGGATCACCTCCGCCGGGGTGGCGCCCAGGGGGATCATCGCCGCCTCGCCGCCGGCCGGGCAGCCGGCTTTGTCCGCGCCTTCGCCTTGGGCTTGCCGGCGCGGGCGGCCGGCTTGCGGAAGGCCACGACCTTGGGCGCATCCTTATCATCGTCCCGGGCAGCCGCGCGGCTCCTGCCGCCTTTGCCGCCCAGGCTCTTGCGCAGCGCATCCATCAGATTGACGACATTGGTCGGCTTTTCCTCCTCCTCGACCTCATGGACCGGCTTGGCGCCACGGGCGCGGCGCTTGAGGAGGTCGACCAGCGCCTCCTCATAGGGGTCCTTGAAGGTCGCCGGCTCGAACTTTCCCTCCTTTTGCTCGATGATTCCGGTGGCGATCTCGACCATCTTGGGATCGACCTTGACCTTCCCCAGATTCTTGAAGGGTGCCTGACTCTCCACCTCGCGGGCATCGCGCATGCGGAACAGGATCAGGCCGTTCTCGCGGGGTTGGAGGATGACGACATGCTCGCGGTAGGAGAGGACGAGGCGGCCCTCGGCGGCCTTGTGCTCCTTCTTCATGGCCTCGCGGATCACCGCATAGGCCTCCAGCGCCATCTTCCCGTCGGGCATGACGTAATACGCGCCGTCGATATAGAGAGGATCGATCTCGTCGAAATCCACGAAGCGCTCGATCTCGATGGTCTTGGTGGATTTCAGACGTATCTCCGCCAGATCTTCGTCGGTGACGGTGACGTATTTTCCATCGGCGATCTCATAGCCGCGGACCAGATCCTTGCGCTCTACCTCGCCGAGATCGGGGTCGAAGGGCTTCATCTGGATGCGGTTGCGGGTCTTCGGGTGGATGAAATGGAAGGACACCGTCTCCGACCGGCTGGTGGCGCTGATGAGCTGGATCGGACAGGTGACCAGGGAGAGCTTCAGGAAGCCGGACCAGGAAGGACGCTTCGCCATGAGCCACCCCGCGTGATTTCGATCATTGTACCACGGCTTGAATGCGGCAAGACTAGGGTGGGTTCCGGACCCGGCCCGCCCGGGCGGTCCGGGAACCTCTAGCCGTCGCAAGTGTTTAGCAACGAGGCGCAAGTCCGAGAAGCCGGAGTTGAGTCGAAGTTTCGGAAGGGGAGTGACATCATGCGTAAAGCTTCATTTGCCGTCGTCGTCACGGGCCTGATGGGCCTTACTTTGGCCGGTTGTGGCAATAGCCCGGGCTGCCGCGCATTGACGGGGGCCACGATCGGCGCTGGCGCCGGTGCGATCCTGGGTGCCCTGGGCGGCTCCCCGGCCATCGGCGCAGCCGCGGGCGGTGCGGCGGGTGCCGCGGTGGGCGGCCTGACCACCTCCGAGCAGATCAACGCCGGCAAGGCGCCCTGCGACTAGTCCAACCGGGCGACTGAGCCAGCCGGTCGATCAGGAACTGGACATCGCCACTGCGACACCCGCGGCGTCCAACTCGGGCTCATCGATGGACTGCTGCGAGCTGCGCCGCATCGATAGCGTCGCGAAGGCGGAGACGACGCCTGCCAGCGCCACATACAGGCCTGGCGCCAGAGGATAGCCTGTGTTGTCGATGAGCCAGGTCGCGACGCTGGGGGCGGTGCCGCCCACCACGCCGAGGGTGATGTTATAGGCGGTCGAGACGGCCGAGCAGCGCACCGAGCGGGGGAAGAGCTCGCAGATGGCGATCGGGTTCACGGCATTGTAGCTGCCGATCAGCAGGACGAATCCCAGCTGGCCCAGGAAGACGTTCATGAAATCGCCGGTTTGCATCAGCGCCATCAGCGGCCAGGCGAAAAGCGCCATGCCGATCGCGGCGGCCGCCATCACCGGCTTGCGGCCGATCTTGTCGGAGAGCCAGCCGGCACCCAGGATCACGACCAGCATGATCGCCATATTGATCGAATTGACCAGGAGGGCGCTGCCGATCTTCATCTGGGCGTAGAGCTTCAGCCAGGTCGTCACATAGACGAAGATGAGATAGAAGCCGACCGCATTGGCGACGCAGATGCCGACGACCTGAAGCATCTCCCTCGGCTGCTCGCGCATCGCCTGGCTCAAGGGGAAGCCCTTGCCCGGCGGCGCCTTGTCGAAGGTGACATGGCGGCGGATGAAGAAGCCGACCAAGCCGACCACCACCCCGAAAAGGAAGGGCAGGCGCCAGGCCCAGCCGACCACATCGGCCATGGGCAGGGCGTTGATGATGGCGGTCCCCATGACGGAGCCCAGGAGGATTCCGGCCACCGCGCCGAAGGGTGCCCAGGCGCTGGCCAGGCCGCGCTTGCCCGGCGGCGCCCGTTCGGCGAGGAAGACCACCGAGCCGGTATATTCCCCGCCTACGGCGAGGCCCTGCAGAATCCGGCAGAGCAGCATCAGAATCGAGGCGCCGATGCCGATGTCGTGATAGGTGGGCAGCAGGCCGATGGCGAAGGTGGGGACCGCCATGGCGACCACGGACAAGAGCAGCGAATAGGCCCGGCCGACGCGATCGCCGATATAGCCGAAGACGACGGCGCCCAGGGGCCGCATGAAGAAGCCGACCGCGAAAGCCCCGTAGGCCGCCATCAGGGAGAGCAAGGGATCGTCCGCTGGAAAATAGAGCTGGCCGATGGTGCGGACGAAATAGCCGTAGACGGCGAAGTCGTACCACTCCATCACATTGCCGGCGACACCGGCCGCGATGACGCGGCGATGGGCCCGCCGTGCGTCCTCGCTCGCCATGCTTTGCGTCATTGTCAGTCCCCCCTGTCCGTCCCCGGGTAGGATAGGGGGAAACCGAATCCCCCGCAATTCCGCCAGCGGGCCAGGTTTCGCGCGGAATCTTCAGCGATGGGGAGACCGTCGGAAGCCGGGCGGGTTATAGTGGCGGCGCTCTGCTGGGAGGAACGAAAGGCAATGGCGATGCGTGGTCGGATATTTCTTCTGCTGGCGCTGGTGATGCTCGCGGCCGTGATCGCGCCGGCGGCTGTTCGGGCCGATGATCCCGTCGCGGTCTCCTGCGACGGCTTCGTCATCGGCTATCAGGGTCCGGCCAAGCAGCGCGGCTGCGTGATCGTCAAGGTGGAGGAGGGCACGCAGACCTACACATCCTCCCAGCTCACGGTCATCGACCACGCCTTCTTCATCCTGATGTACTACATCCAGAGCGGCTTCAAGACCTACATGCCCCTGCACACGCTGCAGGAGATGACCGAGGACAGCAAAGTCTTCGGCAGCACCGGCGATTGGCTGCAGCAGCGCAGCATCCTGGGATTCGATGTCGCGGTCTTCAACGGCGCCCTGAAGGGGCGGGCGATTCCCTCGCTTTGCGCCGTCTTCTCGCGCTACAGCGGCGATCCCGGCAATCAGGTGGACTACACCATGGGGCCGGGTTTCAAGAACCATGTGGTGGGATATTACTGCGCCGTCACCGCCAGCCTGCCGTCCGAGCAGCAGGCCGAAGGCTTCTATTCCGTCGTCCAGAACGTAATCGGCCAGCTCGTCGTGCCGCCGGCGGATCAATGACAGTCTTGCAAAAGCGGCAGATCGACACGATTTGAGGGCTGGTCAAGAACACCGCGAGAACAACGTCCCTTCCCGGCGCAGCAAAGAGAAGCCTGGCTTCCCCATCGCTCAGATGCGCTCACATGAATCACGCGACCGGCGCCGCTCCCCGGGTGATCTCCAGCGGTGCCCTCTATGAGGTCGACCGGGATTATCGACAATGTCCTGCGCTGGGGCGCCCAGCGCGCGGAGGGGGCCGTCGACGAGGTTCTCGACTGGGTCAATGAGCGGACCCTGCGCCTGGCGGTCACCGGCCTCAGCCGCGCCGGCAAGACCATCTTCACGACAGCGCTGGTCCACAATCTGATCCGCTTTCCCGGCCGCCCGCAGATCCTTCCCGCCATCGCCGATTTCGACAACATCATCTCGGTGATCGAGCGGCCGCAGCCGAATCCCGAGCTCGCCACCTTTCCCTATCTGGCCAATCTGGAAGCGCTGACCGCCGACCCGCCGCGCTGGCCGCCCTCCACCGACCAGCTCTCCGAGATTCGCCTCGAGCTGCACCATCGCCCGGCTTCCTGGCTGCGCCGGCAGATCAACCGCCAGGCGGTGCTGAACATCGATATCGTCGACTATCCCGGCGAATGGCTGCTGGACCTGCCGCTGCTCGACCTCACCTATGAGGCCTGGTCAGCAAACATGCTGCGCCTCACTGAGCGCGAGCCCCGCCGGCGCCTGGCCGATCAGTGGTTGGCCGCCGTGGCCAGCGCCAAGCCCGCGGGTCCAACGGATGAATCGGAGATCCGCCGCCTCGCCGAGGTCTATCGCGATTATCTCAAGGCCTCGTCCGAGCCCGCCCTTGGTCTCACCTTGATCCAGCCCGGCCGCTTCCTCACCCCCGGCCATTGGGATCTCCAATCCCCCGCCCTCAATTTCTGCCCGCTGCCGGCACCCGCCGGGGCCGCGCCCGGCCGCCGCTCCCTCTATGCCGCCATGGCCGGCCGCTACGAGATTTATCGCAGCCGGGTCGTTGGCGAGTTCTACGAGAAGCATTTCAAGGATTTCGATCGCCAGATCGTGCTGGTCGATCTGCTGCGCAGCCTGAAGGCAGGGCCCGACGCCTTCGACGAGGCGCGCGAGACCATGGCCACGATCCTGGCCAGCTTCGAGCATGGCCAGAGCAGCCTGCTGGCCCGGCTGGGCCTGCCCTGGGCCCGGCACAGGATCGACCGGGTGCTGTTCGCCGCCAGCAAGGCCGATCACGTCTCGCGCAGCCAGCAGGGCAATCTCGAATCCCTGCTCCAGGATCTGCTCGACAAGGCCGGGCGCGAGATCAAGGCCAAGACCATCCAGACCAAGGTTCTCGCGCTGGCGGCCATGCGCTGCACCGCCGACCGGGTCGCCGAGGCGGACGGCCATCGCCTTAGCGTGGTGGTCGGAATTCCGGTCGGCGGCAGCCATGAACGGGTGCTGTGGACCGGCGAGGTGCCGGACCGCATGCCGGCGCGGGGCGACTGGCATGAGGACGACTACCGCTTCATCGATTTCCTGCCCAAGCGCGTGGCCCCGGGCGCCCCGCAAGGCTTCGAGCATATCCGCCTCGACGAAGCGATCCGCTATTTGATCGGGGACCGGCTCGCATGAGCGACAAGCCGCGGCTGCGTCCCTATGAGGCCGAGGCCGATGCCGTCCGGCTCTCGCTTCTGCCGGGCGATGGTCCGCCGGAAGATGCCGCGGCCAAGGCGCCGCCGCCGCGGGAATACAGCCTCGAGGATATCAGCCTTCTCGATGACGGCAGCGAGCTGCCCGTCCCGCTCGCGCTCTCGCGCAAGCCGTCGGGCTTCTGGAGCACCGGCACGGCCTTCGCCTTTGCCTTTGCCTTGTTCGCCATCGGGTTTCTCGCCTATGAATCGCTGCGCGCGGTGCTCGACGCCTTCAGCTGGTGGGCGCCCTCGGGCGTGTTGCTCGCGTTTCTGCTGGCGGGCGTCGTGGTCACGGGGCTGATCGCCATCGGCCGCGAGCTGGGCTCGATCCGGCGCCAGCTCCGCACCCTGGGCACCATCGCCGCCGCTCGCAAGGAAGCCGATCTCCTGACGGCAAGTCGCGGTCACGACCGCGGGATTGCCTTCGCCGCCCGGGTGATCGCCATCTATGAGCGCCGTCCCGGAATGGCCGAGCCGATCCGCGCTTTTCGCCAAAGCCTGAATTCGAGCCTGCGCGATCATGAGGTGGTGGCGCGGCTCTCGACCCAGATCCTGCGCCATCCCGATGAGGAGGCGCGGGCCGCCATCGGGCGCGCCCTCAGGGACACTGCCTTCATTTCCCTCGCCAGCCCCAATGGTCTGGTCGATGGGCTGATCACTTTGTGGCGCGAGCTGAAGATGCTGCGCGAGATCGCGGTGATCTACGGCCTGGCGCCGGGCCTGCTCGAGCAATGGACGCTGCTGCGCCGGGTGCTGTGGATCGCCGCCACCTCGGGCATGGCCGCGCAAGCCGGCGACATGGCGGTACAGTCCCTGGGCGGCGGCCTCGTCGGCCGCCTCTCCGCCAATGCCGCCGATGCGCTCTACACCTCGCTGCGCACGGCGCGCCTCGGCCTCTATGCCATGGAGACCTGCCGCCCCGTGGCGCTTCTGCCGGAGGAGCGCCGCGGCATGTGGAGCTTGCTGCGCAAGGCCGCGGTCAGCGTCCTGGCGCTGCTGGAGCGGGGGAACGCGGCTCGGGAGTCGATAGACCCGCCTCGCTAAGGCCCTGCGCCCGCGTCCCGGCGGGAAAACGCGCCGATTGATGTCATCCTCCGGCAATTCTATGTTGCGACAGAGGCGATGCCGTCGCATGTCGCATCGTCAGGGGGATCGGGCGGGGGATTTTTGCTAGAGAATTTCAGCTCACTCACAACTGCCTTCGGCATCTTCGCGTCATCGTCATCGGCATCCTTCGTCGGCGTATGGCTCGGCCGGCTCCTGCCGACGGACCATCTGTCCAAGGGAAGCCAAGACACGATCACGATTTCCATCGGCATGGTCGCGGCGATGACCTCGCTCGTGCTGGGCCTGCTGACCGCCGAGGTTAAGAGCTCCTACGACGCGGCGGACAGCGAGATCAAGCAGCAGGCCGCCCGCTTGATCGAGATGAACATGGGTACCCGGGAGATCGATGCCCCTGCTGCCGCGACGATCCGCCAGAACCTTGCTCGCCTCGGCCAGCTCGCTGTTGCGGAAACCTTCGAGGGGGCCGGTCCTCAGGGGAGAAGCGCCGAGATCTATATGTCGACCTACCGGACCATCATGAACCTGCCGGCGCCCACGATCCTCGAGCAGCAGGTGAGATCCGATCTCCACGATGAACTCGCCGACCTGGCCGCCCATCGCGTGGAAGTGCTTCAGGCGACGAAGGGAACCATTCCCGCACCCTTCCTCTACATGATGGTCGCCTGGACGGCGATGATCTTCATGAGCTGGGCGATCTTCGCCCCGCGCAACGCCACGGTGATCTGTATCCTGGTCATCTGCGCCGCCTCCGTCTCCGGTGCGTTGTTTCTGATTCTGGAGATGGATTCGCCCTTCGACGGCATCATCGCCATCAGCAGTGAGCCCCTGCGCGGCGCGATCGCGGCTCTCACCCTCTAGTCTCCCCGCGGAACGAGTCAACCGAGGTGGGGTTTCGTTCGGACAATGCCTCTGAACGGAGCCATGGCATGAGCCGCATGATCACCTGTCTCTACGACGACTATGACGGCGCCCTGGAGACGGCGCGCGACCTGGAAGCCAGCGGCGTGCCGACCGCCGATATCAGCATGATCGCGAACAACGCGAAGGATCGCTATGCCGCGCCGCCCTCGCACGAAATGGGCGCGCATGCCGGCACGGGTGCCGGCGTCGGTTCGGTGCTGGGCGGCGGCGTCGGGCTGCTCGCGGGTCTGGGCATGCTGGCGGTCCCGGGCATCGGTCCGGTGGTGGGGCTGGGATGGCTCGCGGCCACCGCGGTGGGTGCCGTGACGGGTGCCGCGGTGGGTGCGGCGACCGGCGGCATGATCGGATCGCTGACCGAGGCGGGGATTCCGGAGGCTGACGCCCATGTCTATGCCGAGGGGGTCCGCCGCGGCGGCACCTTGCTGTCGGTGCGCGCGCCCAACGGGCTGGTGGAGGATATCGAAGCCATCCTCTATCGCCATAGCCCCGTCGATATCCATGTCCGCGGCGAAGCCTATCGCAATGCCGGCTGGACGGGCTTCGACGAAGCGGCGCCGCCCTATGAGCTGGCCGACATCGAGCGCGAGCGCGCGCTTTATGGTGCGCCCATGGCCTCGCCGACGACTCTCGGGCGCTAAGCGCCTCACCCGAACCTATGAAACCTTCGACGCCGCGCCCCTCCGGGCGCGGCGTTTGCATTGGTTGAGTCGAAGCCGATAAAAAGCGGGACGGGCCCCACGGGCACCGCCCCGCGCTCGTTAACGGCTAGCGCTGGCGATCCTTATCGCGATCCATGTCACCCTGGTGGGGTTTGTTGCCGGGACCGCTGCCCTGTTGGCCGCTCTCCTGATGCCGGCCATCCGCCTGACCGGCCTGCTGCTGGCCCGGCATCTGACGCTGGCCTGCCTGCTGCTGGCCAGGTTGATGTTGGCCAGATTGATGCTGGCCGCTCTGCATCTGATGGTTTTGGCCGGCACTCTCCGAGTCGCGCGAGCGGTCCCGCTGACCCTGCTGACCGCGGCTATCGCGAGTGTCGGTGCCGGGCTTGCGCCCGTCATCGCGGATGTTGCGCTTGTCTTTCTGGTCCATGGCGAAAGCTCCATCTTGTGAGATACCCATCCCCCATGCCGATAGAACAAACAGCCCAAAGGCCGCGTTCCCTTGATTTCTCAGGGAACCGCAGGCGCACCGGCGGAACCGTCATCTCCAGCGATGGTTCTATCTGCAACCCTTGCCGCGAGATCACCCGATGTCCTCCTCTGCGCCGCGTATCCCCTATCAGCCGCTCACCGCCAGGGATCAGTTCGCAACCATCTATCGCGTGGCGCGCTGGCTGCGCGCCTCGGTCGATTGGGCGTCGGTGGCCCCTGAGGATGCGGCCCTCTTTCGCACGGAAGTCTGGGAGCCGCTGACCCGCGAAAATCCCGCCGAGCGGTCCATCAGCGCGGCAGGCCTTCAGCATCTCAACAAGATGGCGACCGCCCATCTGCCCCTCGATCTCAACCACCGCTATCACCTCTCGCGGCTGCATGTGGCGGGGGACAGCGACCGCTTCGAATTCTCCTGCCTGCAAATTCAACCGCCACAGCTGACCATGGCGATTGCCCGCGTGCCGCGGCGCGGAACGCGGGCGCGAGAGATCACGGTCGAGTTCGACGATCGTGGCGGCGTGGTCAAGTTGCGTCCGGATCCGACGAAGGGGCTGCGCAAGCTCGCGGCGGATTCCCCGGCGCTCGCCGCCTCGATCAAGGAATTCGTGCTGCACGCCTTCGATATCGACCGCCGCTGCCGCGAGATGGTCTGATTCTGTCCGACGTCGGCGCGCTCAGCCGCGGTGGCGGTCCAGGAAGCCTTTCAGCACGGCGAAATAAGCTTCCGGCTCCTCGAAGAAGGGCGTGTGGGAGCTGTTGGGGAAGACCTTGATCTCGGCATTCGGCAGGCCGCGCTTGATCTGGGCGGCCACGGGCGGGGCGACCTCGTCATAGAGGCCGCTGATGACCAGCGCCGGCTGCGTGATCTCGTGCAGCCGGTCGACGACGCTCCATTCCCGGAGCGTGCCGATGCAGGTCATCTCGTTCGGCCCCCACATGCTGCCGTAGATATCCATGTTCATTCCGTCATGGGAGCGCTGGAGCGGGGCCGGCCATTCGGCGAGCCGGCAGAGATGGCGGCGCTCGAGGATTGTGACGGCGGCCTGATACTCGACATGCGCCGTCGTGCCCTCCGCCTCATGGCGCGCCATCATGGCGACCGTCTCGGCGCCCAGCGCGCTGCGCAGCCGCTCCATATGGAGCAAGGTGAAAGGCGTATCCGCCAGCCCGTTGACCGAGATCAGCGTCTTCACCCCCTCGGGATGGGCAAGCGCATATTCCAGCGCCAGCATGCCGCCCCAGGACTGCCCGAGGAGATGCACTTTGCCCAGCCCCAGCGCCTGGCGCACGGTCTCGACCTCGGCGACGAAGCGCTCGACCCGCCAGAGGCTCAGATCCTTGGGCCGGTCGGAGGCGCCGGTGCCGAGCTGATCATGGACGACGACGCGGTAGCCGTGGTCGGCCAGATGGCTGTGGCTCTCGCGGACATAGTCGCAAGGCGCGCCCGGCCCGCCGCTCATGCAGAACAGCACCTCGGGTCCCGAGCCGAAGCTGTAGGCCAGGACATTGTGGCCATCGATCGTGAGCCGGACAGTTTCGTCGGGCTTCCTGTCGACTTGCATTTTCTGAAGATCCCCCAAGCGGTGTTGAAGCCGGGTGAGGGTACCAAGAGCGGCCACGCCTGCAAACCCTCGACCCGGCATTTCTCCGCTTCCCGCCCGCACAATCGGCTTGCCCCGAATTCGCCGGCAGGCTCTTCTGCACCGGCGCTGCCGCGGGGGCAGGGGCGGCAGATCTTTCTCGGGGCTCATGACGGCCGAAGCCATCATAACGTCGGATCAACGGCGAAGCCTGGCGGCGGCCATCATCTGTACCTCCGCCGTCGGCACGACCATGGGGTTGATGTGGCCCCTGCTGTCGCTCATTCTCGACGGCCAGGGCGTCGACGGCCGGTTTATCGGCCTCAGCTCCGCCACCCAATCCCTCGCGGGGCTGGTGATGTCGCCCTTCGTTCCGTGGCTCATCAGCCTGTTCGGGATGCGGCGCACCGCCGGCGGCGGCATCCTCGTGATTCTGGCTGCGCTCGCCTTCCTGCATCTGTTCGAGAATGTCTATCCCTGGTTCGCCATCCGTCTGGTTCTCGGCGCGGCGGTAACGACGCTCTTCCTCTGCACCCAGACCTGGGTCAACCGCCTGGCGCCGGACCATGCCCGCGGCCGCATCATCGGCATCTACGGCTTTCTCTGGTCGGCGGGCTTTGGCATGGGGCCGCTGATCATCCGCATCGCCGGGGCCGGCGGATGGCCGCCATTCCTGATCGCCATCCTCCTCGTCGCTTTGGCCGGCATTCCGCTGCTGCTGGCCGCCGAGCCGGAGGTGCTGGTCTATCGGCCGGGTCTCCCGCGGTTGCCCCCGCTTCTCAGCCTCGCCGGCGTCGCGCTCGCTGCCTCCCTGTTCCAGGGCACGATGGATGCCACCGGCAATTCCTTCTTTCCGCTCTTCGGCCTCCGCAACGGGCTGGCCCAGGGGGATGCGGTGACGATGCTGATCGTGCTGCAGATCGGGGTGCTGGCGATCCAGCTACCCATCGGCTGGGCCGCCGATCGCATGAACCGCAGCAGGCTGCTGCTGGTCATGACCGTCCTGGCTTTCGTGATCTGCCTCCTGTTGCCCCATATGGTCCATCTCACCCTCGGCCTCTGGCCCAGTCTGTTTCTCCTGGGCGTGGCCACGGGTGGTGTCTGGACCGTCAGCCTGGCCCTCATGGGCGAGGTGTTTCGTGGCGAGCAGCTGGCCTCGGCGCTGGCCCTTCGCAGCATCCTCTACGGTCTCGGCGCCGTGGTGGGGCCGCCGATCGGCGGGCTTGCGCTCGGCGCCTGGAGCGGGTCGGGCCTGCCCATGATGCTGGCCGCCGTCTGCGCGGCCTTCGCTTTGCTCCAGATCGCCCTGCTGCGCGCCGGACGTCCGGGGGAGCGCCGAGTCGAAGGCACGTGAACAAAAGTACATGCAACTTGGACCGGATGCTTGGTTACTCTGCGTGACGCAAGTTGCGCCGTTGCGGCTGCAGCAACCTTCCAGGAAAGGAACTCCATAATGCGCGTACTTATGGTGGCAATAGCCATGGGGATCACATCCCTCGCGTCACTGGGCAGCGCTCAGGCAGCGCCTCTCGGGGCCCCCGTCTTCGCGGCGCCGTCGCTCCTGCAGAACGTCGCCGATCAGGAGATGACCGTGGCGGGAACGGCCGTCAATGTCCGACAGCACCCGAATTCCAATTCCAAGGTGCTGACGAAGCTGAACAGCGGTGCCAAGGTCATGGCGGTCGGCAGCTCGGGCAGCTGGACCCGGATCAAGATCAACGGCATGGATGGCTATATCAGCACGCGCTTCCTGAAGTAGCCGAAGACAGGTCGATCAGTCGAAGGCAAACCGCCTGACGGCTGCCTCGTCCACCGTCACGCCCAGTCCCGGCGTATCGCGCACCGCGATCCAGCCGTCCTTCATCTCGATCGGATCGCTGACGATGTCGTTCTGCATCGGCGAGGGCTCCGGCTTCAACTCGAGCAGCAGGACATTGGGCGAAGCGGCGCAGAGATGCAGCGAGGCGGCGGTGTTGATCGCGCTCGACCAGGAATGGGCATTCCATGACATCCCCGCATCGGCGGCGATGTCGATGATCTTCTTCGAGCCGGTGACGCCTTCCGCGCGGCCGGGATCCATCATGATGATATCGAGGGCGCCGCTGTCGACGAGGCCGCGGAAATGCGGAACGGTCCAGCCCTTCTCGCCGGTGCACAGCGGCGTGGCCGTCCCGGCGCGAAGCCGTTTCCAGCCCTCGATATCGCCCTCGGGCAGCGCATCCTCGAGCCAGTAGAGCCGATAAGGCTCGAAGGCCCGGGCCATGGTGATGGCATGGCTGGCGGTCCAGCCGGATCCGGCCACCACATCGACGATGATCTCGGCATCCTCGCCCACGGCCTCGCGCATGGTGCGGACGATGGCGACGTCCCGCTTGGCATCGCGGCCGAAGGCGATGGAGAGATCATGGCCCCAGCCGCCCTTGAGCACGCCATAGCCGCGGGCGCGAAGCTCGGCGAATTGTCGCCCGAGGCCCGCCAGATTGCCCGTATCGAAGATGATGGAAGAGGCGGCGCGTACCCGGTCCCGGCGCTTGCCGCCCAGCAAGCGGTGAACCGGCAGACCCGCCAGGCGCCCCGCCAGGTCCCACAGCGCCATGTCGATGGCGCTGATGGCGAAGGTCACGATCCCGCCATTGCCGGTCCAATAGGTCGTCTCGCGGAATTCCGACCAGATCGCCTCGACGTCGCGGGGATCGCGCCCCATGAGCCGGGGCGCGAAGCCCCGCTCCATGATCACTTTCATGGCGACGGCGGCGTCTTCCGACCCGGTGATGGCCTCGCCCCAGCCGACGGCGCCGCTGGCCGTCTCCAGTCGGACCAGCGTGACATGGCGGGTCTTGCCGTTGTTGTTCGGCTCGGCATAGCGCAGGGGGAAAGTTTCGACCCGGGCGATCTTCTCCTGGCTCATCGCAAATCCTCCAGCTTTCCGACCGGCATGGTCCGGCCTTCCTTTGCGGCGCGGTACATCGCATCGACGAATTCCACGGTCAGCACCCCCAGCGAGGCCGGCGAGCCATTGGCGCCGCGGCCCAGCACCACATCGACCAGATTATCGGCCGGCGCCCAATCGGGATAGCGCTCCTCGGCCGGCAGGCCGGGCAGGCGGTGGACCTCGCCCTCAGGCCCATAGATCACCGCCGATCCCTCATTGACGTCGAAGGTGATATGGCCGCGATCGCCGAAGATCCGGTAGTCCAGCATCTCGTCCTGGCCGCGCAGCACCGAGCCGGTCGAGCCCAGCGAGCCGATGGCGCCATTGGCGAAGCGGATCACCACGGCATCGGCCAGATCGACCTCGAGCTCGAAGGATTCCGTCAGAGCGGCGACGCTCACCGGCTTCAGCCCCGTCAATAGGAAGAGCAAGGCGGCGCTATGGGTGACCTGGGTCTGCCCCTGGCCGCCGCCGGCGATCTCCGGATCGGCGTAGGTCCTGAGCCCCGGCGCGTTGACGGCATAGTCGAGGATGTCGCGATAGGGTTCCGGATTGCCGCGATAGAGCTCGCGCACGATGGAGGCGAACTGGCAGGAGACATATTCGATTCCGCCGATGCGCCCTTCGGCGATCGCATCGCGGACCGCCAGGACCTGGCGGTTGTAATGCCAGGGGTAGCCGATGATCAGCTCCACCCCGCGGGTCTTCGCCAGCGCGGCCAGCGCGCGGGCATCGGGTGGGTGGATGGTCATGGGCTTTTCCAGCAGCAGATGCAGCCCCCGGTCGAGGACCGCGCGGGCCAGATCGGCATGGGCCGAATGCGGCACGGCGACGATGGCCGCATCCAGCTCGGCCTTCGCCAGCATCTCGGCCGCGCTGGTGAAGACACGCTCCGGCGGAATCTCGAAGCGCTGGGCCGTGCGATCGCGATTCTCCGTATCGGGATCGGCAATGCCGGCGATGACGGCATCCGGATTGGCCTGCAGGGCCGGCAGATGGGCCCGGGTTGCCCACCAGCCGCAGCCGATGACCCCGATCTTCGCGCTCATGCTTCCTCCACGCGGTGCCGGCGCAATTCGTCGTAGAGCACCGCCGTCAGCAGGATGGCGCCCTTGACGACTTGCTGCCAGAAGGCCGGCACGCCAACGAGGATCAGGCCGTTATTGACCATTCCCAGCAGGACCAGGCCGATGAATGTGCCCGACAGCCGGCCGCGGCCGCCGTTCAGGCTGGTGCCGCCGAGGATCACGGCGGTAATGACGTCGAGCTCGATGCCGAGCGCCGCACTGGGCTGGGCATTGCCCGTGCGGGCCACGAAGACGAGTCCGGCCAGCGCCGAGAGGGCCCCGCAGGTCACGTAATAGGCGATGCGCCAGCGTGCGACCGGGACGCCGGCGCGCTGCGCGGCCTTGGCGCTGGAGCCGATGGCATAGGCGTAGCGTCCGAACAGGGTGCGCGGCATGGCCCAGCCGAAGACCAGGAAGGTCGCCACCAGCATCAGCACGATATAGGGAATCCCCAGCAGCCGGCCGACGCCGAAGGTGAGGAAGGCGGGATCGGAGATGATGAGCTCCCTTCCGCCGGAAATGACGTAGCTCACCCCCCGCACGATGGCCAAGGTCGCCAGGGTCGCGATCAGCGGATTGATCCGGGCGTAGCTGATGATGGTCCCATTGGCGAAGCCGACCACCACCCCGATGAGGATGGCGACGGCGAAGGCGAGCGGCAGCGGCACGCCCTGGGTCACCAGCCAGCCGGCCGTCATCCCGGCCGCTGCCATGGTGGATCCCACCGAGAGATCGAAGCCGCCGGCGATGATGACGATCGTCTCGCCCACCGCCACGATTCCGACGATGGCGATCCCACGGCCGATGTTCAGCAGATTGGTCGTGGTGAGGAAATAGGGCGAGACCATGGAGAGGATCACGCCCAGCAGGATGAGCATCGCCAGCAGGCCGAGCGATGTGTCCTGCCCCCCGCGAAGCCGGCGGGCGAGCCGCGAGACCGCCGGCAGGCTCACGCGGCCCCCAGCGTATCGCCGGTCATCAGGGCATGCATCGCCGCCATGGTTTGCTCCGGGGGCTGCGCATGGGGCGCCAGCTCGCCGGCGATCTGCCCCTGGCGGACCACGACGATACGGTCGCAGACATGCAGGATGTCGGTGAAGCGATGGCTGATCATGAGGATCGAGACGCCGCGCGCCTTCAGCTGCTCGATCAGTCCCATCAGCACGCGGATCTTCTCGCTGGAGAGGGCGGCGGTCGGCTCGTCCAGCAGCAGCAGCCGCGGCTCGAACTGGAGGGCGCGGGCGACGGCCACGAGCTGTCGCTGCCCGCCGGAGAGCGCGCCCACGATGCGGTCCGGCTCGACATCGGTGCCGAGCTCGCGCATCACCTGGCGGGCGGCCTCGCGCATCGCCACCCGGTCGAGGAGGCGGATCGGGCCGACGCGCCGGCGCCGCTCGCGACCCAGAAATACATTGGCGGCGACGTCGAGATCGCCGCACAGCGCCAGATCCTGATAGATCATCTCGATCCCCGCCGCCCGGGCATCGAAGGGGCTGGCGAAGGCGACCTCGCGGCCATCGAAGCGGATCTTGCCGGTGGTCGGGGGAAACAGACCCGACAGGATCTTCACCAGGGTCGATTTCCCCGCGCCATTGTCGCCGATCAGCCCGACCGCCTCGGCCGCGCCGATCCGAAGATCGACGCGGTCGAGGGCGACGACGGGTCCGAAGCTCTTCGAGACTCCGGTCAGTTCGAGAAGCGGTTCGGGCATCGCTCGGCTATAGGCAGGAATTCAGGGATAGACCGAGGCGATGCTCGCCTTGTCGAGGAAGCGATGCTCGATATGCACTTCGTTGGGCACCGGCTTGCCGTCGAGGACGTCGAGGCCGATGGACATGACATAATCCGGATATTTCTCCGGGAAGTAGGCGACGCAGCCGAGGAATTTCGTGGTGGCAGGATCGCCTTCCTTGGTGGCGGCGACGCCGATCTCATCGCAGCCGAGTGCGACCGCGGCCCCGTCGCGGCCGTTCTGGACCAGCGCCTTGGAGATGCCGGCGGAGCGGGCATCGTCGATCGAGGTGCTGAGGATGAAGCTGGCGCCGGGATTGGCCGTCAGCCAGTCCGTCGTCTTGGTCAGCGCCTGCTCCGTGGTTCCGGCATCGAAGATCTCGGATTTGATCCGGTCGGCGGGGATGGCCCCGCAGATCTCCTGCACCCCGTCGAGGAAGCCGGCGATGCGCTGGGCGGCGGCATCGCCCTCACCGGGGTTCACCCCGTTGAACAGCGTGACATCGCCGCATTTGCCGAGACCCTTGGCATAGTTGCCGGCCGCTTTGCCGCCGATCTCGCCAGAGATGTAATTGTCCGCCCCGAAGAAGATGGCGTCGGGGTGCCAGACATCGATGGTGACGACCGGGATCTTGGCGGCGTCGTAGATCTTCATGATCGCCTCCGCGGCACCGGACTGCCAATTGGAGACCACCGCGAAATCCGGCTTCTGCTGCGACAGCTGCTCGGCGCAGGTCACGGCCTTCTCCGGTTTGAACTCCTGGTCGCAGTAGATGATGTTGATGCCGAGATCCTTGGCGATCCGGTAGATCCCCTTGTTGATCGAGACCGAGAAGGGGATCGCCGCCCAACCTTCGGCGAAGGCGAAGGTGAGCGGCTTGCCGGGCTTGCGCAGGTTCGGTTTGTACTCGCCCGAGGCATCGCCGGGCACCTCGACATATTTGCCCGCCGCGGAATCATAGGTCCAGAGATGCCGCTCATTGGGCAGCAGGGCGCCGCTGATGCCGCCCTGGGGCCGTGGCTGGAAGCTTTGCGCCTGGCTCTCGCTTCCAGCCCAAGCGACGCCCAGCAAAACCGTGACGGCCAGCAGCGATCGAACCGCGGTTGGCGATATGCGAATGCCCATTCTTGACCTCCCTGCCGGCTGTTTCTGGTCGCGAAACGTCGGTCGCCGGCTGAAAAAACGTTTCGCGAAACGTTTCGCGCTAGACCCAGGCATGCTATGGATGGGCTTCGGCGGTGTCAACCGGCCTCGATGCCGATGCCAGGACCCGCGGCAAAAGGAGTGCTGTGCGCGGCGAATCCCTGAGCGGCCCCACCCCCCGACGGATCGGAATCCGCGACGTGGCGCAGCGCGCGGGGGTGGCCATCTCGACCGTCTCCAAGGTCTTCTCCGGCCGGGGCGAGGTGATGCCGGCCTTGCGCCTGCGTGTCCTGAGCGCCGCCTCGGAGCTGGGCTACCAGCCGAACTCCATTGCCCAGAGTCTGCGGCGCGGGGCTACCGATCTGATCGGCTTTGTCGCCTCGGATCTCTCCGATCCCTTCTCCGCGGAGATCGTCGCCGGGGCGGAATTCGTCCTGCGGCCGGCCGGCTACGCCTTGCTGGTCATGAGCTCCAACCATGATCCGGCCACGGATGCGGCCAATGTCCGCCATCTCAACAGCCGGCGCGTCGATTCGATTCTGGTCTCGCCCTCGCGGGAGGATGATGCCGGGCTCCTGGCCGCGCTTGCCGAATTCGATGGGCCCATCATTGCGCTGGAAAGCGAGCTGCGCACGCCGCTGCCGGTGGATGTCGTCTGCGCCGATCATCGCGGCGGGATGCGCGGGGCGATCGCCCATCTTGTCGGGCTCGGGCATCGCGAGATCGCGGCGCTGACGGGTCCTCTGGTGCGCCGCTCGGGACGGGAGCGGCTGGCCGGGCTCAGGGATGAGCTTCGCGCCCAGGGGCTGGAGGATCGCGCCTTGCCGATCGCGACCGAGCATGATGCCGATGCCGCCGAGGCCGAGGTCCTGCGGATTCTCGATGGCGCCATGCCGCCCACCGCTCTTCTCGCCTGCAGCCTGCCGCTGCTCATCGGGAGCTTGCGGGCGATCGATCGCCGCGGCCTCGCAGTGGGTCGGGACCTCGCTTTGGTCGGCTGGGACGACGCGCCGCTGACCGAGCTCTCCCACCCGCCGATCGCCGTCGTCGACCGCGATCCGCGGGGGCTGGGTGCAGCGGCGGCCACGCTCGCCCTGCAGCGGCTCGGCCATGGCGGCAGCCGCGACGAATCTCCCGCCAGGGTCGAGGTTCGCCCGGCGCGATTCATCCCGCGCGCCTCCTGCATGGCGGCACCCACCCATCACCACCCCCCTCGCCGAATAAGGACTGCGACAGGAGATGCCAATGGCTGAGCTGTTTTCCTTCTCCCCCGATCGCCGCGCCCTCGTCACGGGCGGCGCCAGCGGTCTCGGCCTGGGTGCGGCGAAGCGTCTTCTCGAGATCGGCGCCCGTGTCGCCATCGCCGATCTGCCGAAAGCCCTGGAGCGCCTGACGCCCCAGGAGAAGGCCCGCTTCCTGCCGATCGCGATGGATGTCAGCGATGATTCCGCCGTGGTCGCGGGGGTCGCCGCCGCGGCAAAGGGACTGGGCGGGTTGGATACGCTGGTCAATTCCGCCGGGGTCTTTCAGTTCCGGGCCCTGGAAGGGATCACGACCGCCGAATGGGACCGGATCCTGGACGTCAATCTGCGCGGGACGTTCCTCGTCATGCGCGAGGCGATGGCCCATCTCAAGGCCTCGGGCCGCGGGCGGGTGGTCAACATCTCTTCCGATGCCGGCAAGACCGGCTTCGCCTTGCTCGGCGCCTATTGCGCGTCGAAGTTCGGGGTCGTCGGCTTGACCCAGGCGGTCGCGGTGGAGGCCGCGCCCCATGGCGTCCGCGTCAATGCCGTCTGTCCCGCCACCATAGCCGAGACCGGCATGGGCCACGTGGTCATCGAGCAGAAGATCGAGCTCGGCTTTGGCAAATCGCCGGAGGAGGTGGTCGAGCGCGGCGCCGCCTCCTTCCCCCTCCGGCGCGTCGGCGCCACCGCCGATGTGGTGGACGCCGTCATGTTCCTGATCTCGGAAAGCTCGGCCTGGATCACGGGCGAATCGATCAATGTCGACGGCGGCTCGTTGGCGGGGTGAGGCAATTAATCCCTCTCCCGCGCTTTGAAGCGGGAGAGGGGGACCCATCGCGAAGCGATGGGCGGTCGAGGGTTTTTCAAGCACCGTCATCTCGCGCTACCCTCACCCGGCCGCCTTCGCGCGCTACGGCGGCTCACCCTCTCCCCGCTTCAAAGCGCGGTAGAGGGAAAGCGCCGCATCAGCGCTTCGATCCCCTCGCGCATCGCCGTGGTCCCGCGGGCATCCAAAGCCCCGAATTCGAGGTTGCAGCGGAACTCGCCTTGCGGTGGCAAGAGCCGAACATTGCCCTTGGCCTTCTCGGCGGCGCGACCCTCCGCCTCCGCGGTGGCCGGCAGCATGAGGCCGAGCGCGCTTTCGCTGGGTGTCTGGCAGAGCCAGCGCAGGCAATGATCCAGTTGATCGGGGCGATGGCTGACGAAATCGGCCGTGCCGTCCGGCAGCAGTTGCATGCCATGGGCCCAGCCGCTTTCATCGGCCAGAGGATTCAGGGCCAGCACGAGCTCGGGATCGATCGCGGCGCCGGGATCGATGATCTTGTGGCTGGCGGGGTCCCGCTCGAGCCGCTCGATGAGCCCTAGATATTCCTCCGACGGAACGAGCGGCGGCGGCAGAGCCGACCTGACCCGCATATGGGCGGCATCCGCCGGCACGGTGTCGACCAGCATGGCGCCAGCGACCGGACGGAAGTTGATATGCGCGAGATACATCAGCTCCATGGGCATGTGACGGAGATTGCGGATCCGCATCTCGGCCCTGATCCGGCTGCTCCGCCCATGGAGCTTGATGGTCGGCTCCGCGACGTAATGCCCGCCGAAGGCGATTCGGTGATGGTAGCTGCCCGTCAGCCCCATGAAGGGGCCCGTCTCGTCGTGGCCGATGACGAGCTGGGCCTCTTGATAGCGGGCATTGGGCAGCTCGCCATGGACGGGATGGCTGTCCTCCAATCCCGGATCCCCCATCGCCGTGGCACCGCAATGGAGAAAGAAGGCGCCATAAGTCTGAAGGAAATCCACCTCGGGGACGGGCGCCTCGAACATCGAGCCCATGGTGAGTGGCCGGCCGAGGAATGCCGCCTCCCAGATCTGCTGGCCCTGGAAGGGCAGCACCGCGATATGTCCGAGCTCATTGGCGATGCGCAAACTGGCGACGCCGCTGCGATAGCGCCAGACCGAGGCGGTCAATCCCGCATGGCGCGCCAGCACCGTCTCGGCTGGGCCAAATTGCACGGAATGGAGATCGATGATCACGTGATCGGAAAGCATTCTGCCATCAACCTCGCCGCCGCTTTCCAACCATTTCGCAGGATTTGGTTCGCGCCGCTACCATGGTGCAAACCGGCGCTATCACCAAGGGGGTCCGCGCAAATCCAAGACACCGGTCGCCGGCATGGCTTCCCGGCCGTCCTGCACCAGGGGCGGATCCAGGGGGAACGCGATCGAATCGCCGCGCTGCCCAATGAGCAGCTTGCCCGTGAACGGCCGCCAGCCAAGCCTTCGATAGAAGCCATGGAGCGTGGGTGCGCAGAACAGCATCAGGAAGGATACCTGCCGCACCTCGATCAGATGGCGGCACATGGCCTTGAGGGTCGCTTTCGCATGTCCTCGTCGGCGGGCATCCGGGGCGGTCATGACTTCACCGACACCGCCGACCTTCACGGCACGGCCATCCATAGTGGCGGCGCGGAGCAGCGCGCCGACATGGCAGACCATGCGCCCCTCCTGCCAGCCCATGGCTCGAAGGGTCGCATCGGCCCATTCGAGGCCCGCCGTGACGGGGTTTGGCGGCGACCCCGGCGGATGCACCGCATCCGATAGCGCTGCGAGCGCCTGCCTATCCGCCGCTGTCAGGCCTTCATCATCCCGGATGACAATCCACAACGCCGAAGCCATGACCTATTGCGGCCGCTGAACGTCCAGATTCCGATCAAAGAATGTCAGCGCGGCCGCGCCGATCATCTCATGCAGCTGATGCCGGTCGACGCCCGGCGCATCGATGCAGCTCTCGGGGAAGTTATCCTTCCCCTCCTGGTCGCATTCATTGGTGAAGATCTCGTGGTCGACCCGGCCCGGAATGATGTTGAGCTCGGCCTGCGGAATATATTTCGCGGCGAAGGAAGCGTTCTCCGCCGGCGGGGTCTGGGTATCCGCGGCCCCGACGATGAGATAGGCGGGCACCGCCATCTTGGCCAGGCTCTGCGCATCCATGCCGAAGGCTTGGATGATGCCCGGTGCCATGGCGAAGGCGGCCTTCACCCTGGCATCGCTGAGATGCAGTGCCGGCGCCGCATCCACCGGCATCTCATCGCGGAGATATTGGGGGATCGACAGGTTGTTGCGCCAGTTGCGCTGATATCGGGTGAAGAGCTCGGGATTGACCTCGGCGCCGCCGATCCAGAGCGAGGTGAAGCCGCCTTGGGAATGCCCGGCGACGCCGATGCGTCCCGCGTCGATATGCTTGCTCCAGACCGGGTCTTTCAACAGCCAGGTGATGTCCAGAGCGATATCGAGGGGGCGCTGCCAGATTTTGTTGGTCAGATACACGATCGAAGAATCATAGGTATTGGCGCGATAATGATTGAGCGCCGCCACGACATAGCCTCGGGAGGCCAGATATTCCGCGAACCAGGCATAGACCAGCCCATTGCTGCCTCTGCCATGAGACAGCATGACGAGCGGATAGCGCCTTTCCCCCGATGCCACGGGCGCGTCGCGATAGAGCTGCAGATCGACGAAGAAGGGTATTCCTGTCGGCTTGGCGGCCGGATCAGCGATCTCGGCAGGATAGAAGAGCGTCATGACCATGGGCCGCCCGCCATCGGTCCAATCCACCTCGCGCATGCCGACCTTGTAGCTGGGCGCCGGCGATGCTGCCTGGCCCAGCGGCGCGATGAGGAAACCCACGAAAGCGACGAGCCAGAACAGGCTCCCGCGAATCTCTTTTGCGGCGACACCGAATGCCATGCCCATGCCCTCCCCACAGTGGCGCGGCATCTTGCATGAATTCGCAACCCCGCTCCACAGCCGCGACTGTCCGGTTGCCGCCGGCGTTACGCCCTCAGCCGTCATGGTGGGCGAAGTCCCGCGGCTGTCCGGTCGGGGCCGGCAAGCCTCGCTCTTTCTCCCGTCATGGTCGGCGTGTGAGGCATGCCCCCGCGAAGGCGGGGGCCGACCATCCACGAGTTTGCCAGCCCCAAACTGAGTACTTCGGCCATTCTGATCGCAAGCGGCCGCCCCATTTACGTCATGCTAGGGCTTGTCCCTAGCATCCACGCCTTTACGACCGCAGACCTCATGAGATGATCGACAAGAGGGGACCGAAGCTGCCGAGCTGGGATCTCATTTCCCATTATCCGTCAAGCGGAGCGTCCCTAAGACGTGGATGCTAGGGACAAGCCCTAGCATGACGAGAATGGTGGTGACCGTTTGGCGATTCCACGTCCCGCAAGATCACATGACGGCAGTGATCGTGCTCCACCGCCCGCCATGTCGACGTCAGCGGCGGCCCGCCTCGGGTGAGCGGATATGCTCGCGGCGGAAGCCCAGACCCACCACCCAGGCAGGAATGCGTTGCAGCCGCGGAAAGCGCTGGAGCAGGCGCAAGATCCGCGGCGGTGCTGCGATCGGGGCCCCGCCCGCCAGCAGCCGGCCGATGATCCGCCGTTGAACCGCGCGCTGCATCCCCTGGATCAGCCGCGTCGGCAGCATGCGCCGCGCCTGGACCCGGGCGAGCAGCCCGTCGACAGCCTCGCCCCGGACAAGCGGGGCGGCGAGGATATTGGCCGCCGCCACCGCATCCTGGATGGCGAGATTGATTCCCACCCCGCCGACGGGGGACATCGCATGGGCGGCATCGCCGATCGCCAGCAGTCCCGGGCGATACCACCGGGTGAGTCGGTCGAGGGCGACCGTCAGCAGCTTGACGTCGTCCCAGCTCGCCACCGCCTGGATCGCGGGCCCGAGCACCGGCGCCACGGCGACGACATCGGCGCGGAAGGCATCGATGCCGCGCGCGCGGATCGTCTCTGCGCTGCCCTTGGCGAAGATGAAGGCGCATTGCCAATAATCGCCGCGATCGATGAGGGCGATGATGCGGGCCGGTGCGAAGACGCCGGTCGTACGGTTCAGGGATTCGCGCGGCTTGGGCACGCGAAACCAGAAGACATCCATCGGCGCGCCGAGATCTTTTAACGGCAGCGCCGCCGCCTCGCGCAGCACCGAGCGGCGCCCGTCGGCGGCGATCACCAGCTTCGCCGTGAGATGCTCGCCATCGGCGGTGGTGACGCCGGTGATGCGGCCGCCTCCCGTCACCACGCCGGTCGCCGCGCAATTCATTCGAAGCGTGAAGCCCGGATAGGCAGCGGCCGACGCGCTGATGAAATCCAGGAATTCCCATTGCGGCATCAGCGCGATGAAGCCGCGCGCCGTCCGCAGATGCGAGAAATCGGCGATCCTGAATTGTTGCCCCCCGACGAGAGCCGTGAGAGTCGGCGCCTCGTCATGGGGCCGCGCGAGCAGGCCGTCCAGCAGGCCGAGCTCGGCGAAGAGGTCGAGGGTCGCGGGATGCACGGTGTCGCCGCGGAAATCGCGCAGGAAATCGCCGTGCTTCTCCAGCACCAGCGTCTTCACGCCGGCCCGCGCGAAGAGCAGCCCCGCCATCATTCCCGCCGGGCCGCCGCCGACGATCAGCAGATCGGCATCGCTCATTGCCGCACCTCGAGCTTCACAAAATTTTCATCTCGATATTTTCACTGTACAACCATTGGATCGCGCTGGGGTCGCAACCGACGAGGGGAATCGGCCTATGAAGAAAACCCTATATGGGACCACGGCTCTCGTGGCCGCCGGATTGATGGCGGGCGAGGCCATGGCGGCCAGCGGCCTGAAGCTCGGCATCGACGGCTTCTACAACAATTCGATCGGCAGCAGTTTCGGCAATGGCCCGACGACACAAACCCTCACGACGGGCGGGGGCATCTCCACCGCGGGTCTGGGCAATTTCGACCGCCAGGCCGTGTCGATGCGCCAGGAGATCCGTGTCAATTTCACGGGCCAGACGCAGCTCGACAACGGCATCACCGTCGGCTTGCTGGTCGGGCTGAACGGGGAGAACGTCGCCAAATCCGACAGCGACGAGCAGATCGACCGGGCCTATGCCGATTTCAGCGGCAAGTTCGGCTTGATCCGCATCGGCGAGGCGAGTGGCGCCCTGGTCACCGATTGCGTCACCGATCCTGGCAATGTCACGAGCAACTTCGGCGTCAACAGCCCCGAAGAATCCTATAGCAACGTCGGCTTTGCTCAAGCCCGTAACAAGAGCATGACGCCGGCCCATCCGGTCGGTACCGCCGATGTCAGCAACTCGCCGGTCGGTTACTTCTCCACCTTCGGCGTGGCCCCCATCGGCTCGATCGGCACCTGCTTCGGCATCGAGGACAAGGGCAACAAGATCCAATATTTCTCTCCGGACTTCGACGGCTTCACCTTCGCCGTCTCCTTCACGCCGACGGGCAACCAGCGGCGTGCCGGGGGCGGCCTCTCCTACGGCACCGATGTCACGGCGCCGGGGCCGGACGACGCCGGCAACAATATCCTGGCGGTCGGCATCGACTACACCCATGACTTCGAGGATTGGACTCTGACCATCGGCGGCGGCGGCGAATGGGCCTTCACCCAATACACCTCGGCCGGCGGCACCACCAGCAACAAGCCCTCCTGGTATCAAGCGGGTATCGAGATCGGCATCGGCGATTTTTCGATCGGGGCCTCGGGCGCCTATTATGTCGACTACGCCCATGCCGGCTATGCGGCCACGACCGCCTCCTCGGGCGACGACGGCTGGGTGGTGAGCGGCGGTGCCAGCTATACCATCGATGCCTGGTCCTTCGGCCTCCAGGGCGTGTTCGGCAGCTTTCAGCAGAGCGCCTCGGCCATCCTGGGGACCTCGGCGCCGGGCGTCAGCGCCCAGAACGAGAAGATGTGGGGCGTGTCGCTCAACGGGGCTTATGCGCTGGGGCCGGGAATCTCGCTGGAGGGACAGATCGCCTATACCAATGCGAACTACGGCAATCTCTCGGGATTCGGTGTCTCCGTGCCGGTTCCCTCCGTCGGGACAAGCAGCCCCGGCGTCAACGCCAGCAATGTTCATTCCTGGGAGATCGACCTGGGCACCGCGATCAACTTCTGATCGCCGAGTGGCTAGGGCTTCTCCTCATCCTCTGGGAAGGGCTCGCTGCCGGGGCCATGCGGCCCGCTCGTGTCGGCGGGATCGGTGATCCCGTCCTCGGGCAGGTCGTGGGGCTTCGGGGTGTTGAACTTGTCGGGTTCTTCCGGCTTGGGTTTGCGCGGCATGGCCTGATCCTCATGTCCTGATGGTTGCTATGATAGGCCGGATCTATCCCCCGCCATAGCCGCCGATGATCGGCAGGATCTCGCCGGTGATGTCGCTCGAGCATAGGCCCGGCCCCCGGCCTGCATCGGCCCAACGGCTTTGGGCCTGCGCGCTTTCCTGTCGGTCTTGTCGATGCCGCGTTGTATTGTCCGGTGGGCAGCGGCTGTGCGTGACGGCGAAGGCTTCGAGGTCGATTTGCTTCTCTTCATGTTTTTCTCAGTGACCCGAAGGATCCGCGCATCCGCCATCCTTCTCCAGGGGCGCTCCTGTGGTGAACCGCCAGGGGTGGTCGAAGTTCCGCGGCCGCGGCGGCCGGTGCGTGCCGCGGAACGGCCGTTGCCGCCATCGGTTCCCGCTTGATGTCCGCCGCCGCCGCCTCGCCCAAGCGCGGCCTTGGTCTCTTCTATTGCCTCGCCTTCGTCTCGCTCGAGGCGATCCAGGCGGTCTATTTCGGCAGCGTCTTCCAGAGGATGGATTCCTTCCTCCTGGGGAGCGCGATCTTCGGTCTGGCGATCGCCTGCTCTCTCCTCTGGGTTGCTTGGCGCGACCGCGGCCAATTCGCCCGGGCGCGGCGCGAATGGCGCATCCTGGCCAAGGCCGGCATCGGCACCGCGGTCAGCTGGGCGGCCTATTTCGTGGCGCTCCAGCTCATCGAGCCCGCGGTCGCCTATACCGTCTTCAGCGGCCTCGTTCCTCTCACCATCCTGGCCGCGGCCAGGCGCGGCGTGCCGGAAGCCTCGTCCGCCGCCGGGCGGGGGAGCCGTCTGGGCCATATGCTCATCGCGGTTTCGCTGATCTATCTTTGCCTCGCCAGCATCGGCGGGCTGACGGGCTTCGAGCGTGGCGGCATGGTCGGGGGTATTGGCGGCGTCATCGCGCTGCTGGCGACCGGCTTGTCATCGACCTGGGTCATCTTCTATTGCCGCCGGCTGGGTAGCGCCGGGGTGACCGCCACGGCGCTGTTCGGCCTGCGCTATCTTCCCTATGTCGCCTTGGCCGGCGCGGCGGCGGCGATGGGAATCGACGCCAAGCCGCCAGTCCCGAGCTGGGAGATCGCGGAAGCCCTCGCGATCGGCCTCGCTCTTGTCGCAACACCCTCCTATCTCGTCCAGCGCGCCATTCCCCTGGTCTCGCCGCTCCTGATCGGCCTCGCCGGCGCGCTGGGGCCCTTCCTGGTCTTCGGCCTGCAGGCGGTGGAGGGCCGCATCGCCTATTCCAGCTGGACGCTGGTTGGATTGGTCGTCTACTGCCTGGGGACGGTTGTCGCGGCGACCTCGGAGGCTCTGCCCGCAAGGCCGGTGCCGGGGATGAGCACGGGCAGCTGAGGACAGCGCTGGTCCGCGGATGCGGGGCGACCAATGCCTACGGATTGTCGCGCTTCACGTCGAAGGTGAGATCGGGCCGTCCCGTCTCATGGACGACGATATGGCCGCTGGCCTCCCCATCGCGGGTCAGCACGGCTTGTCCGGATTGCCACGTGATCGTGACGATTTTGCCGTCCGGCGACAGGCTGGATTGCGTGTCCGAGAGATAGTCGCCGCCCCAATACATGGCAATCAGCTCATTGTCGGCGAAAACGATCTGCGTGCCGTTGCCGCCCGACCAATTGCCGATCCATGTGCCGTTCCAATTCGTCGTCTGCTGAGCCATGGCAACTCCAGGGATGGCAACGCCCAGACTTGCACTGAGGCCGAGGGAGACAACGACGGCGGCGACGGATTTCATCATCGGGCGCATTTCTTCCTCCTTCGTCGTAAGCAGGACTTGCCATGAGCGTTTGTTTGCAAATGCATGACCTGAGCCGGTCTATAGGCGGCGCTGAGACATTACCGGCGTAGCTGGTTGATAATCCATGTTGTTTTTGGTAGCGTTTTGCCGGGATGAGCTGGGGAGACCTAGGGGAAGATCCGACAAACCACCCTCATGCTCCTGCCCCGATCTAGGTGCGTCGGCGCCATGCAAGGCGGCCGACCGAGGTGGACGAGGGGGATACATAACATGTCGATACGTCCTTGGGCGGCACGCAAGGTCCTTTCGCGGCTGACGGCTGCGAGCCTGATGCTCGCGGCGATGGCGGCTACGACCCTCTCCGGCACGGCTGCGGCCGATCAGAACCACTCCTGGTTCGGGTTTCCGACCGGCGGCCACAACCCAGGCGACACGCCCGGCCTCTGCCCCGGCGACATAGAGCCGAACGCCTTGCCCCAGGGCGCCCCCCACAATGCACCCGGACAGGTGGATAATCTGGCGGTTCTTGATGGCTGCAAGGCCACGATCAACACCGGCGGGACATATTACTTTGACCAGGTCAACATCGCCGGTACCAACGCAAACTTGACCATCACGGAGCCTACGACGGGGAACAAGAACATCATCATCTGGGCCAGTTCCATCATCGTCGAGAATGGCGGCACGCTGCAGGCGGGAACTGCCTCCGACCCCTACGGCAACAACGGCGGCACACTGACCATCTACATCTATGGCCGGGATTTGAGCGGCGGGAAAGATCCAGCGGTAGCGGCAAACCAGGGACTTGGAGCCCTCTGCCACGGCAAATTGGACATCACCGGACAGAAAGGACCCTGCGGCATCCCGTGGAAGGTCTGGTCGGACAACGGCCAGAGCCCAACGGGCCTCGATGGGAGCCCAACCGTGGGCGGCGTAAAGGACTACTTCTATCAGTACGGGCCCTCCTACGGCGACGGCCGGTGCTCGGACGGAACGACGATCTGGGATCCCGTCGGGCAGTGCGATAACAAGACCAAGGCCGCAAACCAGGTGGGCTATTTCGGCTACAAGGTCTTGGCCGTCTCTTACGGCGGCAGCTTGCAGCTCTTTGGCTACAAGGGGACGACGCTGATCACGCCGCCGAAGCGGACCCCCAGAACTTCGTTCAGACTTCCGCTCACCGGGAAGACTGAGCAGGGTGGCCACGACGTCACGAACTCATCCAGGAACGGCCCATCGGGCGATACGCAGAACGGCAGCAATTTCTTGCGCTTCTTCGGCTTCTTCCGCCAACCGCCGGGGGGCCACAACGGTGGCGGTAACGGCTCTGGCGGCGGTAACGGCTTAGGCAGTGGCAACCCGCTGGACACGGACAAGGGGCCGGCCTGTGCGCAATCGGACCCGGATAAACATCCCCTCAGCACCGGGTGCAGTTGGCTGCGCCTGGCGGGCGATCTGAAGACCACCGCCAACACGCTGACGCTATCGTCGGAAGTAGGCGACAAGTGGTGGCGGGAGGGAGATGTGGGCGACCAGATGGTCGTCACCACGACAGACTATCTCCCCGGTCATTCGGAGTTGCTGACGATCGATAGCGTCAGTAAGGACACGGTCACGTTCCATACGGACGGCGCTACGAAGATGCCCCTGTGGTTCCATAACGGCACCAGATACAGCATTCTCGACAAGCTGGGGCCGGACGATGCATCGCAGAAAGCGGTGAAAAAACAGATGACCGACGCCGGCATGGATGCCGACCTCATCGATAAGGGGGTGGAGACGCGGGCGGCAGTGGCGCTGCTGACACGCAGCATCCGCATCATCTCGGCGGGCGATAAGGTCGGCCAGACCTTCGAAGACGCCGGCAAGGTCGCGGACAACTGCAAGACCTACACGGTCACCGTCCCCAACAGGGACAATATCAAGCAGGCCGTGCCCAACTGCTACTACTTCGGCGCCCAAACCATCTTCCGGCAGGGGTTCCAGCAGATCCAGATCCAGGGCGTCGAGTTCAAGTATATGGGCCAGGGCGGCAAGTTGGGCCACTATCCCATCCATTTCCACATGGCGCGCCAGGTTCCGGACAAAACCTTCGTCAAGGACTCGACGATCAACGAATCGATGACCCGCTGGATCGTGCTGCATTCGACCCAAGGCGTGCTCCTCCAGCGCAACATCGGCTACAAGTCGATCGGCCACGGCTTCATGCTCCAGGACGGCACCGAGGTCGACAACGCGTTCTATTCCAACCTCGGTATCTTCGCGCGGGCGGCGATCGACAATGATTCGAATCCCCGCAAGGTTCCGGGCATCCTGGCCGCCGCCTGGGCGGGGAAGAACGATACCGGCGGGCCCATAAATCTTGCCGTGGAGGCATTTCCCTTTCGCTCCGACTACGACCACCCCGCGGTGTACTGGATTTCGAACGGCTGGAACGACTTCCAAGGGAATATGGCGGCCGGAGCCGGCGCCTGCGGCATGTCCTATTGGCTCGTTCCCGCCTGGAACAGCGACATGCCCGATGTGCCGACGGATGACAACGTATTTCCCAAGAAGGGGGTTCAGATACCCGGCATGCACATGAAGTGGTCGGGCTATGCCGGCGTGCAGTACCGCGACGGCAACGCGGCCATGACCCCCTTCAAGTCGTTCTACGCCAATTATGCGACCACGACGATGGGCTCGTTCTCGGATGTCAGCGACATGGCAACTTGCCAGGGCGTGGTGCCGCCGACCGCACCTCCCGGCAAAGTGGCGATTCCATCGGTCCTGGGGATCCCGAGCTTCGCGCCCATTCCGATCTCTCCCGCCAGCGACAAGGACCTGTACTACCCGCATCTGGTCGGCGGAGGCCACCAGACGACGCGGTGCCCGCTGGTGGGCGGAAAATATGATTGCACCCAGTTCACAGGCACGGACACGGCGTTTCCATCAAATTCGAAGTGCAATAACAAAGGAGCGCTGGTCACCTGCGGGGTCACCCTTCTCGACCACTACACCAGCTCGTTCCACTGGGCTCAAACCAATTTCGCGGCGATCTGGTCGAGGCCCCAGTGGTTCCTCATGACCAACAGCTTCCTGTCGGACATCCAGAACGGGGGCGTCACCTCCTTCACCAGCGGCGACTACTCCCGCGGCGCCGTCATCGAGGGCGACTGGGCTCTGGCACGGACCTCGGTATTCGTCGGCAATACCCAGACGGCCAATCCTTTCTCCGCGAACAGCGGACCCTTCGCCAACGGCATTGAGGGGGCCCTCGCCTGCGACGGGGGCGTCGCCAGTCCGGAGGGGTACTGCCTCTCGGCCGCGGAGGGCATCAGCATGCCGCTGGACAATTTCGGCGTTAGCCAACGCCTGTTCAGCATCTATGACGGCCCGATGTATCAGGAGTCCAACATCTATCCTCGATATCACCAAGACGACCTGCCCAAAGTGCATGTACGCGGGCACGCCGGGCGTGCGAAAGCAAGCGCCAAGCTTGTGCTATCTGCCCAATGCCGCCATCGCCTGGAAGCAGCCGAACGGGTTCTTCTATCCGCCGTCCTTCCACTCGAAGAACCTGTTCTTCGGCCAGCCGCGCACCAAAGACGGCGTGACCGTCGGCGGCGTCGATATCCGCCACTATGTCATCGATGCACTGTTCAAGCCGAACACCTATCTGCAGGACACGGACGGAGGGGCTGGGTTGAACAGTGCCTATTGCAAGCCCGTGAACGCCTCCTCATTTACGACCAATTTCTTCGAGGGGTTCACCGACATCGACCGCCAGACAGAGCTCAACGACGACGACGGCTCGCTGACGGGGCTGACGAACGACGTCAAGACCGGGACGATCTCGGTAAATCCGGCCGAGTTCTTCAATGCGCCGTTGCAGACGGCGGAATGCCTGTCGAATCTCGGCATCAGCCCCACGAATGACAAGATCACCCCGAGGCTTCCCTGTCCGGATGCGAATGGCAAACTTCCTCCGACCCCCACCCCGACAACCGCCACGACCAGCCCCTATGACTATGTGACGACCGTCGTCTACCCTGACTGCGGTGTTGGGGATAACAGCGGTCTGGGGTTGTGCGGCTCCGCCCTGGCACCCGACAAGTCTTTCAATGACGACGGGAAACACTTCACGAGCATAGAGGGGCGCGGGGGGACTTGGTCGAAGGAATGCTCGAACCCCGCGTGCTATGGCGTGCCCCTATACCGTCAATTCCTCACCGGCGACCAAGCCGGTACGACCCGGGAGACCAAAACCTGGATCGACAAGGGCTGCGACAAGATCGAGAACAAGACCCTGGCGGCGTGCCGCTGGCCCTTCGTGAGGATGGGTGGGCAGTCCACCTTTAACCGCAGTTCGCTGACGGTGAACCATGGCACCTATTATCTCGACACCAGTGTGACGCTGGACCAGCAGCTGACAGAGAATTTCAGCAACACCAAGCCCTGCCCGACAGAAATAACAAAGGACACCCCTAACTGCGCGCCGCGCAGTGTCAATGTGTTCGTGAAGGGGAAGTACTACATGTTCTTCGTCTTTGCGAAGACGGCCACCAAGCAGACCTATCAGATCTATGTCGGCCCCGGCTTCACGGTGGGCAGCAAAGGTCCAAGTGATCAGACAAGCGATCTCCACGCCGTCAGAGCGGACCTCACCTCGCGACCCGTGAACAAGTTCACCAACGTCGACTGGCCGACGGCCTGGACGGTGAATTACAACAATACGGAGGCCTGTGGCGCAGTTCCGAACTGCGGCATCCTCCAGATCACGATCGACATGAAGGATCAGACGGATCTCGAGTTGAAGCCCAAGAACGGCCTGTGCCTGCCCAGCACCTTCTGCAAGTCGGCGGACGGGGATACCGGGAACGGCCCCTGCGGCGGCAATCCGGAGATGAAGAAAGACCCGTCCGTTCTGGCGAACCCGGATCTCTTCGACGAAATCGACAGGACCTGTAAGACCTGGGCGGTTCGGGATGTGGACTTCCCGGACGCCGGACCTCTCGGTTTCTCCTTCCAGATGCACAACGATCCGGACGGTCAGAGTCTGGCGCACCGGCCGGCCCCGCTCATCTTCCCGACCACGGCGGAGACTGGCAAGCCGGATTGGCTGACGCAATTCATGCAAACCGCGACGGCACCCGATGGCCCGGAGGACGGCGGCAAGGCTGGGATCGGGGACTGCTATTACCCGAAGCTCTTGACCAATACCACTCCGCTGCCGGCCAATACCTGCTCGATGCCGAAGACGGCCGAAGGGGGAATCGGAGACTGACAGGCAATACCCCAGCCGCCGTCGAGCCGGCCATCGGCGAAGCCGGTGGCCGGCGCATGCTTACTGTTTGTCGCGCGTCACCTCGATATGGCCGGGCTGGCTCTCTCCCGCACCATGAGCAAGCCAACCCGTGTGCGGTATACCTCGACGTTTGACGACTTCGCGAGCACGATGCCGGTGTCTGGACAGACCGACCGAAACCCAGCACGGTGCCACGCTTGAGCCTCGACCCCCTGCCACTGCGGCAAATTGGCAGGTCGACCGGACGCAGGAAGAAACCCCCATTCGCGTTGTAACTTATGGATGCTTTCTACGAAGGCGCTGCGAGAGCAGCAGGGTAGCGTGATAACTGCCGCGCCCCTAGTCATGAGAGGCGCAATCGCCATGTGAGCGGTTGCGCATGTCGAGAACAAGAATCCCAAGCGAAAACTGCGGAGAATTTGTGATGGACCATCGCTTCACGCAGCGCCGTTCGAGCGTCCGCAATAGGATGTTGGCGGGACTGATAGTGTCCGCCGCGACCCTGGTGACGACGCAGGCCTCCGCTGAGCCGTCCGGTGCTGTCAACCTGGCGGCAGGTGAAGCAAAGCAGCTGTGGCTGGGGTCAACTTATTATTGGCTTCGAGTTTGCAATGACACCACGAGCAAGGGCGCGGTCACGGTCATCATCGACAGCCATGACAGCCAGGTTCTGGCACCGGGTATTTGCACGGAGAACGCCGGCGGCAGCCTCGATCTCAGGAATGATCGTGATGGTCTCGCCCTGATCACCTATCGGTCAATTTTCGGTTACTTCCAAAACGGACGCTGATCTATCTCTGTCTCGCCAGCGTCGCCGGGCTCATGGGCTTCGAGCGTGGCGGCGTGATCGGGGCCGTCCGCGCGGGGAAGACACGTGCCCCGGGCACGGGCGCTTGAAGGCGGTGCTCGCCCGCTGGTATTGCCGCAGCGACCTCAACCTACATTCGCCTTTCCGATGTTCGACGGCGGCTGGCAGTAGACCTTCGGGTAGGTCTTGCCGGGGATGACAAGACGAGCCTGAGAGACGTATTCCTGGCCGTGAATCATGCAGGCCGCGAGACCCTGCTGCGGCTCGGGTGCCGCGATCCAATCGACGGCGTTGCTGTGGTTGCAGTCTTTCGGCGTCATGCCGACAAGACAGACGGCGACATAGACGATGTAGATCATGAGGCGGATTCCTTGTCCTTTCCCGCCTTCGACATCTATGCCGCGGCAAGGGCAGACCTAGTGAAAGCCGGTAAATCCGGGTAAATCGTCGCGCAGCCGCAATCCCGGATCACGGTCGGTCTTCGCTCGCGATGGCGTGATCAGGCTTGGCGCAAGATCTCTGAATTCGGCGCAAGCGAGGCAAAGCCAGCCCTCGCTTCCCCGCCCACATGCCTCATCGACCGGCGCCGAAATTCCACGGCGTGCGGCGATCACTCATCACAAGAAGAGGCTCAAAATGACTATCGACAGCAAGCGGTTCACGCGGCCCCTCATCCTGGCGGCCGCTTTTGCAGCGATCTTCACGATCCTGCCCTCCCGGTTGGATCATGGCGCTCTGTTCGGCGTCAGTGCCGCCATGGCGCATGGTAGGTCGGGCGACAGCCATGGCGGATTCGGAGGGGCCGGCCGGAACGGCACCAGCATGGGCGAACACGACCTCGGCCAAGGCGCGCCGCGGAACGGTGGGCTCAATTCCGATCCTGCGGCGAGCGCAGAGCCCCACGGCATTAGCCAGGGCGCGCCGAAGAACGGCGGGCCGAATTCCGATCCTGCGGCGAGCGCCGAGTTCCCCGGCGTTGGCCAGAGCGCGCCGCGCAACGAGTAACGGTGCAATGCACCTGGCACGACTGCCATCGAATCCGCGGGGAGAGCCGCATGGCATGACCTCGGGTCATGCCATGGGCCCTCTCCGGGGACCGATGGCGCACTCGATCCCTGCGGCCGCTTCAGCTCACCTGCGGCCCGCGGCTCGGAATCGACCAGCGCAAGTACGGCGCGCACCAACTTTGGTATAGCAAGCCCAAACCTGTTTGGTACGGAGGACTACCCTCGTTCAATAGGCTGCGAGGCTGCCGCCAACCATAGTCTCATCCGGGATCAGCGACCCAGAGGGCGATCGATCGTGGATGACGTGAATTGTCTACAAACAGGCAGCTGGGCCGATGGCGGAGAGTCACCGACCCGAACATTCCCCGGCGGCTCGACAATCCTGGCCCTGTCCCGGAGCGACGACCAAGCGAATACAGCCGTCCCCTCCCTGCAGATCTTGCCCGCCGATGCAGTCCGCCGCCAGGGCGCAGCTTGGGGCTCGCTCTCCGGCGAGGTCATACAGGTGACGCAGCCGGCGATGTTTGCAATGGAGTTTTGCGGGCCCTTTCATCTCCTGATGGCCTTCGATCGCGGCGAGCGTCACGACGGCGATACATATCTCGACGGCCTTCCTCGCTCGAGTCTGCGCGATGTAAGCCAGAAGCTGACGTTCGTGCCGGCCGGGCTCAAGTTCCGGGAGTGGCAAGTGCCGCGCATCATGCCGCGGCTGACATGCCTCTATCTCGACCCTCGCTGGTCATTGACGGAGGGTGGAGCGGGTCCTGGTGGGGAGGAGGTCGAAGCCCGCCTGTTCTTCCATGACCCCGACATCTGGGCGACGGCGTACAAGTTGCGCCGACAGATAGAGCGGGCCGACGGTGCCGACCGGCTCTATGTCGACGCGCTCGGCCTGGTGCTGATGCGCGAGCTGCTTCGCCTTAGCCATATGCCGGAAACCAGCCGGGGGGCACGGCCCGGCGGCCTCGCGGCCTGGCAGAGCAAGCGGACGGCGGAGTACATCGAGGCGCATCTCAGCGACCAGATCTCGCTCACCACCCTTTCGGACATCGCCCAGCTCAGCCCCTTCCATTTCACCAGGGCTTTCAAGCAATCCTTCGGCATACCGCCGCATCGCTACCATACGGCGCGGCGCATCGAGCGGGCCAAGGCCTTGCTGGCACGGGAGAGCCTCTCGGTCACCTGGATCGCCATGGAGCTCGGTTTCGCCGACACGAGTTGCTTCTCCACGGCCTTCCGCCGGCTGGTGGGCCGCACACCCAGCTGCTATCGCCGCAGCCTGATCTGAACCGATGACGAGAGCTGTGCAGAGCCTAGCCCAAAGGGGCCCGTTAACTATTGCGCCTATCTAATTCTCACGCAGAGGAAGCCGGACTTACCACAAGCGCTTGTTTGCGAACGCATGGCCTGACTCGGATTTTAGATAGCGCTCGAATGCAGCGGCCTTGCTCTCATCCGAGAAAGCCACGTAAGTCACGAGGCGCCAGGGGTGGGACTTCGACCTGTGCGAAGATTTGCCGGAATTGTGCTCGGCAATGCGTCTCTTGAGGTCGGTCGTTATCCCCACATAGCGTTGAGATTCGACCGATAGGCTTTGCAAGAGGCATAGAGCATGTAGGGCCCTCCTTCGCTAAGGCTTCGGAGGGCTCCTGCTTCGCCCACCAAGCCGGCTTAGTCCTGCGAAGCGCGGAGCGCCAAGCAGGAGGCTTCGGAGGGCATCCTGCTTCGCCCCGAGACCGGACGCAGTCCTGCGAAGCGCGGAGCGCGAAGCAGGATGGCGGAGGAGGCGGGATTTGAACCCGCGATACGGTTTCCCGTATGCACGCTTTCCGAGCGTGTGCCTTAAACCACTCGGCCCGCCCCGGCGGCGCCATCCAGCCAGCCGATCGGTCGACCGACAGCACCCGGTCGCCCCCTGGGGAGGGGCTGACGCACTAGCGCCCAGGCTCTATTTCAGAGCCCTACGAAATTTCGATGGGCGCAAAAGTCGGGGTTGACCTGCAGTGGCCAAGCGGCCGTTTGGCGGTGAGTTGGCAGCCGGCGCGGCAAATTGTAGTGCATCAGCGGCTAGAACCATTGCTCGAGCTCATCCTGGAGTGTCACCGCGCGGCACTTCACCAGGGCGGCCCGGACCATGTCGCGCTCATGGTCCGGCAATGCGACTGATCTCTCGACCTCCCGGAGCACCTTGGCGAGTGTCTCTACGGCGTCAACCACCGTATTGTGTTCCGCAGTAAGCCGGTCGTGGCCGAGGCTGTGATCCCACTTCCGAAATGCCATCGTTGCGATCCGATTTGTCGAGTGCGCCTACCGGAGGACCGTGCGATGGTCTGACGGGCCCTAAGACACACCTAGTTTCTCGATCTGATCACGAACACCTGGCCATCGAAAGTCGGCCAATGGAAGTACAGCCGATCGCGGTGGACTCTTGTATCGGATTGGCACCACTAGGGCTCGTGATCGCCCGAGCGACCTGGGGCTGCCGAATCATCGGCCGGCTGGTCGATCGCGCGGTCGGTCGCCCCTGGGAGGGGCTGACACGCGCGCCAGCTTTTCCCTATCTCGGACCGATAGAAATTTTCGGTGGGCGCAAAAGTCGGAGTGTCATCTAGCGCGTTTGGCTAAGCCGCCGCCTTTTGGGGTAGAGGCGGTAGCTGCTTACTCCCATGGAGAATTCACTTCGATCGATGGTTTGGGTTAGAATCAGTGGACCTATCCGACCTCCATATAACTGGCGTCTATATGATCTGGCACGCAGGGCAAGCATCGAGACCTTCTCACGGCCCCTCCCAGACTCGCCAGGGCATCGTCCAGAGCATCATCTCCTGTCTTTGGGGATTTCGGGAGCCCTCAACTCTCCGAAGCTCTTCTGGCGTCTCCGCAGCTCATCCTCGCAGAAGCCGTGCTTTCCGCTCTTCTAGATCCACGATTTCCTTCTAAAGTCGATTGTTCTCCTGGCCTAGAGCAGGGTCAGTTATGCCAGCCGCCAGTCGTGCGGTGATGGGGCGGAGTTTTTCCTGGAGAGCCTTCTGGCGAAGTGAGATATCCGCGATCTGTTGCATTAGCTCTACTGGGCAGCCATGGCAGCCCCTGATACCAAGCCCGCTAGGCCCGAACGGATAGTCACCCAAAGGCCATATTTCCGATTGTCACCAGAATATTACGATAGGCGTCGCTAAGTCAGGTCTCCGAGAACCTGAACAGCCCAGGCTATGCGAGCGCTCCCCAGCGTCCCGTGTAGGCTGACGCCGCGGAAGCGTCTGTCCCCTCCAAAGAGCCGGCGCTCTCCGCGGCTTCGGGGACCTGCCACACTGGTGTGAAAAGACACCTACGCGTCGGGAGGAACACATGGAAACAATTGAGCGCCGAGTATGGTGCAGCTATGCCGCACAGGCGCAAAACCATAGGGAACGTGCTGCCCGATTTCGGCGCTATGCAGATGAAACTTCGAACCCAAGTAATCGAGAAATGTACCTTCGAGTAGTGGATGCCGAGGAGGACTTGGCAGCGACGGCAGAGCGCCTCAGCAATCAAGTCCGAGTGGGCCTCGAAGGCTCAGAGATCGCTTGGTCACAGCCAGAGGGATATCCCGTGTAGGCCGTAGGTATGAAACTGCCTGTCAGCGCTTCCGACTTCAGCCGGACTCCAATCGCTGCAATCACTGCTCAAGCGACCATCGCAAAGGTCGTCAAGGGATACAGGGTGATAGTGGAGATAAGAAAGGGCGCAAAAGCGCACGTGGTGGTTAACAAGATAGCGGCGAGCATCATCAATGCAGAGGCCGTCGCGAAGACGTTCACGGCAGAATACGGCGTTCCTTGGCATACAGTCGAGGTGCTTTACCGCTAGCCCAGCGAGCGTTGCCTTGGAAGGATACTAAGCCCGTCGTCGCTTAGCCGTAGCCGGTGCTTGCGCCTTACCCGCCTTGTCGCCCTTAATTGGAAGCAGGATCAACTGTTAGCGCCCCTTCGGCTTGCTGTAGCAACCTAGGCCCTCACAGCCTCGCTAATGGCCAACGCGGCCCTGTGGATCCGGCATCGCCCTCCCGGCTTCTACGACGACATGCGCAGGAGCATGATGCTGCTACCTGTGCGAGGCTCTTCAGGGAGATCTCATGAATGCAGTACGGCTCGGCGGCTTCGTCCTCGCTGCTTTCAGCGCAGTCCCGGTCTTCATCCTGTTTCGGGTGTGTGGAAACGTACGCGGCGGGAATTAAGTGAGGCAGGCATGCGAGAACCTGAACTTACGCTCCAGGTGCTTAGCGGCATGGGTGGCGTGTGGGGCTTCCTGATTGTCTCCGGCTGGACACTGACGCTGATCGCGGGCGTGCTGTTAGCCGTCTTCCCTTAGCCTGTGCGGCTGGCCAACGCGCCCCGGCTGACGTTGAGATTGCGATGAAGGCCGGAGGATAGCGGAGGTACTTCTGGGGCAGGCCGACGCCTTTGCGGTCAGCGTTATTCGACCGCGAGTTGAAAAATAGGATTTTTGGGAAGGGTGGTTTTTACGTTGCGTTGATTTGAACTCATCACCACGCGCGGACGGGCCAATTTTGTGACCTCTAGCACACTGTGCTACGGGGGAATTTTGCCATGGCGACAATGGCAATACAGTGGGCAGCGTGAACCGAAGCGCAAGTCCGGTTCGCTCTTAGCCACGCAAATCGTGGGTTGCTCGCCACTCGGACTGGAGCTGCGTGACCCTCGCCACAAATGAGGGGTTCAAAAGTCGCCAAGGCCAGCGACGTTGCAACAAGGGAGTCCCCAATGATTTTTGGTTACACAGAACGAGTGGATGACCATAGGCGGCGCGCCGGGCTCTTTCGTCGTCACGCCGACGCCACCCGCAATCCAGACACCCGGAATATGTACCTTCGGTTGGCGACGACCGAGGAGGCGCTCGCGGAATGGGCAGATCGCCTGGCCAGACTAGTGCCAGAAGACTCAGAAATCGAAGACAGCAGTCCTCCCGTTCCGTTGAGATATCTACCCATCGCGTCATAGGTCACGGAAGCGCACCCCTGGCAGCGACGACTTCCGTAGATGGCCTACTTCCTAAGTCGTAGTCGCCTGTAAGGGGAGCTTGAAAAGCTGGATAAGAAATCTACCTGACCCTCCTTAGTTGAGTGCTGGAAGCAATCACGTATGGCGGGAAGGAGATCCAAACAATGAGTTACGCTCAATACCCGTGTGCGCTTCCACAGCGAGCAAGCCGAGTGTTTCAAGCGACACGCCTCCAACACAAAAATCTCGTGCACCCGCGAGATGTACTTACGCTTGGCAGAGGTGGGAATTGCGCTTGCGGCGAGGGGGAGCCATTAGCCGAGCAGCTTGGTCAGCAAGCGCCACGAGAGGTTGAAGATCAAGATGCTACACCGACAACCCCGGGAGAATCTACGCTCCCCATAAGCGACGAAAACTGACCGCGGGCGCTTCCGATTTCGTCGGGAGGTTCAATGGCCGATGAAACCACCGTTCGAGCGACAGTCACCCGGATGAACGACCGATACGCCGTGACAGTTGTCCTCGAGAAAAACGGACGGTCGCTTACGTTGGCGGAGACACCCGTGAACAGCCGCGTCGAAGCGGAGACCGTAGCGAGAGCGCTCGCGGCACATCGTGGGGTTACTTGGCACAAGGTCGAGGTGCTTTATCGCTAGTCCCCGGCCCATTCAAGCCACCGGGGCGCAACTTTGCTAATGGAGAAAACGATGGCGCTCGCTTTTCTAGGCACTGAAGCATTCTATGAGCAGGATCAATCGGCATTGTGCTGGTACGCCGATGATGCAGGCGAAGCAATCTTGTGCAAAGCAACGATCAGTGCGATTGGCAGTCTCTACAAATCAGCGGATTTCGCAGCGGACGACTACCGGGTAATCTTCGGGCGTCATAGGATGATTTTCGAAGCGGCGGCCAGCCAAAAATTTGGAACCTCCCAGAGTTGGAACCGACGGCCCATCGTGGTTGAAGACGCGGATGTTTTGCCCCACCGTGGCAAGTTCGGGGAATACCAGTGTGGGAAGGAAAGCCGCGCGGGGCAGTAGGAAGCCAAGCTTAGAGCCACATCGGCCTTTTTCAAGAAAGCTTGACCTCTCGATAGCATACGAATTATTCGCAGACTTAGGCTGGATCTACGGATGCGGGGCCGCTAGGCGGGGGATCGCTATGACAAAGTCGGAACTAATCCAAAGGGTCGCGGAACTCAACCCAGATCTTCGGCACATGTCGAGCGCGTTGTCGAAACCATCTTCACGTCGATTGGGACTGCACTTACCCGGGGAGATCGCGTCGGAATCCGAGGCTTTGGCATCTTCTCGCTCAAGCATCGCAAGGCTCGCACGGGCCGGAACCCACGAACGGGAACCACCGTTGAAGTCCCGCGTAAGGTGATCCCCTTCTTCAAGACCGGGAAGTACCTGCACGCAAGCGTGAACGACGAGAGTTAGCCGTTCCCATCGCCCCTAACGGTAAAGACCTTCACTAAGCGTTGCCACCACCTATTAGATTGTGAGCGCCACAATCGCACTTTATGACAACGTGGCCTGGGGCGACGAAATTTTCACGGGCGCTTGCAATAGAAAGATTGTGCGCAATGATTCCGCCGCATGATCCGCACATCAGATCCTCGGAATCCTCACCCTCGAACAGAGGCGCTCCCGGAGGCGTTGTCTTCTTCACGATCGACGTTTGAGGTAGAGGAGATATAACGTCTAAACGAGTTTCTTTGCGGACCATACTTGCGCTCTCATTGCCAATCGTGAGCGGACCGTGGCCATTAGAGGCTACCACGCTAAGTTGTGGCACTCGCATACACCTATCGTGTAAGTGACATGGGATGTGAGGAAAAACACTCTCCAAACTGCCCAGAAGATCGGCGAAGGCAATAGTCTAGGCCCTTGCGAAAGTTTGCTTATTTTCCTGAGTGAAAGGCACTTCCGTCCCCGCACTAATGGAGTAAGCAGCCCTCCCGGCTTCTGATCTGCACCACCATTCACATCTTTCCCACCCGATGAGATAGGAAACCGAAATGCCCGAGGATATGAAGGCAGCCCAATTGCTGCCGCTTGCGACTGAAGTAGTCGCCGCGAAGCTCTCGAACGGCAAGACACCATCGTCGGAAGTGGCTGCGTTGATTCAAACTGTCCACCAAGTTCTCGATGAACTGAGAATCAACGGGACGCCGGCAGAGCTTCCCGAGCCAGCAGTGCCGATCAATCGGTCCGTGACGCCTGACTACATCGTCTGCCTCGAAGATGGCCGCCAGCTTCAGATGCTCAAGCGACATCTTCGGAATGCCTTCGACATGTCGCCAGAGCAGTATCGGCGGCGCTGGGGATTGCCTGTGGATTATCCGATGGTCGCACCGAACTATGCAAAGAAGCGCAGCAAGATTGCGAAGAATACCGGGCTTGGTACGCAACCGCGTCGGAAGCGCGCGAAGGGATACGCCCACGTTCACGGTTGCGATCTGAAATCGTGACCCCTGGGCAGGTTGGAGACCTTGGCGGAGTCGCCAGCTCGGCACACATATTGTCGAGCCGGGGGAGAATAAGGCGCTGGCATTAATCAAGCCGCCAGTCGAGAACCGTGGGGCCACTCAAGAACTCGTAAATGGCCATGACAAGTGCCGCCATCATCGCCACCCAGAACAGGATGGCGAACACTTCCCAGAGGCCTCTTCCTAACCACCGGTTGCGACGCATAGGATCTCTTCTACCGCTAGATTAGCGGAGTGGTAGGAGAGCTTCAACTCGCGTACAGGATGGATCAGTTCGGGTCGCGTCGGATGACCGCCCGGTCTCAAACTTTTGGCGCGCCCTAATTCGTCCATGGCCGCCCGAACAAAACCCGTGGCTTGCTCGTGTAGAAAGCGCCGGGAGCTGCTGGTCGCCCTCGGTTTCACCGCAAGCGTGGTAATTCCAGAGCGGATCGGGGACGCGGCGGCGGTCTCGGACAGCAAGGGGACCAGCTGAAACGAACCCAGTGCGGGGCTTTTCTGGTGTGAGCCGTAAATCCGAAATGAAATGAGCCACCGCAGACCATCTCAAGGGGATGAGAGATGATCCACGGCAGCTCCGTGAGTGACCACCTTGGCAAGGGAACTTCGGGTCATCCCACCCTAGGTAGGGTCATCCTTGGCGGCCACTCGTTCGAGGGCTCCTTGGTCTCTTGGACTGATTGCAACTTAAGCGGGCATTGCCGAGCTATCAAGCCGCTGCAGGTGGTAGTTTTGTGGTCGCTCTTAATCTTCGCTCGCAAGACGATCTCCCATCGCTAACGGGGCCATCGCCAATCACGTATCTGCAAGATCACGAGAGAGAGAATTCGGACAATGATGGACGTCAGCAGACGGCGCTGGACAGTCGCGATAGATGGGAAGCTGGCGGAGGAGGCGGGATTCGAACCCGCGATACGGTTTCCCGTATGCACGCTTTCCAAGCGTGTGCCTTAAACCACTCGGCCACCCCTCCGGAAGCGGCGCACCCTAGCGAAGCGGTCATGGACGCGCAACATGCTCGGCGCTCGAAATGCGCCGGCGGGAAGTCAGGGGAAAATTGGGTTGCGGGCCGGGCTACTCCGCCGCGTCGGCGACCGCCGGGCGGTCTTCCGCCTGCCAGCGCCGGGAGACCTCGTTCAGCTTGTCCAGCGCATCGCGCAGCTCCTCGCCGCGCGCGGCCAGGCCATAGGTGACCTGGGGCGGGATGGTCGGCTCGTAATGGCGGAAGATGACCCGGGCCTCCTCCAGCATCCGCAGCCGCTCGGTCAGCATCTTGGCGGAGATGCCGGGCACGCAGCGCTTGAGCTCGCCGAAACGGGTCGGCCCCTTGGTCCTGAGGACCCAGAGGATGTAAGTGGTCCAGGGACCGGTGAGGAGACGAAGCAGCCGGTCCATCGGACAGCCCGAGGCGGCATTCTGCGGGTCCATGGGAAAATCTCCGTCAAAGTAATATCAAGAAGTATAGGGCATATTAGTTACCAAAAGCAATCAACGGCGGGCTGCTCAGCCTGTTTCAGCTGCATCCCTTGCCGATAGCCGGGGTTTAACCTAGCGCCGGATGACGAGGCGCCATCGATGTGCTATGGACCCCGGATTAGCGAGGGACAGGCTTGACCGTATTGCGGGTCATCGGCTGGCTGCTGATCGCCGCCGCGCTCATTCTTCTGGGGCGCGACTTGTTCGGCTGGTACAGCACCGGTCATTGGGAGACCAGCTCCGCCGGCAAGGTCTGGTACAGCCTTGCGCCCGGCAGCCTCAATCTCCTGCAAGCCGTCATCGAGCGTCATATCTGGCAGCCGCTCTGGCCGCCCATCCTCTGGATCCTGCTGCGCCCGGTCTGGCTCGTGCTTGCCGCCCCCGGTCTGATCCTCGTGCTCTGGCCGCGACCGCAGCGGCGCCACCGGCATTTTGGACGGTTGCGCTGACGCAGGTTAGGCGGCCTGCGCTGACGCGCGGGCGCCTGCGCTAAGCAAACTCGCTTCTAGCGGTCGCCGTCGATCTTGAGGGCGGCGATGAAGGCGGATTGCGGAATCTCGACATTGCCGTATTGGCGCATCCGCTTCTTGCCCTCCTTCTGCTTGTCCAGCAGCTTGCGCTTGCGGCTGACGTCGCCGCCATAGCATTTGGCGGTGACATCCTTGCGCATGGCCGAGACCGTCTCGCGGGCGATGACCTTCCCGCCGATGGCCGCCTGGATCGCGATCTTGAAGAGCTGGCGCGGGATCAGCTCCTTGAGGCGGGCGCAGAGCGCCCGGCCGCGGAATTCCGATTGGGTGCGATGCACGATCATGCCCAGCGCATCCACCGGCTCGGCGTTCACCAGGATGGAGAGCTTCACCAGATCGCCCTCCTCATAGCTGTCGAGCTGATAATCGAAGCTGGCATAGCCGCGCGAGACCGATTTCAGCCGGTCGTAGAAATCGAACACCACCTCGTTCAGCGGCAGGCGATAGACCAGCATGGCGCGGCTGCCGACATAGGTCAGCTCCTGCTGGATGCCGCGCCGGTCCTCGCAGAGCTTCAGGATCGAGCCCAGATGCTCGTCGGGCACCAGGATGGTCGCCTTGATCCAGGGCTCCTCGATGAATTCGATCTTCACGGGATCGGGCATGTCGGCGGGGTTGTGCAGCTCGATCACCGATTTGTCCGTGAGATGCACGCGGTAGACGACGCTGGGCGCTGTCGTGATCAGGTTGAGGTTGAACTCGCGCTCGAGGCGCTCCTGGATGATCTCCAGATGCAGCAGGCCGAGGAAGCCGCAGCGGAAGCCGAAGCCCAGCGCGGCCGATGATTCCGGCTCGAAATGGAAGCTCGCATCGTTGAGGCGCAGCTTGGCCAGGCTCTCGCGCAGCTGCTCGAATTCCGCCGCATCGGTGGGGAAGAGGCCGCAGAAGACCACCGGCACGCTGGGCTTGAAGCCCGGCAGGGCGGGGGCGGGGCGGCGCTCCTCGGTGATGGTGTCGCCGATCTGGCAATCCGCCACTTCCTTGATGCCGGCCGTCATGAAGCCCACTTCACCCGGGCCGAGGGCCGGCAGCTTCTCATGCTTGGGCGTGAAGACGCCGACCTGGTCCACCTCATGGGCGGCCCCGGTCGACATCATGCGGACCTTCATCCCGGCCTTGAGCACGCCGTTCTTCACCCGGACCAGGATGATGACGCCGAGATAGGGGTCGTACCAGCTGTCGATCAGCAGGGCCTGGAGCGGGGCATCCGCCTCGCCCTTGGGCGGCGGCAGACGCGTGACCAGGGCCTCCAGCACATCGGGAATGCCGAGGCCCGTCTTGGCCGAGATCAGCACGGCATCCGAGGCGTCGAGACCGATCACATCCTCGATCTGCTGGCGCACCTTCTCCGGCTCGGCCGCGGGCAGGTCGATCTTGTTGAGGACCGGGACGATCTCGTGGTTGTTCCCGATCGCCTGATAGACATTGGCCAGGGTCTGGGCCTCGACCCCTTGGGTCGCATCCACCACCAGCAGCGAGCCCTCGCAGGCCGCGAGGCTGCGGCTCACCTCATAGGCGAAATCCACATGGCCCGGCGTATCCATCAGATTGAGGGCGTAGGTCTCGCCGTCATTCGCCTTGTACATCAGGCGCACGGTCTGCGCCTTGATGGTGATCCCCCGCTCGCGCTCGATGTCCATATTGTCGAGCACCTGCTCCTTCATCTCCCGCGCGGTCAAGCCGCCGCAGGCCTGAATCAGGCGGTCGGCCAGGGTGGATTTCCCGTGGTCGATATGGGCGATGATCGCGAAGTTGCGTATGAGCTTCTGTTCGAACATGGGGGCTGCTGTCGCGGGAAGGGCTGGAACATAGGGAAGAAGGTGCGCTCGCGCAACCGCAGGCTGGGCGGCAAGCGCGCCGCGTGCTCAATCCGCCATGATGAAGGCGCGAAAGCCCGCCGCCGCGGCTGCTCCCTCGTGCCGGCAGCGGGGATCGACCGGTCCGCTGCCCCGATCGCGCCAGGCGAGTCGATAGGCCTCCTGGCCCCGATCGCGGGCCGCGGCCGCGGTCTCCGGCGTGAGTGTCCCCAGGGATTGCACTTCGACACGGAAGCCTGCCTCCACCAGCTCGTCGGAGAGGCCGCACTGCCGCACGATCAGGATATCGCGGACCAGCACCGCATAACCGGAAAGGGCGTCGTCGCCCTGAGCCCTGGCCGGCGACGGAAACAGGGTGAGGCAGGCGGCAGCGGTTATGAAGAGCATGCGGCCCATAGGGAGAAGTTTGCGCCTGATATCTGGCATACGCTACCGTATGGAAGCTGCGGGATCGGCAGCCTCAACTCTCTCAAGCGTCATGGTCGGCGAAGGCCGACCATCCACGAGTTTGCCTGCTGCAAGTCGCCAAGCCCGACAATTTGCGGTGGCCCATATTGCTACAATACGGTAGCGTATGTTAGATGAAAAAGCCCCCCGATCGAAACCACGGCGACTGGCTCAAGGCGGCCGGCCGGCGGCTCGCTTCCGGCGGGATTGCCGCCGTGGCCGTCGAGACCCTCGCCCGCGATCTGGCGGTCACCAAGGGCAGCTTCTATTGGCATTTCCGCGACCGGGCCGCCTTGCTGAAGGCCCTGCTGGCGGATTGGGAAGCGGGCTCGACCGAGCCTCTACTGCGCCGTCTGGAAGCCGCGGGCGAGGGCCCCCGCACGCGCCTCGGCCGCCTGGCGGCCACCGTGGCAGGCGAGGGGGCAGGAAGTCTCGACCCCGCCATCCGCGCCTGGGCCCTGCATGACCGGACAGCAGCCGAGATCCTCGGCCGGGTCGATCATGCCCGCCTGGCCTTCATCGCCGGGGAGTTTCGGGCCCTGGGCTTCACCCCGGCCGAGGCCTGGACCCGGGCGCGGCTCTTCTATCTCCATCTCCTGGGCGAACATGCCCTCGCCTTCGAGCAGCGCGGGCTCCCCGAGCGCCTGGCCGAGGCCGCACGCGTCCTGACACTGCTCTGCGTTTGACCGTTACGCAACGTGCGTATATACTGACCTATGAGAAGGGGCCGTGGCTGTTAATTCGCTGCAAAAACAGCGAAGACCCTACCCCCGGAGCGTCCCGCCCGTCGCCTTGTTGACGGCCGCCACGATCTTCACCCCCACCGCCTCGATCTCCGCTTCCGTCAGGGTCCGCTCAGTCGGTTGCAGCAAGACCGAGAGCGCGATCGATTTGCGGCCCTCACCCAGGGCGGCCCCTTCGAACTGGTCGAAGACCGAGACATTGGTGATCAGCGCCTTGTCCGCGCTCTTGGCGGCGCGGACCAGCCTCTCCGCCGGCGTGTCCGCGGCGACGACAAAGGCGAAGTCGCGCTCGATGGGCTGGAAGGGCGAGACCTTCAGCAGCGGCCGGCCCGGGCCTGTCTTGGCCCGCGGTTGGGGGATGCGGTCGATATCGGTCTCGAAGGCGACCACCGGCCCCTTGACGTCGAGGGCCGCCAGCACCCGCGGGTGCAGCTCGCCGAAGGTTGCGAGCACCGTCGCCCCCAGCCGCAGCACGCCGGAGCGGCCGGGATGGAACCAGGCCGGCGCATCGGTCGTGGTCTGCAAATTCTCGACCGGTGCCCCCAGCGCCGTCAGCATAGCCAAAGCATCGGCCTTGGCGTCGAAGAGATCGACGGGGCGCGGCGCTACCGCCCAATGCCGCGGCGCGTTGCGCCCGGCACGGAGCGCCGCGGCGGTCAGGCGCTGATCCTTGGGTGCGATGCCCTCATAGCGCGGCCCCACCTCGAACAGTGCGACATCGCCATAGCCGCGGGCCGCATTGCGTCCCGCCGCCGCCAGGAGATTGGGCAGCAAGGAGGGGCGCATCTGGTCGAGATCGGCGCTGATGGGATTGACCAGGGCCAGCGCCGCCGCACCACCGCCGAAGAGCTGGGCCCAGTCGCGGCGCATGAAGGAGAAGGTGACTGCCTCCAGCAGCCCGCGCTCGGCCAGCAGGCGCTTGGCATGGACGGCGCGGCGCTGTGACGGCGTCGTCGCCGGGGCCGGCACGGCGGAGGTGCGGGGCAAGGAGACGGGCTCGACACGGTCATAGCCCCAGACCCGTACCACCTCCTCGACGAGATCGGCTTCGCCCTCCACATCGGCGCGCCAGGAGGGCGGCTGGACCTTCAGGAGATTGGCGCCGCGCTCGACCTCGAAGCCCAGCGCCTCGAGGATGCGCACGGCTTCGGCAACCGGCACCTCGACGCCGCCCAATGCGGCGATGCGCTCGGGCCGCAGCGACAGGCTGCGCCGCCAGCTCGGCATCTCGCCCGCCGCCACGACATGGCTGGCCTCGCCGCCGCAGAGCGCCAGCACCAGGCGTGCGGCGACCTCGGCCCCCCATTGGGCCGACATCGGATCGAGCCCGCGCTCGAAGCGGTAGCGCGCATCGCTCTCGATGCCGAGCTTGCGGCCGGTCTCGGCGGTGCGGATCGGATCGAACAGCGCCACCTCCAGGAACATCTCGGTGGTGGTCTCGGAGCAGCCGGATTCCTCGCCGCCCATGACGCCGCCGATGCCGTGCAAGGTCATGCCATCGGCGATGACCGTCATGCTGGGGTCGAGCTCATAGGTCCGACCGTCGAGGGCCTGGATCATCTCGCCCTCGCGGGCCAGCCGCATGGTGAGATCGCCCGCGAGCTTGGCCGCATCGAACACATGCAGCGGCCGGTTGAGATCGAAGGTGACGTAATTCGTGATGTCGACCAGAGCGGAGATCGGCCGAAGCCCGATCGCCGTCAGCCGGTCCTGCAGCCAGCGCGGGGAGGGGCCGTTCTTGAGGCCGCGGAAATAGCGCCCGACAACCAGCGGGCAGGCGCTTTCCTTGCCGGCCGGCAGGTCGCGATGCCAGCGGATCGGGCTCTCGAAGCTGCCCGTGACCGGTGAGAGATCGCGCGGCGTCAGCCGGCCGAGGCCCCCGGCCGAGAGGTCGCGGGCGATGCCGGCCACGCCCAGGCAATCGGCCCGGTCGGGCGTCACCTTGAGGTCGATCAGCGGATCGTCGAGCCCCATGACCTGGGCGAACGGCGCGCCGACGGGCGCGTCGTCGGGCAGCTCGATGATGCCGTCGTGATCCTCGCCCAGCCCCATCTCGCGCTTGGAGCAGAGCATGCCGTTGGATTCGACGCCGCGGATCACCCCGGCCTTGAGCTCCAGCCCCGTGCCGGGAATGCGGCTGCCGACGGCTGCGAAGACGCCCTTCATGCCCGTGCGCGCATTGGGCGCGCCGCAGACCACCTGGACCTGGCCGCTGCCGGTATCGACCAGGCAGACCCGGAGGCGGTCGGCATTGGGATGCTGCTTGGCCTCCACGACATAGCCGACGGTGAAGGGGGCGAGGTCGCGGGCGGGATCCTCGATGCTCTCGACCTCGAGGCCGAGCGCCGTCAGCTGGCGCGCGATATCGGCGGTGGAAGCCTCGGTTTCCAGATGCTCCTTCAGCCAGGATAGCGTCGTCTTCATCGCGCGATCCCTCCCACGAGATTGGGAATGTCGAGCGGCAGGAAGCCGTAATGGCGCAGCCAGCGCAGATCGCCGTCGTAGAAGGTGCGCAGATCCGGGATGCCGTATTTCAGCATGGCGATGCGCTCGATCCCCATGCCGAAGGCGAAGCCCTGATAGCGCGATGAATCGATGCCGCCCATCTCCAGCACCTTGGGATGGACCATGCCGCAGCCCAGGATCTCCAGCCAGTCGCTGCCGGCGCCGATCCTGCAGCTCGCCGCCCGCCCGCGAGCAGCCGATATCGAGCTCCGCCGAAGGCTCGGTGAAGGGGAAGAAGCTCGGCCGGAAGCGCACCGGCAGCTCGGCGATGCCGAAATAGGCGCGGCAGAAATCGATCAGGCAGCCCTTGAGATGGCCCATATGGGTGGTCTCGTCGACGACCAGCCCTTCGACCTGGTGGAACATCGGCGAATGCGTCATGTCGCTGTCGAAGCGATAGGTGCGGCCGGGCGCGATGATGCGGATCGGCGGCTGATGCTTCTGCATATGGCGCACCTGCACCGGCGAGGTATGGGTGCGCAGCACCAGCGGCGCGCCGTCGACCTGCTCCGACAGATAGAAGGTGTCATGCATCTGGCGCGCGGGATGGGCCGGCGGGATGTTGAGGGCGGTGAAATTGTGGAAATCGTCCTCGATATCCGGCCCCTCGGCGACGGCGAATCCCATCTCGCCGAAGATGGCGACGATCTCGTCGATGGTCTGGCTCACCGGATGGATGCGGCCCTCGGCCTCCGGGCGCGGCGGCAGCGTGACGTCGACCCGCTCCTTGGCGAGGCGTGCGTCCAGCGCGGTCCCGGCGAGGTCCGTCTTGCGCGTGTCCAGGGCGGCGGCGACCGCCTCCTTCAGGGCGTTGAGGCGCTGGCCGGCCTCGCGCCGCTCCTCGGGGCCGAGCCCGCCGAGGGTCTTCATGAACTGGGTGATCTCGCCCTTCTTGCCGAGGGCCTCGACCCGGACCCGCTCGAGATCCTCCAGCGAGGTTGCGGCCTTGGCCGCCCCCAGCCACTTGTCCCTGACCTCGTCCAGCTGCTGCATGATCTTCCGAATCCCAAAAAGAAAAGGGCCGACTGATGCGGCCCCTGCGTTCTTATCGACTTGCCCGTGCCTCTAGCGGATGACCGCCTCCGGGCACGGCCGCTTGCGGGGCCGCGTGAAGCTTGGCGTCTCGCTGCTAAATCGACGCTTGTTCATGGCCGGGGAATATAGGGCAATCCCGGAAGTTGCGGCAATACCGCCGATTGGGTCGGGCTGCGACAGGGCGCAGGGAAGACCCGCCGCCCTGCCGCGCCGTCGGAGCAGCTATTTCGCCAGAGCGGCCTGGGCCTGCTTCACCAAGGCGTCGAAGGCCGCCGGATCCTGGAAGGCCAGATCGGCGATCACCTTGCGGTCGAGCTCGATGCCCGCCCGCTTGATGCCGTTGATGAACTGGGAATAGGTCAGGCCATGCTCGCGGACGCCGGCGTTGATGCGCTGGATCCACAAGCCGCGGAAGGCCCGCTTCTTGTTGCGGCGATCGCGATAGGCATAGCGAAGGCCCTTTTCGACCTTCTCGATCGCGATGCGGTAATTCGTCGAGGCGCGGCCGCGGTAGCCTGCCGCCGCTTCGACCATCTTCTTGTGCCGGGCGTGAGTGGTGACGCCCCGTTTGACGCGTGCCATGGGGGAGCCTCCTTATCCGTTCGGCAGAAAGAAACGTTTGACTTTGATCTCGTCCGGTTTCGCCATGACCTCCGGTCCGCGAGCCTGACGCTTCATCTTCTTGGGCCGGCTGATCTGACGGTGACGGCGCTGCGAGGGATACATCTTCACCTTGCCGCTGCCGGTGAGCTTGAAGCGCTTTTTGGCGCCGCTCTTGGTCTTCATCTTGGGCATTTCATGTTTCCTTGTATGGGGTCGATCGAAAAGGACGGTTTGGGCATGCCCTGCCGTGGCCGTCTCTGGTTCCCTGCATGGGAAGCGGCGGTTTATACAGGTCGACCGGAGGCCTGGCAAGAGCCGGACCTCCCGGGGTCTCCCTGAGAGCGTCATCCCCGCGAAAGCGGGGATCCAGGGCCCACGGCGCCGCTGGTTGCCCTGGATTCCCGCTTTCGCGGGAATGACGGAAGAAGAACAGGGACCGGAACTCACCGCCGCCCGCCCTACTTGGGCGAGCGGGAACAAACCGGTTATCGGGCCGTGCTGTAAGCCCCGCTCAGCGCGGTGCCAGCACCATGACCATCTGGCGGCCTTCGAGGCGGGGAAACTGCTCCACCTTGGCGGCGGCATCGAACTGGGTGCGGACGCGTTCGAGAACTTGAGCCCCCAGCTCCTGATGCACCATCTCACGGCCGCGGAAGCGCATGGTCACCTTGACCTTGTCGCCTTCCTCGAGGAAGCGGCCGACCGCGCGCATCTTCACGTCGTAATCATGCTCGTCGATACCGGGACGGAGCTTGATCTCCTTGACGTCGATGACCTTCTGCTTCTTGCGGGCCTCGTTGCGCTTCTTCTGGGCCTCGTATTTGAACTTTCCGATGTCCAGGATCTTGCAGACCGGCGGATCGGCGTTGGGGGAGATTTCTACGAGATCGAGGCCCACCTCGGCGGCCATGTTGAGCGCTTCGCGCAGCGAGGTGACCCCGGCCATCGTCCCGTCTTCCTTGACCAATCGGACGCTCGGCACGGTGATCTGGGCGTTGATGCGCGGTCCGTCACGGGACGGGGCGGCATCCATAGGCGATCTGGCGATAGGTCGTACTCCTTTGTTGTTGACCGGGACCTTAGGCTTTTATTGAACGAAACGGTTAGGGAAGATCGGCGGGCGAGAGCGCTTCCGCCTTCAGTTTATTGACCGCCTCCCCCAGGGCAAGGATTTCCTGCTTTTCCACCCCCAGGCGGCGCAGCGCCACGCTGTCGTTCTCGGCCTCGCGCTTGCCGACCACGAGCATGACGGGAACCTTGCCCAGGGAGTGCTCGCGGACCTTGTAATTGATCTTCTCGTTGCGCAGGTCAAGCTCCGATCTCAAACCTGCGGCGTCGAGGGCGGCCTTCACGCGCTCCGCATGAGCGTCGCCCTCGCTGGTGATGGTGGCGACGACCACCTGGACCGGCGCCAGCCAGAAGGGGAACTTCCCGGCGTAATTCTCGATCATCACGCCGATGAAGCGCTCCATGGAACCGAAGATCGCCCGATGCAGCATGACCGGCCGGTGCTTCTGCCCGTCCTCGCCGATATAGCTGGCATCCAGGCGCTCCGGCAGGATGAAGTCGAGCTGCAGCGTGCCGCATTGCCAGGAGCGGCCGATGGTGTCGCGCAGATGGAACTCCAGCTTGGGCCCATAGAAGGCGCCTTCGCCCGGGGCCATGGCATAGGGAATGCCCGAGGCGTCGATGGTCTCGCGCAGATCCCGCTCGGCCCGGTCCCAGACCTCGTCCGTGCCGGCCCGCAATTCCGGCCGGTCGGCGAGGCGCACCCTGACATCGGTGAAGCCCAGATCGGCATAGACCGAGATCAGCAGCTTGAAGAAGGCGGCACTCTCCGCCTTGATCTGCTCTTCGGTGCAGAAGATATGGGCGTCGTCCTGGGTGAAGGCGCGCACCCGCATGATGCCGTGGATGGCGCCGGAGGGCTCGTTGCGGTGGCAGGCGCCGAACTCCGCCAGGCGCAGCGGCAGATCGCGATAGCTCTTCAGCCCCTGATTGAAGATCAGGATATGGCAGGGGCAGTTCATCGGCTTCAGCGCCAGCACGTCGTCGTCGGTCTTCACCACGAAGATGCCGTCGCCGAATTTGTCCCAATGGCCCGAGGCCTCCCAGAGGCTGCGGTCGAGAAGCTGGGGCGAGCGCACCTCGAGATAGCCCGCCGCCTCGAGGCGCTTGCGCAGATAGCGCTCGAGCGTGCGGAACAGGGTCCAGCCCTTGGGATGCCAGAAGACCGAGCCCACCGCCTCTTCGCCCAGATGGAACAGCCCCATCTCCCGGCCGATGCGCCGGTGGTCGCGCTTCTCCGCCTCCTCCAGCATATGGAGATAGCCGTCGAGCTGCTTCTGGTCCGGCCAGCAGGTGCCGTAGATGCGCTGCAGCTGCGGGTTCTTCGGGTCGCCGCGCCAATAGGCGCCGGCGAGCTTCGTCAGCTTGAAGGCCTTGCCGAGCTTGCCCGTCGAGGGCAGATGCGGGCCCGTGCACATGTCGAGCCAGTTGCCCTGGCGGTAGACGGAGATCTCCTCGTCTTCCGGGATCTCGCGGATCCATTCGGCCTTGTAGCTCTCGCCATGCTCGCGGAAATAATCGGCGATCCGGTCGCGGCTCCAGATCTCGCGCGTGATCTTCTCGTCGCGGTCGACGATCTCGCCCATGCGCTTCTCGATGGCGGCGAAATCATCCGGCGTGAAGGGCGCGTCGCGGGCGAAATCGTAATAGAAGCCGTTCTCGATCGACGGGCCGAAGGTGATCTGGGTCCCGGGATAGAGCTCCTGCACCGCCTCGGCCAGCACATGGGCGCAGTCGTGGCGCAGCAGGTCGAGGGCATCGGGATGGGTGCGGGTGACGATCTCGACCCGGGCGTCCTGCTCGATGGGTGCTGAGAGATCCTTCAGCGTCCCGTCGATCTTTATGGCAAGCGCCGCTTTGGCGAGACCGGGCCCGATGGCGGCGGCCAGATCGGCCCCGGACAGCGGCCGCTCGAACTGGCGCCGACTGCCGTCCGGAAGCGTAATCGAGATCATGGCGTGGAATGCGGGCACATAAGGGGCGGCAATATCTAGGGGGAGCAAGGAACCTGTCAAGCCGCCTTGGCCGCGATGCTGCTCTGCTTCTCTAGGGCTGCACAACCAGCTAAGTCCGCCCGTGACCTTAGGGACGTCAGGCGGCCTTGGCGCTCATCAGGAGGTCGAGGAAGATCTCGATCATCGCCGCCGCGGCGGTGGCGCGGTTGAAATGCTGGCGGGCGATGGCGCTGGCTTCGGGTGCCAGTGCCTGGCGCTCGGCGGCGGAGAGGTCGAGAGCCTCGCCGATGGCCTGGGCCAAGGCCGTGCGATCCCCCGGGGGGACGAGCCAGGTCATGCGGCTCTCGCCAGTTTGCTCGCGCAACAGCGGGCTGTCGAAGGCGACGACGGGGCGGCCCATGGCCTGGGCCTCGGCGACCACGCGGGCGAAGCCCGTGCCGTCGGCCCGGGCATAGACCACGACATCGGCCAGCATATAGGCGGCCGGCATGTCGCGGCAGTCGTCGCCGATCGTCAGCCGGCCTTCCATCCCATGCTGGCGGGCGAGCCCGGCCAGCTCCTTGCCGTAGCCGGGCCCCGCCGGGGCCTCGGCGGCGAAGACGCAATGGAGGTCGCGCTCGCCCATCAGCGCCAGGGCCTCGATCAGCGCCCCATGGCCGCGGGAGCGCGCGATGCGGCCGGGCAGCATGATCACCGGCGGCCCGTCGGGCAGGCGCCAGGCCTGGGAGAGTTGGATCATCCGCTCGGCGCTGACCCGGGTCGGGTCGAAGCGTGGCAGGTCGATGCCGGGGGTAATGACCAGCGGCCGCCCGCCGGGGAGACGGTGGCGGCTCGCCAGATGCTCGGCTGCCGTCTCGGAGACGGCGATCACCCGCTGGGCTCCCTCCAGCACCCCGTTGCGCCGGAGCTCGGCGAAGGTCTCGGGCGGGTAGAGGCTGTGACAGGTGAGGGTATAGACGGCGCCGGTCTCCTGGGCCGCCTTCTTGGCGAGCCAGGCCGCGCTCGGCACATGGGTATGGATGATGGAGATCCGATGCTCGCGGATCAGCTTCATCAGGCGCCGGACATTGGTCCACCGGCCCAGGGCATTGTCGCCGGCCAGCGGCATGACGATATGAGTGGCGCCGCAGCGCAGGAGATCGGCAACCAGCCGGCCGCCGGCGGAGACGACGACCGCCCTGCCGCCGGCCGCCACGGTGCCGACGGCGACGTCGACCGCCGCCCGGGCCGGGCCATTGGGCCCTAGATCGGGGACCACTTGCAGCACGCCCAGGCGATCCGAGATCGCCGCCCAGGGATCCGTGCTATGGATGTCGTCGCTTACGCCCGGCGAACTTGGCAGCCCGGGTCCCCTCTCCATGAAGTCAATCCAGCCCCTACCGATGACAATGCAGATTCTAGCACGCGAGGATGGTTCGACAACTGCATATTGTCGTGAATCCGGCGTTAACCCGCCAGGAATAGTGTTTCTGCCCGGATTTCGCTCCGACATGGGCGGAACGAAGGCGACGGCCCTGGCCGAGCATTGCCGGGCCAGGGGGCATTCCTTCCTGCGCTTCGACTATTTCGGCCATGGCGCCTCCTCGGGCGATTTCCGGGCCGGCAGCATCGGCCGCTGGGCCGAGGACTGCCCTGGCCGTGATCGATGAGCTGACCGAGGGGCCCCAGATCCTGGTCGGCTCCAGCATGGGGGGCTGGATCGCGCTCCTGGCTGCCTTGGCCCGGCCGGATCGCATCCGGGGCCTCATCGGCATCGCCTCGGCCCCCGATTTCACCGAGGATCTGATCTGGAACCGCCTCAGCGAGGAGCAGGGCCGGCGCTTCAGGACGAGCGGCGAGCTCTCGGCCCCCTCGGCCTATGAGAGCGAGCTCATTCCCATCACCTACGAGCTGGTGGAGGAGGGCCGCCGTCATCTCCTGCTGCGCCGGCCCATCACGCTTTCCTGCCCGGTGCGCCTGCTGCATGGCATGCAAGACCCCGACGTGCCCTATCAGACCTCCCTGCGGCTCGCCGAGAATCTTCCCGGCACCGAAGCGGTGGTCGAGCTGATCGAGGACGGCGACCATCGCCTGTCGCGGCCCCAGGATCTGGCCCGGCTCTTCGCCGCGGTCGACGGGATGACGGCACGGGTTCGCGAGTTGGCGCAGTAAGAAGATAAGATTCACCACGGAGACACGGAAGCCACGGAGTAATGGGAGTTCAACTCCGTGCTCTCCGTGCCTCCGTGGTGAATCCCTAAAGCTTCTTCTCGGCCTCGAGGATGGCCGCAAGCCCGGCGCGGTAATCGGGAAAGGCGAGCCGCACGCCGAGCTCGCGCTTGATGCGGTCGTTCCTGACCCGCTTGTTGTCGTCGTAGAAACTGCGTCCCATCTCACTCAGCTTCGCTTCGGCGAAGGGGATGAGAGGCGGGGGTGCAACGCCGAGAAGCCCCGCGGCATAAGCGATCACATCGGCGGGCGGGGCGGGATCGTCGTCGCAGAGGTTATAGGCGGTCCCGGGGTGCGGCCTCGCCATGGAGGCGCGGAGGGTCCGGGCGATGTCCTCGACATGGATCCGGCTGAAGACCTGGCCCGGCTTGTCGATGCGCTGGGCCCGGCCCGAGCGCAGGCTGTCGAGAGCCGAGCGGCCCGGGCCATAGATGCCAGCCAGGCGGAAGATATGGACGGGCAGGCCCGAGAGGCCCAGCCATGCCTTCTCGGCCTCGACCCGCCGGCGGCCACGCTCGCCGCTGGGAGCCAGCGCGGTCGTCTCATCCACCCAGCCACCCTGGTGGTCGCCATAGACTCCCGTCGTGGAGAGATAGCCGACCCAGGTGAGATCATGCCGGGCGGCGATGGCCGGCCCGCAAAGATCGATCACGGGATCGCCTGCCGCATCCGGGGGCACGGAGCTCAGCAGATGCGTGCTACCGGCAAGTGCAGCGGCCGGATCGCCCAGCGGCTGCTCGCGGTCGAAGAGCCATGCCTCGATACCGAGTGCCGCCAGCTCCTGGCGCCTGGCCTCGCTGCGGCAGGTGCCGGCGATCCGCCAGCCCTCGGCTTGCAGCACCCGCGCGAGTGCTAGGGCGCTGTAACCAAGGCCGAAGCAGAAGAGCGAGGGCTTTCTTAACCTTGAGTTCAGGCATCTCGATCCGGCTTGCAAATCCGCGGCGAAGGAGGGAGCTTGGCGCCACCCTAAGAACGGCTCGAAGGCAACTCAAGCCCATGCGTCTGACGGCCTTCTCGATCGCGATGCTTCTGACTGCCGCGCCGGCCCTGGCCGACAGCTCGACCATCCCGCCACCGGGAGCACCGGCCACGACGGCGCCCGGGGTCACGGGAACAGGGATACTGGGCGGCCCGGCGAGCCAGGCGGAGATCGACCAAGCGCAGCAATATGCCGACTGCATGAGCCTGGCCGACAGCGCCCCCGACGAAGCCCTGGCCAAGGCGAAGGCCTGGCAGCGCAAAAACGGCGGCGCTCCCGCCGGCCATTGCGCCGCCGTGGCCCTGGTCGGGCTCGGGCATTACAAGGAGGCGGCGAGCGCCATGGAGAAGCTCGCCGCGGAGGAGGTCAAGGAGCACAGTGATCTTGCCGCCGGGCTCTACAGCCAGGCGGCGCAGGCCTGGGTGCTCGCCACCGACAACGCCCGCGCCGTCAAGGACGAGACGGCGGCCATCGCGCTGGCGCCGGGCAATCCCGATCTGCTGGTCGACCGGGGCGTCATCCTCGCCTCTACCGGCAAGTTCTGGGAGGCGGTGGATGATTTCAGCAAGGCCCATGACATGGCCGACCGGCGCGCCGACATCCTGGTCTTCCGCGCCACGGCCTATCGCATGCTGAAGAGCTTCGACCTCGCCCAGGACGATCTCGACCGCGCGATCGAGCTTCAGCCCAAGAATCCCGATGCCTATCTCGAGCGCGGCATCGTGCGCATGCTGGTCAAGGACACCGAGGGCGCCAAGGCGGATTGGCAGAAGACGGTCGATTTCGGCCCCGGAACCCCCGCCGCGCAGACCGCCGAGGCCAATCTGAAGCAGCTGGTGGCACCGCCGGCGCCTGCACCTGCGGCCGCCCCTCAGCCCGCGGCCACGGCCCCTGCAACGCCAGCCGCGCCCGCTCAACCCGCCCCGGAACCGCCTCCGGCCGAGCCGATCAACCCCCAGCTCCCCCTCGTCCCGCAGCAGTAGGCTTAGTAGCAGGAGAGCCCACTTTCTTTACCGTCATGGCTGGGCGAAGTCCCGGCCATCCACGTCGTTGTGCGCCAACAGAGGCGCCGCGGTGGCGAGCAGATGACGATCAAGCGCCGTGGTATGGCCCGACGTGGATGGCCGGGACAAGCCCGGCCATGACGAAAAAAGCGCCCCTGTCGGAAGGATTGCTAAGAAGCAGTCTCGTTCCGGCGACGTTCCCTAAAAATCCAGATCCGCGTAATGCCGCGGCGGCGGCGCGCCGGGTAGATGGTCGCCCAGCAGCGGCCGGAAGCTCGGGCGCGATTTGACCCGGGCGTACCAATCCTTCGCCTCGGGATGGGCGTCCCAGGGGATGTCGCCGAGATAATCCACCACCGAGAGATGGGCGCCGGCGGCGATGTCGGCGAGGGAGAACTGGTCGCCCGCCAGCCAGCTCCGCCGGTCGGCGAGCCAGGCGATGTATTGCAGATGGATATGGAGATTGGCATTGGCGATGCGGATCGACTGGGAATCCGGCTGCCCGCTGCGCACCAGCCGCTTCATGATCTTCTCTTCCAGCAGCCTTCCCGTCACCTCGCGATCGAATTTGAGGTCGAACCAGCCGACGAGGCGGCGGACTTCGGCCCGGGCGGCGGCGTCGCGGCCGAGCAGCGCGGGCTCGGGATAGACCTCGTCGAGATATTCGGCGATGGCCTGGCTGTCGGCGACGACGGCGCCATGCTCGTCGACCAGCACCGGCACCTCGCCGCTGGGATTGAGATGCAGCAGCTCGTCGCGCCGCTCGCCGGGGCGTTCGTCGATGAGATCGAAGGCCAGGTTCTTCTCCCGGAGCAGGACGCGCAGCTTGCGGGAGAAGGGATCGAGGGCGAAATGGTGGAGGCGGCGCATGGGGCCGCAGTCTAGTGTCCCAGGCGCAAGATTCGTAACATGAATTTCGTGGCAGGCCACTTCTTGCTCCCGGCCCATGCCCGATCACGAATTCGTTAGCGGCAAAACTTATCCGCGCCTTCCCCCGTAGGACATCACGATCGCAGCTCTGGGCCGACCCGGCCCCAGCCGATCCCTCAGTCGGGGAGAACGAATCATGCTTTTGCTTCCTTCCAAAGCCTCCAATCTTCTAGCCAGCCGCCGCAGCCTCCTGACCGGCAGCGGTCGCGCGGTGCTGTCGGCGACGGCGGTCGGCTTGCTCGTCGGCTGCACGGCCAAGGCCGGCACCATGCAGACCGCCGACACGTCGAAAGCGGACGTCGATATCCTGAACACGGCCCTCGCCTTGGAATATGAGGGCATCGCCGCCTATCAGGTGGGCGCCGAGAGCGGGCTGTTGCAGCCGCCGGTGCTGAAGCTCGCCGTCGGCTTCCAGTCCGACCACAAGCAGCATGCCGAGGCCCTGACCAAGGCGATCACCAAGCTCGGCGGCATGCCGGTGCAGTCCAAGACCGTGGCGGAATACAATTTCCCGACCTCGACCCTGAAGAACCAGACCGATGTGCTGCGCTTTGCCGCCGGGCTGGAGGAGGGCGCGGTCAACGCCTATGCCGGCGCCATCCCGCTTTTCGGCGACAAGACCCTGGCCGGGGCCGGCGCCTCGATCCTGGGCTCGGAATCCATGCATTGGGCGATCCTGCGCTACGCCCTGGGCGATCAGCCGCCCACCGTTGCCTTCGTCGGCCAAGCCTACTGATGTGATGCCGGCGGCCGAGGATCCTCGGCCGCCGGCGCTTCTCCCCGGGAAAGAGACTCTTCATGCCAGGATTTCGCATCGGCGGGCTCGCGCTCGCTCTCTTGCTCGCGGGCGGCGCTGTCGCCTACGCGGAGGGTGATCCTGCGAAGGGCGAGCAGGTCTATCATCGTTGCCAGGGCTGCCATTCCATCGACCGCAACCGCATCGGTCCGATGCACAAGGGGCTGTTCGGACGCCCGGCCGGCAGCGTCCCGGGCTTCGACTATTCGGCGGCGATGAAGAATTCCGGCATCGTCTGGACGGCGGCGACCCTCGACATGTTCCTCCAGGGCCCGCGCCAGATGGTCCCCGGCACCAAGATGACCTTCGTGGGGGTCCCAAAGGCCCAGGACCGCGCCGATCTGATCGCTTACCTGGAAGTGGCGACCAAACCCTGACCCCGCCCGGCGCCGTGTCGGGCCAGGCTCCTGTTTCCTCAACAATTACTAATGTGGCGCCGAAGGTCCGCTAACGCCATCGGGCCCATGTTGTCATGACCGAAAGGCGCGATAGGGGCGCCGTTGCGGACAACAGGACGACAACAAGGAGTCAGTTCCTCATGACGAGCTTCAAGCAGCACGGGCGCCGGAAGGGCTACATGCTCTCCGCCGCTCTTTTGGCCACGACCGTCCTCGGCGGTGGAGGGTTCCTCCTGTCGTCCGCCGTCGCGGATACCACGCCCACGGCGCCGCTCTCGGCGCCCGTGACCATGGCTCAGGCGGGCTTCGCCGATCTGGTGACCAAGGTCAAGCCGGCCGTGGTGAATATCGCCACCGAAGGCAAGAAGGTCGGTGCCAACGAGCAGCAGGACGCCCCGCAGGGCATGCCGCAGATCCCGGGCATGCCGGGCCAGGACGACCAGCAGGATTCCCGGCCGCGCCATGCCCAGGGCTCGGGCTTCATCATCGATCCGGCCGGCTATGTCGTGACCAACAACCATGTCATCGACGGCGCCGACAAGATCACCGTGACCATGGACGACGGCAGCACCTACAAGGCCAAGCTGGTCGGTCGCGATCCCAAGACCGATGTGGCGCTGCTCAAGATCGAGTCGAGCAAGCCCTTTCCCTTCGTCGCCTTCGGCGATTCCGGCAATGCCCGGGTCGGCGACTGGGTGATCGCGGTCGGCAATCCCTTCGGTCTCGGCGGCACCGTCACGGCGGGCATCGTCTCGGGGCATGACCGCAACATCGAGTCCGGTCCCTATGACGACTTCCTGCAGATCGATGCGCCGATCAATCCCGGCAATTCGGGCGGCCCGCTGTTCAATCAGTCCGGCCAGGTGATCGGCATCGATTCGGCGATCTACTCGCCCAATGGCGGCAGCGTCGGCATCGGCTTCGCCATTCCCTCCAACCTCGCCTCCAACGTGGTCGCGCAGCTGCGCGAGCATGGCGCCGTGGCGCGCGGCTGGCTGGGCGTGCAGATGCAGCCGATGACGGCGTCCCTGGCCAAGGCCATGGGCCGCGACAAGGAAGACGGCGTGCTGGTGAACGAAGTGCAGCCGAACTCTCCGGCAGAGGCGGCCAAGGTGATGCAGGGCGATATCATCACCGCCTACAACGGCACCGCGATCAAGACGCCGCGGGACCTTGCCATGGCCGTGGCGAACACCAAGGCCGGGAGCAATGCGACGCTGACGGTCTGGCGCAGCGGCCATAGCCAGACGCTCCAGGTCGCGATCCAGACCCTGAAGCCGGAGAAGGTCGCGGCGGCGGAAAGCCAGGACGAGGGCTTCGCCCCCATGGGCATGTCGCTGGCGCCCTTGACGCCCGATACCCGCAACCAGCTGGGGCTGAACCCTGGGGTCGACGGCGTCGTCGTCGCCAAGGTCGCGCCCAACAGCCATGCGGCCGAGAGCGGCGTGCAGGCCGGCGACGTGATCGTTCGCGTCGGCTCGGATGCCGTGAAGACCCCGGCCGATGCGGTGGCCAAGATCCATGCCGCCGAGAAGGACAAGAAGGAAGCCGTGCCGCTGCTCGTCAGCCGGGACGGGACGACCTACTACCTCGCTCTGCAGCTGGTGAACAGCTGATCCAGCCGACACGAGCTCAGCCGACATAGCTGACATGGAGGGGGCCGGGACGATATGGTGTCGTCCCGGCCCGCTTTCTGGAAGGCTCATGAAGCTATTGTTGGTTGAGGATAACGCCCAGGTTACCCAATTCGTGCGGCGGGGGTTGGAAGAGGACGGTCACACCGTCGATCACGCGGATAACGGCCGCGACGGGCTGTTCATGGCCTCCACCGGACAATACGACGTGATGATCCTCGATCGCATGCTGCCGGGCGGCATCGATGGCCTCGCCATCGTCGATTCCCTGCGCAAGACCGGCAACAAGACTCCCATCCTGATCCTGAGCGCGCTGGCCGCCGTGGACGATCGGATCCGCGGCCTCAAGGCCGGCGGCGACGATTATCTGACCAAGCCCTTCGCCTTCGGCGAGCTCTCGGCGCGGCTCGACGCCCTGATCCGCCGCTCCCAGGGCGTGGGCGTGCGCACCGAGCTTTCGGTCGCCGATCTGCGCATGGATCTCCTGACCCGCAAGGTATCGCGCCGCAACAAGCCGATCACCCTCCAGCCGCGCGAGTTCAAGCTGCTGGAATATCTCATGCGCCACGCCGACCAGGTGGTGACGCGCACCATGCTGCTGGAGAATGTCTGGGAATATCACTTCGACCCCCAGACCAATATCATCGACATGCATATCAGCAAGCTGCGCCAGAAGATCGATGCGGGCTTCGACAAGCGCCTGCTGCACACCGTCCGCGGAGTTGGCTACCGGCTCGCGGCGAATGACTAGCAGGCCGTTCTCCCCTTCCGCTTGCGGGGTAGGGGAATCGCAGGTCGGAAAGCGGCCCAATTTTTTTCGCCGTCATTCCCGCGAAAGCGGGAATCCAGGGCAAGCGACGAGCCCTGGGCCCTGGATTCCCGCTTTCGCGGGAATGACGGAGGGGTAGAGCGAGGCCATGACCCGCACGTCCAGCTTCTTCCGGCTGCTGCGCTCCGGCTCGGTGCGCATTGCCCTCAGCTATGCCCTGGTCTTCATCGTCTCGACCCTGCTGCTGGTGGGCTACCTCTGGTACCAGACCACCAACTATCTCGAGCGCGAGACGGACGCCGTCATCGTCGCCGACACCCGCGCCATCGGCGACCGGCTCCGCGATTTTGGCTTGCCAGGGGCGCTGGATGCTATCAACGACCGGCTGAAGCGGGCCGCCGACGAACATGCCATCTATCTGCTGACCGATCCGCTCATGACGCCCGTGGGCGGCAATCTCTCGGCCTGGCCGGCGCAGGTGGGCCGCGATCCCGGCTGGTACGAGATCAAGATCGTGCAGGACGGCAAGCTGCGCGCCACCCGCGTTCTCAATGTGAACCTCCCCGCCGACTTCCATCTTCTGGTCGGGCGCGACATCCAGGACCGGGCCGCCATTCGCGACGTGATCCTGAACGGTCTCGCCTGGGCCGCTCTCGCCGCTCTGGTGCTGGCGGTGGCGGGGGGCATCATGGTACGCCGCGCGGTCTTCAAGCGGGTCGAGACCATCAACCGGACGGCGGCGGCCATCGTGCAGGGCGATCTTGCCCGGCGCGTGCCGACCACCCATTCCGCCGACGAGTTCGACCAGCTGAGCGGCACGATCAACGAGATGCTGGATCAGATCCAGCTCCTGATCGAGGGTACGCGCGGGGCGTCGGATGCCGTGGCCCATGATCTGCGCACGCCTTTGGCCGAGATGCGGGGGCGGCTCGAAGCCCTGCTACGCAACCGCCCGCCCGCCGACGCGACCTTCGAGGAGGTGGGCAAGACCATCGGCGATATCGACCGCCTCATCGCCGTGTTCAATGCGCTGTTGCGGCTGGCCGACATCCGCTCCGGCGTCCGGCGCTCCGGCTTCCGCGATGTCGAGCTCGACCGCATCCTCGCCGAGGTGGCGGAGTTCTACGAGCCCATGGCAGAGGAGAAATCCATGGCGCTGGATCTCGGCGCCCTTCAGCCCACGGTTGTGAAGGGCGACCCCGATCTGCTGGCCCAGGCCATCGGCAATCTCCTGGACAATGCGATCAAGTATTCGCCCGCGGGAAGCAAGGTATCTCTGGGCCTGACGCAGCTGCCCGAGCGCATGCTGCGGCTCGAGGTTCGTGACCGGGGGCCCGGCATTCCGCAGGGGGAGCGCGAGGTGGTGACGCGGCAGTTCTATCGCGGCAGCCAGAGCGACGTTCCGGGCACGGGCCTCGGCCTCAGCCTCGTGTTGGCGGTGGCCCATCTCCATGGCGGGCGGCTCGAACTCTCGGACAACGACTCCGGTCTCGTGGCTGCGCTGATCCTGCCGCTGCCCAACGGCGTGACGGGTGAATCGCGCAAGCCCACATTAGCAAAGCCTCTATAAACGATAACTGGTTCGCGGCCGTCGTCTCAGCGTGAATACAGGCGCTGTGCGGCGATCGTCTTTCCCCTCACGACGCCTCCGCATGGTGCCGGGAAGTTGCGGGACTTGCTTCAGCATCACCCCAAAGGATGCCCAGCAATCCTGCAGCTTCCCGGGCGCTAATTCGACGGAGCCCCTATTGCATAACCGTGGGGCCGTCGCTGGCGCGCGGCGCGAGCAACACGGTCGCCGGGGAGTCGCGGGACAAAGGTCAGAGGGAAACCTAGGGAGGCTGAAAGTCCCGTGGCTCCCCGGTGCCGCCATCGGCCGCCATCGGCCGGCCACATTTCCACCCCATCCTCGCCGGACTAGCCTGGGGTCTCTCTCGGACATTCGCGCAACGCGAGTGAAGGACGGGGGCAGGGGAATGCGCGCTCGGTCGTCGACCAACGGATGACACAGGCGTCGGGCTAAGCCTCCGCTGCCAGGCCGAACACACTGCGAGGCTCGGCAAAGCCGGGCAGAGCAAAGTCGCCGATGGCGACGAGGTCGTTCCCGCAATGGCCGGCGAAATCTTCGGAGGCGACGATGCTCCGGCCGAGGCCGCTGGCAAGCTTCTCCAGCCGGGCCGCCAGATTGACCGCCGGGCCGATGCAGGTGAAGTCGAGCCGGTTGGCGCCCCCGATATTGCCGTAGAGCACCTCCCCGATATGAAGCGCCAGGCCGAATTTGACGGGCTCCGCGCCGGGATCGCCATCCGCGCCGCCGAGATCGGCGATCCTTTCGCCGGCTTCGCGGGCCGCCGTCAGCGCCCGGGCGCAGATCTCGCCGGCCTGATCGCCGCCGGCGGGGATGCCGAAGATCGCCAGCAACCCATCCCCCATGAACTTCAGCACCTCGCCACCCTGCGAGATGATGGCGGGCACTTGGCAGTCGAAATAGGCGTTGAGCAGGCCGATGAGGCTTCCGGGCGCCATGCGATCCGCGCGCGCGGTGAAGCCGCGCATGTCGGAGAGCCAGATGGCGGCCTGGATCCGCTCGGTATCGCCGCGATGGATCTTGCCGGCCAGAATGCGCTCCCCCGCGTGATGCCCGACATAGGTGTCGAGCAGGTTGGCGGCGATGCGGTGCAGCGCGCGCACCTCCGCCACCCGGGCCAAGGGTGCCAGGATGGTCTCGATGGCGGCGATATCCTGCGCCGTGAATCCACCGGGATGGCGCGTGGTCCAGGTCGCGCCATGGACGGCGCCGTCGGTGAAGAACAGCGGGGTGGCGAAATAATCCGTCATCCCCTCGGCGCGGAACTTCGTCAGGATCGAGAAATCCATGGGGCATTGCGGGTCGGCCAGATGCCGCCGCAGCGGCTGGCGCGTGTGATAGACCCGGGCGATGGGGCTCTCCAGATATTCCGCGGAGAGGGCGAAGTCGGCCGGCGCCAGATTGGTCCGGACCTCCGCCCCCGGCTGCCAGACAAAGCTTCGCCCCATAAGCTGGGGATGCAAGGTGCGGACGAAGACTCCGACCCGGGCGAGCGGCAGGCCGCCCTCGACGAGCTGATCGCAGAGCTGACCCAAGACCGCGCTGGAATCCAGGGCCGATCGCGCCCCGTCGATCAGCCAGCCGGCCACCGCCCGTGCCTTGGCCTCATCCATTGTCACTTCCTCTGTATCAATCAACTCGCGTCTAGTCGCTCGGCCCGCTCTTTTTCGACAGGGCGGGATGAAATTGGCACCCGTCAATCACGCAGACGTGAGCGATCGTTAACCTGGCGGCCGACAATCGTCAGTTGGGCGGCAGCGACAAACTCAAGACCCCGCGTAGCGCGCCACGTAATCCTGCTCGTCGATCTCGATGATGGTCGGCGCCTTGCGGGCGCGGGCGGCGTGGAGGAGGGCGGGAAGATCGGCGGGGTCGCTGAGCTTCACCGCCTCGCAGCCGAAGGCCTTGGCGAGAAGCTGGAAATCGGGGGTGAAGATGTCGACGCCGATGGGCTGGATCTGCTTGGAGATCATGTAGGATTTGATCTCGCCATAGCCCTGGTTGTTCCAGAGCAGCACGATCACCGGCGCCTCGATCTCCTTGGCCGATCCCAGCTCCTGCAAGGTGAACTGGAAGCCCCCGTCGCCCGCGACGCAGACCACGGGACGATCGGGTGCGGCGAGCTGGGCGCCGATGGCGGCGGGAAGCGCATAGCCCAGCGTCCCATAGCCCGTGGCGGAGCAGAACCAGGACCGCGGCCGTGGTGCTGCGAAATAGATGCAGCCGGCATAGACCGGCTGGGCGGAATCGCCGACGATGACGGCATCGGGCATGGCCGCGCGGACCTGGTCCAGCAGATGCAGGCAGGCGCGATAGGCGGGGCTCAGGCCCTTCAGCACCCCGTCGCGCGCCGCCGCCGCCCGGTCGGCGCCGCCGCGCTGACCCTCCTGGATCAGGGGGAGCAGGGCCGTCAGCCCCTCGCTCGCATCGGCAATGATGGGAAGATCCGTCGGCTGGCCGCGCAGGAGCTGCTGCGCGTCGATGTCGATGCGGATGCTCTGGCCGCGGAATTTGGCGCGCCCGGCCTCGTAGAAATCGTAGTCGGTCGGGCCGAACTCCGTGCCCACCGCCAGCACGACATCGGCCGCCTCGATCAGCGCCATCACCGGCGCCATGGAGGGGCTGCAGGGTACGGCCAACGGGTGCTCCGGCGGCAGCAGCCCGCGTCCGTTGACGGTCATGACCGCCGGCGCGTCGAGCTTCTCCGCCAGGTTGCGGGCGAAGGGATCGCAATCGGCGGCCCCGCCGCCCAGCAGCAGCAGCGGCGCCTTGGCCGCGTTCAGGATCCGCGCCGCTTCGCCGATGGCGGTCGCCGAGGGCCCCGCCGCCACGGGCAAGGCGGCGCGGGCGGGTGGCGGCAGATGCTCCGCCGAGGCGGTGATGACATCCAGCGGCAGCTCGATATGGACGGGCCGCGGCCTGGCGCCGGAGAAGAGGGCGAAGGCCCGGGCCACCACTTTCGCCAGCTCCTCCGGCCGCGTGACCGTATGGCTGAAGCCGGCGACCTGGCGGATGAGCTGGCGCTGGTCCTGCAGCTCATGCAGCCAGCCTTCGCCGGAGCCGATCTGCCCCAGGGCATTGACCGAGGAGATGACAAGCATCGGCACGGAATCGCCATAGGCCTGGGCCATGGCGGTGGCGATATTGGTCATGCCCGGCCCGGTGATGATGAAGCAGACGCCGGGCCGGCCGGTGACGCGGGCATAGCCATCGGCCATGAATCCGGCACCTTGCTCATGGCGCGGCGTCACGTGGCGGATGGGCGTATTCGGCAGGCCGCGATAGAGCTCCACCGTATGGACGCCCGGAATGCCGAAGATCACCTCGACGCCATAGGCAGCCAACAGCTCGGCCAGATACATGCCGACGGTCTTCATGCCGATCCCCCCAAGAACATGGCACCATCAATAGCCGGTTCGGCGTCCCTCGGCGAGCCTTGTCCGGCCCGGCCTCCTGGATATGATGCGGGCTGCCGCACGGGGGAGGGCGGCTCTCATGTTCAGCCTCAAGGACAAGATCGCCATCGTCACCGGTGGCGGCTCGGGTATCGGCCTGGCGACGGCGCGCCGTTTCGCTGCTGCCGGTGCCAAGGTGGTCATCGCCAATCGCTCCGATTCCAGCGCGCTGGCTGCGAGCTTCGGCGGCGAATATCTGCCGGCCGATGTGGGGGAGGAATCCCAGGTAAAGGCGCTGGTGGCGGAGGTCGTCCGCCGCCATGGCCGCGTCGATATCCTGGTGAATTCGGCCGGGGTGATCGACGACATGGTGCCGATCACCGAGATGAGCGCCTCGGCCATGCGGCGCCATTTCGAGGTCAATACCATGGGGATCTGGTCGGCGATCCGCTACACAGCACCCCATATGCGCGACGGCAGCATCATCAATGTGTCCTCTGTCGCCGCCTTGCTGGGCGTCGCCACTTACGCGGCCTATTCCGCCTCCAAGGCCGCCGTCGTCAGCCTGACGCAAACCGCGGCCGTCGAGCTCGCCGACAGAGGCATCAGGGTGAATTGCGTCTGTCCCGGCTCCATCGATACCCCGATGCTGCGCCAGCAGGAGAATGCCGATGTCGAGATCGGCTTCATCGAGAAGGCCTCGGCGGCAGGGCGGATCGGCCAGCCGGAGGAGGTCGCCGCCTTGATCCATTTCCTCGCCGCCGACGACTGCCGCTATGTCACGGGACAGGCCATCATGATCGACGGCGGCCTCCTCAACATCCACGCCCATGCCCTGATCGAGACGGTGGTGGCGGCGAAGGGACGGACGTAGCCAAGCCGCCTGCAGGCTCATTCCCTTCCGTCATTCCCGCGAAAGCGGGAATCCAGGGCCGCAGGCATCGCTGGTTGCCCTGGATTCCCGCTTTCGCGGAATGACGAGAGGAGGAGATGGACGGTTCGACCTGATCGAAAAGGTGCCGGAGCTCCTTACGGCTGAAAGCCCTTGCTGCGGTCGCCGAGGAAGAAGCGGCCGGGGTCGTCGCGGATCTCGGCCCAGAGGCGGGTGTAGCTCCGCACCATTTTCTTGAGATCGGCCATCAAAGCGGGAAGCTGGGGATAGCCGTTGTTCTCGAAATCCTTGAAGGCGGCGCTGTTCTCGTTCAGCAGCTGGTCGAGCTTGTCCCGCGATTGGCCGAGACGGTTGCCGGTTCGCGTCGCATCGTCGATGGCCTTGTTGGCGTCTTCCATCAGCCGGTTGCCGTTCTTGCCGATGTCGGTGAGGGCCTGGGAGATGTCGGCCCAGGCCTTTTTCACCTCGGCGGAGCTGGCATTGGTGCGGTCATAGAATCCATCGAACTGGCTCGAAAGCTGCGAGAATTCCGTCGCGAGCCGGTCGGCATTGGCGAGGATGCGGACCATGGCCACGGTGTTCTGCGGCGTCAGGAACTTGTCGAGCTGCTCCTGCAAGCTGGCGACCTTTTCCACCAGCTTCGGGGCGCCGGTGACCAGCCTCTCCCAGGAGGATTGGCCGGCGAGGATCTCATCCTTGCGCAGCCGCGGCGTTTCTTTGCCGCCGCGGCTGATTTCGATGATGGCGCCGCCGATGAGGCTCTTCGACGCCAGCACCCCGACGGAATCGGTCTTTATCGGGGCATCGGCGCGCACGGTCATGTCGATGCGGGTCAGCGTGGGGTCCAGCGGATCGATCACGATCTTCGTCACCTTGCCGATGGGGATGCCCCCGAACAGCACGGCGCTGCCGGTATTGAGCCCCGCGACCGAGCCGTCGACACGCAGGTAGTGATTTACCATGACGGTGCTGCTGGAATATTTGGACGCCCAGAGGGCAAAGACGATCCCGCCCAGAAGAAGGATCAGGAAGAAGGCGCCGACGGCGATATAGCTGGCCCGGGTTTCCATTCATGGCCCGTGTGGTGTCCGGGCCAAGACTACCATTCCATGGCGGCTTTGGGGGAGGTTCCGCTCCCGCTCAATCGGGGGTGGGGGCGGTGTTCTGGGCGATCAGCCGCTGCAGGGCCGCCAGATCCTTGGGATTGACGTCCGAGACCGCCCAATAGGCCAGATCCCCTGCCGTCCAGCTGACGACATTGTAGCCGCGGATCGTCATTGTCCGGAGCGGCGGATGGGCGCCGCCGCTGGGCCAGGCAAAGAGATTGATCAGATGCTTGCCCCGCTGATAGACGACGGCCGCCACCGGCTGGCGGTCGATGTAGTCCAGTCGACCGCCCAGCAGGGTAAAGCCCTGGGCCTTCAGATCGACCACGGCGGGGGCCAGGTCGAGCCGGCCGTCGAACCAGGGCTTGACCGTATGCTGGTCGGAGGAGGCGACGTCGATCAGATGATCGGCCATGAGGGAGCGGATATGGCTCCCCACCACCTCCTCGGCCAGGGGATCCTCCGGCGCCGGACGCATGACGAGATAGGTCGTGCCGCCGGAGGCGAAGACGGCGAGGAGGACCGACGCGGCCAGGGCCATGAATTGCCGGCGCTGCCAGCGGTTCGTGTTGGCGGGCACAGCGTGGTCAGGGGTGGGCTTGGCGCTCGGGGTCCCCGCCAGCTGGACCAGCCGGGCGCGGAGATCCTCGGGCGCGCTATGCCGCGTCAGCCCCGCCCGCAGCCGGCCGCTCAGCCCCGCCAGCGCCTCGCGCCGGGCACGGCAGGCGGCGCATTCCGCCAGATGCGCCTCGAGCTCCAGGGAGGCCGAGAGGTCGAGCTCGCCATCCAGATAGGGATCGAGGAGGAGCAGCGCCTTCTTGCAATCCATCGGCGCCGCCGGTCTATCGGCCATGGGCCACCTCGCGGGGCGATGAGCCGTCGAGCCGCGCCAGCAGCAGGCTGCGGGCCCGCGCCAGGCGCGACATGACGGTGCCGACGGGGATCTCGGCGATGGCGGCGATCTCCTTATAGGAGAGGTCGTGGATCTCGCGCAGCACCACGACCTCGCGGAAGGGGGCGGGCAAAGCTTCGACGGCGGCATTGAGCTCTTCCGCCGCCTGCTTGTCCGCCAGCAGGCTCTCGGGCGTCTCCGCCGCCTTGGGATGGAGGGTGACGACGGTGGTCCGGTTCAGGGCCTCGATGGCGGCATCGTCATCGGTGAAGACCAGCTGTCGCGGACGGTTGGCGGCGAGCCAGGTGAAGCAGGTACGCCGCACGATGGTCAGCAGCCAGGGCCGCGCCGCCGGCCCCCGGAAGCCGGCGAAATGCTTGAGGGCCTTCATCAGCGACTCCTGGACCACATCCTCGGCATCGGCGGCACTGCCCGTCAGCCAACGGGCGAGGCTATAGGCCTCGTCCATATGGGGCAGCACCACTTGCGCAAAATCCGCCTGCTCGACCAACGGCCCTCCTGCCGATCCTTAGCCCCTAGACCGCCGATGCCGTGGATTTATTCCCGGCCGGCCGGAAAATTCTTTTCCCCGGCCTTGGGAATAACGCTGGCCAAGGCGCGGTCTTCATTTCCGGTGCAACAACCCAACCGGAGATAGAGACCATGTCAAATCACGACAGCATGAACCGCCGCGGCGTCCTCGGCTGCATGGCCTGGGCGGGCGCCGGTCTGCTCTGGACCGTGAGCGGGGGCGTGCCCCGCTCCTTGCTGCTGAGCGATGCGGCGGCGGCCACGAGCGGGCTCAGCTTCGTCCAGATCAGCGACACCCATATCGGCTTCAACAAGCCCGCCAATCCCGATACCGCTGCGACCATGACGGCGGCGGTGACCCGCATCGCAGCACTTTCGCCCAAGCCCGCCTTCCTGCTCCATACCGGCGACATCACCCATCTCTCCAAGCCCGAGGAGTTCGACACCGCCGCGGAGATCATCAAGGGCGCGGGGAACGAGGTGCATTACGTGCCGGGCGAGCATGACTGGCTGGACCAGGGCCAGGGCTTCCGCCAGCGCCATGGCCAGGGGACGAAGGGCGACGGCTGGTACAGCTTCGACAGCTCCGGGGTGCATTTCATCGCGCTGGTGAATGTCGTCAATTTCAAGGCCGGCAGCCTCACCAGCCTGGGTGCCGATCAGATCGCCTGGCTGAAGGATGATGTGAGCGGGCTCTCCGCCAGCACGCCCATCGTCGTCTTCACCCATATCCCTCTCTGGGCCGTCTATCCGGCCTGGGGTTGGGGCACGGCGGACAGCGCCGAGGCGCTTGCCAGCCTGAAGCGCTTCGGCTCGGTGACGGTGCTGAACGGCCATATCCACCAGGTGTTGCAGAAGGTCGAAGGCAACGTCACCTTCCACACCGCGATGTCCACGGCCTATCCCCAGCCGGCCCCGGGCGCGGCCCCCTCGCCCGGACCGCTGAAGGTGCCGGCGGACAAGCTGCGCAGCATGCTGGGCATCAGGGAAGTGACCTATCTCGAGGGCCAGCAGCCCCTCGCTCTCGTCGATACGCCGCTCTCGGCCTGAGCCACCATGGCGGGACTGCAACGACGCATCGCGCCGATCGCCGCCCTTATCGCGGTGATCGGTGCCGGTCTTCTCCTGCATCTGGGCGGCGGTGTGATTGCCGCCGAGACGCGGGAGGTCGAGATCGACAATTACAGCTTCTCCCCCGGCGACCTCATTGTGCCGGCGGGGACCACCGTCACCTGGGTCAACCATGACGAAACGCCTCATACGGTCGTCGCCGCCGGCGATCCCCGCGCCTTCAGATCCGGCGGGCTGGACACCGACGACAAATTCTCGTTCACCTTCACCAAGCCCGGCATCTACAGCTATCTCTGCACGGTGCATCCCTACATGACGGGGAAGGTGGTGGTGAAGTAGGGCGAAGGAATCTTTTCGTCCGCTCCGCCCCCGCCGTCTATCTCCCTCGCCCCCGGAACGGGGGAGAGGGTCGGGGTGAGGGGGTCTCACGATCGGGCGAACTGTCGAAAACCTCGCGCTGAAACCTGCACCCCCTCACCCCGACCCTCTCCCCCCTATCGGGGGGCGAGGGGGGATAGAGGGCAGGGGTGAGGGGGATTGAGGCGGATTCATTTTCATTCCTTCCCCGCCTCCGCCCATATTAGCGCCATGAGCGTGGCGGCAGAGCGGCGGGCCTGGACGCGGGAGAAGCGGCGCCTGGGCGGCATCGGCGAGCCCGGCGGGGCGCTGTCTCCCGGGGGCCTGTTCGGCTCCCTGACCCTGCACCTCCTGGCGGCGATGCTGATCCTGCTGGGCCTGCCGAGCCTGATGGAGCCACCGGCCGAGCCACCGATCCTGGTGCCCGTCGATCTGGTGGAGCTCGGCGACAAGACGATGTCGCCGGCCCATAGCCAGACCGCAGCATTGCCGCAGGAGAAGGCGCCGGAGACCTCGAAGCTGACGCCGCCAAATCCGGTGCCGGTCCCGCTGACGCCCCCGCCGGCACCCCCGGTCAAATCCACGGCGCCCGCGGCAGGTCCCCTCGATCCCCTGGCGAGCCTCTCCCTCCAGGGCACGCCCGAGCCGCCCAAGATCATTCCCCGGCTGAAGCCGAATCCGCCGCCGGCGGCGGTCAAATCGAAGAAGCCCCCGCCCCCGGTGGAGGATCTGGCCGCGACCCTGCAATCCCTGACCCAGCAGCAGCAGCTCCAGGCCCGCACCCCGCCGGCCCCGTCGCAGCAGGATGGCACCGGCGAGTCCAATGTGACGGCGGGCAACAACGATGCCGCCCTCGGGCCGATGGCGATGTACAGCGCCAAGGATTTCATCCGCGTCCAGATCGCGCGGCGTTGGTATCTCGACCGCAATGCCATCGGCAGCGGCGCCTTCACGGTCTCGATCCATCTGCTGCTGACGGCCGACGGGCATGTGAGCGAGGCAACGATCCTCGACAATATGAGCTTCAGCTCCAACCCCGCCTATCGCTCCGCCGCCATCAGCCTCCGCGGTGCGGCCCTTATGTCCTCCCCGCTCATTCTTCCGCCGGGGCATTACGCCGAGGTCAGGGACGTCGTGCTTACCTTCAGCCCGAAGGAAGTGCTGCAGTGAGCCTCTTCACTTCCGTCACCCCGGCGTGATCCCCGGATCAAGTCCGGGGAGGGGTCCAGGGGCGAGCGACGAAATACCTCGCATGTGGCTCCTGGATTCCGGCTTTTGCCGGAATGACGGAGGAAAGGAAATCGACTCTACTCCAGCGACCGCGCAACGCGGAAGCCGGCGTAGTTGGAATAATCGAAATCCCGCCCTGCGGCGTCGACCTTGATGCGCGCGGCGGAGCGCAGGAACTCCGGGACATTGCTCCAGGAGCCCCCGCGCAGCACGCGCCGCGTGCAGTCGCCATGCTTCCAGGCCCGTCCGTCGCCGGGCGCGCCGACATAGCTCTCGTTCCAGCAATCGTCGGTCCATTGCCAGACATTGCCCAGCATGTCGTAGAGGCCGAAGGCGTTGGGGCCGAAGCTGCCGACCGGGGCGATCAGCAGCCCGTCCCAGCGGCTGCCGCAGCCGTTGCAATTGGCATTGCCGCTGCCGATGAGATCGCCCCACCAGCGCGAGGTCGTCGTGCCCGCCCGGGCCGCATATTCCCACTCCGCCTCCGTGGGCAGGCGGTAGGGCCCGCCAGGCGGAAAGCGCCTCGGGATTCTGGGCCCGGAGCTTGGCGTTGAGCCAGGCGATATAGGCTTGGGCATCGTACCAGTTGAGGCAGCTCGCCGGACTCTGGGAGGCCTCGGAACTGACCGGCGGATAGGCGACGCCGCCGCCGGGCGAGCGCCAGCCGAGGCGCAGGATGGGGTCGCAGAGCGCGGGCTGATAGCCGGTCTCGCGCAGGAAGGTCAGGAATTCGGCGTCGGTGATCTCATATTTGCTGAGGGCGAAGGCGCGGACCCCGACCTCATGCTGCGGCCCCTCGGAATCGAAGCGCCCGCGCTCCCAGCGGGGGCTGCCCATGGAGAATTTCCCCGCGGGGATTCGCACCATCTCCGGGCATTGGGCGCAGTCGCTGAAGTCTCGCGGCGTGCTCTGGGTCGCCGCGGCCGCGGTCGACAGGACGACGGAGAGCAAGGCGATCGCGAGCAGCCGGATGATCATGCCAGACGCATTTTTCTCAAGGGGACCAGACTGGCAAAATAGACGCCGGCGCTCAAGGCGGTGATCCAGAAGCTCGTCGGCCAGTCCGTGTGATAGGCGAGCGCTATTCCGGCCCAGGCCTCGGCCAGCGCCAATGCTGCGGCCAGCGCCACGCCGCGGCCGAGATGCGTGGTCCAACGCCCGGCGGCGGCGGCCGGCCCCACCATCAAGGTGAAGACCAGCAGCACGCCCACGATCTGGGCGCATTCGGCGACGGTGAGCGCGACGATCGCCAGGAACAGCAGCGAGACGAGCTGCAGCGAGACGCCCTTCGCCTCCGCCAGCTCCGGCTGCAGGCTGGCGAAGAGCAGCGGCCGGGCGATCAGCGCCAGCCCGGCGAGGGAGACGATGGCGAGACCCAGCAGCGTCCAGAGCGTCTGGCGATTGACTCCCAGCACATTGCCGAAGAGCAGCGCCGTCACCTGGGTCGCATAGGCCGTGTAGAAATGCAGGAACAGCACGCCGAGGCCGATGGAGAGCGAGAGCACCACGCCGATGGCCACGTCCCGCCCGCTGATGCGCTCGCCCAGCACGCCCATGCCGAGCCCGGCGATCAGCGTGAATCCCACCAGCCCCCAGATCGCGGGAATGCCGAGCAGCACCGCGCCGGTCGCGCCGGCAAATCCGACATGGGAGAGGGCATGGCCGGCGAAGGTCTGGCCGCGGAGCACGAGGAAATAGCCGACGATGCCCGCGACCAGCGCCACGATGGCGCTGGCCGCGAAGGCGTTGCGCATGAACTCATAGGTGAGCATCGTGCCGGTGCTCCGCCTTCTCCAGATCATGCTCGCCGGACATGACGAAGATCCGATTGCCCATCCGCATCACCTCGATCTCCGAGCCATAGAGGCGCGAGAGCACCGGCCCGGTGATCACCTCCGTCGACCTTGCCCAGCGCCGCCTGGCCGCCGCCGAGATAGAGCACCCGGTCGAGGGCGCCCAGCAGCGGATTGATCTCATGGGCGCTGAACAGCACCGCGATGCCGAGCGATTTCTGGAGCTCGCGCACCAGCCCGACCACCGTGCCCTGGTGATGCGGATCGAGGCTGATGAGCGGCTCGTCCAGCAGCAGCAGCCGCGGCCGGCCGAGCAGGGCCTGGGCCAGCAGCAGGCGCTGGCGCTCGCCGCCGGAGGTCTCCATGAGCGGGCGCTTGGCGAGCGCGCCGGCGCCGACGAGGTCCAATGCCCCATCGATCTCACGCCGGTCCGCGGCGCTGGCCCTGGGCAGGCCCCAGCGATGGCCATTGACGGCGCTGGCGACGAAATCCCAGCCGCTGAGGCGGAGGCTGCCCACGCTGTGGCGATGCTGGGGCATATAGCCGACGGCGGGATTGCCCCGGCGCGCCGGCTCGCCCAGCACGCGGATGATGCCGCTTGTGGGCGGAATCAGCCCGAGGATGGCGCGCATCAGCGTGGTCTTGCCCGATCCGTTGGGGCCCAGCACACCGATGAACTCGCCGCTCTCGATGGCGAGGCTGATCCGGTTGAGGATCGGCCGGCCGCCGAGAGCGATGGTCACATCCCTTAGCTCGACGGCCTTGTTCTCTTTTCCCTCTGGCCTCACGAACCAGGCCCGGCCAGGGCCTTGCCGGTGGCCTCGAGCTGGCCGCCCATCCAGGCTTGATAGGTCAGTCCCGGCGGCTCGGTCTCGCTGACGCCCACGATCGGCACGCCGGACTCCGTGGCGATCTTCTGCAGCCGGGCCGTCAGATCGTCGGTCACCTGGCTGTTGTAGAACAGCACCTTGACCGCGCGGGTCTTCAGATCCTTCTCGAAGGCGGCAATCTGGCTGGCGCTGGGCTCGGTCTCGTTCATGACCGCAATCTGGAACGGCTGATTGCGCATGTCGAGGCCCAAGGCATCGGACATATAGCCGAAGACCGGCTCGGTCGCCGTGACGGGCTGGCCGGCATATTTCTGCCGCAGCGCCGCGATCTTCCGGTTCATCGGCTCGAGGGAGGCGAGGAAGGCCTGGAGGCGGCTCTCGTAATCCTGGCGATGGGCGGGATCGCGGCCGGCGAATTCGGCGGCCAGCGCCTTGGCCAGCGCCGGCATGGTCCGCGGATCGTACCAGAGATGGGGATTGTCGCCCGATTTCCGCTGCATCAGCTCGGCGACGACGATGACCTTGCGCTCCGGCACCGTGGAGGCGGCGAGCAGGTTCGCGACCCACGGGTCGTAATCCGCGCCGCTGTAGACGACGAGGCCGGCATCGGCGATCGCTCGCGCCGTCGAGGGACTGGCCTCGAAGCTATGGGGATCCTGATTGGGATTGGTCAGGATGCTCGTGACCTGCACCTGAGGCCCGCCGATCTGCTGCGCCAGATCGCCGTAGAAATTCTCGGCGGCGACCACGGCGAAGGGCTTGGCATGAGCGGGAAATGCGGTGAGCAGCAGAGCGCCCGCAAGAAAAGCGAACAGCCTCATCTCGGGTCTCCTCCGGCGGAAGCCTCGGCTGCGCGAAGTGTTATGTTATATCATTTCAGCCGTCAAGCGGGGCGTCACGAATTGCGCATTGCGACACTCGCTCTCACTCCCGTCATGGTCGGCGAAGGCCGACCATCCACGAGTTTGCGCGCCGCAAGGCTGTGCTATCGATCATCCCGCGAGATCGCTAGGCCAAGAATGACCACGGAGGCCCGGAGTTCACGGAGGAGAAAGAAACTCCGCGGCCTCCGTGCCTCCGTGGTGAATTTTCTTCACGGTGAGAGCCACCGCGATGATGGGAGTTGTGACGGACCACAATGCCCGGGGCGGGCAAACTCGTGGATGGTCGGCCTGCGCCGACCATGACGGTTAAGAGAACGGGGCTCGCTGATCTAAACCGGGACAGCCTTACCCCGGAATCCCGCCGGTGTCGTCGGCGCCCTGTGGCTTGACGGAGGTCAGGATGTCCTGGGCGCGGATCCAGGCGGGGGAGCCCTGGGGGAGCTTCTCCATGGCGTTCTTGGCTTCGAGATGGGCCATGCGGACATTGCCGTTGGCGGCGGCGGCCTCGGCGAGGGCGAGGGACGCCATGCCTTCGTCGCCGCCCTTGCCATAGGCGATGGCGAGGGTTCGCCAGGCATCGGGATTGTCGGATTCGACGAGCACGACCTGCTTCATCCCCTTGATCGCCGCGGGGATCAGGCTCGGGTCGTTCTGCTCGAGCTGGACCTGGGCCAGCTCCATGCGGATGAGCGGCTGGTCCGGCGCCAGCTCCACAGCCTTGCCGTAGTTGACGAGGGCGTCGCGGCCATGGCCGGTCTGATAGAGGATCTGGCCCTTCTGCTCCTGGAAATAGGGATCGTTGGGATACTCGGCGATGAGGCTGTCGATCTCCGGCAAAGCGCGCTGCAGCTGGCCGATGCGGAAATAGGCGATGGAGCGGGCGTAGCGGCCATAGACGCTCTTGTCGCTCTCGGGATAGCGGATCAGCACCTGGTCCACGGGGTAGAGATAGCCCACCAGTTTGGCGACCATGCGCTTATGGGCCACGACCCAGGCGGGCGGATCTGGGACATCGCTATAGGGCGAGGTGGCGATATGCGCCTGGACGTTGGCGATGCGGCTTTCGGTCAGGGGATGGTTGTTCAGATAGGGGTTCTGCTTCCCATAGAAGGTGTGCTCCATCTGCTGCAGGATCTGGAAGAACTCCAGCAGGCCGCGGGAGGATTGATGGGTCTTGTCGAGGAAGCCCATCGCCGCCGCATCGGCGGAGGCTTCCATGGTGCGGGTATATTGCAGCATCGATTGCGTGGCCGCACCGGGGCCCACCAGGATGCCGGCCCCGCCGCCGCCGCCCGCGGCCGAGGCCACGCCGCCCAGCACCATGCCGATGATCGCTTCGATGGTGGCGTTGCGCAGCGCCTCCTGGACGCGCGCCAGATGCCCGCCGGCGATATGGCCGGTCTCATGGGCGACCACGCCCACGAGCTGGTTCGGGCTCTGGGTGCGGACCAGGAGCCCGGTATAGATGAACACGTTCATGCCGCCGGCGACGAAGGCGTTGATATCGTCGACGCCCAGCAGATAGACATGCACGGCATTGATATCGAGGCCGGCCGCGACGAAGACCGGGTCGGTGAACTCGCGGATCGTGGTCTCGATCTCCGCATCCCTGATGATGGGCGGCGCCTTGTTGCCGGCGGCCTCAGCCGGCGGCGGCGATGCGGGAAGCAGCGCAAGGGAAGCCGCGACCAGGAAGGCGATCGCTCTTGTGGTCGCTCGGGAGGTCCGGCCTTGGCGCATGTCGGTCTCTGATCGGGCTCGCATCTGCTCTCGGTCTACATGTTTTAGTCTGCATGGGCCCCGGCGCGTGTAAATTCTTAGTAATGAAACGCGGCGGAATTGGGGCGCGACCTTCCCGTTATACGCGCAATCGCGCCGGTCCGCTGACGAAAGGGCTCCCGCGCTCGTAGAATCGCCAGGGACGCTCGATCTCCCGCGAGATGCCGATACGGGGGCTGCGGCCGATGGGTCCCGGTTTTCCCGGCGGCCCTGCCGCGAGCCAGAGCGGGCCGGGGGCGCAGAGATCGACGCCGTTCAGGCCGCGGTCGATGGCCAGCGCCATCGCCAACCGGCCCGGCCCCCGGGTGAGGTCCAGGCGTCGTGTCGTGCCGCGCCGTGCCTCCATCAGCGCGATACCCTCAAGCGGCTCCAGCGCCCGCAGCAGCACCCCGGCACCCACCCCCGCCGCCTCGCTGCTCACGTTACACATCAGCGAGATGCCATAGGCGAGATAGACATAGGCATGGCCGCGCTCGAGATAGAGGGCCTGATGGCGCGGCGTCGGCCCGCGGAAGGCATGGCCGGCGGCATCGCCGGGCGGATAGGCCTCGGTCTCGACGATGCGCCCGCTGGTCCTTCCGTCGGGATGGTCGCTGACCAATAGCTTGCCGATCAGAAAGCGGGCCAGCGCCGTCGTGCCGACCGGCAGCTCCGCGCGAGTTCAGGCGCCGCAATCTCAAAAGCGTGACGGTTTCACAGGGGTTTCAGATTGCCCAGCAGGACCGGGATGAATTCCGAGACGGTGGGATGGATATGGACCGCTCGCTGCAGCACGCCATAGGGCGCCTTGGCGTACATCAGATCGAGCAGGCAATGGATCGTCTCGTCGCCGCTCAGGCCCAGGAAGGCGGCGCCCAGGATCTGCTTGGTCTGGCCATCCACCGCGATCTTCATGAAGCCCTCGGTCTCGCTTTTCTCGAAGGCGCGGGAGACATTCTCCATCGGGACCTTGGCGGCCAGCGCCGGGCGGCCGCTCTTGCGGATCTCCGTCTCGGTCAGGCCAGCGCGGCCCAGGGGCGGATCGATATAGAGGGCATAGGCCGGCAGGCGGTCGCTGACGCGGCGCCGCTCGCCGTCCAGCAGATTGCCCGCCACGATCTCGAAATCATTGTAGGCGGTATGGGTGAAGGCGCCCTTGCCGTTGCAATCCCCCAGCGCCCAGATCCCCGGCAGGTTGGTGCGCAGTTCATCGTCCACCAGGATATAGCCGCGCGGGTCCATCGCCACCCCGGCCTTGTCGAGGCCGAGATCATCGGTATTCGCCCGCCGTCCCACCGCCATGAGCAGATGCGTGCCCACCACCTCGGGCGGCCCCTCGGCGCAATCGACGCCGACGGCGATCCCCCGGTCGTGGCGGGAGAGCGTGATGCAAGTGGCGTTGAGGCGAAGCTCGATCCCCTCCTTGGTCATGATCGCGCCGATGGCGGCGGAGACATCCTCGTCCTCGCGCGGGACCAGCCGCGGCATCATCTCGACGATGGTGACCTTGCTCCCGAAGCGGCGAAACATCTGGCCGAATTCGAGGCCGATATAGCTGCCGCCGACGATGACGAGATGCTCCGGCAGGAAATCCACAGCCATCATCGAGCTGTTGGTGAGAAAATTCACCTGATCCAGCCCCGTGATCGGCGGTCGCGACGCCCTGCCGCCGACATTGATGAAGATCTTCTCCGCGCCCAGAAGCTCGGCGCCGACCTGGACCTCCCGCGGCGAGACGAAGCGGCCATGGCCCTGATAGACCGTGCAATTGGGCTCGGCTCTCAGACTGCGCTCGACGCCGCTGGTCGAGAGCGCGACGACGCCATCCTTGCGCGCCTTGACCTTGGCCATGTCGACCTTGATGGCGCCGGCGATCTCGACGCCGAACTCGGCCCCGCGACGCGCCAGATGCGCGGCATGGGCGCTGGCCACCATGGTCTTGGTCGGCGTGCAGCCGGTATTGACGCAGGTCCCGCCGAAGAGCTTGCGCTCGATCACCGCGACCTTCTGCCCCGCTTGCGCCAGCCGCCTCGCCAGCGATGGCCCCGCCTGGCCGGTGCCGATGATGATAGCGTCAAAATTCGGCATCGCTGCCTCCCCCATTGAGCATCGAAGAGGAGTTTACCACAGAGGCAGAGAGTCACAGAGGGAACGAGCCGAACGCGCCCCTCCTGCACCGCCTCTGTGTCTCTGTGCCTCTGTGGTTCAACCTTCTTGAGAGACAGCCCTGCCGCTACCATTTAGGCTTCATCCAGACCCCATTCATGGAGGATCCGCGCATGAAGGCCATTCTTGGAGACCATGTGATCGCCGAGAGCAACGATCTGGTGGAGGCCCATGGCTATCAATACTTCCCCGCCGCGGCCGTGCGGAAGGACTGGCTGGTGAAGGCCCCGAAGACCGCGTCGGATCTGGAATGCCCCCATGGCGTGCAGTTCTACGATGTGGTGATCGAGGGCAAGCGCCACCCCCGCGCCGCCTGGTCCTACGAAGCCCCCCGCCCGGCGATGCAGCAGGTCGGCGGGCGGTTCGGCTTCTGGGAAGATGTGAAGGTGGGGTAGGGGACAGAGGTCGGGGCTCTAGAGGAATTGGCGAGCCTCGATAGCTAGTCACCACCCCGAAACCACACCTCCGCTTTCGCCGCGCTAAAGACAAGCTTCGTTGACACCCGCCGGCTCGCGCCTACATCGATGTCCAGACACACCGATCGGGGAGAGACCTCGCCATGAGCGGATCGCGGCAATTGCGCCTGGGGGCCTTCATGCGGCCCGTGAGCCTGCATACCGGCCACTGGCGCTATCCCGGCGCCTTTCCCGATGCGAATTTCAACTTCGCCCATCTCACCCGCTTCGCCCAGACCCTGGAGCGCGGGCGCTTCGATGCCTTCTTCATGGCCGATCATCTGGCCGTGCTGAACATGCCGATGGAGGCCCTGAAGCGCAGCGCCACCGTCACCTCCTTCGACCCGCTCACTCTGCTGCCGGCGCTGGCCGTGGTGACGGAGCATCTGGGATTGATCGCCACGGCGTCGACCACCTTCGACCAGCCCTATCACCTCGCCCGCAAATTCGCCTCCCTCGACCATATCAGCGGCGGGCGCGCGGGCTGGAATCTCGTCACCACCTCCAATCCCGATGCGGCGCTGAACTTCGGGCTGGAGGAGCATATGGAGCATGGCGAGCGCTATCGCCGCGCCCGGGAGTTCTTCGATGTCGTCACCGGCCTCTGGGACAGCTGGGCCGATGACGCCTTCATCAGGGATGTCGAAACCGGAATCTATTTCGATCCGGAGAAGCTGCATGTGCTGAACCACAAGGGCAAATATCTCTCGGTGCGCGGGCCGCTCAATATCGCGCGACCCATCCAGGGCTGGCCCGTCGTGGTGCAGGCCGGCTCGTCGGAGGATGGGCGCCAGATCGCGGCCGAGACGGCGGAGGTGATCTTCTCCGCCCCCAACAGCCTGGCCGAGGGCCAGCGCTTCTACGCCGATGTGAAGGGCCGCATGGCCGCCCTCGGGCGCGACCCCGACCATCTGAAGATCCTGCCCGGCGCCTTCATCATCGTGGGCGACAGCGAGGCAGAGGCGAAGGAGAAGCGCCTGCTGCTGGACAGCTTCGTGCATTACGACAGCGCCATCGCCTCGCTCTCCATCGCGCTCGGCCATGACGCCTCGCGCTTCGATCCCGACGGCCCCTTGCCCGAGATCCCCGAGAGCAACGCCAGCAAGAGTGCGCGCCAGAAGGCGATCGACATGGCGCGGGCCGACAACCTCACCGTGCGCCAGCTGGCCCAGCGCCTCGGCGGCTTCTCCGGCCTCGCCATGGTCGGCACGCCCGCGATGATCGCCGATCAGATGGAGGAATGGCTGGAGACCCGCGGCTCCGACGGCTTCAACGTCTTCTTCCCCTATCTTCCCGCCGGCCTCGACGATGTGGTGGAGCGGGTGGTGCCCGAGCTCCAGCGCCGCGGCATCTTCCGCCGGGAATATGAGGGCAAGACCCTGCGCGAGAATCTGGGCCTGCCGCGGCCGGAGAATCGCTTCTTCAAGAGCGAGGCGGGCCTCGCCCCCCAGCGCCGCGCGGCATCCGGAAGGACGTGATAGTCTTCCGCCCCTGACTTCTTCTTCGACACAGGGCGGGGGATTCCATGGCCGACATTCGCGTCATCTGCGCCATCGGCAAGCGCGGGCAGCTCGGGCTCAAGGGCCATATGCCCTGGGAGGGCAATCGCGATCGCGAGTTCATCGAGGATGTCGAGCGCTTCTTCGAGATCACCCGCGGCCATGTGATCCTCTGCGGCCCGCGCACCGCGGCCTCCTTTCCCAAATGGGCGCTGGCGGAACGCACGGTCGTGGCGATCCGCTCGAAGGAGTCGCCGGAGGAAGTCCTCGCCCGCTTCCCCGGCCGCGTCGTCTTCATCGGCGGCGGCCCGAAGGTCTGGGCGGCCTATGCCAAATACGTCCGCCACTGGGACGTCACGCGTTTGCCCTATGACGGCGAAGCCGACCGCTATTTCGATCCGGCTTGGCTCTGTGCGGGGTAGGGGCAAGACAAGAGATTTACCACGGAGGCACGGAGGTCACGGAGAAGGGCGAAACGCCCCTTTGTCGTCATTCCCGCGAAAGCGGGAATTCAGGGCAAGTGACGGAGCCTGCGGCCCTGGATTCCCGCTTTCGCGGGAATGACGGAATTGAAAATCCTACTTCTCCGTGACCTCCGTGCCTCCGTGGTGAATCTTCTTCTTCTTCTTCCTCTCTCTCACCCCTCCTCGAAATTCCGCACGAAATCATCCGGCGGCGGGCCGCCGGTGGACCAGAGGAAGAAGCCGTCCACCGGCCCCCAATCCTGCACGTCCCAGACCGTCGTGTCGGGCACGAAGTCGATGTCCCAGAAATATTCGGCCATGCCGTTCCAGGGATCGCGCAGATAGTGGAAGAAATTGGAGCCGACGACATGGCGGCCCATGCCCCAGGCGCTGCGGTAGCCGGCCTCGACCACGCGCTCGGCGCCCAGCACGATCTCGTCGAGGCTGCCGACCTCGAAGCTCGCATGGTGGAAGCCGGGGCGGTCGGCATGGGCGAAGGCCAGCACGTGATGGTCGCTGTCGCCGGCGGTGCGCAGGAAGGCCAGGATATGGCCGCCGACGGTGTCCGAGACCCGCATCCCCAGGATATCCCTGTAGAAGGCCGTGGCGCGCGGGACGTCGGTCGAGAACAGCAGCACATGCCCCAGCCGTCGCGGCCGCGCCTTGGTGCCGCGGACCGGCGCGCCGCGGGCGCCCAGGCGGCGGAAATCGCCGGGACTGTTCATCCGCCCGCCCGGGGTGGCGCTGGGCGGCGCTGCTTCGGCGATCTGCAGATTGACCAGATTGCCGTCGGGATCGTGAAACCAGAGGCCGTCGGGCATCCCCTCGCCTGGCGGATCGAGCAGCCTGACCCCCGCCGCTTCCAGCCGCGTCTTGGCGGCGGCCAGACCCGCCGCGGTGGTGCCGAAGCCGATGTGATGCAGGCGCCGCTTCGGCCCCTCGCTCAGCAGCACCTGGTCCTGGGCGCGGCCGGCGCAGCTGAGCGCCAGGCGATTGCCGTGCGCCTCGCCTTCCAGCCCGAAGGTTTCGTAGAAGCGCCGCCCGGCCTCGACATCGGGCACCGCGAGGGCGAAATGCTGCAGGTTTCGGATCATGAACTCCCTCCTCGGGTGCGAAGAATTTTTCCGGCCGCTGTCGGCCAAGGCTATCCTCCTTCGTCCTGAGATTGAAGAAGGAAGGCCCCGCCATGCTCTACGCCATACTCTGCTACCACCGCGAAGACGTCGTCGGCGCCTGGAGCAAGGCCGAGGACGATGCCGTCATGGCCAAGCTCGCCGTGGTGCAGGAGAGGCTGGCGAAGCAGGGCCGCCTCGGCCCCGTCGCCCGTCTCCTGCCCACCACCGCGGCCACCACGCTCCGCAAGGACAGCGAGCCGCCGTTGGTGATCGACGGGCCCTTCGCCGAGACCAAGGAGCAGCTCCTGGGCTTCTATGTCATCGACTGCGCCTCCCTCGACGAGGCGCTCGAGGCCGCCCAGGATCTCGGCCGGGCCAATCCGGGCGGCTCCTATGAGATCCGGCCCATCGGCAAGTTCCGCCCCGGAAGCCTGGTGGCCAGCGTGGCGGGGACCGTGTCGGCGTGACCGATGACATGGCCTGGATCGACGCGGCCCTGCGCGCCGCCCGCCCCCAGGCCATCGGCGCGCTGCTGCGCTATTTCCGCGATCTCGACACCGCCGAGGAGGCCTTCCAGGACGCCTGCCTCAGGGCGCTGAAGACCTGGCCCGTGAAGGGCCCGCCGCGCGATCCCGCCGCCTGGCTCATCTTCGTCGGCCGCAACACCGCGGTCGACCAGCTCCGCCGCCGCCAGAAGCAGCAGCCTTTGCCCCCCGAGGAACTGCTCTCGGATCTCGAGGATACCGAGACCGCCGTCGCCGAGCAGCTCGACGGGGCGCAGTATCGCGACGACATCCTGCGCCTGCTCTTCATCTGCTGCCATCCCGAGCTGCCGGCGACCCAGCAGATCGCGCTCGCCTTGCGCATCGTCTCCGGCCTCACCGTGCCGCAGATCGCTCGCGCCTTCCTCGTGGGCGAGAGCGCCATGGAGCAGCGCATCACCCGGGCCAAGAGCCGCATCGCCAAGGCCGAGGTCCCCTTCGAGACACCGGGCCCCATCGAGCGCGCCGAGCGCCTGGCCGCGGTGGCGGCCATGATCTATCTGCTGTTCAACGAGGGCTACTCCGCGAGCGGTGGCGGCGACGGGGCCGCCATGCGCCAGCCCTTGGCGGAGGAGGCGATCCGGCTTGCCCGCCTGCTGCTCCGCCTCTACCCCGCCGAGCCCGAGATCATGGGGCTCACGGCCCTCATGCTGCTGCAGCATTCCCGCGCGTCGGCCCGCTTCGATGCCGAGGGCGCGCTGGTGCTGCTGGACGACCAGGACCGCCGCCTCTGGAACCGTCCCCTGATCGCCGAGGGCCTGGCCCTCATCGACAAGGCCATGCGCCACGCCCGCACCGGCCCCTATCAGGTCCAGGCGGCCATCGCCGCCCTCCATGCCCGGGCCGAGCGGCCCGACGAGACCGACTGGGCCGAGATCGATCTGCTCTATCAGACCCTGGAGCACCTGCAGCCCTCGCCGGTGGTCACCCTCAACCGCGCCGTCGCCGTCTCCAAGCTCCGCGGCGCCGAGGCGGCGCTGGCCATGATCGAGCCTCTGGCGCCCCGGCTCGGCGGCTATTTCAACTTCTTCGGCGTCAAGGGCGCCTTTTTGCTTCAGCTCGGCCGCAAGGAGGAGGCGCGGGTCGCCTTCGACCAGGCCATCGCGCTCGCCAACACCGCCGCCGAGGCGGCGCATATCCGGCTGCATCTCGACCGGCTGATGCGGGACAACACCACGGCCGCGACCTAGCGCGAGCTACCCCGGCAGCGCCGACGCGGGCGCAGCGGTGCACGCCGCCAGATAAGGATTCGTCGGCAGGAGCTGGCGCTTGAAGCCCGCGGCCTCGAGGCGCTCCCGGAGCGGGGCGGCGAGGGGCCGCTTGGCCAGGACGACGACGCATTTCCCCCAGCTCATGAGATAGCTTCGGGCCAGCAGATCCTGCACCCCCATGGCCAGCCGGTGGATCCCCATCTGATAGCGGTCGGAGACCGGCGCGCTGCCCGAATTATTGCCGAAGTCGTTGAACAACAGCACATACATGTCGCAATAGGCCATCCCCGTCATCAGCTTCCGGGTCTCGCGCAGCGACATCCGATAGGTGTAGTTGCCGTAGTGCTCGAACTCGCCCTGCACCAGTTTGCGGTGCAGGAGCGTCTTGACGACATCGCGCAGCAGGTCCAGGGGCCGCCCGATGAAATCGATCGGCTCGATCAGCACCACCGCCTCGCGCGCGACGCGCAGCATCTCGTAGAGCCCGATCGAAGGCCGGGGCAGATGGTGATAGACCTCCTTGGCGAAGACGAAATCGAAACCGTCGGCCGGCGCATCGATGCGCTCAGCATTGACCGTCCGGACCTCGATGCCCGGGAGATAGCCGCGGTCCGCGAGCCGCTCGAGCTGCGCCGTGCAGAGCGAGGAGGCGACGATCCGGCTGGGCGCGACGCCGGAGTTGGCCAGCGTGGTCGCATCCGACCCGCTGTCCCCTATGGTGAGCCACCGGCCCCGGATCCCGTAGGCGACGATCGGTTGGATCAGCTGGTACATCCGGCGCTGGCGCCAGGCATCGATGCAATCGGGATGCCCCAGCATCGAGGGCATCTCCCGCTGCTGGCTCAGTACCGTCTTCTCTTGCAGCGCGTACAGGAGTTGCTCGTTCGCATTCATGGCGAAGCTCCCGGATGCGAAATCCTGCTGCATGTCAGGCTAGCCCCGCCGGCGGCGCCTTGCCAGGGTCCGCTGCCAGCCAGCGAGGCGGCGCCCATTATTGACACGCCGCCTGTGCGCTGGGGCAAGAACGAGCCTCGCCTTCCGGCTCGCCGCCGCCCATGAGCGCCGTTGCCGTCTCCAAGCTCCGCAGCCCGCGCCGAGCCCGCATCCCCGCCTTTATTCGAGCTGCCAGCGGATATACAATCTTCGCGGCGCCAACGGAGCGTCGCAGACAAGAAGTGGGGAGATCATGAAAAGGCCACGACGGGGATTGACGCTCGAGCAGGCAGTTGCGGAGCTGGAGAGGCTTGGGGCCGAGGTCCGGAGCATGACGACCCAGCTGGTGAGCCTGAGGGCGAGGGTGACCGACCTCGAGCAATGGGAAAAGGACATTGCCGCGGCGAGCATCCGCAAGCATGTGGGCAAGCGCATCCGTAAGTATGTGGGCATGAAAGTTCGCAAGCACTAGCGCAACGGAAAGCCTGCCCGCGACCCGATGAGGTCGCTCGCGATGGAGGACCCCCGGAGATTGGAGGCGGAGGATCTCTGGGCCGCGCTCGAAACCGCGAGCGGCTTCGACCAGACGCTCCGAATCGAACGTCGCCTCTTCGCCAGAATGCTCCGGCATTACGTCGCACCGGTCCCCTACAGCCCCGCGACGCTCTTTCACCGGATGTCTCTGGCCGAGCCCAGTGTCGTCAGGGGTTTTCCCAAGCCGCTCCGCGCGCCCTTCGACAAGCTCGAGCCGGCACAGGCGGGATACGCCCTGATCGATTGGCTCGCCCGCCGGCGCAGCCGCGGCCGGCATCGGGTCCGAACGGGCAGGGCGGGCCTCTGCCGCATGCTGACCCTGAGCGACATAGCCGGAAAATGGCGGGCGGGCCGGACGCCGTTCGGCGTCACCGATCTTCACATCAGGGGGACGGTGATGGAGCAGGTCATCGCGCCCGAGGTGCTCAGCGGCTTCAATCTGCTCCCTCGCTCCAGCCCCGACGCTCGGCGGCAGGAGATGTTCAGCTTCGTCATCAGCTCGCGGGGCCATCTGACGGATTCGCACTCGGACGCGCCCGACAGCAGCAATTTCTGCTTTGCCGGCCGCAAGCTGTGGCTGGCCTGGGATACTTATGAGGGGGCGCGATACGGGCTGCAGGATGTGGAGCGGGTCCCCGTCAGAGGGCGCGCCCGCTTCGACATGCAGAGCTGGCTATCCCTCAGCAGCGCGCGCTGGCTTCTGGTCAATCCCGGCGAAACCCTGTTCCTGCCGGCGAACATGACCCACAAGGTCGTCACCCTCGACTCCTATATCGGCGTGGGCGGCTTCTTTCTGGCGCTTCCGAATTGCCTGCGGTTGCTGTCGCACTGGATCGTCAGGGCACCGCTCTGGTCGAAACGCGATCTGACCGGCGAGCACGACAATCTCGTGGGCGAAATCGCCGACTCGGTTCGCGATCTGCTCAGGGAGCTCAGGCGGGCCTCGGCCCAGGAGCGCCGGCAATGGGGCTACGATCATCTCGCGAGCTCGGCGGCGGCCTTCATCGAGGCCTGCCCCGCCGGGCAGCTTCGCAGCCTCTGGTCGGATCCGCGCTTCCGCTCTGTCGCCGAGGCCATTCCGGCAGCCTGGCCCCTGTCCCGGCTTCGCTCGTCGAGTCGATAGTCCAGGCGTAACGGCATCTGGTGGTCCCGGGCTCGACGCGATGTACGAGCGATGCCGTAGCGAATATTTACCACAGCCCCTTCATTCCCGGTCACGTCGTCTGCCGGGACACGGATGGTGAAAGGCCATCACCATTCTTGCCATCCTCGGGCTGTGTCCCACAGCCCTACGGTTGGGGCAGGCAGGCCGCGCTCTCTCAGCCGTCATGGTCGGCGCAGGCCGACCATCCACGAGTTTGCCGGCCAAGGCTGGGTGGATCACGGAGGACGCGGAGGGAGCCGTGCCCGAGACCGACACCTAGCTCACCGCAAAGCCGACCTTCGCCCGGCCCGTTGGCCGGCCGTTGTAGTTCACGGTGATCTCTTCGCCCGCTTCGATGTCGCGCAGGGCGACGAACACCTGGGTTTGCGTGCCCTTGCCATAGTACTCCGCATTGGGCTGATAGCTGTGGTTGTAAAGGGCGCCATATCCACACGCGAAAGCAAGCTTGCCGCGCCCCCAGCTGAAGACATAGTCGGCGAGCTTGGTGCGCGGCGCGTTGCTGAAGATCTCCTGCACCCGCATCACGACGACCGGCACCCGCTCGATGACCGTGCCGCGCCGGATCTTCTTGCGGGCGAAGACACCGCGGCCCTTCTTGCGGGCCAGCCGGACCTCGATCAATTGGCTATGTGCGTAGCGCATCGCTCAGCCGACGCCTCCTTCGTTCATGTGTTGGGCGCACATCTGCCGGCGCTCATCTGCCGGTTCATGTCCGACGCGGCTTTGCCGAACCCCGATCCCGTGACAGCCCGATCCCGGAAATGTAATGTATTCCCCGCGCTTGCTTCGGCGCGCGTGGAGCCGAAATGTCCAGCGACCGACGCCACCTCACCATCCTCAACTGCGACATTGTCAATTCCACATTCTACGCCGACAGGATGGATCCCGAGGATTTCGAATCCCTCCTAGCCATCTTCTACGAGACATGCAAGACGGTCGTCGAGGACCATCGCGGCACCTTCGCCCATCACACCGGCGACGGCTTCACCGCCTATTTCGGCCATCCCCGAACCTTGGGCCGGGACGCCCAGGAGGCGATCGCCTGCGGCCTCGCCCTCATCGAGGCGGTCGATCGCTGCGGCTTTCCCGGTGGTGCCAGGGTTCAGGTGCGCATCGGAATCGCCACCGGCCTCGTGGTCGTCAGCACCGTCAACCGGCAGAACAACGGGTCGGAGTCCTTCGCCGTCGGCGCACCGCTTCACCTCGCCGCCCGCATCCAGGCCATTTCGCTGCCGGGCACTGTCGGCGTCGACGATGCCTCCTATCGCCTGGCGGAGCGCAACTTCGCCTTCGCGGATTTCGGCAGCCACATGCTCAAGGGCTTTGCCGAGCCGACCCATGTCTGGCAGGTCGTCATGCCGCGCGCGGTCGAGTTCCGGTTCGACGAGCGGCAGGAGCGCCTGTCCCCCTTCGTGGGCCGGAGCCGGGAAATGACGGCGCTCGATCATTGCCGCAGTCTTGCGGCGCAGGGATCGGGACAGACCGTGCTGATCACGGGCGAGGCGGGCATCGGCAAATCGCGGCTGGTTTTCGAGAGCATCGAAAGAATGGCGCCCGCGCGCCCGCCGCTGGTCTTTCAATGCCTCGAGGATCTTCAGAACGAACCGCTCCACCCCTGGATCAACTATGCGCGCCACGCGGCCAAGATGATCCCGAGCGAGCCGCTGGAGATCCGGCGCCGCAAAGCCGGCGAATTCCTCGACCGGACGTTTCCCAATCTGGGCCGGTTGCGGCCCTTCGTGCTGTCGCTCGTCGCCCAGGACAGCGACGAGCTTCATCTCGGCGACGACGACACCCCGGCGTATAAGCTCGATGCCCTGCGCACGGCGATCGTCGAGCGCATCCTCGACCGGGAAGGGGCCGGCGCGTTGAGGGTGATCGTGGTCGAGGATATCCATTGGATCGACCCGTCCTCCGAATCGCTTCTCGTCTCCCTGATCGAGCTCGCCTCGCACGCCCCGGTGCTGATGCTGGTGACCGGCCGAAAGGACCGGGATTTCGGCGCGGCCGGCAAGCATGTGACGCATCTCGCCATCGACCGGCTGAATGCGGTGCAGGCCGTGAGCCTGGCGAGCCACATGATGCAGGGCACGGCGATCGCCGACTCCCTGCTGGCGCAGCTGATCGAGCGCTCGGACGGCATCCCCTTGTATATCGAGGAGATGGCCCGCACCGCCTCGGAGACCGGCGGCGTGCAGCAGGCTGCCACATCAGCCGAGCCCAAGCCCGCCGCGGATCCCCAGCGCGGCGGGGCGGGGCTTCTGCCCATCCCCGATGCGCTGCAGGGGACCCTGCTGGCCCGGCTCGACGCGCTGGGCGATTCGCGGCGGCTGGCGCAGGTCGCCTCCGTCGTCGGGCGGGAGTTCGCCCTCGACCTGCTGGCGAAGCTGGCGGGGCGCCCGGCCGATGCCGTGGATCGCGATCTCGGCCGGCTGATCGACGCCGGCCTCGTCCGCTTGCTGAAGACCTCGACGGAGAACAAGTTCGAATTCCGCCATGCCCTGATCCGGGAGGCCGCCTACAACAGCCTTCTGCGTCGCGACGCGGTCGAGCTGCATTCGGCATTGGCCCGGCTCTATGCGGCCGACTATCCCGAGATCGCGAATGCGAGGCCCGAGCTGCTGGCCCAGCATCTGATGCTGTCGAGCCGCTGGATGGAAGCCGCCGCGCTCTGGCTCAAGGCGGGGACCCTGGCAAAGGAAATGGGGTCCAGCGTCGAGGCCATCACCCGGCTCGACCGCTGCCTCGCCTGCCTCGAATTGGCGGCGGAGTCGCCCGAGACCCAGAGCCTGAAGATGCGCTGCCAGTTGACGCGCGGCTTGCTCATCAACGACCACTTCGGGCCGGTCGAGCGGGGCGCCCATCGGGCCCTTGCCGAAGCGGCCGATCTGGCCGAGGCGCTGGGGGATGGCGACGCGGTCGTCGAATCCCTGACATCGCTTGCCGGCATCCGGTTCAATTCGGGCGATTTCTCGGCCGCCACCTCGGTCGCCCGGCGGATGATCGACTACGGGTCGCGGGAGGGCAACGAGCGCGCCTTGGCCATCGGCATGGCGAGTGCCGGCATGTGCAGCTTCGTCACGGGGCGATTCGAGGGCGCCCGGGTCCATCTCGAAGAAGCGATCGCCGGATTGAGCCGTTGCAGTGGGGGCGTGGAAAGCTATGAAGGCCACGCCCTGATCTATCTCGCTTTGACGCGGCTCATCCTGGGCGACGCCAAGGCGGCCAACCATCTTTGCGCCCTTGCCATCGAGCAGGCGCGCCGGCGCCGGACGACGGAGCTCGCCGCCGCGCTCGGCAACTCGCTCTATCTCCTCAGCATCCAGGGCGATGTCGAGCAGGTCCGGCGAACCTGCCATGAGCTGCAGAAGCTGGCGGAGGAGAAGGGCTTCCTGATGTGGCTGCATCAGGCCCGATTCTTCCTGGGCTGGGCGCGTGCCGCCGACGGGCGACCGCGCCGGGCTCGAGATGATGGAAGCGGCCATGGATCGCTTCCGCGAAGCCCATGAGCTGGTCGAGCAGAGCTTCTTCTACGGCCTGCTCGCCGAAAGCTACCTCGCCTTGGATCTGCCCGAGCGCGCGCGGGAGAATGTGGAGCGCGGCCTCGGGCTCGTCGCGGAGCTGGGCGAGACCTTCTTCGAGGCCCCCTTGCTGCGCCTCAAGGCGCGCTGCCTCGGCGGCAGCGGCGACGGGACGGCGGCGCCGGAGATCGCCCAGCTGTTCGAGCGGGCGCAGCAGCTCGCGATCCAGCAGGGTGCGGTCGCCTGGCGCTCCGCCCCTTCTTCTACTCGCCCCCCGATAGGGGGAGAGGGCCGGGGGAGGGGGTCTATCGTGCGTAGGTCGCTCGGCCCGAACCCCCTTCCTCCTCCCCTCACCCTCCCCCCGTTCCGGGGGCGAGGGGAATAGAGTTTCTTCTCCCTCGCCCCCCGAAGGGGGGAGAGGGCCGGGGTGAGGGGGTCTATCAACCGCGCTGTCGTTGGATCGACCTCGCCCCGAATAGAGTCACCTCGCGACGGAGCGCCGTCGGATCGATCAGGCTCTGAAGCCGAGCGTGCCGGCTTGGAGCCGGGCCATGATCTCGGCTTCGGCAAGCGGCTTGGCGAAATAATATCCTTGCCCAACGTCGCATCCCGCCGCCCGCAGGACCGCCGCCTGCTCCTGGCTCTCGATCCCCTCGGCCACGGTCTTCAGCCCCAGCCCCCGGGCGAGCCCGATGACGGCACGGACGATATCCATGCTGCGCGGCTCGGTCAGCATTTCGATGACGAAGGAGCGGTCGATCTTGATCTCGTCGACATCGAAATGGTGCAGATATCCCAGGCTCGAATAGCCCGTGCCGAAATCGTCGATGGAGATCCTGATCCCGCGCCGCTTCAGATCCGAGATCCAGCCGCGCGTCCGGGCGTAGTCGTTCATGAGCACGCCCTCGGTCAGCTCGAGCTTCAGCTGCTCGGGCGCCATGCCATGCTCGCCCGTGATGCGGTCGATGACCTGCATCGTCTCGCTGTCGTCGATCTGATGCTTGGTGACATTGACCGCCATGGCCAGCCGGCCGCCGCCGGGCGCCGACCGTCCGGACGCTTCCTGGAATCGCGCCAGGAATCCGGCGGCCGCGGCGAGAGCCCATCGGCACATCGGAACGATCAGCCCCGTTTCCTCGGCAAGCGGGATGAAGGTCCCGGGCGGCATCAGCCCCGAGCGCGGGTTCTCCCATCGCATCAGCGCCTCGAAGCCGACCAGGCGCTGGTCGGACAACGCGACGAGCGGCTGGAAGTGGAGCCGAAGCTCGCCCTTCTCGAGCCCCTCGCGCAGCTCGTTCTCCAGCTCCAGCTTGGCCACGGCATCCCGTGAGTTCGGCATCGCCAAGTGATCCGTCACCACCTGATCCGTTCGCCAGATGATCCTTCGCCGGGCCGGCCGGCCCAGCGGATTCCTCGGCGCAGCGCATCTGCTGCAGAAGATCGCGGTAGCGCATCAGGGTGATGCGCAGGATGAAGGCGATGACCTGGTCGGCGTGATGCAGGCGGTCGAGGATCTGATTCGAGGTGATGACGCGCATCACCGTGTCGCTCACCGCCCGGGCGGAGCCGATCCGCTTGTGATCGTCGATGAGCGCCATCTCGCCGAACATCTCGCCGGGACCCAGGCGATTGTGGATGGTCTGGTGGCCGTTCAAGGGGATCCCGATCTCGACCTCGCCCTCGTCGATGATATAGGCGCAATTGCCCACATCCCCGCTCCGGAAGATCTCGGTCCCCGCCGGGAACACCTTGCGCAGATAGCCGTCGTCCATCGACAAGCCGCCCCTCTCCGGCCGCCACTATGCGCCCGTAATGCGATTACCGTTTGTGACCTAGAGCGGGCATGGCGCCCTCGGCGGCCAGTTCCTGCTGTCGAGATGCACGGGATGGCCCAGGAATAGCCACGGGCTCCCTTGCTGCCATGGGCACCATGAATTGCCACCGGCTGAGGCTTGAATCCCATGCCAGAATTGGAGAACGCTCCCAGGGAGCACATCTTCTGCGCTGCGGGGACAGTGCGGGTCGAGAGCCCAGCCCCTGCCGCTTTTACTTGCGTGAGCGCGGGCGCGTAGGGGAGGGGAAACCGAGCCCTCCAGGGCCCCATTGAAAGCACGGTTTATCCCGCGCTCCTCAGGCCCGCGCGCCTCAGGGTCCAGCGCCTTGAACTAAGCCGTGACGGCCATGCGCCATGCCAAGGTTACCACAGCCCCAAGGCGCGGCGGGGAGAGACGCAATGCTCACCGATATGGACGTGGATCTCTTCATTCGCATCATAACCGCGCTGGCAGCGGGATCCTTGCTGGCAACCCCGGCAATTCGGTTATGGAAATGGAACAGCACGCTTTCCATTCGTGGGGCGGCTTTATTGATCCTCGCGGGAGGAGCCTTGCTGTTTATGGCATCGGACAAACCAGGTTTCTTGGAAGCGCAAAGCCTGAAAATTCAGCTCACCGAGTTGGAGGACAAAGTAAATGGACTAGACTCGATCGCTAGTAGGACGGCGGAGACCGCGGCTGTTGACACCTCCGCGCTTCAACAGCGGGTCCGGTCTCTTCAGACGAAGATCAATGCGCTGGAGGGTCTCGGGACGAACGTCGCACTGGCGCAAAAGAGGCAGGCCGCCAGATTGGAGACTTTGCTCTCCTCGCTTTACTTCCAGCAAGTAACTCCGCAAGGCGACGCAGCGGTTTATATCGACCCGAACAAGCTCAAAAATCTCCAGCCGCCCCTGATTTTGCAAACCGGCCCTCAGGCACTGCCGACAGGCTCCCCCGACCGAAACCATGACGAGGGGGGCGCCAGATGACCCGGAAATTCACCATCGCGCTTCTGCTGCTGCTTCGCTGCCCGACCGTTGATGGCGTGCCGGCCCTGGTGGGCGCGGGGTTCTATCCGGCGTAGGGCGGGGCGCGCCGGCAACGGCAAGCCTTCGCGGGGGCCGTGCTATCCCGCGGCATCCCAAGCTGCTAGGATCGCGGCCCAATGGCTCCGATTCAGCGCAAGCTGGCGGCAATTCTCGCCGCCGACGTCCATCAGTTCTCCAAGCTGATGGGCGCGGATGAGGCCGGAACGCTCGACGACCTGCGGGCCTGCAGGCAGATCGTGGATTCCATCATCGCCGAGCATCATGGCCGCATCTTCGGCACGGCGGGCGATTCCGTTGTCGCCGAGTTCGCCAGCGCGGTCTCGGCCGTGGTCTGCGCCGTCGAGTGCCAGCGCGCCATCGCCGCCCGCAACGCGCAGCCGCTCACCCGGACCTTGCAATTCCGCATGGGCGTCAATATCGGCGACGTCATCGTCGAGGGCGACAATCTCTACGGCGACGGCGTCAATGTCGCCGCCCGTCTCAAATCGATCGCGCGCCCGGGCTCGATCTGCGTGTCGGCGAAAGTCTATGACGAGGTCCGCCGCAAGCTGTCGGGCATCAGCTTCGTCGACGGCGGCGCCCAGATGCTGAAGAACATCGAGGACCCGGTCGCCATATATCATGTCGGCCTGGCCGGCGAGGTCGTGCCCGTGGTGGCGGCGCCGGCCGCGCCGGAAAAGCCGGTGGTCGGCGTGCAGCCGATCCGCCTCATCAGCGGCGATGACGAGGCGAAGGCGCTGGCCGAGGGGCTGACCGACGCGATCGGCGATGCCCTCGGCCACCAGACGGCGCTCACGGTGAAGTCGGGCAATCCCGCGGGCGCCGATTTCGTCCTCAAGGGCTCGGTGCAGGCGGCGGGCAAGCGGCTTCGCCTGTCCTTCGGGCTGGAGGAAAGCGCTTCGGCCACGCAGGTCTGGACGCAGCGCTACGACCGCCAGCTCGACGATGTTTTCGGCCTGCAGGATGAGATCGTCCTGCATGTCGCCGCCGCCATCCGCATCAGGGTAAAGGCGCAGCTCTTCGAACGGCTGCGCGCCGCCGACAATGCGGCGCTCGCCGTGCCGCAGCTCCTCGACAAGGCGGCCGGCATCTTCGTCCGCTCCCTCGACCGAAGCGGCGAGGCCGTGTCGACGCTGCGGCTCGCGGTCGAGCGCGCGCCCGAGAATTCGATGGCGCGCGCCATGCTGGGCTTCGGCCTTTACCGTGTCGCCGACTACCACGCCTCGGCCATGCCCGAGGCGACGCGCGAGGAGATCGTGGCGACGCTCGACCGTGCGGTCGTGCTCGACCCGCGCAGCTATTTCGCCCGCGCCATCAAGGCCCTCGCCCTGCAGGATCTGCTGGGCGACGCGCGCGGCGCCCGGGAGCAGGCGAGCGAGGGCCTGAAGCACAATGCCAATTTCATCCCGGCCAAGGGCATGCTGGGCATCGCCGAGATCCATCTCGGCAACATCGCCGAGGGCATGCGCCTCCTGCAGGAGGCGATGGAGGCAAGCCCCGAGGATGCCAGCCACCACCGCCATCGCCGCGAGCTCGCCATCGCCCTTCACCTGGCCGGCAAGACTGCCGAGGCCCTGCGGGTCGCGGCCCAGCTCTGGGAAGAGAAGCCCGACATGAAGCGCAACGCCCTGGTGCTGGCGGGCCTGCTCGCAGCCTGCGGCGAGGCCGAAGCGGCGAGACGGCATGTCGCCGCCCTGAAGGCCGAGACGCCCGGCCTCACGCTCGAGACGGCGCGCCTGCCCTGTTTCGGCGACCGGTCCGCCGGCGAGAGATTCCGCGGGCTGTTGCGGGACTCGGGGCTCTAGGAAGGCGGCAACGGGAAGTCGACTCCGTGCCGGAACGGACAACACGGGTGAGAAGCAATGCAGCCGAGGAAGTGGAATTTGCTGAAGAATATGCTGGCGGTGCTGGCAGCCGTCGTTATCTCCGCCGTCGTTGTCGGTCGGGCCGACGCAGCTCAGGTCTGCGCGTGGCTCGTTGAATCCAACCAACCCGACGATGTGCGTCAGCTCGATCTATGGCTCCAGTCCGACGCCAATATCGACTTCCTCATCAAGATCGATGGTGACGGCATCCTCGATGATTCCGGCAAGTCCAATTCGCCGGAATCGGCGACCTATAGCCTGACCGCCGGCCAGGCAGACAAGGCCTGGGGCTTCGGCTCCACCCTCGCGCCGCCGGGCGCGATCGACGAAATTGTCGAGCTGCACAAGACGCCAGCCGACATATTCTCGGACGCGCCGACGCCCCTCCTCGCGAAATTCGTATTCCAGCGGAAGATCCCGGCAGACGAGAAAACGCCGCCCGATACCCTGGCGAAGAAGCAGTGCGCAACGCTTCAGTAGCGCTCCTCCTGTCTGTCGGGTCGCGCCCTAAGCGATGAGCGACATATCGTTCGTCTTCCCGTTCTGGATGAACGCCTGGATCTGGCTGGGCCAGGCATTGCCCGTCACCACCCTCCTCATGCTTGGCCTCGGGGTGGCATTCCTTCTCGGCCGCCGTCGCGTCCGCCTGCGGCGCTGGCTGACATGGCCCGTCGCGATCCGCCGCCGTGGCCGCGGTCGTGGGCGCGGCATGGATCGCCGGCATCGGTTTCTGGGCTGCCGGTCTCGCCGACCAGATCCGATCCGACAACTATCGGGCACAGCACCACTATCGGCTCGAGACGGCAACGGTCATGGCGGGGATCGCGCTGCCGCAGGGAAGCTGGGTCAGCGTGGACGAGGGCGGGCGCCTCTACGAGATCGAAGCCGGGCCGGGTGTTGCGGTGTCGATCGACGGGGCGCGATGGCAGGGCGACATCCGCCTGAACCTTCCGGCCGATCCGACGGCGTCGGATCGAGGGATCGTCAGGAGCGCGACCCTCGCCGCCGATGCGACCCTCCAAGGGACGCCCTGCCGTGCCGGAGAGCCCGTCGAATTCGCCGAGGATGGCGGCGAGCTGCAGCACTGCACCTTGGCTGAGCCCACGGTCGTGGCGGCCGAGATCGCCGATGCCGGCGGCGGCAGGATCACCCTGAACCTCGCCTGTGCCGCAGGCCGGGGCATCGATTTCAGGATCGTCGGACACCGCCTCCTCGAACACTGCGTGCTCGCGCAGCCGGCGGAGGTCGGCGGGGTCGCCTGCGCCGGTGGCGAGGAGATCGCGCTGAGCGGCGATGGCCTCGACGCCTGCAGCTTGGCGTCGGCCCAGCGGGTGGGCGCCTTCGATCTCGCGGCCGGGGCCCGCATCCGCTTCAGCCAGGGACGCCTCAGCGAGATCGAGACGATCCGCAGCTCGGCCCCCCTGGCGGTCTCGGGCCTCGATCTTCCGCCGGGCACCACGATCGCCCTTTGCGACGGGTCGCCGGACATCGCCTACCTGCTGGTGCCCGAGGACAGCGCCGTCACGGTCGGCGGAGTCAAGCTGACAGGCCGCATGAACTTCGATTGCGGCAGGTTCCAATACGGCTCGCTGTTCGAGGATACCCTGCTGGGCGGCCGCTCGCTGCCGCGCCACACGTCGATCTCGCGCGAGGATATATTCGGGGGCCCCGCCCCGGCACCTCAGCCCTGAGGTCGCTCTATCTGACGGCGCGCAGGAGCCACCAGGTGACGGCCGCGGGAAGGTAGAGGGCGAGATCGATCAGGACAGCCGGAACGCCGCGAATGAGCGTGCATCGGTATTCGGAAGACCATCCGAAAATCCAGGCCACCCCGTCGATCGTCGTGTGGCCGCAGTTCCAGGAGCCGAAATCGATCTGCAGCAGCAGCGCGCCCAGCAGCAGGATGTCGGAGATCGCCGCGAGGCGTATCGGCGGGCGCTCCGATCGGGCGGCCTGCATATGGACGAGGACATGGCAGATGCCCGCCACCCCGGCAAGCGGCACCAGAAACCAGCCCGCGGGCTCCGCCGCGATGGCCTTCAGAATGAAGCCGAGCAGAGCGACCGCGACCGCGGCAAAAACCATGTCGATCATCCCCCCTAATCCCCGACCGCAATCCCCGGCCGCGCGCCGCCACGTTCGACGCGGCCATGCTCCCACGGCATCCCCATGAAAGCCGCCGCCGCATCCATAGCACCGAATCGCCGCGCTGTGCTCCCTTGGATAGGTCGACCGGGGGGTTGCCTGCGAATCCGATCGTCCTACTTGCTCTACGAGAAGTAGCATCTTCGGGAGGCAGACATGGACCAGCGCATCATCGAGCTCTATGACGAATACGCCCACGCACCGCTCGAACGGCGCGTCTTCCTCGAACGGCTTGCGGCCTTGGCCGGCGGCGCGGCGGCGGCGGCCCTGCTGCTGCCGCTGCTCGAGATCAGGCGCGCCGAAGCGGCCGTGGTGCCGCCGGACGATCCGCGCGTCGCGGCGTCTTATGTCAGCTATCCCGGCAAGAGCGGCCCGGTGCGGGGATATCTGGCCAAGCCTGCGTCCGGCACGGGTTTCGGGGCCGTCCTCGTGATCCACGAGAACCGCGGCCTCAACGCGCATATCGAGGATGTGGCGCGCCGCCTGGCGCTGGCCGGCTTCGCAGCACTGGCGCCCGATCTCCTGTCGGCCGCCGGCGGCACGCCCGCCAATGAGGACCAGGCGCGCGACATGATCCAGAAGCTCGACCGGCCGACGGCCGTGGCCGACGCGGTCGGCCGGCGTCGCCTGGCTGCGCCAGCTTCCCGATGCCGACCGTAAAGTCGGCGCGGTCGGCTTCTGCTGGGGTGGGGGCATGGTCAACCAGCTGGCCGTCGCCGATCCGACGCTCGATGCCGCCGTGGCCTACTACGGCCCTCAGCCCGACGCGGCCGACGCGGCGAAGATCAAGGCCCCGATGATGCTGCACTACGGCGCGCTCGACGAACGGATCGACGCCGGCATCCCGGCTTTCCGCGCCGCGCTGGACAAGGCGGGCGTGTCCTATGAGGTCTTCGTCTACGAAGGCGCCAATCATGCCTTCAACAACGACACCTCGCCGGCCCGCTACAATGCCGATGCGGCGAAGCTCGCCTGGGAGCGCACGATCGCCTTCTTCACCGCCAAGCTGAAGCCCGCCTGAGCCTTCGCCGGCCTCGGTTTTTGGTCTCTGGGGTTTTCCTTTGTATCCCCTCCCCCCTTGCGGGGGAGGGTTAGGGCGGGGGGTTAGATCCGCGTCCGCGGATCACCGAGAGTCTTCGCGGCATCGCCTGCAATATTGAGTCTATGGCCACCCCCACCCCGGCCCTCCCCCGTCAAAGCGCGGGCCTTACGGCCCGCAGGGGGAGGGGGAAGAAGTAGCAGTCCGAGCGGGAGTCATCGGGTCAGCTCGTTTCCGAGCTGACCCGATCCCCAATCAAGTGGCGGGGCAGGCCGAATCGGCGAGGTGGATCTCGACGCGCCGGTTCATCGCGCGGCCCTGCGCGGTGTCGTTGGAGCCGACCGGATTGGTGTCGCCATAGCCCTTCGCCGACACCATGTCCTGCTTGACGCCCTGGGAGACCAGGTACTCCATGACGGCGTCGGCCCGCTTCTGGGACAGGGCCTCGTTCGAATCGATTCCCTGGCTGCGGAGCTGCGCGCCGACGGCCTGGTTGTCGGTGTAGCCGTCCACCACCAGATGATGCTCCTGGAACTCCGCCAGCTGCGAGGCCATACGGCCGAGGATCGTCTGCCCCGCGTTGCTCATCTTGTAGCTGCCGGACGGGAACAGCAGGTCGCTGTTGACCGTGTACTTGATCGCCCCTATCAGGCGGCAGGTCTGTGCGTGCTCGTCGGCGAGCTGGGTCGTCAGCTGCTGGTTCTGCGTCTGGAGCTGCTGGTTCTGGGTCTGGAGCTGCGCGTTCTGCGCCTGCGCGTCCTCCAGATCGCTCTTGGGCACCATGCAGCCCGTCAAGGCGAAGGCCGAGAGCAGCAGTACGCCGGCCGTCAGGCCGGACTTCGCGGATCGGATCGAAAACATTCTCCCCCTCCGGGTTTTTACAGGGATGGTATCTGCGTGGAGGCATGTTAGCGGAACCCGGCGGCGGAGTCTTGATCCGAGTATCGCGCAAGGCGCGCCCACGCCGGCGCATCGAACGACCTCGAGCCCCGCTCTACCCCCCCGTCATTCCCGCGAAAAAAGCGATGCCCCTCATCCCGGCTGCGATCATCCTGCAAACCCGAAATCATTTCCGGCGCAAGGGCACTATCTTCCCCGTCATGAAAGCATGCCGCGTCCACCGCTTCGGGCCACCCGAGGTCATCGTCTTCGAGGATGTCCCGCGGCCGGTGCCGGGCGAGGGCGAGGTGCTCGTCCGCGTCAGGGCCGCCGGGGTGGGCCCATGGGACGGGTGGATCCGCGCCGGGAACAGCGCCTTGCCGCAGCCTTTGCCCCTGACCCTGGGCTCCGATCTCTCCGGCGTGGTCGAGGCCCTCGGTCCGGGCGTCACCGCACTCGCGCCGGGAGTCGAGATCTTCGGGGTCACGAACAAGCAGTTCACCGGGGCCTATGCCGAATACGCCCTCGCCGCGGCGGGAATGATCGCGCCCAAGCCCGGCCGTCTCGACGATGCGACGGCGGCCGCGATCCCGGTCGTCGCCGTCACGGCGCAGCAGGCGCTGTTCGAGCAGGCGCGTCTCGTCGCCGGTCAGACCGTCCTGATCCACGGTGCCGGCGGGAGTGTCGGGATCCTTGCCGTGCAGCTTGCCCGGCAGGCGGGCTTGCGGATCTTTGCCACGGCCGGCGCCCGCGACCTCGACAGGCTGCACCGTCTCGGCGCGGAGGAGGTCATCGATTACCGCGCGGGCCGCTTCGAGGAGAGGGCCAGCGGCGTCGATGCCGTCATCGACCTCGTCGGCGGCGAGGTCCAGGCGCGCTCCTTCGCGGTGCTGAAGCCCGGCGGCATCCTCGTCTCGGCCGTGTCGGCGCCGGATCAGCCGACGGCGGTGCGCCATGGCGTGCGGGCCCTGTTCTTCCTGGTCGATGTGACCACGGCGCATCTGGACCGGATCGCGAAGCTGGTCGATGCCGGTCACCTCTCCTTCGGCCCGGTCACCATCCTCCCGCTCGCCGAGGCCCGGATCGCCCATGAGATGCTCGAGGGCCTCCAGCCGAAGCCCGACGGCAAGATCGTGCTGCGGGTCAGCGAGTAGATCCGCCACTAGGCCGCGCTCTTTTCTTCCCCCTCCCCCTGCGGGCCGAAAGGCCCGCGCTTACTTCTTCCCCCGCCCCCTGCGGGCCGAAAGGCCCGCGCGTTGAGGGGGGCGGGCCGGGGTGGGGGTGGCCTTATTCTTTGCGCTGCGGCCGCCTCTTCAGAGATTCCATTCGTCCGCGAACTCCACGAGGCGCGCTTTTCTTAGGATTGAGTCGACGGCCACCCCCACCCCGGGGGAAGAAGGAGTGGGCGGGATGTTCTGGGGGGGGCGAGCTGACTTCAGCCCAAGCCTCCTCCACCCGATCGCCCAGCGGCTGCGCCATCTCCGTCAGCATCTCCGTCGGCACCACCTGCCAGAACCGGTCCCACTACTTTCTTCCCCCGCCTCGTATGTCATGTACGATAGCCGCACCTGCCGACCAGGATGAGAAGCCCCGCTTCGCGCGGGAACCAGATAGGGGGCAAGACATGACCACCCATGACGTCACCGGCGGCTATCGCTATCTGGAGGGCGTGTTCCAGTACTCCGGGGGTGTGCGTGCCCTTGACGATTATCGCATCGAGCGCGTGCGCTTTCGCAAATCCCCGGCCATATCGGAAGGCTTCGAACGCATCGAGAGCTACCTCGCCGATCTCGACCTGCCGCTCACCAGCTTTTGCGCCTGCGAGCTGCGCTCACCCGCCCAGTTCACGGAAGCAGGATTCCGCAGCTTCAACGAAAGCTATGTAAAGACGCTTGCGCGCTGGGGGCTCTTCGCCAACGGCCTCAATCCCGTCGCCCGCAGCAATGTCTGTCCGGAGATCGACCCGCCGGCAGAGCCGGTCTTCCATGCCTTCAGCTATGCCCGGCCGGGCATGACGCCGGCACCCAGCTTCGTTATCGCCGGCAGCGGCGAAGTTTCGGAGCGCGGCGGCAACTACCGCGATCACATCGTGGCCTACGGCGACACCAGCCCTCAGGGAATGCGGCAGAAGGCGCGGTGTGTCTTGGATGAAATGGAACGGCGACTTGGCGCGCTTGGTATCGGCTGGAAGGACACGACGGATACCCAGGTTTACACGGTGTTCGACGTGCATTCCTATCTTGCCGATGACCTCGTTCGACGAGGTGCGGCGAACCGGGGCTTTACCTGGCACTTCTGCCGGCCACCGATCATAGGCCTCGAATTCGAAATGGACTGCCGGGGAATCGAAACCGAACATATGCTTTGATTCTGAATGGCGGGCGCGCCGGCCGCCAGGAATGGCTCAAGAAGAAGCAAGCATGGATCGCTTCAACCTCGGCGCCTATGGGCGCCCCATCTCCACCCGCTCGGCGGAAACCCAGCGCTGGTTCGATATCGGTCTGAACTGGTGCTACGGCTTCAACCATGAAGAAGGCATCAAGTGCTTTGAGAAGGCGCTGGAAAGCGATCCCGGATGCGCCATGGTGCATTGGGGCATCGCTTACGGCGCGGGGCCCTTCTACAATCTGACCTGGAAGGAACATGGCGACGCCGAGGCCGACAGCGCGACCAGGCGCTGCTTCGAGCATGTCCAGCTTGCGCGCGCCAACGCCGCTCGCGCCAGTCCGGTCGAAAGGCGATTGATCCAAGCGCTTGCCCACCGTTTCCAGAAACCGCATCGCGTGACGCCGCAGGAATTCCAGCAGTGGGATGACGCCTACGCCGCCGCGATGCGGCCGGTCTACGCCAGTTTTCCCGACGACCACGACGTGATGGCGCTGTTTGTCGAGGCGCTGATGATGCGCACCGTGCGGCGCCTATGGGACCTCAAGACGGGCGCGCCGGCGCCGAATTCGGACGTTATCGAGGCGCTGCAGGTTTGCGAGCGGTCGATCAGCCTCTCAGACGAGGCCGGCATCGCGCAGCACCCGGCGATCCTCCATTTGCATATCCATCTGCTGGAAATGTCCGATATGCCGGAGCGTGGCATGCGCTCGGCGGACCTGCTCGGCACGATGTGTCCCGATGCCGGCCACATGAACCATATGCCCGGCCACATCTACGTGCTCTGCGGTGACTACGATAAGGCGCGGCTTGCCAGTGAAAAGGCCGATCGCGCCAACGACCTCTATCTCGCTTATGCGAATGAGCCCACCTATTATCTGCTCGGCTGCTGCCACGACCTGCATCTCATGATGTTCACCTGCATGCTTCTCGGTCAGTATGCGCCGGCACTTTGGGCGGCCGACAAGCTGCGCAAGCTGGTGACGCGCAATGTCGTGAGCCTTCCGGGTCGACCCAAGCTGACTCAGACGGTGGAGGGCTATCATGCCATGAGGTCGCATGTGCTGGTGCGCTTCGGCCGCTGGCAGGACATCATCGACGAACCCATGGTCGAGGTGCCCGAGCTTTATGTGCTGACGGCCGCCATGCAGCACTACGCCAAGGGCGTCGCCCATGCGACGCTGAGGGATTTCGCTCGCGCGGAGCGGGCGCGCGAAGGGTTTCACCGGCATTTGGCGGGCATCCCGCCCGAGCGGCGTTTCCTCAGCAACCCGACCAGAGCTTCTCTCGGCGTCGGCGCTGCGTTGCTCGACGGCGAGCTTGCCTATCACCAGGGCCGATATGACGAGGCCTACGCTTTTCTGCGCCAGGCGGTCGAGCTCGACGACAATCTGTCCTACACCGAGCCTTGGGCGTGGATGCACCCGCCGCGCCATGCATTGGCGGCGCTGCTTCTGGATCGGGGTCACATCGAGGAGGCCGAAGGGGTCTATCGGGACGATCTGGGTTTGAGCGGCAAGCTGCAACGCTGCACCCAGCACCCCGACAATGTGTGGGCGCTGCACGGACTGGTGGAATGCCTGAAAGGCCGCGGCGAGAGCGAAGAGCTGCCCGCGCTGCAGGCCAGGCTGGCCACGGCGCTGGCCAAGGCAGATGTGCCGATCACCTCGTCCTGCCTGTGCCGGACGACCGCGCAAACTCAGCCGAGTTGCTGTCACTCGACGAATTCCTAGCCTTGCCGCCTCTCTCCACCGTCATGGTCGGCGGGTGAGGCATGCCCCCGCGAAGGCGGGGGCCGACCATCCACGAGTTTGCCGCCGCGGATCCGAGCGGCGGGCGCGAGGGTCCCCGCCGGCCATCTCCGTGCCCGCTGCCTAGCACATGTGCCGGTGGCACTGATCCTGACCGTTGCGGAAATTCGGGTTGTTCGGGTTGTTCGGCGGGAAGAGGTTGGAGGTCACGTTCTTGATGAAGGCGGCAAAGCGCGGATCCTTGGCGCCGGTGTAACCCGAGCCCCCGGCCTCCAGATAGGTCAAGACCCGGCCTTCCTGGCAGAAGGCGGCCGAGAGGCTGACGCTGCCGTTGCCGGGGCTGGTGCGCGCCGGCGGCTGCTGGGGCGGGGCGACGCAGATCGTGTTGACGCTCATCGGATAGACGCTGTCGAAGACCAGGCGCACGTCGAACTTGCGCTGGAAGCTGCCCCTGGGCGTGGTGGTGAAGTGCGTCGGTGGGCCGAAATGGGCACCGTACATCGCGTCGGTGACGGCCTTGTCGAATTGGTCCTGCGGCACGTTGAACGGATCGCCCAGGACCTCGGTCAGGAGCTCGCCCGAGCCGCCGGCGAAGGAGATGTCCTGGATCGGGGTATAGTCGTAGTCGTAGTACCGCCAATAGACGGTGCCGGTGTCGAGGTTGACGGCGGTGCCGGGGGAGCCGTTCGTGCAGGCGGTCAGCAGCAAGGCAAGGCCGGTGAGAAGTGATTTCAGGCGGGGCACGGTGATGGAACCTCTGGATGGAGCATTCTAGCTGTGGCTCGGGCCACTCTGCAGGGGCGCGATGCGATCCCGCTTTGGGACACCGCTAGTGATTGAGAGATGTCAAAAGCCCATCCCACAACCTGATGCGCGCTTCGATGCTCTGGCGCGCCGCAGTTAGAACCTCCAAGCCGCGCCGCGAATTATCGGCGGTCTCGGTTGCGAGAATGGCTTTTGCGGCCGGACCGTGCTGGTCGCTGTCGATTTCGATGTGGCGTTTCAGATAGTAGACAAAGAGCGGCGCCTGGCCCGCGTCGATGCGCCACTCTTCCAATAGATTGCTGAACATGCGCGGGATGACATCCTCCCGGCCATAGAAGAAGGCGGCCATGACCGCGAGCAAAGATGCCTCGCTGGCGGTCCTCAGCGTGTAGCCGGTGAATTCACGGACGAAGGGCGCCACGTCGGCGTGCTCGAACGCATCGGAGAGGGTGGTGCCCTTTGCCAGCGCGGTCTGGAAAACCTCGAAACATCTCGTATTGGCGCCGACCTCCCGCATGGCGCCGAGGTAAAGCTCGAGATGACTGACGGGCTCGCCGCTGGGGCCGATATCGGTTTCCTCGCCCAGCACGATCTGATTGATCAGTTGCGCCGCCCGACGGTCTCGCGGCGGCAGCCAAGGGACCTCGATGCAGGTGAGGTCGCGCTGCAGCCGCTTGACGAGCGACATGAAGTCCCAGACCGCGAAGACATGCGCCTCCATGAATATCCTGAGCGAGCGGATATCGCGGATCTCTTTGAACACCGGATGCTCGACCATCCGCTGGCGAATCGAGTCCATGTCGCCGGCGTCATTCGAAATCGTCTCGCTCATTCGGTGCTCTCCCAGATGTGCGGTCGTCGGGTATGAGCGTTGGTCGCGACCATCTCTCGTGCCATGTGCTTGCCGGGTTTTCATCATTCCGCCCTTCAATGACGCGCCTCGAATTTGAGCGCGCGATGGCAATTGGGATCGCGCTTGCGCGCCGCCAAGCGGAGATTTGCGGCGGCAGAGCCTGCGCGCGCGCCCGATCAAAGCTAGGTGATGAAGGAAGGCGCGACCGATTTATGCGCTCTTGCCTTTGCCATTCGAGGACTGTCGGAATTCCTGCGCGATCGCCGCGCAAGAATGAATTTCCTATGACCGAACGAGCGGCGATGTGCAGGCGATCACTGTTTGTTGAGCGCCGTTTCGTGAGCGCGTCATATCACGATCCGCAGCCGCAGCGCGCTTAGAACCCAGCCTTGCGCCGCTATTCTTCTGCCGCCGTCTCCTCCGATCCGTGCCTGGGCGGGCGCTACGAGAAGGGGCCGGATTGGGCGAGCTTCGTCATCACCGACGGCAGGCTGGTGACGGGGCAGAAGCCCGCCTCGTCCACGGCCAGGGCGCAAGCGCTGCTGAAGCCACTGGCCTGACGGTAGTAACGTCCACCGCATAGGCGTACGTCCCCATGTGGCGACCTCTCTCTCTGTATCGTCATGGTCGGCGCGTGAGGCATGCCCCCGCGAAGGCGGGGGCCGACCATCCACGAGTTTGCCTGCCCCAGAGCCTGGTGGCGCCACTCCGGTCTCGGTCTTATGGCTGCCCGCCGGCACCTCAGCCGAAGGAAGCGACGATCAGATACGCGCCAACGACGGCGACCGCGTCCTCGATCAGCGCCACCGGCATGTCCCGCCCGAAGGCCCGCGCCAGCCGGCCGCGCGCCTCGGCGCCGCCCAGCGTCCCGATGACGGCCCCGACGATCCCGGCCGCCACCCCGCCCGCCAGCATGCCGGCCGCCGCCCCGATGGCCGCCCCGCAGAGGGCGCCACTGACGATGCGGGCACCGAACTGCACCGGCACCTTGCGGCTCGGCGTCTTCGGCAGCTGGTCGGCGATCAGCTCGCCGATCGCCAGCGGCTGGCCCGGAGACGCCCGCCCTGGCAACAAAGAGCCGGACACCTGCGGCCAGAATGTGAGCCACTCTTGAAGAGAATCAGGAGCGGCACGGCGCTATGAAGATTGACCCGCCCTTGTCGAACCTCTATATTAGAACTATTCTAATCCTGATTGTGGGAGAATCTGCCATGGATGCGAAGACCGACGACAAGAGCGCGGGCAAGTGCCCGTTCCCGGGCGGTACGCGCGCGCACAGGAACCGCGACTGGTGGCCGGACGCGCTGGACGTTTCGGTTCTCCACCGGAACTCCAAGTTGTCCGATCCGATGGGCGAGGCGTTCGACTACGCCAAGGAGTTCAAGACTCTTGATCTCAACGCAGTGATCAAAGACCTGCACGCCCTCATGACCGACTCGCAGGATTGGTGGCCGGCCGATTTCGGTCACTACGGCGGTCTGATGATCCGCATGGCATGGCACAGCGCGGGAACTTACCGCATCACCGATGGCCGCGGGGGCGCCGGTGCCGGCCAGCAGCGTTTTGCGCCGCTGAATAGCTGGCCTGACAACGCGAACCTCGACAAGGCGCGCCGTCTGCTATGGCCGATCAAGCAGAAATACGGCCGAAAAATCTCCTGGGCCGACCTGATTATTCTCGCCGGCAATGTCGCGCTTGAGTCGATGGGTTTCAAGACGTTCGGCTTCGCCGGCGGCCGCGCCGACGTTTGGGAGCCTGAAGAGCTCTACTGGGGGCCCGAGGGGACATGGCTGGGCGACGAACGCTACAGCGGCGAGCGTCAACTGGCGGAGCCGCTCGGTGCGGTGCAGATGGGCCTGATCTACGTCAATCCGGAAGGGCCGAACGGCAACCCGGACCCGGTCGCAGCGGCCAAGGACATCCGGGAGACGTTCTTCCGTATGGCGATGAATGACGAAGAGACCGTCGCCTTGATTGCTGGTGGCCACAGCTTCGGCAAGACGCACGGTGCCGGCGATCCCTCGCTGGTCGGACCGGCGCCGGAAAGCGGCGCCCTTGAGGATCAGGGCCTCGGCTGGAAGAGCAAGCACGGCACCGGCGTCGGCGCCGACGCCATCACCGGCGGTCCGGAAGTCACTTGGACGCAGACGCCGACGAAGTGGAGCAATCTCTTTTTCAAGAACCTGTTCGAAAACGAATGGGAGTTGACAAAGAGTTCCAGCGGGGGCAAAGCAATGGCGGGCCAAAAATATGCAAGCCACGATCCCCGACGCGTTCGACAAGACGAAGAAGCATGTCCCGACTATGCTGACCACCGATCTTTCGCTGCGGTTAGACCCCGCCTATGAGAAAATCTCGCGGCGCTTTTATGAGCATCCGGATCAGCTCGCCGATGCGTTCGCGCGCGCTTGGTTCAAGCTCACGCACCGTGACATGGGTCCGATCGCGCGTTATCTCGGTCCACTTGTGCCGAAAGAGCGGCTGATTTGGCAGGACCCGATTCCGGCTGTCGATCATCCGCTAATCGACGAGCGGGATGTTGAGGCTCTGAAGGCCAAGATCCTCGCGTCGGGCCTGTCCGTGTCCGAGCTGGTTTCGACAGCGTGGGCTTCGGCGTCAACGTTCCGCGGCTCCGACAAGCGGGGTGGCGCAAACGGCGCGCGCATCCGCCTAGCGCCCCAGAAGGACTGGGAGGTCAATCAGCCTAAGCAGCTCGCGACGGTGCTCCAGAAGCTCGAAGCGATCCAGAAGGAGTTCGGCAAGAAGGTTTCGCTTGCCGACCTGATCGTTCTCGGCGGCTGCGCGGCGGTTGAAAAAGCTGCAAAGGATGCCGGCGTCGATGTGAAGGTACCCTTCGCGCCGGGGCGCATGGACGCGTCGCAGGAGCAGACCGACGTCGATTCCTTTACCCCCCTCGAACCGCGTGTCGACGGCTTCCGCAACTACACCAGCGGCAAGAAGCAGTTCATGGCGCCTGAGGAGGCGTTGGTGGATCGGGCACAATTGCTGACGCTGACCGGGCCGGAAATGACCGTGCTCTTCGGCGGCCTGCGCGTCCTCGGCGCGAATTTCGGACAATCCAAGCACGGCGTCTTCACCAAGAAGCGGGGGACTTTGACGAGCGACTTCTTCGTCAACCTGCTCGATATGAGGACGCAGTGGCAGCCGTCTGCTGGCTCCGACGGCGTGTACGAAGGGCGTGACCGGAAGACGAACGAACTCAAGTGGACCGCCACCCGCGTCGACCTGATCTTCGGCTCGCATTCGCAGCTCCGCGCGTTCGCGGAAGTATATGGCTGCGCCGACTCGCAAGCGAAGTTCGTGAAGGACTTCGTGGCGGCATGGGCCAAGGTGATGGACGCCGATCGCTTCGATCTGGCCTGATGCTCTCGGCATTGAGCGTTGAGGGCGCTCCAGCTATGTGACTGGGGTGAGGACGATATGCCAGACAGCGCCCAAGCGCGCTGTCTGGCTTCCGTTGCTTCTGCTTATGCGGGACCGCACGTCTCGTCGAAGCCTTTGCCATTTCTGCCAAAAAAGACACTTCTTGCGGCAGTGATGGTTGGCTCGAAAACCTCGTCAAGGTCGGCCTGGAACCGGGCGGGCCTTCCCTCTCGTCGGCTTGACTCAGGCGGACATAGCCGACATCGGCGAGCACGGCGGCGAGCCGGCGGTGGCTTCCCCTTTTGGGGCCGATCGTCGTCGCGGCTCACCCACCGCGCGAGGTTATAGGCCTCGTCCAGATGGGGCATCACCGTCTGCGTGAAATCCGCCTGGTCGAGCACCGACCTCTTCTGCCAATTCTCCCCATAGACCGCCGATCCTTTGGATGTATTCCCGGGCGTGGCAAGGATCTTTTAGCCGCACTCCCTTCTCATCTTTGCCGTCCGGCGGAATAAACCTTCCCCGGCCGCAGTCTTCATTCTCGTGCAACCCCCAACCCGGAGAGAGAGGAGTGAACATCCATGCTCCAGGAGCGTCCGCCTCGAACACGTCAATACCGCTCGGGTCGTGCTCGACCGATTACGCTGGGGGTCATTGCGCTATGTTGCGGTCTCGCTTTTCGGGTGGATCCGGGGGGCCTCCAACTTTGGGCGACTGGCGTAGCTCAAGCCAGCGAGACGCGGGACGTGACGATCGACAACTACACCTTCTCGCCCGGTGCACTCACTGTCCCTGTGGGTACGACCGTCACCTGGACCAATCGGGATTTCGATGTGCACACGGTTACCGCCGACGATACGCCGCCAACGTTCAAGTCAGCGGGTCTCGACACCGACGACAGCTTTTCGTTCACCTTCAACAGGGCAGGAACCTACTCCTACCACTGTTCCCTTCACCCACATATGACCGGGAAAATCGTCGTGCAGTAGTCAAATACTTTGAGCCCATCGACGACGGGGAACGGGATGTCCTCGACGGCGCGGTTCCAGAGTTCGTTCATGATGTGCCGCCAGAACTCGGCGCCCTCGTACAGCCCAGCCGCAGGTCGAGGAGCTCCTCGGCGCCGTCGGCGCCGACGCCCGGGGCGACGTGCAATGGAGGTGAGGTAATAAGATGCTGCGTACCGATGGGGATCGCGAACTGCGCGTTTTCGAGCCGGTGATCCGGTTCCTGCACTGGCTGACCCTACTCCTCGTCGCCACGATCTTCCCGCTCGCCTTCTCGGCCAAATTCGCATCGTCCAGGGACGAAGCCATTGCACTCATCCAGCTGCATCGCTCGTTCGGTCTGACCCTGTGGGTCGTGACGCTCGGTCGGCTCGTTTGGCGCCAATTCTCGCGGTTCCCCAACTGGCCGGCCGACATGCCGCAGACAATGCGGCTCGCGGCGCATTGGAGCGAATACGCCCTTTACGCCCTCCTGCTCGGCCAGCCGATCCTCGGGCTCCTGCTGACCAACATGCATGGCGACCGGGTGAACCTGTTCTTCCTCGTCCAGCTTCCGGCGCTGGTCGGCCGGACCGCATTCGCAGGGAAGTTCTTCGAGGTGCACAAGACAGTCGGGTTCCTTCTCCTCGGCCTGATTACGCTTCATGCCTCGGCGGCGCTCTACCACCATTTCTGGCGCCGCGACCACACGCTCGAGGCTATGCTGCCGCAGGTAATGCGGCGGAGTCCGGGACGGTAACGCCGCGGTATGGCGACCGCCGCATTGTCGAGCAGGCCGTCAAGAGAGCCAGGTGGACCGTTGTGAATTCGTCTTCGTGCACAGCTTGCTCGGCCAAGCCAACGCGGCCGCGCACCCGAGACTGAAGCGACTTTTGCACCGGTAAGCTTTCGAGCTGGCCCGGCATCTGGCATTGATGGAAGCCAAGGCGCAGCCCAGTTCGGTTCGCTGGCTGCATCCGCCGGATCCTGAACCTTCCCCGCTCCGACATTCTTTCGGTGCTTCACCGCTCTCCTGCGCATGTGCCTCTCGCTCCGCCTCCGTTCGTTCGGTGCCGCGGCGGCAATTTCCGGGCTGGCACGCCTGCCTAGCTCGACCGGCTCCCGAGCCGAGGAGATCATCCGTGATCCAAGGTGGGCCATGGCGAGAAAAGTCGCACCGCTGCCCAAATCATTCCAAGACATGGGGTGAACGCGCCTCGCCCCCGGAACCCCGCGACCGCGGCCAGTGATACGAAAGAGAAAAAATTCGGCCGGGGAATAAAGCGGCGAATGCGGCGGTCTGATCAGTATCGACACCGCGATTCAGGAATAGGTGGCAAGTTTCGCAGCACCGCGCCGCCTCGAATTCACAACCAGCTGCCCTGGAGGAAGAAAGATGAAGTGCAGTTCGCCAACGCTCAAAGCCGGCATCGTTCTGTCCATACTCGGCGTTTCTTTGATCGGGTGTACGCAAACGCCACCCGATCCACCCACGCCATCCGATGCACCTTCGACATCCGATCCGTTTGTGGCACCCGCTCCGAATTGCGACAAGACCGCTACGCTCAATCACTGTGGAGCCTTCATGCCGCAATACAATGAGAGTCTCGGCAAATAGGCGATGAGCGATCGGAGTGTGCCACCTTCGATCCTCGTGACTGAGATGCGTCCCGAGAACGGATCTCCTTTCGGTGGCCCTATCGGCCACGTTGCCCTGTTAGTTGCGCGGGGGGCCGGCATTCCGGGGCCGAGTGCGGCCTCCATGCCGGTGTCCCGCCCGCTGGCATCCAGCGCATGCGGCGACAATGGTCTCGCTGCCTGATACCGAGAAGGAGAAATCAACGGCAATGAGGCGCAGCTTGTGGAAGCTTGGAGTTGTGATCGTGATTTCTGCATTTCGCTTTATTGACTGGATTTCAAGCCTGGTGGAATGGAATTTCGGGAGCAAGGAACATGCGAATGAAACGAGGGACGCTGAGAGGTTTGAGCGTTAGCTTGGCCATGGTTACCGCCGTGGCTGCCGGCGCTGCCGTCCCGCCATCGGCGCCGGCAACCCAGGCAGAGCGTCGCGTCGCCGTCGACGTCGACGATTCCGGCATGTCCCTCGGGGATCTTGCCCTCGAGGCCGGCTCCCGATCTGCGATGCTTGCCTACTGCGGGATCGACAGTGCCCCCATCGAATTCGTTTTCGTTCGCGAGCTCGAGGCCTCGGGGATAAGTAAGACCGCTAAAGCGGATCTCTGGCAGAGCTACGGGAGGGCGAGGTCCTCGGCCGTCGCCGTGCTTGCCCGCAACGGAATGACTGGGTGCGAAGGCGCCTACGGCCTGCTCAAGGATACAATTCATGACTTAAATCGGCCCGCCTCCCTGGAGGACCCCGAGAACCCGGCAGGCTGACGACGATCACGAGTCTGTGGGTCGGCTCAGTCGCTATTCGCTCCGGAAGTTTTCGACCATGTCCGCAAGGCGACGCGGATCGGTCACGACAAGAGAATTGTGGTCACGGCTCACGATTCCCTGGCGGCTTAGATCGCTCAAGGCACGGGCGACTGTCTCCCGGGTCGTGCTGACGCAACTCGCGATATCGGCATGGAGGGGGGAGGGCTTGATTCGCAACATTCCGTCGTCGCCAGCCGCCGACCTCGCCATGCGCAAAATCTCCGCGTAGACGCGATTGTGCGCCCCCAGGCTGCTGAGCTCCATGATGCGGTTGTTGGAAACTCGCACGATGCCCGCGAGCCGCTTCAGCATGACGAAGGCGACGGCGGGATGCTCCTTGATGGCATCGCACAGGGTGTCGGGAGGCATGATGGCGAGTAGCGTCTCGGCGGTCGCGACGACACTGGCACAGCGCGGTCCGTCATCGATGGCCGCCAATTCGCCGAACAGATCGCCATGCCCAAGGTTGGCGAAGGTCACTTGGCGGCCCGAGAAGGAATAGTTGACGACCCTGACCGCGCCGGAGATGACGAAGAACACCTCGCTCGATCCGGTCTCGCTGTCGATGATCTGCTGACCGCAGCTATAGACACACCACCGGCAACGCTGCTCATAGGACCGCCGTGCCTCGGCAGGCAGGTCCGCGAACAGGATCACGTCCTTGAGACTGCGCTCGGCATCCGTTGTCATCGCGATCTCCAGATTGACCGACCTTCTCCATAGACCGCACTTCCGCGCGAAAAATTCCCCCAGGCCCGAGAATGATATCCAAAACGGCGGGTGCTGCGGCCCGCTCGTCCTCTCGGACGACCGATAGGGTCCAACACCCAGATTCGCGGGCCTTCGCGAGCGTTGGATCACCATCCCGTGAGCTGTGACCAGGATCACTGGAGCGTTGGGCGCTGCAAGCGACACTCGATCCAACAAGCGGCGGCAGATCATGCAGCACCGCGCCGTCTTGGGCTTTCAACACCGGCTGCTCAGGAGGAGGAATATGAAGCACATGTCATCCCGGATTGCGTGTCGGGCAGATCTCCCCCATCGGCACACCAATCTTCAGAGGCTCGATATGAAGACGCTCTTCGAAAGACCGCCCCGCCTGGCTGGCGCGATAGGATTGCTGGCAGCTGCGATCCTGCTTCTTCCAATCAACGCCGATCCGGTCAATCCCTTCGGTTATGCCAGTACCTGGGCAGCCGGCACTGGCGGAGACCATGGCGGCGCCAGGGACCAGGTGAACCTCAATACGAATACGGGATACACCAGCTACGCGACCGACCCCGCCGCGCCGTTGACCCCATGCCAATCTTGCTATGGAGGGTCGGGCACCGACGCTCAGAACCTTGGCACATATGAATATGGGCAGCCCGTTCCCTGCGGGTCGTGCTCGAGCGGCGCCACAGGGAAGTGAGAAGTTGAACTCGAGGGGCTCCGCCGTGCGGCAGCGAACGAAGGTCAACCGGACAAGTCGAGGGTACCCCCGACAAACCTGTCTTGACGAACCAAGACGGCGAGCAGTCGAGCAAGTTGCTCGGGGGTAGCCTTCGCAAGTGCCTCAGGACGCTTCTCCGCGGAATTACCTTCTTTTGGATCTTCCCAGCTGACTCCTAGGATTGGAGACCAAGAATCGGTATGTCCAGTGCCTTGGCTGCACGGACAGGATCGAAATATTCGCGTAGGAATGCGATTTTGCCGTCTGCAGCACGCAGGAATAGCACATAATCTTGGCGATACATGCGCCCTGTAGACTTGATAAGCCCCTCCGCCTTGACTTCGGCGACTGCGCCTTGCGGATCGACTAAGGCATACAGCTTGAGGTCGAAGAAGCGGAAATTCTCCACCGCACCAAGGAACCAGGTTGCGTGACTGACCGCCTCTGCCCGCCCTGACAGTCGCGCCGGATGACCAATCGAGGGTGCGTAGGCAAGTTCCCACGAAATATCATCTGCGATCAGCGTCTGCCATTCCGCGCTATCGTCGACCAGCGTCTGGATATGTCGTTGCAAAAGATCAGTGGCGATCGTCATCTTAGTCTCCTGCACCTTCGAGTGGGGTCAGATCTGAAGACAGTCTGCGCCGGCGGCTGGCTTGCGGCCAACGCAACCTTCAGGATTTCACCCCGATCGGTTTTGCAGGTCGGTGCCGGAACATCGTGTAGGCAATTCCCACGAACGGGTCGAGGGTAGGCAATGGTGCTCGACCGGAGATGAGGGTCGGTCGTATGGCGGGCCTCCACCTGGGATCGCGTAGTCGCTGGTAGCCGCGATAGCTGTTGCTGCGCTACGCTGCCTGGCGATGATGGGCGATGCCGACGCTCGTGAAGCTGGCCGGGCTCCCTATTGAGCCAATACCGGCCATCAACTAGCATTTGATTGGGACCCTTTGGCGGCAGAGCGAGCTGGTCAAAGACCGCTTTTGGGAAAGGCATGCGATGAACAAAGAGCTGAGAATGACTGGCGGCTGCATGTGCGGTGCAGTGCGGTATGAGACGACGGGAGAGCCATTCTTGATCAACCACTGCCACTGCCGCAGTTGCCGCAAGCACAATGGAGCTGCGGTGGTGACCCTAGTGGGGTTTGCGGCCGATCAAGTCCGGTTTAGCGGCGACGAGCGCAAGATCTATCAGTCGTCCCCTGGCGTCGGGCGTGCCTTCTGCAGAAACTGTGGAACACCTCTGACGTGGGAAGGCCCCGGCAGCGATTCGAAACCAATCTTCGAAATGCATATCAGCACGTTTGACGATCCGAACGGCTTGCAGCCGACCGGCCACGCCTTCGACTCCGAGCGCATCAGCTGGTTCGATGTCGCGGACAATTTGCCGCGCTTTAAAGGTTTCATTGACGACCGGCCCCCGTTGCGGCGCGGCCCCGTCCACACGGGGCTGGCATCAGACTGAACGGGCCTGCTGTTGCACATGAGTCAGTTTGGCATCACATAAGGCGCGCAGCTGGAATTCTATGGCGATGTGGGTGATCGTTGGGAACTGGCCACGCCGACCGCCAGCGGCAGCATGCAACGACGGAAAATGTCTTGCCCAGATGTTCTGGAATCGGCGTGAGCGCCTTGAGCGTATGCGCCGCTATACGGTGGCGTGAGAAAACTGAAAGGCAATGTGATGAGCGCAAGAGCTGCCGCACAGACGACCCGTTCGGTCATGGCGAGCCTGACCTATTGCCTGAATAGGCCAGAAAAGCTGGTATACAAGATCACCGAGATGGGCGAGGAAGATCCGCAGACTTACGACGACTGGTACGTTCGCCATACAGTGCCGATCAGCGATGCTCGCCCCCGATTGGCGTCGCTCTCTCTCGATCGCGAAGGGTTCGTGTTGCGCCGGCTCGAGACTTCAGTTGCGAACTTCTACGATGAGGAAGCGGTACGCGGGATCTACGATGCCGAAGTCGAGCGGCTCATTCTTAAAGAGACGGGCGCGGAAAAGGCCGTGGTCTTTGATCACACGATCCGCACCGAATCCGAATCGTTGCGGCGGAAGCGGCGGGTACGCGAAACCGTGCTCTTGGTGCACAACGACTATACGGTGTCTTCTGGCCCCCAGCGGGTGCGTCAGTTGCTCGATACCGGCGAGGCGTCCATTCGCCTGAAGTGTCGCTTCGCAATCTACAATCTTTGGCAGCCGATCCGGGGGCCGGTGTTGTCATCGCCACTGGCCCTTTGCGACGCGCAGACCGTCGCACCTCAGGATCGGATAGGTTGCGATCTCGACTATGGTGACCGGATCGGCGAAATCTATAATTTTGCGTTCAACGCTGACCACCAATGGTACTACGTCCCGAACATGCAGGCAGATGAGGTTCTTATCTTCAAGAATTACGATTCACGCGAAGACGGAACCGCGCGTTTCACACCCCACACGGCGTTCGATGACCCCACCTCTCCGCCCGGAGCGCCACCGCGCGAAAGCATTGAGACGCGGGTCCTTGCGCTCTTCCCGCCCGGTGCCTGACGCGCTGGAGATGAAATGCGGCTTGAGATCAATGCAGGTTGCTAAGTCAGAAGTGATTGTTATCGGCGAGGAGTTTTCCCCCGCTGCGCCCACTGCGCGACGGAGCGAGATACCCCCTCTTTCCACCGTCATGGTCGGCGAGTGAGGCATGCCCCCGCGAAGGCGGGGGCCGACCATCCACGAGTTTACCCGCCCCAGAACCGAACGGCGCCGTTAGGGGAAGGCAGCGACGATCAGATAGGCACCAACGACGGCGAACACATCCTCGATCAGCGCCGCCGGCATGTCCCGCCCGAAGGCGCGCGCCAGCCGGCCGCGCGCCTCGGCGCCACCCAGCGTCCCGAACACGGCGCCGACGATGCCGGCCACCAGCCCGCCCGGCAGCATGCCGCCAGCCGCCCCGATGGCCGCCCCGCAGAGGGCGCCGCTGACGATGCGGGCGCCGAACTGCACCGGCACCTTGCGGCTCGGCGTCTTCGGCAGTTGGTCGGCGATCAGCTCGCCGATCGCCAGCACGGTGAAGATATAGGGCGCGGCCACATAGCCCAGGAAGGCGAGGGGCGTGTTCTGCAGGGGCAGCCAGCCGAGATAAGCGGCCCAGCTGACGGCCGCCGGCGCGGTCATGGTGCGCAGCCCCGCGACGACGCCAATCAGAAGCGCCAGAAGATAGATATGCATGAGTGCCCCGTCCCGTAGGCCATGCCGATGCCGGGAGCGTAGAGGGGTCTACGGCCGGATTGAAGCGGGATCGTTTGCGGACCGGCAACTCCTATTATGAAAAAGTGATAACGGACAGTCGGTTGTGAGCCGCTGCCTATGGATCGTCGAACAGTGCGAGATCATGTGCCTTCCGGACGCGGGCCAGCGTATCGTCGAAGCTTTCGTGGTCGTCGCCCGCGGGAATGAGCGCCTCGATCTTGGTGAAGGCGGCCCGCGCGGCCGGACGCGAATGATCACTCAAGTGGACGGCATTGGCGAGCAGCTCCGCGCTCGCGCATCCTTTGCGCACGACGCCGCTCAAGGTGAGGAGAGTCGTCGGGATAAGGGGCTCCTTGCCCGCAGCGAGCGTCTTGGCTGCTAGGATCCGCGCCGGAAGACCTGCGACGAATGCCAAGTCCGCAGCCAGGCGGACCGCGAAGTGGCGCGCGGTCTCGCAGGTCTTGATATCCTTCTCGGCGGTTCCCATCGCACGCTCGAGATCGCAGAGCGGCTTACCGGCCATCCACGTTGCGAGGAGTGTCTTAATCACCGGGAGGGCGTGCTTCGCCTTCTTTTTGTCGCTGTCGAGAGCGCGATAGTCGGTGCCGAATAACCCCTCGATGTCGTTGGGCCGGATCAGCTGGAGCAGCCATTCCGGCTGCTTCTCGATCCAAGCGAACAGGGTGGCGATACAGTCGGTCGCGGTGCCGGCAAAGGCGCCGACCTCCACCAGCGCATTGAGGCTGGCGACGACCTCGTAGGGCAGTCCCGCCGACGCAGCCACGCGTTCAAGCCAGGTGAGCTCTTGCTCGGGCGCAAGCTCCTTGCGGCGCGCCAAGGCTGAACTCGATCCGGCTCTCGATCCATTTCTCCTTGCCCGCCTGCCGCTTGCGATATGCAGCGAATGACCGCCGGATCATCGCCGTGGCCGGTTCGTCGGGCGTCTCGTCGTCGCCGACCGGGAAGCGAGAAAGGAGATAGTCCTCATTCCCTTCGAGCAGTCCGGTGTGGATGCGGTCGAGCAAGCCGGTAAGCGGATCGTCGATCGTTAGGCATTGGTCAGATTGCGCGAAGATGCCCTGGAGCGTCATCCAATGGCCCGCGATGTTATTCTTCGCGTCGTCGATGTCGATGATCTTGCTTGGGACAACAAGAACGAAGCCCTGGCCGCCCTCACCTGCCCGGCCCGCGCGCCCCGCAGCGTTAAGCAGCTCATGGGCATCAAGCTGCTTCATCTTGTCACCTTCGACGTCCCACCGGCTATCGCCTGCGATGAGCACGATGTCGCTGGGTAGGTTCATGCCCTGCGCGAGCGTCGAGGTAGCGAACAGCGCATCGATGCCGTCACGCCGTTTGAACAGCGATGCGTGCAGCAGGCGTTCTTGCTTCAAAAGCTGGGCATGATGGCTGGCAGCGCCGCCGTCGACCCTCCCCTTGGCGTCGAGCTTCAGATAGCAACGATCTGGCCCGCCCAGTTCTTCCTCGACCAATTTGCGCCAAGCGCGCTCCTCATCCGTCAACGCCACCCGGCGCTTGGGTAGCAGCTCGCGAAAATGCCGCACGGTGGACTCGGCGGCGACGGCGCTCTGGACGAAGGTCAGGGTCTTGAGCCCGTCCTCGGCCGCCGCCGCGGCAATTGTCCCAGCGACCTTGTTGCCATTGGGGGTCAGATACCAGTCCTTGGTCCGCTTGTTCGTGCTCGTCGCAAACAGGACGGGCTCGTCGAGCAAGGCCATCAACGCATAGTCGTTGCGCCTGCGCGTCGCCCAAGTCTGGCGGAGGCAGAAAAAGGCGAGGGGCTGCGCGTCGAGCTGCGCCATGAGCTTGGTCGGGACCCCCTTCGTCGTGGCTTTAGCCTGCTCGGTGACGAGCAATTTCTCGAGCTCGGTGACACGGTCGGCGCTATAGGCGACACAGCCGCGCGCTTGGCGCGTCGGCTTCCACGCCAGATCAAGCGGCAGGCAGGGTCGGCCGGTCAGCTCACCGACCCATCCGGCGATTTCCTCGGCATTCTGCATCATCGCCGAGATCAGCAGCAGGTCGGCGTCCGGCGCTGAATGGGTGAGGTTCAAGAGGCAGAGCATCGCATCGATGCTGCGTCGGCTGCGGTCCGCTTCGCGCGGGTGCAGGAGATGGCACTCATCGAACATCACCAGCCCAACATCCGCAAAGGCCTCGGGCTGTAGCGATTGGAGCATCAGGCACCGCTCGGGTGTGGTGACGATGATCTCAGGCAGCACAATCGCGTTGGAGAAGGTGATCTCCTCGTCGAGATCACCGAACACGCTGAAGCCCTTGAAAGCGTTCTGGAGCGTGAAAGCGGTCTGATCAACCAGAGCCAGAGTCGGAGCAAGCACGACGACCTTGCCGCCGGCAAGAAGCGCTGCCGCGATCTTCAGCTCGGCGAGAGTTCGATTTGCCGCCGCCAGTCGGGAAGCTGACGGCGGCGGACGTACCCTTGGTGAGATAGCCCTTGTCGAGCGCGGCGCGGTGGTTGCGCCACAGATAGGGGCGCTTGTTTGCCGCGCGCAGGATGATGCGCGACCATTGGTTCCCGTCGATGCCCGACGGCGCGCGCACACGGCACAGGCCCGCCTCCGCTAAGTCACCGGAAACGGCGAGCAGCAGCTTTGCGACATGGAGTGGGCCGGGAAACACGCTGACAGCGTGCGGCCCGTCGATGTCGAACACGCCTTCGATCGACGCGATGCATAGGTTTCGGACCTCGGCGAAGATCGTCTGGGCCTCAGATACCGCTATCGCCTCGGGATCGTCGGCCGGGCGGGTGAGCAATTCCCGCGCGAGCTGGATGACGCCGGCGTGGAGCCGCCGCAGTAAGGCGTCGACTGCGAGGCCCGCACCGCTCCGATCTGCCGGACCTCCATAGTCGAGATCGCCGTCACTATCGATGATCGACCGCAGCCGACCTGCCGCAAGATCACCGATCGCGCGAATGAGCCGCGCTTCGGCACCATGGTCGTCAGCATCGGTGACCAGGCGCTTGGCCATTTCTGCGGCATCGCTCTGTGAGTCCGCGATCAGGAAGAGCAATGTGCCGCAAATATCGGGGGCCGCGCGGATGGCGTCAATATAGGGTACCCGCTTCTCGTCGTCCGCGGCAACGATCTCGGCCATCAGACAAAGCTGATGCGCGGTGCCGGCGACGAAGGCGGCCGCCGCCCGGTCGGCGCGTTCGGGCGCGGTCGCGACCAGCAGCTCTTGCGCCGCCGCCAGGCGCCGCATCTCGTCGAGCAGCGTGACCAGTGCCTCGCTGCGGTCCTCTGCGGTAACTGCGCCCCGTAGTCGCACGCGCGCGGCAACGATCTCGGCAAAGACATTCGTGAAGCGGCGCGGCAACTCCTCCAGATCGAGTGTTTCGAGCGGCGGGGCTCTGGCGATCAAGTCGATGGTGACGGGATCAAACATCGTCGCGCCATTTCTCGATGCGCTTGATTGCTTTGGCCGCGAAGTCCTTCATCCAGTCGCGCAGCTTAGGGATGCACATGGTTTCGGCTTGGCGCCGTTTGCGGCCGCCCGGTGCCACATCGTCGAATCCCTTAAACAGAGCTTCGCGCTCGTCATCGTCGTCATAGCTGTCGTCGGCGGTGATGGCGACGCGATAGTAGCGGACTTCATCCCAGAGAATGGTCTCGACCGCCGCGTCGATGTCCATCTCGGGAAAGCGCAGTTGGTTCGCCTCCAGGATCGCGCCGGTCTCCTGAATGAGCTCGGGCATGCGCTCGCCGCGCTCCAGCGCGCGAATGCCCTTCCAGACGTCGCCGGTGATCGTCGAGCGCGGATTCACCGTTGCCTTGTCCTCGAAGATCACGACCGCGTCGATCTCTTTTCCGGCCGCGTCGAGCTTCAGCTGCATTCCGTCGAAACCCTTGTGCGCAAGAATGGCGTGGGGGGCGCGCACGACGGCGCCGGTGTCCTGGCGGTGCGCCGCGATCCAGGAAATCGCCTGAAAGATCCAGCCGTCGCGGTGATAGGGATCCTTGCCATTCGCGACGGTCAGGAGCTTGATCGCGCCCTTGGCCACGTCGGCGCAAGTCGCGGGCGCCTTCTTGTCGATACCGGCGAGGATGGCGGCGACGTGGCGCGACTGACCCAAGGCGAGCTGCCCAACCTTAACTGCGAGGTCGTCCTCGTCCGCTACTACCCAACGCGAGCCGTGGCACAGCTTGCCGTGGATTACCGACGTCAGCGCAAGCGGCATATTTGCCTGCTAATAGCCTCTTCAGGCCGGCACATCTCGAAATCTCCCAGAACTCCAACCGATCCAAATAAAGCGAGTGTAAATTACTTGCGTCAAAAATAAACGCCTCCCAGTGTAGCGAAAAGGTCGCGCTTATCCAATAGGCCGAAATGGGAGAATAAAAGCAAGAGCGGCGAGCCCAGCCGGCACCGTCCTTCGGCGATGTCGCGATGCGGTGGCAGCCCGCTCACAATCGGCGCCCGGTGGCTCATCCTGTCGCGGAATTGATGAGGCTCGCGTCCGGCGTTGCTCACGCGTTACCGACGGCGATGCCACACGCTTTCGGCAAAGGCGGCCCGCGATAGTGGCATGAGCAGGGCCACCAGTAGATATCTTTGGGAAATCTAATTTTCTGGGACGTTACAACCTTATGTCCCCGTCAAGCGACCAGTAGATATCGCGCTTCGGCTTAGCTATTCCAAATAGTGGCCGATAGACCCATAATGTTTGTCCTTCCATAGATCGTAAGACCTTATGATGAACGATCCCACCGGTCCGCTGAATGACACAATCATCGTTGCGTTGGCCAAGCTTGTGGACGACGCTCAGGCCAGCCGGCGCGACCCCAGCCACGACGATCTGAAATTTCAAATCAACCGCGCGGGTCTTACGAATGCCGACCCCGCTGCTTACGGCCAAGCTGTCGGCAAGGCGAAACGTGTGAGAGCAGTCCTCAGCTGGGCTTTGGAGCATGACAAAGCAGCCGGGGCACGTTTCGTTCAGCTCTTATTAGCCGCGGTACGTGCTCACGGCGGTTTTCGGGAGACTTCAACCAATTTCGTGGGGGAGGATGCTATCAAGAATGCAGCCTCGGCATTTGCTACTGAAGGGTACGAGTTCTCATCCGACGGCGAGCTGCGGGCGATTCTCTGGACAATCTGGTGGGCCCTACGCTCACAGCTGCCCTCAAGGCTTATATACGACGGGCAAAGAAGGGGGCGGATGACGCGGCGTTAGTAGCAGGTACTGGCAAGGACCTTCTGGAGGCCGTAGCGGCTCATATTGTCCAAGAGCGCGTCGGGTCGTATTCGGCTAGCTGGAATTTTCCGATGTTGCTCGGCCAAGCTTATATTGCACTGAACCTCGTCACCCCGCAGCACCCCAACCAGCCTGGCGAAGCTACAATTTGCAAGATGCAGCGGGCCTTCTATGAACTCGCCTGTGCAATTAATGCTCTTCGGAACCGTGAAGGTACTGGGCATGGGCGCCCCTGGCTGCCGACTGTGACCGAGGTCGACGCCCGCGCTGCCGTCGAAGCCATGGGAAACATTGCTGAATATCTCTTGCTTAAGCACATGGCCGCTATGTGAGCGCGAACCGGAGCAATTCGTCTGCTGTCTTCAAAATGAGGCTGTCTCGATGAAAGCAATTACGGTGACAGTGCATTAATTGACTGCGGACTCAAGCCAAGAAACCGTGGATCGAAGCCCGAAGACGACACCGACCCGCTTCAGGCGGAGTTAAGTGCACTGTCACCGTAATTCTGGGTGCAAGGATGTGTGATCAAACTCTGGATTTATATAATGAGTTAAAAGGATGGCAGAGCGGCATCGGCGCGCTATTGGGCTTTCTCGCCCTCATGATTGCTGCATGGTACAATTTTTATCTTAATCGACGGCGTGACGACCGTTTGCGGACCGAGGAGGCCCTCTCTGTAGCAGCTGCACTATATGGCGAGATGGTGCTGTTTCGGAGAGAGGCCGCCGCGCTAGCGCGAGCGATGGCGAATGTATACTTGAACCAGGATGGTTCTCGCAGTTCGGTGAGTAAGTTTGACGAACGATTCTTGGCGGCGAATAAACTTCCGGATCCGCTGATCTACAACGGCGAGATGGCCAGCTGATGACGGCCTGGAGGTTGACGAGAGAGCAGAACAGTCTTGAGCATCTCTTGGATGAGGGTGGCGAAGAAGTTTTCGACGGCGTTGAGCCAGGAGCAGTGAAGCTGAGCGATGAGGCGGATCAGGTCGCAAGCGCGGATGTAGGCGAGCGAGCGAAGACCGTGATCCTGTTTTCGGATGTCTTATGGCGAGGCGTAGTTATCGGCGATCGCATCGAGCCAGCTTCCCGACAGGAACCGCTCGCTCGATCCAGCGCTGGGAGCGAATGAACCTCGATGCCGACTGTCGTTGCATGCAGCGGCCGACGACTGTGCCATCCAGGACGTTCAGCGCGGGAACAGCGAGGGCTCGCACGTGCCGCTTGTGGCCATGGCGTCATCCGTGATGGCGCGTCCCTTCGGTCGAACGATCAGCTCGATGCTGGGTGAACGGCCGCAGCACGGCCTTGATGACGAGCTCATCTCGACGCACCGACGCGATCGCTGGCATGAGCTGGCCGGATCGAACGCACGACGTTCAACGGGAGGTCCGAGCGTGTCGACCAGGATACTGTACGCGATGGGTCAGTAAGGCCTGCGTCGCCCAGCTTGTCATGGAGCGCAGGTCGACGCCGGTGCGCCGCGGCCATGGCCCGGCGCCGTTCAGTGCGTCGTCTCGCCGGATGATCGCGGCGAGCGTCAGATTGGCGACCCGCCTGACCGCCTGCTCGGCAGCGGTCGCTTGCCGGATGGCCGCGTGCTTGCCGCGCCAGGAGTGCCATCCCACGCCTTCATGCATGATCCGCTCATGATAACGTCGAAGACTGTCGGCTTCGACAGGCGGGAAACCGCTCATGATCAACGCAGTGTCCTGACAGCCCGTTCGGCGGTCGCCAGGATCACAGCGAGCGCGTTCGTCGATCCTCTGAGCGAATGTTCGATCGGTCCCCAACGATCCGCTCAAGACGGACGCGATCCTCCGGGGTAACTTCGACAACGATGCCGGCTCTCATGCCAAGAGCACGGCCCAAGTTGCCGCATTCGGCGAACCTCCGAATGCGTCAATCGCTAGTCGGGTAGCGAAGCCGAACTGTATGCGTTGATACCAGGCAGCGGTTCCTCGCATGTTCAGATAGAGCACGCTTCAGCGAACAGGTGCTTGACGGCAGAATAAACTATCCGGATCCAACTGATCTACATACGTCCAATGGCCACTAAGATTGGTTTACTGACCCCGCACCTTGTCTTGGCAATCGCAGAATTTTACGCAAATTATCAGGAAGCAAAGAAGTGGCTTTTTCTTCTAATCGAGCAAGAGGGGTCTTCGCACACCTACAGTGTTATGCAGGTTCTTGTTCCGGCGTGTGATGCCATTATCAAGATTGGGCCCACATTGCGAGAAATCGAACAAATGGCTTCCATCAGTGTACCCACGGAAGAACCGGAATTAGCCAGGGTTAATCAAGTGATTGCGCTGGAGAAGGAATTCTTCGATCGACGAACGGAATGAGAGACTTGCTGACACACTCGCTCTAAGCCCTCTCCTCCTCCACCCGATCGCTCAGCGGCTGCGCCAGCCGCCCCAGCATCTCCTTCGGCACCACCTGCCAGAACCGGTCCCGCTCCAGCGCCCAGTCGTTGATCAGCCGCCGCGCGAACCGGCTCTGCGTCTCCGTCACATGCTCCGCGATGAGCGCCCGTAAGTGCGCCTCCCAGAAGTTCGAATCGATCCGCTGCCAGATCACCTGGTCCGGATTGACATAGCTCGGGAACTCGCCGGCCTCGTCATAGACGAAGGCCATGCCGCCGGTCATGCCGGCGGCGAAATTGTCGCCGACACGGCCCAGGACCACGGCGGTGCCGCCGGTCATGTATTCGCAGCCATTGGCCCCGCAGCCCTCGACCACGACATCGGCCCCGGAGTTGCGCACGGCGAAGCGCTCGCCGGCCTGGCCTGCCGCGAAGAGCCGCCCGGCGGTGGCGCCGTAGAGGACGGTATTGCCGATGATGACATTGGCTTGGGTCGCCAGCGGGCTGGAGGGCAGAGGGCGGACCACGATCGTGCCGCCCGAGAGCCCTTTGCCGACATAGTCATTGGCATCGCCGAAGACCTCGAGCTTCAGGCCCTGCACGGCGAAGGCGCCCAGCGACTGGCCGGCGGAGCCGCGCAGCCGCACGGTGATATGGCCGGGCTTGAGGCCCGCCATGCCGAAGCGCCTTGTGATCTTGGAGCTGAGGCGCGTGCCGATGGCCCGCTGGGTGTTGCGGATGTTGTACTGGAGCTGCATCTTCTCGCCCTCCTCGAACAGGGCGCGGGCATCGCCGATCATCTGGGCGTCCAGCGTGTCGGGCACCTCGTTGCGCCCCTCCAGCGTGCAATAGCGGGCCTCGCCCTCCGGCGTCGGCTTGCGCCAGGAGCGGGTTTAGGTCGAGATCGTCGAGATCGGCCGCCCCGCGGCTCACCTGGGTCAAGAGATCGGTGCGCCCGATCACCTCGTTGAGGGAGCGGAATCCCAGCCGCGCCAGGATCTCGCGCACCTCCTCGGCGATGAAGCTGAAGAGGTTCACCACCTTCTCCGGCGATCCCGCGAAGCGCTCGCGCAGCCGGGGGTCCTGGGTGCAGACGCCCACGGGGCAGGTGTTGGAATGGCATTGGCGCACCATGATGCAGCCCATGGCGACCAGGGCCGCGGTGCCGATGCCGAACTCCTCCGCCCCCAGCATGGCGGCCATCACCACATCTCGCCCGGTCTTGATGCCGCCGTCGGTGCGCAGGCGAATCCGGTGGCGCAGGCGATTGAGGGTCAGCACCTGATGCACCTCGGAGAGGCCCATCTCCCAGGGAATCCCGGCATATTTGATGCTGGTCTGGGGCGAGGCGCCGGTGCCGCCGACATGGCCGGAGATCAGGATCACATCCGCCTTGGCCTTGGCGACGCCGGCGGCGATGGTGCCGATGCCCGAGCGGGCCACCAGCTTCACCCCGACCTTGGCCTCGGGGTTGATCTGCTTCAAATCGTAGATGAGCTGGGCCAGATCCTCGATGGAATAGATGTCGTGATGGGGCGGGGGCGAGATCAGCATCACCCCCTCGGTCGCATGGCGCAGCCGCGCGATCTCCGCCGTCACCTTGAAGCCGGGAAGCTGGCCGCCCTCGCCGGGCTTGGCACCCTGGGCGACCTTGATCTCGAGCTCGCGGCAATGGGTCAGATATTCCGCCGTCACGCCGAAGCGACCCGAGGCCACCTGCTTGATGGCGGAATTGGCGTTGTCGCCATTGGGCCGCGGGCGGAAGCGGGCGGGATCCTCGCCGCCCTCGCCGGAATCCGACTTGGCGCCGATGCGGTTCATGGCGATGTTGAGGGTGCCATGGGCCTCGGGCGAGAGCGCGCCCAGCGACATGCCGGGCGTGACGAAGCGCTTGCGGATCTCGGTGATGGATTCCACCTCGTCGATGGAGATGGGCTCGGCCGATGAATCGAAGGCCAGCAGATCGCGGATGGCGATGGGCGGGCGCTTCTCCATGGCCTCGGAATAGCGCTTGAAGGTCTGGTAGGATTCCGTGGCCACGGCGGATTGCAGCATATGGATGAGGCCGGCCTCCCAGGCATGGGCCTCGCCGCCGCGCCGGAAGCGGTAGAAGCCGCCGACGGGGAGCGCGGTGTAATCCTCGCTCCAGGCGCGCCGGTGCAGCTCCAGCACCCGGCGCTGGATGCCCACCATGCCGATGCCCGAGATGCGGGACGGCATGTCGGGGAAATACTCCGCCACCATGGTGCGCGAGAGGCCGAGCGCCTCGAAGAAGCCGCCGCCGCGATAGCTGGAGATCACGGCGATGCCCATCTTGGACATGATCTTCAGCAGCCCCTGGTCGAGGGCCTCGCGATAGCGCTTCAGGCAATCCTCCAGCGTGCGGGCCCCGAACAGGCCGCGGCGATGGCGGTCGGCGATGCTGGCCTCGGCCACATAGGCGTTGACCGTGGTGGCCCCGACCCCGATCAGCACGCCGAGGTGATGCACGTCGAGGCATTCGCCCGAGCGCAGATTGAGGGAGGTGAAGGTGCGGAGCTGCTGGCGCAGCAGATGGGTATGCACCGCCCCGGTGGCGAGGATCATGGGGATGGCCGCGCGGCCCGGCCCCGAGGTCTCGTCGGAGAGGATGATATGCACGGCCCCGCCGCGCACCGCATCCTCCGCCTGGCGGCGGATCGATTGCACCGCATCGCGCAAGGCGTTGTCGCCGCCTTCGGGGTTGAAGGTGCAGTCCACCACCGCCGCGCTCTCGCCCATATAGGCGCGCATGGCCTGGAATTCGGAGGTCAGCAGCACCGGGCTCTCCAGCTGGAGCAGCCGGCACTGGCCCTCCTCCTGGTCCAGCACATTGCCCAGATTGCCGAGGCGGGTCTTCAGCGTCATCACCCGGCTCTCGCGCAGGGAATCGATGGGCGGGTTGGTGACCTGGCTGAAGTTCTGGCGGAAGAAATGATGCAGGCCCCGATACTGGTCGGCGAGCACGGCCAGCGGCGTGTCGTCGCCCATGGAGCCCACGGCCTCCTTCGCCTCCTCCACCATGGGATGGAGGATCACTTCCAGATCCTCCATGGTGAAGCCCGCGGCGTGATGGCGGCGCGCCAGCTCCTCCCGCGCGAAGATCGCGGGCTCGCCCGGCGCGTTGCGCACGAGGCTGTCGATGACGGTGATGTTCTTGACCCAGTCGCTGAAGGAGGCGCGGCCCGCGAGCTCGTCCAGCAGCTCGCCCGGGCGGTAGAGCCGCCCCTCGGCGAGGTTGATGCCGATCATCTGGCCGGGGCCGACGCGGCCCTTCTCCACGATGGTGGTCTCGTCGACCCGCACCATGCCGGCTTCCGAGCCCGCCAGCAGCAGCCCGTCGCCGGTGATGGTGTAGCGCATGGGGCGAAGCCCGTTGCGGTCCATGCCGGCGATGACCCAATTGCCGGCGAAGGCGCAGATCGCCGCCGGCCCGTCCCAGGGCTCCATCACCGAATTGCAGTAGCTGTAGAAGTCGCGATGGGCCTTGGGCATGGTCTGCCGGCCGGCCCAGACATCGGGGATCAGCAGCGCCTTCACCATGGGCAGGTCGCGCCCCACGCCCACCAGCGCCTCGAAGACATTGTCGAGTGCGGCGGAATCCGAGCCGCCGGGCTGCACGATGGGCTTCATCGCCTCCATCTGCTCGCCATAGACGGGCGTCGACATGCGCGTCTCATGGGCCTTCATCCAGTTGAGATTGCCCTTCAGCGTGTTGATCTCGCCGTTATGGGCGATGACGCGGAAGGGCTGGGCCAGATGCCAGGTGGGGAAGGTGTTGGTGGAATAGCGCTGGTGATAGACCGCGAAATTCGAGACGAAGCGCTCGTCCAGCAGATCGGGATAGAAGGCCGTCAGCTGCTCCGCCAGGAACATGCCCTTGTAGATGACGGAGCGGCAGGAGAGGGAGCAGATGTAGAAATCCTTGATGCTCTCCTCGATCACCGCCTTCTCGATGCGCCGGCGGATCAGATAGAGATCGACCTCGAACTGCTCCTCGTCCACGCCGCGGCTGTTGCAGATCATGATCTGCTCGATCTCGGGCCGGGTCGCATTGGCCTTCTCGCCGATGACGTCGATGTTCACCGGCACCTGGCGCCAGCCATAGATCGTATGGCCATAGCTGAGGATCTCGCGCTCGACGACGACGCGCGCGCGCTCCTGGGCGCCGAGATCGGTGCGCGGCAGGAACACCATGCCGACGCCGAGCTTGCCCGGCCCCAGCACCGAGCCCGCGCGCCGGATATGGTCCTGGAAGAAATCCTGCGGGATCTGCACATGGATCCCCGCCCCGTCGCCGGTCTTGCCGTCGGCATCCACGGCGCCCCGATGCCAGACCGCTTTCAGCGCCGCGATCGCCGCCGCCACCACCTGCCGGCGCGGCTCGCCGTCGAGCGAGGCGATGAGCCCCACGCCGCAGGCATCATGCTCGTCGGCCGGATCGTAGAGACCCGTGGCGGCGAGATGCGCGGCGTTGCGGCGGTAGGTCGGCGACGTAGTCCTCGGTCATGGCGGTCGTCCTATTCTTACCTCTCCCGCGCATTGCCGCGGCGAAAGCCGGGCGAATCCAGGGCCGCAGGGCTCGCTTGCATTGCCCTGGATCCTTCCCGCTTTCGCGGGAATGACGGAAGTAGGGTGTGCATTCGCATCAATAACTCGGCACCTTCATGCCCTGGCGGCCCAGCTCGGGGCCCATCTTCTTCATCGCCTGGTCCAGCAGCTTGCGCGTGATCGTCGGCCCCTGGGTCGCCATGTCGACCTGCACCTTCGCCTGGGCATCGAGATATTTCTTCCCCAGCGGCGAACGATAGAAGGCGAGCAGCTGGTCGAGCTCGGCCACGGTGAAGGTCTTGGCGAAAGCGGTAGCCGGCACGTCGCTCAGCTCCGAGAAATGCTCGCGCAGCAGCGGGGTGAAATAGGCATCCACCACCGGCCCGATCTGCTGCTCCTTGCCCGGATTCACCGACAGGATGAGCTGCGCCACGCTGGCACTGATGCCCCCCACCATCTGCTCCGACGACCCTGGCACCATCGAGGCATCCACCAGCTCCCGCGCCTTGGCCAAAGCCGCGGCATCCGGCTGATCCACCGCGCGCGCCGCGGGGCTCGCGAGAAGAAGAAGGGCGAGAAGGGGAAGGGCTTTCGCAAGTCTCATGATCGTCTCTCTCCGAGTTGCACCAGGTCTCCCCCGCCGTTCGTCTCGCTCATCCCTTGCCCCTCACACCCCTACCACTTTCCCCCTCGCCCCCCGCTAGGGGGGAGAGGGCCGGGGTGAGGGGGTCTCAATGCAGCGCGAGCTGCATCGAAAACCGCTCTTCCCTCGCCCCCACTTCTTTCCCCCTCGCCCCCTAGGGGGAGAGGCGGGTGAGGGGGTTCTCTAGCGCCCTGCCTCGCTCTCCCCTCGCCCAGGGGGGAGAGGGCTGGGGTGAGGGGGTCCCGATGCAGCGCGGACTGCATCGAAATATCGCCTCATCCGGATAGAACCCTCTCACCCCAGCCCTCTCCCCCTTTCAGGGGGCGAGGGGGCTTATTGGAGAGGGGGCGCGCAGTCCTTCGCTACTCCGCCGCCACCCCCACTGCGGCACTCACCTCCGCCTTCCGCGTCACATACCCGTGGATATGCTCCGCCGCATCCCGCCCATCGCGAATCGCCCACACCACCAGCGACGCCCCGCGCACGATATCGCCCGCGGCGAAGACGCCCGGCAGGTTCGTCATCATGCTGCGATGGTCGATCTTCATCGTGCCCCAGCGCGTCACCGCGAGCTCCGGCGCGGCGAAGGCCGTCGGCAGATCCTCGGGATCGAAGCCCAGGGCCTTCAGCACGATGTCGGCCGACAGCGTGAAATGCGAACCCTCGATGGCCTGAGGCGCCTGGCGGCCGGTCGCATCGGCCAGTCCCAGATGGATGCGCTGGGCCCGCACGCCGGTGAGCTTCGCATCGCCCGCGAAAGCCTCGGGCTGGGCGAGGAAGACGAACTCCACGCCTTCCTCCTCGGCATAGCCGACTTCGCGCTGGGAGCCCGGCATATTCGTGCGGTCGCGGCGGTAGAGGCATTTCACCGTGCGGGCCCCCTGGCGCACCGCGGTGCGCACGCAATCCATGGCCGTGTCGCCGCCGCCGATGACGACGACATTCTTGCCTTTGGCGTTGAGCCGGCCGGTCTTCAACTCCGGCACATCGTCGCCCAGGCTGGCGCGGTTGTTGGCGATGAGATAGTCGAGCGCGGGGATGATGCCCGGCAATCCCACGCCCGGCGCCAGAATGTCGCGCGGCTTGTAGACGCCGCACGCGATCAGCACCGCGTCATGGCGGGCGCGCAGATCCTCCAGCGAAAGATCGCGGCCGATCTCCGTGTTGAGCTCGAAGCTGACGCCGGCGTCGCGCAGCAGCTGGGCGCGGCGCTGCACCACTTCTTTCTCGAGCTTGAAGCTGGGGATGCCGTAGATCATCAGCCCGCCGGCCCGGTCGTGGCGGTCATAGACCACGATCTTGTAGCCCTTGCGGCGGAGCTGCTCGGCAGCGGCGAGGCCCGCGGGCCCGGCGCCGATGATGCCGATGGAGTGCGGGAGCTCGCGCCGGGGCGTGGCCGGCTTGACCCAGCCCATTTCCCAGGCCGTGTCGGTGATGTAGCGCTCGACGGCGCCGATGGTGACGGTGCCATGGCCCGACTGCTCGATGACGCAATTGCCTTCGCAGAGCCGGTCCTGGGGGCAGATCCGCCCGCAGATCTCGGGGAAGTTGTTGGTGGCCGAGGAGACCTCATAGGCCTCCTCCAGCCGTCCCTCGGCGGCGAGCTTCAGCCAGTCCGGGATGTTGTTATGGACGGGGCAATGGACCTGGCAGAAGGGCACGCCGCATTGCGAGCAGCGCCCGGCTTGGGTGGCAGCCTCCGCCTCGTCGAAGCGGGCATAGATCTCCCGGAAGTCGCGGCGCCGGCCGCTGGCGGGGCGCTTGGTGGGCATTTCCCGCCCGACGGTCACGAATGTCAGCATCTTGGACGCCATGGATCAGGAGCCTCGCCCCGCGGGTTGCCCAGGCCACTATGAGACAAGGCCGAGGGAAGTTCGAGTCAAAATTGGCCGATAGGGCACATTTGTTGACTATATTTTCATGACCAAATTGGGATCGCGGGATGACCGCGCCGCTTTTGCCGAAGTCTTGGGCATTTTAGTCCCATATCGGAACTAACTACATTTTTGTTCTCCTCTCAGGGGGATGCTATAAGCGAATCGCGTGTGGGGAGACGCGTCGGTGCCGCTATTTCCGATCATCCTGATGGCGATCGTCCAGGGGCTGGGGGAGTTCCTGCCCATCGGCGCCTCGGGCCAGCTCGTCCTCGTTCCGACCCTCACCGGCTGGCCCGACCAGGGGCTGGTGGTCGACCTCGGCGCCCATATCGGGACGCTGATCGCCGTCCTGCTCTATTTCTGGCGCGATGTCGGCCGCATGGCCGCCGGCCTGCTCCGCCTCCTGCTGGGGGAGGTGGACGAGGGCGCGCGGCTGGCGCTCCAGGTCATCGCCGCCTCGGTGCCCGGGATCGGGCTCGGCTATCTCCTGCAGCGCTATCTCGGGACCAACAGCACGATCCTGGTCGTGGCCCTCACCGGCATCGGCTTCGGCATCCTGCTCTATCTCGCCGACTGGATCGGCGCCACCTTCCGGCGCATCGAGCATATGACCATCGGGCGCGCCCTCATCATCGGCACCGCCGAGGCCCTGGCCTTCCTGCCCGGCGTGGGGCGGGCGGGCGTCGCCATGCTGGTCGGCCGGCTGCTGGGCTATGAGCGCCCCGATGCGGCGCGCTTCGCCTTCCTGCTCTCGATCCCCGCCATCGCGGCCATCGCGGGCGCCGAGGCCTGCCGGCTGACCGGCGGAGAGATCCTGGCCAATCTCGACACCGCCCTCTACGCCGCGCTTGCCGCCGGCCTATCGGGCCTTCTCGCCATCGCCTTCCTCATGGCCTTCCTCCAGCGCGCCGGCTTCGGCATCTTCGCGGTATATCGGATCCTGTTCGGGGCCCTGCTGCTGTATCTGGCTTATGGGCGGGGGATGTAGACCGCGACTGGCGAAGACCCTCGGTTGTCCCAATGAGGCTCGCGAGCCTCGCCCGTTCTCTCATTTCCGTCATGTGTGGATGGCCCCCGGCAAGCAAGGGTTTTTTGCGTTCTGGAAACGACGGTCACTTGCGGTCATGTGTCCGGCCCTTGATCGCGGCCGAAGCCGCAGGCCCTGATGGGTTCCGTGGATCGAGGCCTGATCATGGTCGCGGGGTCTCGGAGCCCCAATGACGGTAGCAGGTATAGTTCGATCCGTCGGTTGACCGACGATGCCATCACGCGTTTCACCCTCGCAAGCTTCCGCCCTGCCCAGGTTGGCCGTCAGGCCGCCGCCGGCTGGGTGTGGAAGTCCTCCTGGCGCATCATGATCGCCCAGCCGATGCGCGCTAGCTTGTTGGCCACGGCCACGGCCGCGAGCTTGCGCGGCTTACTGGCGAGCAGCTTGGCGATCCAGGGATCCTGGCGGCCCCGCTTGGAGCCGAGGACCGACATGGCTCCATTCACCAGCAGGCGGCGCAGATAGCCATTGCCACGCTTGCTGATCGGGCCGAGCTTCACCTTGCCACCGGTCCCCTCCTGCCGGGGCACCAGGCCGAGCGAGGCGGAAAAGTCCCGCCCGCTGCGGAAGCTTGTCGGGTCGGTCACGAGGGCGGCAACGGCACTGGCCAGGATCGGTCCATAGCCGGGAATGGTGATCAGGTGGCGGTAGGTTGTGTTGCTGCGACCCCAGGCGACGATCTGCCGGTCGATGGCCTCGATCCGCCGCTCCAGGGCGCGCAAGACTTCCGTCATTCCCAACAGCGCACTGCGCAACGGCTCCACCAGGCCGGCCGCCGCGGGATCGGCCAGGATCGCCAGCAGCTCGCCCACATGCTGCGGGCCAGCGGCGACCACAAAGCCAAACTCTGCCATCAAGCCCCGAAGGTGGTTGATCAGCATGGTTCGCTGCTTCAGCAGCAGAGCTCGTACCTTGTGCACCCCGCCGATCGCCTGCTGGGCCTCCGTCTTGATCGCCACAAAGCGCATACCCGGCCGGCTCACCGCCTCGCAGATCGCCGCCGCATCCGCCGCATCGTTCTTGTTCCGACGGACATAGGCCTTCGCATACGCCGGCGGGATCAGGCGCACCTCATGACCTAACTTCCCCAGCTCGCGCGCCCAGTAATGCGATGTTGCACAGGCCTCCAGCCCGATCAGGCAGGGCGCCAGCTTGGCAAACCACGCCAGCACCTGCGAGCGCCGCAATGACCGCCGCACCTTCACAACCCCAGCCGCATCAACGCCATGCACCTGGAACACCTTCTTCGCAATATCCAGCCCGACAATGCTAATCTGGTTCATGGATGGCTCCCGTTGGTTGGTTGTCGCAACCCAACTTTGGCACACTGATGCCGTGAGGGGGCCATCCACCCCATCATGGTCGGCGGTGAAGCTTGCCCCTGCGAAGGCAGGGGGCCGACCATCCACGAGTTTGCAGCCCGCGAGGCTATGCGGTTGATCATCCCGCGAGATCGCAGGTCAAGCATGCACCACGGAGACACGGAGGTCGCGGAGAAGAAGGAACCTCCGCGACCTCCGTGTCTCCGTGGTGAAATTCTCCCTGACGGTGAGAGCCACCTCGATCGGCAATGTGTGACGGATCACCACATTCGAGGCGGCAAACTCGTGGATGGTCGGCCTTCGCCGACCATGACGACTTTTAGGGAGGCGGCACTGGACTTAAACGTGTTTTGCGTATATAGTGTATTGGGTAGGTCATCGTGGGTTCGACTTCGCCCGGCCATGACGGAGGAAAGAGTTCGGTGCGCCGATCAACCAGACAGCTTTGAGGACAGAATCACTGCAGATTCCCTGCAGAAGCAGATCCCCAGGCCCGGAGAGCCATCGGAAGGAAGCCAGAAGCCGCTGTTATTTCGCTGTAGAAACAGCGAACCGCCCGTCTAAGCCCGGGCGAAGCGCCCGCCGACGCGGAAGCGGTCGAGATAGGCGGGGAGGATGGCTTCGGGGCCGTCGGGGACGATGCCGAGCTCGGTGAAGCCCGGGAGCTGGCCGCTGGCGATGTTGTCGCGCTGGAGCAGCTTCAGCTGGTCGAGGGTCAAGGGCGGCTGGGGCAGCAGGCCCAGTACCGCGGCCTGGAGCCGGGCGATGCCCCAGGGCACCGGCATCAGGATCCGCTTACGGTCGATCTCGGCCAGCAGCAGCACCATCAGCTCCTTGAAGCTGTAGATGCGGGGGCCGGCGAGCTCATAGGTCTTGCCGGCGGGGGTGAAGGGCGCGTCCTCCGGGCGGTCGAGGATGGCCACGGCCGCATCGGCGACATCGCCGACATAGACCGGCTGGAAGCGGGTCTTGCCGCCGCCGATCAGCGGCAGGAAGGGCGAGAAGCGCGCCATCTCGGCGAAGCGGTTGAAGAAATCATCCTCGGGCCCGAAGACGACGCTGGGGCGCAGGATGACGGCCTCGGGGAACTGCTCGCGCACCATCGCCTCGCCCTCGGCCTTGGTCCGGGCATAGAGGGAGGGGGAGGCGGGATCGGCGCCCAGGGCCGAGACATGCAGCAGGCGCTTCACGCGAGCGGCCCTGGCAGCGGCCGCGACGCGGCGCGCACCCTCGGCATGGACGGCGGCGAAGCGCTGCGGCCCATGCTCATAGAGCACGCCCACCAGATTGATCACATGGTCCACGCCCTCGACGGCGGCGGTCACCGAGGCGTCATTGCGGATATTGGTGGCGATGGGGGTGATCTGGCCGACATCGCCCAGGGGCTTCAGGAACAAAGCGGCGTCCGGCCGGCGCACGGCGATGCGCAGGATCCAGCCGCGCCGGGCGAGGCGCTGGACGATATAGCGCCCGATGAAGCCCGAGCCCCCGAAGATTGTCGCAACCGGTCGCGCCATTGCCTTACTCCTTCCGCAAAGCTCTGATACTCCGGGCTATGACCAGTTGCAACCGCGCCACTTGTCGCTACTTGGCGCCCCACTTGGCGATTGACTTTAGCGCCCGTCTGATGACAATCCCGCGCCCAAGCAGCGCCCCGATGCCCAGGTGGCGGAATTGGTAGACGCGCAGGTTTCAGGTACCTGTGGCCGAAAGGTCGTGGAAGTTCGAGTCTTCTCCTGGGCACCATTTTCGAGGGCGGGCGGCACTTCCGCCGCCGGCTGCTTTCCACGGAAGCAATGGCGTTGCAATCGCAGGTTTAACGCGGTTTCCCTGGCGCTGAAAATGCTCTAATCAGACCCCATGAACATCCGTCTCCATCGCGGCGATTTGCCCGCCGACCTCTCGCTTGGTCCCATCGTCGCCGTCGACACGGAGACCATGGGCCTCAACCCCCGGCGCGACCGGCTTTGCCTGGTGCAGCTCTCGAGCGGCGACGGCAATTGCGAGCTGGTGCAGATCCCCCAGGGAGCCCGTCAGGCCCCGAACCTGACGCGGCTGATGGAAGACCCCGCGGTGCTCAAGATCTTCCATTTCGCCCGCTTCGACGTCACCGCCCTGAAGCAGGGCCTGGGCATCCACTGCCGGCCGATCTATTGCACCAAGATCGCCTCGCGGCTGGTCCGCACCTTCACCGACCGCCATGGTCTCAAGGATCTGTGCAAGGACCTGCTGGGAATCGAGCTCTCCAAGCAGCAGCAATCCTCCGATTGGGGCGCCCCGGAGCTGACCCCGGAGCAGCTGCGCTATGCCGCTAGCGACGTGCTGCATCTGCATGCGCTCCGCCAGAAGCTCGAGGCGATGCTGGTGCGCGAGGGGCGCAGCGAATTGGCCCAATCCTGCTTCGGCTTCCTGCCCACGCGGGCGGAACTCGACCTGGGCGGTTGGGACGAGCCCGATATTTTTGCCCACTAAGTCCTTCGCCGGCCTGCTAAACTGTCGGCCCCAAGGAGGGGCGAGGTCATGACTGCGCTTCGGACCGTTCGCAGCGCCGCCGACCGATTGGTTGCCGAGCGTGTCCTCGGCTTGGCGGCCGAGGGGCTGAAGGCCCTGGCTGCGAGCCTGGATGCCCGCTTCGACCGGGCGCTGGAGCTGCTTGCCGCGGTCGAGGGGCGGGTGGTCGTCACCGGCATGGGCAAGAGCGGCCTCGTGGCCCGCAAGATCGCCGCCACTTTGGCCTCGACCGGAACCCCCGCCCTCTTCGTCCACCCCGCGGAGGCCAGCCATGGCGATCTCGGCATGATCGCCGAGCGCGACGCGGTCATCGCCCTTTCCTACTCGGGCGGGACGGCCGAGCTCGCCCATGTCATCTCCCATGCCAAGCGCTTCCGCCTGCCCCTGATCGCCGTCACCGCCAGGGCCGAGAGCGCGCTCGCCGAGTCGGCCGATGTCGCCCTGATTCTTCCGCGCGCGCCGGAGGCCTGCCCCCATGGCCTGGCCCCGACCACTTCTACCACCATGATGGCCGCACTGGGCGATGCGCTGGCGGTCGCTCTGCTGGAGCGCCGCGGCTTCAGCGCCACCGACTTCCATGCCCTGCATCCCGGCGGCCAGCTCGGCCAGCAGCTGCGCCGGGTGTCGGAGCTGATGCATAAGGGCGACGGCCTGCCGCTCATCGAGCAGGGCCGGCGCATGAATGAGGCGATCATCGAGATGACGGCCAAGCGGCTCGGCTGCGTCGGCATCGTCGACGGCGCCGGGGCCCTGGTCGGGATCATCACCGACGGCGATCTGCGCCGCCACATCGCCACCCCCGATCTCCTGAACCAGCCGGTCGAGCAGGTGATGACCGCCGGGCCGCGCAGCATCCGCCCTCAGGCCACCATCGCCGAGGCCATCGGGCTGATGGCGGCGAAGGACCGCCGGCCGGTGACCAGCCTCTTCGTCGTCGAGGAGGCGCGGCCTGTCGGCCTCATCCATATGCACGATTGCCTGCGGGCGGGCGCGCTATGAAGTGGGCCCCTGTCAGATGGCGCCGGACCAAGGCCGCCACGGGCCCGCGCCGGCCGCTGCCGCCCCATGTGCGCCGGCACACCTACATGGTCACCACCATGCGCCTGGCGCTCCCGGTGCTGGCGGCGGTGCTGCTGGCCTCCTTGGCGCTGTGGTCGAAGCTCGGGCTCGACAGCACGCATTTCACCTTGGCGCTGGCGACGATGGGCCCGCAGCACATCGATTCCATGACCATGAACAATCCGCATTACGAGGGCATCGACGAGAAGAAGCGGCCCTTCAGCATCACCGCCAAGACGGCGACGCAGCGCGACAAGGCGGGGAACCTGATGGACCTGGTCTCGCCGGAGGCGGATATCACCTTGGAGAGCGGCGCCTGGCTCACGGTCAATTCGGAGACCGGCTTCTATCAGCGCGCCAAGCAGTTCCTCGACCTCAACGGCGTGGTCAACATGTACCACGACCAGGGCTTCGAGATGCATACCCGCGACGTCCATATCGATCTCACCACCAACAAGGCGACGGGCAACAAGCCGGTGGTGGGCCAGGGACCGGGGGGCGATCTGACGGCCCAGGGAATCATCGTGGAGAGCGGGGGCGATCAGGTGTTTCTTCTCGGCCGATCCCATGTCGTGCTGACCAGTGACCAGGTGAGCACGGCCTTGCCGTGAGGCAGCTGCTGGTCATCGCTCTGTGCCTGGTGCTCTCGGCATCCGCATCCGCCGCCGCGCAGCAGGGGGCGGAGGACCTTACCGGGCTCGGCAGCACGCCGCTGAACAATCTCGGCTCCGTCGACGCATCGAATGCGACGGGACCCGTCACCATCGATGCCGACAACGGCATCGAATGGCGCCGCGACAAGAGCATCTACATCGCGCGCGGCAATGCCAAGGCGGTGAGGGGCGGCATGTCGATCGCCGCGGACACCCTGACCGCTCACTACCGCAACGGCGCCGACGGCAAGTCCAGCGTCTACCTCGTCGAAGCCGACGGCAGCGTGATCGTCGTCTCCGGGGATTCGACGATCGTCGGTGACAAGGCGGTCTACGACCTCGACAAGGGCTTCGCGGTCATCACCGGCAAGAATCTGAAGGGCACGTCGAAGGACAGCGTCATCACGGCGCGCGACAGCCTGGAATACTGGACCAAGATGGGCGCCGTCGTGGCCCGGGGCAATGCCGTGGCGTCCGACCCGACCCACCACGTCCAGGCCGACATGCTGGTGGGCTACTACCACATCGATCCGAAGACAAAGCAGAAGAAGATGTACCAGGTCGAGGCTACCGGCCATGTCGCCATCGAGAACAACGGCAGCCTTGCCCATGCCGACAAGACGGTCTACGCGCTCAATTCCGAGATCGCCACACTCGAAGGCAATGTGAACATCACCCGGGGCAAGAACCAGCTCAACGGCGATCATGTCGTCTACAACACGAAGACGGGCCGGGCCCGGGTGACGGGCAGCAAGGGGCATGTGAAGACGCTGCTGCTGCCGGGAAGCGGCGGACCGGCCGGCAATCCTCTGCAGCCCTGATGCGCCTCTGCCTTGCCGTCCTTTGCCTCGTCCTTCTGGTCGCCACCGCGGCGGCGGCGCAGCAGAGTGGGGCCGCCTTGCCAGCCCCGCCGCCTCTCCAGGCCGCGCCCCAGGTCCAGGGGAACCAGAGCCAGGGGAACCAAGCTCAAGGCACCCCGGACACCGGCAGCCAGGCCAATGCCGCCCCGGGCCAGGCGAGCAAGGGCGCCGGCGCCGGCCCGACCGTGGGGGGCGAGCCTTCTTTCGGGGGAATGGGGCCGCTCGACGCCGGAAGCTCGAGCGGCCCGGTCTCCATCGAGGCCGACGACGGCATCGAATGGCAGCGCGACCAGAACGTCTATGTCGCCCGTGGCAATGCCCACGCCGCGCGCGGCGACATGTCGATCTCCGCCGATACCCTGATCGCCCACTACCACGACACGCCCAACGGGGGCACCAGCATCTACATGGTCGAGGCGAACGGGAATGTGGTGGTGGTCAACAAGGATTCGAAGATCGTGGGCGACAATGCGATCTACGACCTCGACAAGGGCTCGGCCGTGATCACGGGCAAGGCGTTGAAGGCCACCTCGAAGGAGAGCTACGTCACGGCGCGCGACAGCCTGGAATACTGGACCAAGCAGGGCGCGGTGGTGGCCCGGGGCAATGCGGTGGCCGCCGATCCGACCCGGCATATCCAGGGCGATATGCTGGTCGGCTATTTCCACGAGGATGCGAAGACGGGGCAGAAGAAGCTCTATCAGGTCGAGGCCCAGGGCAATGTCATCATCGACAATAAAGGCGATATCGCCCGGGCGGCGAAAGCCGTCTACAATATGGACAGCGACATCGCCACGCTCGATGGAGGGGTCAAGATCACCCGAGGGAAAAATCAGCTGAATGGCGAGCATGCGATCTATGACACCAAGACGGGAAAGGCCAAGGTCACCGGGGGCAAAGGCCAGGTGAAGACTCTCCTGGTGCCGGGCAGCGACAAGAGTGCAGGCGGGACGCTGATGCCGGGCACCGACAAGGATGTGGGCGGGACTCAGAAACCGTGACGGAACCTTCTGTGAAGCCAGGCCGATCCGGGTCCCAGGGCGCCGGGGAAAACAAGCGCGCCGGCGAAGCTCCGCGCGCCACGGTCACGCCGCTGCGCCCCGACACCCGCAAGCCGGCGGAGGGGGCGGGCCACCGGGACGCCGCACCGCCCCATAGCCACGGCCCCATCCATGACGCCCATGGCCCCGGCCCGGGCGAAGAGCACGACTATGACAGCGGCCTGGTCGTGCGCGGCCTGACGAAGAAGTTCAAGAAGCGCCCGGTGCTGCGCGGCGTCTCGGTGTCGCTGCGCCGGGGCGAGGCGGTGGGGCTGCTGGGCCCCAACGGCGCCGGCAAGACGACCTGCTTCTACATCATCACCGGCCTGGTCCGCGCCGATGCCGGCACCATCGGCCTCGACGGCTATGACGTGACCGATCTGCCCATGTATCGCCGCGCGCGACTCGGGATCGGCTACCTGCCGCAGGAGGCCTCGATCTTCCGCGGCATGTCGGTGGAGCAGAACATCCGCTCGGTGCTGGAGATCGTCGAGCCCGAGCGCTCGCGCCGCGAGGCGCGGCTGGACGAGCTGCTGGACGAGTTCTCCATCGCCCATCTGCGCAAGGCCCCGGCGCTGGCGCTCTCCGGCGGCGAGCGGCGGCGCTGCGAGATCGCGCGCGCGCTGGCGGCCCAGCCCGCCTTCATGCTGCTGGACGAGCCGCTGGCCGGCATCGATCCCATCGCCGTGGGCGACATCCGCGATCTCGTCTCCCATCTCAAGGATCGCGGCATCGGCGTGCTGATCACCGATCACAATGTCCGCGAGACGCTGGAGATCGTCGACCGCGCCTATATCCTGCATGAGGGGCAGGTGCTGCGCGAAGGCTCGCCGGCGGAGATCGTCATGGACGAGGACGTTCGCCGCGTCTATCTGGGCGAACGCTTCAGCCTCTAGGGTCGGCCGGATGGTGCAGCTCCGCTCCCGCCTCGGTCAGCATGCAGCGCCGCGGCAGATGCAGCGGCTCGCCACCGGGCTGACCCCCGCCCAGCAGCAATCGATCAAGCTGCTCGGCCTCACCAATCTCGAACTGGCCGATCTCCTGGCCGAGGCCATGGCGGAGAACCCGCTGCTGGAGCCCGCCGCCGATCTGCCCGAGCAGGCCCTGGCCCGGCTGCAGCAGCCCCAGAAGCCGCGTCCCCGCCTGCCGGCCGCCCGGCCCCTGCCCCCGGCGCTGAACCGCCTCTTCACCGGCGTCTCGCGCAACCGCGGGGGCGAGGGCAGCCAAGGGGGTGCGGGCGACGCGGCCGCCGATACCGCCGCGCCGGGGCCGAGCCTGCAGGAGCATCTCATGGGCCAGCTCGGCGCCGATCTGGCCGATGCCGAGGACCGGTCGATCGGCCAGGCCCTGATCGAGGCGCTGGACGAGGGGGGCTATCTGACCCTGGAGCCGGCGGAGATCGCGCAGCGCCTGGGGCTGGAGGTGCTGCGCGTGGAGCGGGTGCTGAAGCGCCTGCAGGAATTCGATCCGCCCGGCGTCTTCGCCCGCAGCCTGGCGGAATGCCTCGCCCTCCAGCTCGCCGACCAGGGCCGCCTCGATCCGGCCATGGCGCGGCTGCTGGAGCGGCTCGACCTTCTGGCCGAGGGCAAGCGGGCGGCGCTGCAGCGCCATTGCGGCGTCGACGGCGAGACGCTCGATGCCATGATCGCCCTGCTCCGGCGGCTTGGATCCCCGCCCGGGGCTCGCCTTCGAGCGCGCCATCGTCCAGACGGTGACCCCCGACCTCACCATCGCCAGCGACGGCGAGGGCGGCTGGGAGGTGGAGCTCAACGGCGACAGCCTGCCCCGGCTCGCCATCAACGAGCGCTATGCCGCCGGGGGCGCTGCGGGTGCGGCAGGGGGGACGGGCGCCGCGGCCGTCGAGGCGCGCGCTTTTCTGAAGGCCCAGCGCACGGCGGCGCAGTGGCTGCTGCGGGCCCTCGACCGGCGCGCCGACACGCTGCGCCGGGTCGCCGGCGTGATCGTCAAGCGCCAGGCAGGCTTCCTCGAGGGCGGGGTGGGGGCGCTGAGGCCGCTCTCCCGGCGCGAGATCGCCCGCTCCCTGGAGCTGCATGAGAGCACCGTCAGCCGCGCCATCGCCGGCAAATACGCCGCCACGCCGCGGGGCGTGCTGGCCCTGGCGGCCTTCTTCGGCGGCCGGCTGGGCGCGCCGGCGGGCACGCCGGCCGGGCCGGGCGAGGAGGCGGGGATGGCCCCCGCGGCGGCCCGGGCGAGGCTCAGCCAGATCATCGCGCAGGAGCCCCGGGGCCATGTTCTCTCCGATCAGGCGATCGCGCGCCGGCTCGGCGAGGAGGGCATCGAGCTCTCCCGGCGCACCGTTGCCAAGTATCGGGAAATGCTGAGGATTCCGCCCTCGCATCGGCGCCGGCGGAAGGCGTCCTTGTAAGCGGGGAGACCAGCGCCAACATAGAAAATCAAAGCCAATCAGGGAGTAGCTCCGTTGCTTGACAGCCCCCACCGGCGCCCCTATGGTCTGCCGCCTTTGCGCCGGCCCGCGGATTTGCCCAGCGCCGGTGCTGCCCGGAAACCGGGACACCCCGATAGATGCAATTGATCGTCAAAGGCCAACAGATCGACGTGGGCGACGCCTTGCGTGAGCATGTGCGTCAAAGCCTGACAAACGTCTTCGGCAAATATTTCGGCGACGCCATCGACGCCACGGTGACCTTCTCCCGCGAGGCGCATCTGCTGCGCGCCGCGCTGACGGTGCATGTCGGCCGCGGGATCACCGCCGAGAGCGAGGCCACCGCCGATCAGCCCTATGCCGCCTTCGACATCGCGGCGGACCGGCTGGCCAAGCGCCTGCGCCGGCACAAGCGCCGGCTGCGCGATCACCACAAGCAGCCGGTCGGAACGGCGCCCGAGAAGGTGCAGCTGGCGGATCACTATGTGCTGGCCTCGACGCCGGAGAGCGCCGATGAGGGCGCTGCCGGGGCCGAAGAGGACGGACCGCCCACGGTGGTCGCCGAGATGAAGGCCGAGATCCTGGCGCTGACGGTAAGCGAGGCGGTGATGCGTCTCGATCTGGCGGATCGCGGGGCGCTCATGTTCGTGAACCGCGCCCATGGCGGGCTGAACATGGTCTATCGGCGGCCCGACGGGAATATCGGCTGGGTCGACCCCAAGGGCAATCGCGACGCGTGACAAAAGGGGGATCGATGGATATCGACGAGTTGATCACACCCGCGGCCGTCGTGGCACGGCTGCGGGTGGCGAACAAGAAGCAGCTGCTGCAGGAGATCTCGCGGCGCGCCGCCGACTCTCGTGGAGCTGCATGAGCGCCAGATCTTCGACGCGCTGCTGGAGCGCGAACGCCTGGGCTCGACCGGAGTCGGCAACGGCATCGCCATCCCCCATGCCAAGCTGCCGGGGCTGACGCACCTCCAGGGGCTCTTCGTGCGCCTCGATCCGCCGGTCGATTTCGACGCGGTCGACGAGCAGCCGGTCGATCTCGTGTTTCTCCTCCTGGCGCCGGCAGCGGCAGGGGCGGACCATCTGAAGGCTCTGGCGCGGGTCTCGCGCCTGCTGCGCGACCGCCAGATCTGCGAGAAGCTCCGCGGCGCCGAGCATCCCGATGCCCTCTACGCTCTGCTGACCGAGCCGCAAGCCAGCCATCACGCGGCATAGCGGTCGCCTTATCCCCAAATAAAAGAGCCTCCCGGCGGCGCCGGGAGGCTCTTTCGCTTTGTCGGCTGCGCCTCGCGCGTCAGTGGACGCTGACGGGCTCCAGCTCGTATTCGCGCACGGCGGCTTCGGCCAGCGCGCGGGTGGGGGCGAAGGCGACCTGGGTGCCGTCGGCGGTGAAGATGCCGAAGCCGTCGGCGCCGTCCATGGTCACGCTGCGCAGATAAGCCATGCTATGCAGCCCGAGCACCGCCAGGTCCTGGGGTGTTATGAGGCGAATGTCGTTGATGGCGTTCATGCATCCTGCTCCTGTGCTGGGCCGCGGCTCGTCGGGAATTTTCCGTCGACGGCGACGCGGCCATTGCCGTGGGCGCCTTGGGCGATGGGGATCGTACGCACCTCCGGCTCCGATACCGGGCGGAGGAGATCGATCTCCAGAAGCCCATTGGCGAGATTGGCGCCCGTGATCTCGAGGCCGTCGGCCAGCATGAAGCTGCGCTGGAACTGCCGCGCGGCGATGCCCCGATGCAGGAACAACCGCTCGCCCTGCTCGGGCTGCTTGCCGCGGATCGTCAGCTGATTGGTCTCGAGCTTGATCTCCAGATCCTCACGGGCGAAGCCGGCCACGGCGAGTGTTATGCGCAGGCGATTTTCGGCCAGCTGCTCGATGTTATAGGGCGGATAGTTGTCGGTACTCTTGCCGATGCGGTCGAGGGTCCGCTCGAACTGATCGAAGCCTAGCAGCAACGGGCTGCTGAACAGAGATATCCTCGACATTCCTTGCTCCTCTCCTGAGCGAGCGATCCGGAGCCTCCAATCCTTGGAACTGCTCCAAAATGGCCCCGATTGGGCGCCACAATAAGAAAAATGGGAAAAAGCCGTTTTGGTTTCAAGGGGGTTGCCTCCGGCCGGCACTATCCCGCCCGCCTGCGGCGTCAGGGCCACAGGACCCCTGAAAACGCGAAAGGCCGGCGCCCTTGCAGGCGCCGGCCCCTGTTTTCGTCCCCAAGTCGCGGCCCTCAGGCCGGTTCGACGTCGATGCCGTATTTGGCCCGTACCTTGGCAACGGCCTCGCTGACGGCGATCAGGCAATCGTCGCGGAAACGCTCCAGCTCCTTGACCGAGCGGCCGGCGGCCTGGACTTTCGTGCCCTCGACCATGCGCCGGGTGAGCTCGGGCGTCAGCTTGGGGCCCTTGAGGTTGGTCCAGGGCAGCTCCAGGGCCGGGCCGAAATGGTCCATGAAATGCGCCATGCCCTCGTCGCCGCCCGCCAGGTGATAGATCAGGCAGGTGCCGAAGAAGGACCAGCGCAGTCCGGGGCCGAAGCGGATCGCATCGTCGATGTCGCCGGTGGTGCAGACCCCGTCGGCGATCAGATGCAGCGCCTCGCGCCAGAGCGCCTCCTGCAGCCGGTCGGCGATATAGCCGGGAACCTCGACCTGGACCTTCAGCGGGCGCATGCCGATGCGCTTGTAGAAGGCGATCGCCGTATCGATGGATGCTGCCGAGGTCTTCTTGCCGCCGAGCACTTCGACCAGCGGCAGCATGTAGACGGGATTGAAGGGATGGCCCACCAGCACCCGCTCGGGATGCTTGCAATCGGCCTGGAAATTGCTCGGCAGCAGGCCGGAGGAGCTGGATGCGATGACGACCGCGGGCCTGGCCGCGGCGTCGATGCGGGCATGGAGCTTGCGCTTCAGATCGTCGTTCTCGGGCGCGCTCTCCTGGACGAAATCGGCCTCGGCCACGGCGGCCTCCAGGCTCTTGGCGAAGCTGAGCCGCTCCTGGCTGGCGCCGGGCTTCAGCCCCACCTTGGTGAGGGCGGGCCAGGCATTGGCGACGCCGGCGCGGATCTTCTCCTCCGCCCCCGGCCCCGGATCGGTCGCCACCACATCGAGCCCATGGGCGAGGCAGCGCGCCGCCCAGCCGCTGCCAATGACGCCGCCGCCCACCAGGGCGACGCGGCGGATCTCCGTCGTCTCAGCCATCTCGCTTGTCCTTGATTGGAGGTTAGAGTCGCGCCCGAAGGCCCAGCTTCTTGCGCGCCTCCGCCGGCGTCAGGGTGCGGGCACCCATCAGGCGGACGATCTCGACGGCGCGCTGGACCAGCGAGCCGTTGCTGGCATGGACGCCGCGGTCGAGCCAGATATTGTCCTCCAGCCCGACGCGCACATTGCCGCCCAGCAGCACGGCCTGGGCCACCATGGGCATCTGCATCCGCCCGATGCCGAAGCCGGCCCAGACGGCGCCGGCGGGCAGCATGTCGCGCATGCCCTTCATGGCATTGGTATCCGCCGGCGCGCCCCAGGGAATGCCGAGGCAGAGCTGGAACATCGGCGGCTCCTCCAGCAGCCCCTCCTCATGCATGCGCTTGGCGAACCAGAGATGGCCGGTGTCGAAGACCTCGAGCTCCGGCTTCACCCCCAGCTCGCGGATGCGCTTGGCGCCGGCGCGGAGCTGATTGGGGGTGGAGACATAGATCATATTGCCGTCGCCGAAATTGAGCGTGCCGCAATCGAGCGTGCAGATCTCCGGCAGCAGCTCCTCGACATGGACCAGGCGCTCCAGGGCGTTGACCAGATCGGTGCCCGGCCCGGCCTTGCGGGGATCCTGATCGTCGACCTCCAGATCGCCGCCCATGCCGGCGGTCAGGTTGATGATGATGTCGGTGCCGCTGTCGCGCACCCGCTTCACCACCTCGCGATAATACTCGGTCTTCGCGGCTGCCCTTGCCCGTGCCGGGATCGCGAACATGCATATGGGCGATGGCTGCCCCGGCCTTGGCGGCCTCGATCGCCGCATCGGCGATCTGCTGCGGCGTCACGGGGATGGCGGGATGCTTGCCGACGGTATCGCCCGCGCCGGTGACGGCGCAGGTGACGATGACTTCCTGGTTCATGTGAGCGTCTCTCCCTGGGCCGTTCACGGCCTCGGGAGAGGAAAATAGAGACCGGCGCAGGGCCTGACAATCCAGCTACCGCCGCGAACTGTCGCAAGCCCGCCGCGGGCAAGCCGGCCCTGGGGTCAGGATCGGCGGCGGGCTATTTCCACGCCTTGACGTTCCAGAGGCTGTAGGTGCTGTCCATCTTCGTGATGAAGTTCCTGATCTTCTGGCGCAGGACCACCGGGGTGATGTCCACATTGGCGGTCGGGGCGTTCAGGTACAGCAGCTTGTTGTCGGCGTTGTAGGAGAAGAATACCGGTCCGATCTCGTCGTTCTTCGCCAGCAAGGCGAGCAGCGCACTGCTCGGCGCCGGCTTGTCGGCCGGAATCGTGTAGAGCCCGGCGTAGATCCAGAGGACGGCTGCATCCTTGTCGGAAGAAAGGTCGAAGGTGATGGTGAAGTCGAGAGCGTTGACCGGCGCGCTCTCGTCAACCTTGAAGTGCCTCGGCGGCTTGTCGCCCGTCACCGTCACCGTGTAGCCGAGATTCTCCAGCATGGCCTTCAGCGTGTCGTCGGTCAGCGGCGCGGCCTTTGCCGCGGCGGCGCCGACCAGGAACAGACACAGCGCCACCACCATCCCCAAGCCTGTACGCATCGCTTTCCCCCTGGGCTGACTGCTGGACCGGCAAGCCGAAATCGCAAGGCAAAATTAACACGGGCCACGCCCGCCGCTCAACGCGAACGGATCATGACTCTCGACGGGGAGGTGGCGGGAGCTAGAACCGCTTCAGCAGGCGGTCGAGATAATCCAGCTCATAGCGCGGGCGCTGGGATTGGCCGGCGCGCCGGCGCAGCTCGTCCAGGATCTCGCGGGCGCGCTGCATGTCGGACTGGTCCGGGATCTTGACGTCGCCGGTGTCGATCTGGCCGGCCCCCGGCAGGGTCCGCCCGAGGGGATCGGTGGACTGGCCGAACTGATCCTGGTCGGGTCCATTGCGCGGGCCGGTGCCGCGCCCGAAACGCTTGGCGAGCTGCTCCATCATCGCCTGCTGGCCCTGGCGCAGCGCCTCCAGGGCCTGAGTCTGGGGATCGATCGCGTTGCCCGGCATGCCGGAACGCAGCTGCTGCTCGGCCTCGCCCATCTCCTGGCCCGCCTGGCCCAGCTGCTGCGGCGTCTGGCCCATGAGGGCGCCGAACTGCTTGCCGAGCTGGTCGAGCTTCTGGCGCAGATTGCCCTGATCCTGGGCGAAGCGGTCGGCATTGGGCGATTCCTGGCCGGGCGCCAGCTGCTGCGATTCGCGATAGGTCTGGTCGAGGAGATTCTGCTGCTGCTGGGCCAGTTTGTTCAGGTCCTGCATGAGCTGCTGGCCCTGCTGGGCCGCCGGATCGTTCTGCTGCGCATAGGGCTGGGCGCGCAGATTCTCCAGCATCTCCTGCAGCTGCGACAGCATCTGGCGCGCCGCGTCGCGGGCACCCCCGCGTGCCATCTCGCGGGCCTTGTCGAGCATGCGCTGGAGCGCATCGCGGTCCAGCGTCATCTGCTTGTTCTGGGCATCGCGGCCTTGTTGGGGATTGGGATTCTTCTGGGCCTGGGCCATCAGCTGGTCGAGGAACTGGTTCATCGCCTGCTGCAGCTGATTCATCAGCTTCTCGATCTCCTGGTCCGAGGCGCCGCGGTCGAGCGCATCCTGCAGGGCCTGCTCGGCCGCGCGCAGCGCCATCTCCGCATTGCCCACCCCGCCTTCCTCCAGCCGCAGCGCCGTCTGCCACAGCATGTCCTGGGCCCAGGGAATCTCGGCGCCGGTCTCGTCCTTCATCAGCCGCCGGCCGGTGATGCGCAGCGCCAGCGTGACGACGGGGTCGTTGTTGTAAGCCGCCGCGTCATTGCCGATGGCGAGCAGCCGGCGCGCCACCGCGAGGCGCTCGTCGGGCGCCAGCGTCAGCTGGCGGCGCTGCTCGATGATCGCCTTGGCGACGGGATTGGTGAAGACCCGTGCCGGCAGGATCATGTCGACGGGCTGGGCCTGGCCGGTCTGGCCCGTCGCATCCGTGGCCGTCAGGGTCAGGTGCACCGGCGTGCCGGCCCAGGGATGGGCCGTGAGGTCGCGGAAGGCCACGCCCCGGGCGGCCCGGGGATCGGCGCCGGCGCCGGGAAGCTCGATGACGATCTTGGCGATCTGGCCCGGCTTCTCCGCCTGGCCGCTGGCCGTGGCTTCGGCGGTCTGGCCCTTGCGGGTGATGACGAGCTCGATCTTGGCGATGCCGTAATCGTCGCTGGCGGCATAGTCGATGCGCAGCGCATGGCGCTCGGATTCCGAGGGCGGGCGGGTGAAGGCGACCAGCGGCGGCTCATCATCGATCAATTGATAGGGCCAGGAGGCGATCTCCTTGCCGTTCTGGACCACGCTCAGATGGTCGCCGGTGACGATCTTGCCCGTGGCGCGGTAGGTGCCTTCGCCGATGGTGTCGAAATGGACCGAGGCCTCGCCCAGCTTCAGCTCGCCGGGGCCCTGGCCGCCCTGGATCTGGGCCAGGACTTCGCTGTCCTCGGGCAGCTTCAGCGGCCCGGCCTTGGGATCGACGGCGGCGAGGAAGATCGGCGCCTGGCCGGTATAGGCGGGCGGCGTCACCCAGACGTCGAGGCGCGGGGGAACCGGGGGCGGGGGCGGGGTGAAGCTCGGCTGCACCGCGCGGGCCAGCCGCGCACCCCCATCGGACCAGCCGATGCCCAGGGTCACGGCCAGCAGCAGGACGACGAGGCCGCGCAGCGCATAGGGATCGCGGGCGGCGAGGCTGCCCCGCGGCAGGCCGACCCGCAGACGGCCGAGCTTGCCGGCGAGGCGGCGGCGATGCAGCTCCCAGAGGGCCGCGGCAGCCGGATCGCTGCGGCCGCCGGCCAGCTCGTCCTCCAGTGTCGCCAGGGGGCGGTGGGGCAAGGCATTGACGAGCTCGATCCGCCGGCGTGCCGCCGCCGCACCCGGCAAGACGAGGCCGCGCAGCCCCAGCCAGAGCAACCCGGCAAAGCCGATGGCAAAGGCGGCAAGGACGCCGATATGGAGATAGCCGTTCAGATCCGGCAGCAGATCGCTGAGGGCGAGCGCCAGGAACAGCCCGGCCAGGGTCAGGGCCGGCCAGATGGCCCGCCAGACGCCTTCCCAGGTCAAAGCGAGGCGCGCCAGCCACAGCCGGCGCAACAGTCCAAGCCTGCTCATGCCGGGTTCCTCGGGCTTCTGCCTGTCGTTCGGTCTCGGCCCTGCCTGTGCCAAGCGCTCCTCACATCCAGTCGGGCAGACGATCCAGCGCAATCATATCATGGTAACTGGGGCGCGCTCTGACAATGGCGTGATGGGTTCCCTGGACCATGACCTCGGGAATCAGGGGCCGGCTGTTGTAGGTCGAGGACATCACCGCCCCATAGGCCCCCGCCGAGGCGATGGCCAGGAGATCGCCGGATTTGAGCGGCGGCAAGGGGCGGTCATGGGCGAAGAAATCCCCGGTCTCGCAGATCGGCCCGACGACGTCGAAGCGGCTGCTGGCGGCATCCGAGCCGGGCTCCGCCACCGGCAGGATCGGATGATAGGCGTCATAGAGGGTGGGGCGGATCAGGTCGTTCATGGCCGCATCGGTGATGACGAAGCTGCGTTCCGCCCCCTGCTTCACATAGAGCACCCGCGTCACCAGGATGCCGGCATGGCCGACCATCCAGCGCCCCGGCTCGAAGAAGAGCTGACAGCCGAGATTGCCGACCGTCTCCTGGACCGCCCGGACGTAATCCTCGATCGCCGGCGCGTTCTCGTCGCGATAGGCGATGCCGATGCCGCCGCCGAGATCGAGGCTCTCGATGCGGTGGCCGTCGGCGCGGATCTCGGCCACCAGGGCCGCGATCTTGGCGAAGGCCGAGCGGTAGGGCGCCAGATCGAGGAGCTGCGAGCCGATATGGACGGCGAGGCCGACGGGCTCGATCCCCGCCATCCCCGAGGCGCGGCCGTAGATCGCGCGCACCTGGCCGAGATCGATGCCGAACTTGTTCTCGGCCTTGCCGGTGGCGATCTTCTTATGGGTGCGGGCATCGACATCGGGGTTGACCCGGAGCGCCACGCGGGCGCGCTTGCCCCGGTCCTGCGCCAGACGGTCGAGGAGCTCCAGCTCCGGCAGGGATTCGACGTTGAACTGCTGGATGTCCGCCTCGAGTCCGGCGATCATCTCGCCGGCGCCCTTGCCGACCCCGGCGAAGACGATGCGCTCGGGCGGGACGCCCGCCGCCAGCGCCCGGCGCATCTCGCCCTCCGAGACGACATCGGCTCCAGCACCCAGCCGCGCGAAGGTGGCGATCACCGCCTGGTTGGAATTGGCCTTCAGCGAGTAGCAGATGGTGGCGCGCGCGCCGTCGAAGGCGCGGATGAAGGCCTGATAGCGCTCGATCAGGGCGGCCGAGGAATAGCAATAGAACGGGGTTCCGACGGCCGCAGCCAGCCGGTCGAGCGGCACCTCTTCGGCATGAAGGGTGCCGCCCCGATAGGGAAAATAACTCATTGATACATGGGCTGGTTGGTGTTCGTGGTGTTTGCCGGGTATGCCGGGGACGGCGCCGGGGTGGCGGGCGCGGCCGTCGCTGCCGCTGCCCCCGCCGGCGTCTCGGGCGGGGGATATTGATGGGGAAACTTGTCGGGTGTCGGCGGGTCGGGCGCGCCGTTGACGCCGCAGGCCGTGAGGCCGAGCCCGAAGAGCAGCAGCAGGGCGGCGAGCCGGAAGCTGTTGGCGGTCATGCTGGGCGCTCCTCGGCTTGGCGCTTACGTGTCAGCCGCGCCCGCGCCGTCGCCACCGCGCGGCGCACATTCGCCGGGGCCGTGCCGCCCAGGCTGGTGCGGCCCTCGACCGCGGCCTCGACCGTGAGGCCGGCCCGGAGCTCCGCGGTGATGCGGGGCTCGACCCGCTGCATCTCGGCCAGCGGCAGCTCGGCGAGGCCGCAGCCGTTTTGCTCGGCCAGGCGCACCAGCGTGCCGGTGATGTGATGGGCTTCGCGGAAGGCCAGCCCCAGATCGCGCACCAGCCCGTCGGCGAGATCCGTCGCGGTGATGAAGCCGCGGTCGCAGGCCTGGCGCATGGCGCCGGTATCGGCCGTCAGATCGCGGACCATGCCGCTCATGGCGGCGAGGGAGAGCGAGAGATTGTCGACCGACAGGAACACCGTCTCCTTGTCCTCCTGCATGTCCTTGCCATAGGTCAGCGGCAGGCCCTTCAGCACCACGAGAAGCTGCACCAGCGCCCCGATGGCCTGTCCCGCCTTGCCGCGCACCAGCTCGGCGGCATCGGGATTGCGCTTCTGGGGCATGATCGAGCTGCCGGTGGTGAAGGCATCGCCCAGGGCCACGAAGCGGAAGCCCTCGCTGGTCCAGAGTACCAGCTCCTCGGCGAAGCGCGAAAGATGGGTGGCGAGGATGGCGCCGGCGGCCAGGAACTCGATGGCGAAGTCGCGGGCCGAAACGGCATCCATGGAATTGGCCATGGGCCGCGCGAAGCCGAGGGCGGCGGCCGTGGCCGCCGGGTCGATGGGAAAGCTGGTGCCGGCGAGTGCGCCGGCGCCGAGCGGGCTTTCGTTCAGGCGGCCACGGCAATCGGCGAGGCGTCCGCGGTCGCGTGACAGCATCTCGACATAGGCCAGCAGATGATGGCCGAAGGTGACGGGCTGGGCGACCTGAAGATGGGTGAAGCCTGGCATGATGGTCGCCGCATGCTCCTCGGCCCGATCGAGGAAGGCCTCGGTCAGCTCGACGAGCTGGGCGTCGAGCCCGTCGATGGCCTCGCGCAGCCAGAGGCGAAAATCCACCGCCACCTGATCGTTTCGCGAGCGGGCGGTATGGAGCCGCCCGGCCGGCGCGCCGATCAGCTCGCGCAGCCGTGACTCGATATTGGTGTGAATATCCTCGAGCTCGACCTTGAAGGCGAAGCGGCCATCGGCAATCTCTTTCTCGATCTGGTCGAGGCCGAGCCCGATCGCCTCGCCGTCGGCTTGACGCAGGATGCCCTGGCGCACCAGCATGGCGGCATGGGCCCGGCTGCCGGCGATGTCCTGGCGCCACAGCCTGCGGTCGACGCCGATGGAGGCGTTGATGCGCTGCATGATCTCGGCCGGACCGCTGGTGAAACGACCCCCCCACATGCGATCATCGGATGTGCGATCGTTGCGGGGCCGGTCGCCGGTGCTTACATCACTTGGCGTGGCTCCGCTCCCCGTGGCACTACTCTGGGCGGCCGCAGAATGAGGTTTGTCGATGCTCAAACGTCTAACCCTTCGATTTGGTCTTCTGGCGGCGGCCGGCCTTATGCTTGCAACCGCCCCGCTGTCGCGGGCCCTGGCCGGCGATTCGCCGCCGATTTCAGGCGCCGTTTCCGACTTTAGCCGGATCGATCCGCCGCTGCCAGCGCCGGGCGCGTCCTTTCGCGACGGCGCCGGCAAGGTGCTGCATCTCGCGGATTTCCGCGGCAAGGTGGTGCTGCTGAACGTCTGGGCCACGTGGTGCGCCCCCTGCCGGGCGGAGATGCCCTCGCTCGACCGGCTCCAGGCCACGATGGGGGGCGAGGGCCTGGTGATCCTGCCGGTGTCGCTGGATCGCGGCGGCGGGCCGGTGGTCGCGGTCTATTACGGCCAGCACGACATCACCCATCTCGGGGTCTATCTCGAGGGCAAGGGCGGCCTTTCGCAGGCGCTTCGGATCGGCGGCGTGCCCATGAGCTATCTGATCGACCGCGAGGGGCAGCTGGTGGGCAGCCTCGAGGGAGCGACGCAATGGGATGCGCCGGAATCCCTCGCCCTCATTCGATATTATCTGGGGCTGCGCCCGGCGACTCCGCCGGCCTCATCCCTGACGCAGCCCGCCGCCTATCATCCCGGCGGGGCCAAGCCCGCGGCTCAGCGGGTGGGCGTCGGCTTCTCGCCGCTGTAGTCGTAGAAGCCGCGCATGGTCTTGCGGCCGAGCCAGCCGGCCTCGACATATTTCACCAGCAGCGGGCAGGGCCGGTACTTGCTGTCGGCCAGGCCCTCGTAGAGCACCTGCATGACGGACAGGCAGGTGTCGAGGCCGATGAAATCGGCGAGCTCCAGCGGGCCCATGGGATGGTTGGCGCCCAGCCGCATGGCGGTGTCGATGGCCTCCACGGAGCCGACGCCCTCATAGAGGGTGTAGACGGCCTCGTTGATCATCGGCAGCAGGATGCGGTTGACGATGAAGGCCGGGAAATCCTCGGCCATGGCGATGGTCTTGCCGAGCTTCTCCGCCAGATCCTTCACCGAGGCGAAGGTCTCCTCGTCGGTGGCCAGGCCGCGGATGAGCTCGACCAGCTGCATCACCGGCACGGGATTCATGAAATGCATGCCCATGAATTGGGCGGGGCGGTCGGTGGCGGCGGCGAGGCGGGTGATGGAGATCGAGGAGGTGTTGGAGGCGATCATCGCCGTCGGCTTCAGCACCGGGCAGAGCTTCTTCAGGATCTCGCGCTTGATCTCCTCTTTCTCGACCGCGGCCTCGATGACGATGTCGCAGTCTTCGAAGAGGTGATAGTCCTGGCCCGTCACGATGTGCTTCAGCGCCGTGGTGCGGTCGGCCTCGGTGATGGCGCCGCGCTTCAGCTGCCGGTTCATGTTCTGGCTGATCGTCGCCTTCGCCTTGTCGATCTGCTCGCCGTCGATGTCGACCAGCTTGACGGTATAGCCTTTGAGGGCCGCGACATGGGCAATACCATTGCCCATTTGGCCAGCGCCGATGACGCCGATGGATCGGATCATGAGGGGAGGCCGCTCCTCGGGCCTATTTGCTCAGCTCTTTGGTCAGCTCCGGCACGGCCTGGAACAGGTCGGCGACGAGGCCATAATCGGCAACCTGGAAGATCGGCGCGTCCTCGTCCTTGTTGATGGCGACGATGACCTTGCTGTCCTTCATGCCGGCGAGATGCTGGATCGCGCCGGAGATGCCGACGGCGATGTAGAGGTCGGGGGCCACGACCTTGCCGGTCTGGCCCACCTGGTAGTCGTTGGGAACGAAACCGGCGTCGACGGCCGCGCGGCTGGCGCCGACGGCGGCATGGAGCTTGTCGGCCACCGCCTCCAGCAGCTTGAAATTCTCGCCGCTCTGCATGCCGCGCCCGCCGGAGACGACGATCTTGGCGCTGGTGAGTTCGGGCCGCTCGTTCTTGCTCAGCTCCTGGCCGACGAAGCTGGAAAGCCCCGCTTCGCCGCTGGACGCGATCGCCTCGATGGGCGCGCTGCCGCCGGTGGCCGGCGCCGGATCGAAGCCGGTCATGCGCACGGTGACAACCTTGATCTTGTCGGCCGACTGCACCGTCGCGAGCGCATTGCCGGCATAGATCGTGCGCACGAAGGTATCGGGGGATTCGACGGCGCTGATATCGGAGATCTGCGCCACGTCGAGCAGGGCGGCCACGCGGGGCATGAAATTCTTGCCGCTGCTGGTCGCGGCGGCGACGATATGGCTGTAGCTGCCGGAGAGCGCCACGAGGAGCTTGGCGAGGTTCTCGGCCAGGCGATTGGCATAGGCCGCGTCATCGGCCAGCAGCACCTTGGCGACGCCCGGGGATCTGGGCCGCGGCTTCGGCGGCGGGACGGCAGTTCTGCCCGGCCACCAGCACGACCAGATCGCCGCCGATCGCCTTGGCGGCGGTGACGGCATTGAGGGTCGCCGGCTTGAGGCTGGCGTTGTCGTGCTCGGCGATGAGGAGGACGGCCATCTTCAGATCACCTTGGCTTCATTGCGCAGCTTGTCGACCAGCTCGGCGACGCTCTTCACCTTGACGCCGGACTTGCGCTTCGGCGGCTCCGCCACTTTGAGGGTCTTCAGGCGCGGGGATGGGTCGACGCCGAGCTGCTCGGGCGTCACCACTTCGATGGGCTTCTTCTTCGCCTTCATGATGTTGGGCAAGGAGGCGTAGCGCGGCTCGTTGAGGCGCAGATCCGTGGTCAGCACCAGCGGCAGCTTCAGGGTGATCGTCTCCAGGCCGCCGTCCACCTCGCGGGTGACATTGGCGGTGCCGTCGCCGTTCAGCACCAGCTTGGAGGCGAAGCAGCCCTGGGACCAGCCGAGCAGAGCCGAGAGCATCTGGCCGGTCTGATTGGCGTCGTCGTCGATGGCTTGCTTGCCGAGGATGCAGATCTCCGGCTTCTCCTTGTCGACCACCGCCTTCAGCAGCTTGGCGACCGCCAGCGGCTGCAGTTCGACGTCGGTCTGCACATGGATGCCGCGATCGGCGCCCATGGCCAGAGCGGTGCGGATGGTCTCCTGCACCTGCTGCACGCCGAGGGAGACGGCGATGATCTCGGTGGCCTTGCCGGCCTCCTTGAGGCGGACCGCCTCCTCGACGCCGATCTCGTCGAAGGGATTCATCGACATCTTGACATTGGCCGTCTCGACGCCGGTGCCGTCCGCCTTGACGCGGATTTTCACGTTGTAGTCGACGACGCGCTTGACCGCGACCAGAACCTTCATGTGCCTAATCTCATGAGAAAGAAGGACGCATTCCTCGAGGGGACGCTTGATACCTTGGCGACCCTTGTTTTTTGCGGGCGCACAATAGGTCTCCGTCATAGGGCTGTCAACGACCGGCCGGTCACCGGTGGGCCCCCGGGCGCCACAGGATATCGCCCTTGCCGCGCCCGTTCAGATAGCGGGCCAGGACGAAGAGATGATCGGACAACCTATTGATATATTTGATCGCGATGGGATTGACCGGGCTCTTGACGGCGAGCGTGGTCATCGCGCGTTCGGCCCGGCGCGCGATGGTGCGCGCGAGATGGAGATAGGCAGCGGCCGCACTCCCGCCGGGCAGGACGAAGGACTCGAGCGGTTGCAGCGCGGCATTCATCTCGTCGATCTCGCGTTCCAGCCGCAGGACCTGCGCCTCGACCACCCGCAGCGGCGGGGCGCCCGCCTTCTTTTCCCCGGCGATATTCTCGGGCCGGCAGAGATCGGCGCCGAGATCGAAGAGATCGTTCTGGATGCGGGCCAGCATCGCATCGGCCTCGCCCTCGGCATGGAGCCGGGCGAGCCCGACGGCGGCATTGGCCTCATCGACCGTGCCATAGGCCTCGACCCGCAGATCATGCTTGGCGACCCGGCTGCCGTCGCCGAGCGAGGTCCGGCCCTTGTCGCCGCCCCGGGTGTAGATCCGCGTCAGCTTGACCATGCTGCCCGTTCAGCCCCGGTGCCAGACCATCATGAAGATGATGAACAGCAGGATCGCCACGCCCTGGCAGATGACGCGAAGCCGCATGAAGCGGTTGGCGTTGCGCTTGTCGAACTCGCCGCCGCGGGCCATGGAGTAAAGGCCGAGGAACAGGGCACCCACCGTCGCCGCCATGGCGGCGATGAGAAGCGCGAAAACGAAGCCATCCATAGGGGGACTATAGGACGCGGAGATGCTGCCGGACAGGGGGAAGACGGCAGGAGGGACAAGCGAATTCGGTGTTGCGGCATCTCGCCCGGCTTTCCCCGAAGAGCTCCGGCGTGGCAGATTTCACGTGCCGAACGCCGTACGAACCGACGTCAGATCGGGCTGCCCATGCCTGTCAGCTTCACGGAACTGTCGGACGCCTTTCAATTCGTCAGGGCCGGACATAATGACGAGAATCAGGCCTATCTCTGCAAGGAGTCAGGCAAGATCTATTGCCATTCCGAATTCGTGCCGGACTTGGACGAATTGCCCGGGGATATCGATGACGAGGAGAAATATCTTCGAATCCCCGACCAGAGAGACCTCGATCTCGGCAAGTCTCTCGTGCTGGACTTCGCTCGCGAGTTCCTTCCCGATGATTTCGACATGGTGCGGGATATTTTTCGTAAGCGGGGCGGCCATGGGAAATTCAAGGTTCTGGTGGTGCGAAGAGGCATCCTCGATCGGTGGTACGACTTCCAGGTGAAGGCCGAGGAGCGGGCCTTGAGGGCGTGGTGCGAAGACAACGGGATCGAGGTCATCGACTGATTGGCCTAGGCGCTGCCGAAGCTAACCGCTCTGCCAGAAGGTGATCACCATCGCGCCGCTGACGATCAGCGCGCCACCCAGATAGATGCGCGGGGCCGGCGCAATCCCGAAGGCCGCCCAATTGATCACCTGGGCGACGAGAAAGAAAAGCGCGACATAGACGCCGAGAAGCCGGCCGAAATCCCAGGGCGGCAGATTGACGACGACGCCATAAAGGAACAAGACGACGGCGCCGCAGGCGAGAAAACCCAGGCGAACTGCCAGGGCCGAGCTATGCAGCCCTGAACGAACCAGAGCATCTCCGCCCGCCTCCAGCGTGGCCGCCGCGATCAGCAGCAGCATCCAAACGCCATTGTTCATGCTGTCTCCCTTCCCCTCTGTGAGCCACGGCCTTTCGGAGGCTGACCATCCTATCTTTCGCGTGGGACCGGTGGGAGGGGCGACAGCACCCCCCGCCTGAGAAAGCGGGCGTCGAGTTCATCGGCTCGGTGGGGGAGGGGCTGCGCCCGCGCTTTGGCGCACGCCGGCGTCGTTGCCAGGGGTGTCTGCGACCGTCATGTCGTGAAGGGGCGCCCTATGAGCGAGGTAGGAGCGGCGGCGGCCGGCCGATGCCTTGGCTGGCATCTGTGACGATAGCGACCGATTTCGGCATGTCATTTACCCCAGCTTGCCAAAGGGGCGAGGAAGTCGCGGATCGCCCCCGCGATCTCCTCGGCATGCGTCTCCAGGGCGAAATGGCCAGTATCGAAGAAGCGGACGACCGCGCCGGGAATGTCGCGCTTGAACGCCTCGGCGCCGGGCGGCAGGAAGAAGGGGTCGTTCTTGCCCCAGGCCGCCAGCAACGGCGGCTTGTGCCTGCGGAAGTAATCCTGGAAAGCGGGGTAGAGCGCGACATTGCTCTTGTAGTCGCCGAACAGGTCCAACTGGATCTCATCGGCGCCGGGGCGGGCGAGATAGAAATTGTCGAGCGAGTGACCATCCGGGGAGACAGCCGTCGCATCGCTCACGCCGTGGGTATATTGCCAGCGCGTCGTTTCGGGTGCGAGCATGGCACGGAGCGCGTTTCGGTTGGCCTGCGACGGCTCCTGCCAATAGGCGCGAATGGGGTTCCAGCCCTCACTCAACCCTTCCTCATAGGCGTTGCCGTTCTGAGAGATGATCGCGGTAATGCGGTCGGGATGTTTCGCCGCGATCCGGAAGCCGGTCGGCGCGCCATAGTCGAAGACGTAGATCGCGAAGCGCTTGAGGCCGAGCACCTCGGTGAAGCGGTCGATGACGCCGGCGATGTTGTCGAATGTGTAGTTGAACTTGTCCCGCGGCGGCATGTCCGACTGGCCGAAGCCCGGCAGATCCGGCGCGATGATATGGAAGCGATCGGCCAAAAGCGGAATGAGGTCCCGGAACATATGGCCGGCACTTGGGAAGCCGTGAAGCAGCAGCAGATTGGGCCTGTCGGCCGGCCCGGTCTCGCGATAGAAAATCTTCAGACCGTCCACCTCGGCGGCGCGGTATTTGACGGCGGTCATGGCACTTCTCCTTGGCGATTTGGTGACCGGTTCTGACACCGGCGTTGAGATCGGCGAACGGCGCGCTCGGCGGAAGGGCCCTGGGCGTTGGCCTGGCTAGTGACGAGCCGCATCGAGAATGATGTCGACCACGACGCCGGGCGCGGTGACGATCGGGGCGTGATCGACGGCGTGGGACTGCGCGCGCGCCTTCATCCTCTCCGCCATGAAGCGCTGCGTCTCGGGAAGGATCATCCGATCCTCCTCGGCCAGCAGGTACCAGCTCGGCCGATCCTTCCAGAGCGGCCGTTCGACGCGGACGGTGATGCAGGGCAGCGCGATCGGCCGCTGGACCGCCGCCAACAGCGCATGCTCCTCGGCGGCGGCGTGCTGGGCGAAGGCCGCCGCGAAGGCGTTCTCGGGAAGCCAGATCAGACCATGGCGGTCGGGCGCCAACTTCGGGGCCAGCGGATGCGGTTCGGCGCGATAGAACACGTCGCCGACCGTCTCGCCCTCATCGGGGGCGAGGGCGGCGATATAGACGAGCGACTTGACCTTCTCGTTGCGGGTCGCGGCGATGACCGCGCCGGCATAGGCGTGCCCGACCAGCACGACGGGACCATCGATCCGCTCCAGCGTCCGATCGAGCGCGGCCAAATCGTCAGCCAGAGAGGTCAGGGGCAAGGGAGCGGCGAAGACCGTGGCCCCTTCGGCTTTCAACGGGCCAATGACCTTGCGCCAACTCGACCCGTCGGCCCAAGCGCCATGGGCAAGCACCACGCTCACATCCTTGGGGGACATCTCTGCTCCTTCCAGCGCTCACGGGCGCCAAGGGCTGCGGTGAGTAACCTTTTAATTGGGAGTAGGGAGGTTAGTCATAGCGGGTAACTTGTCAACGGCCTTTAGAACGGTTATGCATAGTTGCATGACTGCTAACAAGCATCGCCGAGAAGTCGTTCCACCCTCGCCACGCCGCCCACCAGCCATCTTCACTGCCGATTCGCTCGGCTTGGATTTCCTGAACTCGGTTGCCACGCCGGTGGATAGGGAGATCGACTGGATCGATAGCGGCGAGGGTCTCTTGGCTTGGCTGGAGCAGGCGCGCCTTGTGCCGACCGAGTCTCTCGATGCGCTGCGGGCGCAGGCTATTCCGGGCGAGCTGGATAGCGTCGCGGCTCAGGCTCGAAGCCTTCGGGAATGGTTCAGGACCTTCGTCCGGGATCGTCGGGGCCGGCCGCTCATCGCCAAAGACCTGGAGGTGTTGGAGCCATTGAACCGGCTGCTCGAACGGGATGAAATGTTCGAGCGAGTTGTGGCGCGCCCTGCTGGAGATGCCACCGGTCTCGAGCTTCGGATGCTGCGCCGGTGGCGCTCGCCGGAAGCGCTGCTCCTGCCGATCGCGGAAGCATTGGCGAAATTCGTTTCAGAAGAGGATTTCTCGAATGTGAAGGCCTGCGAGGGTCGGCCTTGCACGCTCCTGTTCCTGGACCAAACCCGCGGGCGCCGGCGCAGATGGTGCAGCATGGCGATTTGCGGCAATCGCGCAAAGCAGGCGGCCCACCGGCATCGGCTCAAGGCGAAGCATTGAGCGCAAGCATGCCGGCACCGGCGATGGAGGAGCAGGAAAGCGCCCCTCGCGGAGCGCCTTCCTATCCCTTCACGCAGACGACCCGGCGTAGCCGGTGGCCGATCTAGCCCGGCGTACAGGTTTCAGCCTCGTCGAAGAGCTTCAGCGCGAGTGGCGAGATGGCGAGCTATTGAACTGACTTACTGCTCGTTTGCCACGTTGACGACGCTGGGTGCCGTCGTTGTATCCCAGTTAGGGTCTGAGTCCGTCGACACGCCGAGGAGACCGTTAAGCCGATCCACGGTCTCGGGCGTCACGGTCTTGTTGGCGGCTGCGCCGAGGGCATCGCCCACGGCCACGATGTCGGCGTCCAGCACGGCCGGGCTGGCACCGGCATTCAGATCCGAGAGATATCGGTCGAGAGTTCTCTCATATGTACGGATCCTGCCTACCTCAGAGTTCGGAGAGGCATTGGCAAAGGCCTGTGCCGAGGCATGGGCTGCGTTCAACGCGCCCAACCCGGAGGCGCCGTCGTCCACCTCTCCTATCGACAGGCCAGAGCGTATGGACTGATCAGAGTGCATGGACTGATCAGAGTGTGATAGCCCGTTGCCCCCAGCATTGCCGGCGTCCGCCTGCTGTCCGCCACCGCCATGGCCTCCATTGTTTCCGCCATTTCCAGCGCCGCCGTTTCCACCACCGCCATTTCCACCGCCGCCATTGGAATCATGGCCATTGGCATTGCCGTTCGCGGCAACCGCCTGGTTAAGAGACAAACCGCGGTCGGGAGCAAAGCCCCATGGGGCAGCAAAAACGACCGCAAAAATGGCCAGCGGCACCACCGCGGCCCACGATCTGTTGCACGCCTTGGTCATGGTTCACCTCTTGGGTTGGTCGGCTCTTTCCCGTGATATCCAAGGATCCACGGACCACCCCACAGCCCCAGCCTGCGAGAGCAGATTAGCGCAGCGGGACGTTAATCCCGAAATTCAAGCTGGGTGGACCAAAATAGACCGGGGGCGGTTGATAATAAACCTCGGGGGGCTGGTAGTAGACTTGGGGTGGAGCGTAGTAGACTGGGGGAGGACTGTAGTAATCATGATAGACATAGCCCGGAACGACCACATACCCGCGCCCGTCGTAGTCGTAGTCGTAATGTCCGTGGTGATGGTGCTTCCATTTATCAGCCAGCGCCGGCGGCGGCAGAAGGGCAACGGAAATCAGCGCCGCGAACCCCACCCCGGCCGCCAGAGCAGTCGAGCGGTTGAGAGAGCCATGCTTGCTTGACATTTCGACCTCCACACGGTGCATCCAGACAACGCACCAGAAGCCGTTTTAATCCCGGCCATACGGCTAAAGCCGCCCGAGGGAGCCGCTAATGTCTTGGGAAAGCGTGGGAAAGTGCGTGGAGCCTATGACGCCGCCCTAGGCGGCGGGTGAACCTTTTGAAGTGCCTCGCCGCGCCCATGTCCGCCGGAGATCCGCTGGGCGCCTCAAACCGGGCTGAGCGCGGCGCCGAACCGATTTTCCCTCATTCGGCCAAGGTTGCGACCCCACAGGAGGCGCCCGCCTGGACAAGGCCATAGCCGAACACCGGACTCTTGCCGCCTGTGCCAAGAACGCGCGCCTTCGCCGCCAGGCGCCGGCGCAACGAGTCGGCGTTGGGCGCGGCGCCCTGCATGATTTCGAGCGCCGCGGGGCCGAGCGCGAAGGGTGCTGCGAGGGAGGTACCGGTCTCATAGCGTCCCTTACCATCGGGACCAGGTACCCAGATCCTGACCCCTGGTGCCGCGAATGCGATGTAGTCGCCGCGGTTGGCCCCGGGGAAAATGGCCCCGTCCTGATCGACGGCGGTGACGGCGATGACATCCGGCAACGCGCCCGGATAGGCAGGTGGGGCATTGGGGCCGGCATTGCCCGCCGCGGCCACCAGGATCGTGCCGCGCGCGCTCGCGCGGTGCACGGCCAGCGCCATCAGCGCATTGTTGTTGCCCGCGAGGCTGACGTTCACGATCGCCACGCGATTCTGGACCATCCAATCGAGTGCCGCGGCGATGGCAAGGGCGCTGGCTTGGCTCTCTCCGCCTTGGCGCTCGAAGACATCCGCGACGTAGAGAGCGGCGTCGGGCAAGAGTCCGCCCGCCGTGGGATGGGCCGGATCGGCGGCCCCGACCAGAAGAGCAGCGATGGCTGTGCCATGGGCTGGATCGCCGGCGAGATGGCCTGGCTCGAGGAAGGAGCGCTCATGCAGCTTGCGGCCGGCGAAGGTCGGCAAACCGGCTGCCAATGCCGAATCGATCATGCCGATGCGCAGACCCGCGCCGCAGCCTTCTCCGCCCGGCCAGCGGATCATATGCCGCGCGTAATCCCGGGCAGGCAGAGAAACGACCTGGGCCGCCTCGGTCTCGTAGGATCCGTATAGGCTGTTGACGTCCGCAGTCAGCTCCGGATAGCGCGCATGGAGCAGGGCCACCGCTTGGCGCGCGTCAAGACCGGTCGGCGTGGAGAGCTTCAGCACCGAAAGGCCGAGGGCGGCGAGCGGCCGCGCCTCGATCAGGCGAAATCCGAGGTGCTGGACCCTGGCGAGGGTGTCGGCACGGTCGCCCAGCACCACGACCTCGCCCGGCTCGAACCCGCCGCGTCCCTCGCGACCGAGGTTGGCGTCGCCGGCCGGAGCGTTGCTGCTGCCGGCCGGCGACGATATCCCAGGAGCCTCGGCACCGCTCCCTTGGCTGCCGCTGCTGTTCCCTTTCCCGTTACCTTGGCCGTTGCCGTTCCCGTTGCCGTTGCCGTTGCCGTTCCCATTGCCGTTGCCGTTGCCGTTGCCATTGCCGTTGCCGTTGCCGTTCCCATTCCCGTTGCCGTTCCCATTGCCGTTTCCGCCGCCGTTGCCGTTTCCATTCCCATGGCCGCCTTCAGCGGCAAGGGCCGGCGCGACCAGGCGATAATGGGTATCGGTCGAGGAGAGAAAGGCGCCGGCAACGACGAGGGCTAGGACGCGCAAGACGGCGGCGGCCAGAAGGATACGGGGTCCCGAGGGCCGCCGGCGCCCAGGAACGGGAAGGGAAGTTCGCGCGCGCATCTTTATCGACTATGGATCTTTCCAGCTCCGGGCCGCTTGGCTAACGAGCCAATTAGGATTCAATCGCCGTGGTCGCGGTAAGTTCCGGGCCAAGGGATTACCTGCATGCTCCGCGTCCGGCTTGCTGGGCGGCCAGCTCGTTGCGGCGGCGCTTTCAATGGTGCCCACATGAATACCGGTCGTGCCCGCGGCGATCGCTGCCTTCCACTCCAATAATGAGGAATTGCGCGCCGCTCGAATGGGCTCGAACAGCTAGCGGCGGACAAACTCACAACGCCAATTTTGCACAACATTCAAGATCCGTGCTTCCCGCCACCCTTTCCTCCATTGCCGCCTCCATGGCCATGGCCGGCGCCACCGCCGTTGCCCGAGCCACCGGCTCCCGGGTCGCTGCCGCCGGAGCCACCCGCTCCCGCACCGCCGCCGGGTCCACCGGCATCTTTGTTATTGCCGCCAAGCCAGAAAGTCTTGCCCTGCGACAGCGGCAGCCGGAATATTCCCTCGCCTCGAGCGTTGTCTGGCAATGGGGAGGCTGGCGGCAATGGCGGACGCGGCGTTCGATCGGGAGCTGGTGGCGGCGCTGCCGAGACTGCGCCGCTTCGCCTACGGCCTTGCCGGCTCTCTCGACGAGGCCGACGACCTCGTCCAGGCGGCCTGCGAGCGGGCGCTGGCACGCCGCGAACAGTATGAGCCGGGCACGCGCCTGGTGAGCTGGATGTACCGCATCGTGCAAACGATCTGGATCGACCGGACGCGGCGGCACCGGCCCGTGTCAGTGGATCCGGCCATGCTCGCGGAATATCCCGGCGGCGATGCAATGGGAGAGGCGGAGTCCCGGCTGGCGCTTGCGGAAGTCCGCCGGGCGATCGCCGTCCTCTCGCCCGAGCAACGGACGGTCCTGCTCCTGGTCTCGGTCGAAGGCCTCGCGTACCGGGAAGCGGCTGAGATACTGGGCCTGCCCATCGGCACCATCATGAGCCGGCTGGCCCGGGCGCGCCTGGCCCTCGCCAAGGCCCTTGAGGAACCCGAGGCCCGCCGGGACTCAGGCAGTAGTGGCCCAAGCGGCAAGGGCCCAACGACAAGGGCCGCCAACGACAAGGGCGCCCAAGTGATCAAGCTGCGCTGACCCCCGATTTTCGGGCATGAAGATCTGGGGCGCGAAGAACCGGGACATCAAGGGATAAAGATGATGAACGATTTGCCGCTCAATCTCGACCCTGAGCTCCTGGTCGCCTATGTCGACAAGGAGCTGCCGCCGGCCCAGATGGCGGCGGTCGAGGCAGCGCTGATGCACAATGGCGCGGCCCGCGAGACCGTGCGCCAGCTTCGGCTCAGTGCCGCCGCCGCGGCCCATGCCTATGACGCGGCGCTGAACGAGCTGCCGGACCGCCTGCTGCTCGCCGCCGGGGCCGGCGAGCCACCGCCCGTCCCCCAAATGGAACCACGCCTGCAGATGGCGCCACGTCGGCGTGGTGCGCCGCTGCGCCAGCTCCTGCCTCTGGCCGCGACGCTTGCTGCGCTGGCCATCGGGCTCGCCGGCGGCTATGAGCTGCGGGCTCTGGGGGTTGGCGTTGCGGGGCCGGAAGGGGCCCAGGGCTATGCGCCGGCCGCGGCTCCGCCGACCGATCTCTTGGCTGCGGCCTTCGAATTGGCCCTGCTGCCGGCCCTCGACGATGGCGCCCAAGGGCAGGCCTTGGCCTATGCCGGCAAGGCAGGAGAGCGGGGCCGCATCGAGCTCGGCCGGCGCTTTACCACGGGTTTCGGTGCCGAGTGCCGGGAGTTCACGCGCAGCGAGAGCCGCGATGGCGTGGCAAGCCGGGCCGGCGGGCTTGCCTGTCGCAGTGCCGACGGCAGCTGGAGCGTGATGCTGTTGCCGGCCGTGGGCTCGTGACCGGATAGGCTTCCCTTATCGCGACCGCCATAGTCCATAGCAATGCCCCGGGGCGCTACATTTCCACCTCCCCGCCGCCATGACCTGCGCATCTCACGTCAGCCCCGCTCGGGCAGAGGGCCGCGCCTCGACTCGACAACGCACTTGGCGTGGCAATTTTTTCCCCACGGCCGGGATCAAAAATCGTTGCCGGGAATAAAATAGCAACTGGCGCGTTCTCTGGATGCACCGACGTCCGAAGACCAGCAGGGAATGCCCCGATGACCGACAACAAAACAGAGAGAGCGGCGTGGTTAATGCGTGACAAAGCGACCATGGCAGCCATTCAAGGACTGCGACGGCAAGGCATCACCACCGCAGCTGATATCGCCCGTGCTCTCAACGAGCGTGGGATTGCCACACCCAAGGGTGACAAGTGGTACGCGATGCAAGTCCAGCGGATTATCGCGATGGGCACAACGAGAGCGCTTAACGTCCCCCGGACAAAGGGAACTTTCGGCTAGACTAGGCAACGGCGGCCAGAGAGCCTTGCCCTTGGCCGACGGCACTCGGAATATTCCTTCGCCTCGAGCGTTGTCTGGCAACGGAGAGACTGGCGGCGATGACGGATGCGACGTTCGATCGGGAGCTGGTGGCGGCGCTGCCGAGACTGCGCCGCTTTGCCTACGGCCTTGCCGGCTCTCTGGACGAGGCCGACGACCTCGTCCAGGCGGCCTGCGAGCGGGCGCTGGCACACCGCGAACAGTATGAGCCGGGCACGCGCCTGGTGAGCTGGATGTACCGCATCGTGCAAACGATCTGGATCGACCGGACGCGGCGGCACCGGCCCGTATCAGTGGATCCGGCCATGCTCGCGGAATATCCCGGCGGCGATGCAATGGGAGAGGCGGAGTCCCGGCTGGCGCTTGCGGAAGTCCGCCGGGCGATCGCCGTCCTCTCGCCGGAGCAACGGACGGTCCTGCTCCTGGTCTCGGTCGAAGGCCTCGCGTACCGGGAAGCGGCTGAGATACTGGGCCTGCCCATGGGCACCATCATGAGCCGGCTGGCCCGGGCACGCCTGGCCCTCGCCAAGGCCCTTGAGGAACCCGAGGCCCGCCGGGACTCAAGCAGTAATGGCCCAAGCGGCAAGGGCTCCAACGACAAGGGGCCCAACGACAAGGGCGCCCAAGTGATCAAGCTGCGCTGACCCCCGATTTTCGGGCATGAAAATCTGGGGCGCGAAGAACCGGGACATCAAGGGATAAAGACGATGAACGATTTGCGGCTCAATCTCGACCCTGAGCTCCTGGTCGCCTATGTCGACAAGGAGCTGCCGCCGGCCCAGATGGCGGCGGTCGAGGCAGCGCTGATGCACAATGGCGCGGCCCGCGAGACCGTGCGCCAGCTTCGGCTCAGTGCCGCCGCCGCGGCCCATGCCTATGACGCGGCGCTGAACGAGCTGCCGGACCGCCTGTTGCTCGCCGCCAGGGCCGGCGAGGCACCCCCGATCCTCCAAATGGAACCGCGCCGGCAGATGGCGCCACCTCGGCGTGGTGCGCCGCTGCGCCAGCTCCTGCCTCTGGCCGCGACGCTTGCTGCGCTGGCCATCGGGCTCGCCGGCGGCTATGAGCTGCGGGCTCGGGGAGTTGGCGTTGCGGGGCCGGAAGGGGCCCAGGGCTATGCGCCGGCCGCGGCTCCGCCGACCGATCTCCTGGCTGCGGCCTTCGAATCGGCCCTGCTGCCGGCCCTCGACGATGGCGCCCAAGGGCAGGCCTTGGCCTATGCCGGCAAGGCAGGAGAGCAGGGCCGCATCGAGCTCGGCCGGCGCTTTATCACAGGTTTCAGTGTCCAGTGCCGGGAGTTCACGCGCAGCGAGAGCCGCGATGGCGTGGCAAGCCGGGACGGCGGGCTTGCCTGTCGCAGTGCCGACGGCAGCTGGAGCGTGATGCTGTTGCCGGCCGTGGGCTCGTGACCGGATAGGCTTCCCTTATCGCGGCAGCCATTGTCGATAGCAATGCCCTCGGGGCGCGACATTTTCATCTCCCCGCCGCCATGACCTGCGCATCTCCCTCTCGGCATGGATCGCATTTGACCGCCCGTCGACGCGACGCCGGGGTGGGGCGATATCCCTACGGCCGGGATAAAAAATCGTGGCCGGGAATAAAATAGCGACTGGCGCGTTCTCTGGATGCACCGACATCCGCGGACCAGCAGGGAATGCCCGATGACCGACAACAGGCCAGAGAGAGCGGCATGGTTGATGCGTGACAAAGCGACCATGGCAGCCATTCAAGGACTGCGACAGCAAGGCATCACGACCGCAGCTGATATCGCCCGTGCTCTCAACGAGCGTGGGATTGCCACACCCAAGGGTGACAGGTGGTATGCGATGCAAGTCCAGCGGATTATCGCCATGGGCACAACGAGAGCGCCTAACACCCCCCGCAGATGACCCCAACGCGCGGTCACTGAGCGGCAGTCCGACGGCGGTGTTCTTGACTGGCCTAGAAC
>CAVWQS010000015.1:0-210259 GCA_963757155.1 uncultured Alphaproteobacteria bacterium
TCACATTTCTCGGAAATTTCGCCAACGGCGCCTCGGATTTCACTTTTATCAACAGTCTTCTCAACAACGGAGAAGTAGTCATCGGAGCCACCAGCTCCGCTGGGGTGGTAACAGGACCGACGGGCCCGACCGGAGCCACGGGTGCCACGGGTGCCACCGGCGCTACGGGTGCCACCGGAGCTACGGGTGCCACCGGAGCTACGGGTGCACCGGCGCCACTGGTGCGACCGGCGCTACGGGCGCCACTGGTGCAACGGGTGCCACCGGAGATACGGGCGCAACCGGCGACACCGGTGCGACCGGGGCAACCGGAGCCACGGGTGCCACCGGCGCTACGGGTGCCACCGGAGCCACGGGTGCCACCGGAGCTACCGGCGCCACTGGTGCGACCGGCGCTACGGGCGCCACTGGTGCAACGGGTGCCACCGGCGCTACCGGCGCCACTGGTGCAACGGGCGCCACCGGCGCCACGGGTGCGACCGGGGCAACCGGTGCTACCGGAGCCACGGGCGCCACTGGTGCGACCGGCGCTACGGGCGCCACCGGCGCAACGGGTGCCACCGGAGATACCGGCGCCACTGGAGCACTGGCGCAACCGGCGACACCGGTGCGACCGGGGCAACCGGTGCTACCGGAGCCACGGGCGCCACTGGTGCTACCGGCGCTACGGGCGTCACGGGTGCGACCGGCGCCACGGGTGCCACCGGAGCTACCGGCGCGACAGGTGCGACGGGCAGTACCGGATCCACCGGTGTCACAGGCGCCACGGGTGCTACCGGCGCGACAGGTGCGACGGGCAGCATCGGCGTCACAGGTGCCACGGGTTCTACCGGCGCGACTGGGGCCACGGGCAGCACCGGATCCACTGGCGTCACAGGCGCCACGGGTTCGACCGGCGCGACCGGCGCCACGGGCAGTACCGGATCCACCGGCGTCACAGGCGCCACGGGTGCTACCGGCGCGACCGGAGCCACGGGCAGTACCGGATCCACCGGCGTCACAGGCGCCACGGGTGCTACCGGCGCGACAGGTGCCACGGGCAGCACCGGATCCACTGGCGTCACAGGCGCCACGGGTGCCACCGGCGCGACCGGTGCGACGGGCAGTACCGGATCCGCCGGCGCCACGGGTGCTACCGGCGCGACCGGTGCGACGGGCAGTACCGGATCCGCCGGCGTCACAGGCGCCACGGGTTCGACGGGCGCGACCGGCGCTACGGGGAGTACCGGATCCAACACGGGCCTCACAGGCCCAACGGGTTCTCCTGGCGCGACCGGAGCGACGGGCAGCACCGGTGCTGCAGGTGCGACGGGCAGCACCGGATCCACCGGTGCCGCAGGTGCGACGGGAGATCCTGGCGCAACCGGAGCGACGGGTGCCACAGGTGGGACGGGCCATGACGGAGCGACGGGTGCACCTGGCAAGACGGGTGCTACGGGCGCGACGGGCGCAGCAGGCCATACGGGAGCGACGGGGGCAACAGGCGCCACGGGTCACACCGGCGGCGGAAGAACCGGGCATCACGGTCCCACAGGTCCGACCGGCGCCACCGGCGCCACGGGTGGTGCAACCGGTGACCATGGCGGTGCAACGGGAGACCCCTCCCAGGGTCCGAAAGGCGACCGGCATAAGGTGGGCCCGCAATATCCCACGGGCGCGCAAGGATCCAAGGGAAGCCGCTGGGGGATGGGACCCGTCGAAACGACAGGTCCGCAAGCGCCGAAGGGCGACCGCGAGCCGGACGACACCTCCAGCCCGACTGCGGGAGACGACGATCCCATAGACCGGGCGGCGGCGGCGACACAAGAGGCTCCCACGGATACGAGTGCCGAGGACCTCGGCTTGACGCTGGCGCGTGCACCAAGCAGCGCGACCCCCGAGAGCCGCGGGCCTGACCCGCTGACGGTCTTGCTCAATCATCGAACGATACTCGGGCCGCCGGAGAGAGCCTTCCCGTCGAGTTTCCTGCCGCCCCATGGTGTGGCTTCCACCACCCAAGGGCATGAAACGACCTTTGCGCCCCAAAGCGGCCATCAGCTGCCCGGTCCGGCGGGCGAAAAATATTTCGATCTCACGGGCGCGCTCCGCGGGGCGTCTCTGATGCAGGACCTGACCAGTATCGACAAAGTGGTGAGTGGCCTCCGACAGACCCAGGATGCCCACGGCGCCGGCAGAAGCGTGGATACCAAGACCGAGGTGACCGGCGCGGAGGGCCAGCCGACCCATGGCCATGGCGCCGGCAAGATCGATCTCTTCGATATCGTGAAACCCAAGGATCTGCTGCCCCCCTCGGGAAGCTGATCGTCTCGGAAAGCTGATCGTCCGGAGGCTGTCGGCCAGGGGAGCCCGCGCTCGATCGTCGAGGGCGCCCGCGCTGTCGCGATGCCCTACAGGCGCAAGAGCTCGCCGGCCACGAGAGCAGCCGCGCCTGTCATGAGGACGATGCCCAGCGGCCGGCTCAGTCGCCGGCCCCAGGGGCTGTTCTTCTCCACTGCCATGACCGCCGCCAACAGCAGCATCCAAGCGAGATTGGCGGTGCCGACGGCGAACATGATCAGCATCAGCGCCCAGCAGCAGCCGATGCAATAGAGCCCGTGGAAGACGCCGATCTCAAAGCTCTCGCGCCCCGGCCGGCGGCCCGTCCAATGGTCGAGGATGAATTTGACCGGCGAATGGCAGCCGTTCAGGCAATGGCTCTTGAGCGGGGAGAACTGGAACAGCCCGCTCAGCAGGAGGATCGCCGCGGCGATCGCCCAGCCATTCAGCACCAGCCAGCTCGAGCGCGCCGCCACGGCCGCCAGCGCCAGCCCCAGGCCATGGGCGAGGAGGCCGAAACCGAGCCAGGCGAGCAGATATCCCGCGAGCAGCAAAGCGAGGAGTCGGCCGCCCTGACTTTGGCGGGCGGCGAGCCCGCGAAAGGCGGCGATCAAGGTCAAGGTCGAGGGCAGCATCATGGCCGCGCTCATCAGCAGCCAGGCGAAGGCCCCGATGGCAAGGCCGGCCAGCAGCGGGCCGGCGGTATCCGCGCGGCAGAGGCTGGCGAGGAGGCCGAGGCGCGTCCAGTCATGGTCGAGATAGGAGGCCCAGGGCGAGAGGCCCCAGGCGGCCAGCAGAATCCAGGCCAGCGCAATCAGCCCGCCGAAGAGCGGCAGGAAGACCGGGTCATGGGGCGTGAGCGCGCGCGCCTCGGCCATGGCCGGTTGCAATCCTTGGCCTCAGCTCGTCATCGAGAAATGACCCTGGATCGCATTATGCCCCTTGAGATCGAGGCTGATGCCGATCTCCGGCTCCTCCATGCGGAAGCGCGAGGCCTTGGCCACATAGGCGGGGGAGCCGGGAATGGTGGAGAAGATGCTCTCCACCAGCCGCGTCGGCTCGCCCGTGGGTCCGAGATAGGGCTCCATCTCCGCCTCCGTGCTCTTGCCCATGACGAGGCGGCCCTTGCCTTCGCGCACGTCGAAGGTGAGCTTCGCGCGGCGCGCCGCGACCTCCTCGCCGACGAGAGCGGCGAGTTGCGCCAGCGGTCCGCCATACTCGCCCCGGAAGGCCGCGAGCAGCGCCTTCTCCTGGGTCGGCGAAGCCCGGTCGTCGATATAGCGGATGACGCGGAAATTGCCTTTCAGCGTATTGCCGGGAATGAAGGCGGCCACGCCCATCACGAGCCCAGAGACGTCGACGCCCTCGATCTCGCCCTTGACGATGCTATAGGCGAGCGCGCTCCGGCAGGTGCCGTTGTCGGGATCCTCGCCGACCCAGCAGGGGCAGAGGATGTTGCAATCGCAGACCTCCAGCAGGTCGCCTTCGAGCCGATATCCCATCGCGAATCCTTCCCCAAACTGTCCCTGCCGGCGCGCTTGCGCTGCGAAACCGGCGCCGCGCCGAGAGATTGCGCCGGCGACCCGTTTCCGTCAATTCGCCCGCCGCTCACCCTGGCGCTGGCGTGAAATGATAGGTGAGCTGGGCGCCGGTCTGCCTGAAGCCCAGACGCAGATAGATCGCGATGGCATCCTGATTGCTGTCTTGGGTGGCGAGGCGGAGCGACGGATAGCCACCGGCGTAGTGGGCGAGCGCGGCCTCGATCAGCCGCCGGCCATGGCCCTGTCGGCGATGGGCCGCTGCTACGGCGATAAGATCGATGACCGGCGTGCCGGCCACGATCCGGCCGAGAAGAAAGCCCACCGGCGACCCGCTCTTGCTCTCGCGGACCACGAAGCACCGGTCGGCCCAGCCGGCGAGGCCGCTGCGGACCCAGGCTTCCTTCTGCCGGTCCGCGATCTCGTTGGGGATGAAGGGATCGGCGTGGAGGCGGTCGAGGGCGAAAGCGCTGCGGGCGATGGCGGTGCAGGCGGCAAGGTCGGCGGGCGTCGCCAGATCGATTCCCGTTACGGGAATTCTCCAAGCGGCGAGATCGCAGGTCATGGTGATCAGGCATTCGATCCGCCGGAAGCCCGCGGATTCCAGCGCGAGGGCACTGTCCGTGTCAGTCGCGGGAATGCGACAGGCGCAGAGCGCGACATCCCTGCCGGCCCAGTCCCGGACGAGATCCGAGAGCGCCTCGCCAAGGCCCTTGCCGCTGCCTCGGATCTTCAGGCGGTAGACCGGGTGGCCGAAGATCTCGCTGTCGAAATCCTGCGGCTCGACAGTCAGCAAGGCGGTTTTTTCGCTGTTCGGCATGATTGAAACTTGGAGGAGAGCTCCACGACCGGCAGCTGCCAGGGCAACATAGCGAGGCGCGGGAACCGGGGAAAGCCGTCCCGCTCGCCCAGCCGCGTGACCATTCCCGGGCCGGCAGACTAGGATGGCGCCATGCCGATCCGCCACAAGCCACCGCAATTCGATCCCGAGACCCTGGCGCTCCGGGTCCTCGCCCATATCGCCATGGACGAGACCCTGATGCCCCGTTTCTTGACCTTGAGCGGATTGGATATCGAGACCTTGAAGCTGCGCGCGGCCGATCCCGCGCTGCTGGGCGGGGTTCTGGATTTCGTCTTGTTCGACGACAGCCTGGTGCTGCAGTTGGCGGAGGCACTCGAGGTCAAGCCCGAGGCCTTCGCCCAGGCCCGGGCGCGGCTACCGGGTGGGCGGCGCGGGGACGGGGAGTGAGGCCGCGGTCGTCAGCTTGGCGTCCGGATTGACCAGCAGCCGCAGGGCCCGTAGATCCGCCTTCGAGGGCAGCCTGTCCGCAGGCTCCATGATCCAGGCGATCACATCGCCCCGCACCACCTCGGCGTTCAGATCGCGCAGCAGCATGTGATAGCCCTGGGGATAGAGGGCGACCCGCGGCCCCAAGGGCCCCTGCGGCAGGCGTCGCAGCATATCGGCGGCGGCTTCGTCGTCGATCACCTGCTCCTTGCCGCCGTAGAGGAACAGCGAATTTCCCGGCATATGCGGTGCGGCGGCCCAGGCGAGATCCATGAGGCCGACCAGGCCATAGACCGCATCGACCCGGGTTTCCTTGATCACCAGGGGATCGCGGGCGAGCTTGCGCAGCATGTCCCAATTATCCGAAGGCTCGATGCGCAGTCCGCGCCCGTCGACGGTGTACCAGGGAATGCTATGGGCGAAGAGCCAGAGGCTGTCGCTGCCCATCCAGCCGATGGAATCGCGGCCCCAGATGGCCGGCGCCACCAGGATCAGCCCATTGGCCTTGATGGGATCGGGACCCACGGCTGCGGCCATCACCACCGCACCCCCCATGCTCTCGCCCAGGACATAGAAGGGTCGGTCCGGGCGGCGGCCCTGCAAGACCTTGGCCGCCGCCTTCGCATCCTCGATCAGCCGCTGGTTGCCGGGCCACATCCCGCGATAGGGCGTCTCGCCGAAGCCGCGCTGATCATAGGCATAGGTCTCGATCCCCGCCTTGGCCCAGTCCTTGGCCGGCTCCTCGAAGGACTTGCTGTAGTCGTTGAAGCCGTGCAGCGCCAGGACCACCGCCTTGGTCTTGCCCTCGGCCGGCCAATGGCGCAGCGGCAGAGCGACGCCGTCGTTCATCATGAGCTGATTGCCGCCGAAGGCAGGATCGGCGATGGGCGGACCCAGCGGCTGGAGCTTCGGGGCGCAGGCCAGAAGCAGCAGGGGCAGCGCCAGCAACGGCAGCCGCCGGAGATGATGCAAGAGATGACGCCAGAGCCTCACGGCGCGCGCCTCACGGCACATCCGCCCGGGTGAGTTGAAGGAAGATGTCCTCGAGATCGGCCTCGAGCGTCGAGAGATCGACGATCTCGAGCCCCGCGTCATGCACCGCCGTCAGGATCTGGGCCACGCGGATGCGGCTGGGCTGGTAGCGCACCACCAGCCGCCGCGAATCCTTCAGCACCACATCGAAGCGACCGAGAGCGGCGGGGACCGCGGTCAGATCGCGATCGACGATGATCGAGAGCTCTTTGGCGTCGAGACGTCGCAGCAAGGCAGCGGTGGTGTCGCAGGCGATGACCCGGCCGTGGTTGATGATGGCGATGCGGTCGCAGAGCTGCTCCGCCTCCTCCAGATAATGGGTTGTCAGCAGCACGGTGACGCCGCGGGCATTCAGCTCGCGCACATAGCGCCAGAGCTGCTGGCGCAGCTCGACATCGACACCCGCCGTGGGCTCGTCCAGCACCAGGACCGGCGGGTTGTGGACCAGGGCCTTGGCGACCAAGAGGCGCCGGCGCATGCCCCCGGAGAGGGTCCGGGCATAGGCCTCCGCCTTGTCGGCGAGGCCGAGGGCCTCCAGAATCTCCGTTGTGCGGCGCTCGTTCCGCGGCACGCCATAGAGCCCGGCCTGCAGGTTCAGCAGCTCCCGCGGGGTGAAGAAGGGATCGATGTTGAGCTCCTGCGGGACCACGCCGATGGCACTGGCGACATCGCGCGGGCTGCGGTCGAGGTCGAAATCCCAGACCTTCACCTGGCCCGAGGATTTCAGCACCAGCTGGGCCAGGATATTGATCAGGGTCGATTTCCCCGCGCCATTGGGCCCGAGCAGGCCGAAGAGGCTGCCGCGCGGAATCGCCAGATCGACCTTTTGCAGGGCCTGCTTGGGGGGACGCTTGCCGCTGGCGGCGTAGGTCTTGTCCAGGCCCGTGACGACGACCGCGTCGACGGGAAGCGGGAGGCTGGCGGGCATGGGGCCTGGCAATTGTTGAGAACGGCTGTCTGGCATGGGGGTAAACATGCGGGCGGTTGATCCCGGCCGCGGGCCATGGGTATCATCCGCGCCGCTCAAAGGTCAATTGCCGGACAGGAACCAGGAATGCCGTCGGAAACCGCCACCCCGGAGATCACCCCTCCGCAAATCATCTATGTGGAGAGCGACAAGGTCGGCTGCGACGGCGGCGACGGCCCCTTGGGTCACCCCCTGGTCTATCTACCCTTAGGTGCCACGGGCCAGATCGACTGCCCCTATTGCGGGCGCCGCTACATCCGCCGCGGCGGCAAGGCCGGCGAGGCGCATTAACCCCGCTTAGGTCGAAACGGGCAGGCTTGAACTGGGCAGCGGCCTAAAGGGCTAACGCTAGGGCTCAGCTGCATGTGCCTGCGGGCGGCCTGACCTCGATCGAGAACGTCCAACGATCTCCTCGATACATGCCGGCATACGCCGCATTGCTTAGAGAAGCTGGCGGTATTGCATTTCCGGTATCTTGTTTCTATTTTGGAACAAAACGGGAATATCGACACCCGGGAGGATCACGCAGAGAGGCAGATAGATAGTGAGGAGAAGGTGGTAAATGATCACGCTCAGTTTACCTACTGACCAAGCTCTACTAGCGGCCATAGGAAAGGTCGCAGTGCGCCACGGGCAGCTAGATTATGGTTTGAAACTGACCATCAAGAGCATTCTCGGAATTTCAATCCCGGAGGCTCTGGCTGCCACCGATCGAAAGCCTTCAGCCCGACTAAGAGAGCTCATAGTCAAAGAGGCCCGGCGCCGATTTGGTGATGGTCCTGTGTTAGCTAGCCTCAAGGCGATTCTTCAAAGATCACGGGAGGCAACCGATCGCCGGAATTCGCTTCTACATGGATTCTGGGCGACAGAATTGAACGGTAGGCAGGTTCATCGAGCGAATGGCCATACCTTGGGGCCGATTCCTCCCATCAGTGACCTGGACGCACTTGCCGATGATCTCTACTCAGTCGGAAAAGAATTGAACGAGGAGCGGCGGCGCGGCTTCTTGCATCGGGCAATGCAGGCCAAGCCAGTCGTTCGGTAGCCACAATGCGCGAGTGCGACCGAAATGCCCGGTAAGGGCTATCAGCATGAGGTACTGGATGCTTCAACTAGCATGGGCCATCCCTGACGCGGAGATGCTGTTGTCATTGTCACCAGAAGAACTGGGGGCAAAGTGGCTTTTTCTTCTTGGACAAACCTTCGGGTCGGGCAAATTTCACCCAGACAACCTCGCAAGTGAAATCTGGTCGACCGCTGGAGGCGGCGCGCCAGTCTGGCCGTTGTCGCGCCAACAGGAAATTGGGCTGGCTCTAACCGAAGCATTGGCCTGGCTTGGCGCGCAAGGACTCATTGTCCCGGAAGAGGGCACTAACGGCCAAAACGGCTGGCGTCGGCTAAGTCGTCGAGCAAGAACAATAGAGACGCAGGCCGACTTCGCGAATTTCCGGTTGGCCCGTTTGCTGCCTCGGGAACTTCTTCATCCTCATATCGCAGATCCCGTCTGGCGGGCGTTCATGCGCAGTGAGATTGATGTCGCTATCTTCCAGGCCATGAAGGCGGTTGAGGTGGCGGTTCGTAAAGCCAGTAAGCTGGACGACAGCCTAGTGGGGGTGAAGTTAATGCGCACCGCATCCCATCCGGAAACGGGTGCGTTAACCGACACCAAAGCAGATCCTGGCGAGCGACAAGGTCGAATGGATCTATTTGCTGGTGCCATTGGCTCATACAAGAATCCGCAGTCACATCGCGATGTAAATCTGGATAACCCTGCGGAAGGGATAGAGTTAGTCCTGCTAGCCAATCATCTGCTCCGGATCGTAGACGCGCGAATAAGAGCTATGGCCGCTAACCCATAACGCCGCCAGGATAAGGACAATCGGACGCAGGGCGCTGGGTCTAGCCCGCCAGCGGCCGGTCCAGCACCCAGACATAGCCGTCGGGATCGGCGATATAGGCTTCGCGCAGCCCGTGGGGCTTGTCCGCGGCGCCGGCCAGGACGGTATAGCCGAGCTTCTCCGCCGTGACCGCGGCGCCGTCGGGATCATGGTCGTGGAGCCGGATCTCGATCTCCCCCGCCCCGCGCAGCGCGCCGTCGCCGGTCAGCGCCAGCAGGGGATGGCTGGAATAGGTGTGGTCGGCATGAAGCATCCATTCGGCCCCGTCGCGGCGGAGCACGGCGAAATCCGCATCGCCATAGACCAGGCTCGCGCCCAGCACCTGGCGACCGAAGGCGATGGCACGAGCCACATCCTTGACCAGGAGATTGATGGACAGACCCCGCAGCGAGCGCCCGTAATCGGGGGCCGTCATCCAGGGCTCCTGCTCGTCGCGCTTCTTGACCATGATTCCCCCGTTAAGGCCCTTTATTTCTTGCGCTGGTCGGACAGCACCTTGAGCTTGTCGATGATGCCCTGGATCGCCGGCGAGGGCGTGTTGTCGCCGAGCGGGCGCTGCGGGTCCGTCGCCACGCCCGTGCCGCCGGCCCCGCCCGGCCGATGCCGTGGAGACCGCCGTCGTCGGCGCCGGCGTGAGCGCGGCCACCGGCACCTCGCCGCCGCCCGGCGACGGCAGCGGCAGCACCGGCTTGCCCGTCTCGGCCGCCGTCATGAAATCATGCCAGATGTGGGTCGGCAGGCTGCCGCCCGTCACCTTGTTCATCGGGGAATTGTCGTCATTGCCGACCCAGACGCCGGTCACGAGGTCGGCGGTGAAGCCGATGAACCAGGCATCGCGGTAGTCCTGGCTGGTGCCGGTCTTGCCCGCCGCCGGCCGGTCGAGCGCGGCCGCCTTGCCGGTGCCCGAGGAGATGACCGACTGCATCATGTCGATCATCTCCGCCGCCGCATGGCCGCCGATGACATGGCCCGGCCCGCCGCCGCTGCGCTTGTAGAGGACATTGCCGTCGCCATCGAGGATCTGCTCGATGCCATAGGGCCAGACGCCATTGCCCCGGTTGGCCAGCGCCGCATAGGCTCCGGTCATCTCCAGCAGCGAGACGCCGCTGGCGCCCAGCGCGATGCTGGGGCCGGAGGTGAGATCGGCGGTGACGCCCAGCCGTCGCGCCGCCTCGATCACCTTGCGCCGCCCGACGCGCTCGGAAAGCTGCAGGGCGACGCTGTTGAGCGAGCGCGCGAAGGCCTCGCGCAGGGTGACCCGTCCGTAGAACTTGCTGTCGTAATTGTCCGGCCGATAGCCGGCGATGGAGATCGGGGTATCGTTCATCACATCGTCCGGGCTCATCCCCGCCTCCATGGCGGCGAGATAGACGAAGAGCTTGAAGGAGGAGCCGGGGGGCCGGAGCGCCTGGGTCGCGCGGTTGAACTGGCTGCTGCCGTAATCGCGCCCGCCCACCATGGCCCGGACCGCGCCATCGGGCGATAGCGCGATCAGCGCCGCCTGGCCGGCATTCTTGGACGCATCGGTGCCGGCGAGGAGCTTCGCCACGACCCCCTCCGCCGCGACCTGGGCCTGGCGGTCGATGGTGGTGACGACCACCACGTCGCGGTCGGCGTAATTGACGTAGCTCGCGACCTGATCCAGCACCCAATCGGCGTAATACTGGCCGCTCGCTGCCGGCGGCGTCCGCAGATTGGCGATGCCCTGGGCGACATACTTATCGGCGTCGGCGGCGGTGATATAGCCGGCATTGGCCATGTTGAAGAGGACGAGCTTGGCCCGCTCCGTCGCGGCCTTGGGATCGATCACAGGGTTGTAGCGCGACGGCGCCTTGACCATCCCGGCCAGCATCGCCGCCTCGAAGGGCGTCACCTGGGCGGCCGATTTGCCGAAATATTTCCGCGCCGCCGCCTCCACCCCATAGGTGCCGGCGCCGAAATAGACCCGGTTCAGATAGAGCGTCAGGATCTGCTGCTTGGTGAGGTTATGCTCGAGCCAGAGGGCCAGCAGCGCCTCCTGACCCTTGCGCCGGAGGGTGCGGTCCGCCGTCAGGAAGACGTTCTTGGCCAGCTGCTGGGTGATGGTGCTGCCGCCCTGGACCAGATGCCCGGCCTGCACATTGGTGATGATCGCCCGCAGCAGGCCGAGGGGGTCGATGCCGAAATGCGCGTAGAAGCGCCGGTCCTCGGTGGCCAGCAGCGCATCGGGCAGATAGGGGGGCAGCTGGTCGAGCTTGACCGCCTTGCCGTAGAGATCGCCATAGCTGGCGAGGATCTGCCCGTCGGCCGTGACCAGCGTGACGCTGGCGCGCCGGGCGGCATTGGTGAGGCGCGAGAGGTCCGGCAGGTCATAGGCGAGCCAGGCCACGAAGCAGAGCCCGATGAAGAGGCACCAGATCGCTGCCACCGAAGCCCATTTGAGCAAGCGCCAGCCGAGCGCGCGGCCTCGGCCCTTACCCCGGCCTTTCGCCCGCGCCTTGCCCTTCTTGGGCGCGGGCCGGGCGGGCGCGGCTTTAGGTTTTTCTGCGGGCGTTTCCTGGACTTGGCCGTTCTTGCTCATGTCAGATATCTGTTTAGGCAAATATCCCCTTCGGCGCCACAGCTAGCGTATCTTGCCCGCCGTTTCCGCCCCCTCGATATTGCGCCCTCATGCCGACCGAGCCCGATGCCGCCAAAGAACCCAATGCCAACCGGGACCAGGATCCGCCGCGCCGGCCTCGAGGATGCCGAGACCGTCGCCCGCATGGTGGCCGCGCTGTCCGAGGCCGAAGGCGGCCCGGTGCCGCATTTCGACGCTTTGGCCTATCGCCGCGACGGCTTCGGGCCGCAGCGGCGCTTCGAGGTGCTGCTCGCCGAGACCGGCGGCCGGCCGGCCGGCTATGCCCTGTTCCACCCATCCTATGACACGGATCGAGTCGTTCGTGCCGCCTATCTAGGCGATCTTTATGTCGAAGCTTGGGCGCGGGGCAGCGGGCTCGGCCGGCTGCTGGCGGCCAGCGTCGCCCGCCTCGCCGCCGCAGCGGGCGACGAGAACCTGCATTGGACGGTGCTGCGCCGCAACACCGCGGCCCGGCGCTTCTATGCCCGCTTTGCCCGCGAGGACGATTCGCTGCTGCATTGCTTCGCCGACGCCCCGGCGCTCGCCCGCCTCGCCGCGGCAAGCCCGCTCTCGGCGGCCTCGATCCGGCCGGCCAGGCGGGAGGACGCGCCCCTGCTGGCCGATTTCCTCGCCCGCCTCATGGCCGCTCTGGGCGAGGGGCCGCTGGCGCCCGGGGCGGCCCCGCGCCTGGCCGATCACGGCTTCGGCGCCGATCCCCGCTTCCAGGCCCTCATCGCGGAAGCCGCGGACGCCAGCGGTGGGCGCCAGCGGTGGGCTATGCCCTGTTCTGGCCGATCTACGATACGGACACCGGCGGGCCGGTGATGTACCTCTCCGATCTGTTCGTGGCGGAGGCTTGGCGGGGCGGCGGCCTGGCCCTGGATCTGATGGCGGCCGTCGCCCGGCGCGCCATGGCCGCGGGCCATAAGGGGATGGTCTGGGAAGTGCTGGAGCGCAATCCCGGGCGCGCGCCTTCTATCGCCGCACTGGCGGAGGAGAGCGACGACGCGATCGTCGTCAATTGCGCCGGCGATGACTTCCGCCGGCTCGCGGCCGAGGGGCTCGCGATCTAGACAGCCCTGGCAATCTAGACAGACTGGCGCCGGCGCACGGTCTCGCGATGGAGGATGTAGAGGCCGCTGGCGATGACGATGGCCGACCCCAGCCAGACGAAATGATCGGGGATCTGGCCCCAGATGGCGAAGCCGAAGATGGCGGCGACCAGCAAAGCGGAATATTCGAAGGGTGCGATCAGGGAGACCGCGGCCAGGCGATAGGCCTGGGTCAGCGCCATCTGGGCGAGCCCGCCCAGAATTCCGATGCAGATCAGGCAGAGCAGCATGAGCGGCGTGGGCGTGACCCATTGCCAGGGCAGGCTGGCAGCACCCAGAATCGTGGCGCAAAGGGTCATGTAGAAGGCCATGGTCGCCGCCGGCTCCCGGGTCGCCACCTTGCGGATCTGGATCATGGCCACGGCATAGAGCGCCGCACTGGCCAGAGGGATCAGCGCGATGGCGCCGAAGACGCCGCTGCCGGGCCGGGTGATGATCAATATGCCGATGAAGCCGACCCCGACCGCGCTCCAGCGGCGCCAGCCGACATGCTCGCCCAGCAGAGGCACCGAGAAGGTGGTGAGGAAGATGGGGGCGGAGAGCCCGATGGCGACCGCATCGGCCAGCGGCATCCGGGCGAAGGCATAGAAGGTCAACGCCATGCTGGTGATGCCGGTGATGGAGCGCAGGAGATGCTGGGTGGCGTATCGGGTGCGCAGCACCGACAGCCCGCCGGCCCGATGGATGAAGAAGGAAAGGGGGATGAAGGCGAATAAATTGCGGAAGAAGATGATCTGGCCGATCGGATGGCGCTCCGCGGCCAGCTTCACCAGGGCATCCATGAGGCCGAAGATCAGGACGCAGAGCAGCATGGAGAGGATGCCCCGAAGGCCATCGCGCCGCTCGGCGGTGTCACGACTATCGCTCACAAGGGTGGGTTCCCGATCGGAAGGACGCGGCGCCGAGCTTAGCCGAAAGAGGCGGCCGGTGAACGGGGCCATCGCGCAGGGGAGCCATGCGACGGCCCGCGTCCGGGCTCGATCCGTCTTGATACCGGTTTCGACCCAATCCTGGCATGCCGGCGCTGCGACAAACCTATCGATATTCGGGGCTTGGCGCCTTCCCGGGGATACCCTAGATTTTGCCGGCACGGCGGAAAAAGCAACAAGCCGGCGGGGAGTCCACGGATTGGCAGACATCGCAGCGGTCGAAGCCCGCGGGGTTACGAAGATATTCGGTGCCGGACAGGAGGGCGTGCGGGCCCTCGACGACGTCTCGGTCACGATCCGGCAGAACGAGTTCTTCACCCTCCTGGGCCCCTCGGGCTGCGGCAAGACCACGCTGCTGCGCCTGATCGCCGGATTCGAGCAGCCGACCTCGGGCGAGATCCTGCTCAAGGGCAGCCCGGTCGAGCATCTGCCGCCCTATCAGCGGGCCGTCAACACCGTCTTCCAGAGCTATGCCCTGTTCCCCCATATGACGGTGGCGCAGAACATCTCCTTCGGGCTGGAGATGCGGGGCGCGGCCAAGGAGAAGGTCGGCAGCGTCGTCGAGGAGATGCTGGCCCTGGTCAAGATGACGGGGCTGGGCGGCCGGCGCCCTTCCCAGCTTTCCGGCGGGCAGCAGCAGCGGGTCGCTTTGGCACGCGCGCTGGCCAATCATCCCGAGGTGCTGCTGCTGGACGAGCCTCTCTCCGCCCTCGACCTCAAGCTCCGCCAGGAAATGCGCAGCGAGCTCAAGAACCTGCAGCGGCGCACCGGCATCACCTTCGTCTTCGTGACCCACGATCAGGAAGAGGCGCTCACCATGAGCGACCGGATCGCGGTCATGAGCAAGGGCAAGATCCAGCAACTGGGCGCACCGCTCGACATCTATGAGCGGCCGGTCAACCGCTTCGTCGCCGATTTCATCGGCGACACGAATTTCGTCGAGGCCCAGGTCGCCAAAGGCGAGGGGGATCTCGTGCATTGCCGGGTGGAAGGCGGGCTCGATTTCCTGGCCAATCCGACGGGAAATCCCGTCCCGGGCGCCAAGGTCACGCTGGCGATCCGGCCGGAGAAGATCCTGCTCAAGTCCGGGGGCAGCATCGGCACCATCGCCCAGACGGTCTATGTCGGCACCGATACCAATTACGAGGTGCGGCTGACCGACAGCCTGCGCCTCAATGTCCGGGTCCAGAACGCCATGGACGGGCGCGCCCAATTCGCGGTCGGGGACAAGGTCGGCATCGATGTGCCGGCCGGCGCTGCCCGCATGCTGGTGGACTGAGCCGCCCCATGTCCCTCACCGCTGCCCCCGCAGAGCTTCTCCCCGCTTCCGAACGCGTCGCCCGGGCGCAAGCCACGGAGCGCCGGCGCTGGCTTCGAACGCGCTGGGGCCTCTCGGCCCCCGCCGTGATCATCATCGCTTTGTTCGGCGTCCTGCCGCTGTTGATCATGGTGGTCTATTCCTTCCTCGAGGCGGGGGAATATGGCGGAGTCGTCTGGAACTTCTCCACCGATGCCTATGTCTCCTTCCTGTTCCAACGCGACATCTTCGACGGCACGCTGGCCTTCTCCTCCGACTATCTGATGATCTACCTGCGCTCGATCCTGTTCGCCATTGCCACCACGGCGATCTGCCTGGTGCTGGGATTTCCCACCGCCTATTTCATGGCGACCCGGCCGCCCGCACGCCGCCAGTTCTGGGTCTTCCTGGTGACGATCCCCTTCTGGTCCAACCTGCTGGTGCGCACCTTGGCCGTCATGCTGATCATCCGCGATGAGGGGCTGATCAACGACTTCCTCATCTGGCTGGGGGTCATCGATAAGCCGATCGTCCTGCTCTACACCAATTTCGCCACCATGCTGGGCCTGCTCTACAGCTTCCTGCCCTTCATGGTGCTGCCCCTCTACGCCAGCCTGGAGAAGATGGACTTCCGCCTGGTGGAGGCCGGCTTCGATCTCTACGCGACCCGCGGCAGGGTGCTGCGCCGGATCATCATTCCGCTCGCCAAGCCCGGCATCATCGCCGGCTGCCTGCTGGTCTTCATCCCGGCGATCGGCGCCTATGTCACGCCTCTCATCCTGGGCGGCGGCAAGCATCTGATGATCGGCGCGCTGATCGCGCTGCAATTCGGCTCGTCGCGCAATTGGCCCCTGGGCTCGGCCCAGGCCCTGATCCTGATGGCCGGGGTGATGATCGCGCTGATCTTCTATGTGCGCAGCACGACGGGCAAAGCCCAGGCTCTCCATGGTTGAGGCCCTGCATGGTTGAGGCCGCTGTCACCGCGGAAGTCGAGATGGCCCCGGGCGTCGTGACAACCGGTGGCCGGCGGCCGCGCAAGGCTCTCGACCTGCGCTACCAGCCGGGCTTCGGCACCATCGCCATCTGCTGCATGGTGCTGCTCTATGCGCCGATCCTGGTGCTGGCGGTCTTCTCCTTCAACGGCGGCGCGCTGGTGACGCGCTGGGGCGGCTTCGGCCTCAACTGGTATGCCCATGCCTTCGCCAATGAAGGCTTCCATGATGCCGCGCTGACGACGCTGAAGATCTCCATCACCGCGACCATCGTCTCGACCCTGGTCGCCACGGCGGCGGCGCTGGCGACCACGCGGACCCGCCGCTGGCCCGGCCAGACGGCGGCCTTCATCGTCATCAACCTGCCCCTCATGGTGCCGGAGATCATCACCGCGGTGGCGAGCCTCTCCTTCTTCGCTTTGCTGGCCTCCGTCGCCCATATCAATCTCGGGCTCGGCAATCTGATCCTGGTCCATACGGTCTTCTGCATCCCCTTTGCCTATATGCCGATCCGCGCCCGGCTGGAGGATATGGACCTGACCCTGGAGCAGGCGGCGGCCGATCTCTATGCCACGCCCTGGAAGGCCTTCAGGCGCGTGACCCTGCCGCTGCTGATGCCGGGCATCAGCGCCGGGGCGGCGCTGGCCTTCATCGTGTCCTTCGACGATTTCACCATCACCCAGCTCGTGGCCGGGCCGGGGCAGACCACGCTGCCCCTCTATATCTGGGACCAGACGCGCCGGCCTTTGACGCCCGAGATCAACTGCATGAGCACAATTCTTTTGGGCGTTTCCGTCATCTTTGTGACACTATCCTTTCTCATTGCGAGGAGGCGTCGCAGCTAAGAAACGACCGCTTCACAAACCAAGAGCTTCATAAGTCAAGACATGGGAGACACAAATGAGTCTGCGTAGGATTGGGCTGGCGGGAGCCGCAGCCCTGATGATGTCGGCGACCTCGGCCATGGCCGCCGGCGAGCTCCATATCTACAACTGGGGCGACTACACCAACCCCAAGCTGATCGAGAAATTCGAGAAGGAGACCGGTATCAAGGTCACCCTCGACGGCTATGATTCCAACGAGACCATGCTCGCCAAGGTGCGGGCCGGCGGCACGGGCTATGACATCGTCGTGCCCTCCGACTACACCGTGAAGATCATGATCGAGGAAGGCATGCTGGCGGAGACCCATCCGAACCAGATGCCGAACTTCAAGAACGTCAAGCCGGAGTTCGTCGACATCTACTGGGACAAGGGCCGCAATTATTCGGTGCCCTGGCAGTTCGGCACCACCGCCTTCGACGTCAACACCGCCAAGTACAAGGGCGACATCGATACCTATGCCATCCTGTTCGATACGCCCGACTCCCTGAAGGGCCGCATCAACGTGCTGGATGACGAGATGTCGGTGATCCACGCGGCGGAGCGCTATCTGGGCGTGCCGCGCTGCGGCGGCGACCCGGCGAACCTGAAGAAGGTGAACGCGCTGCTGAACAAGGCGAAGGCCGACTGGCGCACCTTCTCCTACGACACCATCACCAAGATGACCTCGGGCGATGTCGACGTGACCCAGACCTGGAACGGGGCCGCCTATCGCATCCGCAAGCAGCTGCCCACCGCCAAATACGCCTATCCCAAGGAAGGCATCGAGGGCTGGATGGACAATGTGACGGTGCTGAAGGACGCGCCGAACATGGAGAACGCCAAGGCCTTCCAGAACTTCATCATGGCCCCGGAGAATGCGGCGCTGATTTCCGACTTCGCCGGTTATGACAACGGCATCACCGGCGCCAACAAGTTCCTGCCGGCCGCCTTCGCGGATTCGCCGGAGATCAAGGCGCCGGCCGGTGCGCCGACGCCGGAGTTCGTGCCGCCTTGCCCGAAAGAGGTGGTCGAGCTCTATAACAAGATCTGGACCAATCTGCGGAAGTAACAGTCGTCCGAATTCGGCTTCGTCCGACGAGGGGAGGCCCACCAGGGCCTCCCCTTTTCGTTGCGCCACCCCGCCTTTGCGGGCCGCCGTCCGGGGCCCGCGGCGTCTTTCCGCTTCGTAATCCCGAGACGCGTTGACAGCCGCCACCCCGTGGCGTAAAGCCCGGCTCGAAGCACGCGCCGGAACGCGAAGGTCGGGCGCAGCGGCAACCGAACGCAGCCTCAGGTGCGCCCATGCGCTGGTCTTCGCCGACCATCTCTGCCATTCCCCGGGGAGTGGTCCCGAACCGGTGGGACCTGCTGGCGGTCCCGCTCGTGCTCAGCGTGTTTTTCCTGTTTGCCGCCGGCGCCCATGAGATGACGGGCCCGCTGACCGCCCCGCAGGGCGGCGAGCTCTCCCTCGATCCCAGCCACCTGCCCTATTACGCGCTCCGCACGACGCTCCGGATGATGGTGGCCATGGCGGGGTCGCTGATCTTCACCTTCACCTATGCCACGGCGGCGGCCAAGAGCCGGCGCGCCGAGCGGATCCTGGTGCCGGTGCTCGACGTGCTGCAATCGGTGCCGGTGCTGGGCTATGTCTCCTTCACCGTCACCTTCTTCCTGGCGCTCTTCCCCGGCAATGTGCTGGGCGCCGAATTCGCCGCCATCTTCGCCATCTTCACCAGCCAGGCCTGGAACATGGCCTTCAGCTTCTATCAATCCCTGCGCACGGTGCCGAAGGATCTGATCGAGGTCAGCGCCAGCTTCCGCTTCTCCGGCTGGCAGAAGTTCTGGTTCCTGGAGGTGCCCTTCGCCATTCCCGGGCTGATCTGGAACATGATGATGTCGATGTCCGGCGGCTGGTTCTTCGTCGTCGCCTCGGAGGCGATCGCCGTGGGGACCCATACGGTGCGCCTGCCCGGCATCGGCTCCTATGTGGCGCTCGCCATCGACCAGAAGGATCTGGGCGCCATCGGCTGGGCGCTCCTCACCATGCTCGTGGTGATCCTCGCCTATGACCAGCTCTTCTTCCGCCCGCTGATCGCCTGGACCGACAAATTCCGCTTCGAGCTCAGCGCCGCGGCGGAGGCGCCGCAATCCTGGCTGCTCCGGCTCTTCCGCCGGGCCCGGCTGCTGAACACCGCGGTCAACCCCCTCTTCCGCCGGCTGCACCGGATCGCGGCCTGGCCGGGGCCGCGCTTCACCCGCGGGCTGGCGGGGCCGGCGCCCCGGCATCGGCGCTGGGTGGGAGAGGTGGTCTGGTATACGGCGGTCGCCGCACTGACGGGCCTGCTGCTCTGGCAGGCGGTGGTCACGGTGACCGGCCGGCTCAGCTGGCATGATCTCGAGGTGGCGCTGGGCCTGGGCGCCCTCACCATGATCCGGGTCGTGGTGCTGATCGCGCTCGCCACCGCCGTCTGGCTGCCGCTGGGGGTGCTGATCGGGCTGAAGCCGCGCCTCGCCCAGACGGTCCAGCCCATCGCCCAGTTCCTCGCCGCCTTTCCCGCCAATCTGCTCTTCCCGGTGGCGGTCGTCGCCATCGTGCGCTTCGGCCTCAATGCCGATGTCTGGCTCAGCCTGCTGATGATCCTGGGCGCCCAGTGGTACATCCTCTTCAACGTCGTCGCCGGGGCCAGCGCCTTTCCCAACGATCTGCGCGACGTGGCGGCGAATTTGCGCATCGGGGGCTGGCAATGGTGGCGCCAGGTGGTGCTGCCCGGGGTCTTTCCCTATTACATCACCGGCGCGGTGACGGCCTCGGGCGGCTGCTGGAATGCCAGCATCGTGGCCGAGGCGGTGAGCTGGGGTAACACCCATCTGGAAGCCCATGGCCTGGGCGCCTATATCGCTCGCGCGACCAATGCCGGCGATTTCCCCCATATCATCCTGGGCATCGCCGTGATGTCGATCTATGTCATCCTGTTCAACCGGCTGCTCTGGCGCCCGCTCTACGGCATGGCCGAGCGGCGCTTCCGGTTCGACTGAGCAAGGAAAGGAGTGCCGCCATGGCCGCCGGACAAGCCCTGATCGAGGTGCGCAATGTGCGCCAGGCCTTCCCGCGGCCCTCGGGTGCCGAGCGCGTCGTCATCGACAAGGTCAACATGTCGCTGCGCGAGCACGAGATCGTGGGCCTGCTCGGCCGCTCCGGCTGCGGAAAATCGACCTTGCTGCGCATCGTCGCCGGGCTTGCCCATGCCAGCGCCGGCGAGGTGGTCTATCTCGGCAAGCCGATCGAGGGCCCGGCCGAGGGCATCGCCATGGTCTTCCAGACCTTCGCCCTCTTCCCCTGGCTGACGGTGCTGGAGAATGTGGAGGCCGGGCTCGAGGCCCAGGGCGTGGCCGAGCGCGAGATGCGCAAGCGCGCGCTGGCCGCCATCGATCTGATCGGCCTCGACGGCTTCGAATCCGCTTATCCCAGGGAGCTCTCCGGCGGCATGCGCCAGCGCGTCGGTCTCGCCCGCGCTCTGGTGGTCAATCCCGCCGTGCTGCTGATGGACGAGCCCTTCTCGGCGCTGGACGTGCTGACGGCCGAGACGCTGCGCACCGATCTGATCGAGCTCTGGAACGAGGGCAAGCTGCCGATCCGCTCGATCCTGATGGTGACCCACAACATCGAGGAGGCGGTGCTGATGTGCGACCGCATCCTGATGCTGGCGGAGAGCCCGGGGCGCATCGTCGCCGAATTCCGCGTCGAACTGGCCCAGCCCCGCAACCGTCTGGCGCCGCGCTTCCGCGCTTTGGTCGACGACATCTATGCCCGCATGACCGAGCGGCCGCGCGAGCCCGCCAAGGCGCTGGCCCAGATCTCCTACCGCATGAGCCATGTCTCGGCCAATACGCTGGCCGGCCTGATGGAGACCCTGGCCTCGGACCCCTATCGCGGCAAGGCGGATCTCCCCCATATCGCGACCTCGCTGCAGCTCGAGGTCGACGATCTCTGGCCCATCGTCGAGGGGCTGCAGCTCCTGGGCTTCGCCGAGCTGGCGGAAGGCGATATCACGCTCACCGACGCCGCCCGGCAATTCGTCGATTCCGACCTCGAGCACCGCAAGCGCCTCTTCGCCGATCTGCTGCGCCGCCATGTCCCGCTGGCCGCCCATATCCGCCGCGTGCTGGACGAGCGCCCCGGCCACCGCGCGCCCCGCGTTCGCTTCGAGACCGAGCTCGAGGACCAGCAGAGCGAGGAGGACGCGCAGGAGACCCTGCAGACCGTGATCTCCTGGGGCCGCTTCGCCGAGCTCTTCTCCTATGACGACCAGGCCGAAGTCTTCAGCCTCGACGACCCGACCTGAGATCCGCGCTCGCTCTCTCCTTCCGTCATCCCGGCGAAAGCCAGGATCCAGGGGCTACGGGATCGCTTGAGGCCCTGGATTCCCGCTTTCGCGGGAATGACGAAATGGGAATAGCAGGAGCGCCCTTCGATCAAGTCGCTTCGGCCCATCCTTCTCTCGTCATTCCCGCGAAAGCGGGAATCCAGGGCCGAGGGCCCCGTCTCTAAACCCATATCGCCCGCCTCGGCCCACAGCTGTCCGGTTGGCCTGCAAGCCTCGCTCTCTCCGCCGTCATGGTCGGCGAAGGCCGACCATCCACGAGTTTGCTGGCCGAGGGCTCGGCCACAAGAAAATGGGTCACGGAGGACGCGGAGGAATTCCGGAGATCACGGAGGAGAAAGGGCGGTTGATCCTGCACGCCCGCTTCTCCGTGGATCTCCCCTCAACTCCGTGTCCTCCGTGTCAAATCTTGTGGTCGCGCCGACGCGCTTGTTCCCGATCAGAGAGAGCGCCGGTGATCGACAAGGCGAATATCGAATCAAGGGCTGGCAAACTCGTGGATGGTCGGCCTGCGCCGACCATGACGGCTGAGAGAGCGAGGCTGGCGGGCTGCAACCGGACAGCCGTGCAACAAGCTCTGCCATGACGATTGTGCGTGGGGTCGTTAGCGCTCGACCGACCTAATCGAAGGTCTGATACCGCTCCACCGCCTGGCGGTCGTAGCCCAGGCTCGCCTGCAGGAGCTGCTGGGTATAGGGGTTCTCCGGCGTGCGGTCGCGCAAGGCCGTCACGGGCATGGCTTCGACCACGCGGCCGACGTTCATCACGATCAGCCTCTCGCACATATGCGAGATGATCGAGAGATCGTGGGTGACGAGAACGTAAGTGAATCCGCGTTCCTTCCGCAGGCGCTGCAGGAGATTCAGGATCTCGGCCTGAACCGAGACGTCGAGGGCGGAAGTGGGCTCGTCCAGGAACAGCAGCTTCGGCTCCAGCATCAGGGCGCGCGCGATGCCCACGCGCTGGCGCTGGCCGCCGGAGAGCTGATGCGGGTAGCGGTAGCGAAAGCTCCTGTCCAGGCCGACGGCCTGGAGCGTATCGGTGATGCGCTGGTCGCGCTGGCCGATATCCTGGATCTCCAGCGGCTCGCGCAGGCACCGGTCGACGGTCTGGCGGGGATGGAGCGAGCCGTAGGGGTCCTGGAATACGATCTGGACCGTCCGGCAGAAGGCGCGGTCGGGATGGCGCGGGGCGGGCTGGCCATCGATCAGGATCTCGCCCTCCCAATTGCTGCCGAGGCCGCAGAGCGCGCGCAGCACCGTGGTCTTGCCCGATCCCGAACTCGCCGACGATGCCGAAGCATTCGCCCTTGGCCACGGTGAAGGAGACCCCGCGCACGGCATGGACCTTGTTATGGCCATGGCCGAAGGTGACATGCAGATTGCGCACGTCGAGGATGTCGGCCATCACGGCTCCCCCAGCCAGGCCGGATCGCGCTTCAAGGTCGCGAGCATCTCCTTCGGCCGCTCGATGCTGGGCAGGGATTCGAGCAGGCCGCGGCTATAGGGGTGGGTGACGTTGCGCAGGTCGGCCGCCTTGCAGCTCTCGACGATGCGCCCGCCATACATGATCAGGATGCGGTCGCAGAAGGAGCCGACCAGGTTCAGATCATGGCTGATGAAGATCAGCCCCATGCCGCGCTGGGTCACCAGATCGTCGATGATGGCCAGCACCTGCATCCGCACGGTCACGTCCAGCGCCGAGGTCGGCTCGTCGGCGATGAGCAGCATCGGGTTGGTCACCACCATCATCGCGGTCATGACGCGCTGGCCCATGCCGCCGGAAAGCTCATGGATATAGGCGTTGTAGACGCGCTCGGGATCGCGGATGCGCACGGCCTTCAGGATCTCCATGACGCGCTTGCGCCCCTCGCGCCGGCCGATGCCGCCATGGATCGACAGCGCCTCGAGAATCTGGTCGCCCGCCTTCATCACGGGGTTCAGGGAGAATTTGGGATCCTGCAGAATCATCGTGATCTGCTTGCCGCGGACGGCGCGCATCTCGGTTTCCGAGATGGATTGCAGATCCCGGCCCATGAAGTCGATCCGGTCGGCGCTGACCTCCCCCGGCCGCGGGATGAGCTTCAGGATGGCCCGCCCGAGGGTCGATTTGCCCGAGCCGGATTCACCGACGATGCCGAGCTTCTCGCGCCCGAGCTCGAAGCTGACCTTCTTCAGCGCATTCACCACGCCGGTCGGCGTGATGTAGCGGACCGAGAGGTTTTCGACCCGCAGCAGCGGTTGATCGGTTTCTGCCACCGCCTCGTCCCTTACGTCATCTTGGGATCGAGAACGTCGCGCAGCCCGTCGCCCAGGAGGTTGAATCCCAGGCTGACGATGAAGATCGCCATGCCGGGCACCGCGGCCACCCACCATTGATCGAGGATGTTCTGCCGCCCGACGGCGATCATGGCGCCCCATTCGGGCGTCGGCGGCTGCGCGCCCAGGCCCAGGAACCCCAAACCTGCCGCCGTCAGAATGATGCCGGCCATGTCGAGGGTGGCGCGCACGATGACCGAGGGCAGCGACAGCGGCATGATATGGCGGAAGATGATGCGCCAGCTGCCGGCCCCCTGGGCGCGGACGGCGGTGATGAAATCGCTGCGGCGCACGGCGAGGGTCTCGGCGCGGGCGACCCGGGCATAGGCGGGCCAGGCCGTCAGCGCGATGGCGATGATGGCATTGTTCAGCCCCGGCCCCAGCGAGGCGACGAAGGCCAAAGCCAGGACGAGCCGCGGGAAGGAGAAGAAGATATCGGTGATGCGCATCAGGACCTGATCGGTCTTGCCGCCGAGGTAGCCGGCGGTCGATCCGATCAGGAGGCCGATGGGCGCGGCGATCACCAGGACCAGGACGACGATGTAGAGGGTGACGCGGGAGCCATAGACGAGGTTCGAATAGGTATCGCGGCCCATGCGGTCGGTGCCCAGCCAATGGGCTTCGCTGGGCGGCTGCAGGCGCAAGCGCCAGATCCTGGGAGGTGGGGTCCGCGGTCGCGATCCAGGGCGCGAAGGCGGCGCAGAGCAGGAGAATGACGACGATCCCCAGCCCCACCAGCCCCAGCGGGTTGCGGGCGAAGGAGCGCCAGCCGCGAAAGGCGCGGCCGCAGGCCGCCTGCCAGCCGGATCCGGGCGTGTCGGTCAGGAGCCAGGCCTTGAGGCCGGTCGGCACCGCGAGGCTTGTCGGATTGACGCTCATCGCGCCCGGGGATCCACGATCCGGTAGAGCAGGTCCGACAGCAGATTCATGCCGATATAGACCAGCCCGACCACGACGGTGCCGCCCAGCACCGCATTCATGTCGGCGGCGAGCAAAGCGGTGGTGATGTAGCGCCCGATGCCCGGCCAGGCGAAGACGGTCTCGGTCAGCACGGAGCCTTCCAGGATATTGGCGAAGGCGAGCGCCACCACCGTGATCAGCGGCACCTGGATATTGCCGAAGGCATGGCGCCAGATGACCCGGCGTTCCGACAGCCCCTTGACCCGCGCCGTGATGAGATATTCGTGATTGAGCTGCTCCAGCATCAGGCTGCGCGTCATCCGGCAGATATAGGCCAGCGAGTAATAGCCCAGCAGCGTCGCCGGCAGGATGATGTGGCTGAAGGCGTTGTCGAACACCTCCCAATCGCCGGCGAGCAGCGCATCGACCAGGATCATGCCGGTCACGGTCGGCACCTGGCCGTCGAGATAGACGTCGAGGCGACCGGGCCCGCCGACCCATTCCAGCTTCAGATAGAAGACGAGCAGTCCCATGATGCCCAGCCAGAAGATCGGCACCGAATATCCGATGAGGCCCAGGACCCGCATGACGTGGTCCAGCAGGCTGTTGCGGTAGACCGCCGACCAGACGCCGAGCGGGATGCCGAAGACGATGCCGATGATGATGCCGACGGTGGCGAGCTCGGCGGTGGCGGGAAACACCCGGCGGATATCGTCCAGCACCGGCTGGGCGGTCAGGATCGACATGCCGAAATCGCCGTGCAGCACCTTCCAGGCATAGATCAGGAACTGGTGCCAGATGGGCAAATCGAGGCCCATCTCCGCCCGCACCTGGTTGTAGGTCGACAGGCTCGCGCGATCGCCCACGGCGGCGAGCACGGGGTCGGCCGGCATCAGCCGCCCGATGACGAAGGTGACGAGAAGCAGGCCGAAGAATGTGACGAGGAGAGAAAATATCAAGCCGCCCCCGCCGAGGAGCCAGCGTCTCAACCCGTGAAGGGAGGAGACGCTGTCCTCGGCCGGTAGGCTTGCGTCGATGGCGCTCGCCGAAGCTATCGCCGGCTTCGACATTGCGCTGTTTTATTCCTTATAGACGTCGACGTATTGCGTCATCTCGTTCGACGGGCCGATGAAGAAGTTCTTCACCTTCGGCGTCAGCGCCGCCACCCAGTTCTGCTGGTACATCATGGCGAAGGGCGAGATCGGCTGCCATTCCTTGATCATCTCCTGGTAGCCCGCCTTCCGCTTGTCGCCGTCGCGCTCCATCTTCAAGGCCGCGGCCTTGGCGTTGAGATCCTCGTTCATCCAGCCATTGCGCCAAGCCAGCGGCTTGCTCGCCGGTTTGTCGGAATTGTCGGTGTTGACCACGAAGGACATGTTGGTGGCGGGGTCGAAGTAGTCGATGCCCCAGGTCAGCAAGGCCATATCGTGCTTGCGGGCGCGGTAGGCGGTGATGACCGTCTTCTGGTCCGAGGCCAGGATCTTCAGCTGGATGCCGACCTTGGCGAAGGTCTCCTGCAGGCTCTGGGCAATGTCCATGCGCGACTGCTCGGTGGAGGCGACATTGACCGTGATCGGAAAGCCGTTGGGATAGCCCGCCTCGGCGAGGAGCGCCTTGGCCTTGTCGATGTCGAGGGTGAAGGGATGGGAATCCACGAAGCCCATCACGCCATTGGGCAGGAAGGTCTGATTGATGACCCAGCCTTCCCGAAGCGCCGTCTTCACCAGCCCGTCATAGTCGACGAGATAGCGGATCGCCTGGCGGACCTTGGGATTGGCCAGATACTCGTTCTTGGTGTTCATGCCCATGTAGAGGTTGGTGTTCTGGGCAGTCGCCGTCGTCTCGAAGCCGCCCTTGGCGCGCAAGCCATCCAGCTGATCGGCCGAGAGGTTGCGGGCGATATCCACGTCGCCGGACTCCAGCAGCAGGCGCTGCGAGGATTCCTCGGCGATGTGGCGCCACACCACGCGCTTCAGCTTCGGCTTGGTGCCGTAGTAATTGGGGTTCACCTCCATGGTGATGACCTCATTCGGCTTCCATTGCTTGATCGCGAAGGGTCCGGATCCCGCCGAATTGGTCTTCAGCCAGCCATTGCCCCAATCGTTGGTGCCGTCGGCCTGCTTGGCCTCCTTCGACTGCAGCAGCTTGCTGTCGACGATGGAGAAGTTGGTGGCGCAGAGGACGTTGATGACATAGGAGGGCGCATAGGCCTTATCGACGGTCATCTGGAAGGTCAGATCGTCGACCGCCTTCAGCGTGTCCTTCATGTTGTCCGGCGTGATGCCCATATCCTGGATCAGGAAGGCGGGCGCCTTGTTCAGGGCCGTCAGCCGCTGATAGGAATAGACGACATCGGCGGCGGTCAGCGGATTGCCGCTCTGGAACTTCATGTTCGGGCGCAGCTTGAAGGTATAGGTCTTGCCGTCGTCCGACACGGTCCAGCTCTCGGCTGCCTTGTGCAGGATCTCGCTGGTATTGTGCGGGTTGATGGCGACCAGCGCCTCGTAGACGTTGCCGTTCACCTCATAGGTGGAGAGTTCGTACATCTCCGCCGGGTCGAGGGTGATGATGTCGTCCATATGCCACGCCTCGATCAGCGTATCCTTCGGGGTCGCTGCTTGGGCGGCAGGCATGGCCAGGGCACAGCTGGCGCCCAAAGCCAAGACAGCAAGCAATTTTCTCATTTCTCGCATTCCCTCTCTGTTTGTCCGATATCGGCTGCCCTTGAGGGGCAGTCCGACCGTGATGGGGGCGTTCCTACCCCCTTTTTCTTGAACCGACATTTCCCGGGATTCGCGGGATCGGCGTAGACGCTATCATTTTGCCGGGACGCCAGAAAGCCGAAAGAGGGGCGTTTCGGCGTGTCGGGAGTCAGCGCGTGAAATCGACCGCCGTCGTATTGGCCCCGCAGAGCAGAACGCCAATTCGCTCGCCGGGCTTGGGCCGATAGAGGCCGGCCAGCAGCGGGGCCAGGGCGGTGGCCCCACCCGGCTCGGCGACCACCCGCAGCGCCCGCCAGAGGGTCTCCTGGGCCTGGCGGATCGCCGCGTCGGGGACCAGCAGCACCTCCGCGACATGGCGCTGGGCGATGGGGAACATGATCTCCCCCACGCGCCGCGGCGCCAGGGAATCGGCGGCGATGCCGCCGGCCTTGGCATCCACCGGCGCGCCCGCCGCCAGCGCCTCGTAGAGGGTGGGGGCGAGCTCCGGCTCGACGCCGATGAGCTTCACCCGTCCGGCATACCAGGCGGCGATGCCGCCGATGAGCCCGCCGCCGCCCACCGCCACGAAGAGCGTGTCGAGATCGGGCGCCTCCTGCTCGAACTCCAAGCCGACGCTGCCCTGGCCCAGCAGGGTCTCGGGCTGGTCATAGGCATGAACGGCCAGCGCCCCGGCCTCGGCGACATACTGGTTGCAGGCCGCAAGGACATCGTCATAGCGCTCGCCGCCCATGACCAGCTCGGCGCCATAGCTGCGGATCAAGGCGAGCTTGGCCGGCGAGGCGATGCTGGGCACGAAGATGCGCGCGGGATGGCCGAGCTTGCGGGCCGCAAAGGCCACGCCGGCACCGTGATTGCCGCCGGACGCCGCGGCGACCCCCGCGGCCGGCACCTTGCGCAGCAGGAGATTGGCGAAGGCGCCGCGGGTCTTGAAGGACCCGGCATGCTGCAGGAATTCGAGCTTGAAGGTGAGGCGGGCATTTGGATGGCCGATATCCTCGCCCGCCACCTCGATCACCGGCGTGCGCCGGAGATGCGGGCGGATCCGCTCATAGGTCGCCGCGATATGATCCCGGTCGATCCCTGCCCCTGCGCCGTCCATCCTGACCTCCTCCTAGCCGCTGATCGGCGCGCATACTGCCTCGCCCGGCGCTCGCTGTATATGTTGACTTAGTCAAGTAATTCGTTGACTATGGCATATGACTGTCGCGAAGCACAGATTGCTGCCCGACCCCGCGCTGCCGGCCCGCATCGCCGCCGTCCGGCGCTTCAACCGCTTCTATACCCGGCGCATCGGGGTGCTCCAGGAGGGGCTGCTCAAGAGCCCCTTCTCCCTGACCGAGGCCCGGGTCCTCTATGAGCTGGCCCATCGGGAAGATGCGACCGCGAGCGCGCTCGTCCGCGACCTCGGCCTCGATGCCGGCTATCTCAGCCGCCTGCTCAGGGGTTTCGAGGAGCGCGGCCTGATCAAGCGCGCCGCCAGCCCGCTGGACGCCCGCCAAAGCCTGCTGACCCTGACCGCGCTGGGCCGCGCCGCCTTCGCCCCTCTCGACCATCGCTCCCAGGACGAGATCGGCGCCATGCTGCGCGCGCTCCCGGCGCCGGCGCAGAAGCGCCTGGTCGAGGATATGGCGGAGATCGAGACCCTGCTGGGCGAGCGCCCCGCCCCTTCCGTCCCCTATATCCTGCGGCCGCATCGGCCCGGCGATCTCGGGTGGATCGTCCATCGCCATGGCGCGCTCTATGCCGGGGAATATGGCTGGGACGACAGCTTCGAGGCGCTGGTGGCGGAGATCGCTGCCAAATTCCTGCGCGACTTCGACGCCCGGCGCGAGCGCTGCTGGATCGCCGAGCGCGAGGGGGAGATCCTGGGCTCGGTGATGGTGGTGCGCCAGAGCGACGAGGTCGCCAAGCTCCGCCTGCTGCTGGTGGAGCCCGCTGCCCGCGGCCTCGGCATCGGCCGGCGGCTCGTGGAGGAATGCCTGAGCTTCGCCCGCCATGCCGGCTACACCAGAATGACGCTCTGGACCAACGACGTGCTCCATGCGGCGCGCCATATCTACGAGCAGGCGGGCTTCGAGCTGACCGCCCGGGAGCCGCATCACGCCTTCGGCAAGGATCTCGTCAGCGAGACCTGGGAGCGCGATCTCTAGAGCGTGAGCTCGATAGAGCCGCTCCTCGAATGCAGCCGAATCTCCCCGACGGACGCCACAGGCTTCGTGACGAGCTGCCTGTCCCACTGCAGTCGCGGCGACGCTTGCCGCGAAGCCGGAAGCATCACAGGCGGCCCACGGCGAGTATGGTCTGATCACGCCTTGCCGACGATCGCCCTTCTGCGTACGCCACGGATCCAGTGCACGGAGCGGTCTGCGAGTCCCGGGATCCACGCCGGGGTGATCGGGGACCGACGAGGACCAGACGGCGTAAGCGGCAACAGCATTGCTGCCGCAACTATTCGCCGTTCATAACTTTGTCACCGGTCGGGCGTATGAGGCGGAGGCCAATTCCTCGACCCATCCAGCAGGAGCAACAGGGATGATGAACCTCCGGTCAGCCGCCCCCCTCGCTCATATCTTGGCCGCGCTCGCCTTGCTCGCGGCACCCGCCGCGGCTGAGACGACCAAGACGCCGATCAAGCATGTGATCGTGCTGTTCCAGGAGAACATCTCCTTCGACCATTACTTCGCCACCTACCCCAAGGCCATGAACCTTCCGGGAGAGGCGGCCTTCCAGGCCGCGCCCGGAACGCCGACCGTCAACGGCCTGACCGAGGCGCTGCTGACCCACAATCCCAATTCGGCCAATCCCGTCCGGCTTTCGCCGCAGCAGGCGGCGACCTGCGACATGGATCACGACTACAGGCCGGAGCAGCAGGCCTTCAACGGCGGGCTGATGAACAAATTCATCGAGTTCACCTCGCCCTATGCCGACGAGAAGGGCTGCGACGCCAATGCGGTGATGGGCTATTTCGACGGCAATACGGTCACGGCGCTCTGGAACTACGCCCAGCATTTCGCCCTCAACGACAATTCCTTCGGCACGAATTTCGGCCCGTCGAGCCCCGGCGCCATCAACCTCGTGTCCGGCAATACCCATGGCGCCTCGCCGGAGGATATGACGGTCGATGGGGATGTCATCGTCGTCCAGGGCACCATGATCGCCGATCCCGATCCGATGTTCGACGACTGCTCCAATCCGAAGGCGGGTCTCGTCGCCATGACCGGGCGCCATATCGGCGATCTGCTGTCGGCCAAGGGCCTCACCTGGGGCTGGTTCCAGGGCGGCTTCAAGCCGACAGGCAGCAAGAACGGCAAGGCCGTCTGCGGCGCCAAATCCAAGAACATCCTGGGCAAGCAGGTCACGGATTACAGCCCCCATCACGAGCCCTTCCAATACTACCAGGAGACCGCCAATCCCCATCATCTCCCGCCGAGCTCGGTGGCGATGATCGGCAAGGCCGATCAGGCGAAGCATCAATACGACCTCAGCGATTTCTACGCCGCTCTGGCCCAGGGCCATCTGCCGGATGTCAGCTTCGTGAAGGCGAAGAAATATCAGGATGCCCATGCCGGGTTCAGCTACTCGAACCCGATCGACGAGCAGAGCCATCTCGTCAGCGTCATCAATGCCGTGGAAAAATCCCCCTATTGGCAGGACACGGCGATCATCATCGCCTATGACGATTCCGACGGCTGGTACGACCATGTCATGCCGCCGATCCTGAAGGGCTCGGCCATTCCCAAGATCGACGCGCTGAACGGCGAGGGCAAATGCGGCGATGCCGCTCCCGGCGCCTATCCCGGCCGCTGCGGCTATGGCCCGCGCCTGCCGCTTCTCGTCATCTCGCCTTTCGCGCGGGTGAATTTCGTCGACCACAGCCTGACCGACCAGACCTCGATCATCCGCTTCATCGAGGACAATTGGGACCTGGGCCGGATCGGCGATCAGTCCTATGACGAGCTGGCCGGCTCGCTCGATCCGATGTTCGACTTCGACCATCCCGGCGCGAAGCCGCTGATTCTCGATCCCAAGACCGGGGCGCTCTGAGGTGGCCGGCCATGAACCATCGCTGGGTTTGCGGTTGCTGTAACAAGGAATTCGACGGCCTGCCCCTCGACGTCGCCTTCACGGCGCCCGAGCACTGGCTGGGGCTGACGGAGGCGGAGCGAAGCCGCGGCCGCCTCAACGCGGATGTCTGCATGATCGAGGCCAGGGACGGCCGGCAGATCTTCGTCCGCGGCTGCCTGGAGATCCCGATCATCGGCCAGGACGAGGTTTTCATGTGGGGTGTCTGGACCTCCGTCTCGGCGAAAAGCTTTGCGCGCATCGAGGAGCTGTGGAGCAGCCCCGTGCCCGAGGACGAGCCACCGCTGTTCGGATGGTTCTGCAACAACATTCCGAACTACCCGGAATGCCTGCGTCAGCAGGCCCATCTGCATCTTCGAAACGACGGTCAGCGTCCGGCCATCACGCTGCGGCCGAGCGAGCATCTCCTCTTCCTGGAGCAACGGGACGGCATCACGCTCCGGCGGGTGGAGGAAATCGCCGCGCCGTATCTCCGCCATTGATCCGTGGCTGCTACCAAAACTTTAGCTTTTGCGGCATGCACGCCCCTATCATCGCGGCGGCGAGCCTGGTGATCTATCATGGCCGTCCCTGAGCCTCGCTCCTTCGCCCGCGCGGGCGGCCGGCGCGGAATAGAGGAAGCCGCATGCAGAAGACCTTCTACGCCGTCGCCGAAGAGCGGCCGGGGCCGATCTGGCGCCAGCAGTTCCATGCCGTCTGGCCCGATGTCCGCGCCTGGTATCTGAAGGAGGGCCTGGCCGCCCGGCCGACGCCGGCCGAGGGCCGCGCCACTCTGGCGCGCTACATGCCGGAGATGGTGGCGATCTACGATCTTCTCTGCCGGCTGGCGGGCGACGACGAGGTCGCCCATCGCATGCTCTCCGGGGTCAATCCGCCGCCGGTCATCACCGGCTGCAGCCAGACCGCCTGGCTGGGCGCGGGCGGCCCCGCGCTATTGCGCAATTACGACTTCGAGACCGCTTTCACCACCGGCATCATGGAGACGACATGCTGGTTCGGCCGGCGTGTCATCGCCATGCGGGAGGCCCTCTGGGGCTGCCTCGACGGCATGAACGAGGATGGGCTCGCGGTCAGCCTCACCTTCGGCGGGCGCAAAGCCCATGGCCCCGGCATCGCCATGCCCATGGTGTTGCGCTATGTGCTGGAAACCTGCCGCAGCACCAAAGAGGCGGTAGCGAAGCTCACCGCCATTCCCGTGCCCATGGCCCAGAACGTGACCGTGTTGGACCGCAGCGGCGATGTGGCCACGGTGTTCACCGGCTGCGACCGGCCGGCTGTCGCCACCTCGCGCCGCCTCTGCACCAATCACCAGGAGGCGGTCGCCTGGCCCGAGATGGCCGCGGCCAGCCGGACGCTGGAGCGCGAGGCGCATCTCGGCCAGCTCGTCGAGACCCCGGGCATGACGCTGCCGCGGCTCATAAACGAGATGCTGAAGCCTCCGCTCTATACGGTGATCGAGGAGCACGGCTTCGCCACGCTCTATAGCGCCGTCTATCGCCCCCGCGAGGGCGCCGTCGACTATGCCTGGCCGGGCAAGATCTGGCGCCAGAGCTTCGGAAGCTTCACCGAAGGCAGCCATATCCAACGCTATCAGCCGATCCCGCTGTCCATCGCCGCGTCTTGAGGCCTGCGGTGTCTCAGGTCAGGTTTTCGATCGGCGGCGCGGTGACCGGGCGGCGGCGCGCCGCGTCGCCTTGGCCGGGGATGCGCCCGCCGCTGCCTTCGCCGCCGGCAGCGGATAATCCTTGGGATCGAAATGCGCCATATGGAGCGAGGGCAGGAAGGTCTTGGCCTCGTAGATCTTCTTGAGCGCCGGCTGGGCGATCGCGCCGGCGAAGCTGGGCGCGCCGGCTGCGGCATAGGCCGCCTCCCAGATCGCCGCCAAGGTGCGGGTGCCGTCGGCGATGCAGGCCACCGTCGCCTTTCCCAGCTTCTCCCATAGCCCCTTGATGGTCGCCTGACCGGTGCCGCCGCCCAGATCATTGTAGGTCTGGCAGATCAGGACCGGCGGCAGACGCTTCTGCGAGCGGCGCATGAGGTCGATCACCGCCTGGGCCGCCTGATAGCCCGTGGCGATCGCGGGCAGGTCGGCGCCCAGCGACTTCCAGTCGAACTGGTCGAGAGCCGTGCCGATATCCGCCGCGAATTTGTCCACCATCTTGTCTTCGTAGGTGCTGTGCACCCCGGTCGTCGCGCCGTCGATCCCATCGGAATGCTGGGAGCTATGCAGGGGCTGACAGGAATCGCCGGCGTAATGGGAGAGGATGCCCGCCGCGCAAAGGAATTTGTCGGCGTCGGCTTTGGCCTTGAAGCCGGCCATCGCCTGGAAGATCTGCCAGACGCGGAAGGGCAAGGCACCCATATTGTTCGTCGTGCCCTTCCCCTTGGCCGGAACGGGGGCCGTCTTGTAGAAGGCGAGCCAATCCGAGAGGCTGACGCGCGGCGGGCTGCCGCAAAGGTCGAAGAGCGTCCGCCCGTCGGCGCCGGGCAGATCCATATCGGCATAGTGATTCCAGTTTTCCTGGGCGCGGGCGGCCTTGCCGCCGCGATTGATGTTCGTCTTCCAGACGACATCGGGCACATCGGCCAGCGGCACGAAATGGGCGGCGTCGTTGACGAGCTTGCCCGTGGCGATGGTTGCCGCGTCATAGGTGAGCTGCGCGATATTGGCAGCGAGGAATTTCTTCAGTGCCGGGGATTTCACCTTCTGGATGGCAAGCTCGGCGATCTTGTAATGGCCCACCGGGCCCCAATAGGCGGTGTGCTCGGCATTCAGATCGGTGACGATCTCGACGTCCAGCAGGCTGCAGGTGACCGCCGCGGAGGTCGCCAGCGCGAATTGCGTATAGGCCTCACCGCCATCCTGGCTCAGCTTCTGCCCGCCCCATTGGACGGCGATGGGACGGAATCGCAGGGGAAGGTCGACGGCTTTCGTAGCCGCAGGGACAGCCGGGCGGGCGGGCTTCGATGCCTTGCCCGCCGCCCGAGGTGCGGCTGGCGGGGCGGCATCATCCTTCAACACAACGGCTTCGGGATCGAGGCACCAGAGCGTTCCCGAATCTCCCGGCGCCGTCGGCAGCGCCGCATTGCCGCGCCCGCCGATGAGGAAATCCGAGAGATAGTCGGTGCCGTTCAGCGTGGCATAGCGATAGAAGAGCCCCTTGATCTCTCCCAGCATCCGCCCGCCACGCGCGCCATGGGCGATCACCGGCACGCCGATCCAGTCGAGGGTCGCCGTGATGCGGTCGAAGTCGATGATCCGGCCCAGCACGCCCAGGCCGAAGACCTGTGCCGTCCACAGCGCCGAATCGTCGATATCGATGAGGCCGATATCCAGATTGGATTGCGTGTCGGCGCCGGCAAAACCCGGATAGAGGTCGGTGAACGGGGCCTTGCGGCGCGACATCAGCCCGCCGGCGGCAACCCCGATCCGCACCCGCTCCCCCTTGATTAGCGAATAAATTTCCTGCCCTGCCGCCCCCGCCACATGCTGATTGGTGAGAGCGTAATAGCGCTCGCCGTCGGTCACGAGGCAGGCGATCGTGCCGACGTGATCGCGCCCCTGGACTTCCGTGACCACCGGATAGCCGCCGCCGATGACATGGCTGGCGAAGGTGAGCGGGCCCGTGACCGGCGGGGGACTCCCCGCATAGAGCGAGGCCTCGAGGGTGCAGACCGGCACGACGCGCCCGTCGCTCAAATAGATGAAGGGCGGCACGGCCGCCTCGGGATGGGCCCGCAGGTCTTGCTTATCGAGCCATTGCCGGACGAAGACCAGGACGCAGGGCCAGGACCAGGGCTGAACGACGGTGTTCTCCAGCCGGCGCGCGCCGAGCTTGCCGCGCGCGCCGGCGGCCTTCTTCGCGGGCTGGAAATGCTTCCCGTCGGGGTCGGTGGTGCGAATTCGGTAGAGGCCGATCGCCGTGGCGACCACATCGGTCGTATGGCTCAGCTGAAGATGGCAGGCCTCCCGGCCATCCAGCAGATCCTCGACCGAAAGCGACGCGTAATGCCGCGCATAGGGATCGAATTGCTGTCGCATGAGGGCTTCCCCTGGGTTGCGGGAAGAAAGCCGGGCCTGGAGTTTAGGATCGCCGAATGAATATTTGGTTTCTCCCATCGAGACGGCAGTCCTGGCGGCCCTTGCAGCCGGCGGCCATCGATCTAATGTCTTTGTCATGTCGGTCAGGCCGGTTTCGGGTATTCCCGGACATCGAGCCACGGCTGCCGAGGCAGACGCGCCTCATTGTCCCGGAACGCCCCCGGCCCCTTTGGGAGGAGCATCGGGACATGCGTGCAGATGGCACGGCGGGCAGCGATCAGCGGGAAATCATTGGACTCTTCCACGACGAGCGCGCGATGCAGACGGCCGTCGACGAGCTTTTCATCGCCGGCTTCGACCGCTCGTCCTGCAGCCTGCTCGCCGATCCGCGGGCGGTGGAGAAGCAGCTCGGCCATGGCTATGAGAAAACGGCCGAGCTCGGGGATGAGCCGGAAGCCTTGCGGATTCACTACACCGGACGGGATTCGAGGATCGAGGCCCAGAGCCTGATCATCGGCGCCCCCGGCTATCTCGGGGGCGTGCTGGCGGCCGGCATCATCGCCGCCAGCGGCGGCACGGCGCTGGAGGTGGCGCTGGGCACCGCCGGGATCGGCCTCGCCTGCGCCCTCCTGGGCGCCCTTGTGGCCCGTCATATCGGTCGGCATCACGCCCGCTATCTGGCGGCCCAGCTCGCCCGCGGCGGCCTGCTGCTCTGGGTCCGCGTCAAGGACGAGACGCAGGAGCGCCTCGCCGGCGAGATCCTGCGCCGCCATGCCGCCGAGGATGTCCATGGCCACGACCTCGCCGCCATCGACTACGGGCGGATCAAGGGCGGCATGTCGCGGTCGCTGAGCTTCATGAACCGCTTGGGGCTCTGAGCGCCTTCATCCCGCGTTCCATGGCTTGGCGACCTCCGGCCCTGCCGCCTAAGATGGCGAGGCTGAGCCGGGGCTGGGGATTCGCAACTCATGGTGGCACGGGTCAAGACGGTGGCCTTCCAGGGCATCGACTGCCTGGAGGTGGATGCCGAGGTGCAGCTGGGCGTGCCCGGCTTGCCCAGCTTCACCGTCGTCGGCCTGCCGGATAAGGCCGTAGGCGAGAGCCGGGAACGGGTGCGTGCGGCGCTGGTCGCCATCGGCCTCGCATTGCCGCCCGGCCGCATCACCATCAATCTCGCGCCCGCCGATCTCCTGAAGGAGGGCAGCCATTTCGACCTGCCCATCGCGCTGGGGATGCTGGTGGAGATGGGCGTGCTGCCGGGGGAGGAGCTGGCCCAATACACGGTGCTGGGGGAGCTCGGGCTGGACGGGCGCATCAATGCCGTCTCCGGCGTGCTGCCCGCAGCCATCGCGGCGGCAGCCGCCGGGCGCGGCCTGATCTGCCCCGCGGCCCAGGGCAGCGAGGCGGCCTGGGCCGGCGAGATCGAGGTGCTGGCGCCGCCCTCCATCATCGCGCTGGTCAATCACTTCAAGGGCAGCCAGATCCTCGCCCGGCCGAGTCCGGAGATGCAGGATCTCGCCGTCCATCCCCTCGATCTCGCCGATATCAAGGGCCAGGAATCCGCCAAGCGCGCTCTCGAAGTTGCGGCCGCGGGCGGACATAACCTGCTGATGCTATAGTCGGTGTACCCAAACACAGCAGGTGCGCCCCCATGACGAAGCCCAAGGCCTATTCCTACCTCCGTTTCTCCACCCCTGAGCAAATGCGTGGCGACAGCTTCCGCCGGCAGGCCGATGCGAGCCAGAAGTACGCTGATCAGCCCACGGCCTCGACCTCGATACAGCCACTCTCTTTCCAAGACCTCGGCGTGTCTGCCTACCGCGGCAAGAACGCCAAGGAGGGCGCCCTCGCGCAGTTCACCGACGGCAGTAGAGAAGGGCAGCATTGCGCCGGGGTCGTTCCTGCTGGTGGAATCCCTCGACCGCCTCAGCCGGCAGGCCGTCAACCGCGCCTTCCTCCAGTTTCAGGCCATCGTGGACAGCGGTATCACCGTAGTGACCTTGCAGGACGGCAAGGTCTACACGCGGCAATCGCTCAACGAGAACTTCGGTGACCTGATGTTCTCCCTCGCGGTGATGTTCCGGGCGAACGAGGAAAGCACCACGAAGTCGAAGCGCCTGCGGGCGGCGTGGGGCGCCAAGCGCAAGCGAGCCACGGACGGGAAGCACAAGATGACCAGCATCTGCCCCGCATGGTTAACCCTGGACCGCCCTAGTGGCACCTTCGTGGCCCTTAAGGACCGAGCGACGGTCGTCCAGCGCATCTTCGCCATGACCCTGGCAGGCCACGGCAAGTCCGACCATCGCCCAGGCGTTCAACCGTGAGGACGTCTCGACCTTCGGCCGCTCCAACGGGTGGCACCCGTCCTACATCCAGAAAATCCTCGACAGTGAAGCCGTCCATGGGGCCTTCCAGCCAATGCGCCTGGAGCAGGTAGCAGGCAGGCGGAAGCGTATTGCTGACGGCGACCCCGTAGCGGATTACTTCCCGGCTGTGGTGGACCGGGAGACCTTCTTGCAGGCCCGCCGCTTGCGCCAAGGCAGGAAGATCGAGGGCGGGCGCAAGGGCGAGCGGTTCTCCAACCTGTTCACCGGCATCGCCAAGTGCGGCCACTGCGGTGCCCCCATGCACTACGTCAACAAGGGGAACAGCACCAAGGGCGGAAGCTATCTCATCTGCTCCAACGCACGGCGCGGCGCTGCCAGATGCACCAACCCGGCTTGGCGCTATCTCAGCGTGGAGAGGTTCGTCCTGGTCGGGCTGATGGAGGTCGACTACCTGGAACTGTTCCCGACGGTCCATAAGAGCGCCCGCGAGAAGCTCGACAGTCTCACCAGGGAACGCCTGGGCAAGGAGGCCGATCTGGAGAAGGCCAAGCAGCAGGCGGACAACATCGTGTCGCTGCTGGCTGATCGCCCCGATAGTCCCGCGTTCAAGGACAAGCTGGTGGTCACTGGAGGAGACCTCGGCGGCCCTGGAGGGTCGCATTGTCGGAGCTGGCGCAGCAGATCGACGCAGAGGACGAGCGGTTGCGAACGGTCGAACAGGACTACAAGCAGACCCAGAATGCCCTTGCGGCCCTCGCCAAGGAGATGCGCGGCGACGATGTGAAGGTGTTCGACCTGCGATCACGGCTGCACCAACTCCTCAAGGGAACACTCGGCGGGCATCACGTTCACACCGAAGCGCGGCCCGACCCATGGCGATATCCAGATATCCTTTGCGGGCGCGGATGCCTATCGTCGCGTGTTGCGGGTCGAGGCGGGGCAGAAGAGGTGCGAGAGCTTCAAGATCGTGGGCGGGAAGCGGGAGAGTGACGGCAGGCACATAGAGATTGCTCCGGAAACCTAGTCTGGCGTTGCCCGCTGGGTCATAGATGGCCCCTGGCAAGCACCCACTGATGTGCCCCTCATGTGATCTTCGAGTGGCCGTGCCGTTGCTAATTCCTGAAGTTCCGGGCCATGCCGCCTATCGCCGCATTCGAGGTCGACACTACGTTCGGCGACATCTCGGTTATCTGGGAGAAGTGGTTCGCCAGCATCTGCATCTCGAATATGTCCATGATGGAGACTTCGTCGTCGTCTTTCGCGGGCGGAAGGTTCGCGAGCTTACCTTTGATCGCCGCCTGCCCCTTCCGTATGGCGTCAATCAAATGGCCGATGCTGATACCCTCCGAGGCATTGACACTGGCTGCCTTGGCCGCGCTGACGTGGGATGGCGCCGCATGCGCCCTCGACTCGTGATCAGGCCGATCTGAGTTGCCGTGCTGCTCCGCGTTAGCCGCGCCAGCGCTCACGGCGACAGCAACTGCAGTCACCAAAACAACTGACATGAGCTTCATGGATCACCCCCAGGGTTCCCGCAGGAATATCACGTTGCTCCCTTCGGTAGGGAAAAAGTCCACCGAAGGCCGCCGAGTTGCCTGGCGCGGTCCTCGCGGGGAACATGATTGGGCTTCGGCGGCACTTGGTGAGCGTGAAGTTGATCTAGGTCGCCGCTAGCTCGGCACTCGAAGTGCCCACCGATGAACATCTCATGACGCCCGCAAAAGGACTCGACTCGCCGTTGCTCAGCCCGCAAATTCCTCCACTGTCGGGTGATGATCCCGGCTTCCTCCTCACCGCGCGCGTCGCGTGCTCTCGCCAACATCTGCGGGGTCATAGAAATGAACGCGAACCAGCACCATCAACACCGCCATCGAGCTTCTCGCAACGCAACTCGGGCAATCGAGAAGATCGAACGCACGAACATGGAAGCTCGTCGTCAGGCTCGCAGCGATGATGGTCAGGCCCCCGATCTCGGAGCAGCCGGCCGGTCCAGCAAGCCATCGCAGGACTCCCCGAAAAAATAGCCGGCCCACATCGGCCCACGGCGGTTGTCCTTGCGAAGCTCCCGAGGAGCGTCGGTCGGGCCTTCGAGGGCCGGCATGAGGCGGCTGTGAGGTTGGTTCTGGTATCAGCCGTTAACCGGCCTTCTTGTCGGTGTCATCGCCTAGGAGCCTAATCGTCTAGTCCTTGTCGTACCCGTGGCCGGGCACGGCGCACCGCCTGACGTGTTCCCGTTGTCCCAGAGCATGCAATCGACGGGGAGACCCTGGACGGTGATCCCCTAGGGTGGTCCACAGGTTCTCCCCTCCTCGAAGTATGTGAACCAGGGTATCCGGAGGTGGTTGCCCGATTTGGTGCCTCTCTTACGAGTCCCTCTAAGGGGAGCTTGGGTGGACCTATAGTGATATAGGCAGTGATAGTCCCCCCATCATCAATCAGATCCCTTCCACTGATACCAGCCCCTCCACCCCTGTATTCTCTCTGAAGACATTCAGCATGGTGTCCCTGACCAATGCCAGGTTGCTAGAGGGCACCACAAGAGCATCGTGGATGGGGAGTGCGACTACGCACTGGTCAATGAGGGCGATCAGAGCGTCTACCAGGATCTCACTTTCCCTATACATCTCCTGGAACCCGATCCCGGTGAACAGTAGGTGGGCAATAGGCCGATGGTGGGCTTTGATCAGGTTAACCATGTGGCCGACAGACATCCCATTCGGTAACAACCTTCGGGTTCCCTGAGGTGCCCGGCTAAGGGTGGAGTCGGAGAACATTGCCGCCGCGAACAGCTTTTTCACTCCGTCCCGATGGAACTCCAGACCTGGAATGCGATAGCAGTCCGTTTCGGGTGGCTGTTGCCCGACCATCCCGTAGAGGATGCGAGGCGCCATCTGGGCATAGTCCAGGGTGACAACCTTCTCGCTGCCGATCTGAATTCCCTCGTGCCGCTCCTGCTTTTTGAGGCTCTGCCAGAAGCCGCCGAACAGCCGCCCGCCTTCTTCGAAGCTGCCGTTGTTGAAGTACCGTCGCAGCCGCCGCTCGGAGGGATCAACGTTCTTGTCTGGAGCTGCTATCTCATCGAAGTCAATATCGGCCCGCTCCAACCACTCATTGATTCGCTGCACCTCTTGGCGATAAGCCCTGGTGCGCACTGTCTCGGCGTATTCCAGATAGTCCCCGGAGTGCCCGGCATCGTCCTTGCTTCGCTTTAGAATGATGACCTCGTCGCCGTTGATGCGCTTGAGATCTTCGAACTGAATCCCGAAGTCATTCATACGCTGGAGGAGTCGACCCGCGGCTTTGATGGTCGTCACTCGACCCGTCCTAAAGTACCCGAGCTGGCCCTTTTTGAGCTTCAGCCATGCCATCTCGGGGCTGGACATCCGTTCCAGCAAGTCGGGAAAGACCTTGCTCATGACGGGGGAGCCATAGCGGCCTGCGCGACCGAGGAGTTGGTTGGAGAGCGAGACGGCCAAGTTGCCGCCGGGGACCGTCAGCTCCCGGTACACTAGATTGCAGACGACGGCGGCTACGCTCTCCTGGAAGATCTCTTGGTCGGCCGGCCGGCGGCGGCGCTTGCGGAGCGCGAAGTAGGTCTCGTAATTCTCCATCTGCCGCTGGACATCCGCGACGATCTCTTTTGCCTTGGAGCTGCCAGGGCGGCGCCAGGGGTCGAACCAAGCGTCGCGTTGGGCGACGTCGTCCTCGCCCGCGAGGGCTTCGGCAGCTGATGACGTGTCCATCGGGAGATCGGCGGCGTCAGTAGTCCGTGACGATAGTGCCATCTGGCAGCTTGGAGAGCCGCGGGGCTTTTCGGTCGCCATTTGGTGCTTCGGCCACCTCAGACGTCCGGTCCATGGCACGCGCCCTCCGGGTTCGCTTTGGCCGGCCCTTGAGGCTCTCGGGATACGCCCGCCGCGAAAGCTTGCCGGCGACTTCGCGTTCCCGTTTGTAGGCTGCGATGTCCGACTGGTGCTTATCAACAATCAATTCGGCAACGCGCTCGATTTGCTGACCAATGTGCCTGAGCACTCGGCCACGACTGGCCGGGAATTTGTGCAGTTCGGTGATGGAAACTCTACCGTCAGCTTTCTCAATCTCCCACCGCTTGTGTGACCCGCTGACCGTCCGATGGATTATCTTCGCCGCCTGGACCCATTTGTACTCCCTCGTCCGTACTGCCTGCGGATCTTCCGATATGAGCATTTCCACGGCGATCCAAGCGGCGAGCGGCAGCCGCGGATCAATCTCAGCCCTGCTAAGACGTGCCCACGCCGCCCTTGCTCGCTCCCTCGGTGCCAAGCCGCGCAAGCGGAATGCCTCAACCGGCTGGCCAGCATTCCGATAGAGGCCGTGCACTCCCGTGATGGCGTTCTTGACGAAGAAGTTTTCCGGGTTAGCGGTAAGCCATTCAAAGGCCGCCCGCCGATAGGGGATTAGCTGGGCTGAGCTATAGCTTCCCTTGAAGGGACTGCCGTGGCGTTGATCGTGCTCTTCATGTGCCTTGCAATAACAGGTGTTCAATCCACTCCCGGCACTGGCTCGCGTTAGCTTCCCGCAGCCGACAACTCCGCAACGACGGCGCCCGCGATCGGCTGCCCTAAAGCGGATTCCGCTCATATTGAAACATATCCGGCATGAGCGAAGTAGTTGGCGCATTCGTCTGCGCCGAGGCGAGGCACGAAGAGGCCAATTCGGCGGCGAAGGCTGCGCTGCGTCCGCTCGGCAGCTTTGCGCAGATACGCCTTGAGCTTGCTGAAGGACATCTCGATCGGATTGAGATCGGGCGAGTACTTGGGCAGATATAGCAATTCCGCGCCAACGGCCTCGATCGCTTGCTCGACGCCGGCAACCTTGTGGGCTCGGAGATTGTCCATCACGACGATATCGCCGTGGTTGAGCGCGGGAGCCAGGCATTGCTCGACGTAAGACAAAAAGATTTCTCCGTTCATGGCTCCTTCGATCACCAGGGGCGCCGTCATTTCGTCGCAGCGCAGGCCAGCCACGAAGGTCAGGGTCTTCCAGGTTCCAAGCGGGACGCGCCCGATCAGCCGCTCGCCGCGCGGGCAGCGGCCATAGCGGCGGGCCATGGTAGTGTTCACCCAGGTTTCATCGATGAAGACAAGGCTGGATGAATCAAGCAGGGCCTGCTGCCGGATCCAATGCCGGCGCGCCCGGGCGACATCGGCTCGTTGCTGCTCAGCCGCGCGCAGGCTTTTTTTTGAAGCTGATGTCGTGACGCTCCAGAAAACGCCACAGCGCGCTGCGGCTGCCCGGCATTCTCTGCTTGTGCAGGGCCGCGACGAACTCTTCGAGCGTCCAATCCGGCCGCTCGCCGACCAGCGCGAGGACCCCGTCCGCGTAGTCCTCCAGCGGCGATCGGCTGCCGCCGCGTGGCCGCGGCGCACGGCGCCCTTCCCGCCGCCACGACTGAAGCCATTTGACCGCCGAGCTGGCGCTGACTTCAAAACGCTCCGCCGCCTCACGCCGCGATGCTCCCCCTTCAACCGCTTCGATCACACGCTCGCGCAAATCCAACGAACAAGCCTTGGGCATGGCGCTCCTCCGCAAACCGAATCGCCCCAAGACTCTGCCGATTCGTCACCCCTGGGAATCCCGATTCAAATCTGCCGGGAACCGCTTTAGGATTGAGACGCATTCGGAAGGATTTCACAACGAATGCGGTGACTTGGGCCATCGCTACTTGGCATGACGAGCAGGCATCGTTGTCGAAAGGAGCGGTTCATGCATGAAGGCGTGGATGGTCTCCTGCGCGACAAGACGCGGCCACCCGGCAAGCGACCGCTTCCGGGCGAGACGGTCAGGCAGGTCGTCAATCTGACGCATCGCCGCACCGCCCGGCGAGACGACGCACTGGACGGGCCGGGCCCTGGCCGCGGCCACCGGCGTGAGCCTGCGCTCCGTGCAACGAATCTGGGCGAGCGCACGGCCTTACTCCCCATCGCGTACAGACGTTCAAGCTCTCTACGGATCCACGCTTCTTGGAGAAGTTCACGGACGTCGTTGGCCTGTATGTCGATCCACCGGCTCATGCCGTCGTGCTGTCGGTCGACGAGAAGAGCCAGATCCAGGCGCTCGACCGCACCCAGCCCGGGCTGCCGATGAAGAAGGGACGCGCCGGCACGATGACCCATGACTACAAGCGGCACGGCACCACCACGCTGTTCGCCGCGCTGAACGTCCTGGATGGCACGGTCATCGGCCGCTGCATGCAACGACACCGGCACGAGGAGTTCATTTGCTTCCTCAACGCTATCGAGCGGGCGGTTCCGGCCGGGAAGCTGATCCATGCGATCGCCGATAACTACGCCACCCATAAGCATCCGAAGGTCCGGGCTTGGCTCGCTCGCCATCCGCGCTGGACCTTCCACTTCACGCCAACTTCCTGCTCCTGGCTCAACGCCGTCGAAAACTTCTTCGCTACCCTCACCAAGAGACGGCTCAAGCGAGGGGTGTTCTGCTCTATCGTCGACCTCCAGGCCGCCATCAACCGCTATCTCACCGAGCACAACCACAAACCCAAGCCCTTCGTCTGGAAGGCAGACCCAAAACGCGTCCTGGCTGCTATCGAACGCGGGAAGCAAGCGTTAGAGTTGATCCACTAGGTGGCATCGAGGACCGCCTAGGGTGAGGCAGTGTTCAGCTGCAGCTGGCAAGGCGCGTGGCGCAGGGATGGTGAGGCATGGTGCGGCTGGCGATGAGGCATGCCCCCTCGTCGACCGCTGGACGGCACCCGCGGCCACCCGGCACGGGGGACGGCGCGGATCCGCCATTACGATATGCCCTGACAGGTGCGCGCTCCAAAAGTTCCAGGGTCCTCGATTTGACTCCCCCGTCCATAGAGTGGCAAGTGGCTGTGCAGCTGGCAAGCCATGCGAAAGCGCGACGGTTCGACCCATCGAAGCGCAAGGAGGCAGCATGAACGGACACCAATCCTGAGAAGTCGGAAGAGCATGCGGTTCCACTCTCGGTGGGCGATCCGCGCAGCGCTCAGGCAACCATCAAGAAGGTAGCTGACGGGTATGAGGTGACGATCTCGCTGATAGAGGCTGGGCGTACACGAGCGGCGGCGGAGAGCATTGTCGACACCTACGCCGAGGCCGCGACCATCGCGAAAACGTTCGCGTCACAGCAGGACTTCCCCTGGTACAAAGTCGCGGTGATCTCCAGCTAGGACTGGCGCGGCGCTATTTCCGTTCTAGCGGCTTTGATTTGCGGACCTCATCAAAGTTGATGACAGCAGAGGCCATTGGGTTTCGGCGGGCGGGCTGCCGCTTGGAGGGCTTCCACCCGATTATGGCCATGCCGACAAAGGCGACTGCGCCTCCGCCGACCATGAGCCACTCGTCTACTTCGTCGGTACCGGGCGTGATCAAACTGATGATCATGCCGGCAACCGATATGGCAAAGAGGGTCCAGCCTGCCGTGCTGTTCCATCCCATGCTCGGGAGTATGCTAGAGCGTGATTTAGATTTTCTGAATTTGGGGGGATTCCCCCGGGGGCTGGGATGGAGGCCAGCAAAGATGGCCCGAGCCTATTCTCTGGATCTGCGCGAGCGAGTTGTGGCGGCGGACAACCTACCTTCCTCCCGCCGTGGGGTCTTCACGTTCAGACCCGTGCCGAGGTCACAGTCATGTGGTCGTAACACGGCGCGCGTATATTACGGGTGCTGGTGAAGGGCGTCCCCAAAGCGAAATGCCCCGCCTTGTCGATCCCCTCGTCAGGGCGGGGGGTCTTCACGTTCCCGCCTCCTAGGTCTCCTTCTGCCCCACATTGATGGTCCGCCCTAGGGCTGCGCCTTGCCCAGCTTGTTACGCGTCGACCGAATGCGCTTGACCAAGTCCCCGAAGTACACGGGATCGAGCGGGATCAGCCGGGGATCGTCCTTCCTGGGAAGGTGGAGTAGTTGGCGGGCACCAGTCGCCTTGTCCTTGGACCAGTTGCCGTGGAACAGCGAGTTGCGTTCCCTTCCCAGGCACAGCGCCGTCTCGGCTGCGGCCCGCAACTCCGGGTAGTCTCGGAACGACTTGATGAGGACCTTGCACCAGTCCTCGAAGCCCTTGCTCCGGTTCTTGTCCGTCAGCGCGAACTCACGAAGTTTCCTGTTCTCTGGATCGAACCGCTTGGCAACCACGATGCAGGTCTGCTCCAGCTGAGCGAAGGCAATCGCAATCTTGCCCATCAGCCGCACGATGTCTTCGGGCCACTCGTCTGGGACCTTCCCGGACACTGTGGTGAGCTGCTCCAGTTTGATCGACCGGCCGACTGGCTTGCATGTGTCCATGGTGATCCCCCCTGTGCAGCTCGCGCGACCATAGCGTCGTAGCCGGTCCAGTGCCACCTGGGAACCACCTATCGCCCCACCGGGTGGGCGCGTAGTGTCCCGCATGACGTCACAGGGGGAGCTGCTGAACATGGCCGAGACCGCCGAGAGGCTAAAGCTGGAGGCGCTGTGGGACGTCGAGTTGAGGCGCATTGGCAGAGATGTCGTGCTCGCCCAGCTTGGCGACATTCCGGCCGGCCCAGGAACTGCGTTCCCGCTGCATGATCTACCAGACGGCGCGCACAGCCCCAAGCGCAGCGATGTTGGGAAGTGGCTGTGGCGCATGGACGCCGAGGAGAAGGCGACAGAGGCGAGTCGCTTCCGGTACATCCTCGTTGCCTCAGTCGTTGCCGCTGCCGCTGCTGTCCTTGCCGTTGTGGTCGGCATCATTGCTGCATGGCCCGTGGTGCGGGACTGGATCAAGTAGCCCTGCGCCCTTCCTCCACCCGCAAACCCACATGAAGGGCCACATGAAGGCCCCCGCAAGCGCCGAGGCTGGCCGAGGACCGGCAGCGCGCTACCAAGGTGCCCTGATGAGGCGTACACTGTGGCTGCTGGTGAGGCGTCCCCAAAGCGCCCCTTCGTCAGTGCGTCCTTTAACTGCCCCAGCGCCACCCGTCTCGTCCCCTCGGGATAGCGGCGCTGGGGTTTTACGTTTCCCCCTAGTCCGCCGTGTAGTAATCCACCGACACGTCAAGCCAACCCCGGTGCCGTCCCAGCTCATCGGTCAGGTCCGCCATCTCGGGCAGTTCCTCCAGCGTCTCCATGAAGGCCGACAGCTCGGCGGGGTCGTTGCCCAGCGCCTTCTCGACCTCCACCAGCATCTTCTCCGCCTCGTGGTCAGCACGGCAGCTCTCACCCATGGCGACCAGCAGGGCGCGCTGCGCCACGGTGTACGCCTCTTCGCGCTCTCGCCATGGCCCTGGTAGGGCAGCGGCCCGCCCCAAGGCCTCCCAGGCCCTCCCAGCGGCCTCCTCGGCTGCTGCTGCGGCCACCCAGGTGATCTTGCAGCGGGTCTTCAGAGTTTCCCAGGCTTCGCCGTCGGTGGCTGCTAGGCATCCTGGGACTGCGGTGTTGCTCAGGTCTATCGGCTTCATGGTGTGCTCCTCGTCCCCTCTCGTGGGGGCTTGATGGAATCCTATGTGGGGCTGCAGTGGCCACGCAAGTGTTGCGGGAAATCCCTTGCACTGCTCATGGAAGTGGGACGGCCCTGACAGCCTCGACGAGCTGTTGATCTGATGGCTTCGAGTACCGGCTCAAGCCTTCTCCTGGCCGCATGGCCCAGCGGGCGCTTCCTGGCCACCCGGCAAACCCACATGAAAGCACATGAAGGGATCCCCAGGTCCCCCAAGGTGGCCACCGAGGTTTCACCGCGAGGACATTGGGGGCATCGGCTCTGCCCCAGCAGCCACCCTGCTCGGGCGCCCAGTGAACCGCCCGGCAGCTAGCAGGCTGCGCCACCATCAGGGGTAGTCAAGCACACCTAAAGGCGCATCGTGATTGGTAATCGAGTACACCTAAAGGGGACTCCTCCGGTCTGGAACTTCCTCCTCCTCGCCGCGTTTCGTGGGTGCTGGCGAACCGAACGTCTCTTCGTTCGGCGCCAGCGACATCAATCGCATCAACTCGCCCCCGCGCCAGCCGGCTCTTCCCCGATAACTGGCGCGGGGGCCTTCACGTTCCCGCCTATTGCGCTGCTGGAACTCCTCCACGAGTCGGGGCGTTAGCACGGCGCTGTGAAAAGGGGTGCATTCCCTCACCCCCCAGAAGTGCAGCTCACGGCCCCGCTCTGAGTTCGCCGAGGCTTCACGTCTCAGCTACCTTGGAGCGGGGTCGACCAAGAACCAGCAAACCCACATGAGGGGCACATGAAGTGATCCCAAGGTGCCCTGATGTAGCCTGAGGGGACGAGCAGGCCCCGCATTGCCCTTGGGAAAGCCTCGCGTTATCTTCCGTCCTGGTGAGGAGCAATTCCGCGCTCACTCACCACATCGTATCGATAACTGCCTCCGCTCCTCCCCACCCCCTCGCCACCCCGCGAGAAATGGAGCGGAGGCTTTTCCATTTCCGCCGTGGAACTCTCAGCGCCTCGCCGGGTTGCCCCTACGCTGGTGCCACCCTCGTCGCTGGTCTGCATACCGCGGCACCAGTATTCGACTCGACTAGCCCCCGCGTTGCCCTCCTCTTCCCCTGAGGACGTAGCGCGGGGGTTCTTCACGTCCCCACAGCTCGCCCTGTCGGGCTGCGCGCCTAGGTCTCCTTCCACACCGCCTTCATGGCCGCCCGCTTTCTCTTGGTGGCCTTCGCTCGCCGCGCGTAGATGGCCTCGCGGTGGGTGTCGTAGTACTTGCGGGACTTCTGGCAACGAGCTTCGCGGAGCTCTTCCTCGGTGTGGTACTTCTTGGGTCTGCCCATGCTCCTCCTCCTCAGGTGTTGCCGGGCTTCTGAGGATGAATCGAGACATTCTCGACGGCTGCCGCGACGGACATCTTTCGGAGTTGTGGGCATGAGGTGCCGGGGGCAGTGCTAGCCCGCGAGGTGGCTTCGTCGCGCCCCGGCAAAGCCACCTAGCGTACCACCGGGTCGGCGCGTAGTGTCCGCATGACGGCAATCGGGGTCCCTGGAGTTAAGTCCGCTCCTTTTTCGCCCGTTCTCGATCAAGGCACCACACACCAAGGTCCGTCAGAGCCAGCCCCGAGACGCTCTCTTGGATGTAACCGGCGGCCAGCAGGTTCTCGATGTGAGCGGCGGGGATGAACACGGGCGTGGGGACCACTGAAATCCACCCCAAGGACGCCAACTCCTCCCTCGTGAGGGGGGTCAACAAGATCTGAGCATTCATGTTCGTGCTCCCCAAGGTGGCCACCGAGGTTTCGCCGCCGGGACGCGTTTCCGCCCCAGCAGCCACCCAGCGCAGGCGCCAGTGGAACGCCCGGCAACTCGGCAGGCTGCGCGCTCTTCAGAGGTAGTCAAGTTCGCCTAAAGTACACCTAAAGGGTACTCCCCCAGCCCGGAACTTCCACCGCCTCGCCGTGTTTTGTGGCGGCTGGTGGACCACCATTCGCCGGCACCTAAGCAGTAACTCGCCCCCGCCACAGTCCTTCCCTAGAGATTGAGGCGGGGGTCTTTGCATTCTCGCATGACGGCAATCTGGGGGAGTGCTGACCATGGCTGAGACCGCCGAGAGACAACAGCTGGAGGAGGAGGCGCGCTGGGGCGCCGAGTTGAGGCGCATTGGTAGAGACGCCGTGATTGCCGAGCTTGGCGGCACGCCAGCCAACCCAGGAGCCACCTTTCCAATGTATCTGCCAGACGGCAAGCGCGACCCCATGCGCGGGTACGTTGAGGAGTGGCTGGGGCGCATGGAGGACGAGGCAAATTCAACAGCAACAGAGGCGACGCGCTTCCGGTACATCCTCGTTGCGGCTGTCCTTGCCGTTGTCGTCGGCATCATGGCCGCATGGCCACCAATAGGGGACTGGATCAAGTAGCCCTGTGCCCTTCCTACCACCCGCAAACCCACATGAGAGCCACATGAAGTAGTCCCAAGGCGTCCTGAGGTGGCCTTGGATGGAGGCAGGAACCTCGTCCCGCAGTGCGGCGTTATTCCGTTGCTGGTGGGAAGCGACCCCTGTCCATCTCACCAGGGCCGCTGGCGCCGCTGTCGCGGCCGGTGGTCAATGGCACGTCACTCGCCCCCGCGCCAACCTTCTCGTCCCCTGAGAAAGTAGTGCGGGGGGTTCTTCACGTTCCCGCCAAGGCCTCCTCCTGCGCCGCCTTCATGGCCGCCCGCTTTCTCCTGTAGGCCTTCTTTCGACGCCCGGTGATTGCCTCGCGGTTGGCCTTGTAGTACTTGCGATACCCCTCGAGACGAGCTTCGCGGCGCTCTTCGTCGGTGTGATACTTCTTGGGTGGGGGCACGGCTCAACCTCCTGTCCGCGTGTGGTCACGGCGATGGGTACGACAGCTTCTCGATTGTCTCCCTCTTCGCCTCCATGGTGAAGCCGTCTACAAGGCACCTGCGGTGAGACTGAAAGAGAGATAACTCCAGGGTATAGCGACCACAACCTGCTGATGGTCGGCCCGCCGGGTGCGGGCAAATCGATGCTGGCGCAACGCCTGCCCGGCCTGCTGCCGCCGCTCGATCCCGCCGCCGCCCTCGAGGTCTCGATGATCCATTCGGTGGCGGGCCAGCTCGCGGGCGGCCGGCTGATGCGCAACCGGCCCTTCCGCGATCCGCATCATTCCGCCTCGCTGCCCTCGCTCATCGGCGGCGGTCAGCGCGCCAAGCCGGGCGAGGTGTCGCTGGCTCATCACGGTGTCCTGTTTCTCGACGAGCTGCCCGAATTCGCGCGCGCGACCCTGGAATCCCTGCGCCAGCCCCTGGAGAGCGGGCGCGCCGTGGTGGCCCGGGTCCATGCCCATGTGACCTATCCCGCGCGCTTCCAGCTCGTCGCCGCCATGAACCCCTGCCGCTGCGGCCATATCGACGATGCGAGCCTCGCCTGCGGCCGCGCGCCCAAATGCGCCCAGGAATATCAGGCGAAGATCTCGGGCCCGCTCTTCGACCGCATCGACATGCATGTGGACGTGCCGGCGGTGAGCCCCGCCGATCTCGCCCTCCCGCCGCCGCGCGAAGGCAGCAAGCAGGTCGCCGCCCGCGTCGCCGCGGCGCGCGAGATCCAGGCAGCGCGCTATGCCGGCAAGGAGATCCGCAGCAATGCCGAGGCCGACGGCCAGCTGCTGGACGAGGTTGCCACGCCCGACGCGGAAGGCCGCAAGCTGCTGGCCGCCGCGGCCGAGCGCTTCCGGCTATCGGCGCGGGGCTATCACCGCGTGCTGCGGGTGGCGCGGACCCTGGCGGATATGGAGGCGAGCGCCGGCGTCCGGCGGGTGCATGTGGCGGAGGCGCTGAGCTATCGGCGGATCGCGCCGGCGCGGAGCTGAGCTTCGGCCGGAGGCCCGCTCGCGAAGAAACCTTGGGTCCCGCGAGTCTTCTTGACTTATACGTCTTTTACGTATAGCCTTAAATATACGATCGGTCCGTACCGGATCCCGCGCGGCCCTTGAGCATCACGACAACAAAACCTGGAGCGAATCCGCCTTGGCGGAATTCGCTCTGGCGCGATTCCAGGCGGGCCGCCCGTTCAGCCGCCTTCATCCTGGGACGGAGTTTGACTGCAGATTCCCTGCAGAAGCAGATCTCCGGGTCCGGTAATCGGCGGGCCAAACAGGCCGAAGCGCGCCGCGCTATCCCCCTGCCAGCGCCGCATCGATCGCCGCGAAGGTGGCGGGACCGACCTTTCCGTCGGGCTCCAGCCCGTGCGAGCGCTGGAACGCCGTCAGGGCGGCGGCGGTCACGGGGCCGAAGGATCCATCGGCGATGAGCGCGGGGTCGGCGCCGAGCTTGTTGAGCGATGCCTGCAGCCAGGTCGTGCTGTGCGGCGCGGGGTTCTGGCTGCCGAGCGCGGTCTTCCAGCGCGCCAGCCAGGCCATGCGTTCGGAGAGGCCGATGAATCCGCCATTGAGATGCTTGGTCACGCCCTGCACATCGTCGGCCTGCGCGAAAGGCAGGCAGCCGCAGAGGACGAAATCGGCAACGCCGCATTCGAAGGCATTCGCCGCACTGATGACGAGATCGGGATTGTTGACCAGATCGAGGCCGACCCGTGCGCCGAGTTTTTCATAGCCCTCGCGGCCGGTCACCTGGCTGAGGCCGCGGCCGATGAAGGTCGAGCCGTCATGTGTGCCCGGCCGGTTGCCCATGCGATTGCCGTAGACGTTGTCCATCAGTTTGATGCGGAAGTCCGGATCGCCGGGCGCCGAGCCGATCTTGGCATAGACGGAGGCTTCGTCGCTGAAGCGCGAGGGCCAGACCGCGCAGGCGCGGCTTGCGGAGTAGTTGATGTTCTCCACCATGTCGGTGCCCGCGCCGCATTCGTGACTGAATTGCGCCATCGCATGGGCGATGACGAGGTCGCTGGTCAGCCCGTATTTTGGAAAGACGGTGGGCGCGGCCGCCATGATTCCGTCGACCAACCCGTGGACCTTGGCGTCGCCGTTCGGCCACATGTGATGCATCATGTCGCTTGTCAGCACGATGACCTCCCTTGCGCAGCGGTGGCAGCGTTCTGCCGGCAGACTCTCGAATGACGCTGTTTGATCTTTCGCGTCTTGGTGGCGTCGCCTCCGTCGAAGTTGTACGTCCCGATCAGTTGATAATTCATAAATTGCGTCTCGCAAGAATTTACGATGCATGCCGAGTCATGCCGCCCTGTTAATCACCCTTAAACGCGGCGGCGTTAGCCTGCGCAGAACTTCCGCGTAGCAAGATGTGTACGAAAGTCCCGGCTGATTGATCCCTGGGGGGTGCATCATGGCGGCGGCGAGAGCGCATCGGCACGGCATTCTCAAATCGCGATATTGGCCCATCCTCATCGGCGCCGTGGTCACCTTCCTGGCCCTGGCCCCGTCGGCGCAGTCGCCGACCCACACCCTCCTTCGCGGCTATATCGCCTTGGCGCCCAGCGGTGGGGAGACGGCCGCGCTCGTCGCGGTGAAGGCGGGCCATGACGTGTTTCTGCCCGGCGTGATGGTCAGCCTGCGCGATGCCGGCAACGGCCAGATGAGCGGCCCCGCGGTCACCGACCTTTCCGGCCGCTTCACCCTCGCCGTCAACGGTCCGGGACGCTACCAGGTCTGCTGGAAGACGCGCGGCTTCGTCGACGATTGCAGCAAGGACATATATTCCGTGGCGAAGCAGCCGGTGAACATCGGCACGGTGCGCATCCGCGGCGCGCGCACGAAGACGACGGTGCCGGTCATCGGCAAGGTGCTGCTGAAGGACGGCTCGCCGGCCCGATTCTTCGAGCCCATGGCCAACATCAACGCCTATGCGCGCATCGGCGTCGTCGACAAGGGCGGCAAGCTGCTGGACGAGGCCTATGTCAATAATTTCGGCGAGTATGCGCTGGCCCGGGTCCCGGTCGACCAGCTGGTGACGCTGCGCGCCGTGATCGGCAAGGGCGTGGGAGAGCAGCGGCTCGATCCCGGCCCGCAGGGTGCCAATCTGCAAGGGGCCTCGTTTCATGTCATCGATCTCGCCATCGCCAATTCGCCGCCGCGGCTCGATCCCCTGGTGGCGCTCGACAGCGCGGCGAATCGGGTGAAGGTGGCCAAGCCCGGTGCCAAGCTGGAGCTGGTCTCGCGCGGCACCGACCCCGATGGCGACACGCTTCGCTACACCTGGCTCGTCGACGACGGCTCGGGCGCGGTATCGGCGCCCTCGGGCCCCAAGGCGACCTGGGCGCTGCCCAATCGCGCCGGGCTTTTCACCGTGACGCTGATCGCCGATGACGGCAAAGGCGGCTATGTCAGAAGCGCCCTCAGCCTGCGCGCCGACAATGCGGGCATCCCCTTCTCCGGCCGCGTGGTCGATGTCGGCGGCGCCGCCATCGGCGGGGCCGAGATCGAGATCAACGGCCAGACGGCCTTCACCGGCACCCAGGGCACCTTCTACGTCCGCGTGCGCGATGCGACGCAATTCGTGCTCAACATCCGCAAGCAGGGCTTCGCGCTCAATTCCAATATCTACGACAATGGCGTCACTGGCGGCCGCTGGCTGCTGACCCGCGCCAGCGTCAGCACGGTCGACCCGACCAAGCCGATCGACCTGACGCAGGAACGCAGCCCGCGCGACTGCCCGGGCCCGGTCTCCGCCACGCTCGACTACAAGAACTATCCGAAGCTCGCCGTTCCGCAATATCAGGACGGCAAGGGCAACATCGTCCAGCCCTTCAAGGACAGCAAGCTGCCGCCCCTGTTCGGCCCGCAGAACCGCTCGGCGACGGCCGTGGCGGCCAAGGGTTGCGGCCCTGGCATCCGCGTCCAGATCCCGGCCAATGCGCTGGTCGACGAGACCGGCCATGCGCCGACGGGGCCGGTCCAGGTGGCGCTCTCCACCGTCGATCTGCTCTCGCCGCAGCAGATGCCGGGCGACTTCACTGTCGCGGTATCGGCCACCAGCACGAAGGTCATGGACAGCTACGGCGCCGGGTCCGTCGAGATCACGGCGGGCGCCAAGCATTACAATCTGCGCACCGGGACCAAGGCGCAGATCACCATCCCGGTCGACCGCTCGCAGCTCGCGGTCAATGCGCCGCTGGCGCCCACCATTCCGCTGCTGTTCTACGATGCCCGCGCCGGGGTCTGGCGCCAGGACGGCCAGATGACACTGGTCAACAAAGCTTATGTCGCGAGCGTCCCCCATTTCTCCTACATCAATGCCGATACGCTGAAGACCGACCAGGCCTGCGTCCGGGTGCTGAGCCCGACCTTGCCGCCGAATTACGATATGGAGGCGTGGATTCCGCAAACCGGCGGTGCTGCGCCCAAGGTCTTCAACCAGCCCTTCGACAACTCGCCGCCTTCCTTGCATGTCATCTTCAATCTGCCGGTGCAGACCAATATCGTCCTGATACCGCACCGGCAGATCGACCACACGCCTATCGGCATTTTCATCGTCAATACCGGCCAGGCGCAGAACCCGACCACCCCGAACCATCCGGTCGCGCCCTATACCGCCTGCTCCACGGAGGTGACGCTGACGGACCAGGGGGCGGTGCCGCAATCGCCGACGGCGGGCGAGTTCCTCCAGGGCCTCTTTTCATTCGAAGCCACGAACCTCGACGAGCTCAACCTCGCCGACCCGGCCCAGGCCGATTTGAAGCAGCAGATCGATCAGACGACCGCGAACTACTACCTCCAGGTCGATCCGCCCAAGGTGAACGGGCAGGCCAATACCGGGCGGCGCCAGACCCTCGGCGACTTCAAAACGTTCAACGGCTTCGGCGGGCTCAACGAGCTGCACGGGATCTATGCCAATTCCGGGGATCTCGGCTTCGGCCGCGACATGCATTGCGTGTCGAAGCCCGCCAGCGACGGGCAGACCGATTATGCCTGCTACGTCACGAACTACGGCAACATCAACACGCCCGATCTGCAGGATGCGATCGACGCCACCAACAACAGCAACCCCGTCGCCACGGTGGCGATGGAATATTCGCGGCTCGAGGATGTGGGCGTCGATCCACCGAGCTTCAGCAATCCGACGCGGGTGGTGAAGTTCTTCGTCTATAACGGCAATCTGGCCGGCTCGACCTTGCTTCGCGCGGCGAACCTCGATGCGACGGGTGCCCGCCCGATCCCGCAGCTCTGCATGGTCTGCCATGGCGGCGCCTATCCGGTCCCGCCGGTGGGGCCGCCGCCGGTACCGGGGCATCTGCCGGTGCCCGGCTTCAACAGCCCCAGCGACGTCAACCTTAGCTCCCGCTTCCTGCCCTTCGATCTGCACTACTACACCTTTGCCGGCGGCGCTCCGGACAAGCTGGCGCAGCAGGGGGCGTTCAAGGACATGAACCAGCAGATCGTCGCCCACGCACCGGTCGATGCGGCGATCGGCGATCTCATCACCCAGATGTATGCCGGCGGCCCGAACCAGGACGAGAATCTCTTGGTCAGCGGCTGGCAGAACGCGCCGGGGCAGCCCCTCAAGGAGCAGACCTATCGCGAGGTCGTGGCGCGCACCTGCCGCACCTGCCATGTCGCGAACACCTTCGCGCCGCTCAACTTCGACCAGGCCCAGGAATTCATCGACCGGCTGGGCTCGATCGAGAACCGCGTCTGCGCCCAGCATGTCATGCCGCATTCGCGCGTCACCCATGACATCTTCTGGGGCGTCGAGATCAATCCCCCACCGCCGCCGGTCACGCCGGAGGGGAGCAAGGTCGCCCTGCTGCAGGTGTTCGGCGACAACTTCAAGACGGCGCAGAACGGCTGGAACGGCCAGCTCTGCGGCGTCTTCATCCCGGGCGGGCAGACGCCGCAATCCTTCTACCAGACCAACATCCTGCCGATCTTCACCAACAACACGACAAACCCCGGCGGCACCTGCACCAACTGCCATACCGGCAATTCGCCACCGGCGCAGCTCAACCTCAGCGCCGCCTTGGCCCATGCCCAGCTGGTCAATATCGCGGCCCAGGAGCTGGGCAGCATGAAGCGGGTGACGCCGAACAACACGGCGCAGAGCTATCTCTTCCACAAGGTCCAGGGCGACCAGGGTGCCGTCGGCGGCTCCGGCGGCCAGATGCCGGCCGGCCAGCCGCAGCTGACGGCGGGGCAACGCAACGACATCCAGACCTGGATCAATGGCGGCGCCCAGCCCTAACGGGAGCTGCTTCAGCCCGGCTTAGCCGAGCCTGAACATGGGCAGGAGCAGGAAGAGCTTCGCCACCGAGGCGTTTGCCAGATCCACGAAGAAGGCGCCAGCCAGGGTGATGACCAGGAAGGCCTTGGGCGAGGGGCCATACCGCCTGGCGACCTCGTCCATAGTCGCCATCGCCACGGGCATCGAGGCGAGGCCAAACCCCAGGAATCCCGCGGTCGTCACCGCCGCATCGTAGTCGCGGCCGAGCAGCCGGAAGACGACGAAATACGCGATGGCCAGAGTGACGAGGATCTGCACCGCGGTGTTCAGCAGAAGAGGGCCGATGATCGCGGCAATGGCCAGCAGCGGCGTGCTCATGAGGCTGATTGCCAGGAACAGATTGAGCGCGATCTCGCCGCCCATGGCGACGGGCTGCAGGTCGAGGCGCCAGCGCAGCGCATCCGCCGCGTTGGTGAGGGCGATGCCCGCCAGCATGGCCGTAAGAAAGCCCGGCAGCATCAGGCCGCCGGCCGCGGCCCAGCCGTTGATGATCTCGCCGAGATAGACGGAGACGGCCACCATCAGAAGCGTGACGAGGATCTGTTCCAGGCCTCCCTTTGAGGCAAGCAGGGCAGGCGCCACAGCGGTTTCGGGGCTTTGCCCTGCCGTCGTGAAGGAGATTCCGCTCGGGCTCCGGCCCGCGGGCCGCAGGCCGTGGCGCGAGATGAGAAAGCCGCTGATGGGACCGGCGAAGAGCGCACCGGCGATGGTCGCCAGCGTCGCCGCGCCGATCCCGACCGCGGGCGCGGCTTCGAGCCCGGCTGCCTCGGCTTCGCGCGCCCAGGCGAGCGCCGTGCCCGGCCCGCCCACGAAGGAGAGCCCGCCGGCCAAAAGACCGTAGAAGGGATGCGCGCCGAAGGCCAGCGCCACGGCGGCGCCGGCGAGATTCTGCAGGAATATGAGCAGCACGATCGCCAGGCAGAGGATCAGGAGGGGCCGCCCGCCCGTCGCCAGCATGCCGAGCTTCGCCGACAAGCCGATGGTGGCGAAGAAGATCAGGAGAAGCAGATCCCGAATGGCTTTGTCGAAGCGGAGATCGACGGCCGAGACGACGTGGAGGACCAGGATCAGAAGTGCCACCAGAAGCCCGCCCACAACCGCATCGGGCAGGGCGATCCGCTTCAACCAGGGAATGCCCGCTCTCACCCCCTTGCCGATGAAAAGCGTGACCAGCGCCAGGATCAAGGTCGCGAGCGCGGAGAGCTCGACCAGATGCGCGAGTGGCATTGCCGTCCCATCCCCCCATGAGTACGCGCCGCGATCGGCTGACAGCCATGAAGCACCAGCTTCGGATACTCGGCAAGCAGCTTCGCGCCCGTCCCGATCGCCACCGCCGCCCTTGTGGAACTGAATGTCGAAACGGCACGGAGGCTGGGTTACCTTGGGGCCAGGCGCACTGTGCTGCTTTGGACAACCAAACCCCGATGGCCGGGTTATCCAGGGCGCCCGGCGCGAGACATCGCCAGGAATTTGAAGGGAGTCACGGGATGGCCGGTCAGGTGAGCCCGCTCGCAGGGAAAGAAGCCCGACGCCGCCATGCTGGTGGATGTGCCGCGGCTGGTGACGGCCTATTTCACGGGAAAGCCGGATCCGAGCGTGCCATCCCAGCGGGTCGCCTTCGGCACCTCGGGGCATCGGGGATCGGCCTTCGACAATGCCTTCAACGAGGATCACATCCTGGCCATCAGCCAGGCGATCTGCCGGCACCGGGCGCAAAACGGCGTCGACGGGCCGCTCTATATCGGCATCGACACCCATGCGCTCTCCCAGCCCGCCTTGGCGAGCGCGCTCGAGGTCTTCGCCGCCAATGATGTCGAGGTGATGATCGACGCCGGCGACGGCTATACCCCGACGCCCGTCGTCTCCCATGCGATCCTGACCTACAACAAGGGTCGCAAGAGCGGGCTCGCCGACGGGATCGTCATCACCCCGTCGCACAATCCCCCCGAGGACGGCGGCTTCAAATACAACCCGCCCAGCGGCGGGCCGGCCGATACCGGCGTCACCAAATGGATCGAGAACGCGGCCAATGCGCTGATCGAGAAGAAGCTCGAGGAGGTGCGGCGCATTCCCTATGAGCGCGCGCGCAAATCGCCGCGCGTTCACCGGCATGACTATATCGGCGCCTATGTCCCAGATCTGGCGAATGTCATCGACATGGCGGCGATCCGCGCCTCGGGCGTGAAGATCGGGATCGATCCCCTGGGCGGCGCCAGCGTCCATTTCTGGCAGCCGATCATCGAGAGCTATGGCCTCGATGCGACCATCGTCAACACGGCCATCGATCCGACCTTCCGCTTCATGCCCCTGGATTGGGATGGGCGCATCCGGATGGACTGCTCCTCGCCTTATGCCATGGCGGGGCTGATCGCCATGCGCGACAAATTCGATGTCGCCTTCGCCAATGACACGGATGCCGACCGGCATGGAATCGTGACGCGATCCAACGGGCTGATGAATCCCAATCATTATCTGGCGGCGGCCATATCCTATCTCTTCCAGAACCGCCCCGATTGGGGGGCCGGCTGCGGCGTGGGCAAGACCATCGTCAGCAGCGCCATCATCGACCGCGTCGCGGCCAAGCTCGGCCGCAAGCTGGTCGAGATGCCGGTGGGCCTCAAATGGTTCGTCGACGGCCTTCTCGCCGGCTCTCTCGGCTTCGCCGGCGAGGAGAGCGCCGGCGCCACCTTCCTGCGGCGCGACGGATCCGTCTGGACGACGGACAAGGACGGGTTGATTCCCGATTTGCTGGCCGCGGAAATCACGGCCAAGACCCAGCGTGACCCGAGCCAGACCTATGATGCGCTGACAGCAGGAATTGGGCGAGCCCTTCTATGAGCGGATCGATGCCCCGGCTACGGCCGAGCAGAAGAAGCTGTCTGGGCGCACTCTCGCCCGGCCAGCTCGCTTTGACCTCGCTGGCCGGCGATCCGGTCACGTCCGAGCTCACCGCCGCCCCGGGCAATGGCGCCTCCTTCGGCGGCATCAAGGTGATCACGGAGAACGGCTGGTTTGCCGCCCGGCCCTCGGGCACAGAGGAGGTCTACAAGATCTATGCCGAGAGCTTCCGCAGCGAGGATCATCTCAGCGGGATCCAGCAGGAGGCCAAGGACGCCATCGCGCGGGTGTTCGACAAGGCGAGGCCCGTCTAGAACTTCATGCCTCAGCAGGATCGCCAGAAGCTCTTCCTCGAAGGACCGATCGGAAGGGCTCTCATCAAACTCGCCATCCCCATCGTGTTGGGGAATGTCCTGCAGACGGGCTATCAGCTGACCGATGCCTTCTGGGTCGGACGGCTGGGTGCTGCGGCCGTGGCGGCGGTATCGGTCAGCTTTCCCGTCACCTTCGTCGTGATCGCGCTGGGCGCCGGTCTCGCCATGGCGGGGGCAACGCTCTCCGCCCAATATATGGGGGCGGGACGCCAGGACATGGTCAATCACGTCGCGGCGCAGACCATGATGATGGTGGCCGTCACCTCCGTCATCCTGGGTGCGGCGGGCTATGCCCTGGCGCCCTATCTGCTGGAGTTGCTGGGCGTGGCCCCCGATGTCTACAGCGGCGCCCTGGGCTTCATGCGCGTCTCCTTCGTCGGCATCATCTTCGTCTTCCTCTACGCCATGTTCCAGGCGCTGATGCGCGGCGTCGGCCAGACGAGAATGCCGCTGCTGATCGTGACGGGAACGGTCGCGCTGAACTTCATCCTCGACCCACTTTTCATTTTCGGCTGGGGTCCCCTGCCGCCCCACGGCGTGATGGGGGCGGCGCTGGCGACCTTGGTGACCCAGGCGCTGGCGGCGGCGCTGGGGATCGGCGTCTTCCTGCGCGGCCGCCATGGGATAAAGCTCGCTTGGCGCGGCTTCCGGCCGGACCTGCCTTACATCAAGCGCGCCTTCTTCCTGGGATTGCCCGGATCGATCGAGCTGTCGGCCCGCGGCACGGGCCCCATGCTCATGTCCTTCCTGGCGGCGAGCTTCGGGACATTGACCATCGCCGCCTATGGCGTGGGCACGAATGTGCTCCAGTTCCTCACCATTCCGGCCATGGGCCTCTCCATGGCCGTATCGACCCTCGTCGGCCAGAACATGGGGGCCGGCAATATCGAGCGGGCGGCGCGGGTGACCGTGCTCGGCGCGGCCGCCGGCTTCGTCCTCCTGAGCCTGGCGGGAATCCTCGCCTATATCTTCGCCCCCATCATTGTCGGCTTCTTCATTCCCGAAGATCCCGCGGTCATCGCCCAGGGCGCCCGGTTCATCCGGATCATGTCCCTGGCCTGGGGCGGGATCGGCTTGCAGCTCTCCATCGTCGCTGCCTTCCGTGCCTCGGGAAACATGTTGATGGCCATGGTGATCGCTTTGGTCTCCCAATGGATGTTCCAGTTTCCTCTGGCCTATATCCTCTCCAAGCACACGGTGCTGCAGGCCGCGGGGCTCTGGTGGTCATTCCCGATCGCCAATATCGGCGTCGCGATCGTCTCCGTCTGCTGGTTCGCCCATGGCGGCTGGAAGACGACGCGGCTCACGGAAGAGAGCCGCCAGGTCGCCAAGGTCGCCCAGGAGACGATTGCCGAAGAGGGTATCCGCTAGGAGCGATTTTTCGATCGGGTTAAATCGGCTCTCACCCCTTTCGTGATTCCGGCGAAAGAGGACGTGAAGGAATCCGACTTCACCGATTTTGTCGGGCCTGATTGATCCGGTGGCTTCGGTGATTCGGCGTTGCGCGACCCGTTGCCGCCGGTCGCCAGGGCAATTTAGCGCTCGGCGGGGGAGTGTCTCTAGCCTCCGATCATGCCGGGCTGGCCCGCAGGCAATGCGCCCGCCATAGATTATGGGCGAGCGCTTGCATGAGAACCACGGCGGTGACCTTGGCGATCGAGCGCACCCGCATGATGCCTAATCCTCGCCCTTTGAGGATGCCGTTGACCGTCTCGATCCGCCCCCGGCGGCGATAGATGGCCTTGCCCTCGTCCTGGTCCATGCGCTCGCGCCAGACTTTGACGGGCTCCGGCTCGCGGCTGCGCTGCTGGGCCCGTTTGCGCTGGCTCTCGGGCTTGGCATCCGGCTTATCTGCCGGCACCGGCATATAGACCGCGACCCCTTGCGCCGCCAAATCGACGATGTCGTCCTTCGTCGCATAATGGGTGTCGGCCAGCAGGCGCTGCGGCAAGATCTTCAGGCGATCCTTGATCTGCTCCACCACCGGGACAGCCAAGCCGGTGTCATTGCGCCGGTCCGTGGTTGCCGCCGCCACGATGATGCCCGTGTCCGGCGTCACCGCCAGCTGAATGTTATAGGCCGCCCGCACAGCCCCGTCGGCAAAGCGCATCATGCGTGCCTCGGGATCGCTCAGGCTGGCCTTCACCTCCGTCTTCTTAGCCTCTTCCTCCTTCTTATGGGTCTTGGCCCGCTTGGCCTGCTCCGCCCGCAGCTTCTCCAGCGTGCGCGAAGCCTCCCCGGCCCGCCGGGCTACCTCTTCCGCCCCACGCTCCTGCGCCGCCCGACGGCGACCCTCGCTCGCCCCCGCATCGCTCCCCGAACCTCGCAGCTGTTCGACCCGTTCCCGGGCCCACCGCTCCAGCCGCGCCAGCTTCTTCGCCCCCTTGAACGACCCACGGCCCGCCCAGGCCCTCACCTTCGTCCCGTCGACCGCCACCTCCTCCAGCTTCACGATCCCCTCGACCAGCAACGCCATCAGGCTATCCGTCAGAAGACGATCCAGAACATCCCCGTGCCCGACCCGGAAGTCGCTCAGGTCGTGATAGTTCATCGCCACCCCACCGCGCAGCCAGCGGTAGGCCGTATCGCTCTCGCACAGCCGTGCCAGATGGCGCGCCGAACCAACACCCTCCAGCGTCGCGTACAGCCACAGCGCCAGAAATATCCGAGGATCGGGCGGCGGACGCCCAGGCTCACCCTCTCGGGCCCGGATCCGCTCATACAGCGCCGACAAGTCCAAGCTCACCACGAACGCCCAAACAATCCGAGCTCGGTGGTCCGACGCCAACTGGCTCTCAAGGTCCACGCTGTCCCACCTAAGCTGGGATCGCTCCGCTTCCAGATACCGCGCCTTCCCCGTCATTCCCTGCCTCCTAAATCCTCGGCTAGGGAATCACAAATAGGCCCAAACGCCAATTCCTTCACACGCTCGAAAGCGGGAATCCATATGTGGACGGCCCCCTGCCTGCAAGAGGGTCTAGGGTGTTTGGATCGGATCGCTTGCGCTCATATGTCCGGCCTGTTGGGCGCGGTCGCACCTGACCGCTGGCCGAGATGGTATCCGCGACGCTGGTTCCGAACAGGGGCGCGATGTCTGGCACCGCTGGATTCCACGGAGTGTCCGGCGTCTGGGATCGATCGATCACACCACCTTCTCCTGCAAGTTCCGGCCTTGGCGAGAAGTGAGAACCGCTTTGCGCTAGGCTGGTTACGCCGCTTTGTCCCTCGCGCCGGCAAGGGCACGGGCGGGGTTATAGGCTTCGCCGCTGACCATCATCTTCCAGGCGATGCGGGCGATCTTGTTGGCAAGCGCCACGGCGGCGAGCTTGGGCGCCTTGCGCTTGAGGAGCTCGATCAGCCAGAGCGAGGGGTTCCCTCTGCTCTTGCCGACCTGCTGAACCACCGAGGTCGCACCCACGACCAGCAGGCTGCGCAAGGCCTCGTCGCCGGCCCGCGTGATCACGCCCAGGCGCGTCTTGCCCGCGGTGGAGTGGTCCTTGGGCGTCAGGCCGATCCAGGCTGCGAAGTGCCGGGGGGAGCGAAAGGCCTTGGGATCAGGGGTCTTCATCACCAGCATCGAGGCGACGACTGGCCCAACACCGGGGATCTTGGTCAGGCGCCGGCTGAGCTCGTTCCCGCGATGCCAAGCCATCAGCTTGATCTCGATCGCCCTAATCTGCGCCTCGAGCCGGGCGTAATCCCTGGCGTAGTCGCCAAACAGCTCCCTCGCAAGCTCCGGCACTTGCCCATCCGCCGCGATCCGCCCGAGCAGCGGCTCGATCTTGTCCAGCCCCGTGGCCGCCGTCAGCCCGAACTCGGCCGCGTAACCGCGGATCGAGTTGGTCACTTGCGTACGCTGGCGCACCAGCTGGTCGCGCCGCCCGGCCAGCATCAATGCTGCCTGCTGCTCCGCCGTCTTCACCGCCACGAACCCCATCCTCGGCCGGCTCATGGCTTCACAGATCGCCTCGGCATCCAGCGCGTCGTTCTTGCCCCGCTTGAGGTAGGGCTTCACATACTGCGGCGGCAGCAAAGCCACCTCGTGGCCCAAGGCTCGCAGCTCGCGAGCCCAATAATGCGAACCCCCGCAGGCCTCAAGGCCGACCTTCGTCGGTTCCAACCGGGCAAAGAACTCAAGCACCTGGCGCCGGCGCAGCTGCTTGCGCAGAACCACCTGCTCGGCGCAATTCACCCCGTGCAGCTGAAAAACACTCTTGGACGTGTCCACACCAACCCGAATAAGCTTTTCCATGGACGGCTCCCTTGTTTGAGATCTCCAACGACCTCACTCTGGCACATCGATGCCGTTGGGGGCCGTCCACTCCAACAGGGGCCACAGGGAGGATCTTTGCCGCTCGCCCCTGGACCCCGGCTTTCGCCGGGGTGACGGGAGAGAGGGGGCGGCTTACGTGGCGACAGCAATATTGCCTTCGACCCTACGGTCGCTCTTGTTTCCCATCAGGCGCTCTAAATTAATCTAAGACCTCTTACCTGTTCGGACCGGCGCTCCGAGCCCGACCGAGATCGCCTTCGTATGCATCACCACGATGCGGATGATCTCCGCTCGCGCGTCTGTGATTCGTCCGAGCGGGCCGGCGACGCTGATGGCGGCCGCGACCTCGCCGAAGCCGTCGAAGATGGGGGCGGCAATGCAGGCCTGGCCCACTTCATTCTCCTCGGTCTCGGTCGCATAGCCCTGGCGCCTGACGCGCTCGAGCTGGCGCTCCAGCAACGCGACATCCGTGATCGTCTGCGGCGTGTGGGCGGTGGGGGGATAGGAGTCGCAAATGGCCTTTCGCATCGCCGGCGGGAAATGCGCCAGGATCGCTTTGCCGCAGGCGGAGGAATGATAGGGCGAGGGCGCCCCGGCATAGGAGGTCGAGCGCAGCGCGTGGCGGCCTTCGAAGCTGTCGATGATGATGGCGGCCGACATGTTGGGTAGAGCGAGATTGGCCGTCTCGCCGGTCGCCGCGCAGATCTTCAACAGGGCCGGCCTGGCGATGTCGCTGATGTCCAGGCGCCGGCGGACAACGCTTCCCAGCTCGAGATTGCGCATGCCGAGGCGGTAGCCGGCCTGGTCGCCGGCGCGTTCCAGGAAGCCCAAGGCCACGAGCGAGGCCGCCAGATTGAAGACGGTGGTCTTGTTGAGGCCCAGAGTCTGGCTGATCTCGGTGAGGCTGGCCGACCCCTTTGGCGAAGCCGCGACGGCCTCCAATATGCCGTTCGCCCGGGCGAGGGATTGGATGCGCACCGCCTGTCTTGGAGGGCTGCCGGCCAAGGGTGCCTCGCGACCAACCGCGCGGCTAGAGAACGTTATGCCGCTTGAACACGTCGCGCAGGAGGGCGCCGGCGCGGAGCTCGTCGCGGGCCGTGGTCTCGAGATCGATCTTGGCCAGCGCGCGGGTCACCGCCTCATCGACCGCCTCGACCGGAACGACCACGACGCCGTCGGCATCGCCGAAGATCAGATCGCCGGTCCTGATCCGCACGCCACCGCAGACGACGGGCACATCGATGGCCACGACCTTGCCCCTGCCCTGGGCATCGGCCGGCCTCATGCCGACATGGAAGACCGGAAACTTCATCTCCCGGATCCGGCGGATATCCCTGATCATGCCGTCGGTCAGGCAGCCTCCGGCACCCCGGGCGGTCGCGGCCGTGGATAGAAGCTCGCCCCAGGGGGTGATGCGGCGGGAGCCGGCGCAGCAGAGCACGGCGACGTCGCCCGGCCGCAGATCGTCGATCAGCTTCATCTCGAGCTCATAGGGATTCTCGCCCGGCTCGATATGGAACACCTCCATATAGAGCGCCGTTCGGGCCCGGCCCATGAGGACGACCTCATCGTCCAGCGGGCGAATCGCGGGATCGAGCACCTGGTCGCGATAGCCCATCGCATCCAGAACATCGGACAAGACCGCCGCGTTGAGGCGGTCCCGCAACTCGACGGCAATGCTGGCAGGCTTGGTCATTCGTCACTCCCCGACGGTATTATTATACATTATGAGAACCATGGAGCTGGCGATCTCGCCCCGTTTTAATCGCCCTTCTTGCGCAATTATGCGGGTGGCTTTAATCTTCCACCAGAAGATTCGGCTGGGATTATACAATATAGAACTTTGTCGGCAAGGCCGGCGCCCCGGCAATAAACGACAGGCAGAGGGGGAGGTTTCGGCGAATGACGGTGGTCACGGCATTCCCAAAGAAGATTCGGGAAATCGAAACCCTCTGGATCCCGCTCGCGGATGGCGTCCAGCTCGCCGCCCGCGTCTGGATGCCCGAAGACGCCGAGCAGAACCCCGTGCCGGCCATCCTCGAATACATTCCCTACCGCCGGCGCGACGGCACCCGCGACGGGGACGATCTGACCCATCCCTATTTCGCCGGCCATGGCTATGCCTGCGTCCGTCTCGATATCCGGGGCAGCGGCGATTCCGACGGCTTGATCCTGGACGAATATCTGAAGCAGGAGCAGGACGATGCGGTCGAGGCCATCGCCTGGATCGCGCAGCAGCCCTGGTGCACCGGCAAGGTCGGGATGATGGGCATCTCCTGGGGCGGCTTCAACTCGCTCCAGGTGGCCGCTCGCCATCCCGAGGCGCTGAAGGCCATCATCTCAGTCGATTCGACGGACGACCGCTATGCCGATGACATGCATTACATGGGCGGCCAGCTCATCAACGGAAATCTCGAATGGGGCTCGAGCTTCTTCTCCCGCGTCGGAAGGGCGCCCGATCCGCGCATCGTCGGCGAGAAATGGCGGAAGATGTGGCTGGATCGGCTGGAGCATGTCGAGCCCTTCCACGAGATCTGGATGCGCCACCAATGGCGCGACGAATTCTGGCGCCACGGCTCGGTCTGCGAGGATTTCAGCCAGATCAAATGCGCCGTTTTCGCCGTCGGCGGCTGGGCGGACGGCTATTCCAACGCGATCTTCCGGCTGCTCGAGAAACTGAAGACCCCGCGGCTGGGGCTCTGCGGTCCCTGGGGCCATAAATACCCGCATAACGGCGTCCCCGGGCCGGCCATCGGCTTCCTGCAGGAGGCGCTGCGCTGGTGGGACCATTGGCTGAAGGACAAGGACACCGGCATCATGGCGGAGCCCATGCTGCGCGCCTATGTCCAGGACAGCGTGCCGCCGAAATCGCACTACGATCAACGCCCCGGCCGCTGGGTCGCCGAGCGCGCCTGGCCGCGGCCGGGACTTCGCCCGGCCCGACTGGTCTTCGGCGATGGCCGGCTGGGGAGTGCGGCCCGCAATGAGGGCGAGTCCCGCATCTCCTCGCCGCAGACCACCGGCGGGGTCGCCGGGGAATGGTGCCCCTATGGGCTCGGCGGGCTGGGGCCGGAGCTGCCCATGGACCAGCGGGAAGACGATGCGAATTCGCTGAGCTGGGATTCGCCGCCGCTGGAAGAGGCGATCGAGATCCTGGGGCCGCCGGTCGTGACCTTGACCGTCGCCTCGGACCGCCCCGTCGCCATGGTCGCCGTTCGTCTCTGCGATGTCGCGCCCGGCGGCGCCTCGACGCGCGTCACCTATGGCGTGCTCAACCTCACCCATCGCGAGAGCCATGCCGCGCCAAAGGCCCTCAAGCCCGGCGAGTTCTACCAGGTCAAAGTTCAGCTGAACGATTGCGGCCACCGCTTCGCCGCCGGCAATCGCATCCGCGTCGCTGTCTCGACGGCCTATTGGCCGACGGTCTGGCCATCGCCGGAGGCGGTGACGCTCACCATCCGCGACGGGCAAAGCCATATCGATCTGCCCGTCCGCGCGGCCGGCCCGGACGACAGCGCCGTGCGATTCGAGCCCGCGGTGACGGCGGCGCCCACGCGGCGGCGCTGGCTGCGGCAGGGCTCGGTCAAGCGCACGCTCGAGCGCGATGTCGAGACGGGCAAGGCGCTCATCACCGTGACGCGCGACGACGGTCTCTCCGAGATCGAGGCGATCGGCACCATCACCGGTCTCACCAAGACCTTGCGCTATTGGATCGACCCGGAGGATCCCGCCTCGGCCCGGGCTACCTCGACGCATGAATTCATCAATCAACGCTCGGATTGGAACACCCAGGTGACGACCAGCACGACGGTCTCCTGCGATTCCGAGTCCTTCTATGTCGAGGCGGATCTCGAGGCGTTCGAAGAAGGCAAGCGGATCTTCGCCCGCAGCTGGAACCGGAGGATACCCCGCCAGCTCGGCTGAAGACCGCTCATGTCATAGCAATCGTCCGCGGCTGCGCATCAGACAGCCGATAACAGGGAGAGTGTCATGATCGCGATCAATCGGCGGCGCTTCTTGGAAGTGACGGCCCTCGGTTCCGTTCTGGCGGGCATCGCCCCCTGGCGGCCGGCGGCAGCGGATAGCAAGCCTCTCAGCCTTCGATCCCGGCGCGACATCGCGGTCCTCGATCCCGGCTGGATGGTGGGCGGCATGGAGATCGATCTGCAATATGCCTGCCTCGGCTCGCTGGCCGTCTATGTCCCCGGCGATCCGCTCTCCTGGCGGCCCTCGGCCTTCGTCGAATCCGTTGAAATGACCGACGACAAGAGCATCGCCTTCAAGCTGAAGCCGGGCATCCTCTGGTCGGACGGCTTCGGCGAGCTCACGGCGGAGGATGTGAAATACTCCTATGAGCGCATCGCCGACCCGGCCAAGAAAGCGGATTGGAAGGACAAATGGCGCGTGCTCGACCATGTCGAGGTCACGGATAAATATTCCGGCGTCATCAAGCTCAAGGAATCCTTCGCGCCCATCTGGTTCACGACCATCTGCGACGGACCGGGCTGCATCGTCTCCAAGGCGGCGGTGGAGAAGGCGGGCGGCAAATTCACCACCGCCTTTCCCGCGACCTGCGGTCCCTATCGGATCGCGAAATGGGTGCCCTCGCAATATGTCGCTCTGGCGGTCAATCCGGATTGGAACGGGCCGAAGCCGGCCTATGACAATATCGAGATCCGCATCATCCAGGAGGTCAAGACCGCCGAGCTGGGCTTCGAGGCCGGCGAGATCGACCTGACCGAGATCAGCCTGGATTCGGTCAAGCGCTATCGCGGCACCCCGCCCGCCGGCACGAAGCTCTTCGAGGGCCCCGGCCTCAACTGGATCTGGATGGGGATGAACACGCAGCATCCCAAGCTGCAGGATATCCGCATCCGCCAGGCCATCCAGAACACCGTCGATGTCGATGCCATCATCGCCAGCGCCTATGCCGGGGTGGCGGAGCGCTCCCGCGGCATCGTCTGCCCGGGACTGATCGGCCATCGCACCAAGACGGCCTATGAGAAGCCGGATCTGGACAAGGCCAAGGCGCTGGTCGCCAATTCCGGCGTCAAGGATCTGTCGCTGGATCTGAAGATCCTGAACCAGGGCGCCTTCGTGACCGCGGCCCAGGTGGTCAAGGCGAACCTCGAAGAAATCGGCATCACCGTCAATATCGTACCGCTGGATTCGGGCCCCTTCTGGAACCTCGGCCTCGAATCGGCCGGCACGGATTGGAAGGATCTCCAGATGTACATCCAGCGCTTCGGCGATGCGCCCGATCCCAGCCAGATGGCGCAGTGGTATGTCGGCTCGCAGGTCGGGATCTGGAATTGGGAGCGGTGGAAGAATCCGGAATTCGACAAGCTGTTCGACGATGCGCTGAAGGAGACCGATACGGCCAAGCGCGCGGCGATGTATCTGCGCATGCAGGACATCATGGAGGAGACGGGTGCCTATGTCTGGGTCGCCCATGAGCCGGCGGAGATCGTCTACCGGACCAGCCTGGCCCCGCTCATCCTGCCGCCGGATCACCGCTACTATTCGGAATTCAAGCAGGGAGCTTAACCTCCGCCATCTCACCCACGCCAGCGGGAATCCAGGGCCACCGGCGGTCCTTGCCGCTCGCCCCTGGACCCCGGCTTTCGCCGGGGTGACGGAAGGGAAATGGGGCCTGTGCGCGTTTCTCGCGAAGCCGCTGCAGCCGGCAAGCCTCGTCTCTATTCGTCATTCCGGCGAAAGCCGGAATCGGGCCACAAGGTGGGTGCTTGCCGCTCGCCCCTGGGCCGCGCGTCTACGGCGCCGTCCGGATCGGCCGGCCGGGGCTGATGAAGGCGGTCGACTGATTGCCGAAGAAATAGGCGTGGACGACCTCGACGATCGGCGGATTGACCGGCGCGGCAGACTCCCAGACGACGAGGAAATTCGCCCCTGAACCACCCGTCATGTCGCGATGCTCGACGAAGATCTCCGTCAATTCCAGCGGTGCGAGGGTCTTGGGCTGCTCGATGAATTCCCGGAGCAGCTTGCCGGCGCTGTCATAGTACTTCGCCGATTTGATGGTGATGGGAGCAGCAGGGTTCGTGTTGCGGATGGAGAGCATGGCCGAGAGCGGCATGCGCGAGGGATTGCCCGACCCGTCCAGATTTCCGTATTGGACATCCGAATAGACCGGCGCATAGACGGTCTCGCCCTGCGACAGAGGCGGCGCTTCATCGGCGAAGGCCGACGGAGGCGATGACGAGAAGACCCAGCACGGCGGCACCGAAGAATTTCAGCAGCATCGTCGTTATCCCCGGCAATTGTCGAGCGCGCCCATCTTCGGCCTTTGAAGCCGCCGGGCAAGTCCCTATCTCCTCTGCATCCCTGGAGGAGAGGCCCCATGAACCTCGACGGCAAGACCATCCTGATCACCGGCTCGACCGATGGCGTCGGCCGCGTCGTGGCCCTTCGCCTGGCGGAGGCCGGGGCCGAGGTACTGGTGCACGGCCGCGATCCCGGGCGAGGCGAAAGCCTGCTGGCGGAGATGCGGGTGAAGGGTAATGACAAGGGCCGCTTCTATCGGGCCGATCTCGCCTCGCTGGCGGAGACCCGCGACTTCGCGGAGACCGTCGCGCGAAACCATCCGCGCCTGGATGTCCTGATCAACAATGCCGGGCTGGGCAGCGGGCCCCGGCGCAATGAGCGAAGCACCAGCCGCGACGGGCATGAGCTGCGCTTCGCCGTCAATTATCTCTCGGGCTTCCTGCTGACCCAGCTGCTGCTGCCCCTCATCAAGAAGAGCGCACCGGCCCGCATCGTCAATGTCGCCTCCCTCGGCCAGCAGCCCCTCGACTTCGCCGATGTGATGCTGACAAAGGGCTATGACGGCGGGCGCGCCTATAGCCAGAGCAAGCTCGCCCAGATCACCTTCACCGTCGATCTCGCCCGCGAGCTGGCGGGCAGCGGGGTGACGGTGACGGCCCTGCATCCCGCCACCTACATGGATACGACCATGGTGCGCCAGAGCGGCGTCGCCCCGCTGAGCAGCACCGCGGAGGGCGCCGAGGCGATCCTGAATCTCGCCATCTCCCCGGCGCTGGCGGGAGAGACCGGCGTCTTCTACAACGGCCTCCGCCCCGGCCGGGCCAATGCCCAGGCCTATGACGAGAAGGCGCAGGTACAGCTCCGCCGGCTCAGCCGCGAGCTGACCGGGATTGCCGCCGGCGGCTAAGGGCCTTTCCTAGAATTCGGTGGCCCGGCGCCGGCTTCCGTGAGATGAAGCAATCCTTCGCAGCGCCCGCCATCGGCAGCACCCATGCAATCCATCGAAGCCGGCCAACGTCGGACCGGCATGCTTCTCTACCTCCTCGGCGTCTTCCTCTTCGCCGCCAATGACGCGCTGGGCAAATGGCTCGTCGCCGATTACAGCGTCGGCGAGGTCATGCTGGTCCGCTCGGTGGGCGCCTTCGCAATCCTCGTGGTCCTCGCCAAGACGCAAGGCCGGTCCTTGCTCGTCTCGGGGCAATGGGGGCTGCAGATCGCCCGCATCCTCTTCCTCACCGTCGATACCTATTGCTTCTTCACGGGCGTGCAGGGGCTGCCCCTCGCCGATGTGATGACCTTCTATATGGCAGCACCCCTGATCGTCACCGCCCTCTCGGGCCCCTTGCTGGGCGAGCGGGTGGGCCCCCGCCGCTGGGCCGCGGTCATCCTGGGCTTCGTGGGGGTGGTGATCGCCCTGGCCCCGACCAGCGCAGCCATCTCGCCCTATGCCCTCATCGCCCTCGGCGGGTCACTGATGTTCGCTCTGGCGCTCATCGTCACCCGCAAGCTCAGGAACAATCACTGGATGCCGCTGGTCACCTGGCAGTTCGTCGGCGCCGGGCTGATCGGGGGTGCGGCCAGCCCCTTCGGCTGGTTGACGCCGGGTCCGACCGATCTCCTGCTGATGCTGCTGGTGGGGGCCGTCTCCGCCTTCTGCTTCGTCTGCATCACCCGCGCGCTGGCTTTGGCGCCCGCCTCCCTTTTGGTGCCCTTCCAATATTCGGCCATCGTCTGGGCCGGCATCATGGGCTGGATGGTCTGGCGGGATGTGCCCACGCCGCGCATCCTGCTCGGTAACGGCATCATCATCGCCTGCGGCCTCTTCGTCTATTTGCGCGAGCGTCAGCTCGGGCTCCTGCCCGAAGCCCGGCTGGACCCGCACACCAATTTGCCGCGCGATCCCTAGAGCCTGAACGCCACTCAGGGACCCTTCCCAAGCCCGCCGAGGGCATCGCCCTTTGCCGCCTCGCCATCCCCAGGGATCTGGTCCTCGCCTTGTCGTCGCTCAGCGGCTGCCTGCACCTCGGCAGCCGGCGGCCGGATCGGCTTCGGGGGAAGGGGATCGGAGACGACGTCGAAATCGAAACGGATCATGGTGACCTCCTCGGGGTTGGAGGCCGCTCATCCCTGGCGAAAATCCGTGTGGTGGAGGGTCAGAAACACGAAAGCCGCCTTGGAGGGGCGGCTTCGGGATCTGCGTGGATGCGCAATTCAGGAGCCGCCGGAGCTATACCAGCGGTACCAAAATCGCGAGGTGAGCGTGGCGCCGGCAACCGGCTGCTGTCTGACCATATCAGGAGGTTATCGCCGGTCCGCCGGGAAATCAACGGTCATCGCCGGGAAAGAAAAGGGGCGGGCCTAGGGCCCGCCCCTGTCGCAACAAGAGACGACTACTTCTTGCAGCTGTCGGCGTTGTCCTTGGTGCAGACATCGAGGCCGGTATATTCCGGATCCTTGATCGTCTTGCCGTTCTTCAGATCGAGCAGGCGATACATGGCGAGCTTGCCCATGTCGAAGGGCTTCTGGCCGACCTGGCCGTCGCTCAGCCCATCCTTCAGCTGCTGCATCTGCATGTCGAGGGTGTCGGCCGAGACGAAGACCAGCGCCCCGCTCTTCAGCTTGTCCTTGTAGGGATCCATCGCCTGGCGGAAGGCATTGTCCGACCACTGGGTGAAGGCGCCGGTGGTGATATAGACGTCGAGATCGCCATATTTGCCCAGGATGTCCTGGAGCTGCTGTACGGCGGTGGCGCTGTCGTCATTGGTGATCAGCGGGCAGCCGTCGACCTCCGTCCAGCCGTTGTCGCCCTTGAGCGGATCGCCCGGGGGCTGCGTGCCGCTGCGCCCGCCCAGCGTGTCGCGGATGCCCTGGAGCCGCTCATTGTGATTGGCCGCCGAGGCGCCGCCGGTCTGCAGGCAGATCTTGCCGCCCTTGGGCTTCATCCCCTGGGCGATCTTCGCGAGATTGACGCCGATGTCGTAGTTATGCGTTCCGATGAAGGCGGCGCGCTCGCCCTGATCCTGGGGCAGCAGATCGGAATCCCAGGTGACCACCGGGATGTTCGCATCCTTGGCCGCCTTCAGGGCCACCGCCACCGCGGCGGCATTGGAGGAGGAGACGGCGATGCCGTCGATGCCCTTGCTGATCAGATCCTGAAGGATCTGTACCTGCTCGGATTCCGTATGCTCCGCCGGGCCGATATAGACGCATTCGACATTCGGCAGCTCTTTCATGGCCTGCATGCAGCCGTCGCGCGCCAGATCGAAGAAGGGATTGTTCATCGCCTTCGGCACCAGGGCGAATTTGTATTTCTGCTGCGCGTTGGAGAGTCCAGGAACGGCGAAGAGCGCGATAGCGACGGCAGCCAACAACAATCGCTTCATGGCTTCCTCCCAAAAGGTTACGTGACGCCTTACGTTTATGAATCCACCTTGCGGCCCCGAAGGCGCTCAAGCAGCACCGCCAAGATGATGAACAAGCCGACGAAAGTCCCCTGCCAATAGGGATCCACCCCCGCCAGCAACAGGCTGTTGCGGATGACCTCGATGAGGGCGGCGCCGATGAAGGCGGCATAGGCCCCGCCCTCGCCACCCAGAAGATTTGCCCCGCCGATGACGGTGGAGGCGATGACCCGGAGCTCATAGCCGATGCCGATGCCGTTGGTGACCGAGCCCAGCCAGCCGACCGAGAGGATGGCGGAGATCGCGGTCATGAAGCCCGAGAGCACATAGACCGACATCTTCAGCCGATCCACCGGCACCCCGGCCAGCCGCGCGGCATTCTCATTGCCGCCGATGGCATAGAGATGCCGGCCCCAGCGCGTGTAACGCAGCACGAAGCCCATGATCAGCGTGAGCGCCACCAGGATGAGGACCGGATTGGCGATGCCGAAGGTCCGGCCGCCGCCGATCTCGATCAGCAGCTTCTGGTCATGGCCGAACTGGTAGAAGAACTTGTTGTTGGAGATGGCGAGCGCGAGGCTGCGCCCGATACTGAGCATGCCCAGGGTCACCACGAAGGGCGATAATCGAAGATAGGAGATGAGATAGCCGTTGAAGAATCCGCAGGCCAGGCCGGCGACGATGGCCGCCAGCGAGCCGGTCCAGAAGGAATAGTCGTTGGTCATCACCAGGCCGAGGACGATGCCCGAGACCGCCAGGATGGAGCCCACGGAGAGATCGATGCCGCCGGTGATCATCACCGTCACCTGCCCCAGCGCGATGATGGCGATGAAGGCGAAGTTGCGCGTGACGTTGAAGAAATTCTCTTCCTTCCAGAAGGCCTTGCTGAAGGTGGGCTCGACGAGAGTCATCGCGATCGGGATCAGGAAGACGGCGATCGTCACCCAGAAGGCCTGCTTGGCCATCATCCGATGCCAGATGCCGGGGGCCTTCCGCGCCGTCGCGGATTCGCTCGTCATATCCATTACCCGGCGCCCCCTGCCCCCGTCACCCCTGGCCCACCCATCTCGTCATGCCGCCCGGATCGCCCCGGTGATCAGCCCCGTCACCTCTTCGGGCGAGCTCTCATGGATCGGCTTGTCGGCGACCTTGTGGCCACGGCGCAGCACGACGATCCGATCGGCGACGGTGAAGACGTCGGGCATGCGGTGGCTGATCAGCACGATGGCGATCCCCTGGTCGCGCAGCCGGCGCAGCAGATCCAGCACCTCGGCGACCTGGCGTACGCTGATGGCCGCCGTCGGCTCGTCCATCAGCACGATCTTGGCCTTGGAGAGATGGGTGCGCGCGATGGCGACCGCCTGGCGCTGCCCACCCGACATGGAGCGCACCGCATCGGCCGGCCGGGTCTCGGATTTCAGCTCGGCGAAGAGAACCCGCGAACGCTCATTCATCGCCCGGTCGTCGAGCAGCTGGAAGGGCCCGAAGCGGCGCATCTTCTCGCGCCCCAGGAAGACATTGGCCGAGGCGCTCAGGTTGTTGCAGAGCGCCAGATCCTGATAGACGACCTCGATGCCCGCCGCGCGCGCTTCCACCGGCTTGTGGAAATGGACCAATTTTCCCTCGAGCGTCATCTCCCCGGCCGAAGGCGGAAAATTGCCGGCGATGATCTTGACGATGGTCGATTTGCCGGCGCCATTGTCGCCCATGAGCCCGACGATCTGGCCCGGCTCCAGATGGAAATCGATTCCGGCCAGGGCTTCGATGGCGCCGAAATGCTTGGATACGGCCTTCAGCTCGAGCAGAGCCATCCTTCCTCCCGTGATGCCGCGTCCCCGGTTTACCCCCGGCGGTGCCGCGATACTTTACAACAATACCCGCAGACTACCCGAACATTCTATTTGTTTGCACAGTCGAAATACGCGTTCTAGCGCGTTCAGAAAAAATTAACGCCTCTGATTTCACGCGAGGGGCGCCGGCAGCGGCGGGCTCTCGTAGCAGCCGGCGACCGATTGATCGAAGTCGATGATGGAACCGGTCATCAATCCGGATTCCGCGCTGGCAAGATAAGCCACGGTGCGAGCGACCTCCGCCGGCTTCAGCAGACGGCCGGCCGGCTGCACCGCTTCCGCCGCTTCCCGCCAGCCATCCGCGGCGCCGTGATACTGGCGCATGACCCGGTCCTCGCCCGGCGTATCCATCCAGCCGATGCAGAGCCCGTTGACCCGGATGCCATGGCGCATCACGCCGAAGGCGACGTTCTTGGTGAGGGTGATGAGGGCGCCCTTGGAGGCGCAATAGGCGGTGATGAAAGGCTGCCCGCCATGGCCGGACATGGAGATGATGTTGACGATGGACCCCTTGATGTCCTGGCGGCGCATCGAGGTCGCGGCCTCCTGCATCAGGAAGAAGGGCGCGCGCAGATTGACGGCCATGATGAGGTCGAAAAGCTCGGGGCTGGTGTCCCAGATCGTGCCGCGGTCGGTATTCCCGGCGGCATTGACCAGGACGTCGATTCGCCCGAAGGAATTCTCCGCGGCGGCGATGACGGCGCGGCAATCCTCGACCTGGGCGAGATCGGCCGCCACATAGACCGTCTTGGCGCCCTTGGCCTCCAGCGCCGCCTTGACCCGCTGGCCATTGGCCGCGTTGCGCCCGCAGATCACGAGGCCTTCGGCGCCGCGCTCCGCCAGCATATGAGCGATGGCCTCGCCCAGCCCCTGGGTCCCGCCGGTGACGACGGCCACCTTGCCGGCGAGGGAGAGTTTCTCCAGGCTCTGCGCGATCATGGCACTCACTCCCGAATCGTGAATCCGGCGGCGCCGAAGGCCTCCGCCAGATGCCGGCGGCCCATGGCGGAATAGGCGCCCGGCGGGGCTTTGGCAGGGTCCTGCTCGGCCTCGACGACGACCCAGCCCTGATAGCCGGTTTCGGCCAGGCAGCGGGCAAAGCCGTAGTAGTCGATCATGCCGTCGCCGGGGACGGTGAAGACGCCATCCAATATGGCGGCGAGAAAGGACTGGTCGCCCTGGCGGGCGCGGCGCAGCACCTCGGGCCGGATATCCTTGCAATGGACGTGATTGATGCGCTTGCCATGACGACGGGTCGTCTCGAGGATATCCGCGCCGGCATAGGCGAGATGGCCGGTATCCAGCAGCAGGCCGACGGCAGTACCGCTATGGGCCATCAGGAGATCGACCTCGCGCTGAGTTCTCGACGACCGTGCCCATATGGTGGTGATAGGCCATGGCCACGCCTTCACCCGCCATCCATTCGGCCAGCGCCGTCAGCTTGCGGCCATAGGCGGGAAAATCGGAGTTCGGCCAGGCGCGGCCGGCGCGAGACGCCGGTATCGATCATCGACTGCACGCTGCCCGTCGTCTCGGCATAGACCAGGACCGGCGCGCCCAGGCTGCGGTAGGTGGCCATCTGATCGGCGAGCCGCGCCTTCTCCTCGTCCAGGCTCCGCGCCAGGAGCTCGCCCGAGAACCAGCCGGAGACCAGCGCCAGCTGATGGCGGGCGAGGATCGGGCCCAGGATCTTCGGATCCATGGGGAATTTGACGCCGGTCTCCGTGCCGGAGAAGCCGGCCTGCCGGCTCTCGGTGAGGCAGGTCTCCAGACTGGTCTCGCCGCCGAGCTGCGGCAGATCATTGTTGGTCCAGGCGATGGGGGCGATGCCGAGGCGGATCTCCATGGCAGGGCCGACCTCAGACGCCGATGCGCTGCTTGCGCTTGCCCACCGCATGATCGGCCGCGGCCTTGCGCACGCTGTCGCGATTCGATTCGGCGGGCACGCCCACATCCCACCAGGCATCGCCCGGGGTCCAGACCGACGGATCGGTATCGATGACGATGACCGTGGTCCGATCGGCGGCCTTCGCCCGCTGCAGGGCGCCCTCCAGATCGGCGATGGAATGGACATGCTCGGCGATGGCGCCCATGGCCTCGGCATGCCGCGCGAAGTCCACCCGGACCAGACTCTTGATCCGGCAGTCCTGCAGCAGATTGTTGAAGGAGGGCACGCCCTTGAAATTCTGCAGCCGGTTGATGACGGCGAAGCCGGCATTGTCGCAGAGCACGACGATCAGCTTATGGCCGGTCAGCACCGAGGAATAGATGTCGGAATTCATCAGGAGATAGGAGCCGTCGCCCACCATGACGATGACCTCGGCATCGGGCGTGGCCATCTTGGCGCCCCAGCCGCCGGCGATCTCATAGCCCATGCAGGAGAAGCCGAACTCGCAATCGAAGGTCCCCGGCGATTTCACCTTCCAATTCTTGGTGAGCTCACCGGGCAGGCCGCCCGCGGCCGTCAGCACCCGGTCCTTCTCGCCCGCCTGGCGGTTGACGGCGCCCACGACCTGGGCATAGCTCGGCAGATCGGTGTTGCTCGCCTTTGTATGCGTGTCGATCACCGTGTTCCACTCGGCATAGAGCGAGGAAGCCCGGCGGCTCCAGGTCTCCGGCGCCGCATAGCCTTCCAGCCCCGCCTCGAGATCGGCCAGCGCCTCATCGGCATCGCCGACGACCGCCAGCGCCAGATGCTTCACCGCATCGAAGCGCGCGGCATTGACGGCGATGAGCTTGACATCGGGCGCCTGGAAGACGGTCCAGGAGCCGGTGGTGAAATCCTGCAGCCGCGTGCCGATGGCGAGCACGACATCGGCCTCGGCGGCCAGCGCATTGGCCGAGGCGGAGCCGATGACCCCCAGCGGCCCGGCATTCATGGGATGCTCATGGCGCAGCACCCCGCGCCCGGCGATGGTCTCGGCCACGGGGATGCGGTGCTTGGCCGCGAAGGCGGCGAGGCGCTCGCCCGCCCCGGCATAATGCACGCCGCCGCCGGCGAGGATCAGCGGCCGCTTGGCCTGGCGCAGCAGAGCAAGGGCCGCGGCGATCTCACGCCGGTCGGGACGCTGGCGGCGGATCTCATGCTGCTGCGGCTCGAAGAAGCGCTCGGGATAGTCATAGGCCTCGCCCTGCGTGTCCTGGCAGAGGGCGAGGAAGGTGGGGCCGCAATCGGCAGGGTCCAGCATGGTGGCGACCGCCTGGGGCAGGGAGCCCAGGATCTGCTCCGGCCGGGCGATGCGATCCCAATATCTGGTCACCGCCTTGAAGGCATCGGTCACGGTCAGGCTCGGATCGCCGAAATGCTCGACCTGCTGCAGCACCGGATCGGGAATCCGGCTGGCGAAGACATCGCCCGCGAGCAGCAGCACCGGCAGGCGGTTGGCATGGGCGGCGGCCGCGGCGGTCACCATATTGGCGGCGCCCGGGCCGATGGAGGAAGCGGCCACCATGATCTGGCGCCGGCGGCGCGCCTTGGCGAAGCCGATCGCCGCCAGCGCCATGGATTGCTCATTCTGCCCGCGCCAGGTCGGCAGGATGTCCTGAACCGCCTCCAGCGCCTCCGACAGGCAGGTGACATTGCCATGACCGAAAATGCCGAAGACGCCGGCGAAGAGCGGCTGGTCCTGGCCGTCGTTGCGGATCCTCTGATTGCAGAGATAACGGACCAGCGCCTGGGCCATGGTCAGACGTATCGTCTTCATGGGGCTCCCTCCTCCGCGTCCGGCATCGTTATCGCGCCGCGACGAGCAACGATACTATCGACAGCCGATAAGGCCTCGACAGTATAATCGTGCCAAGCTCGATCAGCACAAGGGGGAGACATGCCCGAAAGCCTCGGTTCCAATCCCGCTTTCCCGTCCAGCAACGGACGGAACTGAGATGCCGCGGGTCTTCGTCGTCGACAAGGTCCATCCCTCCGGGCTGGCGCTGCTGCGGCAACGTTCCGGAATCACGGTGGAGACCCTGGAGGCGCCGACGCCGGCAACGCTGCTGGAGGGTGCGCGCGCGGCCGACGGCATCGTGATCCGCACGAGCCCGCTGCCGGGCGAAGCGATCGCCGCCGCCAGCCATCTCAAGGTCGTCTCGCGTCATGGCGTGGGCTATGACAATGTCGATCTCCCGGCGCTGAACGCGCGCCGGATTCCCCTCGCGGTGGTCGGCTCGGTCAATGCGGTCTCCGTCGCCGAGCACGCGCTCTATCTGCTGCTGGCCACGATGAAATGCGGGGCCGCTTATGACCGCGCGGTGCGCAGGGGCCCGTGGAATTTCCGCAACAGCCTGGCGGCGCGGGAGATCGACGGCAAGACCCTGCTGATCCTGGGCTATGGGCGCATCGGCCGGGAGGTGGCGCGCCGCGCCGCGGCCTTCGGCATGCGGATCCTGGTCCATGATCCCTTCCTCGCCGCGAGCGCGATCGCAGCACCCGCCGAGCCGGCCGCCGATCTCGACGCCGCCTTGGCCGAGGCCGATGCCGTCTCGCTGCATCTGCCGCTGACGCCGGAGTCCCGCCATATCATCGATGCCGCGCGGCTCGCGCGGATGAAGCCCTCGGCCGTGCTGATCTCGACGGCCCGGGGCGGGTTGATCGACGAGGCGGCGCTGGTCGAGGCCCTTCGCGCCAAGCGCCTGGCGGCGGCCGGGCTCGACGTCTTCGCCGAGGAACCGCCGCCGGCCGATCATCCTCTGCTCGGCCTGGACAATGTCGTGCTGTCGCCGCATTCGGCCTCGCTCACCCAGGAGAGCGCCATGCGCATGAGCATGGTGGCGGCGCAGAATTGCCTCGACGGGCTCGACGGCAAGCTCGACCCGTCCCTCGTCGTCAACCGGGAGGTCCTCCGCCCATGATCCGCATCGCCATGCTCGGTGCCGGCCGTATCGGCAAGATCCATGCCCGCAATGTCGCGGCCAATCCGCGCTGCCGGCTGGTGGCCGTGGCCGATCCCATCGCCGAGTCCGCCCGCAGCCTGGCGGAGAGCCTGGGCGCGGACTCCTCGACGGATGCGGCGGCGACCCTCGCCCGCCCCGATGTCGATGCCGTGGTCATCGGCACGCCCACCGACACCCATGTCGATCTCATGCTGGCGGCGGCGCGGGGCGGCAAGGCGGTGCTCTGCGAGAAGCCCGTCGATCTCGACATCAGCCGGGCCGATGCCGCGGCGGCGGAGATCGCCAAGCTCGGCGCCAAGGTCATGGTCGCCTTCAACCGCCGCTTCGATCCCAGCGCCGCCGCCCTCAAGCGCGCCATCGATGCCGGCGAGATCGGTTCCGTCCGCCAGGTCGTCATCACCAGCCGCGATCCCGCCCCGCCGCCGCTCACCTATATCGCCAGCTCCGGCGGCATCTTCCGCGACATGATGATTCATGATTTCGACATGGCGCGCTGGCTGCTGGGCGAGGAGCCGGCGGAGGTCGCCGCGGTCGCCAGCTGCCTGATCGACCCCGCCATCGGCAAGGCCGGCGACTTCGACACGCTGATGGTGGTCCTGCAGACCGCTTCGGGCCGGCAATGCCATATCAACAACAGCCGGCACTGCGTCTACGGCTATGATCAGCGGATGGAGGTCTTCGGCGCCGAGGGCATGCTGCTGAACGACAATCTGCGGCCGAGCACGCTCCGCCGCTATGGGACGGCGGAGACCGAGGCCCGCGAGCCGCTGCTGAACTTCTTCCTGGAGCGCTATGCCGATGCCTATCGGCTGGAGCTCGACGCCTTCGTCGAGGCGGTGGAGGCCGGCCGGCCCATGCCGGTCACCGTCGCCGACGGCCGCCAGGCGTTGCGGCTCGCCGATGCGGCGCTGGAATCGGCCACGACCGGCCGGCGCGTTCGGGTCTAGCCATGCGCGACATCGGCATCGGCATCATCGGCACGGGCTTCATGGGCCGGGCCCATGCGCTCGCCTATCGCGCGGTCTCCGGCATCTTTCCCCTCGAGCTGAGGCCGGTGCTGGAGATCGTCGCCGACAACAATCCCGAGGCAGGCCGGAAGGCCCATCGCCAGCTCGGTTTCAAGCGGATGACCGAGGACTGGCGCGAGCTGGTCACCGATCCCGCCATCGAGATCGTCTCCATCACCACCCCCAATCTGGTCCATCGCGAGATGGCGCTGGCGGCGATCGCCGCCGGCAAGCATGTCCATTGCGAGAAACCCATCGCGCCCCATGCCGAGGACGCCCGCGCCATGATGGAGGCGGCGGAGGCGAAGGGTATCCGCACGCAAGTCGGCTACAACTACCTGAAGAACCCGCTTCTGCCCCTGGCGCGCGACATGATCGCCGCCGGCGAGCTGGGCGAGATCATCGGCTTCCGCGGCATCCATGCCGAGGACTACATGCTCGATCCCGAGATCCCCTGGTATTGGCGGGTCGATCCCCGCGGCGGCAGCGGCGCCGTCGCCGATCTCGGCAGTCATATCGTCGGCATGGCGCGTTTCCTTCTGGGACCCATCGCCCAGCTCACCGCCGATCTCGAGACGGTGGTGAAGGATCGTCCCGTGGCGGCCGGCGCGTCGGAGCGCCGGCCGGTGGAGGTCGACGATATCGCCCGGCTGACGGTGCGCTTTGCCCGGGGGTGCGGGGGAACCATCGAGGCCAACTGGATGGCCACGGGCCGCAAGATGCAGCTGGGATTCGAGATCTCCGGCCGCAAAGGCTCTCTCGTCTTCAGCCAGGAGCGCTTCAACGAGCTGCTCTTCTACCGGGTGGGCGACGACCCGCGCCATGCCGGCTACCGGCGCATCGAGGCCGGGCCGCAGCATCACCCCTATGGCCTGTTCTGCGTCGCCCCCGGCCATCAGCTGGGGTTCAACGATCTGAAGACCATGGAGGTCGCCGATTTCCTGGAAGCCATCGCGGGCGGGCCGGCCAAGGGCCCGGATTTCCGCGAGGCCTGGGAGATCCAGAAGGTCATCGACGCCGCGCTGCGCTCGGCCCGCGAGCGCCGCTGGGTCCGGGTCGATTAGCGTGGTGAAACCTTCGCTCCTTCCCCTCGCCTCTCTCTTTCCCCCTTCTTACTTCTCCCTCGCCCCCCGGAAGGGGGGAGAGGGCCGGGGTGAGGGGGTCTCTCCACAAATCATGAAACTATGTCGCACAGGCCGCGTCTGCGGCCGGCAACCCCCTCACCCTGACCCTCTCCCCCTTTCAGGGGGCGAGGGAAATAGAAGTAAGGGGACGGCGGCAGAGGCGCTAGGCTTGACCCCATGAGTCAGAATCTCGGCATCCTCAAGAGCCGGCGCTTCCTGCCGCTGTTCGTCACCCAGTTCCTGGGTGCCTTCAACGACAATCTGTTCAAGAACGCCTTCATCATCCTGGTCACCTTCAGCCTGGCCCAGGCGTCCGGCGTCAATGGCCAGCTCATGGTGACGGTGGCGACCGGCATCTTCATCCTGCCCTTCTTCCTCTTCTCCGCCACGGCCGGGCGGCTGGCGGACAAATACGAGAAGCAGCGGATCATCCATGTCATCAAGGCGGCGGAGGTCGCCATCATGGCGCTGGCCGCCTATGCCTTCACGACCGGCAGCATCACCTTCCTGATGATCGTGCTGTTCCTGATGGGGGTGCATTCGACTTTCTTCGGGCCGCTGAAATACGGGATCCTCCCGGTCCATCTGAAGCCCGGCGAGCTGCTCTCGGGCAATGCGCTGATCGAGGCCGCGACTTTCCTTGCCATCCTGCTCGGCACCATCGCCGGCGGCGTGCTGATCATGGCCGACGATGGCATCCTCGTCGTGAGCGCGCTGGCGCTCGCGATCGCCGTGGGCGGGCTGGTCGCCAGCTTCTTCATCCCGCACGCCCCCTCGGCCGCACCGGATCTCAGGATCGGCTTCAACATCGTTTCGGACAGCTGGCGGATGGTCCGCCATGTCGCGGCGCGGCGGGGCATCTTCCTGTCGATTCTCGGGATCTCCTGGTTCTGGCTCCTGGGTGCCACCTTCCTCGCCCAGTTTCCCGCCTTCGCCAAGAACGTGATGGGCGGCAACGACCATGTGGTGACGCTGTTCCTGACGGCCTTCTCCATCGGCATCGGCATCGGCTCGATGCTGTGCAACCGGCTGCTGAAGGGCGTGATCAGCGTGCGCTATGTGCCGGCGGCGGCACTCGCCATGACGGTCTTCATCCTCGACCTCTATTTCGCCACCCGCCATCTCCCGGCCGACTCTGGGCCACTCCTCGACCTGTCGACCTTTCTTGCAGCATCCCCTGGCCTGGCATGTCCTCATCGACCTGCTGCTGCTTTCCATGGCCAGCGGCTTCTTTGTCGTGCCGCTCAATACCCTGATCCAGGCGCGCAGCGAGCCCAGCTACCGCGCCCGCATCATCGCCGCCAACAACATCCTGAACGCGCTCTTCATGGTGGTGGGCGCGATCATCGCCGCCGTGCTGATCAAGCTCGGCCTCAGCGTGCCGGAGATCTTCCTCGTCTTCGGCGTCCTCAATCTGCTGGCGGCGCTCTACAGCTTCCGCCTGCTGCCGGAGACGGCGGTCAAGGAGCTCTGCGCCGGGTTCCTGCGCCTTTTCTATCGCGTCGAGCTGCGGGGGATCGAGAACTACGCGGCCGCCGGGGAGCGGGTGGTGATCGTGGCCAATCACGTCTCCTTCCTGGACCCGGTGCTGATCGCCTTCTTCCTGCCGGGACGGCCGACCTTCGCCGTCAATTCCTTCATCGCCCAGCGCTGGTGGGTGAAGCCCTTCCTCCCGCTGGTCGACAGCTTCTCCATCGACCCTGCCCGGCCGCTCGCCGCCCGATCGCTGATCAAGGCCGTCGAGGCCGGCCGGCATTGCGTGATCTTCCCCGAAGGGCGCATCACCGTGACCGGGGCGCTGATGAAGATCTATGAAGGGCCCGGCATGATCGCCGACAAGGCCGATGCCATGATCCTCCCCTTGCGCATCGACGGCGCCCAATACACGCCCTTCTCGCGGCTCAAGGGCAAGTTCCGCCGGCGCTGGTTTCCCAAGATCACCTTGACCCTGCTGCCGCCGCGCAAGCTCGCGGTGGATACGGCGCTCCGCGGCCGCGCGCGGCGCCAGGCCATCGGGCTCGAGCTCTACGATCTGATGACCAATATGGTCTTCGCCACCACGAACTACCGCCGGACCCTGTTCGAGGCCTTGCTGGAGGCACGGCACATCTACGGCGGCCATCAGCCCATCGTCGAGGACATCCGCCGCAAGCCCCTCAGCTACAACCGCCTGCTCGCCGGCAGCTTCGCCCTGGGGCGCGAGCTCGCCGCGCTCTCGGCGCCGGGGGAGCGGGTGGGCCTGCTGCTGCCCAATTCATCCGGTGCGGCCATCGCCTTCTTCGCCCTCACCGCCACGGGACGGGTGCCGGCCTTGCTCAACTACAGCACGGGCCTCGCCGGCATGAGATCGGCTTGCCGCGCCGCGGAGATCAGGACCATCGTGACGGCGCGGGCCTTCTTGACGGCGGCCAAGCTGGAGGCCGCCGCGGCGGATCTCGGCAAGGAGATCCGCATCCTCGATCTGGAGGATCTCGCCCGGGGGATCGGCCGGGCGAAGAAGCTTGCGGCCTGGGGCCGCGGCCTCCGGCCGAAGTTCTTCCTGCCGCGCGGCATCGGCCCCGAGGATCCCGCGGTGGTGCTGTTCACCTCAGGCTCGGAGGGCACGCCCAAGGGCGTGGTGCTGAGCCACGCCAATATCCTGGCCAATCGCTATCAGATGGGCGCGCTGCTCGATTTCAACCCGCGAGATGTGGTGTTCAACGCGCTGCCGATCTTCCATTCCTTCGGCCTTACCGGCGGGTTGCTGCTGCCGCTGCTGGCCGGGGTGAAGACCTTCCTCTACCCCTCGCCGCTGCATTACCGCCTCGTGCCGCAGCTCGCCTATGATTCCAACGCCACCATCTTCTTCGGCACCGATACCTTCCTCGCCGGCTATGCCCGCGCCGCCAACGCCTATGACTTCTACAGCCTGCGCTATGTCTTCGCCGGCGCCGAGCGGGTGCGTGCGGAGACGCGGGCCGCCTGGGCGGAGAAATTCGGCCTGCGCATATTGGAGGGCTATGGCGCCACGGAGATGTCGCCGGTGATCGCCGTCAATACACCCATGCAGTTCAAGGCGGGCACGGCGGGGCGATTCATCCCCGGCATCGACTGGCGCCTGGAGCCGGTGCCCGGCGTGGCCGAGGGCGGCCGGCTGATCCTGAAGGGGCCGAATCTCATGCTGGGCTATCTCAGGGCCGAGACGCCCGGCCGGCTGGAGCCGCCGGAAGCCAGCGTCTACGACACCGGCGATATCGTCAGCGTCGATGCCCGCGGTTTCGTCACCATCCTCGGCCGCCTCAAGCGCTTCGCCAAGGTCGGCGGCGAGATGGTCTCCCTGGCGGCGGTCGAAAGCGCGATCGCAGCCCTCTGGCCCGACCGGCGGCATGCGGTGATCGCCGTTCCCGATGCGCGCAAGGGCGAGCAGCTCCTGCTGGTGACGGAGCATGCCGGGGCGAGCCGCGAGGAATTGCTCGCCCATGCCCGCGAGATCGGCCTGCCCGAGCTTTTCCTGCCCCGGACCATCATCCATGTCGAGCGCCTGCCGCTGCTGGGCAGCGGCAAGCCCGACTACAAGGCCATCGCGGAGTTGGTCCGGCAGGCGGAGCCGGTGAATCTCGCCGTCTAAGCCCCCGCGGGGGACTTGCCCTTGGGGCCCTGCATCATCAGGGGCGCATCCGTCCGGCCCGGTTTCTTCTTATTGGCCTTGGGCTTCTTGGGCTCCCGCCCGCTTCTCTTCTGACCCTTTGCCATCGTCGTTCTCCTGGTCTGTCGAGCGCCGCGCTGCCCTCGAAACGACAGGCAGTCGAAATCGGCTGCTGCGCCGGTCATGCTAGCAAAGCCAGGAAGGCCGTCAACGGCGTGCGGCGATGATCTCCATCGGGGCGACGAGTCCTCGCTCGAGGTTCTGAACAAGATTCCCGGTCTTCTGCCGGGCGTTCTCGCCCATCAGGATATGCAGCCCCAATGCGGGCCGGCCCTCGGCTGCGACCCGGGCCTGCATGGCGCGCAGGGATTCCAGTGCGAAGGCGGCGCGGCTGCGCTCGGCCTGGATGGTGAAGCCCGCTGCCGCGAGGGCCGTTCGGTATTCCGCTGACGTGGCGACGAAGCTCGTCGCGGGGCCGGCGGCCCAAGGCAGGGGAAAGGCGAGATCGCCCTCGGCCAGGCGCATCACATCGTAGATGGCGAAAATGCCGCCCGGCCGCAGCACCCGGCGAACCCCGGCGCAAAGCGCCGGTTTGTCGGGGATGTTCATGCCCACATGCAGCAAAGAGGCGCCATCGAAGCTGGCCTCGGGGAAGGGCAAGGCCAGCGCGCTGCCCTGGCGGAAATCGACCCGCGCCTGGAGGCCGACCCGGCGGGCGAGGTCGCCGGCGACCTCGACATATTCCGGGGTCAGATCGATGCCCGAGACGATGCAGCCATATGTGGCGGCCAGATGCCGGGCCGCTCCGCCCAGGCCGCTGCCGATATCGAGCCAGCGCATGCCGGCCTGGAGCCCGAGTTGGGCGAACAGCGCCGCCGTCGCCTCGCCGCCCCCGAGGTGGAATTCGTCGATGGGCGCCAGATCCGCGGGCGTCAGCCGCTCGGGATCCTTGCCGGCGGCGACCAAAGCTTGGCGGATCGCCAGTGCCAGGGCGCCATGGGCGTAATGGCCGGCCACATCGCTCTCGAGATTCATGACGATTCCTTTCCGGGTCCCGCCCGAACATAGCATTGCCGGCTTCCGCGAGCCGCCGCGAGGAACAGACTTTTCCGGAAAGAACCGGTTAACGCGTGCCCTTTTTTGATGCGGGTGCTGCGCTTGATCTCTCCGGCAGCTTCGGCCATCGTCTGGCTTCGCTGGGGCGGGGAGCCCCGTGTAAGCAGGGGGATATCGGGTCATGATCTCAGGGATTCGCCATCGGGGGATTCTCGCCATACGCCGCGGGCTGTTCGCCCTCCTCGCCGGCGCCCTTCTCACCATCGCCTCGCAAAGCAATGCACCGGCACAGACGGCCGCCGCCGGTCTCATCAAGCAGGCTTCCGCGGGGCTGCCGGTCAAAGCCTTCGAGCAGGTGATGATCGGGCAGACGATCCCGCTGGGTAGCAGCGGCCATCTGAGGATCAGCTACTACGCCAGCTGCCTGCAGGAGACCATCGACGGCGGCACGGTGACCATCGGCTCCTTCAGCAGCCGGGTCAGCGGCGGCAAGATCGTGACCACCACCGACACCAAATCCTGCCACCCCACCCAGCTCGCGACCACGGCATCGACCTCGGAAGCGGGAGCGGCGATCGAGCGGGTCGTCGCCTTCGATCCGCGCGACTGGACCGAGGCGACGGTGAGCGTCGACCGGCCCCTCTTCCAGCCCGCCGGCAGCCCGACCGGCCCGGTGCGCCTGCGCCTGCTGATGCTCGACGATCCGCAGCCCAAGCTGGTCTGGGAGGGCGCCGTCAAATCCGTGCCGGCCGCCTATCCGGCGACGGCGCCCAAGCTCCAGGAGGGCCTGCCCTACAAGGCCGAACTCATGGGCGCGGACGGCACGATCTATACCGCGACCTTCTCCATCGACCCGGGCTATGTCACGGAGTCCGGCAGCGGGGCCAATACCGTCACCGTCAAACCCTGAGACCGAGCGTGAGCGATGTCGCTCTCCCCGGCCAGGGCACGAGCCGACGGCGCCTGCTCGTCGTCTGCTCCACCATCGGCCTGCTGACCGCCATTATGGCGGCCTCGCCGCTGGGTGCCTATCTCGACCGGGTCGGGATCGATCTGCTGCAGCCCCTGCGCATGGCGCTCCACCCGCCGCCGAGTCTGGATCCGATGCAATCGCCGGTCGCCATCGTGGCGATCGACGAGGAGAGCTATGCAGCACTGGGCAATTTCCCCAAGGTGGTCTGGACGCCCTGGCTCGCCGCCGTCATCGAGGCCCTGCTCGCGGCCAAGGTGAAGGTGATCGGGCTCGACATCGTCTTCCCGACCACCCTCGATACTTTCGTCTGGGAAGGGAAGCGCCCGCTCGAGGGCATCGATATGCCCTTTCTCCAGGCCCTGAACGACGCGGCAGCCGACGACCGCATCCTGCTCGGCTATACCTCGAACTACGGCCGCAGTATCGAACCCGATCCCTCGCAGCAGGCCGCCGCCGAGGGGGCGGCCAATCTGGTGCCGCTGACTCTCGAGCTCGACGCCGATGGGGTGGCTCGATCCTATCCGGCGAGCTTTGACGCCGTCGACGGCAAGGCGACCGTCCCCTCCCTCGCCTTCGCTATGGCACAGCGCGCCGGGATCACGGCGCCGGATCGCGGTCTCCTGGTCGATTTCGCCTATGGCCCCGGCCATATCCCCGTCTACAGCCTGGCCGACCTGCTAGCTTGCGCCAATGCCCATAAGGACGGCTTCTTCGCCCAGCATTTCGCCGGCAAATCGGTGATCCTGGCCGAAATCCTGGATCAGGAGGACCGCTATTTCACCAGCGCCAGCCTGATGTCCGTGGGCCGCCGCCAGGCCCTACCGCCCTCGACCCAGCCGCGCTGCATTGCCTCGCCGCAAGGGGCGGTGCCGATCAGTTTTGCCGGGCGCTGGAAGATCCCGGGCGTCTACGTCCACGCCGCGGCCTTGCAGAACCTGGCCCTCGGCACGGCAATCGCGCCATTGCCGCGGCTGCCCTCAGCGCTCGGCGTCGGCCTCATCGCCTTTGGCGCCGCGCTGGGCTTCTACGCCGTCTCGCCTCTCATCGGTGCCGGTGCTGCGCTCCTCGTCATTCTCCTGATGGCCTTGGCGGGGGCCTTGGCCTTGGCTCAGGGCCTGCTGCTGCCGGCCGTGACCGCCTGGGTCGGAATCGGACTCGCCTATCTCGTGACCGCCGGCGACCGGGTCGTGCTCGAGCAGCGCAACCGCCAGCGGGTGATGGATATCTTCGGCGCCTTCCTGGCGCCCGCGGTGGTGCGCAAGCTCGCCGCCGATCCGAAATCCCTGTCGCCGGTGCGGCGCTCGGCGACCATCATGTTCATCGATATCGTCGGCTATACCAGCCTGACCGAGAGCCTGAAGCGCGAGCCGGACCGGCTCATCTCCCTGCTCAACGAATATCTGGGGCTGCTGGCCGATGTGGTCCGCAAGCATGGCGGCTATGTCGACAAATTCATCGGCGATGCCGTGCTGGCGGTGTGGAACGTGCCCACGGTGGAGCGTGCCGATGCCGGCCGGGCGGCCACCGAGGCGGCGCTGGAATGCGCCGATCTCGTGCGCGCCAAGGGCCGCGCCCGCGAGGACGGCATCAAGGTCGATGTGCGCATCGGGATCGCCAGCGGCGAAGTGACCGGCGGGCTCGTCGGCTCCGCCACCAGGGTCAATTACACGGTCCTGGGCGATGCGGTGAATCTGGCCTCCCGGCTGGAGAGCTCCAACAAGCTCTTCGGCACTCATATGCTGTGCTGCGATGTGACGGAATCCGATCTCGCCGGAGCCGAAGCCACCGCGGGACAGCCCTGCGTCCGCCGCCGCCGTCTCGGCAACGTTCAGTTCAAGGGCAAGAGCGAGGGGATCGGCGTCTTCGAGCTCCTCGGCCGCCCCGACGATGGCGAGGCGGAGAGCGGCGATTTCGCCGCGGCCGTGGCGCTGTTCGAAGCGGGCGAGCTCACGGCCGCGGCTGCCGCCTTCCAGCGCATCGTCGAACTCGAGCCCCCGTCGCGGATCTATCTCGAGCAGATCGCCGAGCTGCAGCGCGCGCCCACCCGACCCGAGAATTTCATGATCATCCTCCATGAGAAGTAGGAGAGCCATATGACCGCCGAAACCAAGCGACCCCGCATCGAGGCGCCCTTCATCATCGGCCGCCGGCGGATGCTGACGAGCTCCCTCGCCTTTGCCGCCGGCGGGCTGCTCGGCGGCTGCTCCGGCGCCGGGCTCGATCCCACCAGCCTGATCACCCAGGCGGCCACCACGGGCACAAAACTCGCCCAGACGGAATCCCTGGGCGAAAAGGATGAGATCCAGATCGGCAATACGCTCTATGGCCGCATCGTCGATGCCCAGGGCGGCTTCTATCGCAATGCCGCGGTCCAATCCTCCATGGAGCGCCTGGCGGCGCCGCTGATCGCGACCGCCAAGCGCCAGCAGCTTCCCTGGGAGATCGTGGTTCTCGACAACAACGAGGTCAACGCCTGGGCCCTGCCGGGCGGCAAGATCGGTGTCGACAAAGGCCTTATTCGCTATTGCGCCAGCGAGACCGATCTCGTCACTGTCATTGGCCATGAGATCGGCCATGCCGATCTCGGCCATGGCATCGCCCAGATCCGCACCCAGCAGTTCACCCAGACCCTCACCAGCAGCGGCAGCGAGCTGCTCCAGTCCCAGCTCTCCGGCCCCGCCGGCGCGCTGTCGGGCCCCCTGCTCGATGCGCTGGAGGGCCCGATCGAGCAGATGGTGACCTCCGGCTATTCACGCCAGGCCGAGCGGGAGGCCGATCAGAACGTGCTCAAGGTCTATCAGCAGCTGGGCTACGACCCGCATAAGGCCTCCCACTTCTTCCACACCATGCTGGAGATCATGCCCAAGGACACCACCGCGACGACCTCGCTGTTCTCCACTTATCCCGGCACGGTGGAGCGCATCGAGGCCATCGACGCACGCGCCGCCACCATGGCGGTCCCGGGCGGGGTGGTGCAATCCGAGAGCTTCACGGAGCTGCAGGTCGTCTTCCCGACGCGGCAATATTACCGGCGCCACGCCGTAGCCTAGGCCGGCTGGCTTTTCCCTCTCCCGCCCCCCGGGCACTTCGTCCCGGGGGTTGAAGCGGGAGAGGGTGTCACGCCTGCCAGAGCCACTCTGCACCCTCCCCCTCCCGCGTCGAAGCGCGGGCGAGGGCAAGAATGGACATGCCCGTCCCTGGCGGCTCCCCGGGTCAGCCCTTAAGATCGGCCGATGATCCCCGCCCCCACCGCCGAAGATCTCGCGATGCAGGACTCCGTCCGGCGCTTCGCCGCGAGCGACCTCGGGCCGCGCGCGGCGGAATTCGACGAGAGCGAGGCCTTCGTCGGCGCGCATCTGCCGGGGCTGGCGGCGCTCGGCATCATGGGCCTCAATCTGCCGGAGGAATGGGGCGGGGCCGGCGCTTCGGCCGCGGGGCTCATCGGCGCCGTCGCGGAGATCGCAAAGGCCTGCGCGGCGACCGCCTCCATGGTGACGGCGCATTTCCTGGCGACGGATGCGATCCTGCTGGCGGGGAGCGCGGCGCAGAAGGAACGCTATCTCCGCGACGCCGCCGCGGGAAAATCGCTGGGTGCCTTCGCCCTCACCGAGCCGGGGGCGGGATCGAGCCCGGCGGATATGACGACCCGCGCGGTCGAGGCGGAGGGCATAATCCATCTCACCGGCGTCAAGCATTTCATCAGCAATGCCGGGGCGGCGGATTTCATCATCGTCTTCGCGCGTGGGGCCGGCGCGGGGCCGCGCGCGGTCATCGACGCCTTCATCCTGGAGAAGGGAACCCCGGGGCTCAGCTTCGCGGCGCCGGAACCGACAATGGGCATGCGCGGCGGCCATATCTTCGAGATCACTCTGGATTGCCGCATTCCGGCGAGCCAGCGACTGGGCGCGCCGGGCTCGGGCTTCCGCACCGCCATGCAGGTGCTGGACCGCGGCCGGATCGAGGTGGCGGCCATGGCGCTCGGCATCTCAGAGGCCGCCATGGCCGCGACCCTCGACTGGGTCAAGCAGCGCAAGATCGACGGCAGCCCGCTGGCCGATCGCCAGGGCGTGCAATGGATGCTGGCCGATATGGCAACCGAGATCGAGGCCGCCCGGCTTCTCACTTTGCGGGCCGCCGCCTTGCGCCATGCGGGCGAGAATTTCACCCGGGCCGCGGCCATGGCCAAGCTGGCGGCGAGCGAGACCGCGGGCCGGGTCACCGACCGGGCGCTGCAGCTTCATGGCGGCTATGGCTTCAGCCGGCGGCTGCCGCTGGAGCGCTTCGCCAGGGATGCGCGGATCCTGCGCATCTATGAAGGCGCCTCGGAGGTCCAGCGCAACATCATCGCCCGGCTGCTGCTGCGCGAGGCGCCATGAGCGCGACGGCTCTGGCCCCTTTCGAGACATCGGGCGCGGCGCTGCAGCCACCAGGCGGCCTTGCGCCCGGCGGAGGAAGCCCTGGCCTTCCCCTTGAGCGGCGGACGGCGGAGCTTCGGCGGCCTGGCTGGCGGAATCCGAAAGCCTGGCGCGCGGGCTTCTGGCTCTCGGCCTGGCACCCGGCGCCCATGTGGCGCTGCTGGCGGAGAACCGTCTGGAATGGCCGATCGCCCAGCTCGCCATCGCGCTGGCCGGCATGGTGATGGTGCCGCTCAACAGCCATTACCGGCATGACGATCTCGCTTTCGCCCTCGCCCAATCCGACAGCCAGGCGCTTCTGCTGTCGCGATCCTTCCGCTCGAATCCCTATCTCGAGATGGTCGAGGCGCTGCGCCCGAAACTGCCGCAGCTCGCCCATGTCGTCTGCTTCGACGGCGGCTCGGGCACCGCGATGGGCTATGACGCGCTGTTGAAGCGGGGCCGGATGACCGAGGGCGCCCTGCCCGCGGTGCGTGCCGGCGATATCGCGGCCTTGCTCTATACCTCGGGCACGACCGGATTCCCCAAGGGCGCGCTGCTCACCCATGGCGCCATGCTCGCCAATGCCTGGGGCACCAGCGAACGCTTCGGCGTCGTGGCCGGCGATCGCTGGACCTCCATCATCCCGCTGTTCCACTGCGCGGGCTGCATCCTGAATATCCTGGGCCCGCTGCAACACGGCGCCGCCTATGTCGGCGTTCCCGCCTTCGATCCCGTGACCATGTTCGAGATCATCGCAGAGCGAGCGCTGCACTCTGCTCTCCGGCGTCCCGACCTCCTATGCCGCCATGCTCGACCATCCCGAGCGCAGCCGCTTCGACCTCGGCTCGCTGAAGGCCGGCAGCTGCGGCGGCGCCGATGCCGATCCGGCGATCCTGCAGCGCTGTGCGACCGAGTTTCCCATGCCGCGCCTGGCGCAGGTCTATGGCCAGACGGAATCGGCCACCCTCATCACCTGCCCGGAATTCGGAGATGCGGCGCGCTTCGCCACCGCGGGCCGGGCCTTGCCGGGCTATGAGCTGCGCATCGCCGCGCCGGAGACCGATGCCGTGCTGCCCGCCGGCGAGATCGGACAGATCCTGGCCCGCGGCCCCATGGTCATGCAGGGCTACTACAACCGCCCGGCCGAGACGGCGGAGACCATCGATGCCGAAGGCTGGCTGCATACCGGCGATCTCGGCTATCTCACGCCGGAGGGACGGCTGGTGGTGGCGGGCGGCCGGCTGCGGGACATGATCATCCGCGGCGGGGAGAACATCTATCCCGCCGAGATCGAGAATCTGCTGCGCGCCCATGAAGCGGTTTCGGAGATCGCCGTCTTCGGCGTGGCCGACGCTTATTACGGCGAGGTGGTCGGCGCCGCGGTCAAGGCCAAGGGTCCGGTGACGGCCGACGCTTTGGCGGCGCTCTGTCAGGGCCGCATCGCCCGCTTCAAGATTCCCAGCCGCTTCTTCCGGGTGGAGAACTTTCCCATGACGGCGAGCGGCAAGATCCGCAAGACCACGCTGCGCGAACAGGCGGCGGCCGGCGCGCTGGAGCCATTGCCGTGACGGGGCCTTTGGGGTGAGCGAGCTCGAGTTCTGGTACGACTTCCACAGCCCCTGGGCCTATCTGGCCGCCACCCAGATCGAGGCCCTGGCCGCGCGGCATGCACTTGCCGTCACCTGGCGTCCGCTGCATCTGCCCCGTCTCATCGAGGCCATCGACGGCCGCCGACCCATGGAAGAGAACGGCGCCTTCCTCGCCTGGTACAAGCAGGACCTCCAGGATTGGGCCGAGCTCTACGGCGTGAGCTTGCGCTACCATCCCGACTATCCGCTCCGTCCGGCCCGGGCGCTGCGCGCCAGCTTGCGGGCGGCTGAGCTGGGTCCAGCGCCCGCCTTCGCGCTCGCCGTCTTCCGCGCCTATTGGAGCGAGAGCCGTGACATCTCCGACCTGGAAACACTCGGTGAGATTGCGACCGCCTGCGGCCTCGACGCCGCGGCGATCCGCGCCGCCGCCACGGACAAAGCCTATGCCGTGAAATTGGAAGCCAATACCCGCGCCGCCATCGACCGCGAAATCTTCGGCGTACCCAGCATCATCTGCCGCGGCAAACTCTTCTTCGGCAACGACCATCTCGCCCTGCTGGACCGCTGGCTCGGCGGCGAGGGTCCGCCGGTATTTGCGCGCTTTCTCGCAAGCATAACCTCTCTCCACCGTCATGGTCGGCGGAGGCCGGCCATGACGGTGGAGAGAGATGAGATCTCGACCGGCCCCGGCTCAGAAGAGTTCGCATCTGCCCGGGCTCCCGCCAGCCATGGCGAAGTCAGAGACCGATGATCCGCAAGGTCCAGCCTTGCCCGCCGGGGGCGACCGATGCAAGATTTGGCCGCCGTTCATGAAGATCGCCGATCACATTCGCTTCGCCCAGGTCGTGCTGCCTTGTCCCGATCTGGCGGCCAGCTTGCGCTTCTTCACCGCCGAGCTGGGCTTCAAGGTCAATCTGATCCTGCCGGCGGATTCACCCTCCGTGGCCGTCGTCTCGGGACATGGCCTCACCCTGCGGCTCGAAGCACGCTCGGGCAGCGAAACCGAGAGACCGCTGGTGCTCCGCCTGCTCTGCGACAGAGCGGCACTGCCCGCCGGCACGCCGAACGAGATGATCGCCCCGGGCGGGACGAGGATCGAGCTGGTCGACGCCGACACGCCCCTGACATTGCCGGAGGGCCGGCAGGAATTCGTGCTCACGCGCATGGCGGGTGCTTCGGCCTGGGGCGAGGGGCGCGCCGGCATGCAGTATCGCGATCTGATCCCGAGCCGCCTCGGCGGGCGCTTCGTCGCCTCGCATATCCGTATACCCGACGGCGGACCGGTCCCCGACTATGTCCATTTCCACAAGATCCGCTTCCAGATGATCTATTGCCGCAAGGGCTGGACGCGCCTCGTCTATGAGGACCAGGGGGAGCCCTTCCTGCTCCAGGCCGGCGATTGCGTGCTGCAGCCGCCGGAGATCCGCCACCGGGTGCTGGAGGCGTCGCCCGGGCTCGAGGTGATCGAGATCGGCTGCCCCGCTATTCACGAGACCATCGCCGACCACGTGATGGCGCTTCCCACGCCCCATCTGCTGCCCGAGCGCCGCTTCGCCGGGCAGCGCTTCGTCCGGCATGTCGCGGCCTCGGCGCGCTGGGAACCCTGGCGTCTGCCGGGCTTCGAGGCGCGCGACACCGGCATTAGCGCGGCGACGGAAGGTCTGGCGGGGGTGCGGGTCGTGCGACCGGTCGCGGGCCCGGCATCGGCCGGCATTGCGGCCACGGGGGCAACCAAGGGCCATGCCGGCGAGTTCCTGATGCTCTTCGTTCTCGACGGCGCGCTCGGCCTGCAGAGCGAGCCGCTCGGCGATCACCGGCTCGAAGCCGACGACAGCTGCGTCCTGCCGAGCGGCCTGCCCTATGCCCTTACGGGCCAGGGCGGTCTCGAGATGCTGGAGGTAACCCTGCCCGCGGAGCTGCCGCCAGCAGGCCCATGAAAGGAACAGACCGATGGCCATCAAGGCGCTCTACACCACCAAGGCGACCGCCACCGGTGGACGCGATGGCCAGGTCGCGACGGCCGACGGCAGCTTCAGCGTCAAGCTGGCCACGCCGCGCGAGATGGGCGGCGGGGGCGGGCCCGGCAATAATCCAGAGCAGCTCTTCGCCAGCGGCTACGCCGCCTGTTTCCTGAGTGCGCTGAAATTCGTCGCCGCCACCGGCGGCCCGAAGATCCCTGCCGACGCCAAGGTCACGGCGACCGTCAGCATCGGGCCGCGCACGGCCGGCGGCTTCGGCCTCGATGTTGCGCTCGAGGTCACGCTCCCCGAGCTCTCTCGTGCCGAGGCCGAATCCCTGGTGGCCAAGGCGCATGAGGTCTGCCCCTATTCCAACGCAACACGCAACAATGTCCCGGTGCGCCTGACGGTGGTGTAAGCCGCCCGAACGGTCCTCAGCCGCGCGGGCGCTCCCAGCCATGGGCGTTGCGCGCGACCTGCATTTCGCTGTTGAGGCGCACGACGCTGCCGGGGGTGGGCTCTTCCTCCAGGGTCGTGATGGGCATGAGGCGGCGGAGCTGGTCGTGATAGCTGCGCACCCCGGCCTCGAGGTCGGAGAGGATCATGCCGGCGAAGCCGCTCGACTGCATCGATTCCCAGGACCATTGGATGAGCTGGGTATCCTCGCGCGATGTGACGCGGTCGATGCGGCCGGCGAGATAGCGGGCGAGCTTCATCTCCCGCCGCTCGTCGGGTAGCGCATAGCCGGCGCTGCGCTGGATCGTGCGGTCGATGGTGATGGGAAATTCCTGATAGAAGCTGACCTGGTCGGGATAGAGCGAGAAGACGAGATTGGGGAACACCCCGATATAAAGCCAGGCGCGACGGTTGCTCTCCGGCAGGCTCTCGTTCTCCGGCAGGATCTTCTTGTACTGCTTGACGCTCCAGCGCCGGCCCTCGCCCTGGTTGAAAGGCGCGAAGGAGCGCGAGGTGCCATAGATATGCGCGTCGTCGACATAGCTATGGCCGTAGAGGTCCTGCAGGCTCGGATGGGCGGTGGGCACGTGGTAGCCCTCGTTGTCGACATCGCGCACGGCCTTCCAATTGACCGCCATCTCCTCGGCCGAGAGCGGCACCAGCGGCTTCACCTCCTCGAGGCGATAGGCGGCGACTTCGGCCATATAGGGGGCCAGCATCTCGGCCAGGCTCGGCTGCCGGCTGGGCAGGAAGCGAACGAAGATGAAGCCCATCCAGATCTCGGTCTCGAGCGGCACCAGCCCATGCTCCACGGGATCGAGCTTGGGGAAGGACTTCGGCTTGGGCATGCCCCGCAGCTTGCCGTCGAGATTGTAGGACCAGCCATGGAAAGGGCAGACGATGGCGGCCTGGCAATGGCCGCGCTCCTCGCGCACCACCCGCGAGCCGCGGTGACGGCAGACATTGTGGAAGCAGCGCACCTCGCCATCCTTGCCGCGGATGGCGAGCGCGCGCTCCCCCACCACATCCAGGGTCAGATAGTCGCCCGGCACCGGGATGTCGCTGACATGTCCGACGAGCTGCCAGCAGCGGCGGAACAGCTCGTCCTTCTCGATCTCCAGGAGCTCGAGGTTGAAATAGGCCCACCAGGGCAGCCCGCCGCGCTCGCCTTCGCCCAGCACATGGGCGGCTTCCAGCAGCGTCGTCGGAGCGGGATTCATGCTGGTCATGGCAGGCCTCATGCGACGAATATATTGATTGAATGTTCAGTCAATATATAGCGCAAGAGGCCGATTTTGTCGAGTCGTCAGGCAGCCCGGATTTGGCGGGAGATACCGCGCCTTCACAAAGACTTAGGCGATGGATCGGCTGCGCGACTCGGGACTATTCCAGGCTGAGCGCGTCGTTCTCGTCGCTGTTGCGGGACGCCAAAGCGCGGGACCAATGGTCGACCCAGGCCTTGAAGGCCCAGCGGAGGGCAAGGCCGAGGATCAAGGCGAGGACCGGCGGGCCCAGCATCCGGACGACGACCAGGGGCAGGCTGTAGAAAACCGTCTCGAGAAAGCCGCCGACGACGCAGGCGAAGCTGCCGTCGAAATCGCAATAGAGATAGAAGAAGCGTATCCAGACGGCGACCCAGAGCAGGGATCCGATGCCCCAGGCTGCCAGGAGCAGACGCGGGAGGACGGGCTTATCCCCGAGCCTGTCCCGCCAAGACTCCGTCCGAACCGACATGCCACCCTCCGCTCGCCGTTCTTCCACGACTCGAATCTGGGGAGCGCGCAGGGCAGCGTGAGGCCGCAAATGGGGCCATTTTGTGATTTAAATAGCGGGCATCTCAGCCAATGGATTCACCGTCATGACGGATTCCTTCGAGAAATCCTTTGCGATCAACAAGGCCCGCTGGAGCGAGGTGGTCGAGGTCCATGCCCGCGCCCCCTTCTATCGCGTGGCCGAGTTCCTCCGGGGCGAGGACGTGCTCTATCCCATCGAGAGCGAGGAGATCGGCCCGCTGGCGGGCAAGCGCCTGCTGCATCTGCAATGTCACCTCGGATTGGATACGCTCTGCCTGGCACGGCGCGGCGCGACCGCAACGGGGCTGGATTTCTCGCCCGAGGCCATCGCCAAGGCCGAAGCGCTGGCGCGCGAGGCCAATGTCCCCGCGCGCTTCGTCGAGGGCAATGTCTATGACACGCCGCGGCTGATCACCGAGCGCTTCGATGTCGTCTATTCCACCTGGGGCACCATCTGCTGGCTGCCGGACATCGCGCGCTGGGCCGAAGTCGTCGCGGAGATGCTGGCACCGGGCGGATTCCTCTATCTGCTCGAGGGCCATCCCTTCGCCCATGTTCTGGAGCAGGCCGAAGCGGAGGCCCCGCTGGTTGCGACCTACGACTATTTCCAGGGCCGCGCGCCGCTGGTCTTTCATCAGGCGGAAGATTACGCCGATCCCTTCGCGAAGATCGTGAATCGGGAATCCCATGAATGGAATCACCCGATCGGCAGCATCCTGAACGCCTTGATCCAGGCTGGTCTTAGCCTCGAATGGCTCCGCGAGCATGACCGCCTGGCCTGGCGGCTGTACAAATGCCTGGAGGAAGGCCCCGACCGCATGTACCGCCTGCCGGCGGGCCGCCCCTCCCTGCCGCTCGCCTTCTCGCTAAAGGCGCGGCGGTAATTCCTCTTCCCCCCTCGCCCCCCTGCTGGGGGGCGAGGGAAAAGAGGTCCTTACTCCACCGACGTATCCTCGAGCATGAAGCGGCCCGTGGGGTTCTGGTAGAAGCCCTTCACCGTCTTGCGCGAGGCATTGCGGAAGGGGCTGTAGTAGAGGTCGACCCAGGCCACGTCGTCCGCCGTGATCTGCTGCATGGAATCATAGATCGCCTTGCGCTTGGCGGCATCCATCTCGCTGCGGCCCTGCTCGACTAGCGTCGTCACCTTCGGGTTCTTGTAGTTCGTGTAGTAGGAGCGGTTGTCCTTGTCGCCATAGACCGAGAAGGTCGCCTTCTCGTCGGGATCGATGATGTCGTTGGTCCAGTAGTTGAGCGAGAGGTCGTAATCGCCGGCCACGGTGGAGTTCCACTCCTGGCCCTGCTCCTGCTTCTCGATCTGGACGTCGATGCCGACCTTGCCGAGCTGATCCTTGAGCAGCACCGAGGTCTGGTCGTCATTGCTGTTGCCCGCCGCGATCAGCAGCTTCAGCGACAGATCCTTCACGCCGGCATCGGCCAGCAGCTTCTTCGCCGCCTCGGGGTCATGCTGACAGACCTTGTTGTCGGCGTTGTAGAACAGCGCCCCGCCCGGGATGAAGGAATTGGACGGCTTGCCATGGCCGAACAGCACGGTATCGACAATAGCCTGGCGATCCACCGCCATGCAGACCGCCTGGCGGACCCTCAGATCGTCCAGCGGCTTATGGGCATGGTTCAGCAGCATGTGGTCTTCGCGGCTCGAGGGATCGAGATGGATGTCGACATTCGGATCCTTCCCCAGGCTGTCGATCTGGTTGAAGGGGACGAAGAGGATCGCATCGACCTCGCCCGCCTGCAGCTTGAGCACGCGGGTATTGTCATTGGCGATATAGAGCCATTCGACGCCGTCCAGCTTCACCCGGTCGTTCTGCCAGTAGTTCGCATTGCGCTCGAGGATGACGCGGTCGCCGCGCTTCCACTCCTTGAGCTTGAAGGCGCCCGCGCCGACGGGGTCATTGCCGAACTCGGCGGCCTTCGCGGTCACCACCTTCTGCGGCACCACCGAGGCGGCGAACATGGCGAGCGTCGAAAGGAAGGGCGCGGAGGGCTCGGCCAAGGTGACGACGACGGTCTTGTCGTCGGGGGCATCGATCTTCTGGGCCACCTTGTACATGCTGCCCATGACCGAATCCTTCTGGTCGCGCAGCCGCTCCAGGCTGAACTTCACATCCTGGGCGGTGAGCGGGCTGCCGTCGGAGAATTTGAGCCCGTCGCGCAGCTTGAAGGTATAGGTCTTGGCATCCGGGCTGACGGTCCAGCTTTCGGCCAGATCCGGCTCCAGCCCTGTGCCGTCATTGGTCACGCGGACGAGGCCGGCGTTCATATTGTCCATCACCCAGATATCGGCGTTCTGGATGGTGAGGATGGGATCGAAGGTCGTCACATCCTGCTCATGGGCGATCTTGAGCACCCCGGCGGCATAGGCAGCCGGGCTTGCGGCAGCCAGCAGCAGTGTGGCGACGCCGGCGAGAAGCACGCGTCGCAAGGCATTCGGTACGGGCATGGATTTGCTCCCTGGTCATTGTGCGCGGGGCCGCTTGCGGCCCGTCTTGTCGTGGATGGCGTGGCGGCTCTGCGCCACCTCTAGGCCGCCTAGTCTGAAGCCCCGCTTGGGCGGACGCAATGGGACTCAGGATGCGGGCGGATAGAGGTGGCACCAGACATCGCTGCCGTCCACGCGCCGGCGCGCGGGCGGCTCGCCGCTGCGGCATTGCGCCATGGCCTCGGGGCAGCGCGGATGGAAGGGACAGCCGGGCGGCAGGTCGGTATGGCTCGTCAGCTCGCTCGCAAGCCCCGGCGCCAGCCGGGAGTCGGGCGCCATGCGGGGGATCGCCTCGATGAGGGCCCTGGTATAGGGGTGCTTCGGATTCTCGAACAGCTCCTCCGTCGGCCCCATCTCGACGATGCGGCCGAGATACATGACCGCGACCCGCCGGCAGAGATGGCGCACCACGCCGAGGTCATGGGAGATGAAGAGCAGGGTCAGCCCCATCTCGCGCTGCAGCCGGGTGAAGAGATTCAGGATCTGGGCCTGGATCGAGACATCCAGGGCCGAGACCGGCTCATCGGCGATGATGAGCTCCGCCCCCATGGCCAGCGCTCGCGCGATGCCGACCCGCTGGCACTGGCCGCCGGAGAGCTGGGCGCCGCGCCGCCCGGCGAATTCCCGCGGCAGGCCGACCCGCTCCATCAGCTCGGCCACATGGCGCGCCAGCTCCCGCGGCGGGCAGAGGCGATGGACCGAAAGCACCTCGGCCAGGGTCTCGGCGACGGTGAGCCGCGGGTTGAGGGAGGCGAAGGGATCCTGGAAGACCATCTGGGCGCGGCGGCGGAAGGCCAGCAGATCCTGCGGCGGCAGGCCCAGCACATCCTTGCCGGCGAAGCGCACCTCGCCGCCCGCGGCCGGGGTGAGGCGCAGGATGGCGCGGCCGAGCGTGCTCTTGCCGCAGCCGCTCTCGCCCACCAGGCCAAGGGTATCCCCCTTCTCGATGGCGAGGCTGACGCCATTGACCGCGCGGTTGATCCGCGGCGGGCGGCGGGCAATGAAATCGCCCAGGCCGCTCGGCGCGCGGTACTGGACCTGAAGCCCCTCGACCTCCAGCAGCGCCGTCATGGGGCCACCACCGCCTCCCCCAGCATCACCTCGCGCCAGCGGATGCAGGCGGTGGCATGGGTCGCGGTCGCGGGCTCGGGCAGGGGATTGCCGGACCGGCAGCGCGCCTCGGCAAAATCGCAGCGCGGATGGAAGCGGCAGCCGGCGGGGAGATCGGCCAAAGGCGGCAGCTGGCCCTCGATGGAGGGCAGCTCCTGGCCCCGCGCCGCGGCGGTGGGGCGCGAGCGCATCAGCCCCCGCGTATAGGGGTGGAGCGGCCGGCGCAGGAGCTCGGCCTTGGCGGCCCGCTCCATGATCCGCCCGGCATACATGACGGCGACATGATCGCAGGTGGCGGCGACGATGCCGAGATCATGGGTGATGAGGATGATGGAGAGGCCGGTGCGGTCGCGCAGCTCCAGCAGCAGCCGCAGGATCTGGGCCTGCACCGTGACGTCCAGCGCCGTGGTCGGCTCATCGGCGATGAGCAGGCGCGGCTCGCAGGCGATGGCCGCCGCGATCATGGCGCGCTGGCGCATCCCGCCGCTGAACTGATGGGGGAAGGCATCGACATTGCGCGCCGGATCGGGGATGCCGACCTGGCGCAGCAGGTCGATCGCCTTCTGCCGCGCCTCGCGCCAGGACATGTCCTGGTGATAGATCAGCGGCTCCGCCACCTGCCGGCCGATGGTCATCAGCGGATCGAGATGGGTGGAGGGGTTCTGGAAGATCATGGCGAGCCGGCTGCCCCGGAGCCGGCGGAGCTCGGCCTCGGGCAGGGCCAGCAGGTCGCGGCCCTCGAACATCGCGGTCCCGCTCGCGATGCGGGCGCGGCTGCTGGGCAGCAGATGCAGGATCGAGCGGCAGGCCACGGTCTTGCCCGAGCCGCTCTCGCCCACGATCCCCAGTACCTCGCCCTCCTCGAGCTCGAAGGAGACCTGGTCGACGGCACGCAAGGCGCCGCCGGGAACCATGAACTCCACCGAGAGATCGGCGATGTCGAGCAGGGCCATCGCCTATTCCCTGCAGCCCCAGCTTCTCGGCGAAGCCGTCCGCCAGCAAACTGAAGCCGGTGGCCAGCAGCATGATGGCGAGGCCGGGGAAGCCGGTCATCCACCATGCCGTGGCGATGAAGGTCTGCCCCTCGGCGATCATCAGGCCCCATTCCGGGGTCGGCGGCTGGATGCCGAGGCCGAGATAGCTGAGGGAGGAGCCGAGCACGATATCGATCACCGCATCCGACACCGAGAAGACGATGGCCGGCATGATCGCGTTGGGCAGGATATGGCGGAAGGCGATGCGCCGTCCGCTGAAGCCGAGGCTCCGCGCCGCCATGACGAAATCCGCATGCTTCAGCACGATGACCCGCGAGCGCACGAGCCGGGCATAGGAGACCCAGCCCACCAAGGCGAGCGCGATATAGAAGCTCATCAGCCCCGGCCCGAGCACGGCGACGATGGCGATGATGAGCACGAAGAAGGGAAAGGAGATGGTGACGTCGAGCAGGCGCATCAGCAGCACATCGACGATGCCGCCGAGATAGCCCGAAGCGACGCCGATGGTGGTGCCGATGACGAAGGGGAAGAAGACGCCGAAGACGCCCATCTGGAGGTCGAGCCGGGTGCCCCAGATGATGCGCGAGAGAATGTCGCGGCCGAAATTATCGGTGCCCAGGAGATGGGCCGCATTGGGCGGCTGCAGCGTCGCCTTCAGGTCCTGGGCGATGGGGTCGTAGGGTGCCAGCCAAGGTGCCGCCAGCGCCACCACCAGCCAGAAGAGGCAGAGCGCCCCGCCGACATAGGCCAGCAGCGAGGGCGCGCCCAAACGGCGATGCAAGGTGGCACCGGCGGCCGTCACGGCTGAATCCGTGGGTCGAGGGCCACTGTCAGGATATCGACGGTGAAATTCGTGGCGATGACCCCCAGGGCCAGGATCAAGGTGATCGCCTGCACCACCAGATAGTCGCGGGCGAAGATGGAGGAGACCAGCAGGCTCCCCAGCCCCGGCACGGAGAAGACCGATTCCACCACCACCGTGCCGCCGATCAGCCAGCCGACATTGACCCCCAGGAGGTTGATCGTGGGGATGAGGGAATTGCGGAAGATGTGGTGGAAGAAGATCACATGGCGCGGCAGGCCCTTGGCCCGGGCGGCGCTGACATAATCCGACTGGCTCTCGGCAATCAGGCTGGCGCGCAGATTTCGGGTCAGGATCGGCGCCGTCGCCAGGGCCACGGTGAAGGCCGGCAGGAAGAGGTGGTGCAGCCGGTCGAGGAAATCATCGCCATAGCCGGAGACCGGAAACCAGCCGAGGCGGATGCTGAAGAACATGATCAGCACGATGCCGAGCCAGAAGGCCGGCAGGCCGAGGCCGATGGTCGAGAACAGCCGGATCGCCTGATCCGTCGGCCGCCCGCGCCGGGCCGCCGCCAGCGAGCCCAGCAGGACTGCCATCAGCACCGCCAGGATGACGGCATAGATCAGCAGGAAGAGGGTCGGTGCGATGCGGTCCACCGCCACCCCCAGGACCGGGGCGCGGTAGATGATGGATTGGCCGAACTCGCCATGGAGCAGGTTCTTGATGAACAGCAGATATTGGACGGGAATCGGCTGGTCGAGCCCGTATTTGGCATGGATCGCGGCAATCGCCTCGGGCGTCGCCTTGGCGCCCAGCAGCAAGCGCGCCGGATCGCCGGGAATGGCATGGACCAGGATGAAGGTGACGATGCTGATGCCGATCAGCACGGGGATCAGCTGCACCGGCCGGTAGAGAACGAATTTGAAGCGGTGCATGACTCCAGGCGGATGGCGGCGAGCGGGAGATCTCTGGCGGCAGGTTATGCGGAAAGAGCGGGCTGGTCAGCCGGAATCGATGGCCCGCCCCTCACCCCCTCTTCTCGTCATTCCCGCGAAAGCGGGACAGGGCCGCAGTCTCGCTGATCGCCACTTCTACTTTCTTCCCCCTCCCCCTGCGGGCCCTAAGGCCCGCGCTTTGAGGGGGGAGGGCGGGGCTATGGAGTGGACACATCTTTCGCCGCGCCTCGGGCCAAAGCGCGAGAAGTCCCCGCAGATACGGGACTTCCTTGCCCTTCATAGCTATCGGCCGCACTACTCGACCCCTGTTGGCCAAGCCATTGATCGGACTCTGCTTTTTGAGATGTGTCCGTGCCATAGGGGCCGGGGTGGGGGTGGCCATAGACTCACAGTATTGCAGCCGATGCAGCGAAGACTCTCAATGATCCGCGGACGCGGATCCAACCCCCCACCCTAACCCTCCCCCGCAAGGGGGGAGGGGATACAAAGCGAACCCGGCCGAGCTTGCCCTAGCGCTTTGGCGGCGATGACGGGTGGGGCGTTTCGCTTACCCCAGCTCCACCTTCTCCAGCTGCTCCGCCACCTTGCAGGGCCAGCCGAGCTCGTCCTGGATCCGCCGGCGCAGGCCATCGGAGGAGGATGGCTCGCCATGGACGATGAAGGTCATGCGCGGCGGCGCCTTGAAGCCCTTCAGCCAGCGCAGGATCTCCCCGGCATCGGCATGGGCCGAGAGCATGGAGAGGTTCGCGACCTCGGCGCGCAGCGGAACCTCGCCGCCATGGATCTTGATGCTGTCGACGCCCGCCAACATGGCGGCGCCCCGCGTCCCCACCGCCTGATAGCCGGCGAAGAGGATCGTATTGCGGGGATCGGGGGCGTAGCGCTTCAGGTGATGCAGCACCCGCCCGCCGGTGGCCATGCCGCTGGCCGAGATGATGATCTTCGGCACGGGATCGGCGGTCAGCGCCTTGGATTCCTCGGCGCTGCGGACATAACGGGCAACCGCGCCCAGCGCACGGCATTGGGCATCGGAGAGCTTATGGTCGCCCGGGTGACGGCAGAGCAGCTCCGCGGCGTCGATGGCCATGGGGCTGTCGAGGAAGACCCGGAGTCCCTTCAACCGGCCTCTCTCCTTCAGCTGCTGGATATGGAACAGCAGCGCCTGCGCCCGGCCGACGGCAAAGGCCGGAATGACGACGGTGCCGCCACGCGCCGCGGTCCGCTCGACGATCTCGGCGAGGACTTCCGCGGGATCGACCGGCTTTCGGATGCGATCGCCATAGGTGGATTCGACCACGAGATAATCCGCCGTCTCGATGACCGCCGGATCGGGAAGGATGGGATCGTCGTAGCGGCCGAGATCGCCGGAGAAGACCACGCGCTTGCCGCCCCAGGCGACCTCGACGATGGCGGCGCCGAGAATATGCCCGGCATGGCGCAGCCGGACCCGGGCGCCGCCCGCGACATCCTTCTCCTGATCGAAGGGAAAGCCGGAGAAATGCGTCAGCGCGCGCTCGGCATCGGCGACGCCGTAAAGCGGCAAGGCCGGCTTATGCTTGGAGAAACCGTGACGATTGGCGAATTCCGCGTCCTGCTCCTGCAGATGGCCGCTGTCCGGCAGCAGGATGCGGCAGAGATCCCCCGTCGCATCGGAGCAATGGATGCGCGCCCCAAATCCGTCGCGCACCAGCGCGGGCAGATAGCCGGTATGGTCGAGATGGGCATGGGTGAGGACGACGCTGGCCAGGCTCCCCGGCGGGACGGGAAAGGGCGACCAGTTCCGCAGGCGCAGCTGCTTCAGCCCCTGGAACAGGCCGCAATCCACGAGGATGCGCTGGGAATCCAGCGTCAGCAGATGGCGCGAGCCGGTCACCGTCCCGGCCGCCCCCAGAAACGACAGCGTCAAGGCCATGCTTTTCCTCCCGTGACTGCTGGCCTTTCCTATCCTGCCGCGGCGCCTCCCGCCAGCTTCGTCCCGAATTGCTCCCGACACCCCTTGTCTTTTAACCCGCTCCCGGCCTCAAATAAGGCATCTAGAAGCAGACGGCGGGGCTGGGGCCCGTCGATCAGGAATGCCGTCAAAACCCAACAGAGGAGGCTCTCCCGTGATCAGCAAACGTCCAGGCGCCGCCGCGCCTCTTGGCCGGCTCGCCCTCGTGGCAGCCCTCGCCCTCGCCAGCTTCATCGTGGCGCGGCCCGCCGCGGCTGAGATGAATATGATCGGCAATTGCGACGTCACCGGCACCAAGGGGCAATTCCCCCTGACCCCGGCCAAGCCCGGCCAGATCACCGTCGAGGTCAATCTGCCGGCGCCCGGCTGGTGGAACGGCGACACGCCGGATTCCATCAAGGACGGCTATGAATATTGCATGGCGGCCAACATCGCCTGGCGCGCCGGGCTGGATAAGGTCCAGGTGGTCAATGTCGCCTGGGATGCGCTGGTGGCCGGCCAGACCAAGGATTTCGACTTCGCCCTCTCGGAAATCTCCATCACCGATGAGCGCAAGAAGGTCGTCAGCTTCTCCGTTCCCTATTTCCACTCCGACATCGGCGTATTGGTGAAGAAGGGGACGGCGGTCGACAGCGCCAAGATGAAGGAAATGCGCATCGGCGTGCAGCAGGCGACCACCGGTGCGGATTTCGTCGCCAACAAGCTGAAGCCGACGCCGGAGGTGAAGGTCTTCCCCGATACCCCCAGCATGTTCACCTCGCTCGCCGCCAACCAGATCGACGCCGCCATGACCGACACCGCCATCGTGCTCGGCCAGGCCGCCGTCTCCAACGGCATGATGGAGGTGGTCGGGCAATATTCCACCGGCGAGACCTATGGGGCGCTCTATCCCAAGGATTCTCCGAATGCGGCGAATTTCGACAAGATCATCCAGGCGCTGATCGACGACGGCACGCTTGCCCAGTTGGCGCAGAAATATCTGGCGGCGGCCTGGGGCGCCGATCCGACGAAGATCCCCTATTTCCAGCCGTGAAGCCTATGAGGAGCGCCGCCCGGTCCCGATCCCGCGGATGACGAGTTCCGCGGGATGAGCGATTCGGGCGGCGCTCCGCCTTTCCCCGGCGAGCCCCCCGCCGACATGCCCGGGGGCAATCGCCGCTTCCGTGCCGGTGCGCCGCCCCGGGAAGCGACGAGCTGGGGCACCACCGCTCTCCTCGTCGCCCTCCTCCTGGTCGCCACCAGCTGGATGACCCTGCGGGGCGTGCAGGGCGCGCTGGCCGAGCTCCAGGTCGGGAGCGTCTATACCGATGCCCTGCTGGTCGCGCTGGGCGTCGCCGTCTGCGCTTTGCTGCTGCCGGCGCTGCGCAGCCTGAAGATCGCCCGCGAGGGGGGTGCCGCCCTTGCCGCCGGCGATGTCATCGCCGCCCGGGTCGCGGCGGCAGCCTCGCGCAACCTCGCCTGGTTCACCTTCGGCTTCGCCGGTGCCCTGGCGCTGCTGCTGGTCGTGGTCCAGTTCCTGATCGCCAATCATCTCGCGGTCAGCCGCACCTTCTTCCTGCTGCCCCTCATCGCCAGCTCCTTCTGGCTCATCCTCAAGGCCTTCTGGACCAACATCTACATCTTCTGCGTGGCCGAGGTGCTGGTGCTTGTCTGGGGGCTGGTCATCGCCGTCGCGCGGTTGGCGCCGGGTGCGGCGGGCAAGCCGATCCGCGCCATCGCCACCCTCTATGCCGATGTCTTCCGCGGCCTGCCGGCGATCATCAACATCTATCTGATCGGCTTCGGCGTGCCCTTGACCGGCCTGCCGATCCTGAAGGACATGTCGCAGGACACCTTCTGCATCCTGGCGCTTACCCTCACCTACGGCGCCTATGTCGCGGAGGTCTATCGCTCGGGCATCGAGAGCATCCATTGGAGCCAGACGGCCGCCGCCCGCTCCCTCGGCCTCTCCTATCTCCAGACGCTCCGCTTCGTCATCGTGCCCCAGGCCGTGCGCCGCATCATTCCGCCGCTGCTCAACGATTTCATCGGCCTGCAGAAGGATACGGCCCTGGTCAATGTCATCGGCACCATCGATGCCTTCAACCAGGCCAAGATCGTCGCCAGCAATCATTTCAATCTGTCCTCGGTGACGACGGTGGCCCTCCTCTTCGTCCTCATCACCATTCCCCAGGCGCGGCTGGTGGACCGCATGGTGGAGCGCGACCAGCGCCGCATGCGCGCCGGCGGCAGCTGAGGGACGCGCCCGCGCCATGGCCCTGATCGAGATCCGCGACATCCATAAGCGCTTCGGCGATCACGAGGTCTTCAAGGGCCTGTCGCTGGAGGTCGAGGAGCATCAGGTGGTCTGCCTGATCGGCCCCTCGGGCTGCGGGAAATCGACCCTGCTGCGCTGCATCAACGGGCTGGAGACCATCGAGCAGGGCGAGATCCGCATCCACGGCGACCGGATGACCGGGCCGGGCGTCGACGTCAATGCGCTGCGCCGCGACGTCGGCATCGTCTTCCAGAGCTTCAATCTCTTTCCCCATATGACGGTGCTGGAGAATGTCACCCTCGCCCCCTTGCGGGTGCTGCGCCAGGACCGCAAGACGGCCGAGGCCACGGCCATGGCGCTGCTGACGCGCATCGGCCTGGAGAGCAAGGCCAGGGAATATCCCGACCGCCTGTCGGGCGGGCAGCAGCAGCGCGTCGCCATCGTCCGCGCGCTGGCCATGGGGCCCATGGTGATGCTGCTGGACGAGATCACCTCGGCCCTCGACCCCGAGCTGGTCGCCGAGGTGCTGAACATCGTGCGCGACCTGGCCCGCGACGGCATGACCATGCTGCTCGCCACCCATGAGATGGGCTTCGCCCGCGAGGTCGCCAGCAAGGTCTGCTTCCTCTTCGACGGCCGCGTCCATGAAGAAGGCCCGCCGGCGGAGATCTTCGGCGATCCGAAGGAGGAGCGCACCCGGGCGTTCCTGAAGCGGATCATCGAGGCGGGACGGTTGTAGGCCAGAGGTTGCGAGGCGCGTTCGATCGCGAGGCATTCCGCTTCGCCCGAATGCCGCGAAGTGGGAGAGAGCCTCTCCACCTCCTCTTCCGTCACCCCGGCGAAAGCCGGGATCCAGGGGCGTACAGGCAAAGTGCTGGACGTTGGCCCCTGGATTCCGGCTTTCGCCGGAATGACGGCAGAGGGGTTGCAATGATTCCGCTCATTGCCGTCGGCGATCGAAGCTCACGAACGATCTCAATCCAGCTTCAGATCCAGCAACAGGAGCTCCGAATACAAATTGTCCACCTCGCTGGGCGCGAGGCGTTGGGATTTGTAGTAGCGGGCGACGGGTATGCTCTCGACGATTCCGTCCGCCTCATGGCCGGCAAGCAGCCGGCGGTCCACGGCCAGCACCGCCTTGCCCGGCGGCAGCAGGGTATCGGCGATGGCCTGGGCGTGAGCGGCGAAGAATTCCGGGTCGCTCAGATGCATCGCGTCGAAATAGGTGACGTCCTCGCCCTTTTTCTTGACCGAGAAGACCGCGAGGCACGTCCCGCCGGCCGCCGAGATGAAAACGGGCCGAACCGGCAGCAGGGCATGGTCCTGCAGCATCCGGCGCTGAGTCGGATCCACTCGTGCCAGAATCCGCGCGACATCCTGCTCGATCTCGAGACCCGCCGCCGGCCTCCCCGAGGCTGACCAGACATGGCGGTCGTGATCGAGGATGCGATAGCCCAGCTTCGGCAGCATGGCGAGGTTGCGGGGTGAGACCGTGATCATCGTGTAGGTCATGGAATCGTCCGCCGTGGCCGAGCCCATGAGCTCGAAGCCCAGGCCCTGGCCGCGATAGGCCTTGTCGAGATACCAGGAGGACATGCTCACCACCCGCTCCCGCCGTCCCCTGATCTCGCGGTCGGCATAGACCGAGCCCACGAAGCCCACGATGCGCCCGCCGTCATCGACCACCCGGCCGAAATCGGGCTTGTCCCTGAGCCAGCCATAGCTCGTGATCCGCCGCCAGCGCTCCGGCAGCAGGCGGCGGTTCATCTGCTCATGGAGCAGACGGCAGACCGTCTCGATATCCGAGGCGACGGCGGGGCGGACCTTGGCTCGGCTCATGGGCGATCCGCGGCGGCGAAGATTTCTTGTGGCGAAAGCCAAACGGCCGCGGGGTGCCGCGCGACAAAATCGAGAAGCGCCGCCATGAATTTCCAGGAGGCCTCGTCGAGGGCCGCGTGATGGGTGACGATGCCCGTCGGCTCGTCACGCTCCGCCTCGCCCGACCGGCGGCGGCGAAGATGGCCGACGATCATCTCCAGCGCCGCGGCCTCGCCGCGGAAGCGGGCGCCGTGCTTCCAGTTCGAAACGTCGAAATGGATGTTCGCCTCGACGAAGCCCGGCAGGGGCGGGAACAGCGGCCGCTCGCCATAGGCGGAGACGCCGCGGTAGCCCCGCTCGCGAAGTCCTGGCATCAGGGCGGGATCGATATGATTCCAGGGCGCGGCCACGACGGGCAGGAATTGCGCGCCGAAGGCGGCCTGCATGATCTCGCGCCCGGCCTCGAGCTCGCCCAGCACGACATCGATCGGCCGGTGCAGCCCGAGCTCCCAGGCGCCTTTGCTCCCAGCTTTGTCCACCAGACCTTTCGCGTGATCGATATGGGCGAAGCCATGCTGCAGGAGCCAGACGGTGGAATGCCCGGCGACCGCGGGGGCCAGGCTGGGCTCGGTCAGCTTGGGGATGGCGGCAATGCCGATCGGCGCCCCGGCCGTCGCGCTCAGGGTAACCAAGCGCTCCAGCGCCGGGGTCGCTGCGACCGCATCGTCGTCGCGCCACCAGAATGTCGCGCGCCTGCCGCCCGCCTGCCAGGCCACCAGCTCCTGCGCCAGACCGTCCCAGAACAGGCCGGCGCCATCGACACTCTTGACCGTGGCCGTCATCGCCCCCTCTTATCCGAGAGGCGCGGCTCATGGCGACCCTTTTTTGAGCCGGCCACCGTCATGGAGGGGAGGCGACAATGTCGGATTCGAGCGAGATCATGACCGTGCCGGCGCGCCGCGGGCGCGCCCAGCGCCTGACCAAGGGCCAGGCCATCAAGATCATCAATGTATCGGGGACCCAGGTCTGCGACACCTGGGCCTTCAACGCGGAGGATCTGCGCGAGTTCATGTCGATGGAGCATATGCGCCCCACCATCGGCACGATCTTCCCGCGGCAGGGCCATCACCTCATCACCAACCGGCGCCGCCCGATCCTGCTCTTCGAGACGGATACCTCGCCCGGCATCCATGACACGCTGATGGCCGCCTGCGACGACTATCGCTACGGCCTGCTCGGCTGCACCACCTATCACGACAATTGCACCGACAATCTCGCCGCGGGCATGCGCCAGATCGGCCTCACCCCGCCCGAAACGCCGAGCCCGCTCAATCTCTGGATGAACATCCCCGTCGATCCCGAAGGCAAGACCGCCTGGGGCGAGCCCGTCTCCAAGCCCGGCGACTATGTGATCCTGCGCGCCGAGATGGACTGCATCGTCGCCCTGTCCGCCTGCCCGCAGGATATCCTACCCATCAACGGCGCCAACCGGCAGATCACGGATATCAAGTACCAGGTACTGGCGTAGCGGGAGCTGGCCTCGCCTCCTCGGTCATTCCCGCATTCGCGCTCCGGCGTGCACGTAAGCCGAGCCGGCTACCTTTTTGTCCCCAGCCGGCTAGTCCGCGGCCGCGACGCGGCTGCTCGTCTCGGTATGACTCCGTCGGCACGAATTCCAAAGCTCCTGATCGATCGGCGTTAGTTCACGTATGATATCACGCGTCTTCGATGCGACTTGGACGTCACGAACTGGAAGGGGCGCGACGTTTATGAAAGGCACGTCCTCCGGCCGCGGAAGCGGGAGAGAAAATTCCTGGGCCACGCTGCTCAGGAATTCCGGCAACTGCTCTGTGGTGCCGATCACTGTAATTTCGCGCTCGATCACTTCACGGGACTTCTCACGCACATAGCCCGGATCAAGCAGAAACCGTGCGTCCTCCGATAGGACGGATAGCCGGCCTAACTTTGAGTCTGACCGGTCGAACCGAGCTGAGTAGTTGGTGATGTTGACGGGTGTTCCGACGAGATAGCGTGCTTGAAAATTATCAATCATCGGCCAGTTGTCCGGGTTCTGGACAAATTCGTCGAGGGACTCACGCACGACGCGACGGTGGCAGGGATGATAAGTGTCGCGATAAACGTGATGATAGTGCGATATCGTTCGTTCGACGGGGTCGCGTAAGATGGTAACAGTTCGCAGACTTCCGCGAAGAAACCTCTTCAAGTCAATACCAAAGTGGCCACAGAAGAGACGACATCTCCGAAGCTCCGAGGGATCGATTCGTATCAGTTCATCCCAGGTTATGGCTGCGCAGGTGTGATTCTCGCCAATCTGGCGTTTGAGCCACAGAGAGACGGATAACCCGGCGGTCTTTGGAATATGCAGGAAGTATATCCGCGGCAGCGCGAGATTGGTGATAGCCCGAGGAAGCCGTTTCGCAATGCGCGTCAGCAGATCGTTCAAGTGCGTCTCCCTCCGGCTGCTTTGAGTGCCCGTCAAAGCGCGGGCCTACGGCCCAGTCGACGAGATATGTACATACCCTAGCGCTTTCGGGGAAATGACCGGAAAGGAAGCGGCAGCCTAGCCCCTGATCCCTCGCAGCCGGTCGGAGCGCCGGCGCAGCAGCTCGACCGTGGTCAGCATGCCGATCGAAACGAGGATCAGCACGGTCGCCGCGGCGGTGATGGTGGGGCTGATCATCTCGCGGATGCCGGAGAACATGACCTTGGGCAAGGTGCGCTGCTCGGGGCTGGCGACGAAAAGGACGACCACCACCTCGTCGAAGGAAGTGCCGAAGGCGAAGAGCGCGCCGGAGATCATGCCCGGCAGGATGAGCGGCAGGATCACCTTGAAGAAGACGGTGATCGGCGGGGCGCCGAGGCCGGCCGCCGCCCGGCTCAAGGAATGATCGAAGCCGATCAAGGTCGCGGTCACGGTGATGACCACGAAGGGCGCGGCCAGCGTCGTATGGGCGAGGATCAGCCCGCTATAGGTGTTGAGCAGCCCGACATCGGCATAGAAGAAATACATGCCCACGGCGGTGATCACCACCGGCACCACGATGGGCGAGATCAGCAGGCTCATGACCGCCGTGCGGAAGGGGAAATTCGAGCGGCTGAGGCCCAGCGCGGCCAGGGTGCCCAGGATCGTCGCCAGCACCGTGGTGCTGGAGGCGACGAAGATCGAATTGCGCAGCGCCCCCTGCCAGCGGTCGGTCAGGAAGAAATCCGCATACCACTGCAGCGAGAGGCCCGGCATGGGATAGGTGAAGAAGGGCACCGAATTGAAGGACAGCGGCATGATCGCCAGGATCGGCGAGATCAGGAACAGCAGCACCAGCGCGCAGATCAGGCGAAGGAGGTAATACCAGATCCGTTCGACGGGTGAGGCATAAGCGGGAACGGCCATCTTGTCCTCAGGCCAGCTTGATCCGGTCGACGCCGATGATCTTGTTGTAGACGTAGTAGAGGATCAGCGTCGCGGTCAGCAGGATCGCGCCCAGCGCCGAGGCCATGCCCCAATTGAGCTCGCGATTGGTGTAGAGGGCGACGAAATAACTCACCATCTGATCCGTCGGCCCGCCGACCAGCGCCGGGGTGATGTAATAGCCGAGCGACAGGATGAAGGTGAGCAGGCAGCCCGCCGCGATTCCCGGCACTGTCTGGGGGAAATAGACCCGCCAGAAGGCATAGAAGGGCCCGGCCCCCAGGGAGCGCGCCGCGCGCACATGGCTGGGGGAGATCGTCTTCATGACGCTGTAGATCGGCAGCAAGGTGAAGGGCAGCTGGATATGGGTCATGGCCACGATGGTGCCGAAGCGGTTGAAGATCAGCTCCGCCGGCTGGGAGATGAGGTGCAGCGACATCAGCAGATCATTGATGACGCCATGCTGCTGCAGCAGGACGACCCAGGCCGTGGTGCGCACCAGCAGCGAGGTCCAGAAGGGCAGCAGCACCATGATCATCAGCAGATTGCTGATCTTGAGCGGCAGGCTCGCCAGGAGATAGGCGACGGGATAGCCCAGCAGCAGGGTCGCCGCGGTGACGGCCAGGCTGATGCCCAGGGTCCGGAGGAAGATGCCGCGGAAGATCGCGGTATCCGGCGGAGTCGCCACGACCTGGCCGTTGTCGTTGTACTGGAAGTCGAGGGAGCGCAGCAGGTAGTAGAAGGTATAGGGCGAGCCGCCGCGCTTCAGGATGCTCCAGACCTGGCGCTGCCCCCAGATCGGGTTGATGGCGATCATGGCGGGCTTGTAGGGCCCGGCGGCGAGCTTGCTCGCCTGGCGGGCGCTCGAGAGGATCTGGCTGCGGGCGCCGGGCAGCTCATAATTGATCCGCTTGCCGGCCTCGGCCGCGTTCTTCTCCTTCCAGGCCAGCTTCAGATCCTCGACCAGCGCCGCATAGACGGCCTCGTCCGGAAGATCCTTGCCGTCCCAGCCCGCCAGCGCCGCCGAGGTCTTCGGCATCAGGGTCAGAAGCGTGTCGTCATGCACCGCATTGACCAGCATTGCGCCGATGGGAAAGACGAAGGCGAGCAGGATGAACAGGAACAGCGGCACGACAAGTCCCACGGCCTTCAGCTTCCGACGCCGCTCGGCCCGCTGCAGCTTGACCTTCAGCGGCACGCCGTCGGCGGTGCGCGGGATCTGATCCAGGGTGATGCTGCTCATCGCTTCCCGTTTCCGATAAGGCCGGCGCGGGAGGTTGGCCTCCCGCGCCGGAAGTCCCTTACTGAGCCAGCCAGGCGGTGAAGCGCTGGCGCAGCTCTTCGCCCTTGTCGCCCCAGAATTCCGGGTCGACGAGGAGGGCATTGGTCATGTGATCCTTCGCCGTCGGCAGATTCGGCAGGATCGCCGGATCGACTTGCGGGATCGCGTCCTGGTTCGCCGGACCATAGGAGATGTAATGGGTCTGGTCCGCTTGCGCGGCCGGCGAACTGGCGAAGGCGATGAACTTATAGGTGTCGTCCAGGCGCGGATCGCCCTTCGGGATCGCCCACCAATCCCAATCCAGGCCCTGGGCATCCCACATGATCTCGAAATGCTTGCCCGAGTTCTTGTTGGCATCGAAGATACGACCGTTCCAGGCCGAGGTCATGACGACCTGGCCGTCGGCCAGGAGCTGCGGCGGCTGGGCGCCGGCCTCCCACCAGACGACATCCTTCTTGATCGTATCGAGCTTCTTGAAGGCGCGGTCGACGCCTTCGGGCGTGTTCAGGACCTTGTAGACGTCCTTAACCGCCACGCCGTCGGCGATCAGCGCCCATTCGAGATTGACGAAGGGATTCTTCTGCAGCCCCCGTTTGCCGGGGAATTTCTGCAGATCGAAGACATCGGCGATGGTCGTCGGCCCGTTCGCGAGCTTGTCCTTGTCATAGGCGATGACCGTCGCGTAGAGGATCGTCGGCACCGCGCAATCCATCAGATCGGCGCCGGTGAACTTCGAACGGTCGAGGCCGAGCTTGGTCCAATCGATCGTCTCGAGGATGCCCTCGGCGCAGCCCTGGACCGCGGTCGGCGTATCGACGTCGATGGCGTCCCAGGAGACGCTCTTCGATTCGACCATGGCGCGGATCTTGGCGATTTCGCCGTTGTATTCCTCTTCGGTGATCTTCGTGCCCGATTGCTTGGAATAGGGCTCGAAATAGGCCTTGCGCTGGCTCATCTGATAGGCGCCACCCCAGGAGGTGATGTTCAGCTGATCGCCGGCAAAGGCCGGGGTTGCCGGCGCCAGGAGCGCGGCAGCCATGCCGGCCACCGTCAAGGCGCCGGCCATCATGAGGGATTTGTTCATCGCATTACGGACTCCCTGCTTCGCCGTCCCACAATGGGCGCGGCCGTTCTTGTTAGCCTCCACTCGTCTTTCTCCGGCGCCTCTTGGCGAGACAATTTCCGGAGTCGTCGCGTCAGGGCGCGTCGAGCGCCCGACAATCCTCCGTCTTCCAGCCGACGGTGATCTTCGCCCCCGGCTCGAACTGCGCCGCGCCGTCGGAATTCGGCAGCTTGACCACGAAATCCTCATGGCCGCAGACCGAGACGCGGGTGCGCACATGATCGCCGAGATAGATGAGCTCGCGCACCTCGGCGTTGAAGAGATTGGGCATGCTGCCGGCCGGCGGGTTGATCTTCACCCGCTCCGGCCGCAGCGAGAGCGTGGTCGCCTGGCCCACGGAATCGACATTGACCGCCAGCGCCCGGACGGGGCCGCTGCCGGGAATCTGCACCTGGCAGGTCGTGCCGTTCATCGCCGTCACCTGGCCGTGCAGCCGGTTGTTCTCGCCGATGAACTGGGCGACGAAGGCATTGTCGGGCCGCTCGTAGAGATCGGCGGGCTTGGCCAGCTGCTGGATCACCCCGTCGCTGAAGACCGCGATGCGGTCCGACATGGTGAGCGCCTCGCTCTGGTCATGGGTGACATAGACCACGGTGACGCCGAGATCCTCGTGGATATGCTTGATCTCGAGCTGCATCTGCTCGCGCAGCTGCTTGTCCAGCGCGCCCAGCGGCTCGTCCATCAGCACCAGCTTGGGATCGAAGACCAGCGCGCGGGCCAGGGCCACGCGCTGCTGCTGCCCGCCGGAAAGCTGGGCCGGCCGGCGCTTGCCATAGGGGCCGAGCTGGACCATCTCGAGCGCGCGCTTGATCCGGGTCTCGACCTCCGCCTTGCCCACCTTGCGGACCTGCAAGGGGAAGGCGAGGTTTTCCTCGACGGTCATATGGGGGAAGAGGGCGTAGTTCTGGAACACCATGCCGATGTCGCGCTTGTGGGGCGGCATGTTGTCGATGGGCCGGCCGTCCAGGAGGATGCGGCCATGGGTCGGCACCTCGAATCCGGCCAGCATCAGAAGGGTGGTGGTCTTGCCCGAGCCCGAGGGTCCCAGCATGGTCAGGAACTCGCCGCGCGCGATATCCATGTTCAGGCTTTTGACGACCAGCGTCTCGCCGTCGTAGCTCTTCTGGACATCGATGAATTTGACGAAAGCGTCAGCGCCAGCCGCCATACCCTGCGTTCAGCCTCTCCCTGTCCCCGCCGGCCGTCTCCCCGTCCTAATGGGCAGGGGCGCCAGTCCGGCGAAATCTATGTCTAAAGGATGACGAAGGGAACCCTGTTATGCAAATGGGCAGAAGCGGCTGAGAAATGGGCAGCAGTACTGGGGTATTGGCAGCGGTAGAGGCTACTCCGCCGCCTGCCCCGCGCTGCGCTGGCCCTGGACCGCGAAGAACGACGCCGATTTGGGCTGGGCGGGGAGCTCGATCGGGCCTTCCATCATCCGCGCGAAACGGGTCGCCTTGCCGCGCAGGATCCGCCCCTCATGGGGATTGGCCATGGGGTTGCGGGCGAGCGGGAAGGCATCGGCGGCCGTGTAGACGCAGATGTAGAGGCCGCGGGAGCGCTGGCTGCGATTGGCCTCGGAGCCGTGGCAGAGCCGCGTATGCATCAGGCAGACGCTGCCCGCCGGGCCGATGGCCGGCACTTGCTGCGCCTTGAACTTGGCCGCGGTCGCCGGCTCGATGGAGCCGGTGAAGCGGTCGCCCTCGAAGAGCGAATAGATCGGCCCGCGATGGGAGCCGGGCACCATCATCAGCGCGCCATTGTCCGCCGTCACCTCGTCGACGAAGACCAGCGCGGTGACGATGGCGTCGTTGGTATGGGGCGTATAGGCGAAGTCCTGATGATAGCCGACCTCGGTATTGCTGCCGGGCAGCTTCAGGTTGATCTTGCAATGGTGGAACTTGACGTCGGGGCCGATCAGATCGGCGACCATGTCCACCACGCGGGCGTTCCAGGCCACCTCGGCGAAGGCCGGCGCGATGTCCGAGGGATTGTTGATCCGGCGCAGCGCCGGCTTCTCCGGACGATGCTCCTCCCCCATGTCGAAGCGCGGCCTGCCGTCCAGCGTGGGGGTGCCGAAGGGCGCCCTATGACCCCGGCTCTCCTCGACCCAATCGGCGATCTGGGTCCGCATGGCGGCGAGCTCGGCCGGCGTCACCGCATCGGGGGCGACGAGGCAGCCGTCGCGCCAGAACTGATCGATTTGCGCCTTGCTCAGCATCGAATGGACCTCCCCAGAACGCATAACTCTACCCCTGCCTATCACGCCTCGCCTTCGCCCTGCAGCCGGTCGATGGCGCGGCGGTCGAACTTGGTCGGCCGGGCGCCGCCGCCTGGGGCGTCCGGCGCGGCCCCGCGCGTGGGCGGGGCCAGATCCTCATAGAGGCGCTGGGCCTCCGGCGCCGGGCCGCGGCGTTCGCCCAGGGCCAGGATCTTCACGGTCCGGATATGCAGGCCCAGGGGAAAGGTGAGCACATCGCCGGGCTTGACCGCATGATGGGCCTTGGAGATCAGCGTGCCGGCGATCCTGAGCTTGCCCGAGGCGGCGAGCTTGGCGGCCAAGGTGCGGCTCTTGCAGAACCGCGCATGCCAGAGCCATTTGTCGACCCGGAGGCTCTCGCTCACGAGATCCTCATCGGGTGAATTTGAGGTCGCGCAAGGCGGCGAAGGGAGAATCCGGCTGCTGCGGCGGCCGGGGACCGCGCCGGCGCCGACGCTTGGCACCCTTGGCGCCCGCCTTCCTGTCCGGGGCGTGGAAGCGCAGCTCGCCCTCTTCCTCGGCCGAGCGGTAGCCGAGCGCCGCGATGACGGCAGGCAAAGCGGCGGCCTCGCATTGCACGAGCTGGCGCAGCGCCTCGACCGGCAGGAAAGGACCCTGGCCCGCCAGCCGCCGGGCGGCCTGGGAGAGCCGCTCCAGGGCATCGGCCCGGATGGCGAGCGAGCCCGCCAGGCGATAGCCCACGGCGTGATAGAACTCCGCCGGCAAGAGCGGGATCGCGCAGCAGGCTGGGCGGCCGGCGCGGCGGCAAGGGCGTCGGCGCCCGGCCGGCATGGATGCACCAGAGCAGCCCCGCCAGGCTTCCCGAAGAAGCCAGGGCCGGGAACCAGACGGTTTCGCGGCCGAGGCGCAGCCCCAGCGCGCCCAGGGCCTTGGCATCGGCCAGAGGCAGCTGGGCGCTGAGCTCGCGCCGCGGCAGCAGCCCCAGGGCCTCGATGAGCTGGAACAGCACGCCGCGGGTGGCACCGGTCACAGGGGCCGCCGCGGCGGCGGTCAGGGGCTTCAGGCGGCGGGCGATGTAATGCTCCGCCCAGAGGGCCAGGCGACGGCGCAGCCGCTCGCGCTGGGCGCTGTCCAGCAGATCGCTTTGCAGGGGATCGACCCGGGGCCGGGTGACGGCTTCGCCGGCCGTGAGCCGGCCGACCGGGGCGCCCTCCCAGCTCACCACCCCGGCGGCGGACAAGGCGAAGGCGGCGTCAGGCGCTGCTTCCAGCCGGGCGAGGCGCTCGGGGATCTCCCGGGCCAGCGCCCGGCGGGCGGCATTCAGCAGGGGGCGCGATTCCTCGACGCCGCCGGAGCCGTCCGGGATGAAGCGGAATCCTGCGAGCTGGCCGACCCCATGGCCCTCGACGATGACCTCGCCGGCCCGGGTGACCGAACCCACCAGCGCATTGCCGTCCTTCATCCGGCGCAGCAGATGGGCCTGGCGGCGGTCGACGAAGCGCTGGGTCAGAACCCGGTGGAGGGCGTCGGAGAGCTTGTCCTCGACGGCGCGGGTCGTCTCCTGCCAATGGCGGGGGTCGGCGAGCCAGCCGGCGCGATGGGAGATATAGGTCCAGGTCCGGATATGGGCGATGCGCGCCATCAGCGTATCGATATCGCCGTCGTTGCGGTCGAGGCGGGCGACATGGCCCGCCACCCAATCGGTGGGCAGCCGCCCCTCCGGCGCGGTCAGATGGCGGAAGATCTGGCCCAGCAGCCGGGTATGGGCATCGCTCATCACCTTGCGGAAATCCGGGATCTGGCAGACCTCCCAGAGCAGGCGCACCGTCGCCGGCCCGCCGATGCGGCGCAGGATCTCCGGATCCTTGCCGAGCTGGGCGAGGGCCTGCTGGTCGTCCGCCTGGCGGGCCCGGAGCAGGACCGGGTCGGGCGAGCGGCGCTCCAGGCTCGCCATCAGGCTGCCCACGGAATGGAAGTCGAGCTCGCTGTTGCGCCACATCAGCGCGGCGATGGCATCGAAGCGGTGGTTCTCGATGGCCTCCACCATCTCGGGCGCCAGGGGACCGATCTCGGCGGTGGTGCCGAAGCTGCCGTCGTTCATATGGCGCCCGGCGCGGCCGGCGATCTGGGCGAGCTCGGCCGGCGTCAGGCGCCGGGGGCCCCGGCCGTCGAACTTGGCGAGGCCGGCGAAGGCGACATGAAGCAGGTCCATGTTGAGCCCCATGCCGATGGCATCCGTCGCCACGAGGTGATCGACCTCGCCGGCCTGGTACATCTCGACCTGGGCATTGCGGGTGCGGGGGCTGAGGGCCCCCATGACCACGGCGCAGCCGCCCTGCTGGCGGCGCATGGTCTCGGCGATGCGATAGACCTCGCTCGCCGAGAAGGCGACCACGGCGCTGCGGGGCGGCAGGCGGGTGGCCTTGCGCGGGCCGGTGTAGCGAAGCGTGGAGAAGCGCGGCCGGGTGATGACCTCCAGCCCCGGGATCAGGCGGCGGAGCAGCGGGCGCATGGTCTCCGCCCCCAGCAGCATGGTCTCCTGCACCCCGCGGGCATGGAGCAGCCGGTCGGTGAAGACATGGCCGCGCTCGGGATCGGCCGCCATCTGGACCTCGTCGATGGCGAGGAAGCCGACGGGCCGGTCCAGCGGCATGGATTCGACGGTGCAGACGAAATAGCGGGCCCCGGGCGGCAGGATCTTCTCCTCGCCGGTGACCAGCGCCACGGCCCCGTCGCCCTTGACCCGTCGGATGCGGTCGTAGTTTTCCCGGGCCAGGAGGCGCAGCGGAAAGCCGATCATCCCGCTCTCATGGCCGAGCATGCGCTCCACCGCGAGATAGGTCTTGCCCGTATTGGTCGGGCCGAGGACGGCCGCCAACCGCGGCCCCGGAGCGCCGATCATGACCCTAAGATTGGCCAGGGCGCCGGGGTTTGCAAGCGGCTGTTGTCGCCACGACTCTCGGTTATCCGCGCCTCTCTCGCCGTCATGGTCGGCGAGGCCGACCATCCACGAGTTTGCCGTCCCGCGGCTTCGCGAAATGCCTGACGGCGCAGTCTTCATCCCCCGACGTGGCATGGGCCGGCAAACTGTCGATGGTCGGCCATGCCGACCATGACGTGGAAGAGCTCGGCGGGCCTCCCCGGACAGCACTCGCCCCTTGATGCGCGGCGCCGATATCCCTATATGGCGCAGTGGATTTGACTGGGAGGTTACGGGATGCAGGAAGAACGCCACGGCTTCCAGGCCGAGGTCGGCCGGTTGCTCGATATCGTCGCCCATTCGCTCTACAGCGATCGCTCGGTGTTCCTGCGCGAGCTGGTCTCCAATGCCTCCGACGCCTGCGACCGGCTGCGCTATCTGGCGATTACCCGGCCGGAGCTGGCCGCCGAGGATGCCCAGTTCCGGGTCGTCATCACCCCCGACGCCGCGGCCAAGACGCTGACCATCGCCGACAACGGCATCGGCATGAACCGCGAGGATCTGGTCGCCAATCTCGGCACCATCGCGCGCTCGGGCACCGCGGCCTTCCTCAAGGAAGCCACGGGCGACACCTCCAAGGACCTCTCTTTGATCGGCCAGTTCGGCGTCGGCTTCTATGCCGCCTTCATGGTCGCCGAGCGGGTCGAGGTCTTCAGCCGGCGCGCCGGGGAAACCCAGGGCTGGCGCTGGGTCTCCGAGGGCAAGGGCGAGTTCGGCGTCGCGGCTGCCGAGGATGTCGCCCGCGGCACGACGATCGTTCTCCATCTGCGCGAGGATGCCGGCGAGTTCCTGGAGCCGCTGCGCCTCAAGACCATCATCGCCCGCTATTCCGACCATATCTCGCTGCCCATCCTGCTCAAGGCCGAGGGCAAGGAAGACAAGCTGAACGAGGCGGCCGCGCTGTGGATGCGGCCGAAATCGGAGATCACCGAGCAGCAATATGGCGAGTTCTACCGCCATGTCTCCCATGGCTTCGACAAGCCGCGCCTCACCATCCATTGGCGGGCCGAGGGCAAGATCGACTACACCGCTTTGCTCTTCGTCCCGGGCAGCCGGCCCCTGGATCTGTTCAATCCCGATCGCAAGCACCGGGTGAAGCTCTATGTCCGGCGCGTCTTCATCACCGACGATTGCGCCGACATCCTGCCGGGCTATCTGCGCTTCCTGCAGGGCATCGTCGATTCCGAGGACCTGCCGCTCAGCATCAGCCGCGAGATGCTGCAGCACAACCCGCTGCTGGCCAAGATCCGTGCCGCGCTGGTGAAGCGCAGCCTGGGCGAGCTCGCCAAGCTCGCCGAGAAGGACGCCGGAAGCTACGCCGATTTCTGGAAGGATTTCGGCCCGGTGCTGAAGGAAGGCCTCTATGAGGATCAGGAGCAGCGCGAGACGCTGCTGAAGCTCGCCCGCTTCCGCTCCACCCAGGGCGAGGAGCTGGTCAGCCTGGCCGATTACGTCGGCCGGATGAAGCCGGGGCAGGAGGCGATCTATTACCTCTCCGGCGAGAGCGTGGAGGCCGCGGCCCGCAGCCCGCAGCTGGAAGGCTTCGCCGCCCGCGGCGTGGAAGTGCTGCTGCTGGCCGATCCGGTGGACGAGTTCTGGATCCCCAATGTCGGCGCCTATGACGCCAAGCCCTTCAAATCGGCGACAAGGGGCGGGGCCGAGCTCGACAAGATCGAGCTCTCCGAGGAGAAGAAGCAGGCGCAGGAGCCCCAGCCCGCCGGCACCGATGCGCTGATCGCCATGCTGCGCCTGGCGCTCCAGGATGCGGTCAAGGATGTCCGCGCCTCCTCGCGCCTCGACACCAGCGCCGTCTGCCTGGTGGCCGATGAGGGCGACATGGATATCCATCTCGAGCGGCTGCTGAAGCAGCATCGCCAGCTCGACAACGCCTCCAAGCGCGTGCTGGAGGTGAACCCGCGCCATCCCCTGATCGCCGGCCTCGCCAAGCGGCTGTCGCAGAACGGCAGCTCCGATGAGGTGACCGAGGCGGCCTGGCTGCTGCTCGACCAGGCCCGCATCGTCCAGGGCGAGCCGGTCGCCGATCCCGTGGCCTTCGCCCGCCGCCTCGATGCGACCTTGCTGAAGGCGATCGCCTAAGCCGACCGCGCGGGAGCGAGGGCCGTCAGGCCTCGCGCTTGCGGTCGGTCAGGCGCTTCCTCGACTGATCGAGATGGTAGCGCATGGCGAGCTCGGCGCTGTCGGGCTCCGAAGCCGCGATCGCGTCATGGATTCGAACATGCTCGTCGATGACCCGGGCCGTGCGCAAACGGGTCCCCTGGCGCGTGATGCCGAGGGCCACCTTCATGCCGGTGGAGATGGTCCCGGCGAGGCTCTCCAGGATCTCGACGAAGGTCATATTGCCGGTCGCCACCGCCACGGCGCGGTGAAAGGCGAAATCCGGATCGAAGGCCGGCTCCCCGGCCTCCATGGCCTTGCGCATGGCCTCCAGCGCGCGGCCGATCTGCGCTAGCTCGGCCGCGGAGCGCCGCCCGGCCGCGAGCCTCGCCGCCTGGCCTTCCAGCGCGATCCTGACCTCGAAGACGCGCAGGATGCCGGCGATGCTGGCCCGCGGCACCAGCTTCACGATCTGGCGCGGCGGCACCCGGGCGATGAAGGTGCCCGCCCCCTGGCGGGCGCTCACCAGCCCGTCCGCCGCGAGCCGGGTCAGGGCCTCGCGCACCACCGGCCGGGAGACGGCGAAGGAGAGGGCGAAGTCGTTCTCCGCCGGAAGCCGGTCGCCCACCTCATAGCGGCCGGAGACGATATCCTCCAGCAGCCGGCCATAGACCTGATCGGCCAGGCGGTCGCGCCGCCGGGGCTCGCCGCGGCCGAGGCCGGCGCGGAGGTCTGCCGGGGTCTCGGGGCTCGCGGCTTGGCCATGGATGGTCACCGATCCCAGGAGGTGCCGGCCGAAGTGTAGGAATCGCCGGGCGCATTGACAACCGGCGGCGACATGCGGCTCGAGCCCCTCAATTTCCGAAGACCAGCCGCGGCAGGCTCAGCGAGACCGCGGGAATATAGGTCGTCAGCGCCAGGGCGACGAGGATGGCGGCGTAGAAGGGCAGGATGCTGCGCATCACCTGCTCCATCTTCACCCCGCCGATGGCGCAGCCGACGAAGAGGCAGCTTCCCACCGGCGGCGTCGTCAGCCCCATGCCCAAATTTATCATCAGCAGCATGCCGAACTGAACCGGGTCCATGCCGAACTTTTGCACCAGCGGCAGGAAGATCGGCGTGCAGATCAGGATCAGGGCGGCCATGTCCATGATGCAGCCCAGGAAGAGCAGCACGAGGTTGATCAGCAGCAGGATGACGAGGGGATTGGCCGAGATCTCCGTCAGGCCGTTGGCGACCCGGGCCGGCACCTCGTAGAGCGCCATCAGATAGCCGAAGGCGGCCGCGGCACCCACCAGCATCATCACCATGGCCGTGGTGCGGATGGAGGTCTCCAGCACCTTGCGGAAGTCCTGCCAGCTGAGGCTGCGATAGACCAGCGTCGTGACGAGGAGGGCATAGATGGCGCCGACGGCACCCAATTCGGTGACGGTGAAGATGCCGGAAAGCGACCCGCCGATGATGATGACGGCGGTGAAGAGGCCCGGCAGGGCCCCCAGCCCCGCAAGAAAGAGGGTCTTGAAACCAGGGAAACGCTCCTGCGGATAGCCGCGGCGCCGCGCGACCAGATAGGCCGCCCCGGCCAGGAGCAGGCACATGATCAGCCCCGGCACGACGCCGGCCAGGAACAGCCGCGTGATGGAGATCGCCCCGCCGGCCGCCAGCGAATAGAGGATCATGTTGTGGCTGGGGGGAAACATGATCCCGGCGATCGAGGAGGTGATGGTGACGTTGACGGCGTAGTCCGCGTGGTAACCCTTGGCGCGCATCGCCGGGATCATCACGGCGCCCGTCGCCGAGACATCGGCGACGGCGGAGCCGGAGATCCCGCCGAACATCATGTTGGAGAGCACGGTGACGATGCCGAGCCCGCCTTCGACCCGCCCGACCGCGGCCGAGGCGAAGTCGACGATGCGCAGCGCAATGCCGCCGCGCTGCATCACCTCGCCGGCGAAGACGAAGAAGGGGATCGCGAGCAGGGTGAAGATGCTGATGCCGGCGGTCATCTGCTGGAAGGCGACCGCCGCCGGGATTCCCTCATAGAGGAAGGCCCCCAGCGCGGCCGCGGCCAACGCGAAGGCGACCGGCATGCCCAGCAGGGTCAGCAGCGCGAAGCCGCCGAAGAGGATGATCAGCCCCATGAGCGCACCGGATCAGTCGATCGGATCATGGGAGACGGGGCGCGGCAGAAGCGGGAGCGCCAGCCGCTCGAGGGAGAAGAGCAGGATCAAGATGCCGGAGATGACGAGCGGCAGATAGGTCACTCCCTCGGGAAAAGGCAGCACGGACATCTTGCTGCCCCAGACCCTGAGCACGATGACGCCGCCGAACCAGGCCATGGCAAGACCGAAGAGCGCGAGCACGATATCGACCAGCACCGCGATCGCCGCGGCAAGGCGCCGGTCGAGGCGATCGACGAACAAGGCGACGCTCATATGGAACCCCTGGTGGATTCCGACGGCCGCCATCGGCAGCGAGATATAGACGATGGTGAGCAAGGCGGCGCGCTCGACCCAGGCCGGGGTGTGGTTCAGCACGTAGCGGCCGAAGACCTGCCAGCCCGTAATGATGATCAGCCAGATCATCAGCAGGCTGCAGATCCGGGTGATCGACCATGCCAGGAGGTCCATCGCCCGGGCGAAACGGCGGATGATCATGGGCATTCCCCTACTGTCGCGGCAACAGTCTTCCGCTCGGCGGCGAAGCGCCGCAGCCGAGATCGATTTGCGGGCGTCACTTCGCCGCGGCGACCTCGTCCATCAGATGCTTGATCGCGGGATTGGCGGCGTATTTGTCGTAGACCGGCTGCATGGCCGCCTTCCACGGCGCCTTGTCGATATTGTCGGCGATCACGGCGCCGCCGGCTTCGACCTTCTGGCGCGACTGGGTCTCGCGCTCGGCCCAGAGCTTGCGCTCGAGCTGGGAGCTTTCGATGGCGGCCTGGCGCACGATGTCCTGATCCGCCTTGGAGAGCCCGTCCCAGGTCGTCTTCGCGATGACGAAGATCTCCGGCACCATCACATGCTCGTCGACGGTGAAGTACTTCGCCACGCGGTAATGCTGGGTCAATTCATAGGAGGGCCAATTGTTCTCGGCGCCGTCCACCACGCCCGATTGCAGGGCGGTATAGACCTCGCCGAAGGGGATCGGGGTCGCATTGGCGCCCAGCGCCTCGATCATCGCGACATTGAGATCGGAGCTCTGGATCCTGATCTTCATCCCCTTCAGATCGTCGGGGGTCCGCACGGGATGCTTCGAATTGTAGAAGGACCGGCTGCCGGAATCCTGATAGGCCAGCACGATCATGTTCTTGGCCTCCAGCGCCTTGCCCACCTCGGCGCCGATCGGCCCATCCACGACCCGGTGCATGTGATCCGTCGAATCGAACACATAGGGAAGCGTGAAGGCGATCGTCTCCGGCACGATATTGTTGAGCGGCGTCATATTGAAGACGGCGAAGTCGATGGCGCCCAGCTGCATCTGCTGGATCGCCTCGTCCTGCTGGCCGAGCTGGGCGTTGTGATAGGTCTTGGGCTTGATCCGGCCCTGGGTTCGCTCGGTCACCAGTTTGTCGAATTCCTCCATCGAGATCGACGTCGGATAATCCGGCACATGGGTATTCCAGCCGCGCCATTCGGCAGCGTTGCCTGCCTGGCTTGAGACCGCCAGCAGGACACCGGCTCCCAGGAGCAGACCCATGAATGGAAGGCGCTGGCTCATGTTGATTCTTCCTCCGCAATTGCGATCCATGTCGAGCCTTTCGTCGGCCCTGACGGCGTCTTGCTTTCGGCAGCAACCTTGTTGTCTTACAAGTTAACCTATGAAATTACAACCGTCAAACGGGTACAACTCGGCCCTCGCCTGTCGGCGACGCCGCCAATCTCTACAATGTCGGGGTTAACGAATTTCCTCTGGCGCGCTCGATCGGTCGGCTAGGGGGCATGCTCGCTCTCTATGCCGTCATGGTCGGCGAAGGCCGACCATCCACGAGTTTGCACGCCACAAGCTGCATAACTCGGGATTTACTTGCCATCATCCCGCGAGCGGAGCGGCCTTAAGACGAAGATGCTAGCGGGTCCTAGCATGACGAGAATGGTGGGCGCCGTTTGGTAAATCCGCGTCCACTTGAGTCATGGTGAAAAGCCCCTGTGACAGGCAAACTCGTGGATGGTCGGCCTTCGCCGACCATGACGGCATAGAGAGCGTGGCTTGCTGTCCGCAACCGGCCACCCGTGACGCCAGCGTCCTAGGATTTCTTGTCCTTTTTTTCTTCGCCATCTCCGCCATGGCCTTCCGGCCGGCCTCGGCCATCTCGGCAGGAGTCATGTCCTTCTTATGGGTCGCGATGGACCAGATATGACCGAAGGGATCGGTGAGCCGGCCATAGCGGTCGCCCCAGAACATATCGCTGGGCGGCATGGTCGCGGTGGCGCCGGCGGCGACCGCGCGCTTGTAGATCGCGTCGCAATCCTCGACATAGAGATGAATGGTGACCGGGGTGCCGCCGAGGGATTTAGGGCCGCGCTCAGCGCTCCATTCGGGAAATTCGTCGTTCAGCATCAGCGAGGAATCGCCGATGCGCAGCATGGCATGCATCACCCGCTTGCCGTCGGGCGCGGGCATGCGCCCCATCTCGGTGGCGGCGAAGGCCTTCTTGTAGAATTCGATCGCCGCGGCCGCGTCGGCGACCGTCAGATGCGGAGAGAGGCTGTGGAATCCGTCGGGAATCGGCTTCACCATCGCCTCGCCTCCTTTATGGGTCAGCCGCCGACCTTCTTCTCCATGCGGAAGGAGGCGGCGCCGCGGACCGGGCCGTTGCTGCCGTCCTGCACGATGATGGCGCAGGCGTCATACTCGTCGAACTCGGGCGTCAGCTTGAGGGCGATCTCCTCGGGCTGACCTTTCCATTCCCCGATCTTGCGCCATTCGCGCACGATGTTGAACTCGGTCAGCGAGCTGTCCGCGTTCTCGCCCTTCTTCACATCGGTGCGATGGGCGTGGTCGAAGAGCGCGATATAGACGCTGGCCGGCGCCTTGCCGGAATCGCCCGCCGGCAGCACCACCTTGTATTGGCCGGTCGCATCGCGCTGGATGGCGAGCTTCAGCTTCTTGCGGATCGTGCTGGCGGTGATGGCGCGCAGCACCGCGCTCTCGTCGGAGCCCACCACATCCTGGGAGCCGTCGATCACCATCTGGGGCGTGTAGACCATGTTGAGCCCCAGCGCATGGCCATAGCCATATTGGCGATCCGTGGTGTCCTTCGAGGCGTAGGGGTCCTTCCAGCCGATATAATCCCAATAGTCGACATGGAAGGCGAGCGGCAGCACATCCTTGCGCTTGGAGAGCTTGCCCAGAAGCGCATCGGCCGGCGGGCAAGAGCTGCAGCCCTGGGAGGTGAAGAGCTCGACCACAACCGGCGTGTCGGCGAGAGTCAGCGGGACCGGCTCGTCCCCCCTGGCGCCGCCCGCCCGCAGAACGAAGCCCAGCAGGCAGAGAGCCAGGATGGCGGCGATAGCGGTTACGGGCATGCGCATGAGTCGAGAATTAACGCACAGCCGGCGCTCCGACCAAATCACGTTACGGTGACTTTTGTGCAATGTTCGCAAGCGGTCCGGCCCGGCCTCGGCTCAGGCCGCTTGCTGGCGCAGATTGCGCAATACATAGGGCAGGATGCCGCCGTTTCGGAAATATTCGACCTCGTCCAGCGTATCGATCCGGCAGATGACGGCAAAGCTCTCCGTCTGGCCGTTCGGCCGATGCAGGGTCACCTCCACCTCCATCCGGGGCTTGATGCCGCCGGCGAGCCCGCCGAGGTCGAAGATCTCCTCCCCCGTCAGGCCCAGGGTCTTGCGCGTCACCCCTTCCCTGAACTGCAGCGGCAGCACGCCCATGCCGATCAGATTGGAACGGTGGATGCGCTCGAAGCTCTCGGCCAGCACCGCCTTGACCCCCAGGAGCAGGGTCCCCTTGGCCGCCCAATCGCGCGAGGAGCCGGTGCCGTATTCCTTGCCCGCGACGACCACCAGGGGAACCCCTTCCGCCTTGTAGCGCATGGCCGCGTCATAGATCGACAGCGTCTCCCCGGAGGGGAGATGGCGGGTGATGCCGCCCTCGGTCCCCGGCAGCATCTCGTTCTTCAGGCGGATATTGGCGAAGGTGCCGCGCATCATCACCTCGTGGTTGCCGCGCCGCGCCCCATAGGAGTTGAACTCCGCCGGCGGCACGCCATGGGCGATGAGGTACTGGCCCGCCGGGCTCTCCTTCTTGATCGAGCCCGCGGGCGAGATGTGGTCGGTGGTGATGCTGTCGCCCAGCAAAGCGAGGGTGCGCGCGCCCGCGACATCCTCGATGGCGCTGGGGCTGTCGGGCATGCCGACGAAATAGGGCGGGTTCTGCACATAAGTCGAATGGCTGTCCCAGCCATAGGTGAGGCCGCCGGAGGTCTCGACCTTGCGCCAGAGGCGGTCGCCGGCGAAGACATCGGCATAGCGCTTGCGGAAGCTCGACGCCTTGACGAAGCGGCGCACCGTATCGGCGATCTCCTTGTTGCTGGGCCAGAGGTCGGCGAGATAGACCGGCATGCCCTTCTTGTCATGGCCGAGCGGATCCTTCAGCAGATCCACTTTCAGCGAGCCCGCCAGCGCATAGGCGACGACGAGCATCGGCGAAGCCAGGTAATTGGCCCGGGTCTGGGGATTGACCCGGCCCTCGAAATTGCGATTGCCCGAGAGCACGGAGCAGACCGTGAGGTCGCTCTTGGTGATGGCGGCCGAGATCGCCTCGGGCAGCGGCCCCGAATTGCCGATGCAGGTGGTGCAGCCATAGCCCACGAGATTGAACCCGAGCTTGTCGAGGGGCGCCTGAAGCCCGGCCAGCTTCAGATAATCCGTCACCACCTGGGAGCCGGGTGCCAGCGAGGTCTTGACCCAGGGCTTCACCTTCAGCCCGCGCTTCACCGCATTACGGGCGATGATCCCGGCCCCCAGCATGACGCTGGGGTTGGAGGTATTGGTGCAGCTGGTGATGGCGGCGATGACCACATCGCCGTCGCCCAGATCGTGGTTCGCGCCCTCGACCGATACCCGGGCGCCGGCCTCGGGCCGGCCGAAGGCCTCGACCAGGGCCTTCTTGAAGGCGCCGGCGGCCGTGGAGAGGGGAACCCGGTCCTGCGGGCGCTTGGGCCCGGCGAGGCTCGATTCCACCGTGCCGATATCGAGGCTGAGGCTGTCGGTGAAGACCGGATCGGGGGTGCGCTGAGCAGCGCCAGAGGCCCTGGGCCTTGGCATAGGCCTCGACCAAAGCGACCCGGCCGGGGCTGCGGCCCGTGGCCTTCAGATAGCGGATGGTCTCGCCGTCGATGGGGAAGAAGCCGCAGGTGGCGCCATATTCCGGCGCCATATTGGCGATGGTGGCGCGGTCGGCCAGGGTCAGGTCATCCAGGCCCGGCCCATAGAATTCGACGAATTTGCCGACCACCCCCTTCTTGCGCAGCATCTGGGTCACGGTCAGCACCAGATCGGTCGCCGTCGCCCCCTCCTTCAGTTTGCCGGTGAGCTTGAAGCCGATGACCTCGGGGATGAGCATGGAGATCGGCTGGCCCAGCATCGCCGCCTCGGCCTCGATCCCGCCCACGCCCCAGCCCAGCACCGAAAGCCCGTTGACCATGGTGGTATGGCTGTCGGTGCCGACCAGCGTATCGGGATAGGCCAGCGTCTTGTCGCCCTGCTTGGCGGTCCAGACCGTCTGGGCCAGGTATTCCAGATTCACCTGATGGCAGATGCCGGTGCCCGGCGGCACGACCCGGAAATTGTCGAAGGCCTTCTGGCCCCAGCGCAGGAAGGCATAGCGCTCCCCGTTGCGCTCATATTCCCGGGCCACGTTCTCGGCAAAGGCGGCACGATTGCCGAAGGCATCGACCATGACCGAATGATCGATGACGAGATCGACGGCGGAGAGCGGGTTGATCTTGCGCGGATCGTCGCCCATCCCCTTCATGGCGTCGCGCATGGCCGCGAGATCGACCACCGCCGGCACGCCGGTGAAATCCTGCATCAGCACCCGGGCCGGCCGGAAGGCGATCTCGCGATCGGAGCGCTTCGTCTTCAGCCAGCGCGCCACGGCCTTGATGTCCTCGGAACGGACCGAGCGGCCGTCCTCGTTGCGCAAGAGATTCTCGAGCAGCACCTTGAGCGAGAAAGGCAAGCGGGAGATGTCGCCGAGCCCGTTTTTCTCTGCAGCCTTGAGGCTGAAATAATCGAAACGACGCGTGCCGACCTTGAGCGACCGGCGCGCCTTGAAACTGTCCAGGGCGGTCACGGGGAGATCTCCTTGAGGCGTTCTTCGGGGCGGCGGATGATATCACCACGCTTTCGTTTTTCGCCTCCGGAAAAATCACAATTTCGCCTTTTTCCCGGCGTATTGCCGCCACAGCCCAACACCATCCTCTGGCTTCGAACCAAAGCCGAGACCCCGACGAGGCTCCCCGGCCGGCCTCTGCAAAACTGAAAGGCCGGGGATTGTAAAGACAGCTACCGCGACCCCCAGCGGCTGTCTTTATCAACCTCGAGCGCCGCGCTTCCGCTTTCATCCCAGCGGAGCGCGGCGCAGTAATTTTCGGGCCGCGGCAGTTCTGCCGGCAACGGCCCTCCCGCCTGGAAATCCCCGACTCTCGCCAGAGCGAAACGAACCGGCTAGTACTAGCCGCCGTGATGCCTCCGCTCACCCCATCGTCATCGCCGGCTTGTCCATGACCGAGGACTTCGTCCCCGCCCCCTTCGCCGGCCGCAAGCTCCTCTGCCGGCGGGGCGAGCGGCTTGTCTTCCGTCATCTCGATTTCACCCTCGCCCCCGGCGGCGTGCTCCTGCTGCGGGGTCCCAACGGCAGCGGCAAGTCGAGTCTGCTGCGCCTGATGGCGGGGCTGCTCCGCCCCGCCGAGGGCGAGCTTCTCTGGGCGGGGGCGCCGGTCGACGACGAGCCCGAGCGCCATCGCCGGCGCCTGGCCTTCCTCGGCCATCTCGATGCCCTGAAGCCCGCCTTGACCGCGGCGGAGAACCTCGGCTTCTGGTGCGGCCAGGCCGCGGTCGCCCCCGCTTTGGCGGCGCTGGGCATCGCCCATCTCGCTGACCTGCCGGCCCGGCTTCTCTCCGCCGGGCAGCGCCGGCGCCTGGCGCTCGCCCGGATCGTCGCCCGCCAGGCGCCGCTCTGGCTGCTGGACGAACCCACCAATGCCCTGGACGCCGAGGCCGAGGCGATGTTCGCCGCGGCCCTGGCGGCCCATCGGGCCAAGGGCGGCATGGCGGCGATCGCGCTTCATGGCGGCAGCGTGCCGCCGGAGGCGACCACCCTCTCGCTCTCGCTTCCCCAGGCCAGCGCGTTCGACGAGGACGAGGGATCCATGGTTGCATGAAGAGCTGGGGCTTCATGCGCCTGCTGCGCCGGGATCTGACCCTGGTGCTGCGCCAGGGCGGCGATGCCCTGCTCACCCTCGCCTTCTATCTGCTGGCGGTGATGATCTTCCCCTTCGGGGTCGGGCCGGAGCCGGCTTTGCTGGCGCGCATCGCCGCCGGGCTGCTCTGGACCATGGCCCTCTTCGCGGCCCTGCTCTCCCTCGACCGGCTGTTCCAGCAGGAGCTCGAGGATGGCGGGCTGGATCAGCTCGCCTTGGGCTCCCTGGCGCTGGAATGGAGCTTCCTCGCCAAGGCCCTGGCCCATTGGCTGGCGACCGGCCTGCCGCTGCTGGTCGCGGCCCCGCTGCTGGCGCTGTTCCTGCGGCTGGAGGCTTCGGCGATCCCGGTCCTGGTTCTGGCGCTGGCGCTGGGCGGGCCGGCGCTCACTTTGGTGGGCGCCGTGGGCGCGGCCCTGACCCTGGGCGCCCGGCGGGGCGCCGTGCTGCTGCCGCTCCTGGTGCTGCCGCTCTATGTCCCGGTGCTGATCTTCGGCGTCGCCGCCGTCGATGCCGCTTCCGCCGGGCTTTCCGCCCAGCCGCATCTGCTGCTGCTGGCCGCCTATCTCATCGCCGCCTTGCCGCTGGCACCCTGGGCCGGCGCGGCGGCCCTTCGGCTCGCCCTGGAATAATAGCGGCCTGGACCTTCTCGGGGGCTCAAGCCTATCCTCACCGCCGCCGATCCTAAGCTGGCGATGGGCAAACCCGGGGGAGTCCTTCCATGCGCCGCCTGCCTCATCTTGCGCTTGCCGCTGTCCTGCTTGCGCTGGTCGCGGGCTGCGAGACGCCGCCCGATCACGACCAGCAGGCGTCCATCATCCAGGCCGATGTGCAGCAGACCTTCGACGGCGACATGGGCGCGCTCATCTATCACGGCTACGAGGCGGCGCGGCTCGCCCAGGCCGCCGATGCCGCCCGCGGCGAGCTCGCCAGCCTGCCCAGCTACAGCCCGGCCAATATCAATATCAGCAACCGGGCGAACGAGATGGCGGATCAGGCGACCGAGGAGCGCCGCCAGGCCGAGGCCGCCCTCAACCGCCTCCTGGATCCCTTGCGCGACCGGATCGCCAAGCTGGAGCAGGAGCAAGGCGGCAAGCCCCAGACCGCGGCGGCGGTCACCGCCGTGCTGCAATTCGCGCCCGGCAGCGCCCTCATCCCGGCCCGGGAGCAGGCGAAGCTCCAGGCCATCACGCAATATCTGGCGCAGCATCCCCAGGCCGAGGTCGTGATCACCGGCTGGTCCGATACCGGCGGCAGCAGCCCGGCCGACAACGCCCTGTCGCGCGCCCGGGCCAATGCGGTCTATGCGGCCCTGACCAGCCGCGGCCTGCCGGCAGAGACGAGCGTCGCCATCCTCGCCGCCGCACCCCCGGGCGACGATGCCGCCGGCCGCCGGGTCGAGATCCAGGTGCGCCCGGCCGGCTAGGCGCTCTGCATCTGCTTCTGCAGGGAATCTGCAGTCATTCTGGTCTCATTTCCGACGGCCATCCGGCGGAGCCGGGACGACCCCTGGACCTGTTTCTGCAGGGAATCTACAGGCAGACCGCGCGCCGGCACGGGTTCCGTCCGCAAGCCACAGCCGTCCGGTTGCGCCTCCAAGCCTCGCCCTTTCAGCCGTCATGGTCGGCGAAGGCCGACCATCCACGAGTTTGCCTGCCCAGGATCAGGCGCTCGCTCCGATTTCCCGGTCACCGCGCGGCCCCTCTGACCGCGAAGAGGTGTTCACCACGGAGACACGGAGGTCACGGAGCAATGGGACCGCGGCAGAAGGCGGCACAGGTTGCGGGTCAGGACACGCAACCTATCCTCCGTGATCTCCGTGCCTCCGTGCCTCCGTGGTGAAACTCTTATCTCCCGCCGTGGCATGCATGGTGAACGCGCATTGCCGCAACACGTCGGATCTGGCTCAGGCAAACTCGTGGATGGTCGGCCTACGCCGACCATGACGGGATGAGAGCGCGGCTTGCCGGCCGAGCCAGCCGGACAGCCGTGGGCCAATCCCCCGGTACAGCCGGGGACGACCATGAGGGCTGAGAGAGCGAGGCTTACTGGGCTGAACCGGCCGCCGGGGCGGGCTTGGTTCGATCGTATATTTATCCTATACGTAAAATACGTAACAGTCAATACCGATCACATCGGCCCTCGGCCGCATCAACTGGCGGAAACGTCTCCCTGGGCGGCCAGGGCCAGGCCGGCTTCGACGACGAGAGCCTCCGGCGAGATCGGCTTGCGCAGGATCTTGCCGATGGCCTCCTCGGTTGGAAGCTCATAGGCGCTGACATAGAGGATCTTCAGGTCGAGGCGCCGCATCCGGGCCATCCGGGCGAGGGCGAAGCCGTTGACGCGGTCCGGCATCACGACATCGGTGATCAGCAGGTCGAGGGGCTGGGGGCCTTCCAGAATCTGAAGGGCCAGCCGGTGATCGGGGGCAAGCGAGACCTCGAAACCGGCCTTGCGCAGCGCCTTGGCTGCGGCATAGCAAAATGCCTCCTCGTCATCCACGAGGAGAATGCGTCCTGACGGGGGAACCATGTTACGCCACAATACTTTATAACAGTTGGACAAAGCAGAAGAATTAGAACCCCATAGACCGTTCCCTTGCGCGGTTCAAGGGTTCGGCTGAGGGGCGGCTTTTTCATTGTTTCGCGCGACCGGGGAAAGTTCAAGCATGCGATGTCCGGCCCGGCGCTTGGCGCCAATTCGGCACGCCCGTCCTGCGCCGGGTCGCTCCGGCGTGTCGGGCGGAGTTTATTCATTCGTGAGGATTCCATGAAAGCGACCACGACCATCCCCCAGCTCATCGACAAGAACCAGAAGCAGCTTCTGGCCGAGTGGCTCGACCAGCAGGCTGACGGCAGCGGCGAGGAGCAGCGCAATCTATCGCAGCGCTTCATCGCCGCGCTGAAGGACGGGCTTCAGAGCGGGCAGCTCGCGGAGATCGGCACCGAAAAATGGGCTTCCACCCGCGCCATCCTCGAGGAGGTCTCCCAGCAGGGCGTCATTCGCGGCGACACCCCCACCCAGACCGCAACCTTCGTCTTCTCCTTGAAGCAGCCGCTGTTCAATCTCCTGCGGCGGGAGCTGGGCAAGGACACCGACAAGCTGGCCGAGGAGATCTGGACCGCGACTCTGATCCTGGACAAGCTCGGTCTCTACACCACGGAGTATTTCCAGAAGAGCCGCGAGCAGGTGATCTTGCGCCAGCAGCAGGAGATGCTCGAGCTTTCGACGCCCGTGGTGAAGCTCTGGGAGGGCATTCTCGCTCTGCCGCTGATCGGGACCCTCGACAGCGCGCGCACCCAGGTGGTGATGGAGAACCTGCTGCAGGAGATCATGACCACCGGCGCCGATATCGCCATCATCGACATTACCGGCGTGCCGACGGTCGATACGCTGGTCGCCCAGCATCTGCTGAAGACGATATCCGCGGCCCGGCTGATGGGGGCGGATTGCATCATCAGCGGCATCCGCCCGCAGATCGCCCAGACCATGGTCCATCTCGGCGTCGAGCTCGATGTGGTCTCCAAGGCGACGATGGCCGATGCCTTTGCGCTGGCGCTTCGCCGGCTGGGCCAGAGCGTGGCGTCCCCCGTGAAGGCCGGCAAGCCCGCCTAGCGCCATGGAACAGATACCCATCCTGAAGATCGGCGACTGCCTGCTGGTCAGCATCCAGGTCGACATGCATGACCGGCTGGCCATGGCGCTGCAGGACGATCTGACCAACAAGATCGTCGCCACCCACGCTCGCGGGGTGATGATCGATATCTCGGCGCTGGAGATCGTCGATTCCTTCATCGGGCGCATGCTCAACAACATCGCGGCCATGTCGCGAATCCTGGATGCCGTCACGGTGGTCGTGGGCATGCAGCCGGCAGTGGCCATCACTTTGGTCGAGCTGGGGCTGGCTCTCACCGGCGTCAAGACGGCGCTCAATGTCGATAAGGGGCTTGCCCTGATCCGCCGCGTCATCGATGACGAGGAGGGTCAGGTTGATCGTCGAGAAGAATGAGCATCTGGCGATCCGGGCTGGCGACGATGTCGTCCGCGCACGCCAGGCGGTTCGCGCTTTAGCGCTCCAGGCGGGGTTCAGCCTCGTCGACCAGACCAAGATCATCACGGCGGCCAGCGAGATCGCGCGCAACACGCTCGACTACGGCGGCGGCGGCGAGCTCACGCTCGAGCTCCTGCGCGACGGCGCCCGGCGCGGCCTCAGGCTCACCTTCACCGATCGGGGTCCGGGCATTTCCGATATCGACCAGGCGCTGAAGGATGGTTATACGACCGGCAATGGCCTGGGTCTCGGCCTCAGCGGGGCCAAGCGCCTGTCGAACGAGTTCGCCATCGACTCCAAGCCCGGCGCCGGAACCAAAGTCACCCTGGCACGCTGGAAGTAACATGCTCGTCATCCTGAGCAATTCCAGCGAAGTGGCCGCCGCGCGACGGGCGGCGAACAGCCATGCGCAGGATCTCGGCTTCGACGAGGAGACGGCCGGCCGTTGCGCCCTGGTGACGACGGAGCTGGCGACGAATTTGCTGAAGCATGCGGGCCGCGGTCAGATCCTCCTTGGTCCCTATCGGGATTCGACCGGCAGCGGGCTCGAGATCCTCAGCCTCGACAAGGGACCCGGCATCGCCGACCTCGGCCGCGCCATGGCGGACGGTTATTCCACGGCGGGCAGCATGGGCACCGGGCTCGGCGCCGTCCGCCGCCAGGCCGACGAATTCGCCGTCTATTCGCGCCCCGGCCTGGGCACGGCTGTCATGGCGCGCATCCGCGACCCGGCGACGCCGGTGCCGGCACCCACGCCGCCGATCATCTCCCTGGGCGCCGTGGTGGTGCCGATCGCCGGCGAGACGGTCAGCGGCGACCGTTGGGGCTTCGCCCCTTCGGCGCTCGGACCCACCTTGATGGCGGTCGACGGCTCCGGCCACGGCAGCCAGGCCGCCGCCGCCGCCGATACCGCCATGGCCGCCTTCGAGCGCCATGCCGCCGAGGACTGCGTGCCCCTGATGGAGACCATGCATCGCGCTTTGGCGCCGACGCGCGGCGGTGCCGTGGCGGTCGCCCGCTTCGACAGCGCGAAAGCCATGCTTCGCTTCGTGGGCGTCGGCAATATCGCGGGCGTGCTGCTGGGCGAGGGCAAGCCCCAGCGCATGGTGTCCCACAATGGCGTGCTCGGCCATATCGCGCCCCGGATCCGTGAATTCACTTATCCCGTCAAAGGCGGCGTGACCGTCCTCATGCACTCCGACGGGCTGTCGTCGAAATGGGATCTCGCAAGCTATCCCGGCCTCGGCGCCAGCCATCCGAGCCTGATCGCAGCCGTGCTCTTCCGCGACCACAGGCGCGAGCGCGACGACGCCTCGGTCGTCGTGATGCGGGTGGGCCCATGACGAGGGCGGTCTCATGATGCGGGTGAGGCCGTGAAGGCGCGCCTCCTCGCCGTCGCGCTCCGGCGCGAGACGGACATCATCCTTGCGCGCCAGCGCTGCCGCAAGGTCGCAGCCCTCCTGGGATTCGATTCCCAGGACCAGACCCGCATCACCACGGCCGTATCGGAGATCGTGCGCAACGCGCTGGAATATGGCGGCGGCGGCATGCTGGAATTCCATCTCGAGGAGCAGGGCGCCGGGCAGTCGCTGGATATCCTGATCTCCGACCGGGGCGCTGGAATAAGCAATCTCGACGCCGTCCTCGCCGGCACCCACCGCTCCGTCACCGGCATGGGGATCGGGATCACCGGCGCACGCCGCCTGATGGACCGGTGCGAGATCCGCAGCGCGCCCGGCAGCGGCACCACGGTCCGCCTGGGCAAGAGCCTTCCGGGTCGCCCGCGCATGCTGTCCGGCGCCACGCTCGCCCGGATCGCGACGGCGCTGACCGCGCAGGACAGCCTCGACCCGGCGGCGGAGATCACGCGCCAGAACCAGGAATATCTGGTGCAGCTGGAGGAGGTCCGCCAAGGCCAGGAGCGCCTGGAGCAGGTGAACCAGGAGCTGCAGGATACCAATCGCGGCGTCGTCGCCCTTTATGCCGAGCTCGCGGACCGCGCCGATCATCTGCGCCGCGCCGACGAGCTGAAATCGCGCTTCCTCTCCAATATGAGCCATGAGTTCCGCACGCCGCTCAACTCGATCCTGGCGCTCTCCCGCCTGCTGCAGACGAGGAGCGACGGCGAGCTGACGCCGGAGCAGGAAAGGCAGGTCAATTTCATCCGTCAGGCGGCGGAGAATCTGACCGAGCTGGTCGACGATCTGCTCGATATCGCCAAGGTCGAGGCGGGCAAGACGGTGGTGAGCGCGGCCGAGTTCGAAGCCACCGATCTGTTCAGCACGCTGCGCGGCATGCTGCGCCCGCTTCTGGTCGGCGAAGACGTCGCCCTCGTCTTCGACGAGCCGACCGGCCTGCCGCCGCTGGTGACGGATGAGGGGAAGGTGTCCCAGATCCTGCGGAATTTCATTTCCAATGCGATCAAATTCACCGAGATCGGCGAAGTCCGCGTCTGGGCCGAGGCGGGACCGGCGACCGACCAGATCACCTTCCATGTGCGCGACACGGGCGTGGGCATCGCCGAAGCCGATATCGAGGCCATCTGGCAGGAGTTCGCTCAGATCTCCGGCCCGCGCCAGGCGAAGGTCAAGGGCACCGGTCTGGGGCTTCCCCTGTCGCGGCGCCTGGCGGAACTGCTCCAGGGCTCCGTGAGCGTCGCCAGCCGCCCCGGCGAAGGCTCGATATTCTCCCTCACCATCCCGCGGATCTATCCCCTGCATGCCGAGACGAGCGATCTGGAGGCCTATCTCACGATCGAGCCCGGCCGCCTGCCCATCCTCGGGGTCGAGGACAATGCCGCCAATTCCTTCGCCTTCGAGCGGGCGCTGGCCGGAACCCGCTATCAGCTCATCCCCGTCCGCAGCGTGGCCGATGCGAAGCGGGTGCTGGAGCGGATCTCGCCCGCCGCCATCCTGCTCGACATCATGCTGGTGGGCGAGGACAGCTGGCGCCTGCTCATCGATCTGAAGCAGCGCGAGGTGACCCAGCGCATCCCCATTGTCGTCGCCTCCAGCACCCAGGACGAGCGCAAGGCCCGAAACCTGGGCGCCGACGACTATATCCACAAGCCGATCGACTCGCGGCGGCTGATCGCAGCCTTGGATGCCCTCACCGGCGAGCAGAATATCATCCGGGTCCTGGTGGTGGATGACGAGGAGATCCCCCGATATCTCGTGCGCCAGCTTCTGCCGCGAGGATCCTTCGAGATCCGGGAAGCCGAGGGGGTCGATGCTGCACTGCGGCAATTGGAGCGGGAACAGATCGATGTCGTGCTCGTTGATCTACATATGAGCCCCCGGGGAGGCGGCGAGTTGCTGGACGAGTTATCGGCCCGGGCAGCCACCCGCGAGATCCCCGCCATCGTTATGACCTCCATGGTTCTCCAGGAGATCCCGGAGCTGGCCCAGAACAACATATGCAGGATCTTGTCGAAATCGGAGTTGACCGCGGAGACGCTGATCGCCGCGATCCGGCAGGCGGTCGATCCTCAGCCGAGGAGGCAGCCGTGACGGGGCGCGAGGTCGCGAAGATCCTGGTGGTCGACGACAACGAGGCGGGGCGCTATCTGAAATCCCACGCCTTGAAGGGTCGCGGCTATGCCTTGCTGGAGGCCGCCACGGGCAAGGGTGGCTTGGCCCTGCTCGAGGCGGAACTCCCCGATCTCGTCCTGCTCGACGTCAAGCTATCCGATATGAGCGGGCTGGAAGTCTGCCGCCAGATCAAGCTCGACCATCCCGGCATCGTCGTCCTGCAGACCTCCGCGGCCTTCGTGCGGCCGGCCGATCGGGCCTCGGCCCTGGCCGGCGGCGCCGATTCCTACCTGATCGAGCCCATCGAGCCGGAGGAGCTGGTCGCCGCCGTGGGCGCCTTGCTGCGCATGCGCCACGCCGAACGGCAGCTGCGCGAGGTCAATCAGGAGCTGAAGCGCCGCGTCCGCGACCGGACCCGCGAGTTGAACGAGGCGAAGGATCGCCTGGCCGCCGAAATGGAGCATCGGGCCAAGGCCGAGGAGGCCCTGCGCCACGCTCAGAAGCTCGATGCCATCGGCCGGCTCACGGGCGGCATCGCCCATGACTTCAACAACCTGCTCACGGTGGTGCTGGGCAATCTCAGCCTGATGGAGATGAACCTTCGCAAGCCCCTCCCCTTGGCCGTAGACAAGCTCATGAAGCTCGTGGGCAGCGGCCGCAAGGCTGTCCAGGATTGCGAGCGCCTGACCCGCCAGTTGCTGGCCTTCGCGCGGCGCGACCCGCTCCGGGCGGAGACCGTGGATCTGACGCTGACGCTGGCGGAGTTCGAAGGCTTTCTCCGGGGCATCCTGGGCGAGAAGGTCGAGCTCGAGGTGCAGCTGGCCTCGGGACTCTGGTCGCTGCAGATCGATGCCGGGCAGCTCGAGACGACCATCCTCAATCTGGCGATCAACGCACGTGATGCCATGCCGGAATGGGGCCGGTTGCAGATCGAGAGTGCCAATCTGCCATTGGCGCGGCCGCTGCCCCCTGTCAGCGGCGCTACCTTCAGGCCGGAGGAGATCCCTGCCGGGGACTATGTCCAGGTGAGCGTCCGCGATACCGGGGAGGGCATGTCCCCCGATATCATGGCGCTGGCCTTCGAGCCCTTCTTCACCACCAAGGACGTCGGCAAGGGCAGCGGCCTCGGCCTCAGCCAAGTCCACGGCTTCGTCAAGCAATCCGGCGGATTCATCGCCATCACCAGCACCCCGGGCCAGGGCACCGCGGTCGAGCTTTATTTCCCCCGCTCCAAGGGCGGCCCGGCCGTTGCGATGGCAGACCATGAGACCGCGGGTGAGCTGCCGGAGGGCCACGAGACCATCCTGGTGGTGGAGGATGACGAGCGCGTCCGAGACGCGGTGCTGGGCATGCTGGAAGGTCTCGGTTATCGCGTGCTCCATGCCAGCAACGGCCCCGAGGCGCTTCAGGTCCTGCAGGAGGGCGAGGAGGTGGAGCTGTTGTTCAGCGACATCGTCATGCCCCGCGGGATGACGGGCGTCGAGCTGGCGCGGGAGGCCCGCCGGCGCCGTCCGGATCTCAAGATCCTGCTCACCTCGGGATTCGCCGGCGGACGTTCGGGCCGCGAACCGCCCACGACCCCGCAAACCGGGGAGTTTCCGTTTCTTCCCAAGCCTTATACCGTGTCGGATCTCGCGCGGCGGTTGCGCGAGACCTTCCGGCTACCGGCCGCGGCGATGCGTTGAATTGGCAGCTTAGGGGCAGCAAGGAATGACGCACTGGAATGCCAGTGATACGGATCCGGCCAAGGCGGGCGGGGTGGCGGGAAATACCCGCCGCGTGCTCGTGGTCGAGGATGAGACCCTCGTCGCGATGATGCTCGAGGAGATGCTGCAGGAATTGAATTGCAGCGTGCTCGGGCCCGCCGGCGATCTGGCGGAGGCGATGGGGTTTGCCGAGAAGGCCGAGTTCGATCTCGCCTTGCTGGATGTCAGCCTGCGCCGCACCCCGAGCTTTCCCGTCGCCGAGATCCTTCAGAAGCGCGGCATCCCCTTCGCCTTCATGACCGGCTATGGCGCCCAGGACTTCCCCCCCGCCTATCAGCAGCTTCCGCGCCTCTCCAAACCCTTCGACCTCCCCGATCTCGAGCGCGCGCTGAAGGCGCTGACCGGATAGGGGGCGGCGCACTATCCCCTGACTTTATCCTCGCCCTCCATCTTCCCCCCTCGCCCCCGGAACGGGGGAGAGGGCCGGGGTGAGGGGGTTTGGCGACTGGGTATGCTGCCTCTGCGGATATCATCCTTGCGGACACACCCCCTCACCCTAACCCTCTCCCCCCTATCGGGGGGCGAGGGGACTCGATGTAGCGGGGGCCAAGGTCACGCATAATTAACGGCCGCCGCCTATAGCTGGTCGCCTGTCGGAAACGGGGGCGGCATGGCGTTGTGTTGGGTCAAGGTCCTCAGAAGCGATGGCGGCGGCATCAGCGATTCCGTCTATGTCGACGGCAATTATGCCGATATCGCCGGCGCCATCGGCACGCCCTTCCGGACCGAGACCGGCCAGAACACCTTCGAGACCCTCGATCTCGGCCTCGCCGTCACCTGGCAGAAGACCCTGGTGATCAAGAAGCCGCCGGGCAATGAAGGCGCCAATCCCGTTCTCGTGACCCTCGATCCCGCGGTGAGCGCATGAGGTGGGGCCGCGCGGGCGTGCTGGCAACGTTTCTGCTGCTGGCGGCCTGCGCCTCGCCGGTGCGCACCACCGAGCTCACGGATATCGATCAGTTCTCCGGCTACCGCTACACGACGCTGGAGAAGAAAGCGCCCAAGACGATCGACAAGGCCGCGGTGATCCTGACCTTCTCGGGCGGCGGGACCCGGGCCGCCGCATTGGCCGACGGCGCTCTGCGCGCCATGGCCGAGACGCCGGTAAAGGCCGGCACTGCCACCCTCCCCTTCGCCAGCCAGATCGATCTCGTCTCCTCGGTCTCGGGCGGCAGCGTGACCGCGGCCTATTTCGCCCTCGGCGGCATCGATGGCCTCGACTCTCTGGAGAGCGACTTCCTCGAGAGCGATGTGATGAGCAGCCTGATCTGGAGCACGCTTCTGGACCCGGCCCGGCTGCTCTATCCGCGCATCGATATCCTGGTGAGCTATCTCGACGAGAAGGTCTTCCACAAGAAGACCTATGCCGACCTCATCGCCGTGAACGAGCCGGGCCGGAACCGGCGGCCCTATGTGCTGCTGAACGCCGCAGACATGTCGAGCGGCAGCGTCTTCTCCTTCAACCAGGATCAGTTCGACCTGATCTGCGCCGATCTTTCGCAGCTCAAGATCGCCGATGCCGTCGCCGCTTCGGCAGCTTTTCCCGTCGCCCTCAGCGCGCTCACCATCCGCAACCGGGCACCTTGCGCGGCCCAGCGTCAGGCGCCCGCCACGCCTGGCACAGGCTGGACCTCGAGCCCCAACGGCCCGCTGCCCAAGCGCCTGGCCAATGACATCGCCACCGAGACGGATCAGGGCGTGAGTTATCCCGCCGCCGAGAACCTGGCACGGTTCCGGCGCGGCACGGTTGCGCTCAGCTATCTCAACCGCGACGGCAAGGACGACTACATCCAGCTGCTGGACGGCGGCATCGCCGACAATATGGGCCTCACGGTTCCGCTGACCCTGCTGACCTCCCCCGGCGAATCCCCCTCCTTCCTCAACTGGGCCAATACCGGGAAGGCCGACAAGCTGCTGCTCCTCGTCGTCAATGCCCGCAGCCAGTCGGAGAATGATTTCGGGAGCCGTGCCCGCCCGCCCGGGGCCGTCGACACCCTGCTGACGACGATCGGCACGCCGATCGATGCCACCAGCTTCCAGCTTCTCGGCAAGATCGATGCCGTGGTCGACGGGCCCTATGATCCCAAAGCCCTGGTCATGGTCGGCTTCGACTTCATCGCCGATCCCGGCTGCCGGGCCCATTTCTACGGCATGGCGACGAGCTGGACCCTGCCGCGGGACCAGGTCCGCGAGCTCATCGCCTTGGGCAAGGCCATGGTCCTGCAATCCCCCGACTACAAGGCGATGGTGGCGGCGCTGGGCGGGACCGTCCCGCCCGCCAACCCGACGGTCGAGCAGATCTGCCGGCCTTATGGCGCCAAGGCCAGCTAGGGGCGCCGGGGGCTTTGCCTTCGGCACCCCCGCGGCCTATATATCGCCGCAACCATGCACCGTTTCGCCAATCCCGGACAGTTCCTGCGCGTGAGCGGGGCCCTGCTGCCATGGGTCTCGGCGGGGGCCATCCTCTGCCTCGCCACCGGCCTCATCTGGGGCTTCGTCTTCGCGCCCCCCGACTACCAGCAGGGGGAGAGCGTACGGATCATCTACATCCATGTGCCCGCCGCCTGGATGGCGATGTTCGTCTACACCTGCATCGCGGCGGCCAGCGCCAGCGCCCTGATCTGGCGCCATCCCCTGGGCGATCTGATCGCCCGGGCCGCCTCGCCGCTGGGGGCGGGCTTCGCCTTCATCGCGCTGGTCTCCGGCTCCCTCTGGGGCAAGCCGATGTGGGGCACCTATTGGGTCTGGGACGCGCGGCTCACCTCGATGTTGATCCTGTTCTTCCTCTATCTCGGCCATATGGCCCTGCTGAACGCCTTCGACGATGCCAGCCGCGGCAACAAGGCGGCCGCCATCCTGGCCCTCGTCGGCTTCGTCAATGTGCCGATCATCAAATTCTCGGTCGATTGGTGGAACACCCTGCATCAGCCGGAGAGCGTCTTCCGCATGGGGGGGCCCACCATCGATCCCTCGATCCTGATCCCGATGATGATCACGGCCCTGGGCTTCACCCTCTTCTTCGTCAGCCTGCTGATCCTGCGGGTCCGCTCCGAGTTCATCGCCGCGCGGCTGCGGGTGATGGCTGCGGCGGCGGGTCGCTGAGCGCCGCCGCGCGCGATCGGCTAGGTTCCGGCCCATGGACAGGATCGAGACCTATCTCGCCATGGGCGGCTATGCCGCCTATGTCTGGCCGGCGCTGGCCGTGGCCGCCGTGGTGATGATCGGCCAGCTCGTCCTGACGCTCAGGACCTTGCGCCGGCGCGAGGCCGCGCAGGCCGAGCTCGAGACCCTTCGCCAGCGCCGCCGTAAAGCCGTCAGCAAATGACCCGCAAGCGCCGCCGCCTGCTCTTCGTGGTCATCGGCATGAGCATGCTCGCCATCGCCACCGGCCTCGTCCTCTACAGCCTGCGCAGCGGCATCGTCTTCTTCTACAGCCCCACCGATCTGATGGCCCAGCCGGCGGCCGCGGGCCGGTCGGTCAGGCTCGGCGGGCTTGTGGAGAAGGGCAGCGTGGTCAAAGATGGGGATGGCGTCACCACCCGCTTCCGCGTAACCGATCTGAAGAAATCGCTGCCCGTCGCCTATAAGGGCGTGCTGCCCGACCTCTTCCGCGAGGGGCAGGGGGTAGTCGTCGAAGGCAGCCTGCAGCCCGACGGCAGCTTCAGGGCGAACGAGGTCCTGGCCAAGCATGACGAGAAATACATGCCGCCGGAAGTCGCCAAGGCCCTGAAGGCGAGCGGCGAGTGGCGGCCTGATGGCCAAGGGGGCCAGGGGCAGCAGAGCCAGGGCCAGCAGCAACAACCGAGCGCCTCGCCATGATTATCGAATTCGGTCATTTCGCTTTGGTGCTGGCCCTGCTGGTCGCCGCCTTGCAGACGGTGGTGCCGCTGGTGGGCGCATCCCGGGGCGATCCTCGGCTGATGGAATTCGCCCGGCCCGCCGCACTGGCCCAGCTCGCCTGCGTCGCCATCGCCTTCGGGGCGCTGCTGCATGCCTTCATCACCTCGGATTTCAGCGTCGCGGCCGTGGCGAACAATTCCAACTCCCGCCAGCCGCTGCTCTACCGGATCGCCGGGCTCTGGGGCAATCACGAGGGCTCGCTGCTGCTCTGGATCTCGATCCTGTCGGTCTATGGCGCGGCGGTGGCGGCCTTCGGGGGCAATCTGCCGGCGCGGCTGCGCGCCCGGGTGCTGGCGGTGCAGGCGGCGATCGCGCTGGGCTTCCTCGCTTTCACCCTCTTCGCCTCCAACCCCTTCACCCGGCTCTTTCCCGCCCCCGCCGACGGGGCCGAGCTCAATCCCATCCTCCAGGACCCCGGCCTCGCCTTCCATCCGCCCATGCTCTATCTCGGCTATGTCGGGCTCTCCATGGCCTTCTCCTTCGCCATCGCCGCTTTGATCGAGGGCCGGGTCGATGCGGCCTGGGCGCGCTGGGTCCGGCCCTGGACCCTGGCCGCCTGGACCTGCCTCACCGCCGGCATCGCCGGCGGCAGCTGGTGGGCCTATTACACCTTGGGCTGGGGCGGCTGGTGGTTCTGGGACCCGACGGAGAACGCCTCCTTCATGCCCTGGCTCATCGCCACGGCTTTGCTGCATTCGGCGATCGTGGTGGAGAAGCGCGATGCGCTGAAGGGCTGGACCATCCTGCTGGCCATCCTCGCCTTCGGCTTCAGCCTCATCGGCACCTTCCTGGTGCGCTCGGGCGTCATCACCTCGGTCCATGCCTTCGCCAATGATCCCGCCCGCGGGCTTTTCATCCTGGCGCTGCTCATCGGTCTATATCGGCGGCGGGCTGCTGCTCTTCGCCTGGCGGGCGCCCTCCCTCAAGGGCGGCGGGCTCTTCGCCCCGGTCAGCCGCGAAGGGGCGCTGCTGATCAACAACCTGCTTCTGGCGACCGCGGCGGCAACGGTGCTGCTGGGCACTATCTATCCCCTGATCCTCGATACCCTCGGCCAGGGCACGGTCTCGGTGGGGCCGCCCTATTACAACGCCACCTTCATGCCCATCATCCTGCCGCTGATCGCGCTGACCGCCATCGGTCCGCTGCTGAGCTGGAAGCGGGCCGATCTTCCAGGCGCGCTGGGGCGGCTGAAATTCGCCTTCGCCATCGCCATCATCGCGGCCCTCATCGCCTGGTGGATTCATGGCGGGCCGGCGCTGGCTTTGCTCGGGGTGGCACTCGCGGCCTGGCTCTTCGTGGGCGCGCTGACGGAGCTCGTCGGCCGGAGCCGGGCGCTGGCGCCCGGCGGGATCGGGCGCCTGCGGCGCCTGCCGCGGGCCGCCTGGGGCATGACGCTCGCCCATGGCGGGATTGCGCTCGCCATCCTCGGCATGACCGGGAGTGCGGCCTGGAAGCAGGAGGACATCCGCGTGCTGCGGCCGGGCGAGAGCGCGGCGATCGCCGGCTACAGCTATCGCCTGGACCAGGTCTTCCCGGTCCCCGGCCCGAACTACGAGGCGACCCGGGCCCAATTCACGGTGAGCGTGGAGGGCAAGCCGGTGGCGGTGCTCTATCCGGAGAAGCGCGCCTATCCCGTGGCCGAGACGACCACCACCCAGGCGGCGATCCGCATGCTGGGCCTGGCCGATCTCTATGGCGTCATCGGCGAGCCGGACGGCAAGGGCGGCTGGGCCGTGCGCTTCTATTACGAGCCGCTGGTCCCGCTGATCTGGATCGGCTGCCTCATCATGGCGGCCGGCGGCATCGTCTCCCTCAGCGACCGGCGCTATCGGGTCGGTGCCCCGCAGCGGGCAGCCGCGCGCGGCAAGATGGTGCCCGCCCGATGATCCGCCGCCGCCTCCTCTATCTCCTGCCGGTCCTGGCCTTCCTGGCGATCGCCGATCTGGTTCTGGCTCGGCCTGGCGCCGGGGCGCGACCCGACCCTGGTGCCCTCGGTCATGATCGGCAAGGCGGTGCCGGCCTTCGATCTGCCGCCGCTCACCGCCGGCGCGCCGGGGCTGAAGAGCACCGACCTCAAGGGCCATCTCCGGCTGATCAATTTCTTCGCCTCCTGGTGCGTCCCCTGCCGGGCCGAGCATCCCCTGCTGCTCGATCTGGCCAAGGACAAGCGCATCGAGCTCGACGGCATCGCCTGGAAGAACAAGCCCGACGACGCCACCAACTTTCTCATCGATCTCGGCAATCCCTTCGCGCTCACGGTGGCGGATGAGAGCGGGCGCACCGGCATCGATTTCGGCGTCTATGGCGTGCCGGAGAGCTATCTCATCGACCAGGACGGCAACATCCGCTACCGCCAGGTCGGGCCCTTCACCGAGGACGACGTCGAGAAAAAGCTGAAGCCGCTGATCGCGGAACTGTCGAAGTGAGCCTTGACGTGCCGCAAGCCTCACTCTCTCTCCCGTCATGGTCGGCGCAGGCCGACCATCCACGAGTTTGCCGGCCAAGGGCTCGGGCTTTCTGCTGCAAAGCAAGAAAATGGGACACGGAGGACGCGGAGGCATTCCGGAGGTCACGGAGGAGAAAGGCCGCCGGGCCAGCATTCTCACTTCTCCGTGCCCCTCCTGCTCAAACTCCGTGTCCTCCGTGTCAAACTTCTTGCACTCATGCCGACCCGATACCGGATCAAGGGCTGGCAAACTCGTGGATGGTCGGCCTGCGCCGACCATGACGGGGAGAGAGGCGGGGTAGCCGGGACGCAGAGGGAAGGCTTGGCCCGCGACTTGCCTCCCTCGTTCTGCTGCCGCTGCTCCTGTCATTCCTTCTGGCCACCGCCGCCTTCGCCGTCGAGCCTTCGGAGATGCTGAAGGATCCGGCGCTGGAGGCCCGCGCGCGGTCCATCAGCCGGGAGCTGCGCTGTCTCGTCTGCCAGAACCAGTCGATCGACGAATCCAACGCCGATCTCGCCCATGACCTGCGCGTGATCGTGCGCGAGCGGCTCACGGCCGGCGACAGCGACGACCAGGTGAGGGCCTATCTGGTGGCCCGCTACGGCGATTTCGTTCTTCTCGATCCGCCCTTCAAGGCGAAGACCCTGCTGCTCTGGTGCGGCCCGGCCGTGCTGCTGCTGCTCGGTGCCGGCGGCATCTATGCTTTGCTTCGGCGCCGGCAGGACCGCGCGCCCGAGCCGCTGAACGAGGCCGAGCGAAGCCGCCTCGCCGAGCTGATGGCGGAGAACGCCGAAGCACCTCTGGGCGGCCGGGAGCCCGGCCAAGGATGATCCTGCTCTGGGTTCTGGCCGCCCTGCTCTGCCTGGGCGTGGTCGCGGTGCTGGCCCTGCCTCTGCTCAGCCGGCGCGCGGCGGTGGGCATGGATCATCCCGATCTCGCCGTCTATCGCGACCAGCTGGCCGAGCTCGAGCGCGAGGTGGCGCGCGGCCTGCTGCCGGAGACCGAGGCCGCCTCGGCGCGGCTCGAGATCGAGCGCCGGCTGCTGGCCGCCGCGGGCCCAGCGGAAGTCGCCGCGAAAGGAGGCCGAGGCCGCGGCGCCGCGCGGGCCTGGCTCGGCGCCGGCTTGCTCCTTCTGCTGCTGCCGGCGGCGACGGTGGCGATCTACCTCGATGTCGGCTCGCCCGATCTTCCCGCCTTTCCCTTCGCCGATCGCACGGCCCCGCCTGCGCCTGCAGGCAATCAGCAGATGGCGGCGGCGACAGCCCAGCTCGAAGCTGCGATGAAGGCTCATCCGGAGGATCCGAAGGGCTGGGCCCTGCTGGCGGGATCCGAAGGCCAGCTCGGCCGCTATGCCGAGGCCGCGGCGGCCTATGGCAAATCCATTGCCTTGCTCCAGGCCGCCCATCAGCCGGTCGCCGCCATCCTTCCCTCCCTCCAGGGCGAGGCCCTGACAGCCGCGGCCGAGGGCCAGGTGACGCCGGCCGCCAAGGCCGCCTTCGAGGCTGCGCTGGCGATCGATCCCAAGGATCCCCGCGCGCGATTCTATCTGGCCCTCGGGGAATCCCAGGCCGGTCATCTCGATGCCGCGCTCGGCGCCTGGGTGGCGCTGGAGTCGGATTCGCCCGCGGATGCGCCCTGGCGCCCGATGGTGGCGGCGGAGATCGAGGAGACGGCCAAGAAGCTCGGCCGCGATCCGGCGACGCTGCCCGGCCGCAAGCCGGCGCCGCCGGCGCCCGCGGCGACGGCCGCCGGGAATGGCGCCGCCGCGCCCAATGAAACCGCCCCTGGCCCCAGCGCGGAGGATATGGCCAAGGCCGCGGCCATGACGCCGGAGCAGCGGGCCGCCTTCATCGACAGCATGGTGAAGGGCCTGGCCGACCGGCAAAAGGCGCATCCCGAGGACATCGACGGCTGGCTGCGCCTGGCCAATGCCTATGACAAGCTCGGCCGCGCCGACGATGCCTTCACCGCCTGGCACGAGGCGGCGACCCGGGCGCCGGACCGGCTCGACACCCAGATCGCCTATGCCGCCGCCGGGGCCGTCAGGGCCGAGCGCGGCGCCCCGCCGGCCGATTTCGAGGCCACGGTCGCCCGCCTGCGCCAGCTCGCCCCCGACAATCCCCTGGGCCTCTATTGCGCCGGCCTCATCGCCGAGGCCCATGGCGACAAGACGGCCGCCAAGAGCTTCTGGCAGAAGCTGCTGCCGGTGCTGCCCGAGGGCAGCCCGCAGCGCCAGCAGATCGAGGCCCGGATCGCGGCGCTGGGGAATTGAACCGCCAGAGCTGCCGAACGCCCTTGGCAAAGCCGCGCCCGCGTCGGAGTATTCGGCCATGAATTATCCCATCAAGGCGCAGCCCCAGCTCACCATCCCCGCCGGCTGGTATCATGGGCCCGAGATCTTCGAGCGCGAGCGGCGCCAGGTCTTTGCCCGGGAGTGGCAATTCCTGGGTCCGGTCTCGCAGCTGGCCAATCCCGGCGATTACATCGCCACCGAGATCACGGGCTGGCGCGTCTTCGTCATCCGCGACCGCGAGGGGGCGTTGCGGGGCTTCCACAATCTCTGCCGCCACCGCGCCGGGCATTTCATGGATGACGGCACGGGCCATTGCGAGGTGCTGCGCTGCAAATACCACGGCTGGGTCTATGGCGCCGATGGGCGGCTGCGGGCCACGCCGGCCTTCGGCGAGGCGCCCTGGTTCGACAAGAAGGATTATCCCCTGCTGCCGATCCAGGTCGGCGAATGGCGCGGGCTGCTCTTCGTCAATCTCGATCTCGAGGCCAAGCCGCTGTCCGACTGCCTGGGCGCGCTGCCGGAGCTGACCCAGCCTTATCCGATGGAGAGCTTCACCTGCCTGAAGCAGGTCGAGTTCGAGATCTCCTGCAACTGGAAGACCTATACCGACAATTTCGTCGAGGGCTATCACATCCCCTCGATCCATCCCTGGCTCAACGCCAAGATCGACTTCAGCCGCTTCGAGACCTATGCGCTGGAGAATGTCGTGGTGATGAAGGCGCCGCAGCGCGAGGGCTCGATCTATGGCGGGGTCTGGCTTTGGGCCTATCCCAACATGACCCTCTCGGTCTATCCGGACGGCATGAACACCTCGCGCATCCTCCCCGTCGACCGGCAGAGGAGCCGCCTCGTCTATCATTTCTATTTCCGCGACACCGCCCCCGAAGGGGCGGCGGCGCGCGAGGCCGCGATCGAGACCAATTGCAGCATCGTGCGCGAGGATTTCGGGATCTGCGAGATCGCCCAGCGCAATCTGGAGGCCGGCGCCTATGACCGCGGGCCCCTGAGCCCGAAGCAGGAGGAGGGCGTGCGCTACTTCCACGACCGGCTGCGCCGGTCGATGGGGGAGATTTAACGTGCCTGAAGAAGACTCACGTACTGATGTTAAGCATCCTACGTCCTCCCAAACCGATGAATTGCCAGCCCCGAATACGGCGTGCTTTCTCTGCGGGCGAGAGTGACGTGATGTTGTCGTTCGAGAAATCCGCGGCTTTCTACGAGCAAGCCATGCGGAGCGTGGCCGGAGGCGTGAACAGCAATGTGCGCTATGGCGAGTTGCCGCCGCTGTTCTTCGAGCGGGGCGAGGGGCCGCGTCTGCACGACGTCGACGGCAACGTCCTTATCGACTTCGTGCTGGGCAATGGCCCGGCGATCCTGGGGCACGCGGCGCCGTCTGTGATCGGGCCGGTCGCGGCCTCGCTCGGCGCCGGCCAATCCATCGCCGGCCAGCACCGGGGCGAGATCGAACTGGCGGAGCGCCTCAAGCGAATCATCCCGAGCGCGGAGCTCGTTCGCTTCTCGGTTTCGGGCTCGGAAGCGGTTCACGCGGCGATCCGCCTGGCGCGAGGCTATACCGGCCGGACCAAGTTCGTGAAGTTCGAGGGGCAGTATCACGGTTGGCTCGACAATGTCTTCATCAGCACCAAACCCGGCCTGAACGAAGCCGGGCCCCAGGAGGCGCCCGAGGCCGTACTGATGAGCCGAGGGCAGCCGGAGCGCGTGAAGGACGAGCTCATCGTCTTGCCCTGGAACGATACGGCCGCGCTTGCGCGCGTGCTGGACGCGCATGGGGCCGAAATCGCGGCGGTGCTGACCGAGCCCGTCATGTGCAATTGCGGCGTCATCCCGCCGCGGCCGGGCTATCTCGAGGCGATGCGAAAGCTCTGCGACGAAACCGGCACGGTGCTGATCTTCGACGAGGTCATCACCGGATTCCGCCTCGGCCTCGGCGGGGCACAGGCGCGCTTCGGCATCACGCCCGATCTCTCCGTCTTCGCCAAGGCCATCGCCAATGGCTTTCCGCTCAGCGTCGTGGCTGGCAAGCGTGCGATCATGGAGCTGATCGAGCCGAAAGGCCATGTGGTCCATTCGGGCACCTACAACGGCAACATGACGTCGGTGGCGGCGGCGCTCGCAACACTCGACGCGCTCAGCGCGGATCCGCAGAATTACGCGCGCATGGAGGCGCGAGGCGAGCGGCTGATGGAGGGCCTGCGGCATTGCGCCCGGCGCCATGGCAGGGCTCTCCTGGTCCAAGGCTACGGCGCGGTGTTCTGCACCCTCTTCACCAGCGCCAAGGAAGTCGTCGACTTCCGCTCCGTGGCCGCGGCGGACGCGGCGCGCATGACCGCCTTCGCGGCCGCGCTGGCGCGGAACGGCGTCAGGACCACGCCTCGCGGCGTCTGGTTCATGTCAATGGCTCATGGCGACAACGAGATCGACGCGACACTCGCGGCCGCGGACAGGGCGATGGCGGAACTCTAGTCGGAGAGGCCGACTGCTTGAATCGCCTTTAAACCCCCTCGCCCGCGAAGCGGAAGTCGGAGGGCATTCGCGGTGAATTTTATCGGGCGGTGAGACCCCCTCACCCCGGCCCTCTCCCCCGTTCAGGGAGCGAGGGGGAATTAGAGAAGGGCGAGGAGCTGACGATACCGTGACGGAAAAATCGAAGACCATCCTCCTGGACGGCGGGATGGGGCGCCAGCTCGCGCGCATGGGCGCACCCTTCCGGCAGCCGGAATGGTCGGCGCTTGCCCTGATGGAGGCGCCGGCGACGGTGGCCGACGCCCATGGCCAGTTCATCGCAGCCGGGGCCGAGGTCATCACCACCAACAGCTATGCCCTGGTTCCCTTCCATATCGGCGAGGAACGCTTCGCAAAGGACGGGGCGCGGCTGGTCGATCTCTGCGGCCGGCTGGCGCGGCAAGCCGCTGACGCTGCAGGACGTCCGGTCAAGGTCGCGGGTTCCCTGCCGCCTCTTTTCGGCTCCTATCGCCCGGATCTGTTCGACCCGGCCGCCGCACCCCGGCTGCTTTCGGTGCTGACCGCGGGGCTGGCGCCCTATATCGACCTCTGGCTGGTGGAGACCACGAGTTCCATCGCCGAGGCACAGGCGGCGGCAAAGGCGGCGCTGGCCGAATCGGCGAAGCCGCTATGGATTTCCTTCACCCTCCAGGACGATGGCGCCGATCCCGCCGCGCCGCGGCTGCGTTCCGGCGAGACGCCGGCAGCGGCGGTCGAAGCCGCGCTGGCGCTGGGGGCCGAGGCGGTGCTGTTCAACTGCAGCCAGCCCGAGGTCATGGGGGCCGCCATCGCGGCGGCTCGCCAGGCGGCAGAACGCGCCGGCCGGCCGGAGCTGCGCATCGGGGTCTATGCCAATGCCTTCCCGCCCCAGACCAAGCAGGCCGAGGCCAATGCCTCGCTCTCCGGCCTCAGGGGCGATCTCGATCCGGAGAGCTATCTCGGCTTCACCCAGGGCTGGATCGCCCAGGGCGCCTCGATCGTGGGGGGCTGCTGCGGCATCGGCCCGGAGCATATCGCCGCGATCAGGGCCCGGCTGGGGAACTAGAAATCTGTCCAGGCGGGGGGCCTTTTTTCCCTTGCGCCCATCGGGAAAGCCGCCGAATCTCCACCCCGACAGGGAAGCGGGGCCGAAAACGGCCTGACTGGAAGACCGCAGCGCGGATAGGCCGGCATCGTCACGAGGCAGGGCTCGGAGAGATATGGGGGAATCCACAGCCGCATTGGTCGTCGAGGATCTGCACAAGAAGTTCGGTGCGCTCGAGGTGCTGAAGGGCATCTCGCTTTCGGCCAACGACGGCGACGTCATCGCCATGATCGGCAGCTCCGGCTCGGGCAAGAGCACGTTCCTGCGCTGCATCAATCTGCTCGAGACGCCCGATTCGGGCCGGATCTATGTCGCCGGCGAGTTGATCAAGATGCGCAGCAACAAATCCGGCCAGGCCACCCCCGCCGATGCCAAGCAGGTCGACCGCATCCGGGCCGAGCTCGCGATGGTCTTCCAGAGCTTCAACCTCTGGTCCCATATGACCGTGCTGGAGAATGTGATCGAGGCGCCGATCCATGTCCTGAAGCTGTCGCGGGCCGAGGCCATCGCCCGGGCCGAGGCGCTGCTCACCAAGGTCGGCATCGCCGACAAACGCAGCTATTACCCGAGCCACCTCTCCGGCGGGCAGCAGCAGCGGGCCGCCATCGCCCGGGCGCTCGCCATGCAGCCCAAGGTCATGCTGTTCGACGAGCCCACCTCGGCGCTGGATCCCGAGCTGGTGGGGGAGGTGCTGCGCGTCATGCGCCAGCTCGCCGAGGAGGGGACGACCATGATCGTCGTCACCCATGAGATGAGCTTCGCCCGCGACGTCGCCTCCCATGTCGTCTTCCTGCATCAGGGCAGGATCGAGGAGGAAGGGCCGCCTGCCCATGTCTTCGGCAATGCGAAATCAGAACGCTGCCGCCAGTTTCTGAGCGGCACGCGCTGAGCCCACAGCCGCAGAGCCCCCCGCGATGAGAAAGCTTCTCGTCGTCATCGTCGCCGTGCTGGCCGTCGCTGCCGGCTATGGCTGGTATCTCGCCACGGCGCGGGCGCCGGCGGCCATCCGCATCGCCACCGAAGGCGCCAATCCGCCCTTCAACTTCATCGACAAGGACGGGCATGTCGCGGGCTTCGATGTCGATATCGCGCGCGCCCTCTGCACGGCGATGAAGACGCGCTGCGAGATCGTGACCCAGAACTGGGACGCCATCATCCCGGGGCTGCAGGCCGGAGAATATGACGCCATCATCTCCTCCCTCTCCATCACGCCCCAGCGCAGCCAGCAGATCGCCTTCACCGACCCCTATTACGACACGCCCACGCGCTTCATCGCGCCCAAGGTGCCCCATGTCGAGGTCTCGGTCGCCGGCCTCGCCGGCAAGCGGGTCGGGGTGCAGCGCGGGACGGTGCAGGAGAAGCTGCTCCGCAGCAAATTCTACCAGGCCGTGCCGGTCCTCTATGACAACCAGGAGGCGGCGCTGCAGGATCTCCTCGCCGGCAATATCGATCTGGTGCTGGGCAATTCCGTCTCCCTCGCCCAGTCCTTCCTCAATACCGACCGGGGCAAGGATTACGAATTCGCCGGGCCCGCCTTCACCGATCCCGACATCCTGGGGGTGGGGGCCGGAATTGCGGTGCGCAAGGACGAAGTCGCGCTGCTCGACGCCTTCAACAGGGCGCTGCGCCAGATCCGCGCCGACGGCACCTTCAAGCAGATCAACGACAAATATTTCGCCTTCGATATCGGCGCGCCCTGAGCAAGAAAGAGGAACCACAGAGGCACAGAGACACAGAGGAGGAAGCCGAGGCCGCGAAGCGGCCTCAAGCGGCGCCGCCACCGACTCGGATGAAGCGCAGGCCTACTCGTTTCCTCTGTGCCTCTGTGCCTCTGTGGTTAAACCTTCTGGGAAGCCGGCCGAAGGCGTTGCCCGCTCCTTCAATCGCGTGGCGAAGGCGCGCCAGTCGCCGGCGGGCGACTTGCATTCTTCCCCGGCGGCAGAGAGGGCGATGCCGGGGAAGCTCCAGGATTTGCGCCAGACGGCGGGATCGGCCATCGCCTTGGCGATGAAGCGCCGGCGTATCCGCCGCCGCACGAGCCCGCGCCAGAAGCCGAGATAGACGGCCACCACCAGCGCCAGAGCCGCGGCCATCAACCACCACTTGCCGAACCAATAGGCGAGCCCGATCAAGAGCAGGCCGGCGATGATGAACTGGGTCTTGTCGGTCTCGCTATTGCCGGGAAAATCCATATGGCTCTCCAGCCGGCCGGAGAAGGCGATGTCGGCGCGCCCCTCGGCAAGGGCGGCCACGATCTGGCGCAGCATCTCGGCATCGGTCATGGGGCGGGAGATGTAGCGGGCTGGCCTTCGATTGCCAAGCGCGCCGAAGCCACGCCCCCGGTTGTAGAGGGGCGGGCGTTGACGCGATAATCGCCGCCCCTGCCGCCGAGACCAACGGAGATCCTCCCCCATGACCACCCCGACCCAGGCCGAGATCGTCATCATCGGCGGCGGCATCATCGGCTGCTCCATCGCCTATCATCTGACGCGCATGGGCCATCGCGACGTGCTGATCCTGGAGAAGAGCGGCGTCACCCATGGGGCCACCTGGCATGCCGCGGGGCTGGTCGGCCAGCTCCGCACCTCGCGCAACGTCACCCGCATGCTGCAGCGCAGTGTCGAGCTCTACGACAAACTGGAGCAGGAGACGGGCCAGGCCATCGATTGGAAGAAGGTGGGAAGCCTGCGCCTGGCCTGCTCGCAGGAGCGGCTGCTGGAGGTGAAACGCGCCGCCACCATGGCCAAGAGCTTCGGGCTGGAGATGGAGATCATCGGCGCCAAGGAAGCCCAGGCGCTGTTCCCCCTGATGAGCACCGAAGGCGTGCTGGCCGCAGCCTTCCTGCCCAGCGACGGCTATGTCGACCCGGCGAGCGTGGCCCAGGCGCTGGCCAAGGGCGCGCGGATGGAAGGGGCCAAGATCATCGAGGGGGTCCGGGTCACGGGCATCGAGGTCGAGGGACGGCGCGCCACGCGGGTGCGGACCGAGCAGGGCGATTTCGCCTGCGAGATCCTGGTCAATGCCGCGGGCATGTGGGGCCGCGAGATCGGGCAGATGGCTGATATGCGCGTGCCGTCGCTGGCCATCGAGCATCAGTATCTCGTGACCGATCCGATTCCCGACATGCCGAAGAACATGCCGACGCTGCGCGACCCCGATCTCCTCGTCTATTACAAGCCGGAGGTGCGCGGCATCGCCGTCGGCGGCTATGAGCCCGATACGCTGCCCTTCGCCCCGCGCGGCATCCCCAGGGAATTCGCCCGCGAGCTGCTGCCGGGCAATTTCGACCGCTTCGAGCAGCTGGCCGTGCTCGCCGCCAAGCGCACGCCGATCCTGGAGAAGGTGGGCGTGCGCCAGCTCATCAACGGGCCGATCCCCTATTCCGCCGATTCCGATTTCATCATGGGCAAGTCGCCGGAGCTCGATAATTGCTACGTCGCCGCCGGTTTCCTCTACGGCATCGCGGCGGGCGGCGGGGCCGGGCGGATGATGGCGGAATGGATCGTCGAGGGCGCGCCCAGCCTCGACCTCTGGCCGCTCGACGTGCGCCGCTTCGCCTTCCACCACAACACGCGGGCCTTCATGTATCCCCGCGCCATCGAGCTCTATGGCCATCACTACAAGATCCACTATCCCGGGCTGGAGCATGAGAGCGCGCGCGGCATACGACGCAGCCCGCTCTATCATCTGCTGAAGGAGAAGGGCGCGGTCTATGGCTCCAAGGCGGGATGGGAGCGGCCGAACTGGTTCGCCCCCGCCGGCATGGAGCGGGAAGACCGCCCCTCCTTCCGCCGGCCCAATTGGTTCGAGCCGGTAGCGGCGGAGCATAAGGCGGTGCGCGAGCGGGTCGCCCTCATCGACCAGAGCTCCTTCAGCAAGTTCGAGCTCAGCGGCCCCGGCGCGCTCGCCGCCATCGACCGGCTGGCCGCGGCCCGCATGGACAAGCCCATCGGCAGCGTCGTCTATACCCAGCTCTGCAACGAGCGCGGCGGGATCGAATGCGATCTCACCATCACGCGGCTCGCGGCCGACCGCTTCTATATCGTCACCGGCAGCGGCTTCGCCGTGCATGATTCCCATTGGATCGGCCAGCATTTGCCAGCGGATGGATCGGCGCGGCTTGCCGACGTGACTTCGAGCCGGGCGGTGATCAATCTCTGCGGGCCCCGCGCGCGCGAGGTGCTGGCGCGCGTGGTCGAGCAGGATGTGAGCAATGCGGCCTTTCCCTTCGCCACGGCGCGGGAGATCACCTTGGGCGCGGCCCCGGTGCTCGCCATCCGCATCGGCTATGTCGGCGAGCTTGGCTGGGAGCTGCATCTCCCGACGGAATTCGGGGGCCATGTCTATGAATGCCTCGCCGAGGCCGGCGCCGATCTCGGCATCGCCGATGTCGGCTATCGTGCCATCGATACGCTGCGGATGGAGAAGGGTTATCTCTATTGGAGCTCCGACATCACGCCGGACTACAACCCCTATGAGGCCGGGCTCGGCGCCCGGGTCGCGCTGACCAAAGGCCCCTTCATCGGCCGCGAGGCGCTGCAGCGGATCAAGCAGGAGGGACCGCGGCGGAAGCTCGCCACCTTCACCCTCGAGCGGCCGCTCTCCGTCTTCGGCGGCGAGGCGATCCTGCATGAGGGAAGGGTGGTCTCCGTCACCTCCAGCGCCAATTTCGGCCATACCATCGGCAAGCCCATCGTCTATGGCTATCTGCCGGTCGAGCTGGCCGAGGCACGGGAGTTCACGATCGAGGCCTTCGGCGAGCAGGCCCCGGCGCTGCGCCGCGACGGCCCGCTCTATGATCCGGCGAATGCACGGCTGAAGGCGTAAAGGGGGAAGGACCATGGTCGATGCAGAGGTAAAGATCGAAGCAGAAGGAATACTCACGGCCCTGGAACGCATTCCGCTCTTCGAGAAGGCCCCGCCCCCGTATGCGCTGAGGGTCTGGCGGCTCGGCGGACTCACCAATCGCAACTACAAGATCGTCACGGGCGACGATGCGCTATGTGCTGCGCATTCCCGGCGAGAAGACCGGGGATTACATCAACCGCGCTGTCGAGGCGACGAATGCCAAGGCGGCCGCGGCGGCGGGGGTGAATGCCGAAGTGGTGTTCTTCGATGCCGCGGACGGGCTGATGCTCTGCCGCTTCCTCGAGGGCTGCGTGACCATGACGCCGGAACTGTTCCAGACCCGGCCCGGCGCCCCGGCGCGGGCCGCCCGGGCGCTGCGCCAGATGCACCGCTCGGGCCAGCGCTTCGACTTCCGCTTCGAGCTCTTCAGCATGATCGACGATTATCTGAAGCTGCTGGCCAAGCTCGGCGCGGAGCTGCCCGCGGGCTATCACGACGTGGTGGGCGAGGCGGGCAAGGTTCGCGAGGCCCTCGACCGCCATCCCGCGACCCTGGCGCCCTGCCATTGCGATCCCTTGTCGGAGAATTTCCTCGATAACGGCACGCGCATGTGGGTGGTGGATTGGGAATATTCGGGGATGAACGACCCGCTTTGGGACCTGGGCGACATGTCGGTGGAGGCAGGCCTCGACGAGGCCGGCGACCGCGAGATGATGGCGGCCTATTGCGACGGCCCCGTGCCCCGCGCGCTTTACGGCCGCATGGTCATCTACAAGGCCATGTGCGATCTGCTCTGGACCCTCTGGGGGCTGATCCAGCATGCCAACAAGAACCCGGTGGACGATTTCTGGGCCTATGCGATGCGCCGCTTCGAGCGCTGCAAGGCGCTGATGGCCACGCCGGATTTCGCCCGGCATCTGGACGCGATCGCCCGCAACGCGGATTGATTTCTTCCCCTTCCTTCCCCCTCGCCCCCGGAACGGGGAGAGGGCCGGGGTGAGGGGTGCCGCCGGCGCGTCAGCAGCGGCGCGCAGACCCTCTGTCCGCAGCCCGTTTCGGGAGGCGCCCACGGGGACCCTCGCCCGTTCGCGGGGCGAGGGGAAAGGGGTGAAGCGGGAGAGGGTTAGGCGATCACGCCACGCCGTGGTCCTTGAACCAGGCCAGCAGGCGCTTCCAGCCGTCCTTGGCCTGCTCCGGGCGGTAGCTCGCGCGGTAGTCGGCGTTGAAGCCATGGGGCGTGTCGGGATAGACGACGATCTCCGAGGGGCTGCCGGCGGCCTTCAGCGCGTCCTGCATCGCCTGGATCTGGGTCATGGGAATGCCGTCATCGGCGCCGCCATAGAGTCCCAGCACCGGCACCTTGAGCTGCGGCACCACATCGAGCGGGTCCACCGGGGTCATCTCGCTCTTCGGGCGCTGCAGCGGACCGTACCAGGCGACACCCGCCTTGACCTTGGGGTTATGGGCGCAATAGAGCCAGACTTGGCGCCCGCCCCAGCAGAATCCGGTGATGCCGAGCTTCGCGGTATCGGCCTTGCCCGTGGACCCCGCCCAGGCGACGGTGGCGTCGAGATCGGAAGCCACCTCCGGCTCCGGCACCTTGGCCACGACCTTCAAGATATCGTCGATATTGGTCATCTGGGAGACATCGCCCTGGCGGGCATAGAGGGCCGGGGCGACGGCGAAATAGCCGGCCTTGGCCAGGCGCCGGCAGATGTCCTTGATATGCTCATGGACGCCGAAGACCTCTTGCACCACGAGGATCGTGGCGAAGGGGCCGCCCTCGGCGGGCATGGCGCGGTAGCCCGGGATCTCGCCGTCGGAGACCGGGATCTTCACCTCGCCCACGGTCAGGCCCTCGCTGTCGGTCACGATGGTGGCGGCCGAGACCGGCTGGGTGGCCAGCGCGAAGCCGGCCGCCAGGCTCGTGACGACGAAGCCGCGGCGCGTGAGCGATGCCGGCGGCAGGAGGCTCGTCAGATGGCTGTCTCTTTCGTCCATAGTTCCCTCCATTGTCTGACTCAACCAATGCGATAGTCGCTGGAGATACCAGCCTAGGGCCAAAGCCCGATCTTGCAGCCTTGTCTCACGAAGATTTGTAGCTCGCCGCAGCGAGCGCAAGCGGGCGCGGGGAAACTGGCGTACACTTTCGCTCCGGGCAGGAAGGCCCGGCAGATCTGCCTAGGAATGCGTAAGCGTCTTATTGCCGGCATCGATCTCTGGGGAGAGCAATCATGTCCGTCGAAGACAATGTCGCCCTCATGCGCAGCCTCTATGAAGCCTATAGCCGCAGGAACCCGGCCCCGCTGTTCGAGACCCTCAGCGACGCCGTCCAGTTCCACTTCGTCGCCCACCCCGATCATTTCACCTTCGCCGGGTCTCACACCGGCAAGGACGGCGTGCAGCGGGCGCTCGAGCTCATTGCGCAGGAGTACGACTGGCTGGTCTATCAGGCCCGGGACTTCATCGCCGAGGGCGATCGTGTCGTCGCCTTGACCGACGGCGTCATCCAGCACCGCGCCAGCGGCAAGGAATTGCCGATGCGCATGGTCGACATCATCCGCATCGAGGACGGCCGGATCGTCGAGTTCACGGAATTCTTCAACTCGGCCGCCATGCTCGCCAATGACATGGCCCATCGCGCCCAGCGCGCCGCCGCCGGCGCAAAGGCCAGGCTCCGCGCGAAGCTGCCTAAAAAGGCGGCAAAGAAAGCCAAGCCCAAGAGCCGGAAGCCGGCGGCCAAGAAAGCCGGGGCAAAGGCCGCCGGGGCCAGGAAATCCAAGGCTCTCAAGCCCAAGGCTAAGAAAAAGCCGGCCCGGCGACGGTAACGGCGGCCGGCGGGACGCCAAGGCGCCACCGCCAGGACGACAGGGAAGGCGGGATGCAAGACGGCGCGCGAGGGAGTTTCGCGCGCCAGCGGTCCCTTATTTGCCCGAATTTTGCGGGGAGGCGCGGCCCTCTTGTCTCTGCCCCGAATAAATTTCCCCTGTATCGCCGATTCCTGATGATCAATACTTAGTAGTTCTTGCAAGTCGGCCCGACCGACCTCGACAGGCGTGCCTGCAGCGCAAGATCAGTGGCATATCATCGTAACATTAGTCGAGGGGGGGTTACGCCATGTCACAATTGCTAGGTCTTTCCTTGAGTATTGCCGTTCTGGGCGCGATCTGGGCGTTTCTGGCGCTCAGTCCGCTGAGCGGCTATGTGCTGGTCTGGGCCGGTTTCATCGCCTGGGGCTGCTTCTTCCACAGCGGGGGCGACAACAAGGCCCTGATGAAGACGATCTGCGGGACCGTCTATGGTGCGATCGTCGGCTGGATCGCTCTGCTGATCATCGTCAATGTCTCCGTGGCTTCGCTGGGCGCGGTCTGGCCGGCTATCGTCGTCGGCGTGACGGTCTTCTTCCTGGTCATCGTGGCCTCGGTCGAGCCTCTGTCGGTGGTGCCGGCGAATGTCTACGGCTATGCGGCCATCGTCGGCTATTCGCTGCATCAAGCCTCCGCACCGTCGACGACCCCCGGCGTGCCGGGCACCGGCCCGCTCCAGAATCTGGCCACGCCAAGCTTCGCCAACCCTTTGATTCTGCTGATCGTTTCATTGGTCCTCGGCGCGCTGTTCGGCTATGTCTCGGGCCAGCTTGCCAAGGCGCTCGCCGCCAAACACGCGAGTGCCTAAACCGATCGCGGCCTGAGGACTTCGGGCCGAACGACATCGCGGCGACGGCGGGGCCCCAGGGCTCCGCCGCGTTCGCCGGCTGGCGGCCGTCGCATGACTTGACAGACATCCTGGACTCGCGTTCACAGACGGGCCCGGGATCGCTGCCAGCAAAAATGATTCGCCCCTATCGGAAGGACATCGACGGCCTGCGCGCCATCGCCGTGACATCGGTGATCGCGTTCCATGCGCAATGGACGCTGTTTCGCGGCGGCTTCGTCGGGGTGGACGTCTTCTTCGTGATCTCGGGCTATCTCATCGGCTCGATGATCATCGACGAGGTCTCGGCCGGGCGATTCTCGCTCGTCGCCTTCTACGAGCGGCGGGTCCGGCGGATCCTGCCGGCGCTGGCCGTCATGATGCTGGCGGTCTCCGTCCTGGCCTATGTCTACATGCTGCCGAACGAGCTCATGCGCTACGCCAGCTCGCTCCTCGCCGCGACCTTCTCCGTCTCCAATTTCTATTTCGCCAGCAGCTCCGGCTACTTCATGCCGGCGGCGACGACCTTCCCTTTGCTCCACACCTGGTCGCTGGCCATCGAGGAGCAGTTCTACATCTTCCTGCCGCTCTTCGTTCTTCTCGTCCAGCGGCTCTGGCGCCGCGGTCTATGGCTGGTGCTGCTGGCGGCGACGCTGCTTTCCCTCGCCCTCAGCGTGAGGAGCGCGCTGCAGGGCCCACCCTCGGATTTCTACATGCCGCAGCTGCGCGCCTGGGAGCTGCTGCTGGGGACCCTGATCGCCTGGAACCGGCTCCCGGCGCTGACCTCCCGGCTCTGGCGCGAGGGTGGCAGCCTGCTGGGCGTCGTCATCGTCATCGTCTCGGCCACCACTTTCACGAGCTGGACGCCTTTCCCCGGCTATGCGGCGCTGATGCCTTGCCTGGGGGCGGCCCTCATCATCGCCGCGGGCCGGTCAGGTGATTCCTTCGTCGCCCGGGGGCTTTCCCTGCCGCCCCTGGTCTTCCTCGGCCGCATCTCCTACTCGCTCTATCTCTGGCATTGGCCGATCTTCGTCTTCATCAAGATGTCCGAGCATTTCCCGGCCGAGCAGGGCAAGACCGTCACGCGGCTGCTCGCGGTCGCGGCCACGCTGATCATCGCGACCCTCTCCTGGAAATATGTCGAGACCCCCTTCCGCAGCGGACCCTGGCGCCCCGCGCGCCGGCCCTTGTTCGCCACGGCCGCCGCCGCCGTGGTGGTGCTGGGCGGAATCGGCCTCGGCTTCGCGCTGCTGCAAGGCCTGCCGAACCGCTTCTCGCCCACCGCTCTGGCGATCCTGGCGCAGATGCAGCGGACAAACGAACCCGTCAATTATTTCCGCTCCGGCGTCTGCTTTCTTGACCGCGAGGACAAGGTCGACTTTCTCACCAGCAAGGGCTGCCTGCAGTGGGATCCGTCTCGCCCGAACTATCTGCTGATCGGCGACAGCTATGCCGCCCATCTCTGGTATGGCCTGTCGCAGACCTTCGACAAAATCAATGTCATGCAGGCGACGGCGGCCGGCTGCACCCCGCTGCCGGCGCGCAGGTTCACCCGGATCTGCAACGACGTGATGGGATTCCTGTTCTCGGACTATCTGCTGAAGCACAAGCCAGACCGGCTGGTGCTCTCGGCGGAATGGCTCCAGGCGGATCTGCCCCAGCTGGCCCAGGTCCTCGACTGGGCCACGGCCCATGACATCCGCGTCATCCTGATGGGGCCGATCATGCGCTACGATGACAGGCTGCCGCGCCTCCTCGCCTTCGCCATCGAGGAGAAGAACCCCCGGCTCCCCGACCAGCATCGCCTGGACTACCGCGCCCTCGACGACAGCCTGCGCAAGCTCGCCCAGGAGAAGGGTGCCACCTATGTCTCGCTGCTGGATCTGCTGTGCAAGGAAGGGGCCTGCGAGACCCTGGCCAGTCCAGAGATGCCGCTGCAATTCGATGACGGCCATCTGACCAAGGCAGGGTCGGTGCTCGTCGCCGAGCGGCTGCGCGCTGCCGGCGGCTTTTCGTCGGATCTCGCCGAGGTGAAATAGCGGGCGGCGTCGGCCTAGCCGAGGCGCGAAACGGGACTGGTGGAGCCGAGGGGGATCGAACCCCTGACCTCCAACGCCGGAATATCGCGCAATTCTGCGATGCTTTAAGCCAGAACGGGCTTCGTGTGTAGCAGTCGTGTGTAGCAGTGTCAAAGGACTGCGCTGCCATCGGGGCAGGGCGCAACGGCTGTGTGAGGGCTGCCAGGTCAAAGGGCTCGCCATCCACGGAAGTGGTCGACCGCCGCTCCCAGCCCAAGACGCAGAGCACCATGAGCTCTGCTCCGCTGGATTTTGGCCACTCAAAGACCGCTACCCCCGCGGCCGGCCGATACGTAGGGCCCGACCGATGCTGCCTCGCAAAGATGCACTTTTGGGATGGGTGAGAAGTCCCGGTGCTGAGAAGCCGTCACGAATAAGCGGCAACAACGTCTGCTGCTCCCGATCAAGGGCGACAAGGCGGGAAAGACGGAAGCACCGGCCACGGCTAAGCGACGACGGGCTTAGTGTTGGCCTGAGGCAGTGCACGGAGCTACCGGTAAAGCACTTCGACCGTGTGCCAAGGAATCTGGTGTTGGGCCGTGAACGCCTCTGCGGCGGCCTCAGCTTCAAATACACTCGCCACTGTCTTGTCGATGAGCAGGCGCGATCGTCCGTTTTCACTTATCAGCACCGTCACAGAATACCCGTCAGGGATCTTCGTAAGGGTTGCTCGGGCTGCGGTCATATCGCCCATTGGATCTCCTACCAAGATGCTACGCGCACCGGGAGCTTTCGGTCCCCTGGGACCGGACAGGCCACAATCCGGCTGGACGAAGCCAAATCTTAGACTTCAGCGCCCGTTCCGTTTGGAATTCCTTCCCGAGGCTCAGGCGCCCATAGACTACGCCCCGGGGTGCGTTCTCGCCCGGGAAGCTCGCTTGGAACGGATGTTCACCCGTCTTTCCAGCGACCCGACCTAAATGACATGAGCTTCCGATCGGTTCCCTAGTTATTAACCCCGCTCCAGCGCCGGGAGCGTTTATGGATCGGTCCGGTCCGCCAGCACGCCGGGGCGGCGGGCAACGGCCTGCCGCCCTCGGCTATTCTTGCTGGGTTGAAGTCACTTCGATCTCTTTGCGCCTCACAACTCCAGTTGAATCGCGACGGGCATCGGTTCCGGTACGTCCGGCTCGAGTTCGGTGTGGGCGCTGTTCGTCCAGCCGGCTATTCTTACGACTTCGCCGACCTGGCGGTCTACTGGAGAGCGTTCGACGATGGTTAGTCCGTCGGGGTTGAGGAAGAAAGTGTGGTCGCCGAACTCACGCTGAAGCTCCGGCGAGAGGAGATGGCTGTCAGGAACGACCTGCCCGTCGATCCTCTGCTCAACGCGTTTAACTTGCTCTGAAGATAGCTTCATGGTGTACCTCCATAGGGCAGCTCCCAAATACGAAATCCCGCACGAGCCTCATGCCCGCCGCGGGAGCCTGCCACCTAATGGTGGTCTGGTCGGTCGGCCGAAGGGAACCGCCTCGGGGGCATGTGGGCGCACCCCTATCGGGTTCAAGCCCCCTTTGCGCAAACGTCTTTGACAGGAATTCGGGCGGCTGTTGTACGGCTTGCTCCCTGGCCCGCGCTAAATCCGATCCCATCCGCCAATGCGCGGAGGAACCCCCTCCGTGCACGACGAAGAGTCGAGTCCACGGGCCACCCGCGCCCATTTTAGAAGTGGCACAAAAAGGGCCACGAGCGCTGTCAAGTGATCCGTCTCACTCGTGCTTTTCAACGGCAACTCGGAGCTCGGTCGCCTTCCAGAAAAGGCCGAGCGGAGTCCCCTATCCGGCCCGGCCCCTCAGGAAGTTCAGGGTCTTAGCGTTGAAGGCGGCGACGTTCTCGTAAATGGGAGCGTGGGCGCAGTCCTCGAACACCACAAGTTCGCTGCCCATGATCCCGGTCTTCATCGCCTCAGCAAAGCGGGTCGAGGCAACCATGTCGTGGCGCCCGAAGGTGATCTGGGTTGGCGCCTTGATCCGGCCGAGCTCTGCCGCGGCGTCATGGGCGATTACCGCCTCGGACTGGCTCACGAAGGCGTCCAGCGGCTGCTTCGGCCTGCCGCGCACGAAGGCGGCGAGCTGCTCAACGTAGTCGGGCTTGGCGGCGTAGAGCTCGGGCGTGAAGCACCAGGGGAAGATGCCCTGGATCACCATCTCGGTGACACTGCCGAGACCCTTGGCCATAACTTGCCAGCTCTGGACCACCGTCTTCAGAAAGGGATCAGTCTTCGTCCAGCCGCTGTGAAGTGAAAGCGACTTCACCTTATCGGGATGACGGGCGGCGAGCCAGAGCCCCGTGGCCGCGCCCAGTGAGAGGCCCATGACATGGGCCCGCTCGATCCTGAGCGCGGCAAGAAGGGCCGCGGCATCGTCGGCGAAGAGCCGCGTGGAATAGTTGCCGCCGGGCTTGTCGGTCTCCCCGGCGCCCCGCGGGTCGATGGAGATGCAGCTGAAATGCTTGGAATATTCCGCTACTTGGAACGCATAGCAGGCGTTGTCGGCCGCCAGATAGGGAATCAGCAGCAGCGGCTCACCCGTGCCCTGCTGCTCGTAGTTCATGGTAATGTCGTTCACTTTGATCTTCGGCATGGCAATTCCTCCCTTCGCTCGCCGGCACAGCCGGCGGGCTGGATTATCGCACATTGTCGGGCAATCAGGCGTCGGTCCATGGATCAAGCCCCTCGCTTCGGCATCGAGCCGGCTCTCGATCGCACGGACGGAAATGGCGCTTGAAGGCGGCAATGGCGGCAGCGGTCGAGACATCGGTTAAGTCCGCGCTGCGGCTGCGTGCTGGAGTCCGCTTTAGACGCGAACTACTTCGCTCATGGAAATGTATTAAATAGCGAACGCTTTAGCATGCGGCAGTCGGGTGCAGACTGCTGTTATTTCGGCTGATGACACGTAGCCGACCTTCAGTGGTGAGGCCGACCAATTCCATCTGATGCCATATCGGGGCTCCAAGGCCCCGAGGGCGAGCGCGCCGCCGCGTGTGCTAGTTTTGCCCCACTTGTCCAACAACATCCGAAGTTGCTGCAGGGTGCAGTTGGGCGCCAGGTGCGATTCTCGGAGCCTGGTGGTCTGACGCACTCCCCGAGAGGACCGCAGCCGCGCCGGAAAGACTTGCCGTTACAAGGGGCAGCTCGTCCGAGATATGACGACCACCGTTGAATCCGAACGGCTCAATCTAGCCGCGATTTCTAAAACAGGGCCCCGATAGCGATGAATTCTGGTGCGCTGCCCCGAGGCTGATGCCAGTGCGACAGTCTCACGGTCATCATTGCATTCTCGTTTTTATGGCAGCGTCACCGTGAGCGAGTGAGCCTGGGGCCTGACGATTGCCCAACTCTTCACGCTCCTGCTTCCCCGGCCAGGATTGTGTAGCCTTCGTCGATGAATTGCAACTTCAGCTCCTCAAGGTGACGCCGGTAACCGCTCTCGATCTGTTCCGGGCTGTAGCGCCAGCCTCTGTTGAATGCCTGACGAAGGATCTCCGCATAAGTCATATCGCTCACTATTCTCACGTCTGTCTCAGAGACGACCCTCTGCACCACCGCTTTGTTATCGCCGGCATAGGCCGATCCGCTAAGTGCGGTAGCGACGACAGCAAGGAAAATTGAACACGACTTGATCATGAACTCCTCCATCGCTTGTCGGAGCGGACCCAGGGCGCCGGTGCCCGGTCGACCCGATCCCGCCTACTCGAGCGAGGGTAGGGCCGAGGCGTCGGCGCCTTGTGCTTCAACCGTGCACGACGGCGTGAATAGTTCGTCGCGCCGTGATTTCCGCCGCGGTGACGGTTCTGGGCCCGGAGGCAATGGTCTGGCTCTTCGGTTAGGCATAGAATGCCTGGCGTCAGATGTTCTGTTGCATGTTCGGCCTCGCCCATCGGGAGCCATAGGAATTGCTGGGCGATCGAGTACAGGTCTCAGGCTTCGGGTTTTCGGCGAATTCGCCCTGAGTAGCGGCGGACGTGAAGTCGCGGTGTCCGGCCTTAAGTCACGGGCACTCCTGGCCTTCCTCGCGTGTAACACAGGGAAACCGCAATCCCGCGACAAATTGATCGGTTTGCTGTGGAGCGAGCGCTTCGAAGATCAGGCGCGACAGAGCCTTCGGCATGTTCTTTCCGCGCTTCGCAAATTGTTGGGTCCCGATATCCTTGTAACCGATCGCGACTTGGTTCATCTGGATCAGGTATTTCAAAGCGACGTTTCACAGTTCGTCGCACTAATCTCGACAGACGACCGCGATCACCTCCGAGACGCTATCGACCTCTATAACGATGACCTTCTGACTAGCTTCAGTTTGCCGGAGAAAGCATTCACGGATTGGCTCGCGGCAGAGCGGATACGCCTCCACAATCTGGCCATCGGCGCCCTGGAAACTCTAATGGACCGATCACAGGGAAACCTTCACTCGGTCCGACTGTTGCACTTGGCGCAGCGCGCTGTGTTGCTGGATCCTTATCGCGAGCACGGCCACCGGCAGATGCTTCACGCCCTGGCCCTGATGGGGCGCCGCAATGAAGCTCTGGTGCACTACCGTCGGCTCGAGCAGACGCTGCAGGTCGAGCTCGGCGTCCGGCCAGAGGCTGAAACCCGTGAACTCTTCGAGGCGGTGCGGTCTGGCGCGATCTGCGCAGCGTCACGAGCGTCGGTCTCGACGCATTCGACGGAATCTAGCCTCGGTGCACCTGATCTCAATGAATCTTCGAAGAGCGGGCGCAAAATCTTCCCGGGCAATCCGGCTCCGAGCGAGGGAGCATCGCCAGATCCGATCACGCCGAGCGCACGGCGGCCGATGTGCCCGGCACGAAAACCGTCGGGGGGGCCCCGCCTAATAGCGCTTCGCCGGAAAGGCCCTCGATCGCCGTTCTGCCGTTCACAAACATGAGCGGCGACCCCGAGCAGCAATATTTCAGCGACGGGATTAGAGAAGACATCATTACGGAATTGTCGCGGTTTCATCAACTATCCGTCCTCGCGCGCAATGCCTCATCCCAATATCGCAAGCGGGCGATCGATGTGAAATGGGTGGGTCGCAAGCTCGGCGTCCAGTACGTGGTCGAGGGCAGCGTCCGCAGGCTCGGGGACAGGATTCGGGTCACTGCCCAGCTTGCCGATGCCATATCGGGCAACCACCTCTGGGGCGAGCGATATGATCGCGATCAGCAGGATATCTTCGCGGTCCAAGACCAGATCGTGCGCACGATTGTTGGCACACTTGCTGGGCGACTGGAGGCGGCCGGCGCTGAGCAAGCAAAGCGGAAACTGCCAAACAGCCTGGCGGCATATGACTACGTGCTGCGCGGCAATGCGTTACCGGTAGGGGATGTCGTCGCCGAGGCCGAGGCGACCCGAATGTTCAGAAAGGCCATCGAGATCGATCCGACCTACGGACGCGCGCATGCGCTGCTGTCCCACGCGCTCTCTATCGAGTGGTTCCATGACATGACCGGGTCCGACGCTTTGCTGGACTTGGCCCTCGAGCACGCGAAGAAGGGCGTTGAACTCGATGAGATTGACAGCCTCAATTGGATGATGCTTGCTTGGATTCACTTGAACCGCAAATCTTTCGATCTGGCCGAACGATACTACCAGAGAGCGGTCGCAATGAATCCAAACAATCCGTGGCCTGTCACCTGCATGGGCACCTTACTCAATTATAGTGGAAAGCCAGAGGAGGGTATTGAATGGTTCAATCGGGCAAAGGTTCTTGATCCTTATTTCGATCCGCCATGGTGGTGGCATATGCTCGGCGTCGCGCATTTCAATGCGCGCCAGCACGACAAAGCTATCGCGGCGTTCATGCGCTCGCCGACCAATCCCGTCTGGGTCCGTGCTTATCTGGCCGCTTGTCACGCGCTGACGGACAGAAAAGATCGCGCCAAGGAGTTTGCGGCCGAGGTTATACGCCGCGAGCCTAATTTCACTCAAGCCCGTTATATAGTGAAAGAGCCATTCAAGCGTGCGGCCGATCGCCAACATCTGCTCGATGGGATGCACAAGGCGGGACTACCGGAATGACGGTCGACGGCTTCGGCATTTGTCCGGTTATGACACATTTGCGACGAACCAACTTGACCAGCATTGGTCCCGTTTTGGGTTCTCAGCGGACGTATTTCTGCCGGCCGACAATTCGCAGTTTGACCCGAATGTATGGTCCGGCCGTGCGTCGCAAGAGGTTTCGTCGAGTTGGCGGTGAGCGGTCTTGCATCAATGTATCCGGCCTCTGGTTGGAGCTCGTTGGGCTCCGGGCCATCATGGAAATCAGCGCGCCTGCGATCTCATTAGCGGTTAGGCCTCAGCGGGCCATTCGGGTCACCAGTGTTCGCAAGCGCCGGGAAGACCGATCCTCCATCTCTTCTCATCCTCTCGCAGACCTCGGCGGGTAATCCGGTTACGTCAGCGTGAGCTCCGTCTTGTGCTGAACGATCAAGCAGGCAGGGTGGCCGCCGCAGCAACCTTGCCCGCCTCGAAGTTGCGGCCATGGGCGAGAACGCTCCATGCGATGCGCGCCAGCTTGTTGGCAAGCGCGATCGCCAACACATTGCGGTGCAGCCGCCTCTTGGCCGCCTCGATCCAGGGTTTGAGCCCGTAGCGCTCCCAGTTCTTCGACCTGACCAGCACGACCCAGGCGGCCTGAACGAAGAGCACGCGCAGGTAGCGATTGCCGCGCTTCGATATCTTGCCAAGAACCGTGCGGTCTCCCGTCGAGAACTGTTTGGGGACAAGACCCAGCCAGGCGGCGAAGTCGCGGCCCTTGGTGAACGTATCCCCGGCGCCGATCGCCGCCACCATCGCGCTGGAGATGATCGGCCCGATCCCCGGCACGCTCATCAGCCGCTCGCAACCGGCATCCTGGCGCGCAAGTGCGCCGATCTCGCCCGACAGACCGTCGATCCGCTCATCCAGCCGGCGCCAGTCGCCGGCCAGATCCTCGATGAGGTGAACCATGCGCTCGGACAGTACCTCACAACCCGTCGCGAGAATGCCTGGCAACCCGGCACGCAAGAAGTGCCGCCCTTGCCGCACCGCGACCCCACGCTCCAAGAGGAAGGCGCGGATCTGATTGATGACACCGGTACGCTGGCTGACCAGTCGCTCCCGCACCCGGTGCAGCGCCTGCAGGTCCAATTGATCGGCGGTCTTCGTGGCCACGAACCTCATCGTCGGGCGCTGCACCGCCTCGGCAATCGCCTCCGCGTCGCGGAAGTCGTTCTTCTGCCCCTTCGAGTAGGCGCGGACGTACTTCGCCGGCATCAGCCGGGCATCGTGGCCAAGCAATCTGAGCCGGCGGCTGAGATGATGGGCTCCGACACAGGCCTCCATACCGATCAGGCAGGCTGGCATGTTGGCGAGCCGTGTCTCCACCTGGCCACGCGACCACTTCTGCCGCAGCGCGATGGCGCCACGCCCATCGAGGCCGATGACGTGGAACGAATTCTTGCCGATATCGATACCGATCACGGCGATCATACTGTTATGCGACTCAGACATGGCGTGCTCCTTTCGCTTGGTGCCTCTTGCCAGCCTAGTGCTGGCAGTGGGCAGGAGCACGGTCGGACCATCCCATTAGCGGTCATCCGCGTAATCGAGGGATCGTCGGCAACGTGTCGATCTCAGTCTCTGATTTCCTCGAGTGAGAAACTATCTCTTCGATTGCTTTGATTTCACCAAGGCGGCAGAGGATGCTCCCTCTAGGGATAGTCCGTAGCCGACTTCTCGCACGATGCGCTCCTTCAACGGCTGAATGAAGTGAATGCGCGTATTCCGGCGTGTCACTTCCGGAGCCCGCAGGTACAAATCGGCTAATTCCCGAGCGCGTGCCACCGCTTTGCCGGTCGGTACTACCTCTGCCACAACTCCCCACTCGTATGCGGTACGTGCCGGCAGTGGCTGTGGATTAAGCAGGAACGCCTCGGCTCGACCTGCTCCAGCCCGATAACTTCATGTTGTAAAGATCCCGTCACCCGGCGTAACTCCCACGGCAAAGTGGCCAACGTCCTGGAATGTCGCACCTTCAGCGGCCACGATGACATTAGCGAGAAGCGCGTAGTCCGAGTGGATATCACCGGCTCGCTCAAGGGCCCATATCTGCTTGCGACTCCCAAAGCTGACGGCCTGGCGCGCTGGATGAGGACCCGCTTCCGGACCCTAAGCCAACATCGACTGTGGTCCGAGCAGGGTCGTTGAAGATTCCCATGAGAAGGGCAAGCCCGGGCGGAGGCGGCAAAGTAGTCATCTCCATCCCGTTTAATAGGCGCTGTTATTCAAGACGAGGCTGATATTCAAAAGCAATGAAGGCCCTAAGCGAAGAGACGGAATGAGGTGAGCGTCGCTGTGCCGGAACCTTTCTTGTTTGGAACAATCGTGAGACGGATATGGCTAGTCTGACGGAGGTTGAGCCGCTGTTCTTCGCGCTGACAAGTGGCTCCTGCGGGGCTGAAATTGTACTCCTGAACTAGAATTTGGCGATACGTTCGGCCTCCATCCTCAGAGACTTCCACGCGCACCTCCTGGGTACGCTCCCGTGTTGCTTCTTCGACCTCGTATACGAGCCGCGAGAGGATCTGGGGTTTATCAAACTCCACCAGGATTTGCTCGATCGTGTCGGCGCGAGCACTGGTCCAACGTGTCGCTCCAGGACTTGAGCTTCCGTCAAGCAAGTGTTCGACCGGGTGAGCCGCATCTTCTGATGTGAATGCGATCGTCGCGCAGCTGGCGATATCGAGCTCCCCCGCCACGGCGGCGCGCGCCGCCACGTCGGCTGTCAGCCGTCGCTTGCGAAGGATGGATGGGTTTGGGTCATTCATCGTCTGGTGCCTGGGCAATCAAAATCGTCCCTAAGGTACCTGGGGTCTTCCGATGCCGTATTCCAGTCCCCTCACGTGCTTGACTCCCAAACATCAGATCGAGATTTCCGCTGCAGGGTCGTGGACGTGACCCACAAGAGCCTAAATGCCGGTCCACTATGATGAGGCCGAGACGGTAGCGGAGCCGCCTACCCTTGCCTTATTGGGGGTGCTCGAAAAGCTTACCCAGATGTGACTACCGAGAGAAGCACGTCGCCCTATGTGATCGACTAACGACGCTCTGCTCATGGGACGCGAGTTGCGAAACCTACCCGTCCAGGTCCTCAAGCCGAACGACCACGCTGTCGCAGATCTCAAATTGGCCTGCCCGGTATTTACGCTCTATGATTTCGTGGACACGTTGTCGATTGCGAAGGTAGGTGGCTACCATCACCTCCAGTCCCGTTGGCGACTTGCCTTCCAGTGCGCCTAGAACCGCTACCGCGATGCCACAACGGACGGGCACTCCCCCGGCGGTACCCCAGAAATACATCACACCTTGTTCAAGGTTATACACGAGCTTTTCGGGTTGAAAGGTAGGCGCCATAGAGGCTTTCCCGCTGTCGCGCCATCAAACTTCAGCCTCACACATCTGCTCGTAGAGCCATCGCTGGCGGATGAGTTTTCGGCACTGGCGGACCGCCACATAATGGCACAATCGAGCAAGCGTGGTTAGAGCGGATGGGCCCTATATTGTCCTTAGTCTGCAGGCGCGACCGCACCCACCTTACGGGTCACCTACAATGGAGATTTTGGGACGAGAGCCGTCATGCGGTTCGTTAACTATTCGCTCCTAGCTTTTGTCGTTGTCGTCATCGGCATGATACTCGCCCAGGTCATGCCCAGTCTGTGAAGGCGCGGCCGTTGCGTCTCCGGTTAAATCTTGATGCGGGGCTTCGTGACGATGTCGCTCATCGAAGGAACTCCCCTGGATGACGGCCTGTATGACGCGTGCGGCGACCCTGGGGTTCCATTTTAGATCACATCCGAGCGGCGCGTATCCCACATTGGAGTGGAACTCGCTGCCCGCCAAGCTCGTCGGTGGATCGGCGCCGTAGGTCATACGCTGACCGCTGCTCTCGTTCCGCCGGCATAGTTCTGCGGCCGCCCACAGCCCGCGAACCGCCCCAGGCGAGCGACCTTGTCGTCGCGCCCACCTCTACCATCACCGCCGAGGCGACGCTGTATCGTCGCCACAGCCCTGCCTGACAGCTAGCTAGTTCATCATCTCGGCCAAGGCTCGGTTGCGAACTTCGGCAGCCATGCCAAACTGGCCACATGGCTCCCCATTTCCCAGCGGGTCCAACGTATCGAGTGGTCCTGAGAAGGGACCGCACGTATGGCGTCGAGGTATCAAAACCCAAGTCGACCCCGTTCCTCCTGAATGGATTTCGCACCGAGGTAGAAGCCGACGGCTGGATAAAATTTCAGCGGCTTAGGACCAAAGAGCGGGACGCCTGACGAAAATTGTGTCCGGGCAGGCGTCATGATGGAACCGACGCCGCCCGGCGAGATTGTTCCATGGAACGATCGGTACTTAAGGGTTGCACAAGCTCCCTGTCTTGGGGACAGTTGTTGATGCGCCTCGTTATTTCCGGCCGCCGGCGGGCGCCGGCCGCGCTTCTGGTCGCTGCAGGCTTGCGCATCCTCGCCTTAGGCTTTGTAGGCGCTCTCCTCTCCTCGACCGACGCCCGTCATCACCTGGTCGCCCCGGCGCTCGCCGATGCGGGCGGCCATGGAAAGGGCAATGGCAACGGCAGCGGCGGCGGGAACGGCAATAGCCAGGGCAAGGGGGCGACAACGGCAACGGCCAGGGCAACGGCGGCGGGAACGGCAATAGCCAGGGCAAGGGGGGCGACAACGGCAACGGCCAGGGCAACGGGGGCGACAACGGGAACGGCCAGGGCAATGGCAACAGCCAAGGCAACGGCGGCGGGAATGGCAATAGCCAGAGCAAGGGGGGTGACAACGGGAACGGCCAGGGCAACGGCAACGGCCAAGGCAACGGCAATAGCCAGGGCAATGGGGGCGACGATGGGAACGGCCAAGGTAGCGGCAACAGCAACGGGAACGCTCAGGGCAACAGCGGTAGCAGCAATGGTAACAGCGGCGGCAGCCAAGGGAGTGGTGCCAATGTTCCGAGCGTCCCGTCGCCAGCCCGCACCAGCAGCGCCCAGGCCCACAACCCCGGTCGCGAGGGACGGGGTGGGTTCGAGCCGGGCGAGGTCATGGTGCTGGGCGGCCGTCCCGAGACCCTCGCCAGAGTCCAGCGCCTCGGATTTCGCCTGATCGAAGCGCGGCCGCTCGCCGCCCTCGGCCTTTCCGTGCTGAAGCTCTCCACGCCGACCGGTCTGGACCCGCGCCAGGGGGTGGCTCTGCTCCATGCGCGCTATCCCGAGCTGACGGCGGACGTTAACAGCCTCTACGGAACCTATGAGACCGAGGCGGCCCAAGTCGTTTCTCTACCTGCGCCGGATTATGCGCGGCGTATGATCCGCTGGTCGGGCGGCGAGGGCTGCGGCGCGGGCTTGCGCATCGGCATGATCGATTCGGCATTGGCGGCCGGGTTGCCGACCTTCGCCGGCCGCAAGCTGCATCAGCGCTCCTTCGTCGAGCCGGGCCATGCGGCGGCCGATCCGGCCCATGGCACGGCCATCGCCGCCCTTCTGGTCGGGGCCGCCGATCCCGCCCATCTCACGGCGGGCGGCCTCTTGCCCGACGCCGATCTCTACGCCGCTGCCATCTTCGAGCGTCAAGGCGGACAGAGCCGGGCCAGCGCCTTCGCTATTGCCGCAGCACTCAATTGGATGGTCCAGAATCGCGTGGCGGTGGTGAATATCAGTCTCGCGGGCGACAACAACGCGCTGATGGCGCTGGCCGTGCACCGCGCGAGCGAGCGCGGCACCATCCTGGTGGCTGCGGCGGGGAACGCCGGCCCCGATGCCCCACCCGCCTATCCTGGAGCGTTGCCGGAGGTCATCGCCGTCACCGCCGTCGATCGGGACGGCGCCGTTTTCCCCGGGGCCAACCGCGGCGACTACATCGCTTTCGCAGCACCAGGAGTCGGTATCTGGGTACCTGGTCCCGATGGCGAGGGGCGATATCAGACCGGCACCTCCTTCGCGGCACCCTTCGCGCTCGGCACCGCGGCGCTGGAGGTGATGCGGGGCGCTCCGCCCAACGCCGACGCGCTGCGCCGGCGCCTGGCGGAGAAGGCGCACGCGCTTGGAACCGGCGGCAAGAACCCGGTCTTCGGCTATGGCCTTGTCCAGGCCGGCGCCTCCTGCGGGGTCGTGGCAGTGGCCGAATGAGGGAAAACGATTCCGCGCGAAGCACGGCCCGGTTTGCGAGGCAGACATCAGATGCAGATACCCGTCATAAATGGCGTCCGAACCTAACGCCCGAGACGTTTGAGTCCCACAAGCCCGCGCCGGAGGGCGCGTTTCCCCGCCATCGACGCCCTAGCCGGCGTTAACGCTCGGGCGGGCCTATCTCGACGGCGAGAGCGCTGTACTCACCGCCGAGAGCATCTCCGACTTTGAAGCCCTCCAGGTAGCGCCAGGCCGATCCGCGAAAGGAGGCTGGCCTATATGGTGTTCGACATATGCACCTCGCCGGACGCGATCCGGGCCCGTTGCCGGTCGTCGAGCGCAAGGCCATCCTGGAGAAGCTGATCGTAACGGCCGGGTCCGGCAACCCGCGTTCAAGGGGCTGCGAGGATAGGGGCGAAGGAGGTCAGGCGCGAGAAGCCGCGCTGAGCGGTCCACTCAGCCAAATTCCCAAGTCATCCCCAGATTAGATATTTTGCGGCGACTAGCATGTTTCCAAAGGCACCTAGATGCTCGACGCTGGAGGTAGCGATCAAAGGCACCTCCGTGGGCGCCATGCCGGGCAATTCGAGGCGCAGTTTGCCGACTACCTGACCCGCTACAACCGGCGCGGCGAGTGGCCCGTCGAAGACCGCTGTCGCCTTTACCAAGTGCTGCGCGTTCCGCGGCAGTGTCAGCACCACATCATCCTTGGGTCCGACGGGTACCGTGTCTTCCTGCCCAAGCCAGACCGGTGCATTGACCAACGGCGTCCCGCCCTTGGCGATCCTGTAGTTATCAAAATCGAGTAAGGCCCATTGCCAGAGCACCATCGCTTCGTTAGTGCGCGACTGCTTGGAGTCGAGCCCCAGGACCACCATGATGATGCGCCGACCTTCATGCACCCCTGAGGACACGAGGCTGTAGCCGGGACCCTCGGCGTAGCCGGTCTTGATACCGTCGACGCCGATACGCTCGTTGAGCAGCGGGTTACGGTTGCCTTGCTTGATCCCGTGATAGGTGAAGTTGATCTCAGAAAAGTAATGGTAGTATTCGGGAAAGTCCGCGACTACGTGATGCGCCAGGATCGCGAGGTCGCGCGCGGTGGTATAGTGGTCAGGGTCGGGCCAGCCGCTGGAGTTTGCGAAGTGCGTGCCCATCATGCCGAATTCTTTGGCTTTCGCGTTCATGCGCTCAACGAAGCCTTCCTCGCTGCCCGCTAGCCCCTCGGCCACAACCACGCAGGCATCATTGCCCGATTGGACGATGATGCCGCGCAGCAGGTCCTCGAATTTGATATTGCTGCCGCGCTCGATAAACATCCTCGAGCCTCGCATACGCGATGCGCCTTCGGACGCTGGCAGCGTATCGCTCAGCTTGATCTTGCCCTCCTTCAGCGCCTCGAAGGCGAGATAGGCGGTCATCATCTTGGTGAGCGAGGCCGGCTCGCTGCGCGCCGTGCTGTCCTTGTCCAGCATGACGCCGCCGGTCTGATAGTCGACGATATAGACGGTGTGAATCCTGGCATCCTGGGCGCGCGCCACGGTGATAGCCGTTAGGATTGGCGCGGCTACGGCGACCACGAGCAGGAAACGGGCGAATTGACGCCTCATGTTTCCTCCGCTTCGGCCAGGAGATATCTGACCGCGCGATTGCTTGCCTTACCAGAGCCAAGTCCGGCCGCCCTAGCAGGGATTGACAGTGTGCCCTCTTCGGGAAGGGAAGGCTCAGAACGGCAAAAGAGATTGGCCGGCTAGTCGTCCCACCCACCACCCGTCTTAACCTTCTTAGGCTTCTTGTCCTTGTGGCCTATGGTCGAGGCGTGAGCCTCATTCGGTACGCTCGAAACGCTCAACAACGCGGTCATAAACGGCGGCGTCACTACAGCAAAGCGACCGCAGCGGGCGAGGAAGGCGCGACGTGCTTCGCTATCATTCGGCGTCTTCGACTTTTGGCGGACGGTCACTCATGGCTCAGCGTCCTTTTTCCCTGTGTAGTACTAGGGGAAACGCAAGGGTATCGCCGAGGTTTCAGCGCCGCTAACTAACAAAAAGTGGTATCGCGGTCGTTAACGCAGCGTAAGGAAACATGTGTGCCGAGCTGCCGACTCCGCCAAGGTCTTCAACTTCGCCAGGGGTCACGATTTCAGATCGCAACCGTGAACGTGGCCCTATCCCTTCGCGCGCTTCCGACGCGGTCTTGTACCAAGTCCGATAGCCTTCGCAAGCTGGCTGCGCTTCTTCGCATAGTTCGGTGCGACCATCGGATAATCCACAGGCAATCCCCAGCGCCGCCGATACTGGTCGGGTGTCATATCGAATGATGTCCGTAAATAGCGTTTAAGCGTCTTCAGCTTGCGACCATCTTCGAGGCTGACGATGTAGTCAGGCGTCACGGACCGTTTGATCGGCACTGCGGGTTCAGGAAGCTCTGCCGGCGTCCCGTTGATTCTCAGCTCATGGAGCACTTGGTAGACACTTTGGATCAATGCGGCGACCTCCGACGATGGTGTCTTGCCGTTCGAGAGCTTCGCGGCGACTACTTCAGTCACAAGCGGCAGCAATTCGGCTGATTTCGTATCTTCGGGCATTTCGGTTTCCTATCTCATTGGGTGGGGAAAGATCTGAACGGTCTTCCGCCATGGCCAAACTAACGCACTTCGTCCAGTCCCGCGCGCAGTAGTTTACCGGTCTGGAAGAAAGGAGCGGTCCTGTGCGGTACTTCGACTTTAGCGCCAGTTCTCGGGTTCCGCCCGGGCTGAGCGACGACGGGCTTCGCGTACTTCTGAAGGGGCGCTGCGGGGGATTTAGCGGTAAAGTACCTCGACCGTATGCTAAGGAATCCGATATTGCGCCGCGAATGACTCTGCTACCGCCTCAGCTTCAGACAAGCTGGCCGCCGTCTTGCCTACCAGTCGTCGTGATCGTCCACTCTCCCATATCACCACCCTCACAGAATATCCCTCAACAACTTTCGTGATGGTCGCTCTAACAGAGATTACGTCGGCCATTGAACCTCCCGACGAAATCGGAACACTGGGGGCAGTTTTCGTTCCTTATGGGGAAGCGGATTCTGCCGGGGCTGTCGGTGTCGCAGCATCTCGATCTTCAGCCTCTCCTGGCGTTTGCTGTTCAGTCCGCTCGACGAACTCGGCTTCCTTCGCGGCGAGTGCGACCTCAATGACCGCCAGGCGTAAGTACATCTCGCGGGTATCGGGGTTTTTGGTGTTCGAGGCGTGTCGCTTGAAATGTGCGGCTCTCTCGCTGTGGAAGCGCTGGCGTGTGCTCACTCTTGTACCCTCCTCAAATGGGAGTGGTGCCTGGAGCATTGCTCTCCAACATTTAACTGAGGAGAAGGGAGGTAGTTTTTTTCGCCTGCATTTCCAGCGCGACTTAGGCGACATACGACTTAGGAAGTACGCCATACGGAAGTCGTAGCGTGCCTTCCTAACTTAAGACGCGATCGGTAGGTATCTCAACGGAACGGTAGTCCTGCTGCTTCGGTCTCATCCTGCACTAGTCTGGACAGCCGCTCCGCCCATTCTGCGAGCGCCTCCTCGGTCGTCGCCAACCGAAGATACATATTCCGGGTGTCTGGATTTCGGGTAGCGGCGGCATGATGACGAAAGAGCCCGGCGCGCCGCCTATGGTCATTAACTTGCTGTGCGTAACGAAAAGTCATTTAGAATTCCGTTGCTGTAACGTCGCTGGCTTCGGCGGCTTTTGAACCCCCCATTTGTGGCGAGGGTCGCGCACCTCCGTCCGAGCGGCGAGCAAACCCACGATTTGCGTGGCTATTAGCAAACCGGACTTGCGACTCGGTTCACGCTCCTGACTGTAACGCTACTGTCGCGAAGTCCAAATTCCCCATTAGCACAGTGTGCTAGAGGTCACAAAATTGGCCCGTCCGCGCGTGGTGATGAGTTCAAATCAACGCAACGTAAAAACCACCCTTTCCAAAAATCCTATTTTTCAACTCACGGTCGAATAACGCTGACCGCAAAGGCGTCGGCCTGCCCCGGAAGTACCTCCGCTAGCTCCCGGCCTTCATCGCAATCTCAACGTCAGCTGGGGCGCGTTGGCCAGCCGCACAGGCTAAGAGAAGATGGCTAACAGCACGCCCCCGATCAGCGTCAGTGTCCAGCCGGAGACAATCAGGAAGCCCCTCACGCCACCCATGCCGCTAAGCACCTGGAGCGTAAGTTCAGGTTCTCGAATGCCTGCCTCACTTAGTTCCCGCCGTACGTTTCCCCAACACCCGAAACAGGATGAAGACCGGGACTGCGCTGAAAGCAGCGAGGACGAAGCCGCCGATCCCCAATGCATTCATGAGGTCTCCCTGAAGAGCCCGCACAGGTAGCAGCATCATGTTCCTGCGCATGATAGATAGGGCCGCATTGGCCATTAGCGAGGCTGTGAGGGCCTAGGCTCCTACAGCAAGCCGAAGGGGCGCTAACAGTTGATCCTGCTTCCGATTAAGGGCGACAAGGCGGGTAAGGCGTAAGCTAAGCGACGGCGGGCTTAGTTTCCGCCTGAGGCACAGCGCCTGGGAGTTAGCGGTAAAGCACCGCGACCGTATGCCAAGGAACGCCGTGTTCCGCTGTGAACGTCTTCGCAACGGCCTCTGCATCGATGGTGGTCGCCGCTATCTTGTTAACCACCACATACGCTCTTGCGCCCTTTTTTATCTCCACAATCACTCTGTATCCCTTGACGACCTTTGCGATGGTCGCTTGAGCAGTGATTACATCGACCATTGGATCTCCATCGAGATCGGGACGCTGATGGTCAGTTTCCGTCACTTATGGGAGGCGGGATTCTCTGGGCTCTCCGTACAGCGATTGGTAGCTGGGCTCATGGATTGACGGTGCCATTCGGTAGCGGGGGCAGCGAACGGCGTAATCGCGGCAGGCAAGGCGGTTGGCCACACCAGAGCCCGAAGCCGAGCACCCGTCTCACCTTGGACTAGCGGTCCGCCACAAACCAATGCCGCCGCTTGCCGCTCGTTTTGTGCCTCTACTCGGATCGTTTTAGTAACTTCGAAGTTTTCATCCCGACAAACGATGCACTGCACTGTGAACCATGTCATGCTGTTTGCTCCTGCGTCTCATCTGGCTAGACCCCGAAGCCTGGAGAGCGTCATGCAAGGGGTGGCGCACGCTCCCGGTGGCTTCTAATGCATTCGCAAGCCGCTTCCCGATGTCTCCGCGAGACCATGGGGCAATCAGGTTCAAGGATCTGATTAAGCGACGCCCATCGTAATATTTGCCGCGACAATCCGAAATTTGGCCTTTGGGTGATTACCCCGGAGGCGGCGAGATATTCCGTGCAAGGAAAACCCGCCGGAGCGGGGAATAGTGAAGGAACACGGAAGCTGTGAGGGTGACTGCCATGGCTGGCCCAGTAGAGCTAATGCAACAGATCGCGGATATCTCACTTCGACAGAAGGCTCTCCAGGATAAACTCCGCCCCATAACGAGACGACTGGCGGCTGGCGTAACTGACCACGCTCTAAGCCAGGAGAACAATCGACTTCAGACGGAGATCGAGGATCTAGAAGAGCGGAAAGCGCGGCTTCTGCGAGGATGAGCGGCCGAGACGCCAGGAGAGGCGCCAGGGGCCAAGGGCTTCCGAACTACCCCAGGGCACAAGATGATGGCTGCGGCGCAGTTCTGGCGAGGCTGGAACGGGCCATGGATGGCGTTCGGGTTACTTCCGCAGATAGATTGGGCGAAGTGTGCGGCGGGGAACTTGTTGGGCGTCATCCCATTCGACTAGGACATAGCCTTGAGCTTTATCGGTGGGGCCATCGAACGAGAAAGTACCGCGGGGGCCATCCGACATCTCGTTGAAAGCGGCGAGTGCTGCCGCCTTGTCTCGATGAACTCCCAGCTCCCAGGTTTTGTGGCGCCTGCGCAGCTCGCTCCTGTACTCGGCTCTGTAGCGCACCGGCATCCCCCCGCGCCAGAACTGTCAGGAAAGACACTGGGCGCGTCGTTTTAAGGATGGATTAGCGAAGCGCGCTTCTGGGCGATGGCTATCGAAGGGGATCGAGCGATAGGGAGCTTGGGGGACGATCTGACTTGGCACGAGAAAACCGACCACATGAGCTATAGCCGATACAGCGGGACGGTGTCGCTGGCGGTAAAGCGCAAGGCTATCCTAGGGGAACCCTATTTAGCTAGAACCGCAGCTTCATGTCCGGGCGGGGCCCAGAGCACGGAAGGTCGCAATCGTACGGCGGCGAGAGCTTCCCCGGGGGATTGACCTAGCCTGACGAGCAGCGATACGGCGACCGATCGCTAACAGAGTTGTCTTCGCTGCTGAGCAGAAATGCACAACACTTCAGCTACTTAGCGGCAGCGCCCGTTCTTGGACTCCTTCGACTATCCCGAGAAGGGTTAAAAATAGTTAATACGTCTTAAGAATTACGGACAAGGTGTAAATCTTTCGGTAATGATTGCCTTGCCGCGCTCACTAAACGTCACAACCGAGCGCAAAAGGTCAGGGAAGGCATCAAATGGTCGGCATTGCGCACCCTTTGTCGGCGTCAGTCCTGGTTGACGGCTCGGCCCTAGCCGGCGCCATGCCTCCTTTGAGGCTACTGCATTCAGGGATCGATAAAAAACAGAGTTTGCCCCGGCCAGGCTTGGCAAAAAATACTAGACCAATAGTTGAACACGCGGCCGAGTTAGCTGCTGACTCGATGGTCCTGTACATAGACAAGCATCGCTTGGGCAGGGATTGCATCAGTGAGCAGCTAGCAAGTCAGTTGTCCCAATGGACTGTCGAGTCTCTGGCAAGCATGAGCGAACTTAAAAAGGAGGGGGGCTGGTCCAACGAGTCTCTCGTGGTTCTGCACGCTCATAGCGCAAGCGTCGGCACTGCTGAGGTCGTCGGCGAAATTGCGATGATTGCCGAGGTGGCGCCAGGCGTTCCTTTCGTCGTCATGTCAGATCTTGAGGACGCAGCGGAGGCGCTTCTGGCTATTCGGTCGGGGGCTCGCGGCTATTTGCCGGCCAGCTTGCCGCTATCCCAGGTAATTGCGGCAATCCGATTTGTCGCCGAGGGCGGAACATATATTCCGACCTGCATTCTCACTGCCTCGTCTGTACCCCCGCGGCCATCGCCCACTACGCAGGTGGACGGAAATGGAAACCCGATCGCGTTCTCACCGCGTCAACTGCAGGTGCTGGAGCGACTGAGGCAGGGCAAGCAAAACAAGATAATCGCCTATGAACTCGGCATGTGCGAGAGCACCGTGAAGGTGCATATCCGGCACATCATGAGGAAACTCAATGCCCGCAACAGGACACAGGTCGTGTTGCTCACCAACAACACGAGTATCGGGCCCGCGGCAGAGTTTGCCGCCTAGCTGTCGGCCCGGCGTCCTTACTGGACTGGCTATCGTTGGTGCAGACCGGCCGTGTTGAAAGCCGACGGAAGGCACCAGCACAGACGGTGGGGCGCCAGGCGGGAATCATCGACGTGGGCGGATTTGGACCACTAGGCCTGCGTACCAAATGCAGTGGCCTTCCAGGCCGAGTTATGCTGCGATCCCAGCCGGTCTCCCGCTCGGCCGCTTCGCATGCCCGCGCAGGCCATCGCGCATTTGCAGATCTCGCACTCGCGGCTGTGGGTCGCAGTCGTTAGGTGGCGACGGCTTCGAGGATCGATAGCGGCGACTGTGTCTTGATCACGCGCGCGAGACATAGGCCGGCGCAGGAAAATAGCCGCTCGAATTGAGCCTCCGTGCGCTCAAGCCCACCGGTGACGACGAGCATGTTCAAGTCCATGAGCTTGATCGGATGCGGATCATTGCCGGTGGGTACGATCGTTTCCGCAACTAGCACCTTGCCTCCGGGGAGCATCGCGCGTCGGCAGTTCGCGAGGATTTTCACCGCGCGGTCATCGTCCCAATCGTGGATGACCTTTTTCATGATGTAGGCGTCGCCGTGCTTTGGCACGCTCTCGAAGAAGTCACCGGCTACGAGTTCACAGCGCGGCAAGGGTCCCCCGACGCCCGCGCGCGCGGCCGCGATGCCGGCTGGAAGGTCGTACAGGACGCCGGAAAGGTGTGCGTTGAGCGTTACGATGGCCGAGAGCAGCTGCCCGTGCCCGCCGCCGACATCGACGACGCGTTTGCACCCCGTGAAATCATAGGCTTCGGCCGCTTCCACGTTGCTGCCTTAACTCAATGCGATCATGGCGCGCTGGAACAGGGCGGCCTGTTCCGGATGGCCAGCTAGCCACTCGAATCGTGGGGCTCCGAACACATGCTCAAAGGCGGCTCTGCCGCTCCGAACGGAATGAAGAAGATGGCCCCAGGCCGCGTAGGCTTCCGAGTTTATCATTCGGATGAAGTCGCGCGGGCTACCGGCCGAATCGGCCCGGAGCGCGTCGCTCAGCTCGGTCTGAGCGAAGTGGCGCGGCAACTCCTCGCGAAAAACGCCCTCGCTCGCGAGAAAGCGGAGGACGCGGTATAGGGCCTCGGCGTCGGTTCGGGTGGCCTGCGCCAAATCCTCGGTGCTCCGCGGCCCATCGCACAATAGATCGGCAATACCGAGTTCGGCCGCGACATGGAGAGCTTGGGCAACGGCGAAACCGAAACCCATGCGCAATAGATCTTGCGACGGCGTGCCCATGGCGCCTTCCCTTTTTCCGACCCCGCGCACTGGATATGACAGCATTTGTCGACCATCTCAACACCGTTTGCACGAAATGGTAGCGTCACACCCTCGGCGTCGGACGCTAAGCGAGATCCGGAACGGCTCCGGTGCCGACCTCCAAAGTACTGATACTGCAATCACGCATGCCGGGGTCGGTCTATCGGGCTTCTGTCCAGCTCTCGGAGAACGCCAACGCGCAGGTGCTGAACGGCCTTCCTTCACGCTCCCGCGGCCATGGCCGACCCGCCGCTTGGACTCCGTTCCTCACCAGGCGTGCACCGAGCGCGGGAATGAGGACAGTGCAGACGCCGTAACGACGGCCCGGCACTTCATTGGGCTGTGTATGTATGAGCAACGGATCTCCGATCTGATGCCACGTAAGGGAAATCGCCTCATCGCGGGATACGACACGTTCCGTCCAGAAATGGCGCGGATCGCCCGACTTGGCGAACTCGGCGTCGACCACTGCAATTCCCGCGTCCGCCGTCTCGGCATTGAGCATTCCCTGAACGGTGGATTGCAGCCAGCGGGCCAACGCGATGTTGTCCGAATAAATTCGCCAACAATTCTCCGTCAATTCACTCTTGAGTAGAGGACGTGCCCCATTCCAGCCGGGCTGAAAATGATGCGCCAGAAGCTCGCATCTGTCTTGTTGGGATCGCCATCTTTCTCACTCAGTCGAATGAAGGGGCTTTCACCAGTCAAAATAGCGCGGTTGGGGTCCGCGGTGGTCATTGTGCATGCCTCCGGTCGATTTCAAAATAGCTGTCTCCCGGCGATGAGACTAACTGGCTCGGTTAGTTTCGGTCCGCTATCAGGGTGACACCGGACACGGCTCCGCGATATGGCCATGTCGCAGGTTGACCCCGAGCAGACGTATCAGGACGCTGGGATATGCCCTCGGCCCGTACCAGGGAGGCAGTATGCCTTCCGACCATGCGACCGCTGCTTCACCAGTTGAACCGAAGCCCGAGGTCGCCGCTGACGCCCTGGCGCTCGCCGCCGGCGGTATCGCCGACTGCGAACTGATAACCGCCCTGGGCATAGAAGCTCAGATTGGAATTGACCTTGGCCGTTATGCCGCCGCCGAATTCCAGCCGTGTCGCCTGCTCCAGCAGCGGCACCGCAGTGGACGACCCGGAAAAGGTCGTCGACGCGTCTCCCAACAGGATACGACACGGTCGTCGGCGAGCGCGGCGTCACGCTGTCGGGCGGCGAGCGCCAACGGATCGCGCTGGCGAGGGCCTTACTCGCCCGGACGCCCATCCTGATCCTCGACGAGGCGACCTCCGCGCTCGACCGGGAGACCGAGACCCAGGTTCTGCGAAACCTGGCGGCGTTGCCCGAGCGCCAGACGCGCATCGTCATTGCGCACCGGCCCGCGCCGATCGCAAGCACCGGACGCGTGCTCAAGATCGTCGACGGCCGAGTTGTGACCGACGCGGCCGCCGAGCCCCGCGAGATGCCTGCGCGAGCGGCGCCGTTCGCGGGCCTAGACAACGACGGCATCGTGCCCATTGGCAGCAGCTCAGGTGGGGGCCGTGCTCCGTTCAGCGCCCGGGAATAGCAGGGCGCTCGATCCGCCTTGCGAGCGCATCGACCGCAGAAAATCGATGAACACACGGAGCTTGACGGGCACGCGTCGACGGTCCGGATAGTACAGGTGGAGATCGTCGAAGCGCGGGCTCCAGTCGGAAAGAACCCGAACGAGCTCGCCGCTCTCGAGGAACCGCTCGATATAGCCGTTGATCATGTACGCGATGCCAAGGCCATCGAGCGCACTCTGCACCAACGCCGCCAAATCGTTGATGATCAGGTGCCCATTCGGCACCATTTCCAGGGTCTCGCCATCCTTGGCGAATTCCCAACGCTCGACCTGGCCCGTCGTGACGTGCCGGAACTGAATGCAGTCGTGGTCCTGAAGGTCGCGAGGGTGGGTCGGCGTGCCGCGCTTTGCGAGATAGGCAGGCGACGCGATCATATGGGCGCTGATCGGCGGGCCTATTCGTAGCGCAATCATGTCCTTTTCCAATAGATCCCCGAACCGGATGCCGGCGTCGAAGCCCTTTCCGACGATGTCGACCAAGGCGTTTTCGATGACGACCTCGACAGAAATCTTCGGATAGCGCTTGAGGAATTCCGGGAGGGCCGGCTGCAGGATGATCATGTAAGCGGCGCGCGGCACGTTCAGCCGCAGAAGACCGGACGGCTGATCGGGGTTCTCGCCCAGCTCCTCCGTCGCGGCAGCCAGCACCTCGACGCAAGGCAGGATGCGATCGAAGTAGCGCTGGCCGGCTTCGGTCAGGCTCACGCTCCGCGTGGTGCGATTGAACAGCGGAAAGCCAAGCCGGTTCTCAAAATTCCGCACCGCCTGGCTCACCGCTGACGGTGAAATGCCAAGGCGCACCGCCGCTGCCGAAAACCCAGATCCCTGTGCCACGGCGACAAAGACCGCCAATCCTTCGAACTGATCCTGACGAAGCATTCGGCCTTCCTATTATGCTGCAGGACGCTCAGATGATGTTCATGAAGTCTGACTTCAAGGTCTGTGCGCGATAGGGGCGATTATCGATCTCGCCACGTCAACTTAGATACGTGTCGGTAATGTCGGGCGACGAGCGCCGCCCAGCGCTGATGCGGGTCTCCTGGGAGCGCCGAAGACCACGCTCACCCCGAGGTTGGAAATGGCCCGATCAAGAGAAGTTTTGCCAGCACCTGACGGAGAACCAAAATGTCAACCAACGGAAACCGGGTCGCCATCGTAACCGGCGCCTCCCGAGGCATCGGCGCAGCGATCGCCGAACGCCTCGCCAAGGACGGCCTCACTGTCGTCGTGAACTATGCTGGTGGCGCAGATGCCGCCCAGGATCTGGTCGACCGCATAGAGAGTGCCGGCGGTCGGGCGCTGGCCGCGCAAGCCGATGTCAGCGATGCTGCTGCCATTGCCCGTATGTTCGACAAGACGGAAGCCGCGCTGGGCGGTGTGGACGTCCTGGTCAACAATGCCGGGATCATGAAGTTGGCCACTGTCGCTGATGGCGATGAGGCCTTCGTCGACAACCAGATCGCCATCAATCTGAAGGGTAGCATCAACACGATGCGGGAGGCCGCCCGGCGGTTGCGCCCCGGCGGACGCATCATCAATCTGTCTTCCAGTGTCGTCGGCCTCTACCAGCCGACCTATGGCGTCTATGCCGCCACCAAGGCCGGGATCGAAGCGATGACCCATGTGCTGTCCAAGGAGCTGCGCGGTCGCAATATCACGGTCAATGCCGTGGCGCCTGGCCCGACCGCGACCGCGCTTTTCCTCGACGGCAAGCCACAGGCTGTGATCGACACCCTCACCAAGCTCGCACCGCTGGAGCGCCTCGGTCAGCCCGAAGACATCGCCAATGCCGTAGCCTTCCTCGCCGGACCCGACGGAGCCTGGATCAACGGCCAGGTCCTGCGCGCCAATGGCGGGATCATCTGATCACCAACCCCTCAATCCATCCACTTCGTCCGCCCAGACGCGGACAAACCCGAAAGGAATAGTGTCATGAGCAAGAAGATCATCCTCGTCACCGGCTCCTCCAGCGGCTTCGGCCGTCTGACCGCCGAAGCCCTCGGCCGTGCCGGCCACACCGTCTACGCCTCCATGCGCGACGTCGCCAGCCGCAACGCCCGGAACGCCGACGAGCTGTCGGCGATCGCCGGCACCGACATCCGCCCGATCGAACTCGACGTGCAGTCCGAACCCTCGGTCAATGCCGCGGTCGAGAAGATGATCGCCGAGAGCGGCCAGATCGATGTGGTCGTCCACAACGCCGGCCACATGATGTTCGGCCCGGCCGAGGCCTTCACACCCGAGCAGTTCGCCCAGCAATACGATGTCAACGTGCTCGGCACGCAGCGGGTCAATCGCGCCGTCCTGCCCTATATGCGCGCCCGCCGCGAGGGGCTCCTGGTCTGGGTGTCCAGCTCCAGCTCGGCCGGTGGCACCCCGCCCTATCTCGCTCCGTACTTCGCCGCCAAGGCGGGCATGGACTCGCTTGCGGTCCTCTATGCTCGCGAGCTTGCCCGCTGGGGCATCGAAACCACGATCGTGGTCCCGGGAGCTTTCACCAAGGGCACTAACCACTTTGCCCATTCCGGTCGGCCCGCCGACGAGGCCCGGCTCGCCGAATATGAAGCCGGTCCCTATGCCGGATTTGGCGACCAGGTCCAGAAGGCCTTCGCCGAAATAGTACCGGACGATGCCGATCCGGCGCCGGTTGCCGATCTCATCGTCAAGGCCGTCGACACCCCCTTCGGTCAGCGGCCGTTCCGCGTCCACTACGATCCCACCGAAGACGGCGCCAATGTCGGCTTCACCGTGCTCGACCGCCTGCGCGCCGAGATGCTCCATCGCGTGGGACTGTCCGACCTGCTTAAGCCCGCAAAGCGGAATTGAGCCGAACGGCCAATGATCGCGCGCCATGGGCGGCGTGCGGTCATCGGACCAACTTCGAACCTCGATGCGGTCGGCCGAGCAGGCTGACTGAAGCTTCAAAACGAAAGGAATAGGACAATGAAAACTTGGTTTATCACTGGCGTCAGCTCCGGCTTCGGTCGGGCCATCGCCCAGGCCGCATTGGAAGCTGGCGATCGTGTCGTCGGCACGCTGCGCAACGAAGAACAGCAGAAGGCATTTACGGCCACAGCATCGGAACGCTCCTTCGGCGTGATCCTCGACGTGACCGACGACGCCAGGATTGGGCCGACCGTTGAGCGCGTCGAGCGCGAGGTCGGGCCGATCGACATCCTGGTTAACAATGCCGGCTATGGCCACGAGGGAACCTTCGAGGAATCGACACTCGAGGACCTTCGCCGTCAGTTCGACGTCAATGTCTTCGGCGCCGTCGCCGTGACCAAGGCCGTGTTGCCATCAATGCGCAAGCGCCGGTCGGGCCATATCGTCAACATCACCTCCATGGGTGGCCTGATCACGCTGCCAGGCCTCAGCTTCTATCATGGCTCCAAGTTCGCCCTGGAGGGGCTTTCGGAGGCGCTAGGCAAAGAGGTGAAGGATTTCGGCATCCACGTCACGGCGGTCGAGCCGGGTTCGTTCCGCACCAATTGGGCGGGAAGCTCCATGAAACGCGCTCCACGTGGCATCGAGGACTATGATGCGCTGATGGATCCGATTCGAGAGAAGCGGCTGGCCATGAGCGGCAAGCAGCTCGGCAACCCAGCCAAGCTGGGGGCGGCGGTGGTCAAGCTCGTCAACAGCGAGGATCCGCCAGCCCATCTGTTGCTGGGGTCGGACGCCGTCAAGCTGGTGGACAGGAAGCTGGCCGCGCTTAAGGCTGAATACGACGCCTGGAAGGCGGTGACGCTGTCGACCGATTTCGCCGAGGACGATGCCTCCGGCAATTCCTGGGCCTGACGCTCGGCCAAATTCTCTCAATCTCGAAAGGAACGACAATGAGCACCATCAACGCCCAAGCCTCCGGCCAGTTCAGGATCGGGATATCGAGATCAACCGCCTCGGCTACGGGGCGATGCGGATCACCGGCCCTGGCATCTGGGGGGCGCCGTCCGACCGCAATGCAGCGCTTGCCACCCTGTGCCGGCTGCCCGAGATCGGCGTCAACTTCATTGACACGGCCGACAGCTACGGTCCTGACGTGTCGGAAGAACTGATCCGCGAGGCGCTGCATCCCTATGACGGGTTGCTGGTCGCCACCAAGGCCGGCCTGACGCGCAGCGGTCCCGACGCTTGGACGTCCAACGGTCGCCCCGACTATTTGATTGAACGTGCCAAGGGCAGCCTCAAGAAACTGGGTGTCGAGCAGAATCGATCTCTGGCAGTTGCACCGCATCGATCCGAGCGTGCCGCGCGAGGAGCAGTTCGGCGCGGTCAAGCAGTTGCTGGACGAGGGCGTCATCCGCCATGCGGGCCTCAGCGAGGTCTCGGTCGCCGAGATCGAAGCCGCTCAGCAAGTCTTTCCCGTGGCAACCGTCCAGAACCGCTACAACTTGGTCGACCGCGGCAGCGAGGACGTTCTGGCCTATTGCACGGCCAGTGGCATCGGCTTCATTCCCTGGTTCCCGCTGGCGGCGGGCGAATTGACCCAGCCCGGCGCGCTGGTCGACCGCATCGCCAAGGCCCATCAGGCAACGGCCGGACAGGTCGCCCTCGCCTGGCTGCTGCAGCACAGCCCGGTCATCCTGCCGATCCCCGGCACACTCCGGGTCGCTCATCGCCAGTTCGACGCCAATGTCTTCGGCCTTTTCGCCATGACAAGGGCGGTGCTGCCGATCATGCGCCAGCAGCGCGGTGGACATGTGATCAGCATCACCTCGGTTGCCGGCATCATCGGCTTCCCAGGCTCGGGCTACTATGCCGCGAGCAAGCATGCCGTCGAAGGTTGGGCCGATGCCCTCGCCGTGGAAGGCAAGTCGGTCGGGATCAAGGTCACCTGCGTGGAGCCAGGTCACTTCCGGACCGACTGGGCCGGCCGCTCCATGTCCCAGACCCCCAACCGGATTGCCGAATATGCCGAAACCGCCGGCGCCCGCATCGTCGGAGCCAAGGAAATCAGCGGCAAGCAGCCGGGCGATCCGGCGCGCGCCGCCGACGCCATCATCAAGGTCGCCGGAACTGACAACGCGCCGCGGCATCTGGTGCTGGGGGCGGTCGCGTTCGACAGCGTCATTGCTCGCCTGAACGCGGATCTGGCCGAGGTCACGGCCTTGCAGGACGTGGCGATCGCCGCCGACTTCCCGCCCGGCGAATAACGGACCAGCGGCGATCCGGGCCTTGTAGCCGCTTCCTGACCGGGCCGCCGTTCAAACCCGACATCCTTCAACAAGCGTGGGCTACTCCCTGGCTCCGGCTACGGAACCATATTGCCCGCGCATTACCTCAAAGGTGATAGCGATGATTGATCTTACCAACAAAACCGCCTTTATAACGGGTGCTTCACGGCGCATCGGGCGCGCTTTGTTCCTAGCAAGAGCGTCCGAACTTCTGGGAGACCTGGAGAAATTGCAGGTGGCGCTCGCAGTCGAGAAACGGAAGGCCCGGGGATTTGAGCTCAAGCGGAAGTGACGCTTGAAAGGCCACCATAGAGCGGGTGTAGAGGTTGGGCAGTTGAGCCTGGGGAGCGCTGAGGAGCCACCGAGAGACACCCGTTCGATCCCAGGTATTCCCCGATAGCTCCTCTGGCGCTTCCCGATCGCGCCGACTGCAATTACAGCGGTCCACACGCAACAGTAGAAGTGATTTTAATGGGGAAGTATTGGGGCCACTGCTGTCTCACCGGGGAAGCAGGGAGGTAATTGGCAGTGGCCCCTTGGAACGGGGGTTCCAGAGAGTGGCAGCGTGCCCGCGCCCCAAGACCTACAGCAAGTGTCCAAACCCCCGTCCCATCACCAGGCTACGAACGCCTAAGTCACTTCCCCACTTCGGTCCACAGAACTGGAGTGGGGCTTTCTTTGTGCGCGGAACCGAGACGAAAAGAGCCACCGCAGACCACTCCAAGGGGACTGGAATAATCTGCGGCGGCTCTCCATGAGTGACCACCTGCCCGGGGAAATCCATCAAACCTGGGAGGATTCTCCTTGGCGGCCACTCGTTAGACGAGTTGTTCGGGTTTCAGAGGAGTGTCGATTTAAGCGGTCATTGTCAGCCATCAAGCCGTCGCAGGTGGCAGTTTTGTGGTTGCTCCTAACCCTCGTTCGCAAGATGGTCTGCCATCCCTAACGGCAGCAAGCTGTAACCAGGTATCTGCAAAATCACTAACTGATACGACCGAATCCCTTTGCCGTTCGTTTGCTCCGACGTCTGCAGTTGGCACTTCTGCGACATAGCAGACCGGTTTCCATATGTCTGGTTTAGGCCGGCGGATTCACTAGGTCAGCGCAACACCTTCTAATCTTTCTGGATGAGGAGGTGGGACATGGTGACGTCACGGATTTGGTTCACGGCGCAGCAGAAGGCGGATCTGTGGGAGCGCTGGAGGAACGGGCAGAGTGCTGCGGCTATCTCGCGGGCGCTGGAAAGGAGGAACAAGACCGGCGTTGAGCGGATCGTTGTACTCCATGGAGGGATCGCTCCGGCGCCACGGCGCAGAGCGGCGTCAGCGCTGAGGCTTGAGGAGCGGGAAGAGATTTCCCGTGGCATTTCGGTGGGCCGGTCGCTGCGGCAGATCGCCCAGGGCCTCAGACGAGCGCCATCAACAGTAAGTCGGGAGATCAGGCGCAACGGCGGCAGTCAGGCCTATCGTGCAAACCGGGCCGAGAGGAGTGCCTGGGAGCGGGCGTTGCGTCCCAAGCCTTGTCGCCTGGCGCGGCATAGGGATCGCGAAACTCATGCCTTTGGCCTGGCAGTTCCAGCGGGTGTCGTCTCGCGGACTGGCATAGCTGGGCTCACGCTCGGCGGTGGCGTCGGCTGGCTGGTCCGCAAATATGGCCTGACCTGCGACAATGTACTGTCCTTTGAAATCGCCACCGCCGGCGGTAAGCTGTTGACGGCCAGCGCCGACGAGAACACGGACCTATTCTGGGCTCTGCGTGGTGGCGGCGGCAATTTCGGAGTCGTCACGTCATTTCTGTTTCGGGCGTATCCCGTAACCAATGTGTTCGGCGGCATGATCGTCCATGCGCGTGACCACGCTCGCGACGTCATTAAGCACTACCGCGATTTCATGACGTCGGCACCCGAAGAACTCACCGCCTATGCTGCGCTGATCACGACTCCGGACGGCCATCCAGCCGTCGCCGTGGTTGCCTGCTTTTGCGGCGACCCTGCGGAGGGAAAACTGGTGCTACGACCGCTGCGGGAATTCGGCTCGCCGCTCATGGACGCGGTCCAGCTCATGCCTTTCCCCGCGATGCAAAAACTTCTCGACGGCGCCTTCCCAGAGGGAACTTACAATTACTGGAAGTCCGACTTCGTAAGGGAAATGAGCGACGAAGTGATCGACCTTATCGTCACGCATGCGAACAAAATGAAGTCTCCACTTTCGGCGGTGGTCATCGAATATTATGGCGGGGCGGCTGGCCGGATCGGCGTCTCCCAAAGCGCCTTTGCCCAGCGTCAGGCGGAATACGACATCGGGTACATGGCCCAGTGGACGGATCCTGCCGAGAAGGAGGTGCATGTGGCCTGGGCCCGCGACATGGCGGACGCATTGCGCCCGCACGCGAGCGGCGGTCATCTCCTAAATTTCCTTGGCGAGGAGAGCCCGGACATGATCCAAGCGGCGTTCGGCCCCAATTATGCGCGTCTAGCCCAAGTGAAGAAGAAATACGATCCGACAAACTTTTTCAGTATCAACCAAAACATCAAGCCAGCCGCTTAATTCGGTGGTGGCACGCACAATTTGCGTCGGGTTTGGCGACCCACTAGCCTGGCTACCTTGGGTCCGCTATCCCGGCGAGACCGGACACAGCTCCGTCAGCCAGCCACGTCGCAGGTTGACCCATTGCGGAAGTCCCGTGTCCGTAGACCTGCCAAAGCGCGACAACTATAATTTGCTACACTGCGGTTCTCAGGGCGCAAGGACAGCACATGGCCGAAGAACGTGCCCAACGCCGTCTTGCTGCCATTCTGGCCGCCGATGTGGTCGGTTACAGCCGCCTCATGCAGTTGGACGAGGCCGGTACGCTTGCCGCTCTCAAGACCCGTCGAAGGGAAGTTCTCCAACCCGCGATCACCAGACATCGAGGCCGGATCGTCAAAGTGATGGGAGACGGCGTGCTGGTGGAGTTCGCCAGTGCCGTGGACGCTGTCGAGTGCGCCGTTGTTCTGCAGGAGGGCATGAAATCGGCCAACGACGGACTGCCGGAGGACAGGCAAATCGTGCTGCGCATCGGGATTAACCTCGGTGACGTGATGGTCGAGGGTAGCGACCTCTATGGCGACGGCGTCAACCTCGCGGCGCGCCTGGAAGGTATCGCGGAGCCAGGCGGCATCCTCTTGTCTGGTACTGTCTTCGACCACGTCCGGAGGAAGGTCGACGCGGTCTTCGAGGATATCGGCACGCAATCTTTGAAGAACATCGATGAGCCGGTGCGCGTCTACCGCGTCGCCGTGGCCGGTGCGCCACCGCCCGGGCCCGCTAGCCCTCCGTTGCCGGCCAATCCATCGATCGCCGTGCTCCCCTTTGCGAACCTTAGTTCGGATTCGGAGCAGGAGTTTTTCGCTGATGGCCTGACCGAGGATCTCATCACCGAGCTATCGAGGGCGCCCGGCCTCTTCGTCATCGCCCGCCACTCCTGCTTCGCGTTCAAGAACAAATCGGTAGATGTGCGCCAAGTCGCCCGGGAACTCGGCGTGCGCTACATCCTCGAGGGGAGCGCGCGGCGTGCCGGGGCTCGCATCCGCGTCAATGCCCAACTCATCGATGCGCGTGAAGGCGGTGGCCATCTCTGGGCCGAGCGGTTCGATCGCGATCTGGCCGATGTCTTCGCCGTACAGGACGAGGTCATTGCCCGGATAGTCGAGGCTCTGCTTGGCAAGCTCGCCGCCGGCAAGCTGCCGGAGCGAAATCCGCCAAAGAGCGTTGAGGCGTACGACCTCTGCGTCCGCGGCCGTTTCCTTTACCAGCGCTCGATGACTGAAGAGGGCAAGGAGGCACGCCGCCTCTTCGAGCAGGCCATCGCCCTCGACCCCGACTACGCCGAAGCGCACGCGTACTTGGCCTGGACGCACTGGATGGGCTGGGTCAACTGGTTTGAGCCCGCCGACCCGCACCGCCGCTTAGCAATGGAGACTGCCCGGCGCGCTGTCGCTCTCGATCCGAACGATGCCTGGGCGCACACCGTACTTGGCTTTGTGCTGCAGTATGAGCGCGAGTATGAAGAATCGGAGGCACATGTCGAGACGGCGCTCCGACTGGACCCGAATCATGCGGACACATACTCGTTGCGGACGGACCTCCTCGTGATGGAAGGGCGGGCGCTGGAGGCGATCGAAAATGCCAAGCAGGCCCTGCGACTAAATCCGCGTGCGCCGGCCTGGTACTACTGGGGTAAGGGCGAGGCGGAATACGCCGTCCGCCAATACGAGAACGCCGTGGCCACGCTGCGCCACGAGGCCACCTACGGTACCCCCTCGCGTTCGATTCTGGCCGCGGCGCTGGCGCAACTCGGCCGCATAGAGGAGGCACGGATCGAGGGGCGCTTATTCATGGCTGACTACCCGGATTTCCGGATCGAGTCCTTCCTTGACACTCAGCCCTTCCGCCACCGCGCCGACCGCGAGCATTTCGCCGAAGGCTACCGCAAGGCTGCACTGCCGGAGTGATTTGACCGACCGCGGGTCAGCTTGTGGCACGCGCTGCCAGCGCTCGCGAGCGGAAGGCGCGCCGCACCGCAGAGCGGCTTCATTCGGGGCGCTCAGGGTCGCTGCTGAGGCATCTGTTTGTTGGGCAGAGACTGTGACAGGACACTGCGCAGTTGACCAAATCGCCGCCGATATTGTGCTGGCGTGAGGCCAACCTTGCGGTGGAACAGGCGACCGAAGAAGCTCGCGTCCTCGTACCCGACTTCATTGGCAATCGCCTCGACCGACGAAACTCCTCTCTCCAGCAATTGCTTAGCTTCCTCGAGCCGCAGCGCATGAACGTAGTTCAACGGCGACATTCCAGTGGCCTTGGTGAAGCGACGCACGAAAGACCTTTCCGGCAGTCCCGAACGCTTGACCAAGGTGGCGACTGGTGACGGCCTCATATAGTGCGACCCCAACCATTCCTGGCTTTTGGCGATTGCCGCGTCTGTGTTCTGCTTGGTCAGGAGCAGCGAGGCGAAGGGCTGCTGCCCAATGTCATGCCAAGTGATGAGGTTGGTCTTTGCTGCTTCCATCGCTTCATTGAGGCCGACATATCGCGCGATCAGGAACAGCGCCAGGTCGTGCCAGCTGGTGGCCCCGCCGGCCATGACAATGCGCTGCTCGATCCCGTTGACAATGAGGGTCTGATCCCCACGCACCCGCACATTGGGATAGTTCGCGGTGAGCGAACGGATGTAGGCCCAGTGGGTCGCCGCCTCGAGGCCGTCGATCAGGCCGGTTTCGGCCAACAGCACGGCACCTGTGCAGACGCTGGTCAATGTCGCTCCAGCAGCATGGCACTTACGCAACCACGCGACTTCTGCCGGGAAGCGTCCGGAGCAGCCTTCACCCGGAACAATGAAGAAGTCCGGGATGCAGACGATTGCCGGCGGGGGGCAATCCTCGAGACCGTGGTCAGGCCTGATCCAGACATTATTAGCCGCCAGGAATTGCGGCGTCTGGTTGGAGACGACATAGGGATGCATTCGCGGCTCGCCCGCGACTCCCTTGGTGATGTAAAGCCAGTCCCGGCCGGCTGAAGAGAAGACATCGTACATGCCGTACAGCGAGGAGGCGGTCACCTCTGGCATCGCCAGAAGTGCAACATTTATTTTCTTGTCGGTGCCCGCCATGGCAGAAATGACCAGTTTGTTGCGGTTCTGACTTTAGCGGCCTCTTGCTCAATAGGCTAGCTTTGCCGGACCACCCATGCCGCGGAGCAACGCCATGACCCTCTCTGAGCATCGTCTCCAATCCCTGCCAAGCAGCCAGGCTGTCGCCGATCTTAGGGCGAACCTGAGAGGCACACTGCTGCAGCCCGGCGATGAAGCATACGACGCCACTCGGGTGATCTGGAACGGAATGATAGATCGTCGGCCGGATCTGATAGCCCGCTGTCATGGTGTCGCAGACGTTATCGCGTCCGTGATCTTTGCTCGCGAGCATGGACTGCTTGTCGCCTTTCGCGCCGGCGGGCACAACGTGGCTGGCTACGCGGTCTGCGACGGCGGACTTATGATTGACCTCTCGCCGATGAACGCCGTGCGCGTCGACGCACATGCCCGCCGCGCCTGGGTTCAGGGCGGTGCAACCTGGGGTGATGTGGACTGCGAGTCGACGGTCTTCGGGCTCGCCACGCCAGGTGGTCTTATATCGCAGACTGGTGTCGCCGGCCTCACTCTGTCAGGGGGCATCGGCTGGTTACGCGGCAGTCACGGGCTTTGCATCGACAATCTGGCCTCCGCCGACATCATAACTGCTGACGGCCGGCTCGTGCAGGCGAGTGAAACAAGCAACAGCGACCTCTTTTGGGCCCTTCGCGGGGGTGGTGGCAATTTTGGCGTCGTCACGTCGTTCGAGTTCCGGCTCCATCCGATCGCTCCAACGATGATGTTTTGCGGACCGGCCTATCCGGAATCACGAGCGCGAGAGATATTCCCTCTGTGGCGCGACTTTATGGCGGCAGCTCCCGACGCTCTCAGCAGCCTGGTCGAGTTCTCGACCGTTCCCGACGACCCTGCGTATCCGGCAGAGGCGAGAGGGGTTCGGGTCATGGCTCTGGCTGCCGTCTATGACGGCCCGGCAGATGAGGGTGAGCGAGTTGCCCGCCCGCTGAGAGAGTTTGGCACACCGCTCGTCGACTTCAGCGGCAAGATGTCCTATCGCGCAATTCAGAGCCTCTACGATGCCATTTTTCCCAAAGGCCGAGACCGGTGTTACTGGAAATCCACATATCTCACCGGGCTGGATAGCCAAGTCATCGACGACATCGTGACTTCGCTTGCCAAACGACCATCTGAGATGACTTTCTGCTCTGTTTGGAAATTTGGCGGAGCAGTGCAGCGCGTCACGTCCGACGCAACTGCCTTCGGAGATCGAAGCATGCCGTACATGCTGAGTATTGATTCCATCTGGTCAAAGCCCCAAGACGATGCTGCGAATATCGCCTGGACGCGTGAATTCTGGTCCCACATGCAGCGGCACTCCAATGGACGGCTCTACCTGAATTTTCCTGGCCATGGAGAGGGTGAGAATCTTGTTCGAGACGCATTCGGCCGGGACGCTTACGAGCGGCTTGCTACGGTCAAGAAGAAGTATGACCCGGCCAATCTCTTTCGCATGAACCAGAATATATTGCCTGGTTAACGACCAAGCGTTGGCATCCGTGGGGTGGCTCGTGCACGCCGCGAAGCGCATGGAACCGGTCGCGCCAGCTCGAGCCGAAACTGTGCCTAACAAACCTTAAGGATCTGGTCGCCCAACAGCGCCCAGAGCATCTTGCTAAACGGGAAGGCGGACTGCGGAGAGCTGGGCTGCCGAGGTGGTTATTCAATACTTCGGATTTTCGACGCGGGAGTCCGCTAATGGCACTTCTGAGACGAACTGGCTCGATTAGTTTCGGTCCGCTATCGGGTGACACCGGACATGGCTCCGCCCAACGGCCATGTCGCAGGTTGCTAAGGGTTCTCAGGCGCCTGCCGCTGAAGGAGGAGGCCACGGGCTTGGGCAGTGGCTGAACTGGCGAAGCTGCCGCTGCTGCAATACGACCTCCGCCGTCAGGCAGTGCGAAGGTCGTCAGCCACGGCCGCTGTACAGCCTTCCAGATGGCCGAGGTCGCCGTGCCCAGAACGCTGTTCGCCGAGATTCTGTGGTTGATCGCCGAACTGCGGCCGCCGCCTGATCCAGCGCCGGCGTCAACGGCTCGGTTGTTTGTGCGTTCCGAAAGAACCGAGGACTAGGTGCGCCCTGATGAAGGCAATTTTGGAGCATCCCACGCGCTGCGCCCCGATCTCGACGGCGGTTGGACCATTCTGGAATTCCGAGCGAGGGCTCACTCTTGCAAATACCATCGTCCGGCAGCAATCTTGGGTCAGAATACGGTTTGAATTGGTGAGGGTAGTTGGTTGTTGGGAGGGAGGAGAAGAGGCCAATTGGTGGTGAAGGCTGCGCTGTGTGCTGGGAGCTTGGCAGATACGCCTTGAGCTGCTGAGGACATCTGATGGATTGAGATCGGGTGAAGTACTGGTAGATATAGCGTTTCCGCGCCAACGGCCTCGATCGCTTGCTTGATGTGGAACCTTGTGGGTGGAGATTGTCCATCACGACGATATCGCCGTGGTTGAGGCGGGGGAGCCAGGCATTGCTGACGTAAGACAATAAGATTTCTCCGTTCATGGCTCCTTCGATCACCAGGGGCGCCGTCATTTCGTCGCAGCGGAGGCCAGCCACGAAGGTCAGGGTCTTCCAGGTTCCAGTGGGATGCGCCCGATCAGCCGCTCGCCGCGCGGGCAGCGGCCATAGCGGCGGGCCATGGGAGTGTTCACCCAGGTTTCATCGATGAAGACAAGGCTGGATGAATTGAGCAGGGCCTGCTGCCTGGTACTCCAATGCCGGCGCGCCCGGGCGACATCGGCTCGTTGCTGCTCAGCCGCGCGCAGGCTTTTTTTTGAAGCTGATGTCGTGACGCTCCAGAAAACGCCACAGCGCGCTGCGGCTGCCCGGCATTCTCTGCTTGTGCAGGGCCGCGACGAACTCTTCGAGAGTCAATCCGGCCGCTCGCCGACCAGCGCGAGGACCCCGTCCGCGCAGTCCCCCAGCGGCGATCGGCTGCCGCCGCGTGCCGCGGCGCACAGCGCCCTCCCGCCGCCACGACTGAAGCCATCCGACCCCGAGCTGGCGCTGACTTCAAAACGCTCCGCCGCCTCACGCCGCGATGCTCCCCCTCCAACTGCTTCGATCACACGCTGCGCAAATCCAACGAACAAGCCTTGGGCATGGCGCTCTCCGCAAACCAATGCCCAGACTCTGCCGATTCGTCACCCTGGAATCCGATAAAGCCGGGAATTAGTCATCCGGTGGACGTCGGCTTAGGGGAAGAGCGGCCCAGCATATCATGCTGACGATTGACGAAATCCTGGCGATTCCGCTGTTTTCGGGGCTCGCGGCTAGCGAGCTTGAGCGTCTCGCCCAGACATCCGAGGACGTGCATCTGGGCCCTGGAGAATTTGCCGTCAACGAAGGAGGCGAACGGGCCCTCTTTGCAGTCCTCGCCGGCAAGTTCGAAGTCGTAAAATTGGTCGACGGGGTCGAGCGTAGGTTGGGCTGGCGCCTGCCCGGCACCATATTCGGTGAAGTTCCCATCGCCTTGGGAACGCCCTTTCCCGGGGGCTATCGCGCCGTGGAACCCTCGCGCGTCATGCGCATCGAACCTCGGCAATATTACGCCATCGCCGCGGCCTCGCCCGAGGTCTCAACCAAAGTAGGCGCGCTCGCGCGCGAGCGCATCGGGGGACTCCAAGGCATCGCCGCCAACCCGCCCAAGCCGCGTGTAACGATGGTCGGCCACCGCTGGGACGCGGCATGCAGCGACCTGCGCCGGTTCCTCGCGCGCAACCAGATCTCCTTCGAGTGGTTGGTGCCTAATTCGCCCGAGCTCTCCGCACTTTGGTCGGGCGCACATCCATCAGACGGCGATTGTCCGGTCGTGCGGCTTGCTGACGGAAATGAGCTCCGTCGACCGACGACGCGCGATCTCGCCCGAAATCTCGGACTTCAGACCGATCCCCGCCTTGCCGAATACGACACCGTCGTCATCGGCGGCGGGCCGGCCGGCCTCGCAGCAGCGGTGTACGGCGCATCCGAGGGACTGCGCACGATCGTCGTCGAGCGTGAGGCGCCTGGAGGTCAGGCCGGAACCTCTTCCCGAATAGAAAACTATCTCGGTTTCCCAAGCGGAGTCTCAGGCGACGAGTTGGCAAGCCGGGCACTTCAGCAAGCGAGGCGGCTCGGGGCGGAAATATTGGTTACACGTTCAATAACCCGCATCGATCCAGCGAGCCACGAGGTTTTCCTCGATGGTGACGACGTCCTGCGCGCCCGAACGATCATCATCGCGACCGGCGTCACCTGGCGCCAGCTCGAAATCGAAGGCTTCGAACGCCTCGTGGGCAAGGGGGCCTACTACGGCGCATCGAGGAGCGAGGCGGGCATCACCCACGGGCTCGATATCCATCTTGTCGGAGCCGGCAACTCTGCCGGTCAGGCGGCGCTGTACTTCGCCAACCACGCGCGCAGGGTGACGGTCGTCGTCCGGGGAGATTCCCTGGACAAGAGCATGTCCCGCTACTTGATCGAGCAACTTCGCGGCAAGTCCAACATAGCGGTCGCGCTACGATCGGAAGTGCGCGCGGCCTACGGTGATACTCATCTGACAGCGATCGACATTCATGAAGGCTCCTCGGGCGCCGTGCGCCGCCATGACTGCAGCGGACTCTTCGTCTTTATCGGCGCCGATGCCGCAACAGGGTGGCTGCCGGCAGAGATCGCCCGCGATGCGCGCGGCTATATCTTGACGGGCGATAATGTGGTGGAGGCCGATCGATGGTCGCACAGCCGCGATCCCTATCTCCTTGAAACCAGCGTGCCGGGGATTTTCGCCTGCGGGGATGTCCGGCTGAGCCCGGTAAAGCGCGTCGCTTCGGCCGTCGGCGAGGGCAGCATGGCAATCGCTCTCATTCAACAATATCTGCTGCACGGAGCCGACAGGCGCGATCGCTCACAGCCGAAGCGGTGAGCGGACCCTTCCACGGGTCCGAAATGACCGATCCGGCCTGAGACTAGCGGACCCAGCTAGTGGATCGACTTTAACGCTTGCTTCCCGCGTTCGATAGCAGCCAGGACGCGTTTTGGGTCTGCCTTCCAGACGAAGGGCTTGGGTTTGTGGTTGTGCTCGGTGAGATAGCGGTTGATGGCGGCCTGGAGGTCGACGATAGAGCAGAACACCCCTCGCTTGAGCCGTCTCTTGGTGAGGGTAGCGAAGAAGTTTTCGACGGCGTTGAGCCAGGAGCAGGAAGTTGGCGTGAAGTGGAAGGTCCAGCGCGGATGGCGAGCGAGCCAAGCCCGGACCTTCGGATGCTTATGGGTGGCGTAGTTATCGGCGATCGCATGGATCAGCTTCCCGGCCGGAACCGCCCGCTCGATAGCGTTGAGGAAGCAAATGAACTCCTCGTGCCGGTGTCGTTGCATGCAGCGGCCGATGACCGTGCCATCCAGGACGTTCAGCGCGGCGAACAGCGTGGTGGTGCCGTGCCGCTTGTAGTCATGGGTCATCGTGCCGGCGCGTCCCTTCTTCATCGGCAGCCCGGGCTGGGTGCGGTCGAGCGCCTGGATCTGGCTCTTCTCGTCGACCGACAGCACGACGGCATGAGCCGGTGGATCGACATACAGGCCAACGACGTCCGTGAACTTCTCCAAGAAGCGTGGATCCGTAGAGAGCTTGAACGTCTGTACGCGATGGGGAGTAAGGCCGTGCGCCGCCCAGATTCGTTGCACGGAGCGCAGGCTCACGCCGGTGGCCGCGGCCAGGGCCCGGCCCGTCCAGTGCGTCGTCTCGCCGGGCGGTGCGGCGAGCGTCAGATTGACGACCTGCCTGACCGTCTCGCCCGGAAGCGGTCGCTTGCCGGGTGGCCGCGTCTTGTCGCGCAGGAGACCATCCACGCCTTCATGCATGAACCGCTCCTGCCAACGCCAGACGACCGGCTTCGACAGGCCGGAGCGGCGCACGATCTCCAGTGTCCCGCAGTCCTCGGCGGTCGCCAGGATCACGCGAGCGCGCGCCGAATGCTTCTGAGGAGTGTTACGGTCCCCAACGATCCGTTCAAGACGGACGCGATCCTCCGGGGTAACTTCGACAACGATGCCTGCTCCATGCCAAGAGCATGGCCCAAGTCACCGCATTCGGAATCTCCGAATGCGTCAATCCACTAGTTTGGGTCCCCTATCGGGGTGAAACCGGACGACGGCGCGTCGGTCGACCATGTCGCAGCGTGACCCGATCCAGAAGTCCGGGCGGATAAACTCTTCGCAGAGGCCCACTTACAATTTAGTGCACTGCTTCCTATGAGAGCCAGCAATCAGGATGGCCGAAGAACGCCCCAAACGTCGCCTTGCTGCTATTTTGGCTTCTGATGTTGTGGGCTACAGCCGGCTGATGGGCGTCAATGAGGAGCGCACGCTGGCCCAATTGCAGGCGCATCAGCGCGAACTGCTTGAGCCCAGCATAAGCGAGCACCGCGGACGGATCGTAAAGACTACCGGCGACGGCATGCTGGTGGAATTCGCAAGCGTCGTGGATGCGCTGCGTTGTGCGACCGAGATTCAGAGGGGCATGACCGAGCGCAATGCAGAGGTACCGACGGCGGAGCGGATCGAGTTTCGCATCGGGATCAATGTCGGCGACATCATGAGCGAGGGCGGAGACATATTTGGCGACGGCGTGAATGTGGCCGCACGCCTGGAGGCTCTGGCGGATCCGGGCGGCATCTGCGTCTCCGGCCGCGTTCAGGAGGACGCGAGAGGCAAATTCGACATTCCCTTTGAGGATAGGGGCGAACAGCGGCTCAAGAACATCGCCTGGCCGGTGCGGGTCTACAATGTGCGGCTCGGCGGCGAAACCCCGACGGCGGTGCCCGCTTTGTCGCTGCCCGATAGGCCGTCGATCGCGGTTCTTCCATTCACGAATATGAGCGGCGACCCCGAGCAGGAGTACTTTGCCGATGGGGTCACCGAGGATCTGATTACCGCACTGTCCCGGATTCGATGGTTCTTCGTGATCGCTCGCAACTCATGCTTCGCCTACAAGGGGCAATCGACGGATATTCGCGACGTGGCCCGCAAACTCGGGGTGGCCTACGTCCTCGAAGGCAGCGTGCGCAAGGCTGGCAACCGGGTTCGCGTCACGGCGCAGTTGATTGACGGCGGCTCGGGCAATCATGTCTGGGCCCAGCGCTACGACCGGAACCTGGAAGATATCTTCTCCGTACAGGACGAAATCACCGAAACATTGGCCGGCGCGATCGAGCCGGAGCTCGGCAAGGCCGAGCGCGAGCGGGCGCGGACCAGGCGGCCCGACGATCTACGCGCCTGGGACCTCTGTCAGCGAGGCCTTTGGCACACCTACAAGCGCACGCGACAGGATCTCGCCGATGCACAGCACATGTTCCGACAGGCGATTGAGATTGATCCCGGCCTGGCGCGCGCCTATGCGGCGGCAGAGGAGGCATTCTTCTTTCAGTTTGTTGGCGGCTACGTCGACACCGGCGAGGCCGCAAAAGCCGACGCCCTTCGTTTCGCCGAGAAGGCAGTGCAGCTCGACGGGGAGGACGCGTTCAACCGCTACGCCCTGGGGCGGGCACTCACTCTGGTACGACGGCACGACTCGGCCGTCTTTGAGCTCCGCAAGGCGATCGAGCTCAATCCAAGCTTCGCTCAGGCCCACTCCGCCCTTGCCATGGCCCTTGCCACCGGCGGACACCCGGAGGAGGCCCTGCCGCACATCGAGTTGGCGATGCGCCTCAGCCCGCAGGACCCGTATTTCGGCCAGTTCCTGGTAAGAAGGGCGGAAGCCTGCCTCTTTTCGGGGCGGGTCGTGGAGGCAGTCGAGGCGGCCGAGCGGTCGCTGCGGGAACCAAACATTCAGTGGTCTCGCTGGGCAATATTAGCCGCTGCCCAGGCCCATCTCGGGCGACTGGAAGAGGCGCGCCGCAGTATCGAGGCCCTGCGAATTCTACGCCCCGAGATCGATCTGGCGTTCACCCGCGACTATTGGCCGATCGCTGACGCCAACGCACTCGAATACCTGTTGGACGGTCTGCGAAAGGCCGGCTTGTCTGCGCGCGTCTGACGTCCGCTTGTGGCACTTCTGCGACATGGTGAGGTGCGCGAACGAAATCCGCTCTCAACCTGGAAGCGGACATGGGCTTGGGGACTGGGCTGGCTCTTTACGAGTACACCGCCTAGCTAGGGCGCGCTCGCAAGCGCAGAGGGGACGGTCAGAAGCGACCCCGGACCTGACAAAGTCCGCCCCGCTAAGCCCTTGAATGAGCCCCCAACCGGTTGACCGGATCGAAGCAGTCTGAGGGCAACTCTCCCCTGGGTCCTGGCGCACCCAGCTCCCAAGGAGATGAATGCGTCAATGGGTCCTGACTAGCACATGGCGACACAGGTTTCGGTTCGGCCCAAGACCCCGCTCTGACCATCATTCGGCGTGCCTGGATGTTAGAAACGGCAGCGATCGGGTATCAGCCTGGGGAGCGAAGTCCTAGGTGCGGTGTCGAAGTGCGAAGGTGATGCAGGCTGTGAAAAGTCGCGGAATCGAAAATCTGCCCTTATACGTAGACGGGGGTGACGGCCAGGTCAGCTCCCTTATACAGGCGCGACCAGTTCGATGCCGCCAATTCCGGACGTGCCAGGGCAGCACGAATGAGCGGGCAGCACGAGCGCAGAATTGAACCGTTCGCGCAGGTCGACTAGAGGCCGATTTGAACGCCGTTACACCATCTCAGGTCGCATGAGAGAGCTCACTTCAATCGCCCGTTCACTGCACTCTATACGCCACCACCTCGCTCTCGTTCATCATCGGGACGAGCACGAGTTTGCTGGCGGGGATCATGCCAATGTCTGCACTGCCAGGCGCAAGATCGAGCTGCTGGCTCGCCCGGCCGTCGGGTTCGGCGTGGAACAGGCCGCCTGAAACCCAGTCAGTAAGATACCAGCCGCCTGCGCCGTCGGGTTCGAGCCCGTCCAGATTGCCCACCGGCTTGGGATCCCCGAGGTTGGAGATTTCCTTGCTCGTGAGATCGACCGCCAGCAAGTGGCCGGGCACATCCGTGGAGAAATCGGGCTTCATGACGCCCCAGGAGGCAACGATCAGCTTGTTCCCAGAGACCTTGAGACCATTCGGGTTCTCGAGCTTGGCGTCCTGGAGCCAGACCGTGAACTGGTCGCCGTCGAGCACCCAGATCTGGTTGGTCACCATGTCCGAGACGAAGATGCGTCCGTGCTCGTCGGCTGTGACATCGTTGAGGAATTTGGCGCCGGCGGCGGGATAGCGTTTTGCGATTGCGCCGGTCTTGGTGTCGATGGCGACGAGACTATCGATGTCGGAGACGTAGAGCTTGTCGCCGACCTGCGCCAGGCCCTTGGGCGCGTCGAGGCCGCTAACCCATTCGAGGTCGAGGACCTTACCGTCCAGCGATAGCCGAGTGATGAAGCCTTTGCCGTCCTTCTCTGCGGCATCGCCCCCGACGTTGGACACATAGAGGATGTTCGCGGTCGGATCGAACAGGACGGATTCGGGATTGCTCAAGCCCGTGACCCGCCACACCTCGACCGGCGCCGCCGCCAACGCGGTCGAGGCCGTCAGCAACAGAGATGCCATGGCCGTGCAAATTGTCCGCATGGTTCGCCTCCCTTGTCCGATCGTGTTTCACGAAGAACAGGGGCGTGACGGGACGAAGCCCACTCGCGTCCCAGCGGGACTATACGCCGGTTCTGGCTGTCGAGGGATTTGTTCTGCGAATTGCCAGCTTGTGAAATAGCTCGGCATGCGAACGTGAATTAGTTGTCCCGGACTGGCACTCTCTTGGGTCCCCCAGACCTCACGTATTCGCGTCCGATATCATAGGCAGACGATCACAAGTTCAGATCGACCGAACTCACCAGAACTAGCCCGTCGTCCTCGAGGCGACCCGCTTGGAACTTGGCACTCGCCAGGGCGTGGATGGGGGCCTTGTGGCTGCGATAGAGGTTGACCAAATCCATGCCGCTCGCCTCCGAGACCCGAGCTGCGTTCAACAGCGCGTCCCTCCTGACGCCGCATCGGACCCACCGATCGCCATCCCATCCCATGAAGCGGACCATGTCGCGGGTGTCGTCGTAGCTTTCGGTAAAGGGCATTAACTTGAGCCCCATTGGCAACCTCCCCAATCGAATCGCTCAGAAACCGTCACGCCGCATACGCCTGGTTTGCATGGCCCACAAGACCGCCTGAGGGAGAGGGGTATGCTCCTTCGGGAGGTGAACGAGGGGGTAAGGGTGACCGAACTTGGGGGATTTCGCCGATGAAATCGAGGGCGATTTCGATGGATTTATGATGCGACTCCGATGGGTTCGTCGAGCGATACGGCACTGTCAGTCTGTACCTGACAGTCGACTACTGACAGTAATGGCCTGCGACTGGATGCTGCCCGAGGCACTTCTGAGCTCCAAACGTCACGAGAGAACTGGGCCGATCTTCGAAACACCCCATGTGGACGGCCGACGACCTTGAACCTGCCCATGGGAGCTCATGTTCGCTCCGTCTTGGTTGTTTTGGGGCATGAGCTCATAGGCGTGCAGAGTCCGCTTTAGGTCGGCAAGCTGCCATGACCCGCTGCAGACAGCACTTCCGGGAAGTGCCAGATGCGGAAATCGCGGGTTATACTGGCAGCCCGGCTTTGCGAAGACCATCAATCCAGCTCGCGCCAGCCGTGCGGCAAAGAAACACCAGCCAGTAGAGCAGCCGGATACGCTACGGAGGCGTTCATCCGCACGTCCAACCGGTACAAATACCTTCAGTCGTGGGCCTCGACCGGACCTTCGATGATTTCAGGTTTTTGAGTGAGCAGTTTCGACAGGTGATCCCGTATATAGTTCGCCGCCAGCAGTATCGAATGGTCAGCGCCCGCTTTGTCTTGGAAGATACTGATCGATGCCCCTTCGCCCGTGCCAGTGTCGAGCCAATAGTATCGCACGAATCCTTTCACCTTTTTGATAATGGGCACGAAACCCTCGCGTACTTGGCGATCGATCTCCGCGCCATTCTTCGAATCAAAATGATAACGGCGGATGACTGCATACATGGGTGTCCTCCCGGCTCTAGTTTTAGCGAGTGACGGATGAGCGATGTTACGATCGACTGTGCACTCCTGCAACCCTATGGGGTGCAAAATTGCAAGAGGGTAGATCAAGCGGCCAGTTGGGGACCGCTGCGCAAGGAGCTCGTTGGCCGATCGATTCGATGCGGAGGCCATTGGTTGAAGTGGGTGATGTATTCAGCCAGTACCCGACGCAGGTGGCGTTCACTGAAGAGATGAAGGTGTGATTCAGGCACTCTGCCTAAATGATCTCACCCAGCGCTCGGCTATGGAGTTGGCCCGCGGCGCTCTAAACGGGGTAGGATTCGGAGTGATTCCGAGGCTTTCCAAGCGTCTATCGAAGAGCGCACTATAACGGCTGTTCCGATCGCGGATCAGGAAGCGCGGTGGCGGTCATGGCGGCAATTGGGCAAAATAGACCAGTACTGGCGCGCGACGCAGCACCCACCGGACCACTGTCTCGCCGGCCGCATCGACGCCGTGCACCTGGAAGACGTTCTTCGCCAGGTCCAAACCGATCTTGCTAACTTCCCTCATGGATGGCTCCCGTCCGTTGGTGTCTTTGACAACCAAACCTTGGCACATCGATGCCGTGAGCGGGCCATCCACCCCATCAAACTCGGCCATCCCCGCATCGTCCAGGGACGTC
>CAVWQS010000016.1:0-56674 GCA_963757155.1 uncultured Alphaproteobacteria bacterium
CGGCTAATTACGGTGACAATGCAGCCGCCTCACTTGCCCATCTGATCTGGCGCCCATCCTCTTCCATGCTATCGCGTCACCACCACCACGCCGGAGACGATCAAAATCGAGCCCGTCGCCTGCCGCAGCCGCCTGACAGCTCGCGTCGAGGTGAGGCGGCCGCGCAGCCAATGCGCCCCTAGAACGGAGCCGCCATAGACGGTGAAGGACGCCGCCGCCGCGATCGCGAGCAGGATCGGGAGGTTCGCCACGCCGACCCCGGTCATATCAAAGAAAGTCGGCAGAATCGCGCCGTAGAACAAGATAGCCTTGGGATTGGCGAGCGTGATCAGGGAGCCGTACCCGATGTCCTTCCAACTAACCCTGATCGGGCGGTCCACGCTGCGCACCGCAGGATCTCTGGCAGCAAGCAGCCGGATGCCCTGCCAGATGAGATAGGCAGCCGCAGCGTACTTCACGATGGTGAGCACGGGCGCCACAATCTTGGCAATCGCGACCAGCCCCACCACGGCGATGACGAGATAGAGGACATCGGCAAGCGCTAGCCCCATCGTGACCGCGAGGCCGGCGCGCGGACCGGCGACGAGTGTCCGGGAGAGGACGGTGGCAAGGCCAGGCCCGGGAAGCGACGTCCAGAAGATCATCGCGCCTGCGAATGCGACGATCTGGCTCAGATGCATGAGTTCTCCCTCCGTCCCGCAGCCGCCTAGGCTAGTGCACCGTCACCGTAATTCCACAGCTAATCCCTTAGAGATAACTTTTCAGTAAATCTATGAGATCTTGCACGGTCCACGCGGTGTGCACTGTCACCGTAATCCTAGGCCGATCTTGGGGCGCGCTTGTTGGAGGCGACGATCTTGGCTGATGCCGGAGGCGAAAGGACGACCCGCGTCTCTGGCCCCATCCTCCTCTTCGTCGCCGGCGTCAGCATGTTCGGGGTCATGGACGGGATTGGCAAGCTCCTGGCCACCGACTTCCCGCTCCTGCAGCTCGTCTGGGCCCGCTACGCTTTCGCGGTTCCCGTCATCCTCGCCACCACTGCGCCCAAGGGGTGGCTAAGCTTACTGCGTTGCGAACGGCCGCTCCTGCAGGCGGCGCGCGGACTCCTGCCCCTCCTGGCCAGTGCCACCGTCCTCCTGGGCCTGCGTTTCATGTCCCTGGCGGACGCCACCGCGATCAGCTTCGCTGCCCCGCTCTTCGTCGTGATCCTCTCCGTGCCCCTCCTGCGCGAGCGGGTGGGGGCATCCGCCTGGGTTGGGGTGGGCGTGGGCTTCCTGGGAGTCTTGATCGTCGCGCGGCCCGGCGCCGGCAGTATCGCCTGGGCGGCACTCCTGCCGCTCGCCACGGCCTTCCTCTTCGGCCTCTACCAGGTGCTCACGCGACTTGCGAGCCGGGGCGACCCGGCAGCTACCACGCTCACCTGGACGATCCTTACAGGCTTTCTCCTGACCACCCCCCTCCTGCCTCTGGGCTGGGCCAACGGAAGCCTTGCGGGTTGGCTCCTCCTCATTCTCTCCGGCCTCCTGTTCGGCACGGGCCAGCTCCTCCTGATCCGAGCCTTCGTCGCGGCGCCCGCCGCCATCCTCACGCCCTTCAGCTACACGCAGATCGTGGCGGCCGTGTTGTTCGGTATGCTGGTCCTCGGCGAGCTGCCCGATCCCTGGACGCTCGCCGGCATCGCGCTCATCGTACTCGCGGGGCTCTACGTCTTGCGCCGGGCCAGATGACGCCGCCGAGGGACGGCGGCGTTACGGTGGCGGCATGCGCGGCCAATGGAATCATGAAGAATCGGCCACAGCGCAACGAATTCGGCCACCCCGACCCCGACCCGCCCCCCTCAAAGCGCGGGCCTATCGGCCCGCAGGGGGCGAGGGAAGAGAGAAGGGGCGGCGATCAACAAGATGGGTATGTCGAGTAGCGCCATCCCAGGGGTAAGCCTCGCGCGACGACCATGACGGTGAAAGAGCGAGGCTTGCTGACCTGAACCGCACCGCCGTAGCTATCGCTTCTCTTTGGCGCGTCCGGAAGTCTCCGGCGGGTCATAAGCCTGGATCGGCGGCAGATTTCCCTCGAAGCGTTCCACCTCCACGGTCGTCAGCTGCCCGGTGCAGCCCTGGGCCAGGTTGGAGGTGCCGATATCTGATGTGAGGACGTTGGGATTTCCATGGACGCAGAGAGAGCTGTCCTCCTCGGGATCGGCGGGATCGTACCAGGCGCCGGTGGGAAGCTGGATCACGCCGGGGCGGATGCCGTCCGTGAGGCGCACGCCGGCGAGGCAGGCGCCGCGGGCGTTGAACAGGCGGATGATGTCGCCGTCGCGAATGCCCCGCCGCTTCGCATCCTCGGGATGCATGCGCGCGACTTCGCGGCCGCGGTGCTTGGCATCGGTGCTGTGGTCGCCGAAATCGAGCTGGCTGTGCAGGCGGGTCGCCGGCTGGTTGGCGATCAGGAGGAGGGGGGCCGCGGCACTCGGCTTGTCTGCTGCGGGGAACCAGGTGGGATGGCCGGGACAATCCGCCTCGCCGAAACCGGCGATGGTCTCGGAGAAGACTTCGATCTTGCCGCTGGGAGTCGGCAGCGGATGGGCCGCGGGATCGTCGTGGAAACGCCGGAGGCGGCCGCCGTCGTCGGGCTGTTGCGGGAGATCCAAGGTGCCGAGCGCCCAGAATTCGTCGAAGCTGGGGGCGGGGAGACCCTTCGCCGCGAGCCCGGCGCGCGTCGGCTCGTAGAGATATTCCAGCCATTGGCGGACGGTGCGGCCCTCCGTGAAAGCATCATGCCTGCCGAGCCGCTCGGCCAGGCCGGCGAAGATCGCGTAATCGTCGCGGGCCTCACCATGAGGCTTGGTCACGGCGTGCATCGCGACCAGCAAGGGATCGTTGGGGTTGCCCCCGATATCCTCGCGCTCCAAGGTCATGGTGCAAGGCAGCACGAAGTCGGCATGCCGCGCCGTCGCGGTCCAGGCCAGCTCGTGAACGACCAGCGTGTCGATTTGCCGGAAGGCCCGCCGCAGGCGAGCGAGATCCTGATGATGATGGAACGGGTTGCCGCCGGCCCAATAGACCAGGCGGATATCGGGATAAGTGCGGGTCTGCCCGTTGTAGCGATAGGGGGTGCCGGGCTGCAGCAGCATGTCCGAGATGCGGGCGACGGGGATGAAGTCGGAGACGCCGTTGCGGCCCTGCGGCAAAGGGGGTATCGGCACGGCGCTGTAGCGGCGGCCGTAATAGCCGATCGCCCCCAAGGCGTAGCCGTAGCCGCCGCCCGGGCAAGCCGATCTGACCCAATGCGGCGGCGAGAACGGCGCCCATCCAGACGGGTTGTTCGCCATGCTTGGCGCGCTGGAGCGAGTGCGACACGACGATCAGGCTGCGCCGGCCGTGGAGACGCAGGGCAAGGTCCGTGATGGTGTCGGCCGCGACGCCGGTGATCGCGGCGGCCCAGTTGGAATCCTTGGGCTGGCCGTCCATCTCGCCGAGCAGATAGCGCTCGAAGATGGGCCATCCCACGGTGTAGCGCGCCAGGAAATCACTGTTGTGGAGGCCCCGCACCACCAGCGTATGGGTGATCGCCATCATCAGGGCCGTGTCGGTGCCGGGGATGCTCGATATCCATTCGGCGCCGGCTTCGTCCGGCAGGTCTGCCCGCAGCGGACCCACCAGGACGAATTGGCAGCCGCGGGCCCGGGCGCGCGCCATGGCGGGGCGCTCGACATGCTGGCTGATGCCGCCGCCGGCGATCATGCTGTTCTTGAGGGCCATGCCGCCGAAGGCGAGCACGATGTCGCTATGCTCGGCGACCTGGTCCCAGGAGACGTTGCGCTTCGTCAGGTCCTCGTAGTCGCCGATGATATGCGGAATGAGAACCGAGGAGGCGCCGGAGCTGTAGCTGTTGACGGAGCGGACATAGCCCCCCAGCGAGGTATTCAGAAAGCGGTGGAGCTGGCTTTGCGCGTGGTGGAAACGTCCCGCGCTCGCCCAGCCATAGGATCCGCCGAAGACCGCGCCGGGACCATGGTTATCTCGTACCCGGGCAAGCTCCGCGCCCAGAAGGTCGAGAATGGCCTCCCAGGCCATCGGCACATACTCGTCGCGGCCGCGGCGATCGTCGGGGCCGGGGCCGCGTTCCAGCCAGCCGCGGCGCACCATGGGCTGGGTGATGCGGGCGCGATGATGGAGGGCGCCGGGGAAGTTTTCGATGATCTGGTTGGGATCGGGATCGCCGGGATGCGGCCGGACTTCGAGCCGGCCATCCTGCCAGCGCGCCGAAAAAACCCCCCAATGGGAGGAGTGGGGCAGGAATCCGTCATCTCCTGTACGAGGGCCCTCAAGATCCACGTCGTTCTCTCCTGCGCTCCTCACCGTCACCCTCCTCGCGACCACCTGACCGATGGGAGCGGAGCCCGAAATTCAGCCGAGCCCAGGCCCTCATGACGACCAAAAGTCACGGTATACCCGCCGACTTCCCCGGTCCACAGGCGGGAGGCGGCAGCCCTACCGAAGGCCTGCCCATGCCTGGGCTTGCCGGAATCGAGCGCCGGGTGACCCGCAACGAAAACCCTCTTCGCGTGTTTGTTCCATCGGGGGCGAGGAACAGGGAGAACTTTCATGCCCGATGTCACACCCGGTCAAACATCGCGCCCCCAGGCCGCGCTTCCTCCGGGGCAGGACCCAGGCAAGGTGCAGGCGATCATTACGCGCGGCTGGAACGCTTACATGGTCCAGGTCGTGCTCGTGAGAAACGGCGAGGCCCGCATGCTGGTCGGCAAGGAGGTCACCAGCTCCGCCGTGGCGGAGGCCGTGGCGAGGGCCTTCGCGGCTACGCACGGCGTGTCCTGGGACAGGGTTGAGCTGGTCTTCAAGTAGCTGACGCGCTACCGGCAACCGCGACTCCAACAGCCCCACGGGCCCCAAAGGACCCCGCTTGTCCTTCGTCCGCCTGGGCGTCGGCTGCCGCGGCATGGCAAGTGTCGGTGAAAGGCATTCCGGCCGGAAATCACGCCAAGAGCGCATAGCCGGCACAGAACAACCCCAAAACAATTCCGAGCAAGGGAATGGCGTCTCGGGTAGCCTGGGTGAAGGAATGTTGCTGGGGAAAAATGGGACCGGCAGCACTTCGGGAAGCGATCTTGCGTTTCCCGGGCTTCTCATTCCCCGGGGGCGGATATTCATCGGGGCAGCCGGGCATTCCGGCGAATAGGGGCGGGGTCATCCCCTAAGGTTTGACGCCACGGGCTGCAGTTGCGGGGGACGGAGCTTTGTCGGCTGAAGTGTCGAACCCTCCAGGCCGGCGGGCGGCGGCAAGCATCGCCGTCGCTGCCACGCTTTCCTGCCTGATCCTGCTCGCCGGCCTGGTGGCGGTCTATCCGTCGCTCGACGCCGCATTGCAATTCCTGTTCTACGTTCTCGTCTTCAATTTCCTGCCCGGTATGGTCGTCTCGCGCCTTCTTTTCCCGGGGCTCAAGGAGCTTGGGTCATTCGTCGTTTATGCTCTCTCGGTCGGCATTGCCGTCAACCTGCTGGTATTCGTGCCGCTGTGGATGGCGGGTTCGCCGCAGTGGCTGATGGTGCTCCCCTTTGCCGCCGCGGCCGCTTTCACCATCCTCCGCCGGCAACTCGGATATGGCGCGCTCATCGCCGCTGCGCGCCCCGGACGGCGCGAATTGTGCTGGGCGGCGACTGCCGCGCTGGTCACGGTAACGCCGCTGCTGACCATGCAATTCTTCCGCGCCGATGTCGGCCCGAACTTCTCTTTCCATTTCGGCTTCGAGGCGCTGGTGGTGCAAGACCTCGCGCGTGGTTGGCCACCACCCAACCTCATGCTCGCCGATGTTCCCTTGTCCTACAATTACGCGGCGCATCTATGGATTCTCGCGGCCCATGAGACCTGCGGCGTCGCCGTCGAGATTCTTCGCGGGGAGATTCGGGCCGGTCTTTCTCCTGGGCTGCGCCGCCGCCCAAATGACGGTGTTCGGCCGCTATGTCCTGCGGCTCAGCTGGGCGGTGGCCCCGCTGCCGGTGGTGGGAGTCTTCTGGATCGTCGGCGTGCCGGCGATCGCAGGCAAGATCTTCGCGACCTTTACCGCGTTTGGGGCTGTCTTGCTCATGTCGCCCTCTTTGGGTTTCCTCTTTTTCTTCGTCATTGCGACCATCATTTGCGACGACCGGCAACGGCAGGCGCGACCCATCGGCTGGACCGCCGCCATCCTGATGCTCCTGGCGTTCCTGCTTACCGGCGCGCGGGTCGCGGGGCCGCCCGTGCTCCTATCCGCGATCGCGCTGCTTTGGGCGGTCGACATAAGGCGCTATGGCAGGATTCCATGGCGAGCGACGATTCATCTTCTCGCCTGCGGCGCCGGCTTCGTCGCCGGACTGTTCTCCTTCTTCACGATCGGGCAGGCATTCAGCGGCGTGGGTTTTGCGAGCTTCACGGGGGAGCCTTTCAGCACCCTCACCGATCCGGTCCGAGAGACGCTCTTCGTCCTTCCCGCGCAGCTCATGGCATGGCAGGTGCCGCGCTTGCCGGCGGGGATGCTGGCGTTCCTGGTGATGATGCTGTTCCAGCCGGGCTTTCTGCTTCCCACCTTGGTCTGCGAACTGCGTCACATGGCGCACCGCGGTGTCTCGTCCGCCCAGACCCTGCTTCTCGGCGCGAGCATCGCGGGAATAGCCGCGGTCTTCCTGACCTATGCGCCGGGACACAGCCAGTTCAGCTTCCTTCACTACACCAATATCTGCCTGTCCATACTGGGGGCCCAAGGGGCCCAGCGGGTCCTGTCACGCGACGGGTGGCTCAACGCAGGGAGAGGGGCGAAAGTCCTGAAGGCGGCGGCCCTCTCGAGCGCGGGTTTGCTCCTGGTCTTGCAACTCTCCCAACTGCCGCTCTCATCGCTCGATTGGCTCGGCAGGCCAACCGAGGCGCTGACGGCCTATCTCCGGGAGTCGGGGGACAGGATCGCTTCGATTCAATCGATCTCTTCCTGCGTTCGCGACGACGACACGGATCTCCTGGCGATCGCAGCAAGCGCCTCTGCGGCTCCGGTCGTCCTATTGTTGCCCGCGCGCAGCGATGTCCCCTTCCCCTGCGACATTTGGTGGACGGTGCTGCACCCGGTTCAGACCATCCAGGCCTACGCCGTCGACGTCATGCCGGGGACGGCTGCCGGTGGCCTGAAGGTACGGTTGGACAAGAGGATCGAGCTCTTTCACAGGCTTGAGAGTGCCTCGATGGACGGGCGCCTATCCCTCCCGGATCTGCTCATGCTGGCGGATAGCTTTCCCCCGGCGACACCCCTGTACGCGATTGTCGACGCGGACCTCGCTCTTGGAGCATTGCCGCGCATCGAGATCGTAGCCCGGGGCACCCACCGAATGCTGATCCGGCCTGAGCCTTAGCGTTCCCGCGGGAGGTGTCCCTTGCCAAGGAGAGCTGCGCCGATTTCGCGCAGCTCCCCGATAACGACCCGGCTGATCCCTTGCGGCTAACCCTCAGCCCGAGCGGCGATCACAGCAGCCCACCGCCCCCGGAGAACAGCCCGTAGATGACCTGAAGTATCACGCCGGTGAAGGAATCGACGGCGAGGGCGTCGGGGCCGTTTTGCACCCAGACATAGCCATAGGGCAGCGGCTGGAGGCCATATTGCGAGTAGTTGGTGATCCAGTAGGGCTGTTGCCAATAGGGGCGCGGATAGTACTGCCCGTAATTCCAGTGCTGGTAACGCCAGCCGGGCGGGGGCACATACCTCACCTCGTAGTGACGGGGCGCATTTCGGGCCCACTCATAGGGGCGCGGATCGAAATTCTGGCGATACTGGGCCCAGAGTGGCGGCCGCTGGCCCGGGCGATAGGTGTTCCAGTCGAAATGCTGGAACTCGGCCTGTTCCCTCGCCTGATTCTGTTTCTGCAGCTGTGCCTGCTTCTGCAGCTGCTTGGCCTGGTTCAGCTGCTGCTGGTTCAGCTTCTGCTGCTGGGCGGCCTGTTGCTGCTGCTGCTTCAGATTCTGCTGCTGCACCTGCTGGGCCTGCTTCTGCTGCTGCGCGTTCTGCTGTTGCTGTATCTCCGCCTGCTTTTGCTGTTGCTGTTTCAGCTTCGCGGCCTCGTTGGCCTGGTGCGGCGCATTCTGCTGCTGCTGCGCCTTCAGCGCATTCTGCTGCTGGGTCTGCTTGGGCACCTGATTGTTGTGCAGCTGCTGCTGGGAATTGTTGTGCAGCTGCTGCTGGGACTGCGTCTGCTTTTTGGGCTGCTGGACCGTCGTCGGGCTATTCGCGCCTTGCTCGGCCATAGCGTAGCCGCTCACAAAGAAGGATGCGGTCATGGCAAAGAGAGCCGCGCGGGCAACCATGCCGAAGCGCTCACCGATTTTTGCCGTCCGTTTGTTCCTGGTCATGTTCCTGTTCCTTCCGTTTCGCAACCCAAGCTAGAAAGGGGGAGGCTGCAAACTCATCCTGAAATAACTCACGTTCGAGGGCGTCGTTCCCTGCGCTATCCCCTCCCCGCAGTTCGACTGCCACAGAGGAACCCGCGGGAACCGCTGAGGAAATCGGGAACCGCTGAGGAAATGGCGCGTTACTGCTGATGCTGCTAGCTTCAGGGCGGTCCTCGGCGAGTCGCCAGAGGTAGCGAAGCACCCAACTATCTGGGTATGGGAGAGCCCTTTGGTAAGAGCAGCTTTTCTCCTTGCCGCCCTGCTTCTGTGTTCCCTGCCGGCGCGTGCCGCGGAGATTCCACGCGTGGCCTTTTTCGGCTTCTCCCTGGTCAACACCTCCCTCGAGGCGACCAAGCCCGAAGAGGAGGCGCGAACTCGGGATGATCGGCGAGCTCTTCACCGGGAAGCTCGACGCCTCCGGCAAATTCAGGATCGTGCCGGTCTCCGCCGAGGGACAGAAGGCGCTCAGCGGCGCGGCGATCGAGAACTGCAACGGCTGCGAGAGGGATGCGGCCATCGCTTCGGGCGCGGATTGGGCAGCCTGGGGGACGGTGCAGAAAGTCAGCAATCTCATCCTCAACATCAATCTCTATATGGAGGATGCGCGCAGCGGAAAGATGGAATTCGCCAAGAGCGTGGACATCCGCGGAAATACGGACGAGAGCTGGCAGCACGGCATCAACTACATCGTGAAGAACTACCTCCTGGTTCAGCCCTGAGCTTTCTGCGGGGCGCCAATGCAATATGCAAGGCTCGCCCCGTTCCACGGCTGTCCGGTTGATCGACTAGCCCCGCACTCTCCACCGTCATGTGTGGATGGCCCCCGGCAAGCAAGGGTTTTTTGCGTTCTGGAAACGACGGTCACTTGCGGTCATGTGTCCGGCCCTTGATCGCGGCCGAGGCCGCTGGCCCTGATGGGTTCCGTGGATCGAGGCCTGATCATGGTCGCGGGGTCTCGGAGCCCCAATGACGGTAGCAGGTATAGTTCGATCCGTCGGTTGACCGACGATGCCATCACGCGTTTCACCCTCGCAAGCTTCCGCCCTGCCCAGGTTGGCCGTCAGGCCGCCGCCGGCTGGGTGTGGAAGTCCTCCTGGCGCATCATGATCGCCCAGCCGATGCGCGCTAGCTTGTTGGCCACGGCCACGGCCGCGAGCTTGCGCGGCTTACTGGCGAGCAGCTTGGCGATCCAGGGATCCTGGCGGCCCCGCTTGGAGCCGAGGACCGACATGGCTCCATTCACCAGCAGGCGGCGCAGATAGCCATTGCCACGCTTGCTGATCGGGCCGAGCTTCACCTTGCCACCGGTCCCCTCCTGCCGGGGCACCAGGCCGAGCGAGGCGGAAAAGTCCCGCCCGCTGCGGAAGCTTGTCGGGTCGGTCACGAGGGCGGCAACGGCACTGGCCAGGATCGGTCCATAGCCGGGAATGGTGATCAGGTGGCGGTAGGTTGTGTTGCTGCGACCCCAGGCGACGATCTGCCGGTCGATGGCCTCGATCCGCCGCTCCAGGGCGCGCAAGACTTCCGTCATTCCCAACAGCGCACTGCGCAACGGCTCCACCAGGCCGGCCGCCGCGGGATCGGCCAGGATCGCCAGCAGCTCGCCCACATGCTGCGGGCCAGCGGCGACCACAAAGCCAAACTCTGCCATCAAGCCCCGAAGGTGGTTGATCAGCATGGTTCGCTGCTTCAGCAGCAGAGCTCGTACCTTGTGCACCCCGCCGATCGCCTGCTGGGCCTCCGTCTTGATCGCCACAAAGCGCATGCCCGGCCGGCTCACCGCCTCGCAGATCGCCGCCGCATCCGCCGCATCGTTCTTGTTCCGACGGACATAGGCCTTCGCATACGCCGGCGGGATCAGGCGCACCTCATGACCTAACTTCCTCAGCTCGCGCGCCCAGTAATGCGATGTTGCACAGGCCTCCAGCCCGATCAGGCAGGGCGCCAGCTTGGCAAACCACGCCAGCACCTGCGAGCGCCGCAATGACCGCCGCACCTTCACAACCCCAGCCGCATCAACGCCATGCACCTGGAACACCTTCTTCGCAATATCCAGCCCGACAATGCTAATCTGGTTCATGGATGGCTCCCGTTGGTTGGTTGTCGCAACCCAACTTTGGCACACTGATGCCGTGAGGGGGCCATCCACCCCATCATGGTCGGCGGTGAAGCTTGCCCCTGCGAAGGCAGGGGGCCGACCATCCACGAGTTTGCCAGCCCTTGATCCGGTATCCGCCTGGGTTGTCGATCACCGGCCGATCTGATCGAGAAACAGCGGGTCAGTTCGACTGCAAGTACTTTCACACGGAGGGCGCGGAGTGACGGCGGAGTGCACGGAGAAGTGAGAATGCGGGCTCAACGTGGCCGGCAGACTTGTGGATGGTCGGCCTGCGCCGACCATGACGGTTGAGAGAGCGAGGCTTGCAGACCTCAGCCGGACAGCCGTGGCCCAGGTCGCGGATCGGGTCAATAGGGCCGGGTGACCGTGCAGTCCATCACGGGCAAGGCAGCGACAGGGATCATCCTGACGAGCCGCGTCAGCTGCAGGTGCTTTATCAACCTGAGGCAGCCGGTGAACAGCCCTCCGCGCCGTGCCTGAAATTCGGGGTCGGAGAGCGCGCGCTCGAAAAACCAAGCGAGGATGTCGCGATTGAAGGCCGGCTCGACGGAGAGCCTGGCCCGGCACAGCCGCCGCACCTGGCTCACCGTGATCCAATTCAGGGACGCCCACATCGCTGCAGCGTCGGGAACGACGGGGGACTCCACGATCCAGGACCTCAGGAACCGGTGCGTCAAGGAGCGGCTGAACAGCGTGGGCATGTTGAAATGGGGGTCGTAGGGAAAGGCGTAATTCGGGCAGACGAACCGGTAAGTTCCGCCGGGCTTCAGGGATCGATGGACGCACTGGAGGACCTGGCCGACATCGCCCACATGTTCCATGACGTTGACGGAGAAGGCGAAGTCGAACTGCGCGTCGAGCGCCAAGGTCTCGCCGGTGGCGGGCAGCACCGCGGGCGCCATGCCTTCGCGCGCGGCATGGTCGAGGACAATCGCCTGGAGCTGGGTGAAATGGGAAAACCCGCCGCCCGTCGGCTCCAGCGCCGTGACCCGGAAGCCTTCGCGCTGCAGGACGCAGCTCAGCATGAAGGATCCCGCGCCGACCTCGAGTATCCCGGCACCTGGCCCCAAGCGGCGGAGATCGCGGTCGATCAGCGCGCGGCCGAATTTGGCCTCGCCCGCCCAAATCGTGAAGAGCGCCGAAAGCGCCGGTGCCGTCCGGGAGATGAACTGGCCGATCTCGTCGAGCAGGCGATCGGCCTCGCGCAGCCGATCTTGGGAGGATGCGTTCATCCGCGCAAGAAGGGGCGATGGAATCCGATCTTCATGAACCCGGCTTGGCGGCCTCGGGATCGGTCCGCGCCCGTGCCGCCAGCTCGGCGCCGTCGATGCGATCCTGGAGGACGAAGAGGGGCCGTTGCTGGCTGGCTTCGAAGATCTTGCCGATGTAGAGAGCGGTGATCCCGATGCAGAGGATGCTGAGCCCGCCGACCAGGAGCTGGACCACGATCAGGCTCGTCCAGCCGGGCACCGATCCCACGACAAACCATCGGACAAGGAAATACAGCGCCAAGACCCCGCCGGCGGCGGCCAAGGCAAGCCCGACATAGACCACCCAATGGAGCAGGCGGGTGGTCATGAAGACCATGCCGGACAGGCCGAGGGCCATGAGCTTTCCGAGGCCGTAGCCCGATCGGCCGACGGTGCGAGCGGCGCGGTCATATTCGATCGTGGTGGCCTCGAATCCCAGCCAGTAGAGGATCATCAGATATTGCCGGTCCCGCTCGCGGAATTTCAGGAAGGCATCCACCACGCGGCGCGAGATGAGGCTGAAGGCGCCGAGCTCATGGTCGATCGGATATCCCGAGAGCAGGCTCAGCAGGCGAAAATACAGGCGGCTGCCGAAGTCCCGGACCGCGGGTCGAAAGGGCGATTTTCGCTTGGCGAAGACGATATCGAACCCCTGGCGGGCGGCCGCCACAAGCTTCTCGATCGCCTCCGGCGGATCCTGCAGATCGCAGTCCATGACCACGACGTGGTCGCCGCGCGACTGCTCCAACCCGGCGACGATGGCGCCCTCCTGGCCGAAATTGCGCGACAGCCGGCAGGCAATCACATGCGGGTCGGCTTCGGCGAGATCCTTGAGGATGGTCCAGGCATCGTCCGGGCCGCGATCGTCGACGAAGATGATCTCATACTGCTCTGTCAGGGCGGGTAGAACGCGGCTCAGCCGTTCATGCAGCGGTTGAAGCGTTCGGCGGCAGCCATAGACCGGGATCACGATGCTGAGGGTCATGCCGTGCCGTTGGGCCATCGCATCAGACCCGGCGTGCCTTCAAATACTGCTCTTCCAGCAGCAGGAGGTCGCGGCGGCGTCTCCGCAGCCGGCGGGCCGGCGTCCCGACATAGATTCCCCAGGGCTTCGTCGAGGATATGACCGTCGAATGCGCGCCGATGGCGCAGCCCTCGGCGACGGTCACGCCGGGAAGGACGATCGAGGCTGCGCCCACGATGACATGCCGGCCGAACATGACGGGTGCCTTGAAGACCTTCGTGTAGCGAACGGGGACCGTGGGTCCCGTCAGTGCCACGCCGGTATAGTCGTCGGATTGCGCGAAGACCTGAGAGGCGTAGGAGATTCCGGCGAAATCCGAGACGGTGATGCCGGCTTCCGCCCCGGCAAGATTGACGAAAACCGCGATATGGACGTTGCACCCCAGCGTCACCTTCCCCGACAGGACGCAGAAGTCGTCGATGCGCGAATAGTCGCCGATCTCCGTCCGTTCGGGGTTGTAGATAACCGTCCGGGTGCTGACCTTGACCTCGGCGCCGAGATGGGCAAATCCGAGCTGCCGCAGCTTCCTTCTGGACATCCATGCCATCTATCGGCGACCCCGAATCAGGATCTGGCAAGCCTAGCAGAAAGGGGAAGCGATAAAAGCCATTGATGTTAGTGCGTTATGGCGGATTTTCCCATCGCGGGTCACGCGGCTCGCCCGTGCGGTCGCGCATCTTCATGAGCCCGGCTTGGCGGCCTCGGGATCGGTCCGCGCCCGTGCCGCCAGCTCGGCGCCGTCGATGCGGTCCTGGAGGACGAAGAGGGGCCGCTGCTGGCTGGCTTCGAAGATCTTGCCGATGTAGAGAGCGGTGATCCCGATGCAGAGGATGCTGAGCCCGCCGACCAGGAGCTGGACCACGATCAGGCTCGTCCAGCCGGGCACCGATCCCACGACAAACCATCGAACAAGGAAATTCAAGGCCAAGACCCCGCCGGCGGCGGCCAAGGCAAGTCCGACATAGACCACCCAATGGAGCAGGCGGGTGGTCATGAAGACCATTGCGGACAGGCCAAGGGCAACCAGCTTTCCGAGGCCGTAGCCCGATCGGCCGACGGTGCGAACGGCGCGGTCATATTCGATCGTGGTGGCCTCGAATCCCAGCCAGTGGAGGATCATCAGATATCGCCGGTCCGGCTCGCGGAATTTCACGAAGGCATCCACCACGCGGCGCGAGATGAGGCTGAAGGCGCCGAGCTCCGGGTCAATCGCATATCCGGCGACCAGGCTCAGCAGGCGAAAATACAGGCGGCTGCCGAAGTCCCGGACCGCCGGCCGAAAGGGCGACTTTCGTTTGGCGAAGACGACATCGAACCCCTGTCGAGCGGCTGCCACAAGCTTCTCGATCGCCTCGGGCGGATCCTGCAGATCGCAATCCATGAGGACGACGTGGTCGCCGCGCGACTGCTCCAACCCGGCGACGATGGCGGCCTGCTGGCCGAAATTACGCGACAGCCGGCAGGCAATCACATGCGGGTCGCTTTTGGCGAGTTCCTGCAGGATGGTCCACGCCTCCTCCGGGCCTCTATCGTCGACGAAGATGATCTCATACTGCTCTCCCCGGGTGGGCAGAACACGGCTCAGCCGTTCATGCAGGGGTTGAAGGGTTCGGCTGCAGCCATAGACCGGGATCACGATGCTGAGGTCCATGCGCCACTCTGGGACGAGGTGAGGTTCGACGGCGGGAAGCCGCATCGTCGATTTCCTGCTTTCCAACATCGGCGATCAGATCCGGCGCAGGCGGTGGCTCGGCACCGGTGACTTCCGGGCCGCCGGCGAGGTATAGATGCTTCCATCCTCGGTATCTCTGAGGATCAGCGCACCGGCGCCGATGATGCATCGCCGTCCGAGTTTGACGAGATCGCGGATGGTGCTGCCGACGCCGAGAAAGCAGCCTTCTCCGACCGTCGCAGCGCCCCCAATGACCACATTGCCGGAAACGAAGACGTTGTCTTCGATCCTCACGTGATGAGCTACGGCCGAACCACTCCACAGGGTCACGTTGTTGGCGATGCGGGCATAGGGCTGGATCGTGCTGTTTTCCAGGATGAAACAATTCTCTCCCACCCGAAAATCCGGGAAAACCGTCGCGCGCGAGCTGACATAGGAGCTGAGTTGATAGCCCAATGCCTTCATGGCGGCGCATTTGTCGGCGCGGAGCTGGTTGAGCTTGGAATAACCCAAAGCCACGAAGGCGTCGTGGCGGGCCGCGGGAAAACGCGACAGCAGTTCCTCGAATGGTACCAGAGGCAGGCCGCAGAAGCTCCCCTGGCCTAGATGAGCCGCATCGACGGTGAAGCCGGCCACCCGGTGACCGCTGTCATGGGTGAAATAGAAATGCGCGAGCTCTGCGATTTGGCCCGCCCCGAAGATGACGATATCCGCCATGAAGGCCCTTCCAGCTCTCTCATTGTGACTTAACATGAAAATGTCGATATGGCGAAAGCCATCCATCGGCAGCAGTCTCTTGGTCGGCCAAGATAAGCGCCGCGCCTCATTCACCGCAGCGGCTCACCTGTCCGGTCACGCATCGTCATGAGCCCGGCCAGGGAGATCGCGGCCACCGCCATGAGATAATAGGCGGGCCCGAGATCCCCATGCTCATGGCTCACCAGAAAGACCGCGACCATGGGCGCGGTGCCGCCCAGGATGGCGAAGGCGGTGTTGTAGCTTATGGCGAGCGCCGTGCAGCGCGTACGAGTGCAGAACATCTCCACCAGGGTGGCCGGCACGGTGCCGGAATAGGCGCCGATCAGAAGCGCGAAGCCGCATTGGCCCAGCAGGATCCAGCCGGCCTCGGGGCGCGCCATCAGCAGGAACAGGGGGATAGAGAGCAGGAGGGTCCCCAGCATCGCGCCCGCCAGCACCGGCTTGCGGCCCACCCGATCCGACAAAGCGGCGAAGCAGGGTACCGCCGCCAGCACCAGCACCATGCTGAGGGTGTTGATCTGGAGGGCGCGCGCCGCGGTCAGTCGATCCACCTGCTGCATGAAGGTCGCCATATAGACGAAGACGAGATAGAAGCTCGCCGCGAAGGAGGCGCAGATCACGATGCCGCGCAGCATCTCCCGCCATTCCGTGCGCAGCGCCTCGGCGAAGGGCGAGCGGTCGCCCTTGTGCGGGGCGGGGAGCGAGTCGTCCACCATCACGCGGCGGAGCATGAAAGCCATGCCCCCCAGGGCGATGCCGAGAAGGAAGGGGATCCGCCAGCCCCAGGCCTCCAACGCCGCCGGATCCAGCAGCGAGGCGACGAGCACCCCCACGCCGGAGCCCAGCAGCGTGCCGCAAGAGGCGCCCACACAGGCGACGCTGCCGAGCAGGCCGCGCCGCCGCGAACCGCTGCGCTCGACCAGGAATACGATAGAGGTGGCGAACTCGCCGCCGACCGAAAGGCCCTGAAGTAACCGGAGCCCAAGAAGCAGGAACGGGGCCGCCGGCCCGATCATGGCATAGGTCGGCAGCAGGCCGATGGCTACGGTCGCGAGGGTCATGAGCCCGGCCGAGAGCAGCAGCGCCCGCTTGCGGCCAAAGCGGTCCCCGATATGGCCGAACAGCGCGCCGCCGATCGGGCGCATGAGGAAGGCGGCGGCGAAGACGCCGAAGGCCGAGGCGAGGGACACCACCGCATCGCTGCTCGGGAAGAAATTGCGCCCGAAGATCGCGGCGAAATAGCCATAGGCCGCGAAGTCGTACCATTCGAGGGAATTGCCAATCGCACCAGCCAGCATCTGGCGGAATTGGCGGGGGGATGCGGCGGGCCGCGCATGCTCGCGCGACTCTCCCGCAACGGCAGGAGAATAGCCCGTCTTCACGCCCGGCAGCCCCGTCCCCGTCAGCAAGATTGTCCCCCTTAGATGCGCGGCATTCTCTGTGCCAAATCCCCTGTCTGCAAGCCGGATCATCACCCTCACCCTTGATCGGCGGCAGGGAAGGCCCGACCTAATCAGGGATGACGGAGGGTGACGATGATAGGGATGACGACAGAGACGACCGCGGCCGGCTGAGGCGGAGCCTCGCCGGGCTGGCGGTCGCCCTGTTGCTGGTCGTGGCCGGCATTTATCTGGTGGCGCGCCTGCACAAGCAGAACCAGATCGAGGTCTGCCTCGAGGCCGGCCACCATAATTGCGACGCCCTGGTCGGCGGCCCGTGAAGAGGGGCCCTTAGAACTAGCGCTTTTGAGCTTTGCCCTCCCCATGGCTCAGGCTGGCCAGCGCCAGCGCGAAGGATAAAAAGGACAGGACCACGAGCCCGAGATAGAGTTTTTCGCCAACGGACATGGATTTCTCTCCTGGTTTGCGACCAGGAGGAATTTTCTGGCCACGGCGCCAGCGCGATCATTGATTCAGATCAATCGCGGGCGGCGCGGTTATCTCAGCAGGAAGAAACCGACCACGCCGCCCGCAAGGACGAGCAAGGCGGGATTCATCTTGGGGCCGAAATAGAGGATCGCGAAAACGGCGGCGGCGAGGATGAGCGTCGTCGCGCCGGTGACGGCGGTGCGCCCGATGGCGATCACCCCGGCGGTCATGAGGCCGATCACGATGGGCGCCAGGCCGCGCTGGATGGCCAGCCGCCAGGGCGAGCCCTCGAAATGGTTCCAGACCCGCGAGACCCCGAAGGTCAGCATCGAGGCGGGCAGGAAGAACCCGCCGAAGGCCAGCAGCGCGCCGATCGTGCCGGCGACGTGATAGCCGATGACGATCACCATCAGCATGTTGGGGCCCGGTGCGAGCTGACCCAGGCTGTAGATATCGCGGAACTGGTCGTCGCTCAGCCAATGATAGGAATCGACGGTGAGCGTCTTCATCTCCGGCAGCACCGCCGTGCCGCCGCCGACGGCGAGCACGGAAAGCAGGGAGAAGACGCCGAGCAGGTCGAGATTCGAATGGCCCGGCGAGGACATCTAATCCGCCGGCTTCTTGTCGAGACCCGTGCTGTCCGCGGCGAGCGGTCGTGCGGCCAAGGGACGGGGAGAACGAGGCCGGTAGAGATAGATCGCCACGGGTCCGACCGTCACCAGGACGACCAGCAGCGGGACATGGAAGACGCTGACCAGCAGCACTGTTATGGCGACGATGGTGAGGTCCAGGAGATGCTCGAGCTGCTTGCCCCCGATCTGCAGCGTCACCGCGGCGAGCAGGCCGACGGCCGCCGCACCGATCCCCGCCAGCACGCTCCGCACCAGGGGATCGCCCTGATTGGCGGCGTAGAACACGCCGAGCAGGAAGAGGATGACGCTGCCGGGCAAGGTCATGCCGAGGAAGGCGACGATCGCCCCGACCGGGCCGCGCAGCCGGTCGCCGACGATCACGCTCATATTGGTGGCGTTGAGACCCGGCATCGCCTGGGAGATCTCCAGCGCCGCCAGGAACTCCTCCTTGTCGAGCCAGTGCTTCGATGTGACGAGGCTGTTGCGAAGATAAGCGACCACGCCGCCCCCGAAGCTGATGCCGCCGATCACCAGGAAGGTCAGGAAGATCTCGCCCAGGGATACATGGGCGGCAGGCGTGGGGGGACGAGCGGCTTCCTCCACCCGGGCCATCACTCGTTATGGGCGACCGGCGTGTTTCCGATGCCGTAGATGACCGCCGTCTTGGTCGTGCCAAGGGCGACCCAATCCGGCGCCAGCACCTGCACTTCGCGAAAGAAATCCTCCGAGCGCGCCTTTGCCTTCTGATGGACCGCGTCGAGGCGATGGAACCTGGCCTGGAAGGCGAACTCGCCGGTCAGGGTGGTTTCGGTTTGCCGGCACCGCCAGATGGAGATCGTCGCCTTGGCCCCGAAGCCATGGCCGAAGTCGAAGGCGCCGGGTGCGACCTGTAGCTCGTCCACGGCCACATTGTTGACCAGCTCGATGCGGATCTTCGGCCCGGCATCGATGGCCTTCAGCGACGGAAAGACATGGGTGATGTCGGCGAGACCCTGGTCGAGCACGACATTGGGGGAGGCCAGCACGCAATTATGCGAAAACAGACTGCGCATCCCGCCGAGCTCGGTCTTGAGCGGGAGGATCTCCTCCTTGAACTTGATGTCGGTGCGCCCCGACAGATGCGGCGTCATGTTGACGGCGGTGGCCTTGTCCCGGTCGGCATGACGGTATTTGACCGTGAGCTCATGCTCTTGAGAAGGCCAGCCATCTACATAGATGGTTCGCTTCCGCAGGATGAAGGCGTTCCTGTACAGGTCGAATTTCTTGGTGTCGAAGAATAGGACATTGCGGACGGAGCGATGAAAGGCTTCCCGGTTCGTCTGGATGCCGACATCGCATTTCTTCGCGATGGCGGTGAGGGCATTCCAGTATTCCTCGAAGCGCGTGGGCAGAAGAAATTGCTCCGGCTTCAGGAGAATCTTGTATTCCCGGTAGTGGATCTCGTCCATGTGCTGGCCACTGCTTTCAATCGGCATAAGACACGCGCAGCCTTCGGCTGTGAGGATAGCTTCGGCGCCGGGGGGCGGTAAGCCGGAATTTCATCGCCGGGGGAGGATAGGCTTCTTCCCGCGCCAGCGCCCGGGATAACTGGCATACTGGGGAGATGGCAAAGATATTCTTCCGTATCATGCCTGGGGATGACGGCGGCTACGCCGTCGAAGTCACCGAGCCAGGCGACCCCGCCTATACCGTGGGCGGCTTCAGAACCGAGGCGGATGCCGAGGCTTGGGCCGCCGATCGGCAATTCGCCTCGAAAGGCGCCGATCGCTGGGAACGCCTGCCGGACGGCGAGCGGCGGTACTGAGCGCGAGCTAGGCGCCGCCGGCGGTCGGGACGGGGCTCCAGCCGGGTGGCTTGATCAGCAGATGAAGGCGGTCGCGCCAGCGCGGCGCCTGCCACAGCGCGCGGATCAGCTTGAGATAGCCGCCATAGGCGACCCAGACGGGGTTGGCGGAGTGCTCTGCCGTGACCAGCCCGTAGCGGATCTCGATCGCCGGGTCCTCCGCGACATAGGTCCCAAAGAGCCGGTCGAAGATCATGACGATCCCGCCGAAGTTCTTGTCGAGGTATTCGAGATTGCTGCCGTGGTGGACGCGATGGGCCGAAGGGGTGTTCAGAATCCCCTCGATGGGTCCGAGCCGGGGTATCAAGGTGGAATGCAGCCAGAATTGATAGGCGAGGTTCAATCCGACCACGGAGAAGAGGGTGAGGGGCGGAAAGCCGATCCAGACGATCGGTATGAAGAACAGCCAGGCGAGGGAGAGGATGGGTGCAGCGGCGAGCCGGTAGGCCGAGGCGAGGGTCAGCTCATTGGGCGAATGATGGACGCGATGATTCGCCCAGAGAAATTCGATCCGATGCGACGAGCGATGATACCAGTAGTAGGCGAATTCCTCCAAGACGACGAGAAGTACCCAGCTCCACCAGCGATCCATGGGCATGGTGTAGATGCGCCAGTGCCAGACGGCGGCGGCGAAGATCCCGATGATCACCGCCTGGGTGATGAAGCCCGTGAGTCCGTGGGCCACGGTCAGGATGACGGAAACTCCGCTCTCGGCCCAGGGATAGGGTTTTCCCCACCGGCGCTTGTAGAGATAGGCCCCGCCGAGGATCGCCAGGACGAGGATCCCGTAGAGCGGTAGCCCGAAGCTTGGATTGAGGAATAATTCCATGCTGCATCGCCCCCCGACGTCCCACAACCGTCATGGTTGGCGTAGGCAGAGCATCACGAGGTTGCCACCCTTGATACGATATCCGCCTGGGTTCTCGATTTACGCCGGATCAGATATAGCACTCGCGGGTCGGAGGATCTGGCCACTCGGACAGCGGACGGTGCGGCCCCTGCTTCGCAGGGACAGCTCCGCCCAACCATCACGAGTTTGCCAACCCTTGATCCGATATCCGCCTGGGTTCTCGATTTCGCCAGATCATGATTTAGGACAAGCGGGTCGGCAGGACCGCAAGCATTTTGACACGGAGGACGCGGAGTTGACAGAGGAGGTGCACGGAGAAGTGGAGTGCAGGCTTAGCGGCCTTTCTCCTCCGTGATCTCTGGAATCCCTCCGCGTCCTCCGTGTTCCATTTTCTTGCTTTGCAGCCCCAAAGCTTGTGGCCAAGCGGAAAACAGAAGCAGACCCAGCCCTTGGCCAGCAAACTCGTGGATGGTCGGCCTACGCCGACCATGACGCGACGAAATCCGTGAATCCCGTAGCGCTTCGAAGCGGGAGAGGGAGGGGCCCATTGCGAAGCAATGGGAGGGTGAGGGAAGGGCAGGCGAACATTGTGAAGCGGAGAGACCCCCTCACCCCGACCCTCTCCCCGCTTCGGGGGGCGAGGGGGAAGATCTTCGCCCTTGCTTCGCTAGGCCACCTTCAGCTTCGCAGCACCAGCCAGCTTGCGCAGATGGGCGCAGCCGAGCTGGGCATAGGTGAAGGGGTGGGCGACGCGGGGATCCTGCTCCGCTTCCTGCACCAGCCAGCCGCTGTAGCCCGCCGCGGAGAGGATCTTGAACAGGCCGGGGTAGTCGACCATCCCGTCGCCGGGCGCGGTGAACAGACCCTCCAGCACCGCCTGGGAGAAGCTGACATCGCGGCCACGGCAGGCGGCGAGGGCATAGCGGCGGATGTCCTTGCAATGGACGTGGACGATGCGATCGGCATAGCGCTTGGCGACGGCGATCGGATCGCCGCCGGCGAAAGTCATATGGCCGGTATCGAGCAGCAGGCCGACGGCGGGGCCGGTGTTCTCCATCAGCCGGTCGACGTCCTCGGCCGACTGGATGACGGTGCCCATATGGTGATGCACCGCCATGCGCACGCCCTTGGCCTGCAGATGGTCGGCGACGGCGGTGAAGCGCTGGCCGAGGCGCTTCCATTCCGCGGCGGTCTGGAGCGTCGGCCGGGCGGAGGCGGGAGCGCCGACATTGTTGATGATCTCCCCCGTGGTCTCGGCGAAGACCATCACGGGCGAGCCGAGACCGGCGAGCAAGGTCAGATGATCGCGCATGGCGGCGATCTCCGCCTTGGCGTCGCGGGTCACGAGCTGGGCGCTGTACCAGCCGGAGACCAGCGACAGCCCATGCGCCTCTAGGATCGGTCCGAGCTGGCTCGCCTGGCGCGGAAATTTGCGGCCCAGCTCGACGCCGCTGAAGCCGGCCTCCTTCACCTGGGTCAGGCATTGCTCCAGGGTGATGAAGTCGCCCAGCCACTGCATGCAGTCATTGGTCCAGCCGATGGGATTGATCCCGAGCTTCACGGTCATGTGGAAATCCTTTGATAGGGGTTAATTCTGTTCGCGGCGCAGCAGCGCCTCGGCATAGGCGGCATGGGCCTGGCGGACCTCGCCGCGCGAAGCGACCTCGGCCACCGGCACTTCCCACCAGGCCCCGCCTTCCCCGGTCGAGATGGCGGGATCGGTCTCGATGACGATGACATGGGTCCGCGGCGAGCTTTCGGCACGATCGAGGGCGGCCTCCAGCTCGGCAATGCTGCCGACCTTGACGGAATCGGCGCCGAGGCTGCGCGCATGCATGGCGAAGTCGATGTCTTGCGCGGCGGCATTGGGCACATCGGCCAGGAGATTGTTGAAGGGCCGGTCGCCCACGGCCTGCTGCAGGCGGTTGATGCAGCCGAACCCGCGATTGTCGAGGACGACGATATCGAGCTTGATGCCCATCATGACAGCGGTGGCGATCTCGGAATTCATCATGAGATAGCTGCCGTCGCCCACCAGCACGATGACCCGCCGGTCGGGGAAGGCGAGCTTCACCCCGAGCCCACCGGCGATCTCATAGCCCATGCAGGAATAGCCGTATTCCAGGTGATAGCCCTTGGGCGCGCCGGTGCGCCAGAGCTTGTGCAGCTCGCCCGGCAGGCCGCCGGCCGCCGCCACCATGATGTCGCTTTCGCCGGCCTTGCGGTTGACGGCGCCCAGGACCTGGGCGTCGGAGGGCAGGGCATTGCCCTTGGGCGGGCATGGTTACGCGATCGACCACGCGCTGCCATTCCGCGCGCTGGGTTTCGGCACGCTTCGTCCAGGCCGCCGGCGCCCGCCAGCCGGCGAGGCCGCCGGACAGAGCGGCGAGCCCGGCGCGGGCATCGGCGATCAGGGGGAGTGCGCCATGCTTCCCGGCGTCGAAGCCCGCGGTGTTGAGCTGGATCAGCCGCGCCTTGCTCGACCAGAGCGCCCGCGAGCCGGTGGTGAAATCCTGCAGCCGGGAGCCGACGGCGAGCAGCACATCGGCCTCCCGCGCCAGGCCATTGGCGGCTGCCGTGCCGGTGACGCCGATGGAGCCGAGATTCAGGCGATGGGTCCAGGTCAGCGCGCCCTTGCCGGCCTGGGTCTCCGCCACCGGTATGCCATGGCGCTCGGCGAAGGCGGCGAGCTCGGCACCGGCCTCGCTGTAATGCACCCCGCCGCCGCAGAGCAGAAGCGGCGCCTTGGCGGATGACAGCACCCGCAGCGCCTCGGCGAGCTCGCCGGCATCGGGCACCGGGCGGCGCAGGCGATGGACGCGGGGCGCGAAGAAGCTCTCGGGGAAGTCCGCCGCCTCGGTCTGGACATCCTGCGGCAGAGCCAGCACCACGGGGCCGCAATCCGCGGGATCGGTCAGCACGCGGAGCGCCTGGGGCAGGCTCGCCAGCAGCTGCTCGGGCCGCGTGATGCGGTCCCAATAGCGGGACACCGGCCGGAAGCAGTCATTGGCGGAGACCGTGGGGTCGGTGAAATTCTCGATCTGCTGCAGCACCGGATCGGGCCGCCGTCCGGCGAAGACGTCCCCCGGCAGCAGCAGCAGGGGCAGCCGGTTGACATGGGCGACCGCGGCGGCGGTCACCATATTGGTGGCGCCGGGGCCGATGGAGCTGGTGCAGGCCATCATGCGGCGCCGGTTGCTGGCCTTGGCGAAGGCGACGGCCGAGAGCGCCATGGCCTGCTCGTTATGGGCGCGGAAGGTCGGCAGCTTGTCGCCCAGCTCCGCCAGGGCCTGGCCGATGCCGGCGACATTGCCATGGCCGAAGATGGCGAAGATGCCGGCGAAGAGCGGCAGGGTCTTGCCGTCGATCTCGGTCGATTGCGCGGCGAGATAACGCAGCAGGGCCTGGGCCATGGTCATCAGCGGCATGATGTCACCCGATCTGCTTCAGGGGTTCAGCGCCGGCGGCTGCCGTCGTCGCGGGTTTTCGCGCCTTGCGCCAGATCTCGATCAGCCGGCCATAGGCGCGCGTCATGGCCGCCACGGCGCCGTCGTCGTCGATCTTGCCGGAAAGCCATTCCTCCGCCGGCTGGCCGAAGATGCTGCGGCCGATGGCGAAGCCCTTGCAGATCGGTGCCCGCGCCGCAGCGGCGAAGGAGGCCTCCAGCTCGGCCAGGGGCGCATCGAAGCCCAGCAGGACGACGCCGCGGCAGAGCGGATCGGCCTCGGCGATGGCATCTTCGATCAACCGCCAACCCGCGGGATCTTCCGGCGGAGCCAGCTTCCACCAATCCGGCTTGATGCCCAGGGCATAGACGCGCCGGATCATCTCCACCGTGGCGCGGGCGTCCCCCGGATTTTTCGCATTGGCGATCAGCTCCAGCAGCAGCTCATGGCCGGTCTCGCGGCAGGCCTCGCCCAGCACCTGGAGCTGGCGGGCTTGCGCCTCGGCGATCGCCGGCGGATCGCCGGGCTGCCAATGGACCAGGCATTTGACCGCCTGGGTCACCGGCCATTCCCGGAGCGTGAGGCCGACATCGGCACCGCCCTCGAAGACCAAAGGCGTCGATCCCGCCTGCTCGATGGGCCGTGCCACCCAATGGACGCCGGCGGCCAGCTCCAGCACCTCGCGGCCGTAGATATCGTCGACGATGATGCCGAAGGCGGGATCCTCGCCGGCGGCCTGCTTGGCGGCGCGGTAGATCAGCTTCTTGAATTCGGCGATGCGGGCCGGCGGCTGGCCATGGCGCTTGGCGAGGCGGGCGAGCTGGGGGCGGTGATCGAAGGCCAGCGCGCAGATCTCCGGCCAGTCACCGCGCCGGTTCGTCGCCCAATGGATATGCTCGAGCCCGGCATCGAGGCGCAGCGACCGCTGGGCGCTGCCGTGATCGAGGAAATGCTTGAGCTCGATCCAGCTGGGCGAGGCCGGCGCGCAGCCATGGCGCGAGACGACAAGCGCCCCGCAGGCATTGGCATAGCGGCAGGATTCGGCGACGGATTCTCCACGGAGATAGCCGCGGAGAAAGCCGCTCATGAAGCCGTCGCCCGCACCCAGCACATTGTAGACCTCGACGGGAAAGCCCGGTGCCTCGATGCCCTCGTCGATCTCGCCGGGGTAGGCGACGCAGCCGGCCGCACCGCGCTTCAGCACGATGATGGCGTGGCTCACCTCGCGGAGGCGCGCGAGCGCCGTCGGCGTATCCGTGCTGCCGCCGGCGATATGGATCTCCTCCTCGGTGCCGACGATGACATCGCAGTCCGGCAAGAGGGCGCGGAGTGTCGCCGTCACCTCGGCGCTGTCGACGAAGCGGTTCTCCCCCAGGCCGAGGCCGGTCAGCCCCCAGAGCACGGGGCGATAGTCGATATCGAGGATGACCTTGCGCTTGTGGCTGCGCGCGATCTTCATGGCCTTGCGGCTCGCCGCCGCCACCGAGGGCGTGCTGAAATGCGTGCCGGTCACCACCAAGGCACGAGCCGAGGCGATGAAGGCCTCGTCGATATCGCCCTCCGACAGCGCCATATCGGCGCAGTTCTCGCGATAGAAGATCAGCGGAAACGTCTCGGCGTCGCGGATGCCGAGGATGACCAGCGCCGTCAGGCGCTGGGGATCGATCTTCAGCCCGCCGGTGTCGACGCCCTCGCGCTCCAGCTGCTCTCTGATATAGCGGCCCATATGCTCATCACCGACGCGGCTCAGCAAAGCCGTGCGCAGGCCGAGGCGCGCCCCGCCGATGGAGATATTGGCCGGGCAGCCCCCGACATATTTGGCGAAGCTCGCCATATCCTCCAGCCGCCCGCCGACCTGCTGGCCGTAGAGGTCGACGGAGACGCGGCCGATGGCGATGACGTCGAGGCGAGGTTCGGCCATGGAGTCAGCGCGGCTCGATATCCTTGGGCCGCCAGAATTTGGCGGCGGGATCCTGGGTCCAGCGATGCTCGGCGGTGAATTCCGGCACGATATAGGGATTGTCCGGGAGATGGCGGATGACCCAGCTGTAATACATGCCATAGCCCGGCGCGGCGCATTGGGCATGGTCGAGGCCCGCGGGGATGCGCACCGTGTCGAAGGGGCGGATCTTCAGGACGTCGTCGCCGAGCTCGGCATGGCCGTAACCCTCCGGCCGGGTGAAGCGATAGTGGTAGATCTCGGGCTGGGCATGGTGATGGGGCGGGTAGCTCGACCAGCGGCCGGGGAAGGTGACGACCTCGCCCAGCACCAGCTCGGCGGCAGCGTCGGCGTTGCGGCGGTCGAAGATGGTGCGGACATAGCGATAGCAGGCATCGTCGACCTGGCCCTTGCCGCGATGCTCGTTGGGGACATCGGCGGGACCGTAGAAGCGGCTGGCAAAGGGCGCGCGGTTGGCGCTGCCATAGACCGTGAGCTCGCTGTCCTCGGCAGCGGTGAGGCGCACCCGCTCGCCGGCGGCGACATGCAGGGCACTCGGGGATTCGTCGAACAGGGAGCTGCGTTCGAACTCGCGGCTGGCATTGCCCGCCGTCGCCTCGACGCGCCCCTGCATCAGCATCCACGCGGTCTCGTGCTTGGCGTCGATGCTGAGGCTCTCGCCGCTCGCCATTTTGAGCACGGCGAAGGAGATCCGCGTCGGATCCTCGCCATCGTCGAAGCGGGTGACCTCGGTGAGGCCCTGGGGAAAGCCGGAGCGATGGTCCGTCAGATGCCATTTCATGTCATGTCCTCCTGAGACGCCGCGGCAATGGCTTCTCGCCTCTCGGCTCCCGCATTCCAAGACGCGGACAATATAGAATATTCGTTTCGCACTGACAATGCCCGGACGCCGTTCCGCGGGGCAGAAGGCCTTAACCCTGGGTCGCGCGGCTCCGGCGGCGCTTGCCCTTGGCCTCCAGATGCTGGCCGAGCCCGACGACCAGGGAGACGGCGAGGCAGAGCGGGGCGGCCAGGGAGCGGATGCCCTGGATCTGGCCATCCTCGATCTCGAAGCAGACATCGACCTGGAGCGCCAAAGGGCTGAGGGCCGGGTCGGTGATGGCGATGATCTTCACCCCGCGCTCCCGCGCCGCATTCACGATAGACAGCGTCTCCGCGGCATAGGGCGGGAAGCTGGCGGCGATGATCGCGTCCTGCTCGCCCAGCAGCTGGAGCTGCTCGCCATGCATGGCACCCAGCCCGTCGATCAGCACGGCCTGGCGGCCGAGGTGGCTCAAGGCATAGAAGAGATAGGCTGCGATCGGGAAGGAGCGGCGCTGGGCCACCAGGCCGATCAGCCGCGCCGAGGCCAGCAGCTCGATAGCCCGGGCGAGATCCTGGGGGCGGGCCTCCTGGCCCAGGCGCTGCAATGCTACGACATCGGCCTCGACGAATTGCCGCAGCACGCCGCTGGGCGAACCGATATCGGCGGCGCGGACGGGGCCGGAATCGCGGATGCGCTGGTTGTAGTTCGAGGCCCGGTCGATCAGCCGCGAGCGGAAGATCCGCTGCATGTCGGTGAAGCCGTCATAGCCGAAATGCTTGGCGAAGCGGATCAGGCTGGAGGGCGGCACATTGGCCTTGGCCGCGATGGAGGCCACGGTCTCCAGCGCCGTATGATCGGGCTCGGCGATGGCGTATTCCGCGATCTGGCGCAGCCGCCGGCTGAGCTTGGCATGCTGGGCCGAGATCTCCTGCTTCAGCTCCTCGAAGGTCTGCTTGGGTTGCATGCCCGGATCATCCGGCGAAACAAATATTCTGGCAAGTGGAACAAATGGTTCGGCGGTGTTAGCGTTCGCGGCAAAGCGAGGAAAGTCCATGATCAAGCGGTTCGATCACCTGACCATCGTCGTGAACGACGTCGCGGAGGCGAAGCGCTTCTTCGGGCTGCTCGGCTTCAAGGAGGCGATCTCGGTCGTCATTTCCGGCGCGACCTTCGCCCGCTATATGGGCGTGGCAGGCATCGAGGCCGAGCATGTGACCCTGGTCGCCGAGGGCGTCGAGCCGCGGACCGAGATCCAGCTGCTGCATTATCTGCATCCCGCCGCGACGCCGGATCCCGAGATTCGCAATCTCAGCAAGCTCGGCCTGAACCACATCTGCTTCGCGGTGGAGGATGTGGCGGCGGCGCTCGCCAAGATGACCGCGGCCGGTTTCGCCGCCCGCAACGAGATCATGGATTTCCACGACCGAAAGCTGGTCTTCCTCGCGGGTCCCGAGGGCGTCACGGTCGAGCTGTCGGAGTGGCATTGACGGCCGGGCGACGGGAAGGGCGTCCCCTCAGGTCACCATCTTCGAGCTCGCGGGCGCGTCGAGCAGCCGCAGGTGATAGGCCTTCGGGCAATAGGTCGAGCCATCGGTCGCCCACAGCACCGGCACGCCGGGCTTGAAAGGTTCGTTGTCCGGGGCGCAATCGCATTTGCGCATCTCGCAAGCCAAAGAGAGATTCTCCTGCCTCGCGGGATCGTTGCCGGCGCAGGCCGAGAGCGCCAGCAGGAGCGGCAGCACCCCGAGCCAGCCGGTCCGAGCCTGTCTCGATCCCCCTTGTCGCGATATCTCCGTCATAGGTCCCTCCCGGCGTCCACGGCCAAGCAGATTGCTAGGGGAGAAAGCGATGCTTCTGCAAGCGGTAGTTTCACCGCGACATTTTTGGCTATGGCACCCTACCGGTCGCCGGAGTAACACTTGCGGCACGGCGACCAGCTGCTTGAGGCCCGGCGTGGCTCTGATCCTTCTGATCGATGACGACGGATTCTATCGGGGCCTGCTCCGCCAGATCCTCGAGGACGGCGGCCATCAGGTCACCGAGGCGGCCAATGGTCTCGATGGGCTGCAGCGCTTCCGGAGCCAGCAGCCGGACCTCGTCATCACCGACATGCGCATGCCGGGGTTCGACGGCGGCGAGGTCATCCGAAGGCTTCGCGCGACGAGCAAGGATGTCCGCATTCTCGCCGTATCGGGCGTCGCCACCTTCGACAATGCCGAAGGCCTTGAATCCGCCAAAGCCGTCGGCGCGAATGCCATATTGAGCAAGCTCAGCCCGCTCGACGCGATCCTGCAGACGATCGATCGGATCCTCGACGGGCCCATGACCTGACCCGCGGGCAATCGCATTTTTCTCTCTACCAATCCGGGTGGCACGGGGATGGCGATCGGATAGGATCGTGCCTGCGTGGCTGGGGTCTATCGGATCCGGAGAAGCGTACATGTTCAAGCGGTCTATCGGGATTGCGCTCCTCGCGCTGGCGGCGCTCGGCATCTTCGGCGCAAGGGCCAGGGCAGGGGAGGCCCAGATCGAGCGGGGAAGATATCTGGTCGCCGTCATTTCCTGCGGCGATTGCCATACCAATGGCTATCTAATAGGCAAGCCGGATCTGGCGCATTTTCTCGGCGGCTCGGATATCGGCTTCGCCATAGGGGCTGGGATATTTCTACGGCCCGAACCTCACGCCCGATCCCGAGACGGGGCTCGGCAGATGGAGCACGGTCCAGATCGTGATGGCGATCACCCGGGGAGAGCGGCCGGACGGCCGCATCCTCGCCCCCATCATGCCCTGGCATTCCTTCTCCAAACTGACGCCGGAGGATGCGGAGGCGATGGCCCTCTATCTCCAGAGCCTGCCGCCGGTGAAGCATCAGGTTCCCGGTCCCTTCGGCGCCAATCAGAAGCCGAGTGCGGCCTATATGGACGTCGTGATGCCCACCCCCTGAGGGAGCGCTGCCCGCAGGCCATGCGCGCTATCTCTGTCCGCGCGGCTTGTGCAGCAGATAGACGCCGGCGGCGACGATGACGAGGATGCCGGGCCAGGTCGAGGCGCTGGGTATCTCGCCCCAGATGACCAGGCCGCAGACGGTCGCCCAGGGAATCGCGCTGTATTCGAAGGGGGCCACGTCATTGACCGGGGCGATGCGGTAGGCCTGGGTCTGCAGCCAGCCGGCAATGGCCGCGACGAACCCCGTCAGGGCCAGCAGACCCAGATCGAAGGGAGTCGGCATGACCCAGGCCCGGAGCAGGAATTGCAGGCTGGCATCGCTGGATTGCGCGAAGCCGCCGCGCCCGGCGATCAGGCCCATGGCGAGCGTCGCGACAAAATAGACCACGTTCTGGGCCAGGATCATGATCGAGGCCCGCTCCCCGTCCGCCAGCCGCCGGGTCATGAGCTGGGCGAGAGCGTAGAAGATCGCAGCGCCCAAGGAGAGAAAGGCCGCGGGATCGATCGCAGCACCGTCCGGCCGGCTGACGATCAGCACGCCGCAGAATCCCACGAGAATGGCAAGCCAGCGGCGGAGCCCGACGCGTTCGCCGAGGACCGGCCCCGCGAGCGCAACGAGAAAGAGCGGGCTGGAATAGAACAGGGACACCGCGGCGGCGAGAGGCAGGGCCGCGATGGAGAGGTAGTAGCAGGTGTAGCTCAGCAGCATGAGGAATCCGCGCAGCAGGAGCCCGCGCGTCCAGCGGATCCGCAGGCGTCCCAGCCCGCCGTCGAAATGAACCAGCACCAGCAGCGGCAGGAATCCCACGAGGCAGCGGATCGCGAGCGCCTCGGGCAGCGGATAGCGCCCGCTGAGCAGCTTGATGATGACATCCTGCAGCGTGTAGATGAGCGCCGCGGCCGCGACGCAGATAACGCCCCTCAGGCGCTCATTGGGCCGACCCTCGCCCAATTGCCTCGGATCGGCCGCCTCCGCGCCCGCCATGCCCGATATTCCCCCCAATTCCAGGGGAGGACTGTGCCGCGCTGCGTGGCAGGTGCCAAGCGCCCGGTTTGCAGGCCAGCTCTGCGGGGAAGCTGTCCGCCTCGCGTTCGCCGGAGGCGTCGGAGCATTTGCAAGTGAGCCTTCTGCCGTCGAAGGCGCGGGACAGGGAAGCAAGGGTGACACCCTCCTCCGCGTCATGGCCGGGCGAAGTCCCGGCCATCCACGTCGTGGGAAGCCGAGAAAGCAGCCGCCGGGAGGCAGGCTGCCTATTACGACAATTAAGCGATGGTGAGTTGTGGCGCGGCCCGACGTGGATGGCCGGGACAAGCCCGGCCATGACGGTTGAGAGGGTCGGGCTTGCCGCCCAACCGGGCAGCCGTCGCTCTGCAGTCGGCTTGCGCCTAGGCGCTCAGCCTGGCGTCCCAGACGGCCTGGCGGAGGAAGCGCGTCACGGCCGCGGCTTCGCCGAGGGAGCGAAGCTTGGCCTGGGAGACGACATCGCCGATGGAGACCTCGATCCGCTCTCCGATCTTGTTGCTGACCTCATGGAACAGCAGCGAGAGCTTCAGGGTCTGATGCAGCTTGGCGGCGACCTGATAGATGCGGCTGTTCTGACCGTTGAAGAAGACAGGCAGCACATCGGCCCCGCTGCGCAGGATGAGCTTGGCGGCGAGGCTGCCCCATTCCAGCTCCTCGGCGGGGCCATGGAAGGTGCGGGATTTGGCGACACCGCCGCCGGGGAAGACGATGAGCACGCCGCCGCGCTCCAGCAGCCGACGGGCCTCGGCGCGGGAGCGGATATTGGTCTGGAGCGCCTCTCGCGTGCCGGAGAAGTCGACCGGCAGAACATGCGGCCGCACCTCGGGGGCCCGGTAGAGGATGGAGTGGGTCATGATCATGTAGTCGGAGCGCTGGCGGGAGACGAGCCAGCACAGGATCATGCCGTCGACGACGCCGAAGGGATGATTGGCGACGATGGCAAGGGCGCCTCGCGGGGGAATGATCCGCTGCGGGTCGCGGTTGAAGCGCACATCGAGCTTCAGGGCCGCGATGGCGTCCTGCCAGAAAAGCTCCGGCGGGCGCTGCAGCAGCCGGTACTGCTCGTACATCCGGCGTATGAGGGGCTGGCCGGTCACCTTCTCGATCGCCCGGATGAGGCGCTGGGCGAGCGGCCCGACCTCGTCCGAGGCATAGGTGAAGTCCGGCATCGGGAGCAGGGCCGAAGGGATTAAATCTTGCAATCCGATGGCGCGCGAGTCGCTTTGCATCCCTCCTGCATACGCCTGGGATGTTGCAGGGCTATGTCACCTGGAGAGCCATCTCCGCGTCATCTCAGATACATTTCGGCGATCGACTCGGCGAAGCTACCAATTCCCGGGCGACCAACTACAACACGTGGATGACCTGCCCCGTGAGCCGCCCCTCCACCGATTTCACATAGGCCCGCGCCACGCGCTCGCCGGAGACGGTCTCATGGCCGGGGAAATAATCTGCCAGGGCTTCCGCGGATGCTTCGAGCAGGCCGGGGCTGATGGAATTGATGCGCAGGCCCCGGGGCAGCTCGATGGCCGCGGCGCGAACGAAGGCGTCGATGGCGCCGTTGACCAGGCTGGCGCTGACGCCGCGGCGGATCGGGTCGTGGCTGAGCAGCCCGCTGGTGAGGGTGAAGGAGCCGTTGTCGTTCACATGGTCGCGGCCGAGGAGCACGAGATTGACCTGGCCCATCAGCTTGTCCTTCAGCCCGACGGCGAACTCCTTCTCGGTCATCTCGGCGAATTCGCCGAAATGCACCTTGCCGACCGTCGATACCAGAGCGTCGAACTTGCCGATGCGCTTGAAGAGCGCGGCGATCGAGGCGCTGTCCTTGATGTCCACCTGAAGCTCGCCGCGGGTCTTGCCGACCTGGACGATTTCATGGCGCGGCTTCAACCCCGCCACGACCGCTTTTCCCACCACACCGGTCGCGCCGACGACGACGATCTTCATGACTGCAAGCTCCCCAAATTGGTCTCAGCCGATCTTAGCATCGGCCTGTACCCCGGCGGCAAGCTTGGCAGGGGGCTGTCACATTGCTGATCCTTGGGCCATGCTATGCGGCGGTTGATAGCCGCTCCAGGGGAGGAGACTTCATGCGCGATACGGAACAGGCCGAGATCATGGCGCCGGCCGCGATTGTGCCGGGCTTGCGGGCGATCGAGACGCCGCTCGTCCGCGCGACGCCGGAGAGCCTGATGGGCTATGGCGAGCTCGTGGTCGATCCGGACAGCCATCCCATCGAGATCGTGCGCTGGCCGGCCAAGGGCTGGCGCCAGGTCGACATCGGCACCGGGGACGAAGGCGGCACCACCGAGGGTATCTTCTCCTTCTGGTGGAAAGGCGAGGTTCTCTACGGGCGGAACGACGCCGTGGGCAATGAGTATCTTCTGGGCTGGTCGCAGGATCCGCTCCAGGCCTCGGAGGCGAAGCCGGATGCCGACCGGTCGCGCGTGCTGCTCTGGCATGCCAATTATCATCCCGACGGCGGGCAGCTCTTCTTTCCGCTGGATGCCACGCCCTTCGTCGTTCCCCTGGCCCTGCCCGGCGACGATCTGAAGCCGGAGCAATTCGTCTCGTTCTATTTCGACGGCAGCTGCGGCCTCTATATCAACCCCGACATCTGGCATGAGGGGGTGTTTCCCCTGGCCGAGCGCGGCCGCTTCTTCGACAAGCAGGGCAAGGTTCACGCCCGGATCAGCACCGACTTCCCCAAGGAGTTCGGCTGCCTGTTGTCGATACCTTTGCGAGAACCGTTAGCCCGGTGGGCGGCGGGTCCGCCACCAATCCGCGAGCAGGGTCGCTGCCTGATCGGCGGGGGATTCCTTGGGCTCGCCGGCCCGGATCACCGCCTGCCAATCGGTGCTGAGCCCGTCGCGCCCGAGGGGCTTCATCACCAGCCCGCCGGCCGCGAGATGGCCCGCCACCGCCCAGCGGCTGAGGATCGAGACGCCCAGGCCCCGGTGCACCATGGCGAGGATCATCGCCACGTCGCCCGCGCGGAGCCAGCGCTTGGGCATGGCGCGGGCAGGGCGGAAGAAACGCTCGTCCTCGAAGCCCTTCTCCGTGACGGCGGAATAGCTGAGCTGGACCTCCTCGTGAAAATCGGCGGGCTCGAGATACGCCCGCTTGGCCAGACGATGCTTGGCGGGCAGGACCGCCACCAGCTCATCCCCAAAGAGCTTGACCCGCCGCACCCGCCGGTCGGCGATCTCGCCGCCGCAGATCGCGATATCGATCTGGCCGTCGATCACGGCATTCACGGGTGGGAAGACGAGGCCCGTATGCAGGATCTCGATGGCGAAGCGAGCCTCGCGGCTTGAGAGCTCGGCGATGAAGTCCGGCAGCCAGGCTTCGCAGCCATAGGCGCCGCTGCCCAGCCGCACGATCGGCCCATAGCCCTGGCGGAACAAGGCGAGGTCCCCCTCGACCCGGTCGATCTCCCCGGTGACGACGCGGGCCGCCTGGAGCAGCTCCTCGCCGATGGCGGTGAAGCGCAGCCGCTTGCCGACGCGGTGGAAGATCTCCACCGCCATCCGCCGCTCGCTATCCCTGATGTGATGGCTGAGGGCCGATTGGGTGATCCCGAGGACCCCCGCGGCGCGGGTGAGGGTGCCATGGCGGTCGATCGCCGCCAGCATGCGGAGCAGCTTCACGTCCAGACCGGTGGCCATGGCCTTTCCATATATGAGAATAGTTCATGAACTTGCCATGAATTATGAGGTTACACCAGGTGCGGGCATGCGCTATTTCTGAGGCTTACCGGCAGAACGGGAGGGAAGCATGGACGGCGGGGGCGCGCGCAGCATCCGGCTGATCGAGAACCTCTATATCCCGCTGTCCGATGGCGTGCGGGTAGCGGCGAAGATCTGGCTGCCCGAAGATGCCGAGCAGAGGCCGGTCCCGGCGATCCTGGAGATGATCCCCTATCGCAAGCGCGACGGGACGATCTACAGGGATATTCGCATGCATCCCTGGATCGCGGCCCAAGGCTATGCCTGCGTTCGCGTCGACATCCGCGGCAGCGGCGAATCCGAAGGGCTGCTCCTGGACGAATATCTGCCGCGCGAGCAGCAGGACGGGGTGGAGATCATCGACTGGCTGTCGCGCCAGAGATGGTGCAGCGGATCGGTCGGGATGACGGGCATCTCCTGGGGCGGCTTCAACGCCCTGCAGCTCGCCGCCCTGAAGCCTCCGGCCCTGAAGGCCATCATCACCCTCTGCTCCACCGACGACCGTTACGCCGACGACATCCACTACATGGGTGGCTGTCTCATCAACGAGAATCCCTCCTGGAGCGCGGACCGCTTTACCTGGGGCGCCTTGCCGCCGGACCCCCAGCTCGTCGGCGACAAATGGCGGGAGATCTGGCTGGCGCGGCTGGAGGCCCAGCGTCCCTGGCTCGAGCAATGGCTCACCCAACAACGCCGGGATGCTTATTGGAAGCATGGTTCCGTCTGCGAGGACTACGGCGCCATCGATTGCGCGGTCTATGCGATCGGCGGCTGGGAGGACAGCTATTCCAATGCCGTGCCGCGGCTCCTGGCGGGGCTGCGCTGCCCCGCGCAAGGGGTTGATCGGCCCTTGGACCCATGCCTATCCGCATCTCAGCGAGCCGGGCCCGGCTATCGGCTATCTGCAGGAGGCGGTGCGCTGGTGGGATCACTGGCTGAAGGGCATTGACAGCGGGATCATGGACGAGCCGATGTATCGCGTCTGGATGCTGGAGCCCAAGGCGCCGAAGCCCTGGTATCCCTCCCATCCCGGCCGCTGGGTGGCGGAGGATGTCTGGCCCTCGCCGCGAATCCAAGCGCAGGAGCTTCACCTCGGCCCCAGGGGACTGACGGCGCAGCCCGCCGCATCGCTGGCCGTTTTCCAGATTCGTTCGCCCCAGATCACCGGCGGCGACAGCGGCCGCTGGGGCGGCTATGGCGGCGAGAGCCCCGATCTCCCCTTGGATCAGCGGATCGAGGACGCGCGCTCCCTCTGCTTCGATACGCCGCCTTTGGCGACGGATATCGAGATCCTGGGCGCGCCGGAGCTGCGGCTGAGATTGTCGGCCGATCGCCCCCAGGCTCATCTCATTGCGCGGCTCTGCGACGTCGCGCCGGACGGGACCTCGGCGCTCATCACCTATGGGCCGCTCAATCTCACCCACCGCGACAGCCATGAGCATCCCGCCGTGCTTGAGCCGGGCCGCTTCTACGAGATCACGCTGAAGCTGAACGACATCGCGCGCCGCATCCCCAAGGGACATCGTCTCCGCATTGCTTTGGCGACGGCGCATTGGCCCATCGTCTGGCCGGCGCCGGAGGCTGCGACCCTGTCCATCTCCTCGGATGGGAGCCGATTGATCCTGCCGCAGCGCCCCCCGCGGGATGAGGACGGCGCGCTCGCGCCCTTCGGGCCCGCCGTGGCGCCGCCGCCTGTTGCCTATCGCGAGACGCGGCCGGGCCGCGGCTGGCGTGTCGTCACCGACGATATCGGCGCCGGCATCCGGCGGGTAGAGATGGGCAAGGATTACGGCGCCGGGGAGATCCTCGACATATCAGTCGAGGACGATGCCGTCATGGTGGAGATCTACGAGATCAGCCCCGATGATCCGCTCTCGGCCCGGGCCCGCATCGAAGCCTCGGCGGGTTTTGCCAGCGCCGGGCATCGCTGCCGCATCGAGACGGTGACGGAGCTTTCCGCCACCAAGGAGAGCTTCGAGCTGCACAGCCGGATCGAGGCCTTCGAGGCGGACAAGTCCGTCTTCATCAGAAGCTTCCGCAAGTCGATCCCGCGGGATTTCATGTGATGACGACCGAGACCGCGATCCGTCCCTCCGAGGCGCGCGCCTCGCGCAATCCGCGCTACGACATTCTGTTCGAGCCGCTGCGCATCGGCCCGGTAACCGCACCCAACCGCTTCTACCAGGTGCCGCATTGCACCGGCATGGGCATCGATTATCCCGGCAGCCTGCGGCGCCTTCGGGAGATCAAGGCCGAGGGCGGCTGGGGCGTGGTCAATACGGAATATTGCTCCATCCATCCGAGCTCCGACGACGGGCCCTATCGCATGGCGAGCCTGTGGGACGAGCGCGATATGGCTTTGCTCGCCGGCGTCGCCGATGGGATCCATGCGCATGGCGCGCTTGCGGGGGTCGAACTCTGGCATGGCGGCATCAAGACCCCCAATCGCGCCAGCCGCGAAGCCAGCCTCTCGCCATCGGGCGGGCCGAACCACTATCTCTATCCCCAGCAGACCCGGGCGATGGACAAGGCCGATATCCGGGCCTTCCTGCGCTGGCAGGCCAATGCCGCGCGGCGCGCCAAGCAGGCCGGCTTCGACATCGTCTATTGCTATGCCGGCCATGGCTATCTGCCCTTCCAGTTCATCTCGCCGCGCTGGAACCGGCGCAGCGACGAATATGGCGGCTCCATCGCGAACCGGGCCCGGCTGCTGCGCGAGATGATCGAGGTGACCAGAGAGGCCGTTGGCGGCGAATGTGCGGTGGCGGTCCGCCTCGCCATGGATGAACTGCTGGGGGAGGAGGGGGTGACCTTCGAGCGCGAGGGCCGCGAGGTGGTGTCGCTCCTGGCCGAGCTTCCCGATCTCTGGGACGTCAACATCTCCTATGTCGAGAATGATTCCATGAGCGCCCGCTTCTCCGAGGAGGGTTTCCAGGAACGCTATGTCGCGGAGGTGAAGAAGCTGACCGGCAAGCCCGTGGTCGGCGTCGGGCGCTTCACCTCGCCGGATATGATGGTCTCCCAGATCCGCCGGGGCGTCCTCGATTTGATCGGCGCGGCGCGGCCCTCCATCGCCGATCCCTGGCTGCCCCGCAAGATCGCCGAGGGTCGCGAGGACGAGATCCGGGAATGCATCGGCTGCAACATCTGCCGCGCCCATAACAACATGGGGGTGCCGATCCGCTGCACCCAGAATCCCACCATGGGGGAGGAGTATCGCCGCGGCTGGCATCCCGAGCACGTGCCGGCGGCGAAGGGCCATGCCGAGGAGTCCGTGCTGGTGGTCGGCGGCGGCCCGGCCGGGCTGGAATGCGCCATGACCCTGGGCAAGCGCGGTTATCGCGTGATGCTGGCCGAAGCCCGCCGGGAGTTGGGCGGGCGCGTGGCCCTGGAGAGCCGCCTGCCGGGACTCTCGAGCTGGGGCCGGGTGCGCGACTATCGCGTGGGTCAGATCGGCCGGCTCTCCAATGTCGAGGTGTTTCTCGAGAGCCGGCTTTCCGCCGCCGATATCGCCGGCATGGAGTGCCGCCATGTGATTCTGGCGACGGGCGCCGCGTGGCGCCGCGACGGCGTCGGCTATGCCAATCCGAGGCCGGTGATCGATGCCGCTGCGCCCGGAGTTTTCACCCCCGACGATGTGCTGGCGGGCCGCCTGCCCGAAGGTCACGTCGTGATCTATGACGATGATCAATATTACATGGCCGGCGCGATCGCCGAGAAGCTGGTCCAGGCGGGGCGGCAGGTGACCTTCGTCACCCCTGGCCTCGAAGTCTCGAGCTGGACCGTCATGACCGATGAGCAGTTCCGGGTGCAGACGCGGCTGATGGCGGCCGGTGTCGCGATCCATCTGACGCGGCGCCTGGCGAGCTGGGACGGCGAGATTGCGCGCTTTGTGAGCATCTATGACGGCGGCGCCATCGATATCGCCGGCGATGGCTTGCTCGTGGTCGCGGCCCGCGATCCCGCCGACGAATTGGCACGGGCGCTGGCGGCGATGCGCGACAGCGGGAAGATCGGTCACGTCGAGACCCTGCAGAGCATCGGCGATGCCTTCGTGCCCGGCGCCATCTATGCCGCGGTCTATGCGGGCCATCGCGCCGCGCGGGAATTCGGGGAAGACATCGACCCCGATGACGTCGGCTACATCCGCGAACTGGTCGATCTGGGCTACCGCAAAGGGGAGGAGCGGCGATGAACGATGTCGTAGCACGGCCGCGCCGGCGCGAGCGCAGCATCCGAACCACGGGCCTGCGCCAGCTCCCCTTCGCCCGCATCCGCAATCCCTACAAGCCCGTGGAAGTCCTCAGCGCCGATCATCTCGAGGCGATCCACCGGGCCTCGACCCGTCTCCTGGCCGAGGTCGGGGTCGAGGTCATGCATGAGGAGAGCCGGCAGATCTTCCGGCGGGCCGGGGCGGAGGTGGATGAGGCGACGCAGCGGGTGCGCTGCGATCCCGCCATGATCGAGGCCGAGATCGCCAAGGCGCCGGCCTCTTTCACCATCGCGACCCGCGATCCCGCCAAGAGCATCGTCATCGGCGGCGACCACCTTGTCTTCAGCTCCGTCGGCGGGCCGGCCTTCGCCAATGACCTCGATCGCGGGCGGCGGGCCGGCAATTCCGCCGATATGCGCGACTACATCAAGCTGGTGCAGTCGCTGAACGTCATCCATCAGGAGGGCGGCGGCCCCATCGAGCCGACGGACCTGCCAGCGGAAAGCCGGCATCTCGATTTCTACGAGGCGGCGCTCACTTTGACTGACAAATCCTGGGAATGCTGGGCGCTGGGCGGCTATCGCGTGCGCGATGCCTTGGAGATGATCAGCATCGCCTATGGCATTCCCCGCGACGGGATGGACCGGCAGATCACGGCCATCACCGTCATCAACTCCAATTCGCCGCTGCGTCTCGACAATGCCATGGGGGAGGGGCTGGTCGAGCTGGCCCGCTCCGGCCAGGCCTCGATCCTGACGCCTTTCACCTTGGCGGGTGCCATGAGCCCCGTGACCTTGGCCGGCTCCATCGCCCAGCAGAATGCCGAGGCGCTGTTCATGGTGACGCTCGCCCAGCTCGCGCGGCCGGGTGCGGCCGTGGTCTATGGCGGCTTCACCTCCAATGTGGACATGCGCAGCGGGGCTCCTGCCTTCGGCACGCCGGAATATGCCAAATCGGCCATGGTGAGCGGCCAGCTCGCGCGGCGCTACCGTTTGCCTTTCCGCTCCAGCAATGTGACCTCGTCCAATTGCGTCGACGTGCAGGCGGCCTATGAATCCCAGATGTCGCTCTGGGGCACCGTCATGGGCGGGGTCAATCTTTTGCTGCATTGCGCGGGCTGGCTCGAAGGCGGACTCACCGCCTCCTTCGAGAAACTGATCGTCGATGCCGAGATGCTGCAGATGATGCGCGAATTCCTGCAGCCCTTCGACATGGCGGATCTGGACAAGGCCATGACCGCCATCGGCGAGGTCGGGCCGGGCGGACATTTCTTCGGCGTCGGCCATACGCTGGAGCGCTTCGAGGCCGCCTTCTACTCGCCGATGCTGTCGGACTGGCGCAATTTCGAGACCTGGCAGGAGTCGGGCTCGGTGGACGGCACGCGCCGCGCCAATGGCATCTGGAAGGAATTGCTGCGCAGCTATGAGGAACCGGCGATGGATCCGGCGCTGCGCGAGGAACTCGCTGCCTATGTCGCGCGGCGCAAACGCGAAATCGTTTCCGGAAATCTCTGAGTTTGCCTGGAGGGATCGGGGGCCGCCGCCGGGGGGAAGGATACCGGCGGCGACCCTGGGTCGACGCCCATAGGGCCGGCCCGAAACGGATAGATCAGGTTTACTCGGGTTTTATCCCGGCTGTCGGGGCATCGCGCGTCGCAGCGTCGCGCTGTTCGCGGGTGCGGCGCGGGCGCTCGTCCTCATCGGCCATCCGCGGTGCCAGAAAGTTGCCACGCGGGGCCAGATAGGCGATCTCCGGCAGCCCACCATAGAGCGCGATCGGGTACATCGGATCCTCCTCGAAGCATCGTCTGCCTCGGTGCAGCAAGGCTTTGCTCGGCTTGCTGGCAATGAATGTGGGCCAAATCCGTACCGGAACAACGCAGAAATTCTTCCGCCAAACCATAGCGCGCCTTTCTCTCCAAGCCGTTTACCGCGGTTGCTTGCCACAAGAACGCCACACCAAGGGGCCTACCTTCGGGAAACGTGGGGTGCCGGTTGCGCGTTCAGTAGAAAATCTGGCGAGGAAAAATGCGGGGCAAGCTTCCGATGATGGTCGTGGCAGGCCGAGATAGTGTTCAGAAGCGCTAGGCAGCGGGCAGAACCTCCGCCGGAGGTCCAGCCGCATCCGCTGATGGAGGCCGCGGCCCGGGCCGCCCGGTCGCTGGGCGAGCTCGATGCCGACCTGCGCGCGGGGGGATTCGGACAAAACTGCCGGGGCTTGGCGCGCGAGCTTTATGCGTCGTTCACCGCGACGGTCGTGGCGACTCGCGGGACCGAGGCCGAGGCCATGGCATGGGCCCTGGGACGCGCTCTGGCCATTGACCTGGAAAGGGCCGGCGCGCGGCGTGCCGCTTTGGCGCTTCTCTTCGGCCTTATCGAATTCGGAGCAAGCCACGCCGATCCGCAAATTCTGGCGCGGCTGCGGGAGACCCAGGAGGCCATCGATCAGAAAACGGGCTGGCGCCGCCGGGCCGCGGCTAGAGCCGACAAAGAGATGGAAGCCCCGCCTGCGCCCCCGGCTGTCGAACCAAATCATCGCGAAGGGCGGGTTGAGCCGTGGCCGCCGCAGGCCGCTGAAGAGGCCAGAGCAGCCGACGCCGCTAGGGCGGCCGAAGCCGCTGAAGCGGTTAGGGCCGCTGAGGCGGCGGCTCGAGCAGTTGAAGAGGCAGAGCTGGCCCGGGCGGCTGAGGCGGCTCGAGCGGCGGAAGAGGCGGAACTGGCCCGGGCGGCTGAGGCGGCTCGAGCGGCGGAAGAGGCGGAACTGGCCCGGGCGGCCGAGGCGGCGCGAGCGGCGGAAGAGGCAGAGCTGGCCCGGGCGGCCGAGGCGGCTCGAGCGGCGGAAGAGGCGGAGCGGGCCCGGGCGGCTGAGGCGGCTCGAGCGGCGGAAGAGGCAGAACTGGCCCGGGCGGCTGAAGCGGCTCGAGCGGCGGAAGAGGCGGAGCTGGCCCGGGCGGCTGAGGCGGCTCGCGCGGCGGAAGAGGCGGAACTGGCCCGGGCGGCTGAGGCGGCTCGAGCGGCGGAAGAGGCGGAACTGGCCCGGGCGGCTGAGGCGGCTCGCAGGGCGGCGGAAGGAAGAGGCGGAGCTGGCCCGGGCGGCTGAGGCGGCTCGAGCGGCGGAAGAGGCGGAACTGGCCCGGGCGGCCGAGGCGGCTCGAGCGGCGGAAGAGGCGGAGCTGGCCCGGGCGGCTGAGGCGGCTCGAGCGGCGGAAGAGGCGGAACTGGCCCGGGCGGCTGAGGCGGCTCGCGCGGCGGAAGAGGCGGAATGGCCCGGGCGGCCGAGGCGGCTCGAGCGGCGGAAGGAAGCAGAGCTGGCCAGGGCGGCTGAGGCGGCTCGAGCGGCGGAAAGGCGGAACTGGCCCGGGCGGCCGAGGCGGCTCGCGCGGCGGAAGAGGCGGAACTGGCCCGGGCGGCCGAGGCGGCTCGAGCGGCGGAAGAGGCAGAGCTGGCCTGGGCGGCGGAAGAGGCAGAGCTGGCCAGGATGGCTGAGGCAGCGAGAGCCGCTGAAGAGGCAGAGCTGGCCAAAGCAGCTGAGGCAGCTAGAGCGGCTGAAGCGGTCGAGGAAGTAGGGACCAGAGAAGAGCCGGATCCCCTCGATCCGAAACCCAGCTTCGACGGGCGATACCCCGAGGAATCGATCCGGGATGACCGGAGCGGCCGAAGCGAGCCGCGCCTCTGGCCCGTCTTCTCCGAGCCGACTGTCGGGGCCTCCTACGCCGAAGCCACGCCCGATGAGCCGGTGCTGGGCGAGGTGCCCGCCGGAGGCCTGGAGAATCAGTCTGAAGCGTGGGCGCTACCGAACCATATCGAGGAAGGCGAGCTTGTAAGCCGACAGGAGCCCAGCCTGTCGCCCGCCGTACGCGACCTGTTTGCCGAGACAGGGTTGAGCATCTCCCCGGACGAACGCCCGGCTGCCCCGCCGCCCATTCTTGCCGCCAGACGCCCTCGATCCCGGCGGCTGAGCGAGTTCCTGGCGGGCGCGGCAACCGCCATGGTCGCCGTCGCGATCTATCTGCTGGTGACCCATCCCGGCAATTTCCTGGGTCACGCCACGCCCACCGTCGCAACAGCCCCGGCGACGCCGAGCGTGGCTGCAGCGCCTCCCACCAGCTCCGTCGCCACGGCGCCTGCAAACGAAGTTCATGCAGCAGCTGCGCCCGTGGCGCATGCTTCGCCTGAGAACGGCGCGACGGACACTGCGGCAGCCAAGCCTGCAGCCGGCGCCGATGCGCTGCCGTCGGAGATGCTGCCGCCGCAGCAGGGCGTCGGCCAGCTGCTCTCGCCCGAAGAGGTCCGCTATTGTGTCTTTCAAGGCCGGCGGCTTGGCTATCTCCGCGACCAGATCGTCAGCAATGATTCCGTTCAGCGCTTCAACACCCTGCTGGCGGATTTCAATTCCCGCTGCAAGAGCTTCCGCTATGAGGGCGACGCCTTGCAGTCGGCGAACAAGCAGGCCGACGCAAGGCAAGATCAGCTCAAGGCCGACGCCGGAAGCATCTTGACCTCATGGACGGGTGAGTCGGCGACATCCTTGATCGACCTCCAGACGCATAAGGGAGCGGCACAGGTTCAGGCGAAGCTCAAGGCGCTGGGCTACTACAGCGGCAAGGCGGATGGTGCCTGGGGTCCGAAATCGGCCGCGGCCCTGTCGAAGTTTCGACAGGCGAACGACCTTGGAGCCGACTCTCTCTGGGACCTCACGACGCAGTCCGCGCTGCTCGGAAAACAGTAAAGGCGGCGCGATGGGCGGTTAAGCGAGGCTCGCGGCAGCAGTTTCGCTTCTGGCCTTCGGTTGCACCCGCTCGAGGATGTGATCCGCCAGTCTCTCGCATTGCACGCGGATGTCGGGCACGGCCGTCGTCTCCCAGAAGACGCCCTTGGTGATGGGCCCGACCGCGAAGAGATTTCCCTGCACGCCGCCGCCGGCATCGATGATCGCGCCCTCGGGCGAGACATCGAGACCCAGGTTGAGCGGATCGGGCCTTGCCGCGCCGCCGTCCAGCAGCGCGCGAATCAAGGGGGCGGGGATGCGCGAAATATCGGAAAGGGGACCCGAGCAGTTGATGACCCGCTCGACCTCGACATGCTCGGCCGGGGCGCCGGCCACGGGCAGCAGCTCGACCTCGAGGCTGCCGCGCTTGGGCGCCAGCCGGCCGAGCCGGGCTCGGCGGATCTGGAGCTGCCCGCGCGCAAGGCCTGCTCGATCCGCGCGGCGACACTGGGCGCCATGCGATGGCGATGCACGTCCCACCAGGGCCGCAGATGGCGCAGGAAGCGCTGCTTCTCGGCCAGCGGCAGGTTGCGCCAGAGATCCCTCGTATCGGGCCGCAGGGAATCGATGACGGCCCGCCAGTCGCGCCCTTCCTTGGCCGCGTGGCGGATCTCGTCGCGCACCGTCCTCAGCAAGGCGCGCACGCTACGCGGCGCCTCAGCCGCGGGCAGGAAGCGGGGATGCGGGGCGACGGCGGCATGGCGCCGCGGCAGCAGGCCGCGGCGCGAGATCGCCAGGATCGGACCGCGATGCTCTTGCTCCAGCAGGGTGACGACCATATCCACCATGGTGAGGCCGCTGCCCACCAGCAGCATCCGCGCGTCGGGATCGAGATCGGCCGTCGCCGCCGGGCTCCAGGGATTGGCGATATAGCCGCGGGTGTCGCCCTCGGGCGGAAAATTGCCGACGGCCAGGGCCACGGCATCGACCTCGTAGCAGCGGCCGCAGCCGGTCTCGAGGCTGAATCCGTCGCCGGCGGGATGCAAGGCGACCGCCTCATCGGCGACGAGATAGAGCCGATGCGCGCTCTCGGCGCTCCAGATCTCGCGTCCCAGGATATGCTGGATATAGGAGCCGTAGAGCTGGCGCGAGGCGAAGGTCAGGCGATCCTCGCTGACGCTGACCTCGGCCCGTTCGTTCTCGGGCAGGGCGCGCAGCCATTCGAGGAAATGATCGGGCTGATCGGAGAGCGCGCTCATATTGCCCGCGCGCACGTTCAGGAGATGATGGGGATTGCCGGTCGCATAGGCGAGGCCGCGGCCGAAGCCAGCGCTGCGCTCGACGAGATAGATGCGATCGTCGGGCGTGGAGCGGCGCAGAAGATGGACCGCGAGCAGCGATCCGCTGAAGCCCGCACCGATGATGGCGATCCGTCGACCTCTGGCATCCGCCATGATAGGGTCTCCCTCTCTCGCGCATAAAAATGCCCGCGCAGCATGGCCGGGCGGGCGCCCTCGCTTTAGCTGCATTTATCGCGCGCCCGCAAGCTGAATGGTCAAATCGGCGCTTGGATCAAGGCTATCGGCAAGGACGGGAATGTCAAGTTGCCGTCCTGCCACCATTTTAGGCAGGACGGCAACAGGGCCGGCTAGTTCCGTCGCCGCGGTGGCGGTCCAGCGGCCGGAATGCGAAGCGCGCGCTCGAAGTCGGGATGACCATAGTTCCGGTAATATTCCTTCGCGGCGTCGACCCGCGGCTGGAAATCCCAAGGCGCGATGCGGCCCATCATCAGGGCTTCATGAACGACACGGCGCCCGCGCTGGCTGTCGAGGACTCGGCGGCGAATCGCCTCGGCATCCCATTTGCCCGCCAGTTCCTCGGCGAAGCGGGCCTCGATCGCGGCCGTGGCGGTGCCGCCCGCTAGATTGTGGAGCTCGCGCGGATCCTTCGACAGATCGAACAGCATCGGTGGATCGCCTGCCGAGCCGACATATTTGTACGAACCGCGTCGGATCATGAAGACCGGCTGATCGCGTCCCTTCGGCCATGAATTCGCCATAGACGACGCCGTTCGGGTTTTGCGCGCCCTGCTGTGGCCGGGCAGCAGGCTGCGCCCGTCGAGCCGCTGCGCCGGCTCGAAGATTGCGCGCTTCGCCGGCGATATCCATCAGCGTGGGCAGAAGGTCGACGAGGGAAACGGGCGCGCCGACGCGCCGCGGCTTCAGCCGGCTGGGGGCGTGCAGCAGCAAAGGCACGCGCATCGCCCGCTCGAAGAAGGTCATCTTGTACCAGAGCCCGCGCTCGCCCAGCATGTCGCCATGGTCGGAGGTGACGACGACCACGGTGTCTTCGGCGGCACCGGTGCGGCGCAGGGTTTCCAGGAGCTGGCCGAGCTGGTCGTCGGCATAGTCGATCATGGCGTAATAGGCGCGGCGCGCGGCACGCAGATCGGATTCGCGAATCCGATACTCGCCGCGATCGTAGAGCTCGTAGAGCCGGCGCTCCGCCGGCGTCCGCCGCGACGGCGGGATCGCCGGAACCTCGGGCAGGTCGATCTCCGAATCCGCATAGGCATCCCAGAACTTCCGCGGCCCGAGATAGGGGTCATGGGGATGCATGTAGGAGACGCTCAGCAGAAACGGCTTGCCCGGCTCCTTGCCGGCGGCATCGTAGAGCCAGCGGGTCGCCTGATAGGTCGCCTCCTCGTCATAGGCCATGGTCAGGGAATGATCGCAGGGCCCGGCTTCGACGACGTTCTGCAGGCTGTGAAACCAGTCGTGGAGCTTCGCGGGCTGGTCCCAATCGGGCGTCCAGCCGAAATCCGAGGGCGAGAGATCGGTGGTGAGGCGCTCCTCATAGCCGTGGAGCTGGTCGGCGCCGCTGAAATCCATCTTGCCCGAGAGGCAAGTCCGATAGCCGGCCAGGCGTAGGTAATGGGCGAAGGTCGGAATGGTGGAGGGCAGCTCGGCGGCATTGTCATAGACCCCGATGCGGCTTGCGAGCTGGCCGGTCATCATGGCATGACGCGAGGGCGAGCAGAGCGGCGCATTGCAATAGGCCTGCTCGAAGACGACCCCTGATTCGGCGAGCGCCCGGAGGTTCGGCGCCTTGACCAGCGGATGCCCGTAGCAGGGCAGGGACAGCGCCGCCATCTGGTCGAACATGACATGCAATATGTTGGGGGGAGTCTTGCGGGCGCGGGGCATCAGAAGCTGTTCCTGGCGTGGTCGGCGGCGGGACACTGGGCCAGTTCGCCGATCAGGGCAAGAGCAGGCGCCGCCAAAGGCGTCAGCCATCTACCTCCACCGGCGCCATCCTGTATAGTCGCAACCGCGGCGGCGGCGAGACATAGGTTCATGGCGGCGAAACAGAAACGATCCGGGCGTAAGGCGACCCCTGCCAAGGCAGCGGCGGCGCTTAGAAAAGCAGCACCGGCCGGTCCCGCCCTCTTTCCCGGCAGCGAGCGCCAGCTTGCCTCGCCCAGTTACCGCCTGCCGGCGACGGATTTCGACTTTCTCATGCGCGACGAGCTTCGGGCGGTGCGCTTCGCCTTGGAATATGAGAAGGCCGAGCTGCTGCTGCGCGATGCCGGCATCCGTTCCACGGTCGTGGTCTTCGGCAGCGCCCGGATCCTGTCGCGGGAGCGCGCCGAGGCCCTGTTGCGCAGCGCCCATGGGGTGCCGGAGCGGCAACGAGCACGCCGGCGGCTGCATCAGTCGATTTATTATGAGAAGGCGCGGGAGTTCGGACGCATCGTGTCCGAACGCGGCGGCGCGCTCGATGTGCATGACGGGCTGCGCGACAATGTCATCGCGACCGGCGGCGGCCCGGGGATCATGGAGGCGGCCTGTCGCGGCGCCATGGATGTGGGCGCGCCCGCGATTGGCTTCAACATCGAGCTGCCCATGGAGCAGCAGCCCAATCCCTATATCACCCCCAACCTCACCTTCCGCTTTCACTATTTCGGCATGCGCAAGATGCATCTGGCCATGCGGGCCAATGCCCTGGCGGTGTTTCCCGGCGGCTTCGGCACCATGGACGAGCTGTTCGAGATCCTGACCCTGATCCAGACGCGCAAGGCACCGATGATCCCGGTGGTCCTCTTCGGACGAAGCTATTGGCGCCGGGTGATCAATTTCCGCGTCCTCTACGAGGCCGAGATGGTCTCCCAGGAGGACCTTGCTTTGTTTGAGATCGTCGACGATGTGGAGGCGGCCTGGGAATTCATGTGGCGGCGCGGCTTGACGGCGCATACCCCGCCGGCCCATCAGAGGGCGAAGCGGCCCGGTGCCAGCCGCAAGGCCAAGCGCTGAATTTCCTCAGGAGGGCGAGACGAGATGCCGGTTGATCCAACGGAGATGGACGAGCTTCTGGCGACGCCGCCGGCGGGGTCGCGATATCTCGATCCCGCCGCCATGGAATGGCAGGCCGACGGGCCTAAATTCTGGACCAAGCCTCTGCATGAGGATCGCGCGCGGGGCGAGCGCACGCTGCTGATGAAGATCGATCCCGGCGCCGCCTTTCCCTTGCATGCTCATGACGAGATCGAGCAGATCTATGTGCTCTCGGGTTCCTTCTTCGATCAGGATCGGGTGATACGCGCCGGCGACTATGCCTGCCGGGCGCCCGGTGCCATGCATACCGCCGGCAGCCAGGAAGGCGCCGTGGTGCTCCTGATCTATAGCCGGCCCTAGCCAGAGGCGGAATGGGAATGGATAAGAGCAAAGCCGAGCGGCCGCTCGGCATCGTTTCGGCCCTACCCGAGGAAATGGGCGGGCTGGGTCTTGCCCTCGACAAGGGCGATGTGGTGGAGGTCGCCGGCTATCACTTCCGCCATGGCCGGGTCGACGGTCATCCGGTGGTGCTGGCGGAAGCCGGCTGCGGCAAGGTCGCTACCGCCATCGTGGCCAGCCTGCTGGCGGATCGCTTCGGCTGCGCCGGGCTCGTCTTCTCCGGCGTGGCGGGCGGGCTCGATCCGGCGCTCGCCATCGGCGATATCGTCATTGCCGACGAGCTGATCCAGCACGACTACGGCGCGGTGACCGACGGACGGCTGAAGGCCTATCATCCCGGCCTGGCGCCGATCGGGCCCCTCACGGAGCGCCCCGCATTTCGCCTCGATCCCGAGCTGCGCCGGGCCATTGCCGAGAGCATCGCGGGCTTCAGCCTGCCGCCTTCGGCCGGCGAGCGGCCCGGTCGCGTGCTGCTGGGGCGGGTTCTGTCGGGCGATCAATTCGTCAATTGCGCCGCAACGCGGGATCGCCTGCATCAGGATTTCGGCGGCCAGGCGGTGGAGATGGAGGGCGGTGCGCTCGCTCAGGTGGCCGAGCGCTTCGGCATCCCCTGCATCGTGGTGCGCTGCCTCAGCGACCTCGCCGGCGCCGAGAGCCATATGGACTTCGCCAAATTCCTGCCCCTGGCAGCCAACGCGGCGACGATCGTCGTTCGCCGGGTGCTTCCACTCATGTGGGCGGCGGTCGCTTAGCCCTCATATTATTCTCGACCCCTCACGGCGCCGTGTGGCGGGCGTACCAGGCGGCGATCAAATCGTCCGACTGCTTCAGCTCCGCCGTGGACATCTTCGTTGCCAGCGCGTCGCGGGTTTCCGTGACCCGGATTCGGTCGGGGCTCGGCGGCATGGCCTCGGTGGCGATGCTGAGCCACATGCGCGCGAGGGGGAAACTGGGCGGGACGCCCTGGCCGGTGGTGTAGATCACGCCGAGGCCGAGCTGGGCGTCGAGATTCCCTTTGAGCGCCGCGGCGTGATAGTACTGGGCGGCCTTGGCGAAATTCGCCGATACGCCCAGTCCATAGTAATAGATGGCGCCGAGATTGGCCTCGGCCACCGGATCGCCCGCCTTGGCCGGATCCTCGAATTCGATCAGGGCGCGGATGTACAGGCCTTGCTTCATATAGACGAGCCCGGTCGCTGTATCGGCCATCGCCGCCTCGCGGCCGAAGGCCAATAGCAAAAGAGCGGCAAGCGCTGGTTGCCAGAACCACCCGCGCTTGCGCCGGAAGGGAGTTGTCGACATGTCGAGCTGGACCGCCATCGTCACCTGTCTTGCCCTGGTTCTCTATCTCGTCCACGCCGTCCAAGTCACCCTGGCGCGGGGAAGATACATCCCCGTTGCTGTCGCGCCTTTGAAGGGGCCAATCCACATTCCTAAGGGCCCGCCCCGACGGATGACTTGCACCCGCAAGGGGAGTAGCGAGACATCGCTCACCCATAGCGGCATTCCATTGCTCAATTGGCTACCTGGGTTTCCCGGGATTAGGTAGCAAACGCACCCTACTGGAAAATCGGGGGCTTTCGCTACGGGGATACCGGAGAACAAGGAATAAATGAGAAATATTGTTGCCAGTAGCGCAGTGAGCCAACTTTGGGCAGAGTTTGATTGATGGGTATGGGGCGGCGACTCGGCTTCTTCCAATTTATTGGCGCTGCTTCAAATTTGCTGCGCCAGCTGCTTGGCGCCCTTCCGAGTGGTGGTATGTCCTCGGTGGTGGCCTGTTGCTTGCCCTGGTGGGGTGGATAATGGGCTGGCAGATAGTGTTTCCCCACAATGAATTCGGACCAGCCGCCCAAACGATTGCCTCGTTCGCAGTCGTCTGGCTTTTTCTCATGGTTATCCAGATGGCAAGGGCGCCCTTTTGTCTTTACCGGGACGCGCTTGAAAAGGGGGATGCCCTAGAGGAAAGGCTGGCTCCGAGAATTGAATTGGAGTTCTCTGACGGAGGGCCATTTGCCTATACAGATCACGCCAATTTCGATGGAAAAGAACTATTCCGGTGCTATCGCTTCAGCGCGAAGAACGTCGGGAGTTTACCGCTGATAGGATGTAAGGCGCAGGTTGCCAGCATTCTAGATACGGGGGGCGCGAGACGGTAGGAATACCGTTTTCGCTAAACAAATTTGCAAAACACCGTTACATTTGCACTTCAGCCCGGAGAAAAAGAATTCATTGATCTCATAGCCGTTCCCCTCGATCCCCAACCGCCGCGGGATGGCGGCAAAAATCGGAATTCCGGACGAAAGCTGGCCGAATTTGTCCAATCAAGGCGCCTGTCTTTCCGCTACGGCGGTGACGCTTACCATTCAGGTTCTTTCTGAACTATCCCCCGCAAAGTTGATGCTCCGCTATGAGCATATTGATGGCGCATGGCAGTTACGGAAAGCCTAGCGGGCGATCTCCGACAGCAAGAACGCTCCCGGCCCCTTGCGCGAGCGCAGCGCCCCCTTGTGCTTATCATGCTTAAGGCGAGCCTCGATTTGCACTACTGAAGCGGCATCGGCGAGCCCAGGGGTTAGCGAGCCCTCGGTGCAGGACACCGCCTCCAGCCTTCCGCGCATCTGTTTCCCCCGTCGCTCCATCCAGAATGCCCCGCGCTGACTTTGCGTCCTGGGAGGCTTCATGGGGTCGTCCGCTGGAGGGTAGCCGAGAGGCCCGCGTAGTGTCCGCATGACGGCAACCGGGGTCCGTGGAGCTAGGTCGGCTCCTTCTTCGCCTGCTCTCGATCAAGGCGCCACACACCAATATCGGTCAGGACCAGCCCCGAGACGCTCTCTTGGACGTAGCCGGTGGCCAACAGTTTCTCGATGTGAGCGATGGGCCTGACCACGGGCGTGGCGGCCACTGAAATCCAACCCAACGACGCAAGCTCGTCCTTTGTCAGGGGCGCGAATAGAGGGTGAGCGCTCATGCTAGAGAAGGTATCGAGACAGAGGGAACCGTGAAAACCCCTCCCATAGAACTACCTTGACTGCCACCTATGCTTGCCCCGGCGGGCTTCGCGGCAAAACCACATGAGGGGCGCGTGAAGTCACCCATATGATCTGAAGGCGCTCGCGTCAGGGGCCACTGCGGTTTCACCTGGGAAGCGGGCGGCGATTGGCAGTGGCCCCCTTGCTCGGAGGACCGAGACGCATAGGGTGTGGCCGCGCAGGGGTACCAGCAAGATGCCTAAAAGGCTCTGGCGGGCAAAGCCACATGAGGGGCGCATGAAGTGGCCCCAAGGTGCCCTGATGTGGCTCACGAGGGCAGGCCAAGCCGTGCCTAGGTGACCATCTTGTAATCATGACGAGTGAAATTCACGCGTATGCTAGGGGTGCTGGCGCAGAGCGCTCTCCGGGGCGCCGCCTACTCCACCAGCAACGTCGCTAAGCACCCCCGCCTTGTCCCCTCGTCAGGGCGGGGCTCTCTTTTCCGCGTTCGGCCACCGGCAAAACCACACGAGAGCACATGAAGTCCTCCCAAGTGGCCCTGATGTGGCCGTCGGTGAAGCTGCACTCCTGGGCCATCACCTCTGGATCAGATGCCAGACCTGCCGCTTCCGCTCGGGAAGCCCTCGCCACGTCGCGGTGATCCTGCCAGCCGCGCCAGCGGCGCTGGCCGTCATGGCTATGGCCTGTGTATTGCATCCCTGGCGACCAGCGAATAGCCAAGGTCGTCCTCGTCGTTCTCGTCGTCCTCGGCGTCCTCAAGAACACGGAAGATCTCCGCCGCGCGTTCTTTCTGGATACAGACGACCTTGAGATACTGATCGTTACCCAAACCTGGGCCTAACGCCGATTGTGCGATCAAGGCTTGACTGTTCATTGCACACTCTATGGGCGTGTTCGCGTCGAAGCCCTGTATCATGTCAGTGGCGGTGTCGACCGAGCAGTCCGGCCGAGCAATTGTAGACGCACAAATAAGGATGATTGCCGTGATCCCCGGTTCCATGGCTATTCCCCGATATGACTGCATGCGCACGCTTGGGTTCAGCACGGGTGTTGTTTTGATTTGTATTATGCTGAACGCTCAAAGCGCCCGTTAACCCAACGTTTAGCTTCATAAACGGGTCTGTCAACCAATCCGTGTGGCGGTGATTTTGTTCACCTAAAGGGGGTTCCCGCTACGCGGCATACACCTAAAGGGGTCTCGCGGGCGTTTGGTCCGGCGCATCAAGTCCGCTCAGTATGACGGCAGGCGGGTGACAGTCAGGGCTGTTGATCCGGGAGGCTAACCATGGCCGAAGACACCGACAGCGAGTACCAGAACCTACTGTGGGACGCTGCGCTGGAGAGCGTCGGGCGCGACACCGTAAGGATCAGGTTGAACAACATGCCTGCGGACCGTTCGGCCGCCTTCAAGCTGCCGGGCCAGCGTAGCTGCAAGCGCGGGTACGCCGAAGACTGGCTAGGCCGGGGCGACGCCAAAGAGAAAGCACTGGAGGCGCGGCATCACCGCGACGCCTTCTGGATCACGGTCCTCACCGTTGCGCTCGGCATTGTGGCCGCTGTCGCTGCAGTGGTCACCGCATGGCCCGTGGTGCGGGACTGGATCAAGTAGCAGCTGCATCCGCTCGCCTTAGCCTGCTGCGCTAGGCGAGGCTACACGCCTTCCTGGCCACTGGCAAAACCCATGAGAGGCACATGAAGTGATCCCCAAGTAGACTTCAAGCGGCTCAATCGCTAAGAATCGATGCTTCATCGTTTATTAGGGAATACTTCCGATATTTTACAGCGGTCGGATAACCATCCGCCGTTGAAAAAATGGCGCAACGAAGACCAATTCCACATTTGTAAGAGGAGGCGAACATGGCGGCACTAACCTTTGAACTCGTTCGCGAATGCCTGAACAATGTTGAAGACGTCGCTGGTCGCTGGCAGGTGGAAGGGGGAAAGGTGTTGCAACGAGGCAAGCAGGTGGCCAACTACTCCAGTGTGAAAAGAATAAGCTGCGGTACCCAAGAGCAAAACACCGCCATGTTGTGGGTAACGCTATTTTTCCTGAAAGGAAAGCCGCCACAGAATATCACCTTGCATGGTTCGCATGACTTCAATTCTGGTGGTGAGATCGGTAGCGTGAGTGCGGCATCGTCCTCCTTCGCAACTCGGATTGGCAGACAGTTTTCGCGCGTAGCTAAATACGCTGAAGATCGCTTAGCCGTCAGTTCGCGATTTGCGCGCGTTTGAACTTTCCTAAGCGCGAGACTTGAGGGCAACTTGACGTAGCCCCCTGTGCTCTGAACGGCCACCGAAGCCTCACCACGGGGGTTGACATGAGGATGTCATGCAGCTCGACCTCGGTGGCCACCCAGCCCAGGCGGGTTCGAAGCGCCCGGCAATAGCAGGCTACGCCTTGCTCGTAGGGAATCGAGTTGGCCAGAAGGGGAACTCTCGGGGCCTCGCCGGGTTGAATCAGGACTGGTAAACCAACTCCTCTCAGTCGGGTACTAGCAGGCAATACATTACTCCCCCCGCTCCCTTCCCCTCGTCCCCCGAGAAGATAGAGCGGGGTCTTAATGTCCAGGCCTAGGGCCAATAGATGCAGGCAGGCAAGGTCTACAATCAAAGGGAAACGCTGATGGACCTACTTATTGTCGTTATCGTTTTGCTCTTCCTGTTCGGAGTGTCGGCGGCGGCTACGATGGCTATTCCCACTATGGGCCGGGCGGCGGCGGCGGCATACTCGTCGTGGTGCTCGTCATCTGTGTGGTGCTGTATCTGCTCAGAGGTCGTCGGCTGTAGTCGTACATGGTGCGCGGCGCGCTGAAGGTGATGACGAGGAGCATTCGGAGGGTGCCCCGGTCACCGGCCGGTCGCCGCAGGGGTCGTTGCTCTGACAGAAGCGTGCTTGCGTTTCTTCGTCGATCGTTGGAGCACAATCGCCTCTTGAACCAGCTCGAATGCTTGGCGAGCGAGTTTCCGTCGCTTCTCCAGGCTAGCGACCTTGTCCGCCCGATCTAGGAGCACGCGAGCCACATGGCGCAGGCCTGCGGCCGATTTACGAGGGCGAGCCTCCTGATCCGACACTTATGTCCCACCGCCGTTATCGCACGGTGATGCGCTCGCCCAATATTCCCTCTGTCACGACATACATGCCAAAGGTTACGAACCCGTTGCCAAGCCGATGATTAAGCAAGCTCTTGACTATCGCTGTTAGCGACTTGGTCAAGTAGCCGCGAGCCACCTGGCGCATCCTTGCGGCTACTTGCCGGCGGAACTCGTGATTACGGTCCATTGGCTGCACCTCCACTGTATCGTGGCGATGCGTAGTGCCATGCTTCAGCGTATCGTAAGGCGATAGATGTTAAGCGGGCCGTGGGAATAGAGGTATCCGACGCCACATTCGTAGTCGCCGCGCTCCAGACCGGCATCATTTTGTGTCGCGGCAGCTGACCTAACCCAGAATTCCTCACATTGGGTGAGCCCTCCAACGTCATGAATTGTCGAGGGATGCCGTTAGACTGCCTCTGTCGGGATAGTAGAATGCATCCACGCGCTCCCCGACTCAGCCGGGCCATTCGGCCAAAACCAATTGGTGATGTCCTGCTTGGGATGACCAAAGACTTCCCAGCCGAACAACGTAAAAACAAAGAAAACTTGAGCTGCTAGGCGCATATCGCGCCGTTGGGTGGGACTTCATTTCGGTGTGCTGGGCGAGTGTGTCGTAGACGTGGACTACTGGGCTGGTTGGGCGAGTGTGCTGCTTGCTTCCCCATCACTGTTTCCCGTGTTGCTGCCGCCATGCCCTCACCATGTCAGCGCTAACGTCCTGCGCGTAGCACAGCGGCGCATATCCGCCGGCCTTACTCCAGGCGCTCCGGTTCCCGCAATGACTGCCATTCGAGGCCAGGTTGTACGGGCACGGGCAGCGACCCGGGTACGCGGCGATGCTCTCGGCGATCATCTGCTGGAAAGGGGTGAGGTGTGCTTCGCGTGATCCGGGAGGGCAGCGCCGAACACCACAGCATCAGCCCCATTGCTACCAAGAGAACAAGCCCGCCGATGCCGATCTGGGCGCCGCGACCGGAGTGGGGGGGCACTTCGGGTGCGCCCAATAACGGAAGGGCATAACGGCGTCAGCGGGAATGGTCGCGGCGGGGGCCTCGGTGGCGGGGGCAATGGAGGTGGCAAAGGGGGGAGGCGGCGGTGGCGGGTTTGGTGGAGGCGGTGGCGGCCACACCGACCACTAGCCTCTTCAAAGGTGTCAACGTGCGCAGCTCTCGTGGGGTGAGGGTTTTGCCAGCATAGATCTAGCTGGGAAAAAAAAAAAAAAAAAAAAAAAAAAAAAAAAAAAAAAAAGGGGGGGGGGGGGGGGGGGGATTGCCCGGCCCGGCGCAAGGGACGTCCCTTACACTTTCTCCGCTAAGTTTTTCTCGTCCCGGGCTTCCACGATGCGGGGCTCCAGACCGTCCCACCTGCCGCGGTCGTATGTCATTACCTTAAAGCGTGGCATTGAGCCGGCCTCCACCCGCGTCCGGGTCGGCATCTGACCTCAGGAGAGAGTATGCAAGGCGAGCCGGCTGTTCGAAAGCGCCGCAAGATTAAATAAAAGTACGCCGCCTTAGCGTGAGCACGTTCCGGCGAGCAGGAAAAAACGAGCGTTCGCTGCGCAGTCAACTTGCACTGGGAACAGATGGAAGTGATTTCCCCTTAGCATGTGCGCCACCCGGCTTGGCAAACAGGGCTTGGACTGCCATGCAGGTCCAGCTCCGAGACGATCGACTGACAAATGGCGGCCCGACGGACCCGTAGCTTTCGCTCCGCCTGCTTTTCGCGTGGTGCCTTGGTAATCGTGGATGGTGCCGCGGGCTCGGCGCCCACTACCTTATTGTGTACCGTCAGGCCGCCAGCCAGTCTCGACAATCTGCCCCTTGTTTTGCTTGTTGGTGATTAGCTGCTCCCGCTGTTTCCTCGTCGCTTCAGCTTCGCTGGCGGTGCTGAAATACTCGCACCCTGCACTCCCTTTTTCGCCATATCTGTAGGAGACGTAGGCGCCAAAATCCGCCATCCATTTTTTGACGGTATCGCCACCACCGGCCGATTTAATCCATTGAGCTGGGCCAAATGTGTCGCTGAAGTAGTAGAGCATTGGAGTCTTGGCGGATATCACTTGGCAGTACCACCAGTAGCCCCCTTGCGCGAATGACTTGCTTGGCGAGTAAGTCCAAAGCCACGCAAAGGCGAGAATGGCAATCCACCGTGGCATCTGGCTCCCATGACAGCATCGGACACTTGGCCTAGTGGTCTGCTCGGCAATTTCTACTTCAGCGCTTCCCTTAGTGAACTCAATGGCCGCCACATCAGCTTCCCGATGATCCCGACGATGGGGGCACCGGGGGGATGATAGGCAATGCGGTAATTCCGCAAGGCCGTAGTGCTGCGCGGCTCGGGTCAGCCGATTTCGCCACCGGGGCGCTTTTCCGGCTCGTGCAACCGAAAGCGCCTCTCGCGGCCAGCTGTGGTAGCCGGCGTGGTGGGAGCCGGTCTTTGTATTTTATGATCCTCGGCGGCCATCTAGCTGCACGGCACAAGCTGGCGGATCTACGGATTCGAGTACACCATGGCCGCGACAATCATGAGCGTGACCAGTGCTGCTAGGGCCACGGCGACAAAACGGAGCATCGAAGGC
>CAVWQS010000017.1:0-174908 GCA_963757155.1 uncultured Alphaproteobacteria bacterium
AGCTAGGCCCATGTTTTCGCCGCCGCCGCCGATCCAAACAGAGGTCTTTGCCCGGATTCCCGACAGATACCGCATCTCCGGGCGGACATCGCGCTGGATCGAGGCCGTGCGCGGCGGCCAAACGACGGACTGCTTCCTGGAAGGGCCATCCTTCGATCGCGCCGGCAATCTCTATGTCGTCGACGTGGCCTGGGGGCGCATCTTCCGGATCTCGCCCGACGGCCTGGTCGCGCTGGCGGCCGAGTATGACGGCGAGCCCAATGGCCTCAAGATCCACAAGGACGGCCGGATCTTCATCGCGGATTATCGGCACGGGATCATGCGGCTCGATCCCTCGTCCGGCGCCGTCAGCCCCGTCCTCGAGAGCGACCGGGGGCAGCCCTTCAAAGGCGTCAACGATCTGCATTTTGCCGGCAATGGGGATCTCTACTTCACCGATCAGGGCCACACCGGCCTGCACGATCCGTCGGGCCGTCTGTACCGATTCCGCGCGAACGGAAGGCTCGACCTCGTGCTCGACGGAATACCGAGCCCCAATGGGCTGACGCTCAGCCTCGACGAGCGGACGGTGTTCGTCAACGTCACCCGCGGCAACGCCGTCTGGCGCGTGCCGATGACCAGCGAAGGCAAGGTCTTCCGCGCCGGGCTCTTCCTTCAGCTCTCCGGTGGAATCGGCCCGGATGGCCTGGCGATCGACGAGGACGGTGGCCTCGCCGTCGCCCATCTGGGCCTCGGCTGCGTCTGGCTGTTCGATATGCGCGGTGAGCCGACCGCACGGATCCGCTCATGCGCCGGCCTCGCGACGACGAATGTCGCTTACGGCGGCGCCCATCGGCGGAAGCTCTACATCACGGAGTCCGAAACCGGCCAGGTCCTGGTCGCCGACGTCGGTGTGCCCGGTCGATCCATGTTCTCCCACGCCTCAGCGAGAACTTTCGGAAACAGCCGAGCTCGCCCTTACTCGGCTCCGAGCAGGGGCCGCCAGGCCGCGATTTCCCGCGCGGCCTTTCGCCCCGCGACACCGACCAGAGCGCGGGCGAGCTCCAGCTGATCGCGCGAGGCCTCGCGTGTCACCTTCGTGAGCCAGTCCTCGGGGAAGGCCGATGCCCCGGCCAGCGCGCCTGCGATGGAGCCCGCCATGCAGGCAATCGTATCCGTGTCCCGCCCGAAATTGGCCGCGTAGCAGACCGTCCGCCGGGGATCGCCGCCGGCGAGCCGGACCAAGGCGATAGTTGCCGGCACCGTCTCGCGGCTGTCGCAGGCGATGCTGCGCCGGAATTTTGCGTGGTAGCGGGTCCGGAAGCTGACGTAGTTGCCGGTCTCCTCCGCGAGCGCCAAGGCCGCGTGGATCAGCTCGATCATCTCGCCGCCGCTCCATGGCTTGATATAAGCGGTCGCCGCGGCAATGACCTGGTCGAGAGAAGCCTTCCCGGACATGGCGACGGCAATGCAAGCGACGACGGCGACAGCCCCATCCTGGCAGAACCCGGCTTCATCGACGTGAACCAGGCTGGCGATCTCCTGTGTCTGAGCCGTTGCAGCCCGCGGGTGGCCCGCATTGACGATGCCGACCGGCGCGATCGACATCGCCGCGGTCGAGCTTGGCATATGCCCCAGCGCCACGCGACGCGGAAGCACCCCGTAGGAGAGCTTCGCGGCCGCGTGCAGGATCGAGGCGAAGAACCGGTCGGACATCGCACCCCCGATCCTGGAACGCTGGCTCAGCCATTGCGTGGCCCAGGAATCGGCATCGGCGTTTCCATCGGTGGCGAGGAGGGCGTCGGCCAGAAGATATTTCATGATCGAATCATCGGTTCCGTCGCCCTCGAAATCCTCGATCCAACCGAAACCCGCATCGATCTCGTCCGGCTCCAGCCCTTCCGACGGCGTGCCCATGGCATCACCGATGAGGCCCCCGATGAGGGAGCCATGCGCCCGATCGATCAGGCTTGCACTATAGGTCGCTGCCGCGTCGGTTCCGGTCATTCCTAGGGTCCTCTCCCAGTCTCTTGCTCGCAATCGAGCATGGATTGGCGGGCCGGGTGAGCGCCCGGAATATTGCGGCCCGATCCCCCACCCGATGCTCGTCGTCTAATCAGCACTTTCCCCCGATTTTCGGCAAGCCTCAGAAGCGACTTACAGTTTTCTGCGCGCCCTGACTATAAAACTGGTTTCGGCCCGGGCAGCTCAAATGCGCGGCGCAACACGGCCACTTGGGTGGCGGCAAGGACCTTCCCCTGCTCGTCACCCCAACCCAGATCCAACCTGCTGGGTGAGTTATGACCGTCACGCAGTGCGGTTTGTGTCGACTGAAGCGTATCCCGCGCTGCCCCTTCGACCTTGTCGAGGAGTTCACCGCTGCGCGCACTATCTAAAAGTTCGCCCACCGACGTATCACCGGAAAGACCATGCGCGCTTGCACTCTCCTGCCCGGCCGTTAGGACTTGGTCGGCGATCTCTGAGCCACGGTCCACGACCCCTTGCGCGGCGTTTCGTGCTGTCTCCCTGATCTTGGCCGCGGCATCACCAAGCACGGCCTCCTCCTGTTCCGATTGAGGGATGAGAGCGCCGAGGAGGGCACCGAAGCCGAGCGCAACGGCTCCGAGGAGAAGCGGATTGTCGCCCATAGTTCCGATGAGCTTGGTGCCGGCCTCCTTCGCCCTTTGACTTCCTTGAGTAATCCTGTCGCCCGCCTGTTGAGCGATGGCACTCATCTGTCCGCCGGCGTCGGAGGCTCGATCCTGAATGTCATGTACCTTTCCCATGACGCTTTGCTTGGCCTTGCCTATGGCATCTGAAATCCGCTGGCCGAAGGATTTCAGCGGTCTCACCCGCTTCGCGCGCGACACCGACCACGCTTCCCCGGGCCGCATCCAGCCGGGCCCGCCAAGTCTCCTCGGTTTCATTCTCGCTGCGCACGACCCCCATTTCGGCATCGGATAGGCGCAGATCGAGATCCTCACCACCCCAGCCGGTGAAACCGGGAGTTGCGCGAGTATCGCGAGGCGAGGGCCGCGTCCGCACTCCATTTCCCATGTCCGCTGTAGCGCCCGATCCTGAGACCATGAGCCAGGCCAGGCCGATGCCGGTAATAGCGGCAGGCAGCGGATTGCTTCGGACACTGGTCATCAAGTTGCGGCCAAAATCGCCGCCTCCGCTGTCCCGGAAGTAGGCCATCACATCGTCCAAGATCTGGCCGGGCGTCAGATGTTCCTGCAGTTCGGTCAGCCGGCCGTCCATCCGTGCGCGGGTCGCCCGCAGGTCTTCTTCGATGCGGGTGGTGCTATCTGTCATGTCGTATGCTCCTTCATCATGCGAGCGTCTTTCTGCAGGCTTGCCGCCGTACGTTCAGGCGCCAGGGTTTTCAGGGTAAGCATTCCAAAGCCGAGGCGGGCTAGAGCCGCACCGATGATGATGATGACAACACCCACGATAGCGAGGGCGGCCCATGCTGGAATGCGCATTGCCAAAGCGGCGGCGCCGCCCTGTAGCAGCACGACCAGGCCAGCAAAGCCCACCAGGGACCCGCCCAGCACCCAAAGAAGCGCACCGAGTAGGCGGTGCAGCTTTTGCTCCAGTTCGGCGCGGGCAAGCGCGATTTCGCCCTTCACCAAATCCTGCACGTCGTTCGCCAGACCGCCTACAATCTCCCCAAGGGAGTGGTCATTGCCCGGTCTATTCTGGTCCATTGTCCGCCTCCTTTATCGTCGGGAGGTCGGAACGGGAAGCGCCGGCGATTGCCACCTTGCCGAGACGCGCGCTGGCGAAGCCAGCCGCCATGGCGGCGCCGACAAAAAGCACCGGTTGCTTGCGAGCCATGTCCTCGAGTTTGCCGACCAGCCCTCGCAGATCATTGGAGCGCACCGTCGACGCCAAGTTTCCGAGCTCGTCGGCGCCCCGCTCGACTAGCTGTGCCAGCCAATCCTGCTGACCTTCCAACTGCTCGCCCGAGCGATGGACTGCGCTTGCCACATCTTCGAGGCGCTCTGCTACCCCGTCTTTACCTTCTTCGGCAGCGGAGAATACCTGTTCCTTTACATTGCCGGCGACTTCCCCGGCCAGGGCCGCCCCACGCGTGGTGGCCTCCTGGGCCATCTCTTTCGCTGCAGCACCTGCCTCGCGGGCGCGATCACCAAGTTGGCTAAACTGACCATCCTTGTCCCGCGGTTCTGTTTGTGATTGCGGTTTGTCGTCCATAGGCCCTCGCTTCCTGTTGTTCGCACAAGTTTTGCTTGCCAGCTTTCAACCGGCACTGATCCGAATATCTCGAGAGCAACGATTTCCGCGCAGGCTCTCATTGCTTGTTGTCACAAGCCTGTGGTTGCAGAGTCGTTCCGCGATGAATGAAAAATCGTACTTTTGAAAGCCGGGCGCCGGGCGACCCTAGTCCTGGGCTTCGCCCTTGGTGTCCGCGACCCAGGCCCCGCGCGCGCCCATGGGCTTCTCTTCACCGACCGTTGTATCGCGGACAGTCTGGTGCTCCATCTCGGCGTTTATTTCGGCACCCAATAGCATCACGATGGCGGATATCCACATCCAGGTCATGAAGCCGATGACAGCGCCAAGAGAGCCGTAGGTCTTGTTGTAACTTCCGAAATTCGCCGCGTACCAGGAGAACAAAAGCGAAGCCACGACCCACGCGATCGTTGCGCCGGCACTCCCCCAGCTGATCCATCGCCATCGCGCCTGGTGGCGACTAGGGCCGTAGCGATAAATGACGGCCAAGGCGAAGGCGCCGATAAAGAAGAGGAGAGGCCAGCGAAGTATGTTCAGCAAGAATTTTGAAAAGCCCCCCAGCCAGAGGTAATCGAAGATGACGGGAAGCACAATAAGAGCGAGGCTGACGAGTAAAAAGAAGATGATTGCCGCGATGGTTGCGACGATGCTGGACGCATATAGTTTAACCAGGCTCCGTTTTTCCTCCTCGCCATATACAATATTGAGCGCGTCGATCAGCGCGCGAACGCCGCTACTCGCGGTCCAAAGGGAGATAAGAAGGCCCAAAATGAACGCGAAACCCAATCGAGCGGCTGGCTGGGCGGTGATGCGTGTGATCTGGTCGCGAAGAACGTCCTGACCACCGCCTGGCAGGATGCCGGACAATTGGTCGAATAGCCCTTGGGCCGAGTGGGGATCGGCAAAAAAGCCGTATAGGGCCAGAGCCGCAGCGATGCCGGGAAAGATTGCAAGCAGGCCGTAGAAAGTGATGCCTGCTGCAATGGCGAGTACCCTGTGCCGGGCAATATTTGCCCAGACTCTTAGAACAATGTCCCGCCATCCGAGCGGCGGTAACTCGCTCGGTGTTCGAGCATGCCGCCCTCGCCCCGGTTCCTCTTCGGGCAATCTCTGTGCCGCCACACCGCGCTTGGCACCGGAGCGCAGGGTCAAATCCTTGGCGATGATTTTACCTTCTTTCTGCCCCGAATGGCGCTGGTGTAAAGGGAGGGGTCTGGGCTTAGTTCCCGGATTGTTAGCGAAATGGCGTCCTCACTGCGGAACTCCCATAACTGGGTCAGAGCGGAAGCCAAGGCCGAATATGCCGTTGCCTTCCGGTGCGCCACGCATGGGTGTCACCACAAACCGAACCCTTGACCCCCTTGCGAGACCGTCAGGTTCGATCGATCTCGAGAGCGAACACTAGTCGCGTGTCGCGAGCGGGGTTGGTGGGTGGGGGTGGTGAGTTCGCGCGAAATTATAGTTCGACCTCAGCGGCGCGTCGAAGATTGCCCTACTCCTCGCGGACGTCGTTATGCGGAAAGCAACCAACTTGCTAGAAGCGGGTTCTAGCAGACGGCAATAAAGGAGGCTCCCATGGGTCGCGGTATTTTGCTTTGGCTGCTCGGCGTTCCGATTCCGATCATCATTCTTCTCGCCCTCTTCTGGCATTGAGCGGAGAGATGGCGATGGTCATGGAACGGTCCGTAGATCTTTCCGATGTCGAGATCGTGACGGAGGAAGGCTCGGGCTCGGCGCTGAGCTGGTCGGCGATCATTGGAGGTGCCGTCGCAGCGGCCGCGGTGACGCTGATCCTCTTGTCGTTGGGCGCGGGGCTGGGTTTCGCCTCGCTGTCTCCCTGGTCGAGGGTCGGCGCCTCCGCGACGACCTTCGCCGTAACGACTGCCATCTGGTTCGTGGTGGTGCAGTGGCTCTCCTCCGCTTTCGGCGGCTATCTCGCCGGCCGTCTGCGGTCGAAATGGGTGGGGATCCATACCGACGAGGGCGTTTTCCGTGACACCGCTCATGGCATTCTCGCTTGGGCGCTGGCGACGGTCGTGGCGGCTCTGCTGCTGAGCTCGGCGGTGGCTGCGGCCATCGGCGGCACGGCCCGGATGGCGGGGCAGATCGGCGCCGGTGCTGCGCAAGGCGCGGGCGAATATGCGGCCGCCCAGGCGGGTCCTGCCGGCCCGGGCATGGGGCCGGATCTCGGCATGGGCTATCTGACCGACAGCCTGTTCCGGACCGACCATCCCACCACGCCTCAGACGCCGCAGGATCTCCGTGGCGAAACCGGCCGGATCCTGCTGACCGCCCTCGGTGAGACCGGGGTCTCCGACGCCGACAAGGCCTATCTGACGCAGCTTGTCGCCGCCAATACCGGTGTCGATCAGGCGACGGCAGCCAAGCGCGTGGACGACGCCATCGCCCAGGTGAAGAAGACCGAGGCGGAGCTGAAGCAGAAGGCGGATCAGGCTCGCAAGGCCGCCTCCGCCGCTGCTTTCGCCACCGCTTTCTCGATGCTGATCGGCGCTTTCATCGCCGGCGCGGCAGGTGCCCTGGGTGGTCGTCACCGCGACGACCAGCCGGTGCCGCTGGCCCGCACCCCCCTTTAGCTTCCACCGGGAGGGCGCTCCCGTCCGATTTAGCGGAGGCCCCCAACAGTTGGGAGACATGGCATGACGATCCCCGCTCTCGCTCCGTGGGAGCGGGTTCGTAGTTGCGCGGAATTTAACTAACGGACTGTGGCGGACCCGGAACTTCCTCGCAAAAACTTGGTTGGCATCATGATGCACTGACCCCAACATTGGAGAACCGGGTATGAACAAGGAGCAGGCCAAGGGCGCCGTCGACAAAGCCAAGGGCGCAGTTAAGGAAACGGTCGGAAAGGCCACCGGCAACAAGCGGCTCCGCGAAGAGGGGGAGACCGACAAAGCCAAGGGTGCACTTCACAAGGCCGCCGGGGATGTGGAGCACGCAGTCAAGAAGGCCGGACGATAGTCCGTTCTTGATACTGAAGGATGCCTCTGCCGCGCCCAGACACAGGGCGTTGCAGAGGTTTCCTTTTGCAAATTATGGAGTTTGAGCACTTTGCGAAGCGGCATCACCGCCAATGCCAGGACATATTGCCTCAGTTGCTTGATCCGAGCGAACAAGCCATGGCCCGCTTGATACCGCCATGAACTGCTCTCGGAACTTCAAATCATAGACCGAATTTGCGGAAAAGCTCGGCGAGAGATGAAAACGGTGGTCGCGCTTGTTTTGTCGGCTTGAAATGGTCATAGAGGCACCATGTTCGCAGTCGCCGGCTGTGAAGCGCGCTGCAAGGCGGAATAGGCAAGGCTCCCGAGAACAGCCATAACGCCGCCGCCGATCGCACCTTTGCCGCCACCCAATAGCGAGCCCGCCAGTGCAGCTCGAGATTTCACGCCTGAAGGGCGATTTCGCAAACAAGCCCTTCCGAGGACCAGTCAAAACGTGCTTTGCCACCTAATTGGCTGATCGTTTGTTGGATGAGGCGACTACCAAAGCCCTGGCGTTCGGGCACTGTTACCCTCGGGCCGGCCAATTCGGTCCAGCGGAGCGTCAATTGCCCATCCTCGGTGCGCGACCACGTCAATTTAATCTGGCCTTTCGCGCCAGATAGCGCTCCATACTTGGAAGCATTGGTTGCCAACTCATGCAAGATCACGGCAACTGCCTGCGCGACGTCGGGCTTTAACAAAGTCTCCGGACCCTCCATGCGCACTCGCGCGCCGTGCTCATCGAGATAAGGAGCAAGCTCCTGTGTCGCGATGGCCGAGAGTTCTGCGCCTGTCCAGCGCGTTTCAGCGAACAGCGAGTGAACATTTGACATCGCTCGAATGCGCCCGCCGATCACGCTTTTTAGGCCTTCGGGGGTGTCAGACTGCGAAAGATTAACGATTGCCTGTACGTTCGAAAGCACGTTCTTACTTCGGTGCTCCGCTTCCCGAGCCAGAACGCTAATGTGCTCCTGATTTCGTTTCTGCTCGGTAATATCTCTCGCAATCTTTGATGCTCCAACAGTTTTTCCTTCAGCATTTTTCACGGGAGAAACGGTCAACGAAATACTGATAAGGCTGCCATGCTTGCGTTGCCGAACCGTCTCAAAATGATCGATCCGCTCTCCTCGCCTGATACGGGCCAGAATCACGCGTTCTTCGTCAAGCCGGTCTTGTGGAATGATCATAGTGATGGGTTGGCCAATCGCCTCTTCCGCCGTGTAGTTGAAGAGGCGCTCCGCACCCCTATTCCAGCTGGTGATGATGCCGTCCAAGTTCTTGCTTACAATTGCGTCATCACTGGACTCGACGACGGCGCCAATCCAGCGCAATCGTTGCTCGCTTTCGCGAAGCGCAACTTCCATCTCTATACGTTTGGTAATATCGCGATTAGCTTCGAGCACCAAGTTGTCACTGAACAACTGCATACGGCTCTCGACGACGACTTTTCTGCCATCTTTGCAGATATGACGTAGCTCGCCCAACCAGTTCCGCCCATCCTTGAGTTGCGAGCGCAAGTCGAGCAAAATCAATCGGAAATTCAGTCCGAAGCAGAGCGTGGCTTGTACGTCCGACCGCTTCAGCCTGCGCGAAACCGTAAAGTCGCTCGGCCCCTGCGTTCCAGAACTCGATTGGCCCGTCCAGTCGCCACGTGAGCATCGGTTCGTAAGATAATGTCAGCAGATTGGCCAAGCGCTCCGCACGTTCGAGGGCCGCCTCGTCGGTGGGAGACTTGCGCTCAAATCCTACCTTGTTTTTCTGCTTCACAGCGTCCCCGCAGCCCCGACGCCCGCCCGGCATTCGATGGCAAGACTATCGCACTTATGATCGTCTAGGGATGAAATTCGCGATGTCTCTTTTGGGTCATTCGCTACAGGGGCGACCCAGCGGCAAGTCCAGCCATGTCCGCTGTGACGCCGAAAGCGGAAGTCAATTCAGAGCGTTAGCGGCCACGCTACGGGCCGTTGCGGGTTGATGATGGCGGCGCCGATCTCGGCGCGGCGGCGCTGGGCTTCGGTCCGGTCGTTCATCGGTTGGCGAACTCCAGTAGGTTGATGACGTGGCAATGCGGGTCGGTCGGGGCGCACCAGCAGGCCAGGTTCTTCCCGCGCAGCGGTTCCAGCAGCATGGCGCGATCCGCCGGGCGCATGGCCGCAAGATCCTCGCGATGCATCCGGCAGCAGTCCTCGGCGGTCAGCTCGTGCCTGCTCTTGCGGCCCTGGGCGTCGACCGTGATCACGAGGCTGCCGATCTTGTGCTTGTTGCCCCACTTCGTCGGCCGGGCGCAGTTCACCGCCGGCAGGCCATTGATCGACTGCGACAGCCGCTGCAGGTCGAAGCCGATCCGCCGCGAGAGCTGCAACCGCTTGGGACCGTCGTGGCCGGCAGGCGCCTCGGCTTTCAAGATGGTCACGGCCGCCTCCTGGGATTCGCTCATCGCACGGTTTCCCTCTTCTGCCTCGATGCGCCCAGCTTGACCAGATCGGCATGGAGCATGGGCGCGTGCTCCTCGAGCATTTGCAGCGAGCGGGTGTTGTCCTTCCACCACTTGCGCGGATCGCGCGTCGCGCGCAGCTCCTGATAAAGGTCGTTGTAGACGATCTGCACATCCTCATGGACACCAGCCGCCTGCGCCTGTTTCATGGGCGAGGGCTCCGCCGGCGGCGGCGAGTCCTCGGCAGTTTCTTCCGACTGACGGGGCGGTCGGCGACGTCGCCGGCGGGGTCTCACGCTTTCGGGCTCGGCCGGCTTCGGCTTCTCCGCCGGCTGATTGGGCTTCGCGGTCAGGCTCTTGCCCGCGCACCACTTCGCCATCTGCCGGCCGGCGGCTTCGTTCAACGCCACGCCGGCAGGGAAGGCCGGGCGCAGCTGCTCCGGCAATTTGCAGCGCTCGGCTGCAAGATCGGGGACGCCCTTCACATTGGGCGGCAGGATCATGAGCGCCGTCATCTCATACTCGAAACGGTCGGAGCAGATCGGCGTCCAGCCGACATTGACGAACTCGGTCTTGCCCTTCGCGTTCTTGACCGGCGCGATCTTGTCCTTGGCCCGGAAGCAAAAGACGAAATGGACCGGCTTCTGCAGGATGGAATTGACCAGCTTGTTGTGGGCCTTCTTCGGCTCGATCCAGGCGGTGAACTTCATCTTGTCGCGCTTGTCGTAATCGTTGCCCGCCATGCGGGTCAGCTCTTTGTCGTGCCATTCGAGGATGCCGCCTTCGCCCTCGTGCTCGTGGCTCATGCTGTCGACGATCACGGCGCCGGCCTTCGCCTTGACCGCGGCCTCGATCGCCTCCTGATAGCGCATCGGCGTAAAGGGCGGATCAAGCCGGTAATACTGAAACCCGAAAGTGAACTCGCCCGGCGCCTCGCCCTCGGCCGGGGCATAGTGCAGCATCCGGCCGTTCTCGGTGTCGATGCCGAAGATCTGTTCATCGACCCCCAGGCACAGGCCGCGCGCCAGCAGCAGAGCCGACAGCGTCTTGCCGCCGCCGGACGGGCCGCCGATCCCGATCATGGCCTTGCTTTGCTGGCGGACCGCGGGCCGGTATTGGATGACTGTCATTTGCCCTCGCGGTTCATGGCTTGCGCTCCGAATAGTCAGGCAGGAGTGGAGCCACCTTCCCGGTCTCATAGGCGAGGGCGAGTGATGGCTTCACATGCTCGGCGACCGTGCGGCCATCGGGCATGACGATATGGGCGAGGAACTCGTCGTCGAAGACGGAGATGCCGGCCTCGACGGCTTCCAGCTTCGCCTTGATCACGAGCAGGAGAGCTCGCCAGATCTGACGGCCGGCCTGCTCCCATAGCCGATAGGCGGCGTCGGAGGATCGCGCCACGTCGGCGGTCCCGCGGCGATAGCTCGTGAATCGCTTCTCGCTCGGCATCGGTACTTTCATGACGAACTTCAGCCGCCGGCCGCGACATCTCGAAAGCGACGTGGGCGCGGCCGTCCGCCCAGCCCGATAGGAATCCGGTGGCACCGTAGCGGCGCAACAGGCTCTCGATCTCGGCGCGCGACCGCTCGGCCGGCACATCCGTCTTCTCCGCGTAGCGTCCGCCGGTTCGGCTCATGTCTCTGCTGCCTTCTCAGGGTGTAAAACTGGTCCCCGTCTTTTACAGGGGTCATGGCTTCCACATCGCGATTGAGAGCTTGTAGGGATCGACCTTCTGGTCCGCGTCGATGGAGGCTTGCAGTTGCTGGGCTTCCTCGTTCTTCGCGTACCAGGTCGGCGGCTCGGCGTAGAAGGTTCGCGCGGGATAGCCGGGCCAGCGGTCGCGCTTCTGGCACCAGGCCCAGGCGGCGATCGCGCGCTTGACCCGGGCCTGCGCCAGGTCGGCCAGCATCGGCGACAGCTCCACCACCGAGAGCGCGAAGGGCGGCTGGGTCTCCTGCACGATGAACTTGAATCGGAACTCCTTGCCGAATTGCCGCCGGGCGCCCAGGCGATAGAGCTCCGACTGAATGTCGCCGCCGATCTCGAGCATGGTCCGGCCGCTCCAGCTGGCGGGCTCGGCGCTGGCGCCGGTCGTCTTGTAGTCGTAGATCACGCGGCGGCCGCGCTGGTTCTGCAGCCAGTCCGGACGGATGCGGCACCACACCGCGCCCTCCTGCCAAATGATGGTTTGCTCGCCTTCGCCGAAACCCTTGCGGAAAGCCTCTTTCGCGTCGGTCTCGCGCAGCTGCTCGCGGGCCGCCTTGACCATGGCGCTGACCTGGGCCCACTCGGATTCAAGCAGCGGGATATGGCCGGCCTCGCGCACGACGCGGCGCTCGTCGCGGGCGGCCTCGCTGCGCCAGTCCTTGCGCGTCGATCAGCTCGAAGCGGGCGGCGCCTTCCAGCATGAGAGCATGAGCGGCGCGGCCGATATCGAACTTCGGATCCTCGGCCTGGACAAACTTCGGGTTCAACCGGGGATGCTGCATCCAGGCATGGCGCGGGCTCTGGTCGATCACGACCTTGGCGATGCTCGCCGACAGCGAGGGCTTCGGCGCCGGGTCGGCGTGATAGGCCTCGGCCGAGATCTGGTGGACTGCCGGCCTTCAGTGTCGGATGAGAGTGCATCGCGATCAGGCGGCTGGTGAGCGACATCCTTTGCCACCGTCGATTGGCGAGCCATCTCCGAAACCTCCGCATGTTCTATCCTCTCAGATCTGTGCAAAATGACCGTCGCGACAGACCCTATTTTGCAGCGTGTTTCTCCAAGGACGCGATGAACAGTTTCAATGTGAAGACGATGTGCTTCAGGCTCGTGACATCAAGTGACAATAATCAAAGACCGGGCGGCCTGTGGAAAACAATATAAATGATGCGACGTTGGTTAATCGACGAATGGCACGCCGTGTCCCGCAGTGCACGCCTGTCACAGGCTGGCACAGACTCAAATTTGTCTATCTGCGACTGTTGACTTAACCATCAGCCTCGATCGATCCTGACCGCTCCGCAACACCGCGGCTCGCGAGGCTCGAATGTGCGCCGCTACCTCGGTCCACCTGATGATCGCCTGTACGTTCAGCCGCCCTGCGCGGCCTGCGGTATTGCGCGTTTCACCGCGACGGATCGAGACATCGGCCCGTTCTGCGCGAGCTGCGGCTGGCCCCACAGAGAGGATCCCATGGCACGAACGATGCGCAGCACCACCACCCTCGACGAAGACGGCAACGAGCAAGAGCAGGAGCCGCGCGTCGCGGCCGGCCGAAAAAGCACCCGATGTCGATGGGCAATGTCACCGACGAGACCATCGCGGAGTTCGGCAACAAGGCCCTGACGGCGAAGCTCGAAGCGGAAAAGAAACGCGACGAGGCCAAGAGCCTCGACGGACAATTCCGCGCTGTGCTAAAGTCGGCCAAGGATGCCGGCGTCGATCCCGACGCGGTGCGCTGGTGGATTAAGGCGCGCAAGCAGGAGCCCGAGGATCTCGACCGCGAAATCATGTGGCAGAACCGCATGGCAAAAGTCATGGGGCTGCCGATCGGCACGCAGCTCGGCGTCGACTTCGAGACCGGCGAGACCATCGCCAGCACGGTCGACAAGGCGCAGATGCGCCGGGCGAAGGGGAGGGGCGGGGCCAAGCGCAAGGCCAACGGCAAAGGCGAGGCCGATCCTCGCGCGGCCTATGCCATGGGCGTCGATGCCGGCAGGGCCGGCAAGTCGCCGAAGACCGCCGGCAAAGGCTTGAAGGGCGAGGCCGCTATCGAATTTCAAAAGGGCTGGCAGATCGGGCCAGCAAGAAGCCTCCCGCGCGCTCGGCCCGGACGGCGAGCTAGCGAACTAGGCGGCGGCCTTGAGCGCGCTGCCCGCCCGCTACGACACGATGTGCCGCGCCATCGATGCTGCCTATAAGGTCGATGAGGTCAAGGACATCCGCGACAAGGCTATCGCTTGGGAAGTCTATGCGCGGCAGGCAAAGAACGTCGAGGCAGAGCGCCGGGCTTGCGAGATACGGCTACGCGCCGAACGCAAGGCCGGCGTCCTGCTCAAAGCCATGGAGAAGGCGAAGGGCGGCCGGCCCAAGAAAACTGGTGCCAAGACGGCACCGGTTTCTGAGCCCGGTCTCGCTGACCTTGGCGTCACCAAAAAGCAATCCTCGCAATGGCAGAAGCTCGCCGATGTCCCGGCAAAGGACTTCGACATGGCGCTCGCTGATCCAATCTCGAAGCCCACCACGAACGGGATCATCCAGGCGGCAAAGCCCGCAGTGATCCCCGTAAGCGACGATGCGTTGTGGCTATGCGGCCGGCTCAAAGACTTCGAGCGCAAGCTGCTTGACAAAGACCCGGCGCACGTCATGGCGACGATGATCCCGACCATGCTCGATGAAGTTCACCGGCTGGCGCCAAAGGTTGCAGCGTGGCTGCGGCAGGTAGGGGAAATCAAATGACGGAGGAAAGCAAATTACGGGAGATCATCTCTCGGATCATCGACCGACGCCGCAGTGAGATCAGGATCAGCCCGGCCTGGGTTGCCACCGAGGCCATGAAGGAACTGGACCCGAAGCGGGTATCGCCGGGGCTGGTCTATCTCGGATGCCACCTTGAGCTTCGCCAAATCGCGCGCGTTGAGCTTCGCGAGAAATTTCAGCCCGAAGGCGCGCCGACGACAGATGCGCAGGATGATCTGTTTCCGGAACTGCAATATCGCTATCCGGCCGTGCGGTCGCGCTCCTACGAAGAGCCCGAGTATGTCCTGCGCGAAGAAATGTCGGCTGCCGATGTGGCCTTCAATTTGAAGCGGATGCGGGCCGAAGCGGATGCCAAGCTGAAGCACGCCGATGCGCTCGAAGAGTGGTGGAACAGCCGGAGGCAGAGGGCATGAACGGGGCCGCGCATCCTCGCGCTCGATCCCGGCCACAAGCTCGGCTATGCCGTCGAAATGCGATGAGGCCGGACGAGCCGCAGACCGGCGTCTGCGAACTGCCGCGCCACGGCCAGGATCGCGGCAAGACGTACTGCCTACTTCGAGACCTGGCTGCGCATGACCGTCGAGCAGTACGGCGTCACCGTGCTCGCCTGGGAAGCGCCGATCATCTTCGGCGGCAAGAAGGGCAGCACGATGAAGACCAGCGCCGACGCCATCGAATTCGCCTTCGGCATCGGCGCGATCGCGGAGCTGGTCGGGACCCGGCTCGGACTGATCTGCTGGAAGGCACCGCTCGGCACGGTGCGCCGCCACTTCACGGGCAGCGGCCGGGCCGACAAGGGCCAGGTCTATGCGCGCTGCCTCGCGCTTGGCTATCCCGTCACCAGCTACGACGCGGCCGACGCCACGGCGATCTGGGATTTCATCGGCCACATGTACCGCCGGCGCGACCTTGTCGCCGGACCGCTGTTCACCCCGCCCGACAAGGTTCGCTCCATGCGCCGGGCGGCTCCAGAGATCGACGAGGCATGACAAGGAATTCATGGCACGAGAATTCGACTGTACGGAATGCGGCCGCCACATCGTCGGCTTCGGGCCGGGCTGGTGCGTCAGGCTCTGCGCCCATTGCATGTTCTTACCCGGATGGATCCGCGATCCCCGGCTGGTGAAAATGCTTCGCGCCCGAGGGCCTCGAGCTGCCGGCGCATGAGCGCGACGGGGCGGGCCCATGAGGGGCGACCAAGGGCGGCGAGCCAATGGATTAGGCAACGACCTGGCGGGCCGCCAGGCCGTGCCACGATGTTTCACATGGAACACGACGGGCGAGGGGCATGGCGCGCATCAGGTCGATCAAGCCGGAGTTCTGGGCCAGCGAGCAAATCGGCGACTGCTCGTCGAATGCTCGATTGCTGTTCATCGGCATCTGGAATTTTGCCGATGATCGCGGCGTCTATCCCGACAAGCCAAAGCAGCTCAAGGCGCACGTTTTCCCCTTCGACGATATCACCGGCGACCAGGTTTCCGGATGGATCGGAGAACTGCTCCGGGTCGGTTTGCTGCGGAGAATTGAGAACAAGGGAAGTTTCTATCTTGTTGTCACTGGCTGGAAATCCCACCAGAAGATCGACCGACCGCAAAAGAAATTCACCTATCCGAACCCCGAAGATTTCCCCGAACAATTCGACGAGGGCTCGTCGAGTGCTCAGCGAGTGCTCGCGCTTGAGTCGAGTCGAGTCGAAGGGAATGGAAAGGAAGGGAGCAGCAAGTCGCGCGCGGGCGCGCGCGACAGCGGCGGCGGCTTGGCGAATGGTCATGAGAACAGCGCTCGGGGATTCCGACCGACGTGCATCCGACCTGGAAGCGAACCGCCGATGCCGTGCTGGCGGAACTCGGCAACTCGCCGAACCTGCAGAACGTCGGCCAGATAGATCGCTGGCTTCGCGCCGGCGGCGACCTCGACGCCGACATTCTGCCGGCGCTCCGATCAGTCATCGCCCGAGAACGAAGAACGGATCCGCGGTGGGAGCCTCGAAGCCTGAGCTACTTCAACGGCGCGATTGCCGACGCCATCGCCAGTCGAAGCCGCCCGCTGCAGGCGGGGACGGCACGGCGCCGGGGCCTCAGCAACGACGAGGCGGAGGCCATCTTGACAAAGCTCGATGCCGAACGGGGGACCGCAGCGTGACGGTCAAGGAGACTGATGCTGGAGCTGAACCGCCTGTTTCCCGGGAGCTTCACGGGGCCCGATGGCTTCGCCTCATGGAGCCGCATCTATCAAGACGCGCTCGATACCTACAGCGGGGTGCCGTTGCGCCAGGGCTTCAAGGAAGTCATGACAGGCTGGGACAAATGGCTGGGCGCCGAAGCCGGCCGAGATCGCGCCGGCCTGCGAGCGGGCGCGGGCGGTTCTGCAACCGGGCCCGCGGCGGCGCGGGCGTCGTCAACTTGCGGCGGGTCAGCGAGGAAGTGCGGCGGCTGCAGTCACGTTCTGGCCGATGACTGGTTTCGCTTCAACGGCCCCGAGGTCGAAAGCTTCCTCGCGCGTTTCGAGGGTCCCGGCGGCGCTGGGGCGAATGCTGGAGGCGGGACATGGGACGGGCGGATTCCCGAGCTCAGTGACCGGCAGCTTGCGCTGCAGAAGCTCGCGGGCCTCGTGCGGTCGCGGGCCTTCGACGTCGCCATGGCGCAGGCGAGCGAGGGCCACTTCGTGCCGCAGCCGCATGTCGTCGACGACAAGGTCCGCCGCCAGAGCCGGCAGATCGAGATCCCCGCCGAGGACTTCAAGCGGCTGGCTGAGCAGGTGGCCTGCCGGCGGCGCAGCGAATTTGGCTCGACCGTGCCCGCCCGGGCGCTGGCCGGCACGCTGCGCGACGGGCCCGACCGACTTCCTGCCGGCGCCCGAGAGCGCCCAGGACTATGGCGATGCGGAGGTTGATCATGGCTGAGCCCACCAACATCGAAGTCCTGGGCTATTTCGTCTCCGAGCTATGGCATGGAAAGCCGCACTATTCGATCATCCCCGGCGACTTCCTGCCGCGCTGGTGGAACAAGCGCGAGCGGCTGGGGATCAAGGCCAGGCCGCTCGGCGCCGAGGACATGCATCTGCCGATCCGCGAGCTCATCGCCAAATATGGGGGCGGGCCATGAGCCTCGAGGACGAGCGGGACTATGCGGTCGCGATCGGGCGTTGCTACAGCTGCCGGCGACAATTCGGATTCCACCCACGAAAGGTCCCGAGCTATTGCGTCGACGGCAAGCGCTATCCCGTCTGCGCGAGCTGCGTCGAAACGCTCAACCAGCGCAGGCGGGCGAACGGCCTGCCACAGTTCGCTGTCGAGACGGGCGCCTATGACGTCGGCGCGACCGTGGTCTTCCCGATCACAAAGGAGCAACCGTGAGCCAGCTCGGGCCCGCGCGATCTATGATGCTCGCTCGATCAACTCGCGCGTGGTCGAGACCTGGAGCGCCAGCAGCTGCTCGCGCAGCTTGGCGCTCTCGACGGGATCGCCGAGGTCGAGTTGCCTTGCGATCCAGATCGCCGTCAGGCCAGCAAGGATCACGCCTTGTAGCTCGGCCGTCCGGCTACCGAGCGCCGTCGACAGCACCGGGCACTGGTAATCTTCTCGGCATGGTCGATCCGCTCATCTCGGGTCATGCAATCCGCCTTATCGAATCCAGATTATGAGGATGACGGCCAGCGCCGCCAGGATCAGCGCCACAAACCACGTCACGGGATGGCGAAGGATGTCGCGCCAATCGCCCGGCGGGTCAATCATTGCTGGCCGGCGGGTCTTGATAGCACCAGGCCCTCGGTCAATTGAGCCAACGCGGGGCAGGCTAGGCGGTATGACTTGAAGCGGTCACGTGACCGAGTGCAATTTGACGAAGTCTTCAAACAAGTCGCGGACTTCCGCCACATGGACGCGCTTGGCTCTCTCTATGTCATGCTTTGCCAGGGCCGTAAGTTCCCGGTCGCGGGTCAACTTCGATTCCCACGTCAGCACCGAGAGCGCTGCAACGATCTGCGCGTTATCCATCAGGTTGTTCCTTTAGAGGGCGTGAAAACCCCCTCTGTCTCCTTGGGGGGTCGAGAGGGGCGGGAGCGAGGAAGGTTCTGGTTTGCTTGTGCCGAATGGAAGAAATTCCGTTCGCCAGCACCCCGCGGAATACACCGAGACGCTAAAGGTTCCACGGCAACACCCGCACGGAGTATCAAACGTTCGGGTCGCTGCTGCACAAACGGAATGGAACAATATGATCACGACCACCCTTACCTCGGCAGCGACGCCGAAAGTGCCACAGCCGCCCACTAAACACCATGACAACAGTGCAGGCGACTATCAGGAAGGTCTTCGGCGGGTATACCGTTACTGCAATGATGCGGCAGAACGGCTCGCTGCGGGCGTTGACGGAGAAGACCGTCGCCACCTACGCGGAGGCTGAGGTCCTCGTGAGAGGTTTTGCGGCTACGCATGACGTGGCCTGGGAGACGGTCGAAGTGGTTTCGAGGTAGTTGGCGGTGGCAACGGCAAACCGCACACACAAATGGCCGGGTATTGTCTGCATGACGAACGCAGCTGAGCCGGCCGGCAGTCGGGTTATGGTGGCGCGATGAATACCGAGAACGAGCGATACGCAAAGCGGGGCGCAGAGCTTGACCGGCGAGGGAGAGCTATGGAGGAGGCGCGGCGGCCCCGCGATGTCTTCTGGATCAGGGTCGTTACCGTTGCGGTCGGCCTTGTGGCTGCTGCGGCTGCAGTGGTCACCGCGTGGCCCATGGTGCGGGACTGGATCAGCTAGCCCTCTGCATCTCTCGCTAGAGGCCATGCCTTCTGGAAGCCGGCAGACCCAAATGAAAGCGAGTCCCCCAGCGGCCCTGATGTGACCCAAGGGAACGCGAGTAATCCAGGCGGGTTACTCGCGCACTGGTGAGCCATTCCACCCCCAACTACAGCGCTCACCAGCTCCCGTCCGGGAGGCCCCCACCTTGTCGATCCCCTCGCCGGGGTGGGGGTACCACCGGGCGGCCTGGGCAAGAGCCCGGGGGTATCCAGCCGCACCCTGCACCGGTGAACATGCCATGCCGAGGCTCACGACGATCTCGCTCGAACTCCTGGACAACCTGGCCGTGGACGAACACGAGCAGCTGTACCGGAAGGGCCAGAAGATTAGAACATCCTTGCCGAGGACCATCGAGTGGTCGGCCGTGCTCATTGCCCTGGGAACATGGGCCTTGGCAGGCATAGCGCTGGCTGATTCGCCCGCTTACAGGGCACTCTTCGAGGCGATCCACCACTGGGTCACATGAGGGCCACTCCGCTAAACGAGTGGCTCCTCCCCTTTCATGTGGGCTGCTGCGCCGGCGTAGATAGTGGTCGCGGACCGCTGTCAGGAGGTCGGCGACGAGCGCCTCTACCTCTTCCCTGTCGATCACAGTTGCCATAGCACCACCACACCTATGATCAGGAATACCGCGACGATGATGAGCCACGTCACGGGATGATGAACAAGGTCCCTCCAGTAGCCAGGCATGTTTCACCCTCATGTGGACGGCCCGCCTAAGCTCTCCGCGACTTCCTCTGATAGGCACCGCGCCGCTTGTCCTGCCTCGCCCAGATCCGCCTGGCGGCCTGGACGGCGGTCTCTTGGACGCGGCGAGGCTGGACGCTCGCGGCCGCCTCGCGCTGGCTGGGGATGGGCGCTCCGAATCCCATGACCAGCCACGTCGGCGAGCAATCGAGCGCAAAGGCGATTTCGACGATTTAGCGCGAGCGCCGGCTGGTGCCGGCCTCCAGATAGGCAATCGCTGGCCCACGGATGCCGGCACGGTCGGCGAGCTCCGCTTGCGTCATGCCGAGCAGGCGACGCCTCGAGCGAACGCGCTCACCGAGCGTTCCCGGAATGCTGGCTGCGCGGACCTTCTTCGGTAGTGTCATGGCGGAACCTCTAATCTTTCTCGGGAACGTTTGACGTGGTGATGGCCTCAAGCCAGCGCAGCAGCTCGGTCTCCTTGATGCGCGTCTGGTTCCCGTTCAGCTTGATCGTGCGGAGCTTGCGCCTTGCGATATGCCGGTAGAGGGTCCGCCGCGACATGGAGGATTTCTCGGCCGCCTGCTTCATGGTCAATAAGACCGGCAGTTGATGGCCGTTAACGCGGCGCTTGGCTGTTGCTGATTTTGCGGGCAAAGTTTTCTTGTTCACCGCCGAGGGGCGGCGCGGGGCCTTCCTGATCATGGCTATTCCTTGGTTGCCTATGTTCTAGGGGCGCGCCCGACCTTGTACGTGCCGTTGCGTGACACGCCGTGCCCCTGCGGGATACATCGTATGAGGGCAGGGAACTGTCCGCAAGGACTTGATAAGGCGGCGCATTAACCACTCGTGTCACCTGACGCAACGCAGCATTCAGCATTCGAGAGGCGTAAAAACACAACCGAAGGTCCGGTAAAATTCTGGGGCGCTCTCCCTGGATGCAGCGCGGAAGCGAAAACGGTATTGGCAATCCTCGGTTGCGTCGGGCCGTCAACGCAATTGTTAACGCCGCCATCAATCCCACGAATTTTTATGAGCCCCCTGTAATCTCCGGGCCACATTTTCCTGACCGCTCGGTCAGGATTTAAAAAGCGATAATAAGATCGGCGAACTTCTGGCCCCGGGCCTTGGCCTCGGCGGCGTTCATGCCGTTCACGATCCAGCGATGTTGCATGGCAGCGCGGGCGTCGGCGATCACAAGAGCGGCCTCGGCTGCCGAGACCGGCGGCACGCTGAGCGCGTCGGCGAGCTGCTTGGCCGCGGCCGCCAGCCCGGCGTCGTCAAGCGGCGCGCCCAGCTGGCGGATCATGGCGTAGGCGAGCGGGCTCATGTGGGCGCCCCTATCCGCGCGAGTTGCTTGCGACACAGCCTGATCTCTTTGTGCAACTCTCGCGCCAATCCCTCATAGCCCCAGAGTTGAGATCGCAGGTGGCTCACCTCGCGCTCGATCTGCGCGATTTCAGTCTCGGCCTGGCGGATCTTCTCGCGCAGGAATTCTGGCGAGATGGTCTCTGCCATCGGGCTCACTCGGCCGGTCCCGTGGCCTCGCTCTCCAGATAGGCGAGCAGCGACGGGATATAAAACAGTCGGCGTTTGCCGACCTTCGTGGCCTTGATCTTCTGCGCCCTGACCAGATCGTAAATCTTGTTGTGCCCGAGGCGGCTCACCTGCTGGGCGTCGTGCAAGTCGCCCCACAAAAGCTTGGCTGCTTCCGTGGCGCTGTTACGTTTGATGGTCGGCGGGCGGCGGACTTTGTGGAGCATGGCGGTCTTCCTCAATGAATGAGGATACAAGGCAACCGCAAGCGGATGATCGCGTCAATGTGACGCTACGTGCCACGACGTGACATGCACAGAAAAAAGGGCCGCGCCGGGGGATTCCAGAGCGCGGACGCAGGGATCAGCCCCGCTTGAACTGCACGAGTTCTTGGGCGACGCTGGGCCGGTGCAATGGCGGCTCCAGAGATCCATTAGCCGAGCGCGCTTCGCCAGTACGTCGCTGCGCCAGTACGCTTTCTCGGCGTCGTCGGCGACTGTGTGGGCGAGACTCATTTCAAGCAGCCACCGGGGGAACTCGGCCTCCGGCAGATCGGCGCCCCAGTCTCGGAAGCTGGAGCGGAATCCATGGGCGGTCACCTTCCCCTTTAGGCCGTCGCGGTAGAGCCGGGCCAGGAAGACGTTGGCCGACAGCGGCTGGCCGTGGCGGTCGCCGGGGAAGATGTAGTCCCCGACGCGCGGCCGGGCTCTCAGCTTTTCGATGATCGCGCGCGCCGGCGGCGACAGCGGCACGCGATGCGCCTTGCGCTTGCTCTTGGGACCCTTGCCGCGAATCTTGGCGATCTCCCAATAGCCTTCGTCGTCGGCAATCTCGGTCCACCGGGCAAAGCGGACCTCCTTGGTACGCGCCACGGTCAGGATCAGGAATTGCAGCGCGAGGGCGCCGATCTCGTCCTCGTGCCCGGACAGCTCGGCCATGAACGCCGGGACATCGCCATGGCCCATTGCCGGGCGGTGCTCGACTGCCTTGATATTGCCGGGCGCGCCCAGCAGCCGGCTCATGTCGCGCGCAGGGTTCGCGCCGTGGTAGAACTCCAAGTCAATGGCGGCGTCAAAGACGATGGCGAGATGGCGCGCCAGCTTGTCGCCGGTTGGCGGCTGGCTGGCCCAGACCGGCTCGACCAGCGGCTTGATGTGGGCGCCCTTCTTGATCTCGATCAACGGCAGATCGCCCAGGGCCTTGTAGGCGAGCGTCATGCTCCGCTCCCAGGCGCCCCGCGTGTTGACTTCCCAATCCTTGCGCCCTGCGATGTAGCTTTCGGCGAACTCGCGGAAGCTACCGGGAATTGCCGGCGGCAGCGTCGGCCGCGGTTGTGCCCGGCTGCGTTTCTCTTCCGGCAGCTTGGCCCGGCTCGCCCGCTCGATGGCGCGATGATGGCGACGGGCAGCTTCCAGAGCTTTGGCCGCCTCGCGTGCTTGGCGGCGTTCGTCGTGGGGATCGCGTTGCTGGCGCCGGCTGACGTTCCACTCCTCGGCCTGCTCGCGGGCTTGCTTGAGACTGATGTCGGCGAGCTCGCCGATGCCGATCGTCTTCACCGTTCCGTGCCACGAATAACGATACTGCCAGGACAAAGACCCGCCCTCATTCTTGCGCAGGTAAAGCCCGCCGCCGTCGGCAAAGAGCCGCCCGCGCGGGTACTCGTCATCGTCGGTGGCAAGGCTGGCGATCTTGGCCGGCAGGCGGTGGCGTCCTTCGCGTGCCATGGCTATTCCTCCCCACCCCAGACTGGCGGTGTCAGCAAATCCCAGTCGGCGACGATGCGCTCGCCAAAGCCGCCGGGCATCTCGAAGCAAAGGCCGCAATCCTCTGACAAGCGCAGGACCGCGTAGACGCTGGCCCAGCGCGTCAGCTGCAGGTAAAGCGGGACACGGCCGCCGAGTTCGGCCGGGCCTGGCACTCTGAGCCAATCCGCCCAGGTGGCGAGTTCGGCATGGGTTGACTGCTTTGCACGGCGACGCTGCTCGAGCGTGAGAACGCTCTCGGCGGTGAAAGGCGCCTCCAGGCGATGGACGGTTTCCACGAGCTGGGCCCAGCCCATGACGAACAGGCTTTCGACGTAACACTGTTCGGGCGCTCTGTTGTGGCGCTCCTGATTGCGCCAGAGAATGCAGTAATAGGCGCCGCGCATGGCGGCGGGGACGTGAAAGTCGGATTCGAACTGGCTCAACGGTTTACTTCCCTCAAAGTAGGATTCACTGACGTCGCAGATGTTTACAGATTTGTTAGGTCAGTGACGGCATGATGGGGGATAATGGCGGCGGAAGGCAAGAGGGAATAAATGCAGGAAACCCGCGTTAATTGCGGGTTTCCGGTGGGTTGGGGAGGATGGGGGATAAACCGGGAAAGAGGGCCTTGGCTCCGGGGCTCGGATTCGAACCGAGGACCGATCGGTTAACAGCCGATTGCTCTACCGCTGAGCTACCCCGGACCAGGGCCGGCCGGCTTATAGCAGACCGGCTTTGGGCCTGCAAAGCGTCTTTGACCCTCCTTGGCCGCCTCGGCCGACCTCAATAGCGCCACCACAGCAGATAGCGCCAGAGCGGCGGCCGCTCGCCCCATTCGCGCTTCAGCCGCATCAGGCATTCCATATGGTCGCGATAGGGGGAATTGGCATAGGCCCGTGGCCGGCGGCGGGACCGGGGCCTGTGATGCCAATAGGCCAGGACGTCCGGGATCTGGCCGATCTTGAAGCGGCTGGAGAAGCGGACGTTGAAATCCCAGTCGCCCAGGGCCTTGAGGTGTTCGCGATAGCCACCGGCGGCGAGCCAGGCCTCGCGGTCATAGACGAAGGCGATGGGGGGAAAGCGGTTGCGCCGGCGCAGGGTGGGGGCGGTCAGCGCCTGGGGCGGCCGGCGCATGAACATGCGCCGCAACTCCTCGATCGAATCCGGGTGGATGCGCTCGAAGACAAGTTCGGTGCCCGAGATCACGCCGTGGAAGCGGGAGCCGGAGGCCTTCAGAAACCCCACCGTGGCCCAGAGGAAATCGGGATGCCAGCTGTCGTCGTCGTCATGCAGGACGACGTAATGGGCGCGGCTGTGGCTGATCCCGAAATTGCTCGCCGCCTCCATCCCGGAGCTGACCTCCCGGTGGAGCAGGCGGCAGCGTCCGTTCAGCGCCTCGGCATAGCGGGCGAGAACCCGGTTGATCACCGCCAGATTGCCGGCGTCGCTGACGATGATGAGCTCCCAGTCCTGGAACCGCTGGCCGAGGATGCTGCGCAGGGCCCGATCCAGGGTCAAAGGCCTGTCCTGGGTACGCATGATGATGGCAACGGTCGGATAGGCCATGGGCTGCGGTGTGATTCGATTATTTAACGAAGCATTAATAGCGCAAAGGCGCCTGTCCGCGCACTAGGCGGCGATAGAGATTGGTGATCGGCAGCGCCAGCCGATCCCCTCCAATTCGGTGGAGCCCCGCCTTGCCCCAGGCCTTGACCAGCCACCATAGCAGCGTCCACGGCACCCCGCCCACATGCCGGCGGAACAGGCGGATCTCCTCGACGACCACCGCCGGCGCATTGCGTCGGCTGCTCGACAGGCCACCGACCTGCATGCAGGTCACGGTCAGGCCGGGGAGGTAGCAGGGTTCGTCATGGGCCAGGGCCCGAAGCAGAAAGTCGAAATCTGCCGAAATGGCAAAGCTGGTATCGAAGGGACCGAGCTCGGCGAAGAGGGAGCGGTGATGGAAGACGGCCTGATGGGGCAGGTTGTAGCGGCAGCCGCGGAACTCCCCCGGCGACCAGGGCCGCTCCAGCAGATCCACCTGCCGCCCCTGGCCATCGACCAGGGCGACCTGGCCATAGGCCACGCGGGCCCCGGGCGTCAGCTCGGCCAGACGCGCGGCGGCCCGGCTCAAGGTATCGGTGGCTGCCAGCACGTCATCGGCGCCGAGGAACAGCACCCATTCGCCGCTGAGACGGGCGATGGCCTTGTTCCAGGCATCGGCGATGCCGGCATCGGGCCCACTGAACCAGTGGAAGGAGCTGACGGAGGGAGCCTGCCAGCCACGAAGCCTCTCCGCCGTTCCGTCGCTCGAGCCGCCATCGGCCACGATCACCTCGATGTCGCAATAGTCCTGCCGGGCGATGCTGTCGAGGCAGCGCAAGAGCAGGGGCCGGGCGTTGAGGCAAGCCACGATGATGGAGATGCGCATGGTGGCTATATATACATGTTCGCGAATCAGGAGCGGTAAAGGATGGCGCCGATGACGCGGTGGGACGACCGCCGGGCCTATCTCCGGAGGCGGGCGATCTCGGCCCTCTACCCGCTGTCGCGGCTATGGCCCGGCAGCTATGAGCAGCCCGAACTCTGGGTCTCGGACGCGCTGCGGACCTGCTATGTCGTCAATCCCAAGGTGGCCTGCTCCTCCATCCAGGTCGCCTTGACGGAGGTCGCGACCGGCCAGGCGGTCCAGGGCTTTCGGCATAATCATCCCGCGGTTCTCGCCTTCCGGCGGACCAGCTTTCGGACCGTGCCGGCGGGATACTTCTCCTTCACCTTCGTGCGCCACCCGGCTGGCCGGGTGATCTCCTTCTACAAGGACAAGTTCCTGCGCCCGAAGCTGGAGGGCAGGGCTTTCGAATATGGCGGCTATCTCGGCGGGATCTTCAAGGAGGCCGACAGCTTCGAGGATGTCTGCGCGGCGATCGCCGGCATCCCCGACCGCTTGGCGGACCGGCATTTCGTATCCCAGAGCTTCTGGCTCGACAGCATCTGCCGGGCCCGGCTGGACTATGTCGGGCATCTCGAAAGCTTGGCCGTGGATTGGCCGGCGGTCGGCCGGCGGATCGGGCGGGAGGTGGCCCTCCCGCAGTTGAACTCGAGCGCCGCCATTGCCTTCTCGCCGCCGATTCCTGATGTTATTAAAGAGCGCTATGCCGCGGATTTCGAACGATTCTCCTATTCCCGCTGACGGCCGGCCCGGGGACCGGCCTGCAGCCAGGATCGGCCATCGGCCGATCCGCCAAGGATCCCCGCCTGCCTCTCCGCTCTGATGTCGGTCCTGCGCAACGGCCTGATCATTCTGGGCATCGCCTTCGCCGTCTATGTCCTGCTCGACCTCGGCGTCGGGGCGATCTTCGGCAGGCCCCATCCGGCCATCCCCGATTTCAACCAGATCCCGGCATTGCGCGGCCAGCCCTATATCTCGCCGGATTTCGGGGCCGAATATGTATTGAACGACTTCCTGGACGCCGCTCCCGACGACCGGCTGCTCTGGGAGCCCTTGCGCGAGGGGATCTATTTCAACGTCGAGGCGCTACCGCCGACGGGTGCCCACTACCGGCGTACCGCCAATCCGCCGCCCGGCGACAAGCCCGTCCTCACCGTGCTTTTCCTCGGCGCTTCCAAGGTCTACGGCACCGAGGTGCCGGACGACCTGACTTTGCCCAGCCTGCTGTCGAAGCGTCTGAGCGCCCTCGATCCGGCCCATGGCTATGTCGTCTACAACGCCGGGGTCCAGGCCGTCACCTCCCGGGAGGAGCTCGTGCGTCTGCAATACGAGCTGGATCACGGGCTGAAGCCCGATATCGTGGTCCTGTTGGACGGCGGGCTGGATCTTGTCCACGGCGTCTATCTGGGGAAGCCCGGCGTGGGCTCGGTCACCGGCCGCGATTTCTTTGGCCGGCTCATCCACGATTACTTCCCGCTCAACATCTATCGCTGGATCCGCGTCTGGATGACGGATCGGGCGATCAACTCGCGGATGCGCCAGCCGCCGGCCCATCTCGCCGATGCGGCAAAATTCGATTCCCTGCTCCGACGGACGATCTCGGAATACGAGGCCAACCAGCGCGGCATGGCGGCGCTGGCCGCCGCCCATGGGGCGCGGCTGGTGACCGCCCTGGAGCCGGGCCTCTATTCGGCGACCCTGACCCACCCGACCGCCGACTACGCCTATGCCGATGACTATTGCACGCGGCGCTCGCCCGGCTTCGCCGAGGCCATCCGGGCCTCCTGGCCGGCCTTGACCCAGACGCTTCCGCGCTTGCAGGGGGCAGGGATCGAGACTGTCGACCTGTCTCAGGCCTTCCGGGACAAGACCGTCGATGTCTTCGTCGATTGCGACCACTTCAACGCCATCGGCAACGCCATTCTCGCTGACCAGCTCGCCCTGGCCATCCTGAACCGTCCCGCAACCCACTGATCCCTTGCGATGGACGGATCGTCGCATTGCGCAGGGTTGGCATAGTCCATAAGCTTTTTGCGCCACGGTCTCTCGGACAGGGGGTTGGAGAGCAGATGAGCTTGCGCCCGCCAGCCATGATGCGACAGCCCGTCCCGGGATTTCCGGCGCCCAATCGGCTGACGGCGGAGGATGGGGCGGCCCTGCTGCCCGGGACCCTCTGCTGCTTTCCCCCGCCCGACGACAGCGACCATGCCGGCTGGCACCGGCGGCTGTCGGAGAGGCTGGCGGAGCTGACCCGCCAGGCTGAGGAAGATCCCTATGCCAATCCGATCCAGCTCCTGGCGCTGGACATCGGCCGGCGGCTGGACAAGGGCGAGTTCAGCCTCGGCGCGCTGGAGCAGCTGATCCAGCGGCTCGTGCTGATCGCCTTCGTGGAGCGGGCCGACCGGCTGGGCCGCCGGCTGGGGGAATGCGATCCCCGCGCCAATGAGCGGCGCCTGCGCGCCCTGATCGGCCGCCTGGCCGAGGGGCGAAACTTTGCCGAGTTCCAGGCTTTGGTGGCCCGCGAGCATTTCGGCATCGTGATGACGGCCCACCCTACCTTCGCCCTCACGCCCGAGCTGCTGCGCATCGCGGCCCAGCTCGCGAGCGCGCGCAGCTCGACGGGCGTACCGCTCTCCGGCGCCGATCGCAACCGCCTGATCGACCAGGCGGCAAGGCTCGAGCACCGGCCGCCGCGCGGCATCGATCTCGGCGCCGAGCATGCCCTCTCCCTGGAGGCGATCGGCCATCTGCAGGCGGCGCTGCGCCATGTCTTCGGCATCGCCGTCGATGTGGCGCGGGACGCCTATCCCGATCGCTGGCGCGAATTGCGGCCGCGTCTGGTGACGGTTGCGAGCTGGGTCGGATACGACATGGACGGGCGCTCGGACATCAAATGGAGCGACAGCCTGGTGCGCCGGCTCGAGCTGCTGGTGGCCCAGGTCGGCTATTACCGGGGCGAGGTCATGGCGCTGCTGGAGGCGCTGCCTGCCGAGGGGGCCGCGCGTCACGCCCTCACCGAGCTCGACGATCGCCTCGCCGCGACGAGCCGGGAGGCACGGGTCGAGATCATCGATTTTCAGGCCGTCGGCCGCTCGGCCGAAGGGGGTCGGGCGCGTCTCGAGCAGGCCGCCCGGCGCATGCATGCGGCCCGGCCGGCCCGTCTCACCGAGACAGCGCCCCTGCTTGCGCTCATCGACGAAGCTCTGGCCTCGGTCGCCGAGGACGCCATCGCCCGGCGCCTCCTGGTGCTGCGGGCGGAGATGGCGGGCCATGGCCTCGGCTTCGCCCATATCCATGTGCGCCTCAACGCCTCGCAGGTTCACAACGCCATCCGCAAGACGATCGGGATGGAGGCGCCGCCCGACGATCCGGCGCATCGGCGCTCCTATCTCGCCGGCATCGGCCGGCTGCTCGATGGCGTCGAGCCGGCCAGCATCAATTTCGGCTCGCTCTTCGCCGAGCGGTCCTCGGCCAAGCGGCTGATGATGCTCTGCGCCCAGATCCTGAAATATGTCGACGGGACCACGCCGATCCGTTTCCTCATCGCGGAATGCGAAACCTCCTTCACCTTGCTGACGGCGCTCTATTTCGCCCGGCTCTTCGCCATCGCCGACAAGCTCGACATCTCGCCGCTGTTCGAGACCACCAAGGCCTTCGAGCGGGGCCTCAAGGTGATCGAGGATTGCCTGAGCAATCCGCACTACGCCGCCTATATCCGCGGCCGCGGCCGGCTCTGCATCCAGACCGGCTTCTCCGACGCCGGCCGGCATCTCGGCCAGACGACGGTCGCGGCCACCGTCGAGCAGCTGCGCCAGCGCCTGACCCAGCTTCTGGTCCGCCTGGGCTTCGCCGATATCGAGCTGGTGATCTTTGACACCCATGGTGAATCCATCGGCCGCGGCGCCCATCCCTCCGGCTTTCCCGACCGCTTCGCCTATGTCGCCTCCGCCATGTCGCGCCGCCACTTCGCCGAGGCGGGGCTGCATGTGAAGCAGGAGGTGAGCTTCCAGGGCGGCGACGGCTTCGTGCATTTCCTCGGCGATCCCGTGGCGCTGGCGACGCTGTCGCGGGCCCTGGAGTTCGCCCTCACGCCGCCGGAGGAAGCGGCAGAGGATCCGCTCTACGAGGATTGGGACTATGTGACCGAGTTCTTCATCACCGTGCGCCAGTTCAACGAGCGGATGATGAACGATCCCAATTTCGCCGCACTGCTCGACGCCTATGGGCTGAACATGCTCTATCCCGCCGGATCACGGGCGCAGCGGCGCCAGCATGACGGGGCGGCGCAGCATGTCGATCTCTCCCATCCCAGCCAGCTGCGCGCAATTCCCCATAACGCGATCCTGCAGCAGCTGGGGCTGCTGGCGAACACGCTGGGGGGCGTGGGCCAGGCGGCGGCCAAAGACCCGGACAAATTCGCGCGCTTCTACCGCAGCTCGCCCCGCTTCCGGCGCGTCTTCGCGATGGCGGAATGGGCGCTGGCCTTCAGCGATCCCGACGTGCTGCGGGGCTATATCGACACCCTCGATCCCACCTCGTGGCGAAGGGAAGCCTCGCATGTCGGGGAGCCGGGGCCGGCGGCCGAGCGCCGGCAGGTGGCCTTGTTCCTCGAGCGGGTGGACCGCCATGACCGACTGACCCGCATCCTCCGGCTGCTGGAGCACGACCTCCTCGATCTGGAGCGCGAGCTCGCGGGATGCCGTGCCGGCGAGCCGCCGGCCGAGCCCCTGATCCCCGATCTCGGACCCGAGGCGCGGGCCAATCTGCGCCTGCTCCATGCCATCAAGATCGCCCTCATCCAGCGCATCTTCCGCTTGGCCACCCATATCCCGGAGTTCAGCGATCAGCATGGCGTGACCTCCGAGGCCCTGATCGGCAATATCCTGCATCTCGACATCGAGGATTCCCTGCGCCGGCTGATGCTGATCTTCCCGAAGATCGACAGCGCCGGCGCGGCGGGCGATTTCGGTGAGAGCGCCAGCTATCGCAGCGACGCCAACCAGTCCTACGAGCAGGAGCACGCCCGCATCTTCCAGCCGCTTGCGGGCCTGCACGAGCTCCTGCGCCGGGCGAGCGTGGGCGTCTATCACAGCCTCGGCGCACTGGGGTAGGTGAAGCGGCTTTCCCGGCGGTCCGACCTGCTTCTGCAGGGAATCTGCAGGCATCCCTCCTTGCGAACGTTAAATTTACAGTCTATACGCAAAACGCGTACTTGTCAAACGGCACGCCTTATTCGTTTGCGCTGCGGTCGAATGTCTCCCGACAATTCCCCGGTTTCGGCCCGTCGTCGCGCCCGCTAGGCTGCCCCCATGCAGTCCCGCGCCTCCCTCGGCAATTGGAGCATCGTCCTCATCTGCTTCCTCGTGCTCAGCGTCTCCTTTGCGGCGCGGGCGGTGCTGGGGCTGTCCATGCCCTATCTGGAGCGCGATCTCAGCTGGAGCCGGAGCTTCATCTCCAGCGGCGGGGCGCTGGCCCTGGTGGTGATGGCGGCGGTGGCGCCCATCGCCGGCAATATGATCAATCGCTACGGCCCGCGATTCCTGCTTTGCGCCGGGCTGGGGGCGGTGGCGCTGGGGATGGGGCTTTCCTCGGCCATGCGCAGCGAGTGGCAGTTCCTGCTCGGCTTCGGCGGGCTCGCCGGGCTCGGCTTCGGTATGGCGGCCACCCATGCGGTCGCGACCATCGTCAGCCTGCGCTTCGAGGAGAATCGGGGCCTTGCCGTCGGCGCGGCCACCGCCGGATCGACCGCCGGGCAGCTGCTGGTGGTGCCCTTGGTCGCCGCCTTGCTGATCCGCACGGATTGGCGCTGGAGCTATCTCGCCATCGCCATTGCCGCGGTGGCGATGGCGGCCGCCGTTCTCATCTTCGTTGCGCCCCCGGTGCGGCAATCGATACAGGCGCGGCGCGATGAGGTGCCTCTCATCGGCGAGACCCTGCGCCTCTTCCGCCTGCCGGTCTTCCACCTCCTGTTCTGGAGCTACACCATCTGCGGCTTCACCACCTCGGGCATCATCGAGGTGCATCTTCTGCCCTATGCGGCGGCCTGCGGCTTCCCGCCGCTGGAGAGCGCCACCGCCTATGGCCTGCTGTCCGCCGTCAATCTCGGCGGCATGGTGCTCTCGGGCTGGCTCACGGACCGCATGAACCGGCCGCTGCTCCTTGGGTCGATCTATATCCTGCGCGGGCTCGCCTTCATTCTGCTGATCTGGGCGGCGCGCGACATTTCCCTGCTCTTCGTCTTCGCCGTGGCGTTCGGCCTGTTCGACTATTCCACGGTGCCGGTCACGGCCAGCCTGGCGGCGAGCCATATCGGCTTGCGCTCCCTCGGCCTCACCATGGGGCTGCTCTCGGCGGGCCATGCCTTGGGGGCGGCGGCCGGCGCTTATCTGGCCGGGCTGCTTTACGATCTCGCGGCACATTATTTTTGGGTCTGGGTCGCGGCCGTCGGCCTGGCGCTGCTCGCGGGCCTCCTCAGCTTCGCCATCCGCGAGGACCGCAAGCCGCTTGTCGCGCTGGCCGCCGCATCCTGAGACGCCTCAATATCCGTCCGCTATAGTTCGGACATAGAGCGGCAAAGGGGGAGCTTCGCGTGCAGATCGATATGGTCCAACGCCTGCCGGCAAAGCCGCCGGTCCTCGTCCTCGGCGCCTATGCCGGGCGGCTGCTCACGCCTTTCGCCGCCAGGCTCGACCGCAAACTCGGCGGCATGCTCGCCCGCGCCATGCGGGGCGGGCGCTTCACGGGCCAGCGCGACCAGCATCTGGATTTCGTCGCGCTGCCGGAAGCGGCCGGGGCGCGGCGGCTGATCCTGGTGGGGCTCGGGCCGCGGCAGGATCTGGCGCCGCTGACGGCGCAGGAGATCGGCGGGCGCATCGAGAATGCACTGGCCAGTCGCGGCGAGGCGGAGGGGGCCGTCGCCCTGGATTTGCCGGGTGATCTGGCGGCCCATCTCATCCTTGGCGTCCGCCTCGCGGGGCAGCGCTTCGTCAAATTTCGCACCCGCAAGCGGCCCGAGGATCCGGGCATCCTGCGCCGCCTCTTCGTCCTCGCCAAGGCGGGTGGCAAGCTGCGCCGGGCCCTGGACCGGGCCAGTGCCGTCGCGGCGGGGGTGGCGACGGCGCGAGGCCTGGTGAACGAGCCGGCCAATCTGCTGGGGCCGGAGGAGTTCGTGCGCCGGGCCCGTGGCCTGCAGCGCCTCGGTCTCAAGGTGCAGGTGCTGGAGGAGGCCAATCTCCGACGTCTCGGCATGGGCGCTTTGCTGGCCGTGGGCGGCGGCAGCGTACGCCGGCCCCGATTGCTCATTCTTCGATGGAAGGGTCCGGGCGCCAAGGCCAAGCGAGGGCCGCTCGCCTTTGTCGGCAAGGGTGTCTGCTTCGACACCGGCGGGATCTCGATCAAGAAGGCCGACGGCATGGAGGAAATGGGCACCGATATGGCCGGCGCTGCCGCGGTCGTCGGCACCATGCAGGTGCTGGCGCTCCGTCAGGCGCCGGTGGAGGCGGTGGGGGTGGCCGCCCTCGTGGAGAACATGCCCTCGGGCACGTCTTATCGTCCCGGCGATATCGTCAAGAGCATGTCCGGGGATACGATCGAGATCATCAATACCGATGCCGAGGGCCGGCTGATTCTGCTCGATGCGCTCTACTACACCACCCGGCGCTTCAAGCCGCGGGCCATCATCGATCTCGCCACGCTGACCTATGCGGTGGGGGCGGCGCTGGGCCGGCTCCAGGCCGGGCTCTTCTGCAATGACGAGGTGCTGGCCCGGCGCCTGATCAGCGCCGGGGCAGGCGACGGGAGAGCGGCTCTGGCGCCTGCCGCTGGACGAGGGCTATGACAAGAATCTGGAGTCCAATGTCGCCGATATCCGCCAGATTGCCCCGGATAATGAGCTGGCCGACGCCGGCCACGGCGCCCAGCTTCTGCAGCGCTTCGTGGGCAGGACCCCCTGGGCTCATCTCGATATCGCCTATACCGGCATGCTCGCCCTCAAGGAGGGTCCGACCCAGCCCAAGGGGGCGACGGGATTCGGCGTGCGCCTGCTCGACCGGCTGGCGGAAAGCTACGAGAGCTAGCTCTTAGGCCCGCCGGGGCCCCATGGATTTCCTTGCAATGGGGCTCACGTGGACTTCAGGGCGTTCGCACAAGCCGTTGCCACGTTGCTGTTTGCTGTCTCGCTTCCCGGAAATGTCGCCCAGCCGGATTTCACGAGATATTCATGCTGCTCATAAGATGAGGCGATGGCGCGGAATTCGGCGAGCTTCGTGACGCCATTCGGGTCGGCCTTGGATTGGGCAAGGCATACCGGAAGGAGGGCTGCGGTAACGGCGACATCGGCCTGCTTGTTCGCCATTTCCTGGGCGCTACCGCCTGTCATCCAGCCGCCGTAGCGAAAGCCGATGAACATGGTAGCCGCAGCGACGATGATCGAAACCACGATACGGGCCTTTGTCCAACTCCACGCACTCTCAAGACGTTGTTGCATCAGAGCCTCCCTGGTTTCGAGAAGGAACATTCCCTTCTCGTATCTGAAGCGCCGGCCGAGTCCGCGCAGGCGGGATTCTACGGGACCAGCGGCTGGCCCGGATGTGCAATAGAGGACTCTTCGTGAGATCGGCGAGGACGACGGCGTCTCCTGGCCAAAACGAGGATCGCCGTTCGCCCCCCAATGGAGAAAACAGAGCCTAACCGTCGGGGGACGGTCAAGCTCTGTCCTGGGGAAACCCGGCCTGCGGCAACCGGCTATTGCAGGTCGAGCTTCTCGAGCCCCCAGGTGCCCAGAATCTTCTTGTAGGTCCCATCCGCCCGCATATCGGCGAAGGCCTGGCTCAAGGCTTGCTCGATCTCGGGGTCGTCCTTGCGCAGCCCGATCCCGGCCTTGATGGTGTTGAAGGGATCGCCAGCGAGTTCGAAGAGCTTCGGCGCCAGGAAGACGTAATAGGCCGAGATCTCGATGGTGGTGCCATAGGCATCGACCTGGCCGATGCGCAGCGCCTGGATCGCATCCGTCTCGGTGGGGAAGGGCACGATCGTGATCGGCGGCTTGCCGGCGGCCTTCAGCTTATCGTTCTCCTGCTCCGCCAGGGACTGGATCGTCGTGCCGTTGCTGGCCGAGAGCTTCAGCCCCGAGAGATCCGAGAGGGTCTTGATGTGCTTGGGATTGCCGACCGGGACCACCATGGTCTGGAAGGAATTCATATAGTCGATGAAGTCGATCACCTCGCGCCGCTTGGGCTTGTCGTAGAGGCCGGAGATGATCGCATCGCAATGCTTGGCCTGGAGGGCGGGGATGATGCCGTCGAACTGCACGTTGATCCATTCGGGCTTTACGCCGATGCGCTTCGCAGCTCATTGCCGAAATCGATTTCCATGCCGACGAGCGAGCCGTCCTCCTTGTAGAAGGAGAGGGGCGGGGCGCCGACCGCGGCGCAATAGACGATCTTGTTCGCCTGCGCCAGCGAGGCCGGCGTCTTGATGGTATCGGCCCGGGCCAGGCCTGCCGACAGACCGATCGCCAGCCCCGCCATCCCGAGTAAATGCCGGGCCTTCTTGGCCTGGGACGTGATCCTGTCGCTCATGCTCCCGCTCCCTGTTTGGTTGTAAGAGCGCCGAAACCCTGGCGCCTCCCGTCACGGCACATTCATTGCGATATTATATTATTATAATGAATTTGGAGGGGTCAAGACAGGCTGTCGCCGGCCTGTGGCGCTGCGGTCATGGCGCCACCTCAGCTCCTTCCTGGATTGCCCGTCTCGGAAGTCTCGGCAAGCATCCTCCACACCAAGCACGTGCAATCCGGCAAGCCCCGTGCGTATCGAGAAGAAAGCCCCGCCCTCCGCGCCTAGCTTGTTGAGGTGCTCGAGGATTGCCGCGAAGCCTCGTCTTTTCGACTGCCGTTGCGCTTGGAAGGATCGGATCATGGTCAGGCCTAAAGAACGCCGCTCTCGCCATCCCCATCGTTTCCCTCGCCTGAGCTTGACCCGCCTCGCCGCCGCCGGGGTGTTCCTGGCATCCAGCGCCGGTGCCGCGCTCGCGGCCGACGATCTGCAGAGCCTGTCGCAGGACGACAGGCAATGGGTGATGGCCGAGAAGAACTACGCCGCCACCCGCTATAGCTCGCTGGATCAGATCAATGCCGCCAGCGTCGGCCGCCTGCAGGTGGCCTGGACCTTCTCCATCGGTCAGGACCGCGGCCAGGAAGCGGCTCCGCTCATCATCGGCGACACGATGTATGTGGTCGGCCCCTTTCCCAACCGCGTCTTCGCCCTCGACGCCACCAACGGCGATCTGAAATGGAGCTTTCTTCCCAACACCGACAGGGCGGCGCAAGGCGTCGCCTGCTGCGATGTGGTGAACCGGGGTCTGGCCTATGACAACGGCAAGATCTTTCTCAATACCCTGGACAACGTCACCATCGCTCTCGATGCGAAGACCGGCCAAGAGATCTGGCACAACAAGCTGGGCGACATAAATCTCGGCGAGACCATGACCATGGCGCCCTTCGTGGTGCGCGGCAAGGTGCTGGTCGGTAACAGCGGCGGCGAGTTCGGCGTGCGCGGCTGGCTCACGGCCCTCGACGAGAATACCGGCAAGATCGTCTGGCGTGCCTATTCCACCGGGCCCGATGCCGACGTCCTGATCGGCACTGATTTCAAGCCTTTCTACAAGTGGATGCAGGGCAAGGACCTCGGCGTCTCTTCCTGGCCGGCGGATCATTGGCAGACCGGGGGCGGCACGGTCTGGGGTTGGATCCAGTATGATCCGGAGACCAATCTCGTCTTCTACGGCACGGCCAATCCCGGGCCCTGGAACAGCAATGAGCGGCCCGGCGACAATCTTTGGACGACGACGATCTTCGCCAGGGATCCCGATACCGGCGCGGCCAAATGGGCCTATCAAATTACGCCGCATGATCTCTTCGATCACGACGAGATCAACGAGAGCATCCTGCTCGACCTGCCCATCAATGGACAGACGCGCAAGGTCCTCGTCCATATCGCGCGGGCCGGCTACATGTACGTCATCGACCGCCTGACGGGCGAGGTGCTCTCCGCCGATCCCTATGACACGGTGAACGCGACCAAGGGCGTGGATCTGAAGACCGGCCGGATGATCCCCAATCCGGACAAGGCGCCCACCCTCGGCCGCAATGTCCAGGATGTCTGCCCGGCCGCGCCCGGTGCCAAGGATTGGCAGCCCAGCGCCTGGTCGCCGCGCACCAAGCTCATCTACGTGCCCCATCAGCATCTCTGCATGAACTGGAAGACGTCGGAGGTGGGCTATATCTCCGGCACGCCCTATGTGGGCGCCACCGTCGACATGTATGCCGGGCCCGGCGGCTATCGCGGCGAGTTCATGGCCTGGGATCCCGTGAAGCGGACCAAGGTCTGGTCCATCCACGAGAACATGCCGGTATGGAGCGGCACGCTGGTGACGGCCGGCGATATCGCCTTCTACGGGACGCTGGACCGCTGGTTCAAGGCCGTGGACGCCAAGACCGGCAAGCTGCTGTGGAAGTTCCATGCGGGCTCGGGAATCATCGGCCAGCCCGTCACCTATATGGGCCGCGACGGCACGCAATATGTCGCCATCCTCGCCGGCGTCGGCGGATGGCCGGGTGCGATCGCCGCGGCCGAGCTCGATCCGCGCGTGCGCAACGGGGCGATCGGCTTCGCCGGCGCGACGCAGGATCTGCCGGCCTACACCGCCGGCGGCAGCAATCTTCTGGTTTTCGCCTTGCCCAAGACACAAGGCGCGGAGCAGGGCAATGGCACGGGGCAGTAATCGCCTGCGGGCAGCCGGGCTGGCCGGGCTGCTTCTGGGGCTCCTCGCCCCGGCCTGGACCGTCGCGGCCGAAGAGGCGGCGGGCAAGGATGCCGCGGGCGAGTTCCGGGTCTGCGCCGATCCCAACAACCTGCCTTTCTCCAACGACAAGGGCGAGGGCTTCGAGAACAAGCTCGCCGAGCTGATCGCCAAGGAGCTGGGCAAGCGGGTGACCTATTTTTGGTGGGCACAGCGCCGCGGCTTCGTGCGCAACACGCTGAAGGCCGGGCGCTGCGACGTCATCATGGGCGTGCCGGCGCAGCTCGAGATGGTAGCGACCACCCGGCCTTACTACCGCTCCAGCTATGTCTTCGTGTCGCGCGACGATCGCCGGATCGATCTCGCCTCGATCTCCGATCCGCGCCTGCGCAATTTCAGGATCGGTGTCCATCTTCTGGGCGACGACGGGTTCAACACCCCACCTGCCAATGCCCTGGGCGAGCAGGGGATTACCCGTAATGTCGTGGGCTATTCGATCTATGGCGACTACCGCACGCCCAATCCGCCGGCCCGGCTCGTGGAAGCGGTCGCCGATGGCGAGGTGGATGTTGCGGCGGTCTGGGGCCCTCTCGCCGGCTATTTCGCCCAGCGCTCGGCGGTGCCGTTGCGGGTCGTGCCGATCACGGGGACCGAGGCCTTTGCGCCGCTGCTGTTCCAGTTCGATATCGCGATCGGCGTGCGCAAGCAGGACAAGGCGCTGAAGGATCGGCTCGACGAGATCCTGGCGCGAGATGCAGGCGCCATACGCGCCCTGCTCGTGAGCTATGGCGTTCCCCTGGTGACGGCGGGCGAGGGCGGGTCCGTCACCCCTTGATGGCCGGATCCGTCCGGCGGAGGTCAGCATGTCTTGGCGTTTCTCGAAATTTTCCATCGCAGCCGTCCTGGCAGCCCTGGGTGCGGCCTCTCCGTGGAGCCTGCGTGACGGCGCGGCTCAGGGCGACAATATCCCGGGTCTGAACGGACCGTTCCGCGAGGTCACGGTGTCACCGCTCTCGCCCGGCGGTCCGAACACGGCACCGGAGATCAAGAATCCCATGGCCGGCGATCCCGGCTCGGCGGCCCGCGGCATGCAGTTCTTCTCCGACATGAATTGCATCGGATGCCACGCGCCCAATGGCGGCGGCGGGATGGGGCCCGCCTTGAGCAATTCGACCTGGATCTACGGGAACTCCCCGGCCCAGATCTATCTCACCATCGCCCAGGGGCGGCCCAATGGCATGCCGGCCTTCGGCCAGCTGCTGCCTGACAATGTCATCTGGGATCTCGTCACCTACATCGAAGGGATCTCTGAGAAGCCCGGGACGGCCTATGGCACGACCACCTCGCTGTCGCCGCCGTCGCCGAAGATCGAGCAGGTGCCGGCCGAGATGATACAGACCACCCGGCCCTGGGACCACACGGAGCGCTTTGGCGATGGCCAGAGGCCACCCGACAGCGGGGCGCAATAGCGCATTCATCGGCCCTCTTCGCGAACAAAGGAGATCTATCATGCTGACGCTCGACGATGCCAGGCGGGTCATTGCGGCCGGTGAAAAGCAGGCCGCCGCCATCAAGCAGCCGATGAACATTGCGGTGGTGGACGAAGGCGGCAATCTTCTGGCGCATATCCGCATGGATGGCGCATGGATCGGCAGCATCGATATCGCGATCAACAAGGCCTATACCGCGCGAGCCTTCGACATCGCCACCCAGGAACTGGCGGAATTCAGCCAGCCGGACCAGCAATTCTACGGCATCCAGAATTCCAACCACGGCCGGGTGATGATCTTCGCCGGCGGCATCCCCCTGAAGCGCGATGGCAAGGTCGTCGGCGCGGTCGGGGTCAGCGGCGGGCTGGGCAAGCAGGATCAGGCCGTCGCCGAAGCGGCCGCCACGGCGATCTAGGCTGCCAGCCTCCCGAGAAGGGGAGCGGGCCGGATCCGACAGGCGGTATGAGCCCCGCTCCGGGGGGATTGTCGAAGCGGGGCTCCTGCGATCGGCGGCTCTTTGGGGGACACCGCCGTTGCATTAACCAAGACGGCCCCGGCGGGTTCCACCTCCTTCATCCAATCTTCAAGCGAGCGTCACCGAATCGTCCCGAAGCCCGTGGCCTGATCCTCCCTAGAGATGCCGATCCGGCGGGCTGACGGCAGCCTTGCCGGCGAGCGGGCGGCGGCCTACGGATGCACTGGGTCGCCGTTCACCGCTCTCTTCCAAACAATTCAGGCTATCCACCGGCCATCGCTGCTCTGTCGCGGCGCTGTCATCGCGCCGTCATCGCTCCTTCCTAGATTGCCCGCGCCCACTCACGGGACCCAAATAGGGGAAGGAACCATGAAGATGAAATCCCTGCTGCTCGCCGCGAGCTTCCTCGCGGTTCTCGGCACCGGCGCCGCCTATGCCGAAGATGTCGTCACCGTCTACAGCGCCGACGGGCTGCATGACGGCTCGCCCAATTGGTATCAGACCGAGTTCGACGCGTTCACCAAGGCGACGGGTATCAAGGTGCAATATGTCGAAGGCGGCTCGGGCGTCGTCGTCGAGCGCATCGCCAAGGAGAAGAGCAATCCCCAGGCCGACGTCCTGGTGACCTTGCCGCCCTTCATCCAGAAGGCCGCCGCCGACGGGCTGCTGCAGCCCTTCACCCCCGCGGGCGCCGATCAGATCCTGGCGAGCGAGAAGGATCCCAACGGGACCTATTACGCCCTGGTCGATAACTACACCTCCTTCATCTACAACACGAAGGCCCTGGGCACGGCGCCCTCGAACTTCGCCGATCTCCTGGATCCCAAATTCAAGGACAAGATCCAGTATTCGACCCCCGGCCAAGCCGGCGACGGCACGGCCGTCATGCTGCTGATCAACCAGGTCTATGGCGGCAAGCAGGGCGGCTTCGATTATCTGCAGAAGCTGCAGGCCAACAACCGCGGCCCGTCCTCCTCCACCGGCAAGCTGACGGCGCTGGTCAACAAGGGTGAGCTCTGGGTGGCCAATGGCGATCTGCAGATGAACATCGCCCAGATGGCCGACAACCCGAACATCCAGGTCTTCTGGCCGGCGGGGCCGAGCGGCGAGCGTACGGCGCTGTTCCTGCCTTACTACATCGGCCTGGTGCAGGGCGCGCCCCATGCCGATGCCGGCAAGAAGCTGATCGAGTTCCTGCTGAGCCAGGATGCCCAGATGAAGGTCAGCGCCATCGCTCAGGGCATGCCCGCCCGCAAGGACGTGACGCCGACCGACGACAACTTCAAGAAGCTCCAGGCGATCATGCAGGGCGTGAAGGTCTGGACGCCGGATTGGAACCAGGTGCTGGCGGACCTGAAGGCCGATGTCGCGAAGTGGCATGAGGTCACGGGCAGCTAAACCTTCGCGACCCTCACCCGACCGCCTTCGCTTCGCTCCGGCGGCCACCCTCTCCCGCGTCAAAGCGCGGGAGAGGGAAAGGGGCCTGCGGGAAGGGGAAGTCTGCTTTGGGAAAGTGATATAGCGAATGGCCGCAGTCGATATGGCACTGACGGAAGCTCGGCGTGTCGCGACGACGGCCCCATCGGCGGCCGGTGTCGGCATCGGCTTCGAGGGCGTCACCGTCGCCTATCGCGGCCAGGTGGTGCTGAAGGAGTTGAACCTCACCGTCCATCCCGGCGAGATCCTTGCCATCATCGGCCCCTCCGGCTCGGGCAAGACGACCGCGCTCCGCGCCGTGGCGGGATTCGTGCGGCCCACCGCCGGGCGGATCCGCATCGGCGAGCGCGACGTCACCGACTTGCCGCCCTATGCCCGCGACCTCGGCATGGTGGTGCAGAACTACGCCCTCTTTCCCCATATGCGGGTCGAGGAGAACGTCGCCTTCGGCCTGCGGGCCCGGCGCGCGCCCGACGCTTTGGTGCAGGAGCGCGTGCAGGAATGCCTGCGCATGGTGGGCATGAGCGCTTTCCTCGGCCGCTATCCCCGCGAGCTCTCCGGCGGGCAGCAGCAGCGCATCGCCATCGCCCGCGCGCTCGCCATCCGGCCCAGCGTCCTGCTGCTGGATGAGCCGCTCTCGGCGCTGGACGCCCAGATCCGCCGCAGCATGGTGGAGGAGCTGGCGCGGCTGCATCACGATCTGCCCGGCCTGACCGTGCTCTATGTCACCCACGACCAGACCGAGGCGCTGACGCTGGCCCATCGCATCGCCATCATGCGCGACGGCAGGCTGGTCGCCCATGGCGGCGCCCGCGATCTCTATCGCGAGCCACCGAACCGATTCACCGCCGAATTCCTGGGCCGGGCCAACCTCCTGCCGGTCAAACTGGAGGCGCTGGAGGAGGGCGGGCGCCTGGGACGGGTGCGCTTCGGGGCCGCGACCCTGCGCGCCCGCGTGCCGGCCCATCTTCAGCCCGGTGCTTCCTGCCTGCTCTGCGTGCGGCCCCATGATCTCGGCCTCTCCCAGTCGTCTGGGAGAGACAATGTCCTGGAGGGCAAGGTGGAATCGGCCCTCTGGCAGGGCGACCAGCATAGCCTGACCATCGAGGTCCAGGGCGTGACCCTGCGCGTCGCCTCGGCGCCGCTGCCGGAGCCGCCGCTGCCGGGGACGGCGCTCCGGGTGCATTTCCCCGCCGACAACGCCACGCTGATTCCCGAAGATGTCGCTTAGCGCCGCCGCTGCCGGCCCTCGGCCCGCTCGGAATCCGCTGGGGGAACCGGGCGCGCTCTTGATCGTGCCACCGCTGCTGGTCCTGATCGGCTGCTTCTTCTACCCCTTGTCCCTGATCGTCGGCCAAGCTTTCACCGGTGCTGCCGGCGGGTTTTCGCTGCAGACTTTCGGGGAGGTTTTCGCCAGCGCCATGTTCCGCGGCGCCATCCTGCACACCGTGGAAATCGCCCTCGCGGCCAGCGCCGGCTGCCTGGCGCTGGGTTTCGTCCTGGCGCTGATCATCTCCTTCGTGCCCTTTCCCGGCGCGGCGCTGCTGGCGCGGCTGATCGACAGCTTCATCGCCTTGCCCACCTTCCTGATGGCGCTTTCCTTCACCTTCATCTACGGCTCGGCCGGCATCCTCAACATGTCACTCATGGAGATGTTCGGACTGCCGCTGCCGCCCATCGATTTCCTCTATTCGGCCTGGGGCGTGATCCTGGCGGAGGTGACGGTCTATACCCCCTTCATCATGCGCCCGCTGCTCGCGGCCTTCTCCCTGATCGAGACCGCGCAGATCGAGGTGGCGTCGAGCCTCGGCGCCGGCCCCTGGCGCATCATCCGCCAGATCATCCTGCCGGCGGCTCTGCCGGCCCTGCTCGCAGGCGGCAGCCTCTGCCTGCTGCTGACGGTGAACGAGTTCGGCATCGTGCTCTTCATCGGCGCCAAGGGCGTCATCACGCTGCCGCTGCTGGTCTATGACAAGGCGATCCAGGAGTTCGACTATCCCACAGCCTGCGTCATCGCCGTGGTCAATGTCGGTCTCTCCCTGGGTCTCTATTTCCTCTATCGCTACGCCCTCGGTCGCTTCGGAGGCCATCGTGCTGGTGTGGTCTAGATCCGGCCGCTGGGGTGCCTGGGGCATCGCGGCGCTGTTGCTCGCCGTGTTCTATGTCCTGCCCTTGGCCGTGATCGCGCTGGCCAGTGTCGCGGGCCAATGGAACGGCGCGCTGCCCAGCCATCTGACCTTCCGCCACTATGCCGATGCGCTCCATGGCGATTCGGGTGCCCAGCTCCGGGTCAGCCTGCTGACCGGGGTGATGGCGAGCCTGCTGGCCCTGGCGAGCGGGAGCTGGGCGGCCCTGGCACTTCGCCGCCTGGCACCAGCCTCCCGCCGGCTCCTGGACGTGCTGTTCTTCCTGCCCAGCGCCGTCCCCTCGGTCTCCGTCGGCCTCGGCCTGCTGGTCGCCTTCAGCCGCCCGCCGGTGCTGCTCAACGGCACCACGGCGATCGTGGTGCTGGCGCATTTCATCCTGATCTCGGCCTTCACCTACGGCAATGTCTCCGCCGGTCTGGCGCGGCTCTCCCCCGACTTCGAGCAGATCGCCGCCAGTCTGGGCGCGCGGCCCTTCTACCTCCTGCGCCGGGTCACCTTGCCGCTGGTGGCCCCCTATCTGATCGCCGCCTTCAGCCTGAGCTTCGCCCTTTCCATGGGCGAGCTCGGGGCCACGGTGATGGTCTATCCTCCGGGCTGGGTGACCCTGCCCGTGGGCATCTTCGCGCTGACGGATCGGGGCGAGGTCTTCGCGGGGGCGGCGTTGACCATGATCCTGGTCGCCATGACGCTGCTCGTCCTTCTCGGCCTGTCCCGAATTCCGACCAAAACCTCGGCGCGGTAGCCTGACTTAACTTGCGCGTGGACGGCCTGCAGAGCCTTCCGCGCCGATCCGGCGCCGGCTGTCTCGTCGAGCGCGATACGGGGATCGACGCCGGGGGATCGACACGGGGGTGGCATGACGACAATCGAAGATTCCACGGCCGCGGCGAGCACGCTGGCGCGGCGGCTGCGGCAACGTTATCGGCAACCGGCGGGCGTGGAGCAGTTCGGAACGCGCGCAGTCCTCTCCAGAATTCGCTGTTTGGGATTTGGCGAAACCAATCCTTCTCTTCTCCGTGATCTCTGTGCCTCCGTGGTGAACCGATCCGCTACTAGTGGATGAAATCTAACGCTTGGTACCGGAATTCACGCCTGTACGGGGTAGACATGGGTGGTCGGCTTACGAGCAACGAAGGGGGTCTTGGTCATCCCGCATCCGCCCAGCTTGATCGCCCCTGGATACCCCAGCGTTCATTCTGAAGGGTTACAATGTAAAGTGACTTATAGCTGCCCATCGAGCTGCCATCCACGCGGTATCGCGTGAACTGAACCCGAAAATGGACTTTGTCAGGTCCGGCATCGACAAGGTCAACGTAGTCCCAGGCGGTTCGCGCCCACCCCTTTGCTTCGCCCGCCCTTTCCCAAACAGTGCTGCGAAAATCCTCGGGCCGCTCCATGATTGTCACGCGACCACTGTGAAACCGGACATGCGGAAAATTGAACCAGCGGCTTCGCATTGCATCAGCATCTTCGGCATTGAACGCAGCCATAAAGCCATCCATGACCTCGCGGGCTCGCTTCACTGCGGTATCAATCGCTTGTTGATCCATGCTCGTGCTCCAGATGCTTGCCATCATCAGTGTATCCCAGGCCAGGCTTGGATAAAAACCGGCCAAATGATGCTGTAAAGCAAGAGATCGTGGGGCTTTGGGTACCAAGTGTTAGATTTCATCCACTAGCTGCACGCCTCGAGGCATGCATCCGCAATACGAACATTTTCGACTGTATTTGTCTCGATCTCGGAGTTACTCTAACAGCGCGAGACCCTTCAGACTCCACCCGACGGATGTCGAGGCGACGCCGATGTTGAAGCTGATGATGCGGGACCTCTCCATTCTCCCTTTTTCATGGGGAGCGGTGAACATAACGCTTCAGCGGTTTCGACCGCGGGCCGATGGGAGTTTCGACTATTTCCCCTGCGGCATGCGCAAGCCCGGCTATTGCGTCGATTCCCAGACCCGTGACCGGATCTTGGACCGCGCGCGTGACGCGCACTTTGCCCAACTCGGGCTGTCGGTTCTCGTAGTCATATTGGGCATAGTTGCCTTCTTCATAGCCATCAGCCAGTTGCCCGCGACTGTGGGTCAAGCCGAACCCCTCTTTCCACCGGCCGTCGTGTGGTTCGGTGTTGTCGCTGTCGTCCTCACTGTTCCGCTCACCTGGCTTACAAGGCGAGAGACGCGCCGCGTGACCAAGGAGCTCCTTCGGGATGCGGCGGTTGTGCAGATGTCCGAGAGGGAATATCGAGGATTGGTGGCACTGCGCTGGAAGGAGATGCCGAAAGGTCGGATCCTGTGGAATTTTTCATCTCTCTTCGCGCCCTTCGTCCTATACTTTGAGGGCATAGCCGAGCGGCCCAGCGGTCGCTGGCTCCTCGTGGCCGCGATCTGCCTTTCGGTCGTTGCGGTCCTGCAACTGGCCGTCGAGGCCATCACGGTGTGGCGCTGGAGCCGCGCTGGTAGCGGCGGGTATTCCGATAACATCTCGCGGCGGTGAGCGACGCTGATGTTGGATCTGCTGAATAGAAAGAGCTCCGATGTTCTTTCGTTCGGAGCAGGCAGTTTGGCCCAACAGTTCGTGCCACGCGCCGACGGCTATTTAGATTTCTTTCCCAAGGGGATGCGCAAGACCGGCTATCGCGTCGATTTTGAGGCGCGCAATAGGATCATGCGCTTGGCGCGCGGGCCGGACAGGCTGTTTGTGGCGCTGATCCTTATCATTGTCCTGGTCGGCCTAGCGGCGCGAGATCTGCATCACACCGTCTTCCCGCTTGGCGGCCTGTGGTTAACTCTCTTCGGGAGTGTGGCGGCGGGTATTGCGGTGGGGATCCGCTACCGCGGTAGGCATCGTATGACGATGGAATTCTTGCGGGATGCGCCGGTGGTGCATATGACGGAAGAGGACTACCGCCAGCTGATGGTGCGGCGATGGAAGGAATTGCCGCGGCGGCGCTTGCTGCAAAACCTTCTCTTGATGCTCGCGCCTGTCGTTCTTTTGACCGGGGTGGCCGCAGGTGAAATCGCCGCCCCCGCCTGGCAACGGCCGTTGGCGACTGGAGTGGCCGTGCTGCTCTGGGCGGCTGTCTTCCACATGGCGTGCGAAGTCATTCGCGTCTGGCGCTGGAGTCGCGCGCTCCGCTAACAGCTCACTTCCCCGGCCAGGCCATGATCGGCACGGTGCTGATGGCATTCGCCGGCGAGCCGTTGACGATCTTGGAGCTGATGGCGAGATAGACCAGCGTGTTGTGCTTGACGTCGACCAGGCGGTAGATCCGCGTCGCCTTGAAGAAGATGCTGGTCTTCTGGCTGAACACCTCCTCCTTGTCGCGCAGCTTGGTGATGTCGGCATCGATGGGGCCGGTCTGACGGCAGGCCACGGAGAAGTTCGAGGGATCCTCGTTGAGGCCGAAGGGCTGGCCCCAGCCACCCTTGCGGGCCTGGGAGATATGGCAGGTGACGCCGGCGACCTCCGGGTCGTCGAAGCTGCTGACGCAGACCTTGTCGTTGGGCGAGAGCAGGTTGAAGGTGGTGCTGACGCAGGCCAAATCCTCGGCGGCTGCGGTGCCGATCGTGGCGAGCATGAGCATCGCCGTGATCCCTAGGAGTTTCACCTTCTGGGTACCTTTCCGTGACCTGGGGGCGAAAGACGCGCTGGCCGTCATATGGGGTGCGAAACCCGCTTGTGAATGACCCCGGTCTGTCTACCGCCCGCGCGGCCGAGTCAGAGCAGCCGCTCGATCTCTTCCGGCCGCCCGACGGTGACATCCAGATCCTTCACCAGACCATTGGCCAGGGAATAGACCCAGCCATGGACATGGAGGTCCTGGCCTCGGGCCCAGGCGTCCTGGATGAAGACGTCGGAGGCGACGTTTCGCACCTGTCGCATGACATTGAGCTCGCAGAGGCGATCGAGGCGTGCCCTTCCTTCCGGGAGACCGTCCAGCTCATGGCGATGGGCATGGCTGACCTCGCGGATGGGGTGCAGCCAATGATCCACCAGGCCGCGCCGCTTGCCGTCCACGGCGGCACTCACCCCGCCGCAGCCGTAATGCCCGACCACGAGAATATGCTTCACCCTCAGCACATCGACGGCGAATTGCAGGACCGAGAGATAGTTGGCGTCCTGAGGCGGGGCGAGATTGGCGACATTGCGGTGGACGAAGAGCTCGCCCGGATCGAGGTCCACGATCTCATTGGCGGGCACCCGGCTATCGGAGCAGCCGATCCAGAGATATTCCGGCGCCTGCTGGCGCTCGAGCCGGCTGAAGAAGCCGGGCTCGGCGGCAATCCTGCGTTTGGCCCAGGCGCGATTGTTGGCTATCAGGTGATCGAGCATGGGTGCAGGCCTATCTGACCTTGTCGCAGATGAAATGGCCGATGATGCTTGGCGGGATCGTCCCCCGAGCGCTGCCTTCGACGAAATCCAGGGCCGAGCGCAAATGCTTCACGACCAAGGCCAGCAGCTCATCGTCGAAGCCCATGCAGGAGCGGAGATAGCCGGTGAAGGAGAGCTCGAAGTTGCGCTGCGTCGAATCCGGCACATAGCGGATGGTGAAGCCGTTCTCATGGGCGAGCTGCGACAGGAGATCGAAACGGAAGGCGTGCTTGTCCTCGGCGGCGGATTTGTCGACATCGGCACGGGTGTAGAAGGTCATCCCCCCGACGAATCGTTCGATGCTCTGGCGCTGCTGCTTGCTGAGCGGCCGGCCGGCCCCTTCGGCAAGCGAGGGCAGCAGGCTGGCCAGCGCGCCCATCAGGATGAAGCCTTCGGCACAGGGCTCGTAGAAGGTGAGGGTGCCGCCGGGGACCAGCAGCCGCGAGGCATCGGCGAAGAAGCCTTCGATATCGGTAAAGTGATGCAGCACCGCCCGCATCACGATGAGGGAGAAGAGGCCCGAGGGCAGGCTGGCGAGATCTTCGCCGTTGAGAACGCCCAGCATCACCTGATCCGGCACCGGCCCCTGCTGCTGCAGCTTGCGCTTGACGATATCGATGAATACGTCGGAGGCATCTGTGATCAGCAGCGGGCGGCATTTCCCGGAGGCAACCAAGCCGCCGGAAAGAAAGCCCGTGCCGCATCCCAGCTCGAGGGCCGGACCCTCGAGGGAGCGACCATCGGCGGAGAGCAATTCCACCAGTGCCAGCCCGGGGCGGATGTCGAGGCCGGAATGCTGGTACTGGTCGTCATATTGCGTCTCGTCATGCATGAAGCGCCGGGAGGGCGTGATCTCGTAGATACCCGTTTCCGGGTTCCGCAAGGGCGCCAGGAAATCGCGCAGGCCCGCCGGGTTCTTGTCGGACTGAACCGGCAAGGGCGGCAGGGCCGCGCGGGTCGGCGTCCGCTTGGGCGAATAGCCGGCGGGGCGCACGCTGCGGCCTTCGGATTTACCGGATCTGACATAGTGGTAGAAGGGATTGACGCCGGCGTCGCGGACATCGGGATGGGCGGCCAGGTAATACCGGGTCGAGAAGTCCGGCCGGGGATCCCGCCCTTCCTTCCAGCCCGACTTCAAATAGTGATTGAGCGGATCGGCGCCTTGGAGGTCCGGATAGGTGGCGCGGTAAAAGGCGGCATCGAAGGCATGCTTCACGGCCCGACGCTGTTGGTAGCTTCGCAGGAGCTTGGTCATCTGCTGCACATAGGCCTGCATTCAGTTTTCCCGATTCATCGTTTCGGCCAGGGTGAAGAGATCGGCGGCTCGGGCGTTGGAGGCGCCCGATAGCCACCCGCCATGCCGTTGAGGCACGCTGCAGATCACTTCGGCCGAAGTATGTTAAGAAGCTTTATGGCTGGAAGGGCAAGCCGTTGACAAGCCTTCTCTTTTGTCAGGTCGGCCCCCGGTGGCCCGGGTCGGCGGCAGGGGACGTGGGCATGAAAGTGAAACGAATCGTCGCCAATATAGCGGCGCCGGATATCGCGGCTGCCAGGGGCTTTTATGGGGAGCTGCTGGGTCTCGATCTCCTGATGGATCACGGCTGGATCGCAACCTACGGTTCGCGCGCGGCGATGAGCGTCCAGATCAGCTTCGCCTCCCAGGGCGGCTCCGAAACCCCGGTGCCGGATCTCTCAATCGAGGTCGACGACCTCGACGCCGCCCTCTCGCGGATGAGAGGCGCGGGGATCCCGATCGAATACGGACCGGCGGAGGAGCCCTGGGGCGTCCGGCGATTCTATGTGCGGGATCCGTTTGGGAAGCTCGTCAATATCCTGGTTCATTTGTGATGCGGCAGTCGGTCGTTCTCCAAGTATTTTGACACGGAGGACGCGGAGTTGACGTACGAGGTTCACGGAGAAGTAGGAGTGCAGGCTTAACGGCCTTTCTGCTCCGTGATCTCTGGAATCCCTCCGCGTCCTCCGTGATCCATTTTCTTGCTTGCAGTTGCAAGGCGCGTGGCGAATCGGAAAGCAGAACAAAGATCCAGCCCTTGGCCGGCAGACTCGTGGATGGTCGGCCTTCGCCGACCATGACGATTGGGAGAGTGAGGCTCGGCGACCTCAACTGGACAGTCGTCGGATAAGCTCGATGATGGGGTGGATGGCCCCCTCACGGCATCAGTGTGCCAAAGTTGGGTTGCGACAACCAACCAACGGGAGCCATCCATGAACCAGATTAGCATTGTCGGGCTGGATATTGCGAAGAAGGTGTTCCAGGTGCATGGCGTTGATGCGGCTGGGGTTGTGAAGGTGCGGCGGACATTGCGGCGTTCGCAGGTGCTGGCGTGGTTTGCCAAGCTGGCGCCCTGCCTGATCGGGCTGGAGGCCTGTGCAACATCGCATTACTGGGCGCGCGAGCTGGGGAAGTTAGGTCATGAGGTGCGCCTGATCCCGCCGGCGTATGCGAAGGCCTATGTCCGTCGGAACAAGAACGATGCGGCGGATGCGGCGGCGATCTGCGAGGCGGTGAGCCGGCCGGGTATGCGCTTTGTGGCGATCAAGACGGAGGCCCAGCAGGCGATCGGCGGGGTGCACAAGGTACGAGCTCTGCTGCTGAAGCAGCGAACCATGCTGATCAACCACCTTCGGGGCTTGATGGCAGAGTTTGGCTTTGTGGTCGCCGCTGGCCCGCAGCATGTGGGCGAGCTGCTGGCGATCCTGGCCGATCCCGCGGCGGCCGGCCTGGTGGAGCCGTTGCGCAGTGCGCTGTTGGGAATGACGGAAGTCTTGCGCGCCCTGGAGCGGCGGATCGAGGCCATCGACCGGCAGATCGTCGCCTGGGGTCGCAGCAACACGACCTACCGCCACCTGATCACCATTCCCGGCTATGGACCGATCCTGGCCAGTGCCGTTGCCGCCCTCGTGACCGACCCGACAAGCTTCCGCAGCGGGCGGGACTTTTCCGCCTCGCTCGGCCTGGTGCCCCGGCAGGAGGGGACCGGTGGCAAGGTGAAGCTCGGCCCGATCAGCAAGCGTGGCAATGGCTATCTGCGCCGCCTGCTGGTGAATGGAGCCATGTCGGTCCTCGGCTCCAAGCGGGGCCGCCAGGATCCCTGGATCGCCAAGCTGCTCGCCAGTAAGCCGCGCAAGCTCGCGGCCGTGGCCGTGGCCAACAAGCTAGCGCGCATCGGCTGGGCGATCATGATGCGCCAGGAGGACTTCCACACCCAGCCGGCGGCGGCCTGACGGCCAACCTGGGCAGGGCGGAAGCTTGCGAGGGTGAAACGCGTGATGGCATCGTCGGTCAACCGACGGATCGAACTATACCTGCTACCGTCATTGGGGCTCCGAGACCCCGCGACCATGATCAGGCCTCGATCCACGGAACCCATCAGGGCCAGCGGCCTCGGCCGCGATCAAGGGCCGGACACATGACCGCAAGTGACCGTCGTTTCCAGAACGCGAAAACCCTTGCTTGCCGGGGGCCATCCACACATGACGGTTGAGAGAGTGAGGCTTGCTGACCCGAATCGGACAGCCGTGGGACAAGTCCGGCCGTGACGACTGAGGGAGTGACGCAGGCGGAACGTCACAGCGTAGCCTTCGCCCCCACGATCTCCAGAAACGCGCGCACCAGCCTGAGCTCGCGCCGTTCCGCGAGGCAGACGATGTATTCCGTCATGGCGAGATCGTCGCCCACGAGCTGAAGCGCCTTCAGCCGGGAGTCGCGGCCGAACTCGCTGGCCGAGACGACGCCCACGCCCAGCCCCGCGGCCACCGTCTCGCGCACGGCCTCGCGGCTGTTCATGTCCAGCACCTCGCCGATGACCAGCCCCTGCCGGGCCATGGCTGTCTCGAAGAGGCGCCGCGTGGCCGAACCTTGCTCGCGCAGGACCAGTCGCTGGCTCGTGAGCTCGGCCAGCTCCAGCCGCCGCCGCTTGGCCCAGGGATGGGTGCGGGCGACGAAGGCGACCAGGCGGTCGTGGCGCAGCGGCCGGGCGAAGAAGCGGGGCTCGCCGGCGATATTGGCCAGCACCGCCACGTCGAGCTTGTGCTCGAGCAGATCATGGGCCAGCTCGGCGGAATTGCCGACGGTAAGGGAGAGCTGGATGCCGGGATATTTCCGGGTGAAGGCGGAGAGGGCGGTGGTGACGTGGTAAGGCGCATCCGCCCCGATGCGAAGATGGCCTTTGCTCAGGCCCCGGGCGGCGGAAAGCAGATGCTCGGCCTCGGCCTCCAGCCCGAAGAGCCGCCGGGTCAGGTCCAGCAGCTCGCGGCCAAGCTCCGTCGGCATGACCTTGCGGCCCCGCCTGTCGAAGAGGCGGACGCCGAAGCTTTCCTCCAGCGCCTTGACCTGGCCGGAGAGGGTCGGCTGGGTGACATGGAGGGCGGCCGCGGCCCGGGTGAAGCTGCCTTCGCTGGCGACGGCATGGAAGGCGCGGAGCTGGGCGTGATTCATAGGTATGGCCTATGCGAACCAAGGGGTACCCCTAGTTTTACATATGGCAGACCCTGGGGCTTGATTAAAAAAATCGGACCTGTTGCCGTCTTCTCCTTGGATCAGGGGAGACGAAACGATGAAGCTCGAGATGCGGCGGATCATCATTTTCACCGCCGAGATGCCTTCCATGACCCGCTTCTACCGGGATGCAATGGGGCTGAAGCAATTGGCGGATGACGAGGACTGGAAGGAGTTCAGCGCGGGCGCGTGCAATATCGCGCTCCATCATGGCAAGCCCGCCCTCGGCAAGCGCCCGCCGAAGATCTCGTTCTATGCTGCCGACGTCGCCGCCGCGCGCAGCGCGCTCATGCGGCGCGGGGCGGCGATGGGAAAGGTCATCTCGGCAAAGGCCTTCGACTTCTGCGATGGCAAGGATCCGGACGGCAACCCCTTCCAGATCTCGAGCCGAAAGTCCGTGATCGAGTTGCCTCCGGACGGCAACCTCTCCAAGAAGGCAGGATCGATGCATTTGCTGGCCGTCTACGCCCACCCGCTACGGCAGGCCTACGCCGGCGCGATATTGGATGCTTTCCTCGGCGGCTTGACCGAGGCGGTGCCTCACACGTGCGGAGGTCGCCGATCTCTATCGCGAGGGTTTCGAGATGCGCCTGCAGCCCGAGGACTATGCGCAATTTCGCGGCGGAAGCATGCCGGAGGAAATCCGGCGCGAGCAGGCGCGCGTCGATCGGGCCGATGCGCTGGCCTTCGTGTTTCCGGTCTGGTGGTGGTCCTTTCCGGCAATTCTCAAAGGCTGGTTCGATCGCGTCTTCAGCGAGGGCTGGGCCTATAACTTCGAGCCCGGGCATGTCGCGGGGGCGGCTACCCGATCGGCCGACGATTCTTCTGGGTGGCGCAGGCTCGCGGGAATCGACATACCGCAAATACGGCTATGGCGAGGCCATGAGGGTTCAGATCGATGTTGGCCTGCTCGGCTATTGCGGCCTTCGCGATGTCGAGACCCATGTGTTTTATGACGTGGAGCAAAGCCCGGACAACCGCCAGCGCTATCTCGCGGAGGCCCGCGAGATCGGCCGCGAGTTCGGAGCCCCGACCAGGACGCAGCGCGTGCCGGCGCTGAGCAGCGACCGGATTGCGTGATCGCCTGAGGTGCGAGCGGGGGAGGTGGCGGCCAAGTGGGATGGTTGATGACATCGGCCCCCTGACCTATCGTCCTCGAATACAGCACCACGGAGGATGGCATGGCAGACAACATTGCGCTCCTGCATCGCTGGTTCGACGAGGTCTGGAACGAAGGGCGGGAGTCGGTCATCGACGAGCTGATGGCCAAGGATTGCATTGCCCATGGACTGCAGGACGGCATGGATGTCACCGGCACGGCGCCCTTCAAGGAATTCCACAGAGCCTTCCTGGCCCGCTTCCCCAATGCCCGCATCGAGCTGGCCGACGCCCTTCAAGACGGCGATCGCACGGCGGTGCGCTGCCTGGTGACCGGCAATGAGGCGGGGACGGGAAAGCCGGTCAAGTTCAGCGGCATGGTCATCAGCCGCTGGCGGGACGGCAAGATCGCCGAGGCCTGGAATAATTTCGACTTCCATCTGATGGAGCTGCAGCTGCGCTGACGGGCGGCTCGGACTTAGTAGGCAGCCGCAATACACGGTTGCGCGTTTTCAGATCGCAAGCCTCGTTCTCTCCGCCGTCATGGTCGGCGAAGGCCGACCATCCACGAGTTTGCCCGCCCTTGATCCGACATCCGCCTTGGTTGTCGGCACCGCCCGGGCCTCTCTGGAGGGCGACGGGCAATGCGACTGCAAGTGTTTTGACCTAGCCCTCGGCCAACAAACTCGTGGATGGTCGGCCTTCGCCGACCATGACGGTAAAAAACGAGAGGCTTTCCAGGTCGAACAAGGACAGCAAGGGGAAAGTCGGCGCGCTATAGGTTCCATCTATTCGAACTATAGAAACTAGTGATTTGATTTATGTTGCCTCGGGCCTTGATATGAGCGGCGTCAACACCGCCGAATCAGGACCCGCTCCGCCCATGACCAACCCAGCCCCCCGCCGTGACCCCTGGCTTCTCACCCCCGGTCCGCTCACCACCTCGGCCACGGTGAAGCAGGCGATGCTCCATGACTGGGGTTCGCGGGACCACGAGTTCATCGCCATCAACCGGCGCCTGCGGGAGAAGCTCGTGGCGCTCGCGGGCGGCACCGGCACTCATGTCTGCGTGCCCATGCAGGGCAGCGGGACTTTTGCGGTGGAGGCGATGATCGGGAGCTTTGTGCCGGCCGCGGGCAAGCTGCTGATCCTGATCAATGGCGCCTATGGCAAGCGCATCGCGCGCATCTCAGACTATTACCGCCGCGCTCATGCCGTCCTCGAATGGCCCGAGGACCGGCCGGTGGATCCCGCCGCCGTGGAGAAGGCGCTGGCCGGCGATCCCGCCATCACCCATGTCGCCGTCATCCATTGCGAGACGACCTCCGGCGTGCTGAATCCCATCGCGGAGGTGGCTGCCGTGGTCGCCCGCGCGGGGCGGCGCCTCCTCATCGATTCCATGAGCGCCTTCGGGGCCCTGCCCGTGGATGCCCGCGAGATCGCTTTCGATGCGGTCGCCGCCTCCTCCAACAAATGCCTGGAAGGCGTGCCGGGCATGGGCTTCGTCATCTGCCGGAAAGAAGCGCTGGAAGCCTGCAAGGGGAATTCGCCCTCGCTCTCCCTCGATCTTTTCGATCAGTGGCAGGCCCTGGAGAAGACCGGGCAATGGCGCTTCACCCCGCCGATCCATTGCATCGTCGCCTTCGATCAAGCGGTACAGGAGCATGAGGCCGAGGGCGGGGTAGCCGGCCGCGGGGCGCGCTACCGCAACAATTGCCGGATCCTGATCGAGGGCATGCGCAAGCTGGGCTTTGCGACCCTGCTGCCGGACCGGCTCCAGGCGCCGATCATCGTCACCTTCCACATGCCCGCCGATCCGAAATTCGTCTTCGAGAGCTTCTACGACAAGCTGCGCGAGCGCGGCTATGTCATCTACCCCGGAAAGCTCACCGTCGCCGACAGCTTCCGCATCGGCTGCATCGGCCGGCTGGGCGAGGCGGAGATGAAAGGCGCGCTCACCGCCGTCGCCGAGGCGATGGGCGAGCTGGGCGTGGCCAGCGGCGCCCCGGCCAAAGCCGCGGCGATCGCCTGAACCTTCTCATTCTTTAATCAGGAATCTCACATGACCTTCACCTATCAGCGGAGCTATCGCGGCAAGCTTCAGGCGGCCATCTTCGATTGGGCGGGCACCGTGCTCGATTTCGGCTGCCTGGCCCCGGCTATCACCTTCATCGAAGGCTTCCGGCGCGAGGGCATCGACATCACCGTCGGGGAAGCCCGCGAGCCCATGGGTGCCCATAAGCGCGTCCATATCGAGAAGATCACCCAGATGGCGCCGGTCCGGCAGCGCTGGATCGCCAAGCATGGCAAGGCACCGACCGATGCCGATGTCGAGCGGATGTATCAGGCCTTCATCCCGCTGCAGATCGAATGCCTGTCGAATTATTCGACCCTCATTCCCGGCGCCCTGGATACCATCGCCAAGCTGCGGGCGCGCGGCTGCAAGATCGGCGCCACCACGGGCTATTCCACCGAGATGACGGCGGTGAACCTGAAGGATGCGGCGCGCCAGGGCTACAAGCCCGATCATTCGGTCTCGGCGACGGAGGTGCCGGCCGGCCGGCCCTTCCCGCATATGTGCCTGGAGAATGTCATCCATCTCGGCATCTCCACCGTCGAGGCCTGCGTCAAGGTCGACGACACCAGGCCCGGGATCGAAGAGGGCCTCAGCGCGGGCATGTGGACCATCGGCGTCGCCATCTCCGGCAATGAGGTCGGCCTATCCCTGGCGGATTGGGAGAAGCTCTCCGAGGCCGAGCGCGCCCCGCGCCGGGCCATCGCTGTCGAGCGCCTGGCCCAGTCCGGCGCCCATTACGTCGTCGACAGCATCGCCGACATCATGCCCTGCATCGACGACATCGAGGCCCGTCTCGCCCGGGGCGAGAAGCCCTAAGTGCTCTTTTATTTCGTCATTCCCGCGAAAGCGGAAATCCAGGGCCCCAGGCCCGTCGCTTGCCCTGGATGCCCGCTTTCGCGGGCATGACGACAAAGAAAGGAACGAGGTCGCTCATGTCCCTCCTTGAGGCTTGCCAGCGCGACCGCCGGTCGCCAGCATGCCGCCCGCAACCTTCAAGGGGACTAGTTCACTCATGAGCAGGCTTCCGACCCAGGCCGAGATCGTCATCATCGGCGGCGGCATCATCGGCTGTTCCGTCGCTTACCACCTCGCCAAGCTCGGCAAGAAGGACGTGCTGCTCCTGGAGCGCAAGAAGCTCACCAGCGGCACGACCTGGCATGCGGCGGGGCTGGTGCGGGCCATGCTCTACAGCGGCAATCTGACCCGGCTCGCTCGCCACAGCCTGGAGCTCTATACCAAGCTGGAGAAGGAGACGGGCCAGGCGACCGGGCTGAAGCAGAACGGCAGCATCTCCATCGCCACCAATGACGAGCGCTGGGACGAGCTCCGCCGTGGTGCTGCCATGGCCAAGGCCTTCCGGGTCGAGGCCGAGGAGATCACGCCGAAGAAGGCCCAGGAGATGTGGCCGCTGCTCAACATCGACGACGTGGTGGGCGCCATCTTCTTTCCCCATGACGGCCAGACCAACCCGGCGGATACCGCCATGGCGCTGGCCAAGGGGGCCCGCATGGGCGGGGTCAAGATTTTCGAGGATTGCAAGGTCACGGGCATCCTCACCCGCGACGGGCGCGCCGCCGGCGTCACGACCGAGGAGGGCGATATCAAGGCCGAGGTCGTCGTGAACTGCGCCGGCATGTGGGCGCGGGAGGTCGGGCTCATGGCCGGCGTTGCCGTGCCGCTGCATGCCGCCGAGCATTTCTATGTCGTGACCGAGCCCATGGATCTGCCCTCCAACCTGCCGGTCATGCGCAACATGGATTCCTGCGCCTATTACAAGGAGGATGCGGGCAAGCTCCTGATCGGCGCCTTCGAGCCCAAGGCCAAGCCCTGGGGCATGGACGGAATTCCGGAGTCCTTCTGCTTCGACGAGCTGCCGGAGGATTTCGACCATTTCCAGCCGATCCTGGAGGGCGCCATCCATCGCGTGCCCAAGCTGGGGGAGACGGGCATCCGCAAATTCTTCAACGGGCCGGAGAGCTTCTCGCCCGACCAGCGCTATCTCCTGGGCGAGGCGCCGGAGCTGAAGAATTTCTTCGTCGCCGCGGGCTTCAACTCCATCGGCATCCAATCCGCGGGCGGGGCGGGCATGGCGCTGGCGGAATGGATCGTGGGCGGCCATCCGCCCTTCGACCTCTGGGACGTCGACATCCGCCGCATGTCGCCGCATCAGAACCGCAAGACCTATCTCTACGACCGCGTCTCCGAGGCGCTGGGTCTGCTCTATGCCATGCATTGGCCCTATCGCCAGTATGAGACGGCGCGCGGCATCAAGCTGACGCCGCTCTATATGCGGCTCAAAGAGAACGGCGCCTGCTTCGGCGAGGTGGCGGGATGGGAGCGGGCCAATTGGTTCGCGCCCAAAGGCGTGACCCCGAAATACGAATACAGCTTCAAGCGCCAGAACTGGTTCGCCCATAGCGCCGCCGAGGTGAAGGCGACCCGCGAGAAGGTCGCCTTGTTCGACCAATCGACCTTCGCCAAATTCCTGGTCCGGGGCGCCGATGCGGAGCGCGAGCTGCAGCGCATCTCGGCCGCCGATGTCGCGGTGGCACCGGGACGCGCGGTCTATACCCAATGGCTGAACCCGCGCGGCGGGATCGAGGCAGATCTGACCGTCACGCGCCTCGCCGACGAGTCCTACATGGTGGTGACGGCGGCGGCGACCGCGGGGCGTGATCTCCATTGGCTGACGCGCAATGTCGCGCCCGAGGCGCGCGTCCTGATCGACGACGTGACCAACAGCCAGGCCGTGCTGGGCGTGATGGGGCCCAACAGCCGTGCCTTGCTGCAGCCTCTCTCGGATACCGATCTCGGCAATGAAGCCTTTCCCTTCGGGACCTCGCGCGAGATCACCATCGGCAATGTCCGGCTTCGCGCCACCCGCATCAGCTATATGGGCGAGCTGGGCTGGGAGCTCTATGTGCCCAGCGAATTCGCCACCGGCCTCTTCGATACGCTGCTCGCCAATGGCGAGAAGCATGGGCTGAAGCTGGGCGGCATGCATGCCATGGACAGCCTGCGCATCGAGAAGGCCTATCGCCATTGGGGTCATGACATCACCGATGAGGATACGCCGCTGGAGGCGGGGCTCGGCTTCGCCGTCGCCTTCGACAAGAATTCCGATTTCATCGGCCGCGACGCGCTGCTGAAGCAGAAGGGGGAGAAGAAGCTGGTGAAGCGCCTGCTGCAATTCGCCCTCGAGGACCCGGCGCCGCTGCTCTATCACAATGAGCCGATCTACCGGGACGGCCAGCTGGTGGGGCATACCAGCTCGGCTGCTTACGGCCATCATCTCGGCCGCGCCATCGCCATGGGCTATGTCCGCCATGAGGGCGGGGTGGACAGCAGCTATGTCGCCGCCGGGAAATGGGAAATCGATGTCGGGCTCAAGCGCTTCGCGGCGAAAGCGAGCCTGCGCCCGCTCTACGACCCCACCAGTGCGCGAATGAAGGTGTGATGCCATGATCCAGCGGATCGAGACCAAAGACACGGGCCTGGCGGTGGCCTGGAAGGCGGGCGGCGAGAGCCGCTTCCCCTTCCTCTGGCTGCGCGACAATTGCCGCTGCCCCCGCTGCCGCGATCCGCGCAACGGCCAGCGCCTCTTCGACGCTCTCGATCTGCCGGCCGAGCCGACGCCGGCCGCGGCATCGCTGGACGGCGAGGATGTCGCGATCTCCTGGGCGGGGGAGGGGCATGAGAGCCGCTACGCCGCCGGCTGGCTGGCAGCTCACGACCTCTCGCCTGCCGGACGCGGCAAGCGGCGGCCCGAGCTTCGGCTCTGGGGGGCGGAGATCGCCAATGATCTGCCGCGCGCGGATTGGCCGGCCGTGCTGGCCGATCCCGCGATCGAGCTCCGCCTGCTCCGGGATCTCGAGCACTATGGCTTCGCCCTGCTGCATCAGGTGCCGGTGGAGAAAGGGCAGGTGGCGGCGGTGGGCGATCGCCTCGGCCATGTCCGCGTCACCAATTATGGCCGGCTGTTCGACGTGGTCTCGCTGCCCAATCCAAACAATCTCGCCTTCACCGCCGTGGGCCTCGGCGTCCATACCGACAATCCCTATCGCGACCCGACCCCGGGGCTGCAGCTTCTGCATTGCCTGGAGTCCGACGCGCCGGGCGGGGAGACGATGCTGGTGGACGGCTTCCGGGCGGCGGAGGAATTGCGCCGGCGCCATCCCGAGGATTTCGCAGTGCTGGCCCGCCTGCCGCTCTCCTTCCACTTCGCCGATGCCAATGCGGATCTGAGGGCCACCACCCCCGTCATATCAACGGATTTCGAAGGCCATGTCGCCTCGGTCCATTTCAACAACCGCTCCATGAGCGCACTCGATGTGGCGGAGGCGGAGATCCTCCCGTGGTACCGCGCCTATCGCCGCTTCGCCGCCATACTGCGCGAGCCCGAAGGCGAGCTGCGGCTGCGCCTCTCGCCTGGCGATCTGCTGATCATGGAGAACAACCGCGCGCTGCATGGGCGCACCGCCTTCGACCCCAATCTCGGACGGCGCCATCTCCAGGGCTGCTATGTCGACAAGGATGGCGTCGAGAGCCGGCGCCGCGTGCTGCAGCGGAGCGTGGCATGAGCGATCTGTCAGAAGAGATCATCAGTCTCTACAGGCGCAAGGGCGAGATGAGTTATGGCGAGGGGGTCTCCATGAACGCCCATGGGCTGCAGGCCGCCTTGCTCGCCGAGCAGGAAGAGGCTGGGACCGCGCTCGTCGTCGCCGCTCTGCTGCATGACATCGGCCATCTCCTGCATGAGCTGCCGGAGGACATCGCCGACCAGGGCGTCGATACTCAGCATGAATCCATCGCCTCGGCCTGGCTGTCGCAGCATTTCCCGCCCGCGGTCAGCGAGCCGGTGCGCCTGCATGTGGCCGCCAAGCGCTATCTCTGCGCCACCGAGCCGGGCTATCTCGGCGAACTCTCGGCCGCCTCGGTCCAGAGCCTCGAGCTCCAGGGCGGCCCCATGTCGCCGCCCGAAGTCGCCCGCTTCGCGGCCGAGCCCTTCGCCAAAGCCGCGGTGCGCCTGCGCCGCTGGGACGATCTCGCCAAGCGCACGGATCTCGCAACCCCGGATTTCGCGCATTACCGCCCGATGATCGAGGCGGTGATCAAGCGGGGCGCCTAGAGCAAGATCGGGTCAGCTTGAATCAAGCTGGCCCGTGAGTCTTGCTCAGCCTGATTCTAGCGCGCATAGGTGCTTCCGGCCGGTCTTCGGCCGGCTGATCCTTGATTTGTTGGTAACACCTGCGGGCGTAGCCTTCCGGGCCTCCCAACTCGTTCGTTGAGGGGGACGACATCCCATGAACAAGCATTTGAAGCTCAGCATTGCTCTTGCAACGCTGCTACTCGCGATCGTTTTTGCTCTTTGCTGGCTCATCGGCAGTGATGCGGAGAGCCACTATATCAACGTCGCCGTCTTCGTCTTTTCTTGGGCTCTCGGATGGCTGCTTGGCACCATGATTGCACCCTATGATTCTGGCGAAGCCACGGTGTTCTCGCGGGTGTCCAAGGCCATCTCTGCCTTCCTGTCGGGCTATCTGCTCGCCAAAATCGATGGTTTGACGAGGGAACTTTTCGATCCCGGGTTCATCTTGCAGCCGCTTCCCGGCTTCCGCGCCCTGGAGTTCCTGAGCGTGACGGCGATCGTCATGATCGTGGTCTTCATCGCACGGAAATATTCAGACTGGCACAGGAGCACTGGGGAAACCGTTGTTCCTTCGCCCACCTTTCCCGACGGCGGAGAGGGGACGAAATGACGTGGCGGTGCCGTCGGGGAAGGTCAATCCTGCGCCGCGCAATGTGGGCAGCGGCCGGCGAGCTCGATGGTGAGGCGGTCAAGGCTGAAGCCGCGCGCGGCGGCCTGGGCGCGGGCGCTCGCGGCGATCTCGCTGCCTTCGATCTCCGTCACCTCGCCGCAGCCGGTGCAGATCAGGAACTGGCTGGCGTGGCTCTCCTCGGGCTGGGGACAGCCGATATAGGCGTTCAGGGATTCCAGCCGGTGGACGAGGCCCTGGGCGATGAGGAAATCCAGCGCGCGGTAGACCGTGGGCGGGGCGGCGGCGCCAGCGCCGGTGCGCTCCTGCAGCGCCTCCAGGATGGCATAGGCGCCGATGGGCTGATGCTGGCCCCAGACGATCTCCAGCACACGCCGGCGGATGGGGGTCAGACGCGCGCCGCGGGTGGCGCAAACGGAATCGGCGCGGTCGAGGGCATCCTCGATGCAGAGCCGGTGATTGTGGCGCCGTTTCGGGGCGGCGGAAGCCGCTCGGCCCAGGGTCGTCCGAGTGGCGGTCGCCTCGGTATGTCGTAGGGCGGATCTCATGCTGCGTTCGTCACATATCTAGGTGAGATAGGCAAGCTGCCCCGCCAGGAAACTGTGGAGCCGGCTCTGGCCGAGGATATGGATACGCGTGCGCCGTCCGAACAGTCCCGCGATGGCGGGGTCGCGCACATCGAGCCCGCCGGCATAGGCGCCGAAGGCGGGCAGGATCAGCCGCCGGTCATCGCCGATGAAGCAGCGTCCGCCCAGCCGCCGGCCGCGCCAGTTCAGCGCCGCCTTGGGATGGAAATGGCCAGAGACCTCGCCCGGCGAGGCGTCGGCCGCGGCGATATGGCGGAAGAGCAGGGGGCCGAGGGTGAGCTCGGGTTGCGCGATGCCGCCGAGATGAAGCGGCGGGGCGGGATCATGATTGCCGACGATCCAGATCCAGCGCCGGCCGCCGATGAGCCCGGTCAAGCGCTCGGCATCGGCCTGCCCCAGGCGCTGCCCGGCCTTGCCGTCATGGAAGCTGTCGCCCAGGCAGACCACGGTCTCCGGCTCATGGCGTTCGATGGCCGCCGCGAGCTGCGCCAGGGTCTGGGCGGTGTCATAGGGTGGCAGGAGCTGGCCGCGGCTGGCGAAGCCCGAGCCCTTCTCCAGATGCAGATCGGCGACGGCGAGCAGCCGCCGCTCCGGCCAGACCAGCGCGCCGGAGAGATCGGCCAAGAGATCGGCACCGTTGAGGCGCAGCGCCGTGGGCTCGCTCATAGCGGCAGCTGCGGGGCGGGTTCCTCGCTAACCGCCTCCTCGATCAGGGCCTGGGCCGCCTCGTCCAGCAGCTCGTCCACCGCCGCGCCATAGACCGCTTCCTTGCCGATCTCCAGCAGCACCGGCACGGCGAGCGGCGAGACCTTGGCGAGACGGCGCAAGGTGATGCGGCCGGCCACCCGGTTCAGCATATCGCCGAGGCGGCGGATATCGGTGAGCCCGCCGGCGGCATCGGCGCGGGTCGCCCGCAGCAGGATATGCTGCGGGTCGTGCCGGCGGAGCACGTCATAGATGAGGTCGGAATTGAAGGTCACCTGCTTGCCCGTCTTCTCCTGGCCGGGATGGCGCCGCTCGATCAGCCCGGCGATGACCGCGACATTGCGGAAGCAGCGCTTCAGCATGCTCGAATCATCCATCCAGGCCTCGAGATCGTCGCCCAGAAGATCCCGGTCGAACAAGCGATCCATATCTTCAGCCGGCTTTAGGCTCCAGACCGCGAGCACGTAATCCGTGGCCACGAAGCCCAGGGGCCGCAGCCCCATGCGCTCCATGCGTCGGGTCAGCAGCATGCCCAGGGTCTGATGGGCGTTGCGGCCCTCGAAGCAATAGGCGACCAGGAACTGCTTGCCGCCGCGGGGAAAGCTCTCCACCAGCAGGCCCTCGCGATCCGGCAGCAGGGAGCGCCGGCGCTGGATCTCGAGCCATTTGTTGACGGCGCCGGGGAGGATCCGCCAGCGCCCGGGCTCGGCCAGCAGCGCCCGCACCCGATCGGCCAGATGGGTGGTGAGCGGCAGCCGCCCGCCTTGATAGGCCGGGACCTTGGGCGCATCGCCGCTGCCGCGGGTGACCTCGGCGGTCATCTCGCGCAGGCCTTCGAAGCGCAGGAGCTGGCCCGCGAACATGAAGGTGTCGCCGATCTTCAGCCCCTGGATGAAATTCTCCTCGATCTCGCCCAGCGCCCGGCCGCGGCGGAAGCGGACCTTCAGCATCGGCTCCTGGACGATGACCCCGACATTCATGCGATAGCGCCGACTGACGCCCGCATCGGTCGGTCCCCAGCGCCCGTCCTCGTTCCGCTTCAGGCGATGCCAGCGCTCATAGGCGGCGAGGGCATAGCCGCCGGTGGCGACAAAATCGAGCACCGCGTCGAAATCCTTGCGGGGGAGGCCGCGATAGGGCGCCGCGCTCGCCACCTCGCGATACATGGCCTCGGCCTCGAAGGGCGCGGCGCAGGCCATGCCGAGGAGATGCTGGGCCAGCACATCGAGCCCGCCGGGCCGTGGTGCCTCGCCGTCCAGCGTGTTCTCGCGAACGGCCTCCAAAGCGGCGCGGCATTCCAGCACCTCGAAGCGGTTCGCCGGCACCAGCAAGGCGCGGCTCGGCTCATCCAGGCGGTGATTGGCGCGGCCGATGCGCTGGATCAGCCGGCTGGCGCCCTTCGGTGCGCCGACCTGGATCACGAGATCGACGGCGGCCCAGTCGACACCGAGATCCAGGGAGGAGGTGGCGACCACGGCCCGCAGGCTGCCGCGCGCCATGGCCGCCTCGACCTTGCGCCGCTGCTCCGGCGCCAGGCTGCCGTGATGCAGCGCGATGGGAAGATTGTCGTCGTTGATGCGCCAGAGCGCCTGGAAGATCAGCTCCGCCTGGGCGCGGGTGTTGACGAAGACCAGGGTGGTGCGCGCGGCCTTGATCTGCTCGTAGATCTCGGCGATGGCATGGATCGCCATATGACCGGACCAGGGGAGATATTCGCGGGTCTCCAATATGTCGATCTGGGCGGCGCTGCCGGCACGGCCACGGACAATGGCCGCGGTGCCGGGCTCGGCCACCAGCCAATCGGCCAGCGCCTGCTCATCGGCCACCGTGGCGGAGAGGCCGACGATGCGGCAGCCCGGTGCCAGGGTGCGCAGCCGGGCGAGGCCGAGGCCCAGCAGATCGCCGCGCTTGTTGCCGGCCAGCGCATGCAGCTCGTCGATCACCACGCGGCTGAGGCCGGTGAAGATCTTGTCGGCATCGGTATAGGAGATCATCAGCGCCAGGGATTCCGGCGTGGTCAGCAGCATCTGCGGCGGGGACTTGCGCTGGCGCTGACGCTTGGCGGCGGGCGTGTCGCCGGTGCGGGTCTCCACCGTGATGGGCAGCCCCATCTCCGCCAGAGGCTCCGTCAGATTGCGATGGATGTCGACGGCAAGCGCCTTCAGCGGCGAGACATAGAGGGTATGCAGCCCTGCCTCCGGCGATGCCGCCAGCTCTACGAGGCTCGGCAGGAACCCGGCCAGGGTCTTGCCGCCGCCGGTGGGGGCCACCAGCAGAGCCGAGCGGCCGGCGCGGTCGAGGTCCAGCAGCTCGAGCTGATGGGCATGGGGCTGCCAGCCCCGGGCGGCAAACCATTCGGCAAAGGGGGAGGGAAGCCCGATTCCTTCCATCTCACCGGGCGAGCAGCGGTTGCAGCAGGCGGATCCGCTCAGTCTTCTCTGCCTCGCTCATCGTCCGCGCCTGGCCCTGACCCCAGACCGGATTGGGCCAGGCGGGATCGGTGGCGAAGCGGGCGATGATGTGGATATGGAGCTGGGGCACCTGATTGCCCAAGGCCGCGACATTCATCTTGTCGGCCTTGAAGGCCGCTGCATCACCGCCGAGGCCCGAGCGATCTCCTCGATCAGCGTGGCGCGCTCCGCGGGTGGAAGGTCATGGATCTCACGGAGGTCCGGGCGCGCCGGCACCAGGATGACCCAGGGGAAGCGGGCGTCGTTCATGAGCAGGAGACGGCAGAGCGGCCAGTCGCCGAGAGCGATGGTATCGGCGGCGAGGCGGGGGTGCAGGGTGAAGGCGTTGGACATGGGAGGACTTTACAATGGCGAGGCGCCAGGAAGTTAGGGCGGTGTTCGCCCCCCCTTTTTGAAAGAACCAGCCGCTACACCTCGCCGCGGTAGCTGTCGCCGAGATAGGCCAGCTTCGCCGCATCGTCTCGCGTCGAGCGGAGGTAGCGCTTCCAGGCCTGCTGCTCATGCCAGACGGCGCCGAGCTCCCAGACGCAGTAGGTGCCGCGGTGGGGCGTGGCGAAGGTGAATTCCTTGAAGTCCGGATCGCCGCCGTCTTTGGCGAAGGTGGATTTCCAGATCTCGTTCTCATGGCGCCAGCTGCAGACCAGCAGGAAATAGAACGCCGCGGTGCAGCGATGCAGGATGACGAAGCCGAGCTCGCCCGCGAGGTTCATCTTCGGGCCCGCGGCTTCCCTGGCGACGAAGGCGCGGGCGAGGTTGCGGATCTCGGCCGGTACCGGCATCTCCGGCAAGGCAATGTCGTACCATTTGAGCCAGGCGCCCTTCAGCGCGAGGCCTTCGCCCGGTTCGATGAGTTTGTCGCGATGGACATAGCCCGCCGCCACATTGTCGATGGCGGAGAGATCGGATGGGGTCGCCGTCCGCAGCATCGCGAGCCTCCTCGCTAATCCAGCGTCTTTCCCAACCGCCCGGCCAGATCCTGGATGAACTGCCAGGCGACGCGGCCGGAGCGCGCACCCCGGGTCACCGACCATTCATTCGCCTCGGCGCGCAGGGTCTCCACGGGGATCTTGAGGCCGTAGCGACGCGCGTAGCCTTCGAGAATGGCGAAATAGGTGTCCTGGTCGCAATTGTGGAAGCCGAGCCAGAGGCCGAAGCGGTCGGAGAGGGAGACCTTCTCCTCCACCGCCTCGGAGGGGTTGATGGCGGTGGAGCGCTCGTTCTCGATCATGTCGCGGGGCATGAGATGCCGGCGGTTGGAGGTGGCGTAGAAGATCACATTGCCCGGCCGCCCCTCGATGCCGCCCTCCAGCACCGCCTTCAGGGATTTATAGCTGGTGTCGGCTGCATCGAAGGAGAGGTCGTCGCAGAAGAGGAGGCAGCGCCGCGGCTGGGCCCTGAGCCGCCCCAGCAGGACGGGCAGCGAGGCCAGATCCTCGCGATGGATCTCGATCAGGGCCAGCGCGCCGCCGCCCTCGGCATTGACGGCCGCATGGACCGCCTTGACCAGCGAGCTCTTGCCCGTGCCGCGCGCGCCCCAGAGCAAGGCGTTGTTGGCCGGCAGGCCCCGGGCAAAGCGCCGCGTATTGTCCAGCAGGATGTCGCGGTTGCGATCGACCCCGCGCAGCAGCTCGAGCTCGACCCGGCTCACCCGGTCGACCGCCTCGAGGCGGGAGCCCTCGGCATGCCAGATGAAGGCCTCGGCGCTGTCGAGGGCGGCGGAGGGCGGGTCTGCCGGGGCCAGGCGGTCGAGGGCTGCGGCGATCTGGCGGAGCAGGGGAAGGAGTGAAGGTTCGGTCATGGCGGCGCAGCCTATCAGGCTGATTTAGCGGGAGAAAGCCCGGAGGTGGCGACCATTGCATTTCCGATTTCAGCCGCTATAGTCCGCCGCTCAATGGATTCTGCGGGAGCGACGATGTTTATTACTGACGCCTATGCCCAGGCGACTGCGGGCGGCCTCGAAGGTGCAGGCGCCAGCATCATGCAGTTCCTGCCCATCATCCTGGTCGTCTTCATCATGTACATGCTGATGTGGCGCCCGCAGCAGAAGAAGATGAAGGCCCATAAGGCCATGATCGCCGCCGTCAAGCGCGGCGACAAGGTGGTGGCGGCCGGCGGGATCATCGGCACGGTCAGCAAGGTCGTCGAGCGACGGCGAGGTGCAGATCGAGGTTGCCGAGGGCGTGCGGATGCGCGTCCTGCGCAGCAGCATCAATGACGTGCTGAACCGCAGCGACGGGGCCAAGATCCAGGACAATACGCCGGGAAAGGCCGAGAAGGCTGACAAGAAGGGGGACGCCCGCTAGGCCTCGTCGGCCAAGCGGCGGCGGAAGCTACTTCCCATGATGTATTTCTCGCGATGGAAGGTGACGCTGATACTGGCGGTGCTGGTGCTGGGATGCATCTTCGCTTTGCCCAACCTGCTGCCCGCGCGCATCGACGACAAGATCCCCGGTTTTCTTCCCCATGAGCGGATCAGCCTCGGCCTCGATCTCCAGGGCGGCTCGCATCTGCTGCTCGCCGCCGATATCGATTCGGTGGTGCGCGAGCGGCTGACCAGCGTCGTCGACGGCATCCGCAGCGAGCTGCGCAAGGTCAATATCGGCTATACCGGCCTCGGCATCGACGGCAATGCGGTCAAGCTGACGCTCCGCGACAAAAACGAGATCGAGAAGGCCCGCCCGATCCTGGAATCGGTGACCGAGGGCATGCAGCTCAGCATCTCGCCCGATGGCCAGGTGAGCGCCGCCTATCACCGAGGACAAGGTCAAGGAGATCACCCAGAACGCCATCCAGCAATCGATCGAGATCGTGCGCCGGCGCGTCGACGAGACGGGCACCCGCGAACCCACGATCCAGCGCCAGGGCACCGACCAGATCCTGGTCCAGCTGCCGGGGCTGCAGGATCCCGAGCGGATCAAATCGCTGCTCGGCAAGACCGCCAAGATGACCTTCCGCCTGGTCGACCAGACCGTATCGCCGGAAGATCCGAACATACCCTCGACCTCCGAGATCCTGCCGCTGGCCACGCCCCGGCCGGGCGAGGCGCCGAGTTATGTCGTGCAGAAGCGGGTCATGGTTAGCGGCGAGAACCTGACCGACGCTCAGGCCACTTATCAGGACGCCCAGCCGGTCGTCAGCTTCAAATTCGATTCCATCGGCGCGCGGCGTTTCTGCGACGCGACCAAGAACAATGTCGGCAAGCCCTTCGCCATCGTCCTCGACAACAAGGTGATCAGCGCGCCCGGTGATCCGAGATGCCATCTGCGGCGGGGCGGGCGTCATCAGCGGCAATTTCACCATCCAGTCGGCCCAGGATCTGGCGCTGCTGCTGCGCGCCGGTGCGCTTCCCGCGCCGCTGAAGATCATCGAGGAGCGCTCGGTCGGCCCCGATCTCGGCGCCAATTCCATCCGCGCCGGCCTCTATGCCGCGGCCATCGGCTTCGCCCTTGTCGCGACCTACATGGTGCTGGCTTACGGCCTCTTCGGCTTCTTCGCCGATATCGCGCTGATCTTCAATCTGATCCTCACCATCGCGGCGCTCTCGGTGCTCCAGGCGACGCTGACCCTGCCGGGCATCGCGGGCATGCTGCTGACGCTGGGCATGTCGGTCGACGCCAATGTGCTCATCAATGAGCGAATACGGGAGGAGACCAAGCTGGGACGCTCGCCCATCGCCGCACTGGATGCCGGGTTCCGCCGCGCGCTCTCGACCATCGTCGACTCCAATCTGACGACGCTGATCAAGATGGCAATTCTCTACGTGCTGGGCTCGGGACCGGTGAAGGGCTTCGCCGTCACCATCAGCCTCGGCATCGTCACCTCCATGTTCACCGCCATCGTGCTGGTCCGCTGGATCATGTCGGTATGGCTGCGCCGGACCCGTCCGGCAGCGCTGAAGGTCTAGCCCCATGTTCCGCCTGCGCTTCGTTCCCGACAATACCCGAATCAAATTCATGCGGGGCCGCATCGCCGGCCTCGTGGTCTCCGCCGTGCTCTCCATCGCCTCGGTGATCCTCTATTTCTATCCCGGCCTGAATTACGGCATCGACTTCCGCGGCGGCATCGTCATCGAGGCACGCACCAGCGGCCCGGCGGATTTCGCCCAGCTGCGCTCCACCCTCAACGGCCTCGGCCTGGGGGAGGCGGCGCTGCAGCAGTTCGGCGGCCCCAATGACGTGCTGATCCGGCTCGAGCGCCAGCCCGGCGGGGACGAGGCGCAGCAGGTGGCGGTCGAGAAGGTCCGCACCATGCTGGCGCAGAAATTTCCGGGCACGGAGCTGCGAAGGGTGGAGGCGGTCGGCGCCACGGTCAGCGACACGCTGTTCCAGAACGGCATGATCGCGCTCGGCCTCGCGCTGGTCGCTATGCTGCTCTACATCTGGTTCCGATTCGAATGGCAGTTCGGCGTCGGCGCCGTCGTGACTCTGATTCTCGATGTCACGAAGACAGTGGGCTTCTTCGCCATCACCGGGCTGCAGTTCAATCTGACCAGCCTTGCCGCCATCCTCACCATCATGGGCTATTCGATCAACGACAAGGTCGTGGTCTATGACCGGGTGCGCGAGAATCTGCGCAAATACAAATCGATGCCGCTGCGCGAGCTGATCGACCTCTCGATCAACGAGACGCTGAACCGCACGATCAACACCTCCTTCACCACCTTCCTGGCGACCTTGCCCCTGGCGCTGGTGGCGAGCGGGGCGGTGCAGGAGTTCGCCATCGTCATCCTCTTCGGCATCGTGATCGGCACCTCCTCCTCGATCTTCATCGCCGCGCCCATCCTGCTCTTCCTGGGCGAGAACAAGCTGCGGCGGGGCGTGAAGCCGAAGCTGGTCGCCGACGCACGGCCGTGAGAAGGGATCTCCCCGCTTGGATCTGACGCCGCTCATCCCGAGCGGACGACAGATCGTCGAGAGCTATGGCGATGGCCGGTTTCGCGTCACCGGGCAGCTCCATCAGAGCGCCATCCTCGTCTTTCCCGAACGCACCCTTGTCTGGCCCGTGACCAGCGCCGCCGAGGCCAGCCTCGAGAATCTGGAGCCGATCCTCGCGGCAGGACGCGCGCGCACGGTCGAGCTGCTGCTCTTCGGCCAGGGCCCGCGGATGCTGCTCGTGCCCCCGGCGCTTCGCCAGGGCTTGCGCGAGGCCGGCATCGTGCTGGAGCCGATGGACACGGGGGCGGCCTGCCGCACCTATAACGTGCTGATGGCCGAAGGCCGCCTCGTCGCCGCCGCTTTGATCCCGGTATAGACCAAAAGAAAACGGGGCCCGTCGGGGCCCCGTTCCTTCGGCGAATGAGCGATGCGCTCAGCCGATATTCTGCTGCGCCACCATGCAATAGAGCATCGGGATGGAGAGCATGGTGTTGACCCGCGAGGTCAGCATGGCCAGCCGCGCCGCCTTCTTCTTGGCATCGGCGTCGACCTGGACGATGCCCAGCGCCTTCTTCTGATTCGGCCAGATGATGAACCAGACGTTGAAGGCCATGATCAGCGCCAGCCACATGCCGATGCCGATGGTCGGCACCTGGAAGGAAAGTGCGGCGCCGAGATAGCCGTTGGCCCCGGCCGTGAGCAGGCCGAAGAGCACGGTCCCGGCCGCCGCCCAGCGGAAGAAGAAGAGGGCGGCGGGTGCGATGACCTTGCCGATGGCCGGCTTCTGCTCGTCGGGAATCTTCGGCATGGAGGGGATCTGGACGAAGTTGAAGTAGTAAAGCAGGCCGATCCAGAGAATGCCGAAGAAGACGTGGATATAGCGCAGGATGAAGGCCCAGAAGGCGAGATCGCCCAGCAGGGTGTATTGGCCGCGGATGAGGAACACGATCACGGCCAGAATCAGGCCAAGACCAAGCGCGTAATGCAGGTTTTCGAGCGGATTTTTCATGTCGGTGACCCCCCAATTCAGACTCGATCCGTCTATAATCATTCTATCCTAGCTGCTTGCGGCTTCAACGCCGTTATCGGGGAGCCCATCCGAGCCCTTCCAACCCCATCGTAGCGATATGGCCGAGACCGAGCTTTCCTACTGCGCCCGGCTTCTGCGCCAGCAGGATCCGGACCGCTATCTGACGGCGCTCTTCGCCCCGCCCGAGCGGCGGGAGGCGCTCTTCGCCCTCTATGCCTTCAATCTGGAGCTGGCGCGGGCGCGGGAATCGGTGCGCGAGCCCATCATGGGCCAGATGCGCCTGCAATGGTGGCGCGACAGCCTGGCGGAGATGCTGGCGGGGCGGCCGCGGGCCCATGAGGTCGGCCGGCCGCTGGCCGCTGCGATCGCCGCCTATGGGCTCGATCCGGCGCTGCTGGAGCGGCTGATCGACGCCCGGGAGCGGGATATGGAAGCCGAGCCCCCGGCCGATCTGGCGGCCCTCCTGGACTACGCCCGGGGCACCTCCTCGACCCTGACGGAGCTGGCGCTGGAGGTGCTGGGCCGGCCCGAGCCGGCCGTCCGGGAGGCCGGCCGGGCGCTGGGCATCGCCTGGGCGCTGCTGGGGCTGGTGCGGGCCGTGCCCTTCCATGCCGCCCAGCGGCGGCTCTATCTGCCGACCTCCCTGACGGAGGCGGCGGGTCTCAGGCCCAGTCAGCTCTTCGACCGCGGCAGCTCGCCGGAGCTCAGCCAAGTCGCCCGCCGCCTGGCGGAGGAGGCGGCGGGCTGGCTCGCCGCCGCGCGCCGGGGGCGAGGGGAGGTCGGCCGGCAGTTCCAGCCGGCGCTGCTGCCGGCCACCCTGGCCCGGGGCCATCTGCGGCGCCTTGCCGCCGCCGGCTACGACCCCTTCGACGCGCGCGTGCAGCAGGCGCCGCCGGGCCGGATCTGGGGCCTGGCGGTTCGCCGGCTCATCGGCGGCTACTGAGCGCTGGCTCTGCTGCGCTGCGGCAAAATCGGGAGGCACCCATCTCGATCGCGCAATGGTCGCGCGCGGCCGGGCGCCATACCTTTTGAGAACGAGAGTTAGAGGCGTATCAGGTTGGTTGGAGCGGTGAATTGAGCGAGAGCGCGATCGGACGGCGGTCAAGCCTGGCGGATGGCACGGTCTTTGCGGTGCTGACCGCCATCAGCTTCTCCCATTTGCTCAACGACATGATCCAGTCGCTGCTGCCGGCGATCTATCCGCTGCTGAAGAGCTCGTTCCAGCTCAGTTTCGTGCAGATCGGTCTGATCACGCTGACCTTCCAGATGACGGCCTCCATCCTGCAGCCGGTGGTGGGGTACTACACCGACCGTCATCCCAAGCCCTTTTCCCTCTCCATCGGCATGGGCTCCACCCTCTGCGGCCTCCTGCTGCTGTCGGTGGCGAACCATTTCTATCTGCTGCTGCTGGCCGCCGCCCTGATCGGCACCGGCTCCTCCGTCTTCCACCCCGAATCCTCCCGGGTGGCGCGGCTGGCTTCGGGCGGGCGGCATGGCCTGGCGCAATCCTTCTTTCAGGTCGGCGGCAATATCGGCTCCTCCATCGGACCGCTCCTGGCCGCCTTCATCGTGGTGCCCCATGGGCAGAGCAGCATCGCCATCTTCTCGCTGGTGGCGCTGCTGGCCATGGCCGTGCTGTGGAATGTGGGCCGCTGGTATCGCGATCATCTGGGATCTCGCCGGGCCAAGGCGCCCGCGGTCCATGCCGAGCAGCTGGCCCTGCTCACCCGCGGCAAGATCACGGCCGCGATCGCCATCCTGCTGACCCTGATCTTCTCGAAATATTTCTACCTCGCCAGCCTGACCAGCTATTACACCTTCTATCTCATCAGCAAATTCGGCCTCTCCGTCCAGTCCGCCCAGGTCCATCTCTTCATCTTCCTGGGCGCGGTCGCGGTCGGCACCTTCGCCGGCGGGCCGATCGGCGATTATTTCGGGCGCAAATATGTGATCTGGTTCTCGATCCTGGGGGTGCTGCCCTTCACCCTCATGCTGCCCCATGCCAATCTTTTCTGGACCGGCGTGCTGACGGTCGTCATCGGCCTGATCCTGGCCTCGGCCTTCGCCGCCATCCTGGTCTATGCCACCGAGCTCATGCCGGGAAAGGTGGGCACCGTCGCCGGCCTCTTCTTCGGCTTTGCCTTCGGCATGGGCGGGTTGGGCGCGGCGCTGCTGGGCGGGCTTGCCGATATGACCAGCATCGGCTTCGTCTATCAGGTCTGCGCCTTCCTGCCGGCCATAGGATTGCTGGCCGCCTTCCTGCCCAATCTCGACGGAGCGCGCCGGCGGAGGCGCCAAGCGGCGGCCTGATCTAGGCCGCCTGACGCCAGCCCTCTAGCCAAACCCCGAGATCGGCGAGAGCCCGCGCCGCGAGCGCGGGCTTGCGCGTCTGGCGGCCCTTGCGGCCGCCCGGCAATTCCGCCATGGGCGGGAAGAGCCCGAAATTGATGTTCATCGGCTGGAAATGCCGGTCATCGGCGCCGCCGGTGATATGGGCGAGCAGCGCGCCCAGCGCCGTGGTCGGCGGCGGGGGCGGAAGATCGCGGCCGAGCCGCTCGGCGGCCAGGAAGCGCCCGGCCAGAAGTCCGATCCCCGCACTCTCCACATAGCCTTCGACGCCGGTGATCTGGCCCGCGAAGCTCAGCCTGGGCTCCGCCTTCAGCCGCAGCCGCGGGTCGAGCAGGCGGGGGCTGTTGAGGAAGGTATTGCGATGCAGCCCGCCGAGGCGCGCGAACTCGGCCTGCTCCAGCCCGGGGATCATGCGGAAGATCCGGACCTGCTCGGCATATTTGAGCTTGGTCTGGAAGCCCACGATGTTGAACAGCGTGCCCAGCGCATTGTCCTGGCGCAGCTGCACCACCGCATGGGAGCGCCGCCCGGTATTCGGATCCGTCAGCCCCACGGGCTTCATCGGGCCGAAGCGCAGGGTCTCGCGGCCGCGCGCCGCCATCACCTCGATGGGCAGGCAGCCGTCGAAATAGGGGGTCGAGGCCTCCCATTCCTTGAACTCGGTCTTGTCGCCGGCCAGGAGCGCGTCGATGAAGGCCTCGTATTGAACGGCGTCGAGCGCGCAGTTGATGTAATCGGCGCCGTCCCCGCCGGGGCCTTTCTTGTCGTAGCGCGACTGGAACCAGGCGCGGCTGAAATCGATGCTCTCGCGATGCACGATGGGCGCGATGGCGTCGAAGAAGGCGAGGGAGTCCTCGCCGGTCAGGCCGCGGATCGCCTCGGCCAGGGCTGGGGAGGTGAGGGGGCCGGTCGCGACGATGGTGGATCCCCATTCGGCCGGCGGCAGGCCGGCGACCTCGCCCCGCTCGAGGCGGATCAGGGGCTCTGCGGCGAGCCGCCCGGTGACCTCCTCGGCAAAGCCGTCGCGGTCCACGGCCAGCGCGCCGCCCGCCGGCAGCTTATGGGCGTCGGCCGCCGCCAGGATCAGGGAGCCGCAGCGGCGCATCTCCTCATGCAGCAGGCCGACGGCGTTGTTCATGGCATCGTCGGAGCGGAAGGAGTTGGAGCAGACCAGCTCCGCCAGACGGTCGGTCTGATGGGCCTCGGTACCGCGGCCCGGCCGCATCTCATGCAGCACCACGGCGATCCCCGCCCGGGCCAGCTGCCAGGCCGCCTCGCTGCCGGCGAGCCCGCCGCCGACCACGTGAACCGGGGCCTTATCGCTCAGATTGTCCTGCATAAGGCGAACAGATAGCCTCAAGGCGAGCCGCGAGCAAGGAGATGGGCCATGCTGCAACTGTTCAGTCCCGAAACGATCTGCAAACCGTTTTCCCGCTACAGCCATGGCGCCCTGGTCGAGGGGCCGGTGAGCTGGCTGCATATTTCAGGCCAGGTGGGTGCGAAACCCGACGGCAGCCTGGAGCAGGGCTTCGAAGCCCAGGCGCGCCGGGCCTGGGCCAATCTGATCGCCGTGCTGGAGGCGGCCGGCATGGAACGGGGCGATCTGGTGAAGGTCAATGTCCTGCTGACCCGGGCGAGCGACGTACCCGCCTCCCGCGGCATCCGCGACGAGGCGCTCCAGGGCGCGGCGCCGGCCTCCACCCTCCTGGTCATCTCCGCCTTGGCCCATCCCGACCTGCTGTTCGAGGTCGAGGCGGTGGCGGCGAGGTCCGCCTAGATGCCCATCATGGAGAGCAACGACAAATATCTCGTCCAGCTCCGCCGCGAGCTGACCCGCCGCCAGGCCCAGCTCGGCCGCGCCGAAAGCCAGCGCGACAAGCTCCTGGAGCAGAACCGGAAGCTCAGGAAGCTGATGGAGGACAACGGCATCACCGTGCCCGCGAGGCTGCGCTGGCCGGATTAGGCCTATCTATTGACGGGCAGCCGGCCGCTCTGGAAGCTACGGCATCATCCCCCCGATCTCGGAGTAAAGCGTTATGCATGTCATGATTTTCGGTGCCGCCGGCATGATCGGCCGCAAGTTGGCCGAACGCCTCGGCAAGGATGGGCGGCTGGGCGAGCAGGCGATCTCGCGCCTGTCGCTGGTGGATGTGATCGAAGCGGTGCGGCCTGCGGGCTTCAAGGGCGAGGTGGCGATCGAGACGGCCGATATCTCGGCCCCCGGCGGTGCCGCTCGCTCCATCGCCGCGCGCCCCGATGTCGTCTTCCATCTGGCGGCCATCGTCTCCGGCGAAGCCGAGGCGGATTTCGAGAAGGGCTACCGGATCAATCTCGACGGCACCCGCGAGATCTTCGAGGCCGTGCGCCATGAGGGCATGAAGACGGCCTATCGGCCGCGGCTGGTCTTCGCCTCCTCCATCGCCGTCTTCGGGGCACCTTTCCCGGCGGCGATCGGGGACGAGTTCTTCACCACCCCGCTCACCAGCTACGGGACGCAGAAGGCGATCGGGGAGCTGCTCCTGGCCGATTATTCACGGCGCGGTTTCTTCGACGGCATCGGGCTTCGCCTGCCCACCATCTGCATCCGGCCGGGCAAGCCCAACAGGGCGGCCTCGGGCTTCTTCTCCAACATCCTGCGCGAGCCGCTCTCGGGCCACGAGGCCGTGCTGCCGGTGGAGGAGAGCGTCCGTCATTCCCACGCCAGCCCCCGTGCCGCCATCAGCTTCCTGCTGCGGGCGGCGACGATGGATCTGGCCCCCCTGGGTGCCCGCCGAACTCTCTCCATGCCGGGCCTCTCGGCGACGGTGCAAGCGAGCAGATCGACGCCTTGCGCCGGGTGGCGGGGGAGGGGGCCGTGAAACTGATCCGGCGCGAGCCCGATCCGACCATCGCCAAGATCGTCTCGGGCTGGCCGCAGGCCTTCGACGCGCGCCGCGCGACGGAGCTGGGGTTCAAGGCGGAGAGCAGCTTCGAGGAGATCATTCGCGCCCATATCGAGGACGAGCTGGGCGGGCGCATCGGCGGCTGATCGCAATCCCAACAGCCCTGTCACCGCTGGAGCATTCGATGTCCGATCTTTCCGCTTTTCCGATCACGCGGCGCTGGCCGGCCAAGCACCCCGACCGGCTTCAGCTCTATTCCCTGCCGACGCCCAACGGCGTCAAGGTGTCGATTGCGCTGGAGGAGATCGGCCTGCCTTATGAGGTCCATCTGATCGATATCCTGAAGAACGAGAGCTGGACGCCCGAATTCCTGTCCCTCAATCCCAACGGCAAGATACCCGCGATCATCGATCCGAATGGACCGGGCGGGAAGCCGATCGGTCTATTCGAGTCCGGGGCGATCCTGCTCTATCTCGCGGAGAAGACCGGCAAGCTGCTGCCGAAAGATCCGGTGCTGCGCTACGAGACCATCCAATGGGTCTTCTTCCAGATGGCCGCGGTCGGGCCGATCTTCGGCCAGGTCGGCTATTTCCATAAATTCGCGGGCAAGGAGATCGCCGACAAGCGTCCGCTCGAGCGCTATAGCGATGAGTCGAAGCGCGTGCTGGGCGTGCTGGAGACGCGGCTTGCGGGCCGGCAATGGATCATGGGCGATGCGTATACGATCGCCGACATTTCCCTGCTGGGGTGGGTCCGCAATCTCGTCGGCTTCTATGGCGCGGGCGAGCTCGTCGAGTATGACAAGCTCAGGGAAGTCCCGGCCTGGCTGGCGCGCGGGTTGGCACGGCCGGCGGTGCAACGGGGGCTCGACATACCGAAGCGGGGATAGGCGCCGCTCTTCTATCCGCCATGGCGGACTGACGAGGAGAGGTTAGGGCGACGCGGGCGCCTTTGCGGGCTTGACCACGACCGTGCAGGAAAGCCCCGACACCAGCCGCACTTCCGGCGGCACCGATTCCAGCCGGATGCGCACGGGGATGCGCTGGGCGAGGCGGATCCATTCGAATTCCGGATCGACCGAGGCCAGCAGACCGCCGCCGGCGGCATCCGGATCGGCGATGGCCCGGCTCAGCCCCTCGACCTTGCCCTTGAGCACCACGCCGCCGGCCATGAGCTTCACTTCGGCATCGTCACCCTCGTGGATCGCCGGCAGCTTGGTCTCCATGAAATATCCGTAGACGTAGAAGGACTCGCTGTCGACGACAGCCAGCACCCCTTTGCCCACGGTGGCGTAGTCGCCGACGCTGGCGGTGAGGTTGGTGACGAAGCCGTTCGCCGGCGCGCGGACCTCCGAGCGCGTGAGGTCGATCTGCGCCGCGGCGAGCGCGGCCTCGGATTCCTGCAGGGCGGCGCGGGCCTCCTCGGCGGCGATGGCGGCCCGCTCGGCCGTTTGCGCCGAGACCGCATCGATGCTGGGCGCGCGCAGGCTGGCATAGCGCCGGGAATCATCCTCCGCCAGGCGCAGTGCCTGGGTGCGCTGGGCGACCACCGCCTCGGCCTCCTGCACCGCGACCTTGAAGCGCTCCTGGTCGATAACGAACAGAATATCACCCTTCAGGACGTTCTGATTGTCGACGACATTGATCGCGCTGATCAGGCCGGAGACATCCGGGGCAAGCTCCACGACATTCGCCAGCACCCTGGCGTCCCGGGTCCAGGGCGCGAGGGTGTAGTAGTTCCAGAGCCGCCAGCCGACATAGCCGGCGATCGTCACCACGAGCAGCGTGGCCAGGAGGCGAAGCGCGATCCTCAGGGCAGCCATCCGCCGCCCTCCGCCAGGATCGCGCCGCCCAGGATGATCACATAGAGCGCCATGTCGAAAAGTGCCCGGTGCCAGACCAGGCGATAAAAGCCGAGGCGCCGCAGCCCCCAGCTGAGAAGGGCGCAAGGCAGGACGGCAAGGGTCGCCCAGATCAGCGGCGCCGGCAGATAGAAGCCGAAGAGATCGATGGTATCGAGGCTGGAGGGGATCGAGAGAGTCATGCCTGCCTTAGGCTGCGCCGAAAGAGCGCAGAAGGAAAGGCCGGTCGATCCCGAAGCGATCGCCGATGAAACGCAGAGAGGCCGCGGCGCGCACGACCATGCGCGCGGCTGGCGAGCCCGGCTCCAGCGGCAGGGCCGCAAGTGCGGTGCGGGCCGTGAGCACTGCGGTCTCGGCATCGGCGACAATCTCGGGCCGCTTCGCGCGGCGCTCTGCCAGACGCGAGAAAGCCTCCGCCAGATGATCGAGGCAGGCCTCGATCGCCGCCCGCGCGGGCGCCGGCATGGCGGGATCGTCCTTGCGGTCGTGCAGGCGCCAGAGCTCCATGCTGGTGGAGGCGGCGCCCAGAGCTCCGCGGAGCAGGGTCTCGTCACCAGGCTTGTCGAGATCGAGCCGGGTCAGCAGCCCCCCGAGCACGGCGAAGATGTCGCCCGCGACCGCGCGCTCCGGCCGCTCGCCCCGGGCCGCCACCGGCAGGGCTCGGATGATCGCCGCCCAGGCACGGCGGCGCGCCCCCGCCGAATCGATCGGCATGAGCCCGGCAGCGACGATCATGCAGACCCCCATGCCGAAGACCAGGCCGAGGGCGTTGTTCATATAGGCCTGGGGATCGGGCTGGAAGACATTGCCGGTTCCGATCTCGGCGGCGAAAAAGGACCCGAATCCCATGCCCGCGATCGCATAGCGCGGGCTGCCCATCATGAGCCCGGCGGGCAGCAGGGCCAGGATCATGAAGATGGCCAAAGCGTCGAATCCCTCCAGGCGTGGCAGGACGAAGACCAGGGCGGCATAGGCGACGAGGATCGCCACGACGACGGAACCCAGATAGGGCCAGCCCAGGCGGCCGGGTTCCTCCTGGTTGACCAGGACGATCAGCATGATGCCCAGGCCGGTGACCGCCCAGAAGCCCGCCGACCATGTCGTCGCGGCCCAGAAGACGCTGATGATGAGCAGCGCCAGAGCGGCGCGCACGCCTTGCATCACCGCCCCCGTATTGACGTAGGGCGCCGGCCCGATCGGACGAGAGGGCCGCTGGCCCCGTCCCGCGGCCCGCAAGGTCGCCGTCTCCGCCACCATAACCATGGAGAGGCCGTGGAGCATGTCCCCCGCGCGATGCAGAATGAGCAGCCCATTGGCGAGAGGGTCGAGCGGCGACTTGCCCACCTCGGCCGCCAGGGCGTCGGCGGCCGCGCCCAGAGTCTTGCGGGCGGCGAGAAGCTCGTCGCGGGTCTTGCGGGGATCGGCGGCGGCGTGGGGATCGGCCGCGATCCGCTCCAGGCAGGCGGCGGTCTGATCCAGTGCCGGCTTCAGCCGGTCGAGAATCAGGCCCTCGTCCTTTCGCGAATCCGAGAGCCGGAAATAGAGACCCCTCGCCACGGCCAGCACGGCGAGGAATTCCCGCCGCACCCGGCGCAGCGCCGGGTCGTTGACCCGCATATCGGAGGACTCAAAGCGGGTATAGGAGCGCAGGGCATCGAACTGGATGACAGCGCCCACCATCCGCCGTCGCATGGCGATGAAGCGGTCCATCGGCGTCGCGGAACGCATTGCCGCCGCCGCGTAGCGGGCGAGCCCGGCGAAGGTGTCGGCCAGCGAGCCGCGCAGCACATCCCCGGCATGGCGCGGCAGGATGAGCACGCTAGCCAGCGCCGTGCAGAGGATGCCGATCAGGATCTCGCTGGTGCGGTCGACGGCGATGTGCCACGCCCCGGTGGGTGCCGCGGCGCCCTCGTAGCCGACCAGCAGCGCCGTATAGCCGGCGAGGAGGAAGCCGTAGGAGACGAAATTGCGGGTGCGTGCGGCGGCGTAGATGCAGAGCCCGAGCCAGATGACCATGCACAGCACGAAGGGCACGCCCGCTTCGGCATAGAGCGACAGAATCAGGAGCGACCAGAGAGCCCCCGTGACAGTGCCGAGCGCGCGATAGAATCCTTTCGCCACGACCGCGCCCGTTGTCGGCTGCGCCAGGAGATAGACGGTCAGGAAGGACCATTGCGGGTCCTGGAGGGCGAGCCAGTAGGAGATCGCCAGGGCGACGAGCCCAGCGAGGGAGGTGCGCAGCGCGAAGACGAAATTCCGCCATCCGAGATCGATAGGGAAAGGCTGTCGAAGCGGCGCGGAGATCGCTTCGCTGCTGCTCATGGGGCCCTCGGGACGACGGGCCTAGCGACCGCCCCTGACCACGGGCAGGGCAATGACCGCGAAAAGGATGAACGACAGCAGATAGGCCATGGAAGAGACCCCCGCGAGGGGCTGGCCGGGTCCGGTATTGCCGGAGAAGATCAGGAACAATGCGAGGATGAGCGCGAGATAGCTGATCTGGGCCAGCCCGAAATGGACTCGCGCCAGGACCGAGGCCGCGCGTCCCGGGAACAAATGATAGAAGAATCCGAAGATAGCGAAGCTGACCCAGCCGACGAGAAGCATATGGGCATGGGTCACAAGCTGAGAATGGTCCTCGGTCGCGCCCATGATCGTGCCGAGCAGCACGCCCAGAGCGCCGTAGACGACGGCCGTGCCGAAGAACCAGGCCGATACTCCCCTCATGACGAATCTCCCCCTAAGCGATGACCTCTTTCGATTTCAGCGATATCTCACAGTCGTCATTCCCGCGAAAGCGGGAATCCAGGGCCACAAGGCGAAAAGTTTGCCGCTCGCCCTGGATACCCGCTTTCGCGGGTATGACGGAAGAGAGAGGTTGGCGGGCTGGGAAACAGATCTAGAGCCGAGCCAGGCGCTCGATCAGGAAATCGAAGAAACCCTCGTCCTTGCCCTGGAGCAGGACCCGGCAATTGCCGTCCTCACGCCAGTCGAAGACCGTCTCGCCGTCACGCGTCCCGCTCGTCTCGACGCGGATATTGGCGTGCCGGCCGGCGAAGAGATCGGGCCGCAGCAGCCAGGCGATGGTGAGGGGGTCATGCAGATGGCCGTCGCCGACGTGGAAGTGGCGCAGCATGCCGGCGACAGAGCGGCCCACCGGCCCGCCAATGGCGGCGAAACGCTCGATCCGCGCCAGGCTCGCGAGCATCTGATGGGAGAGGTCGAGAGGCACCAGGGTGATGGGCAGTCCGCTGGCGAAGACGATCGCTGCGGCTTCGGGATCGACGAAGATGTTGAACTCGGCATGAGGCGACATGTTGCCGCCGATTTCGGGCGTTGCCCCGCCCATGATCACCAGCTCAGCCAGGGCCGCGCCGATGCCGGGCGCCCGCTGGAGGGCGGCCGCCACATTGGTCAGCGGGCCGATGGCCGACAAAGTCACGCTCCCCGGCGCGGCGGCAGAGAGGGTTTCGACGAGATAGTCGACGGCGTGGCCTGACTGTGGCTTGGCCCGTGGCGCGGGCAAATCGGCGCCGTCCATGCCGCTGGTCCCATGGACCTGGGCGACGGTGGGCTTGCGGCCAAGCGGCGCATCGGCGCCCGGATAGACCGGCACCTTCGGCTTGCCGCCGAGCTCCAGAAGCTTCAGGGCATTCTCGGTGACCCGCGCCAAGGGCACATTGCCGGCTACGGTGGTCAGCGCCCGCAGCTCCAGCTCCGGGGAGGCGCAGGCCAGCAGGATCGCCAAGGCGTCATCGATGCCGGGGTCGGTATCGATGATGAGCGGGCGGCTCACGCCCGGCTCCGCGCTTTGTGACGGATGGGGCTGCGCAGATAGGGGGCGAGGTACTGGCCGGTATAGCTGGCGGCCACCTCGGCGACCTCTTCCGGGGTGCCCTGCGCCACGACGCGCCCACCCTTGTCGCCCCCCTCGGGTCCCAGATCGATGATCCAGTCGGCGGTCTTGATGACCTCGAGATTATGCTCGATGACCAGCACGGTATTGCCGGTATCCACCAAGCGGTGCAGCACCTCGAGCAGCTTGCGCACATCGTCGAAATGCAGGCCGGTCGTGGGCTCGTCCAGAATGTAGAGGGTGCGCCCCGTGGCTCGGCGCGACAGCTCGCGGGAGAGCTTGACCCGCTGGGCCTCGCCGCCGGAGAGCGTCGTCGCGGGCTGGCCGATATGGATATAGCCCAGGCCGACTTCCTGCAGCATCTGCAGCTTGTCGCGGATCGCGGGCACGGCCTTGAAGAAGGTGATGCCCTCATCCACCGTCATGTCCAGGACGTCGGCGATGGATTTGTCTTTAAACGTGATTTCCAGGGTTTCCCGGTTGTAGCGCTTGCCCTTGCAGGTATCGCATTGGACATAGACGTCCGGGAGGAAATGCATCTCGATCTTGATGACGCCGTCGCCCTGGCAGGCCTCGCAGCGCCCGCCCTTGACGTTGAAGGAGAAGCGGCCGGGCTTGTAGCCGCGGGCCGCCGCCTCGGGCAATCCGGCGAACCAGTCGCGGATGGGGGTGAAGGTGCCGGTATAGGTGGCCGGGTTGGAGCGCGGGGTGCGCCCGATGGGCGACTGGTCGATATCGACGATCTTGTCGAGATGCTCCAGCCCCTCGATCCGGTCATGCTCGCCCGGGTGCAGCCGCGCGCCGTTGAGGCGGCGGGAGAGCGCCTTGTAGAGCGTCTCGATGATGAGGGTGGATTTGCCCCCGCCCGAGACCCCGGTGACGCAGGTGAAGGTGCCGAGCGGAATATCGACGCTGACGTTCTTCAGATTATTGGCCCGCGCCCCGATCAGGCTGAGCTTCGCCCCGCGCGCGGCCGTGCGGCGCAGCAGGGGAATGGGGATCTGCCGCTTGCCCGTCAGATACTGGCCCGTCAGGCTGGCCGGATTCTGCATCACCTTGTCCGGGGTGCCGGCGGCGACGACCTGGCCGCCCTTGACCCCGGCGGCGGGGCCCATGTCGATGAGGTAATCGGCATGGCGGATCGCCTCCTCGTCATGCTCGACCACCAGCACCGTATTGCCGAGGTCGCGCAGCCGCTTCAGCGTCTCGAGCAGCCGAGCATTGTCGCGTTGATGGAGCCCGATGGAGGGCTCGTCCAGCACATAGAGCACGCCGGTGAGGCCGGAGCCGATCTGGGAGGCGAGCCGGATGCGCTGGCTCTCCCCGCCGGAAAGCGTGCCGGCGGCGCGGCTCAAGGTCAGATAATCGAGCCCGACGCTTTCGAGGAAGCCCAGCCGCTCCTTGATCTCCTTCAGGATGCGCTGGGCGATCTCGAGCTGCTTGGCCGTCAGCTTGCGGTCCAGCGCCCGGAACCAGGCGACGGCCTGGGCGATGGAGAGGTCGGCGACCTGGGAGATGTCGAGCCCGGCGATCTTGACCGCCAGGGCCTCGGGCTTAAGCCGCTTGCCCTTGCAGACTTCGCAGGGGCTGTTGTTCTGATAGCGGGCGAGCTCCTCGCGCACCCAGCTGCTGTCGGTCTCCCGGAAGCGGCGCTCCATATTGGGGATCACGCCCTCGAAGGGCTTGGTGGTCTTGTAGCTCCGCAGCCCGTCGTCATATTGCATGACCACGGGATCGTCCCCGGAGCCGAACAGGATGGCCTTGCGCACCCTTTCCGGCAAGGCGCTGAAGGCCGTGTTCATATTGACCTTGTAGTGCTTGGCCAGGCTCTCCAGGGTCTGGTGGTAGTATTGCGAGGTCGAGTTGGCCCAGGGGGCGACGGCGCCCTCGCGCAGGCTCTTGCTCTCGTCGGGAACCACCAGCTCCGGATCGAAGTAGAGCGTCGTGCCCAGGCCATCGCAGCTGGGGCAGGCGCCGAACGGGTTGTTGAAGGAGAAGAGCCGCGGCTCGATCTCGTCGATGGTGAAGCCCGAGACCGGGCAGGCGAAACGGGCGGAGAAGGTGACGCGCTCGGCCGCGGTCTTGCCGGTCTCCGCCTTCTCGGCGAAGAGCAGCCCGTCGGAGAGGTTGAGACCCGTCTCGATGGAATCCGCCAGCCGCGTCTCCAGCCCGGGCCGGACGACCACCCGGTCGACCACCACCTCGATATCGTGCTTCAGCTTCTTGTTGAGGGCCGGCGCCTGCTCGATTTCGTAGAGCTGGCCATCGACCTTGACCCGCTGGAAGCCGCGCTTCTGTAGCTCGGCCAGCTCCTTGCGGTATTCGCCCTTGCGGCCGCGCACGACGGGGGCCAGCAGATAGAGCCGGGTTCCCTCGGGCATGGCCATGATGCGGTCGACCATCTGGCTGACGGTCTGGCTCTCGATGGGCAGGCCCGTCGCCGGCGAATAGGGGATGCCGATGCGCGCAAAGAGCAGGCGCATGTAGTCGTAGATCTCGGTCACCGTGCCGACGGTCGAGCGCGGGTTCTTGGAGGTGGTCTTCTGCTCGATGGAGATCGCCGGGGACAGGCCCTCGATGGAATCGACGTCCGGCTTCTGCATCAGCTCCAGGAACTGGCGGGCATAGGCCGAGAGGGATTCGACATAGCGGCGCTGGCCTTCGGCGTAGATGGTGTCGAAGGCGAGGGAGGACTTGCCGGAACCCGACAGGCCGGTGATCACCACCAGCTTGTCGCGGGGCATGTCGATATCGACGTTCTTCAGATTATGCTCGCGCGCCCCGCGGACCGAGATCCGGGCACCTTCGAATTCGCCTGCCATGATCCCTTGCCTCGACTGGGGTCCGCCGTCGCGGGTTTGCCCTGGTTTTGTCTGGTTTCGCTGAAGCGCCCATGCGGAACTCGGCGCCGCATCGGATACGCCAGCCGCCCGCAGATATAGGCGCGGGGGTGTCGAAAATCGACTCCCAAAATTCTCACATGAGCGGTGGCACAAACGGAGCCCGGAAACTAGCGGCAGACCGAATCGGAGGGGCAAGCGAACTCATCTCAGCTTCTAACAAGCCTCTCTATGATGATGGGATAATTGCAAATTTACCAAATAACGGCGGAATACCGTCGGGAAGCCGAAGGATGCGGCTTTCCGAAAGACCTTGCTTTCGACAAAGTGACGGGAGGGGAAGCGGCTTCTCACGGCTGCGCCGCTCCTCATCCCCATGCCCATGAGAATTCGCTCAAGGAAGGAAGCACCATGAACATCGAGGAATTGGCATTGCGGCGGGGCATCATCAAGTCCTGTAAAGCGATGAATGCGTCGGGCATCAACCAGGGCACCTCGGGCAATATCTCTGCCCGCTACGGCGATAGCCTGCTGATCACCCCGTCGGGCGTGCCCTATGAGGAGCTGGCGCCGGAAGATATTGCCGCCATGCCCATCCAGGGGGAATACGGCAGCTGGACGGGACCGATGCGGCCCTCCTCGGAATGGCGCTTCCACCTCGACATCGTCCGCGCCCGGCCGGAGGTCGGCGCCGTGGTCCATGCCCACAGCACCTATTGCACGACGCTGGCGATCTGCGGCCGGGAGATCCCGGCGCTGCACTACATGATCGCGGCGGCCGGCGGGCCCACCGTCCGGATCGCACCCTATGCCACCTATGGCACCAGTGAGCTGTCGGAGAATGCTCTCAAGGCGCTCGAGGGCCGCAGCTGTTGTCTGCTCGCCAACCACGGGATGATCGCCACAGGGCCAAATTTGAAGCGCGCCATGTGGTTGGCCATGGAGCTCGAAACCCTGGCCCGGCAGTACTACCTGAGCCTGGCCATCGGCGGGCCCAAGGTCCTGCCCGACAATGAGATCGCCCATGTGATGGAGCGCTTCAGGGAATACGGGCCGCGCGGAAAGACCGCGCCGGCACCGAAGGCGGCCGTTGCCGGTGCGGCGGCCCGGGCCAAGACCCCGCCAAAGGACCGGCAAGCCAGGAAATAGATGCGCAATCCATGAACGTCCTCGATCGCCGGATCGTCGCAGGCGCAGCTGAGGCCGAATGACCCTTTGCCTCGGCATCGATATCGGCACCAATGGCGCGCGCATCATCGCCGTCGATGCTGCGGGCGCCGCCGTCGCGCGCGCGGTGCAGCCCATGGCGCCGCCGCGGCGCGAGGGCGATCGCGCCGAGCAGGATCCCACTATCTGGTGGGAGGCGGTGCTGGCGGCCTTCGCGACGCTCGCCGGCGAGATCGATCTTACCCGCGTCCGGCGCATCGCCGTCGACGGTACTTCCGGCACCTTCCTGCTCATCGACGATGCCGGGCGGCCGCAGGGCCCGGGCATCATGTACAACGATGCCCGCGGCGGCGTGGCGGCGAAGCGGATCGCGGCCGTGGCCCCCGGCGAGAGCGGCGCCCATGGAGCGACGAGCGCGCTGGCGCGGCTGATGACGCTGCGCGACGCCGAACCCGCCAGCCGGGCGTTGCGGGCGATGCATCAGGCGGATTGGATTGCCGGGCGCCTGGCGGGCAAGTTCGGCATCAGCGACGAGAACAATGCGTTGAAGACGGGTTATGACCCGGTCGCTCGCGCATGGCCCGCTTGGATCGAGAGCCTTGGAATACCGCGCTCGCTGCTGCCTGAGGTACGCCAGCCCGGCGCGCTTCTGGGACCGGTGGCGCCGGAGATCGCCCGCGAGATCGGTCTCGATCCCCGTGCGGAGATCCGGGTCGGGACGACCGACGGCATCGCGGCTTTCCTGGCCACCGGCGCCGCCACCATCGGCGATGCGGTGACCTCCCTCGGCACGACCCTGGTGGTGAAGGTGCTGGCGGAGAAGCCGGTCTTCGATGTGGCCTCGGGGGTCTACAGCCATCGCCTCGGCGATCGCTGGCTCGCCGGCGGTGCCTCCAATTCCGGCGGGGCCGCCTTGCTGGCGCATTTCAGCGCCGAGCGTCTGGCGGCGCTCACGCCCCTGCTTCGGCCCGAGCGGCCGACGGGCTTGCACTACTATCCTTTGCCGGCGAAGGGCGAGCGCTTTCCGATCCGCGATCCGGAGAAGCCGGCCGAGATCGCCGAGCGCCCGGCCGATGATGTGGTTTTCTTTCAGGCGCTTCTCGAGGGGGTGGCCGAGGTCGAGGCGCTGGCCTATCGGCGACTTGCCGAGCTCGGCGCGCCAAGTCCGCGCCGGGTGCTGAGCGTCGGCGGCGGGGCGCGCAACGAGGCCTGGACGCGCATCCGCGGCCGCGCCTTGGGCGTGCCGGTGAGCATGGCGGCGGAGACCGAGGCCGCTTATGGCACGGCGCTGCTGGCGCTCCATGGCGGGCCGCCGCCATGACCGCCGTCCCGGTCAAGGCGACGCTCATCCGCGGCCTGTCGGACATCGCCGACCGCTTCGACCATGTGCTGCTCGACCAATGGGGCGTGCTTCATCACGGGGATGCTGTGCCCGCCGGCGTGCGGGAGGCGGTGGCCGCGTTGCGCCGTGCCGGCAAGCGCGTGCTGGTGCTTTCCAATTCCGGCAAGCGGGCGGCGGCGAATGCCGCGCGGCTGGCGGGCTTGGGTCTGGCCCCTGAGGCCTATGACGGGCTCCTCAGCTCCGGCGAGGCTTGCTGGCGTCTTTTGCAGCGCCGCGACCGCCCGCCCTTCGATCGCATCGGCCGCCACTGCCTGCTGGTCACCCGGGGCGATGACCGGTCGATCGTCGAGGGCTTGGATTTGCCCTTGGCGAAGGACGTCAGGGATGCCGATTTCATTCTGATGGCGGGGCTCGACGATGCCCTGGCCGATCCCGAGATCTGGCGTCCGCGCTGGGCGGAAGCGGTAACTCGCGACCTGCCGATGATCTGCGCCAATCCCGATCTGACCATGATCACGGCCGCCGGCCTCGCGGCAGGTCCTGGCCGGATCGCCGATCTCTACGAGGCGCTCGGCGGGGACGTGACCTATGTCGGCAAGCCCCATGCGCCGATCTATGAAGAATGCCTTGCCCTGCTGGGGCAGCCGGATCCGCGCCGCGTCCTCGCCATCGGGGATTCCCTCGACCACGATATCCTGGGCGGCGCCCGCATGGGCATGGCGACGGCGCTGGTCACCTCCGGCATTCTCGCTTCGGCCTTCGATCCGGCGGCCGGCGAGCGCGGCGATGCTCGATGCCGCCGGACGGCTCGCTCGCGAGGCGGGCGCCAGCCCGGATTTTCTGCTGACCTCGCTCACATGGTAGGAACAGCTCGACGATGACTTTCGATGCCCCCGATCTTGATGCCCACGATCTATCGGACCTGAAGGCGATGTCGGCGCGGGTCGGCCGCGATCTGCTCCTGATCCAGGGCGCCGGCGGCAACAGCTCGGTCAAGATCGAGGGGGTGCTCTGGGTCAAGGCCTCGGGCACCTGGCTTCAGGATGCCGAGCGCGCGCCCATCTTCCTGCCCGTCGATCTCGATCTCGCGCGCCGGCGTTTTTCCGCGGGGGAGGAGAAGGTGGCCGCGATCCCCTGGAGCCAGGCGCCGGCGGGGCTGCGTCCCTCCATCGAGACCTCGCTCCACGCCTTCCTGCCGCAGCCCATCGTCCTTCATGTGCATAGCGTCAACGCCATTGCCTGGTGCATCCGCGCCGAGGGGGCGGCGGCGCTCGGCGACCGGCTGGAGGGGCTGAACTGGGCCTGGCTGCCCTATTGCCGTCCGGGCCTCCCCCTCGCCACCCAGGCCGCCGCGCTGGCGGCGCGAGGCCGGGCGCCCGATGTGCTCCTTCTCGGCAATCACGGTCTCGTCGTTGCCGGCGCCGATACCGCGGCGACGGAAGCGCTGCTGGCGGAGGTGGAGAAGCGGCTTCATCTCGATCCGCAGCCGGCGCCGCCGGCACGAATGGCGAGGCTCGGCGGGCTGGCCCAGGGCAGTCCCTATCGGCCGGCCGAGGCAGCCGTGGTTCATGGCCTTGCCACCGATCCCGCGCGCTGTCGGATCGCCAGCGGCGGCTCGCTCTATCCCGATCACGTCGTCTTCCTCGGCCCCGGCGCGCGCATCCTGGAGACCGGCGAGCGGCCGGCAAAGCTCGCCAAGGAGGCCAGTGGCGCCGGCCTGCCGGTCCCGGCACTTCTGCTGGTGCCAGGGCAGGGCACGCTGCTGCGCCAAGATCTGCCGCCGGAAGCGATCGCGCTCGCCGAATGCCTGGGCGAGGTATTGGCACGCCTGCCCGAAGCCAGCCAAGTCTCCTATATCGGAGCGGAAGAGGAGCAGGCCTTGCTCGGCTGGGATGCGGAGAAATATCGCAAGAATCTCCAGCGCCCGGGCTGAGGCGCTACCGGAGTTAACATCTCGGATACCTTCGTCCCGCTACAGTTGTGGCGGGAACGAAGGGGTGGCTGGGGTGAGCACCGATAATATCGGCGCTGGCGGGCGATGATCCGTCTGATCGTTCTGCTTCTCGGCGCCGAGGCGACGCGGCGCAAATGGCGGTCGATGGCCATCGTCGGCGTCCTCTGGCTGGCGATCGGGATCGTCATTATCGGCGACGGCGCCGATGGCATCACCGTGATCGCCACGCAGACCTTCGCTTATTTCCTTATCGCGGAGGGCGTGATCGCGCTTCTCCTGACCATGGCGTCGCCGGGCTATCGCAGCCGCTTTTTCTTTTTGCGCGCCGTGGCCTTGCTGCTCCTCGGGCTGCTGATCGTGGAATCACCCTGGCGCAATCACCTCGCCAACAGCATTTTGTTCGGCACCGCCTTTCTGATCGATGGAGCGATCCGGGCCGCCGCCAGCATCGTGCTGCGCTTTTCGCGGTGGCGGTTCATGCTGGCCGGTGCCAGCCTCGAGCTGGTGCTTGCCGTCTTCGCCTTCTCGAGCATCGCGGCGACCTATGAGAGGACCGTGCCGCTCTGCGTCGGCGTCGCGATTTGCCTGACGGGCTTCACCATCCTGCGTCTCGCCCTCCAGCTCAGGGGCTTGCCTGTCGATGTCGCGGTGACGACGCTGCCTTTGTTTGCCCGGCAGCACTGGTTCGCCCGCTCGACCCCCACGCATTATCTTCCCGGCCAGCCGGAGGATCCGCAGAGCCATAAGCCCCTGACCGTGCGGGCCTGGACGCCGGAGGGACCGGAGAAAGGCGCTCATCCGCGGCCGCTGGTCGGCCGCTACATCGCGACCGTTGACCACAGAGGCGTCATCTCGACCGGCCATGCCGTTCTGGAGCTTTCGCCCGACATCTATGTCAGCCACTATCCCGTCGAGGAGATCGACCACGTTCCCGCCCCGATCGCGCAGATCCTTCGCTCGACGGCGGAGAACGATACGAAAGGGTGCTTTTGGGAATCCTACGAGGTGGAGGTCACGAGCCGGGGCGAGGCGGATGAACGGGTCAAGTTTCATCGTTTCAACGCCGCGCAACTGCGCTCCTTCTGGAACAGCTATCGGCGGGACGAGACTTACAATCTGACCAACCGCAATTGTGCGGTCGCCGTCGCGCTTGCCCTCGACGCGGCGCTCGAAGGCTCTCTCGGCGGCCGTGGCATGTGGCTTCCCTTCCTGCGCCTCCTGGCGAATCCGGACGTCTGGCTGGCGGCGATCCTTCGTGCCCGGGCGGAATCAATGACCTGGACGCCGGGGCTGGTGCTCGACTACGCGCGGGCCATGCGCCGCGTGGTGGAGCCGCGGCAGATGAGCTGGCGCGAGCGCCTCCTGCGCATGCTGCGACAGCTTCACCTGTACCGACGCACCGGCCGTATCGGCGATACCGCTTCCGCCGTCCCGAGAGCGACGGCGTCATGACGGAGCAGGCGCTCGGCGCGAGCTCGCCCCGCAACCTAATGCTGTCCAGCGCGGCCGTGGTGGCGACCGCGATGCTGTTCGGGCTGACCTACAGCCTCTCCGCCTCCCTGATCGCCCTCGATCTCGCCGAGCGCGGCTTCGGCGATGGCATGGTCGGGCTCAACGCGGCCATGCAGGCGATCGGCGTTCTGGTGGTGGCGCCGCTGCTGCCGCGGCTCGTCGGCCGCTTCGGCATCCATTCCATGATCCTGGCCGCGCTGGTGACGACAGCCCCGGTGCTGGCCGCTTTTCCCTTCATGCCGTCGCTGGCCCTCTGGTTTCCGCTGCGCATCCTCCTCGGCGGGGCATCGCAAATTCTCTTCGTCCTCGCCCAGACCTGGGTCACCGGGCTCAGCACGGAGAGGAACCGCGGCCGCGCCCTGGCGGTCTACATCACCTTCGTATCGCTGGGCCTCGCCCTGGGGCCGCTGATCCTGGCCCTCATCGGTTCGCTGGATGCCACGCCCTATCTGGTCGGCGCCGCGCTGGTGCTGCTGGGCGCGTTGCTCATGCTGGCGCCGCATCTGGTGGTGCCCCCCTTCGAGCACCCGCCCGCTGGTGGTGTCCTGCGCTTCTTCCGTATCGCGCCGCTCGCGATCCTGACCACCATGCTGAACGCCGGGCTCGAGGCGGCCGGTCTTTGCTTCCTGCCGCTCTATGCCATGAGCGCGGGCTGGACGGAGGAGCGGGCGACCCTGCTCATCTCGACCCTGATGTTCGGCGCGATCGTGATGCAGATTCCCATCGGCTGGCTCGGCGACAAGGTGGATCGCCGCCGCCTGGCGGTCGTGCTCAGCTTTCTCTCCAGCGCCGGCGCTCTGGCCTGGCCCTTCGTTCTCCACATTCCCGGGATCGCCTTTCCCCTGCTCTTCGTCTGGGGCGGGCTCTTCGTGGGAATCTACACGACCATGCTGACCATCGTGGGCAGCCGCTTCAAAGGCGGCGAGCTGGTCGGCATCTATGCCGTGATGGGGCTGACCTGGGGTGTCGGCGCGCTCCTCGGTCCGGCGCTCGCCGGCATCGCCATGATCTTCTTCACCCATGGCCTGCCGCTCTTCGCGCGCCGCCGCCTGCCTCCTCTTTGCGCTGTTCCTCGCGGCGACCAAGCGCCAGATCTGAAAGCGCCGAGGCAGGACCCCTTCGTCAGTTCAGGTGGACAGGGGCGGGGAGGCTTGATATTGCCATCCGGCATCGGCGCGCGATGTTCGGCGGCAGGGTCGCAGGCGACAAAAACCCTGTAATTGGCGAGTTGTTCGATATATGTTCTATCATAGAGTCTCGTGCCGGCACTCCGTTCCGCTCAGGCTCTGCTCAGAGAACGCGAATAACCTTATGATATCATTGAATTATGGGAGGTCAGCATGGCTGGCTCGGTAAACAAGGTCATTCTGGTCGGCAATCTCGGCCGCGATCCCGAGGTCCGCAGCACCCAGGACGGGCTGAAGATCGTCAATCTCTCCCTCGCCACCTCGGAGAGCTGGCGCGACAAGAACAGCGGGGAGCGCCGCGAGCGCACCGAATGGCACCGCGTCGTCATCTTCAACGAGAAGCTCGGCGAGGTGGCGGAGAAGTTCCTGAAGAAGGGCAGCAAGATCTATGTCGAGGGTGCCCTGCAGACGCGGAAGTGGACCGACCAGGGCGGGCAGGAGCGCTATTCGACAGAGGTCGTGCTCCAGCGCTTCCGCGGCGAGCTCACTATGCTGGACGGCAAGGGCGGCGGCGGGCCCGGTGCTGGCGGCGGCGGCGGCGGCGATATGGGCGAGGGCTTCTCCGAGCCGGCGTCGGGTGGGCGCAGCGGCGGCGGGGGCGGGGACCTCGACGACGATATTCCGTTCTAGACCAGAGGCACGGCCTTCTCCCCTCTGCCGCGCTTCGAAGCGCGGTAGAGGGTTCTATTTCTCCAGCGTCTCCAGTGCCCGGCGCTGCGCCACCAGATTGGCGTCGCGCCAGCGCTCCAGATCGTCCATCGGCGTGGCTCCGGCGATATCTCCGACGGCAGCCCACAGGCTCTTCTTGGTCGCATCGCTGCCGTGCCAGCCGAGATGCTCCAGGCGATGCTTCAGCCCGCCCTTGCCGCCGCCGAGATGGGCGCACATCGCCGGACCCATGAAGGCCCAGCGCAGGCCGATGCCCTGGGTCATGGCCGTATCGATATCCCTGTAGTCGCAGACACCGGCATCGATCAATCGGTTGGCCTCATCCTGGATGGCGTATTGCAGGCGATTGGCGATGAAGGACTGAATCTCCTTCTTCAGCCGCAGCGGCCGCTTGCCCAGCGCGGCATAGAAGGCGCAAGCCCAATCGAGTATCGCCGGCGGCGTCGCCTCCGAACCCACGACCTCCACCAGGGGCAGGAGATGCGCCGGGGCGAAGGGATGGCCGACGATGATGCGTTCGGGATTCTTGCACTTTGCGCCCAGCGCCGAGGGCAGGAAGGTCGAGGTGGAACTGGCGATCACGATATCGGGCGGTAGAAATCCATCCACTTCTGCCAGCAGCGCGGTCTTGAGCTCGAGACGGTCCGGCGCGCTCTCCTGCACGAACTCGGCGCCCTTCACGGCCTCGGCGACCGTGGGGAAGAATTTCACCTTCCCGCGATCGGCGCCCGCGGGAAGGCCAAGCGCCTCCAGCGAGGGCCAGGATTTATCGATGATCCGATGCAGCAGCGCCTCCGCGCCCGGACCCGGATCGGTGACCGCGACGCTGAGGCCGCGCGACAGGAAATAGGCCGCCCAGCCCGCGCCGATGGTTCCGGCGCCGATGCAGGCGACATGGCTGACATGCTGGGGATCGGGCCTCATGAGAGCTCCTGTGGGAGAGGGGCGGGGAGTGGGACGGGCGGGGCCGGCTCAGAGCTTCGCCGGCCGGCAGCGTGCATTGAACTTGATCGGGCCTTTGAAATCCATCCCGGCGACGATATACCCGCGGCTGATGTCCTGGATATGCTTGCGCATCCAGGGCTGCGCGAGCTCGCCGTCGCCGGCGGCGGAATTGCGGGTTCGGCCGCGGGCCTGCCATCTCTTCGATCCGGCCGAGGGGCGCACCATATGGCCATGACGATGACAGAGCATCTGGAAGCCGACGCCTTCAAGGCGGTGATGCGCAAGCTGGCGGCGACCGTCACCGTGGTGACGGTGCAGGGTGCCAGCGGGCGCAACGGCTTGACCGCGACCGCCGTCTGCTCGGTCAGCGCCGAGCCGCCGCAGCTCCTCTGCTGCATCAATCGCGGCGCCAGTCCACTGGACGACATTCGCCACGCCCGGGTCTTCGCCGTCAATATCCTGAAGCCGGAGCACCGCGATCTGGCGGAGCGCTTCGCCCGCGAGCCATCGGGCGAGACGCGCTTCGCCGCCGGCAATTGGTCGACCGGCCCTGCCGGCGCGCCGGTCCTGGCCGATGCCACCGCCTGGTTCGAATGCCGTCTCGTGGATCTGATCGAGGCCGGCAGCCATGCCATCGCCATCGGCCTGGTGACGGACGGCGGGCGCGACGACGGCAGCCAGCTGATCTATGCCGAGGGCGCCTATCACGTGCTGCAGAGGGTCCCCGGCGCGGAGCGTTGAGGGTCGGATTCCGGCCAATTCGGACTGAGTCGCTCCTGTTGTTCGCAGATGCAACATCTGTTAATATTTTATGGCTTCTTACCGAGTTGCACGGGTCCCTGTAACCCTCTGACATCACTGGCAAATTAGCTTGACTGACACGCCGGGCGCGCCGCCCTCCGACATCACGCCCATCACCATCGAAGAGGAGATGAAGCGTTCCTACCTCGATTACGCCATGAGCGTGATCGTGGCCCGGGCGTTGCCGGACGTACGCGACGGTCTGAAGCCCGTGCATCGGCGCATCCTTTTCGCCATGCGCGAGGCCGGGAACGAGTGGAACCGGACGCTGCGCAAATCGGCCCGCACGGTCGGCGATGTCATGGGCAAGTACCATCCCCATGGCGACACGGCGATCTACGACGCCATGGTCCGCATGGCGCAGGACTTCTCCATGCGCCTGCCTCTGGTCGACGGCCAGGGCAATTTCGGCTCCATGGACGGCGATCCGCCGGCGGCCATGCGCTATACCGAGGCCCGGCTGGCGCGCGCCTCCACCGCGCTGCTCGACGACATCGACAAGGATACCGTCGACTACCAGGCGAACTACGACGATACCTCGGTCGAGCCCACCGTACTGCCGGCGCGCTTTCCCAATTTCCTGGTCAATGGCGCCGGCGGCATCGCCGTGGGCATGGCGACCAATGTGCCGACCCACAATCTGGGTGAGGTCGTCGACGCCTGCATCGCCTATATCGACGATCCCGACATCACCATCGACGAACTGATGCGCTTCATCCCCGGCCCGGATTTCCCCACCGGCGGCATCGTCATGGGGCGGGCCGGCATCCGCGAGGCCTACCACACCGGCCGCGGCAGCATCGCCATGCGCGGGCGCGCCACGATCGAGGAGATCCGCAAGGATCGCGAGGCGATCGTCATCACCGAGATCCCCTATCAGGTCAACAAGGCCCGCATGATCGAGCGCATGGCCGAGACCGTGCGGGAGAAGATCATCGAGGGCATCTCCGATCTGCGCGATGAATCCGATCGCGACGGCGTGCGGGTCGTGGTCGAGCTGAAGCGCGAGGCGATGGGGGAGGTGGTGCTGAACCAGCTCTACCGCTTCACCCCGCTGCAGACCAGCTTCGGCGTCAACATGCTGGCGCTCAACGGCGGCAAGCCGATGCTGATGAACCTCAAGGAGGTCATCGCCGCCTTCATCGCCTTCCGCGAGCAGGTCATCGTGCGCCGCGCGACCTTCGATCTGGGCAAGACGCGCGAACGCGCCCATGTCCTGGTCGGGCTTGCCATCGCCGTGGCCAATATCGACGAGGTCATCGCCCTCATCCGCCGCTCTCCCGATCCCAATACCGCGCGCGAAGGCCTGATGGCCCGCGACTGGCCGGCGCGCGATGTCGAGGCCCTCATCAAGCTGATCGACGAGCCCGGTCACCAGATCGCCGAGGACGGCACCTATCGCCTGTCGGATGCCCAGGCCCGCGCCATCCTCGAGCTGCGCCTGCAGCGCCTGACCGGGCTCGAGCGCGACAAGATCGCCGCCGAGCTGGAAGAGCTCGCCAAGGCCATCCTCGATCTGCTGGAGATCCTGGATTCCCGCGATCGCCGGCAGCTGATCATGCGCACCGAGCTGGCGGAGATAAAGACCGAGTTCGCCACGCCGCGGAAAACCACCTTGGAGGAGATCGAGTTCGAGCATGACGTCGAGGCCCTGATCCAGCAGGAGGACATGGTCGTCACCGTCACCCATGGCGGCTATATCAAGCGGGTGCCGCTGGCCGCCTATCGCGCCCAGCGCCGCGGCGGCAAGGGCCGCTCGGGCATGGCGACGCGCGATGAGGATTTCGTCAACCAGGTCTTCGTCGCCGATACCCATCGCCCCGTGCTGTTCTTCTCGACCCGGGGCATGGTCTACAAGATCAAGGTCTATCGCCTGCCCCTGGGGACGCCCCAGGCCCGCGGCAAGGCCCTGGTCAACCTGTTGCCGCTGCAGGAGGGGGAGAAGATCTCCACTGTCCTGCCGCTGCCGGCCGACGAGGCGAGCTGGGAGGCGACCGACGTCATGTTCGCCACGGCGAGCGGTGATGTCCGGCGCAACAAGCTCTCCGATTTCATCAATGTCATGGCCAATGGCAAGATCGCCATGAAGCTCGAGGAGGGCGATCGCCTCATCGGGGTCTCCGCTTGCACCGACGCCAACGATGTGCTGCTGGCGCTTCGCGGCGGGCGCTGCATCCGCTTCGCGGTCAGCGATGTCCGGGTCTTCAGCAGCCGGAATTCCACCGGCGTGCGGGGCGTCCGGCTGGCCGAGGGCGACGAGGTCATCTCCCTCAGCATCCTGCACCACATGGATGCCGATACCGCCGAGCGCGAGGCCTATCTGCGCTATGCCAGCGCCCAGCGCCGCGCCGCGGGCGAGGAAGAGGGCGAGCCCAATGGCGAGATCGGGGAAGCACCGGCGCGCCTGGACGAGCTCAGGGCCAATGAGGAATTCATCCTCACCGTCACGGCCAATGGCTATGGCAAGCGCTCCTCGGCCTATGAATACCGCATCACGAACAGGGGCGGGCAGGGCATCGCCAATATCGCGCGCACCGAGCGCAACGGCGATGTCGTCGCCTCCTTCCCGGTCGAGGATCAGGATCAGATCATGCTGGTGACCGACGGCGGGCAGCTGATCCGCTGCCCGGTCCATGATATCCGCATCGCCGGGCGCAGCACCCAGGGCGTGGTGCTGTTCAAGGTGGCCGAAGGCGAACGGGTGGTCTCCGTCACCCGGCTTGCCGAAGATGAGCAGGAGCGCGAGGGAGAGGCCAGTTGACCCAGAGCCGCGTCGCCGTCTATCCCGGCACCTTCGACCCCATCACCACCGGGCATCTCGACATCATCCGCCGCGCCGCCCGTCTCGTCGATCGCCTCGTCATCGGCGTCTCGAGCAATGAGGGCAAGGGGCCGCTGTTCTCCGTCGCCGATCGCGTCGCCATGGTCGAGGCCGAAGTGAAGGCTCTCGACCTGAAAAACGGCAATGGCGCCGTCGAGGTCCGGGCGTTCGACACCCTGCTCATGCATTTCGCCGAAGCCATGGGCGCCAGCATGATCCTGCGCGGCCTGCGCGCCGTCAGCGATTTCGAATACGAGTTCCAGATGGCCGGCATGAACTCGCGGCTCAACCCGGCGGTGGAGACCGTGTTCCTCATGGCCTCGGACCGGCAGCAGTTCGTCTCCTCGCGGCTGGTGAAAGAGATCGGGCGCCTCGGCGGCGACATTACCAGCTTCGTCAGCGCCGGCGTGGCCGCGCGCCTGGCGGCCCGTTTTGCCCAGGAGCGCGGCGCCTGATTGCGCCTTCGACCTGAGCTTCGGCGCAAGACGCACATCTCCATTCGAGTCCCAGCTAGCAGCCGAAGCGGCCCTATGCCCTACGAAATCGTCTGCGGGGCATGGACAAAGACGCCGGATCGGGTCACGGCATATTATGGCGCGTGACTAAATACCTAGCTGGTGGCAGCTATATTTACTTCGTGTAGGCTGTATCTGTCGTTTCAAACACGTCGAAGTTTCTGCCGGCACGCGCTACCAGGTATATTCAGATGCGTCATCCCAGCGACCACGGTGCGGAGTTGGCGCGGATCCTTGTCGCGATCAGCTTTCACTTCGATTTTACCCGGCTCGGTTTTCTCGGCGAGGTTCTGCGATCTCTATCCGAATTTCCGGTGGCGGCAATCGAGGTTGCTGTCCTGACCAATGTTGTGGACGCCGAAACGATCGCGCCGCTCAGACGACTTTGCCTCGAGACTCTCGGCGACCTCTGCACCATCCGCACCGAGGTCGATCTCGCCAGTCCATGGGATCTCACCTGGCGCCACAAGGCGATCATCTCCGATGAGTTCATTAAGAGGAATCATGGGGACTTCACGCATTTCATCTACCTCGAGGGCGACATCCGCTTCACCTTCGCCAATTTCTGCTACTGGCTAAAATTCCGCGATCTCTTGCGTCCGGCAGGCCTTCTCCCGGCCTTTGTACGGATGGAGTATCGAGAGGCGGTGGGCGGCTACACGGCGAGTGACGCCTTCTGGCGTATCTACGTACCGGCGCAGCCCTATCTCCGCATCGACGACATGTTCCTGGTGAACATGCCGAATCCTTATAACCCCTTCTACCTCCTCGATCGTGAGTTGGCACGGGAGTACGTGACCTCGCCTTCCTTCGATCAAGGAAAAAGCATCGAAGTCGCCCGGTGGGGAATCTCCGAGCGCGCGGCAATGGGGCTGTGCCTCGAGAACGTCCCCATTCCATTTCAGAGTCGCTATGTGGTGCCGGTATCCGTTCAGACCGGCAAGACGCCCCCCTTTGCTTGGACCCTGCATATCCCCAATAACTACGCGAGCAACCCGCGTTCGCCACTCGGCAAGGTTCGCATGGAGTCCTTGTTTGCCGGCGCCGCCGAGGCGGTCGCGATCGATCGCTGGGGCGTGAAGGAGCACGACGAACCCCCGCATCTCGCGAGCATCGAGCTGGGGCTTGATGCGATGCCGGAGGGGTCCGCGCCGGAATCGCATGATCTATTCCATATGGTCACCGACCACGACACGATCGTCTACCTCGATCTAGGGACATGGCATCTGAAGCATGCGCCGCTCGGAATTGCTCCGCTCAATCTTGTGCTGGAGACTGTGGGAGCCCAGGCTCGCGTCTGGGCGATCCTTGACGAGGGATTGGAGCTGCGAGAGCTACACTTTCCGTCTCACGATGGGACAGTCAATCCTCAGCTTGGCCGCTCGACCCCCAACTGCGAAATCCTACCGATTGCCGATCTCGTTTTCGGGCTCCGCATTGGGGAGCGCTACTTGTCCGCCAGCGTGGACGGCCTGGTCAGCAACGACCGTCCTCATTGCCAGAGATGGGAGCACTATCGCTTCCTGCGGGCCGAGACCCTCAGAGGGCTTTCACTGATGCGCCGATATTCCTGGCTCAGCCATGACGATCGGCGGATCCTTTGCCTTGCCGACCAGCCTCTTTTCTTAGAGCGCAGCTCTCCCTGGGAATCGAGCGCGCTGGCGGGGACATTGGCTCCCGGCGCCATCGAGTTCCGCCGCGGGCTGGCCTTCGGGCCCGTCCGATTGCCTGTTGTGTCGCGAGAGCAGGTCATCACGATCGGCCAGTCCAGTGACGGCCACCCGCCGCCGCCCCATCTGGAGATCCGGGCAGCGACGGCGGGCGCACATCGCTTCTCCCGCTTTGCGCCTCTGGTGCACTACCGCCTCGGTGGCGATGACACGGCCTATGAGTGTCTTCGTCTCTCGCTCACATCCCTCATCGGGCATGGCGGCTATCTCGGGGCGATCAGCATCGCCTGCGACCGACCCGAGGAGAGTCTCCTCGCCTATCTGCCGCAAGAGCTCCGCTCGCGCGTGACCTTCGCGAGGATCTCGGTTGCGGATGCTGCCGCCGAGGACGCGGGTCTGGATCCGTCGCTGCAGGATCGCCATCAGCCCATCCTGCTGGCGGCACCCGATGTGATGTTCGATGCGAGCATCCTCGATCTTCTCATCGACAGCATTCTGGAGGGCCGAACGCGGATCTCGACGGTGAGCCAATGCGCCGTCGGGCGGGGGCTGCGGCGGTTCCCGGAAGCGCCGTCGGAAGGCGGCCGGCAAGCCATGCAGGCCTATCTTGCCGCGCTGGGCCGCGGCCAGGCGGCGGGCGATCGTCGCGCGATTCTGCTGAACCCCGGGCTTTCCGGGGCGATGAGCGGAGAGGACCTCGACCATTTGGCGAGGCTGGCCCAGCGCGTCCCGCGCCACGGGACCATCGTCGAGATCGGTGCGGCACTCGGCCAATCGTCATGGGTGCTGGCGGCGAACGCCGATCCAAGCGTGACCATCTACTGCATAGAGGATTGGGCCGAACGGGGAGGGGAGGAATCGGGGCAGAGCCTCCCGACGTTTCGGGCGAATCTGGCACCCTTCGCCAATGTAATCGCGCTGTCAGGCCGGAACCCTGTGGATTTTGTGGGGTGGCAGAGGGAGATCGACTTGCTCGTGGAAAATACCGGCGCATCGGATCCCGTGCTCCGCGGAAGCTTATCGTTCTGGCGGCGCATTCTGCGACCTCAGGGAGGCGTCTGCGGTCGGCTTTCCGGCGAAAGCGCCGATCAGGTGCTGACCGAAGTCGCTGATCTCGCAAGGAATGCCGGGGCAGAGTTGGCGCGAACCGGCAATCTTTGGTCGTTCAAGCCTCGCTCGGCTTCAGGAACCGGCATTTCAGATCTTCGGATTCAAAGTCCTGGATCTTCGTCTGGTCGAGAAATTCATTGACGGCGGCAAAGGTGCCTGGCCAACACCGTCCGTCCTTATCATAGTCGTCGACGATCATGGTCCCCCCGACGCGTAGCGCCTTCCACCACCGATTGATATCGCCTCGCGCCGCTTCCAGATCATGGGCGCCGTCGATGTGGATAAGGTCTGGCCGGATGTCGAAATGCCTCAGGACTTCATAGGCATTGCCTGAATCGAGGGGCAGCGGTATGACGGTTTCGCGCACGCCCCCCACCATCATGTTTGCCAGGAAAGTCTTGTATAGGGTGGGGTAGCCGAACTCGAATGCCAATTCCTCGTGCCAGTCGTCGCGCTCCCAATGTTCCGAGGAGCCGAGCCATGTATCCACCGCGATGACAGCGCCGTCGAGATGGTTTGCCTGGATCGCCCGCGCGAGCTCGAGACAGGATCCGCCTTTCCATACACCGATTTCGACGACGATTCCGGGTCGGGATCGACCGACACTTTCCGCGAGGTAGCGGTGCTGGGACTGCCAACCCTGAAGGTCCGGCTTCACCGTTCGGTAGGGGAACCCGACATAGGGATCGCCGCCGCGCCATAGCTTCTGCAGCAGGCTCTTGTAAATCATCATGGTCGCGTGCTCCGGGATCTCTGCACAGAGGATTTGACGAGCGGCCGATGGGTTGGTCAGGGGGCATGTATAGTCGGATCGTGGGATCTCGAGCAATGAGGGCGGTTCGGGATGTAGGCATGAATGGGCGGCTCAACCGGCGGTTGAGGCTGTTTTCCCCATGGCCTCGGGTCGGCAGCCGCTCGTCTAAATCGGGGCTGCCGAAAGCGATCGTCTGTCAGGGCGGGAAGATGTTCGGTGCGTCTCCTGCGCGCCCGAGGCGGGTAAGGGCGTGGTCAAAGGCCCCGATCGCCTCGTCGATTATAGGGTCCGAATGCGCGGTCGAAACCCAGCCGTGAACGAGATGCGCATCGAAACCGTTCATCAGCAGCGATTGCCGCAGGGCGGCGTAGTCCGAGCGGTAGCTGCGCTGTGCTATCAAGACGTCGCGCGACGGCCCCACCACCGCGCCCTCATCGCGCCCCGCTCCAACGACGAGGTGAAATATGGAGCTTTGTCGAAAGGCGCGGACGAGGGCCCCGTGCTCTGCGGCGCAGCGATTGATGCCGTCGACAAGGCGTCCGGCCGCCCGGTCGGCTGCCGCTTGCGCCGTGCCGTCCGCCACCCTGTCCAGCGTCGCGATCGCGGCAGCCGCCGAGGTCGCCGCCGCGTTGAAGGTGCCGGTATGCGGAACGATCGAACGGGTCTCCCCATCGTGGATCCCGGCACCGAAGACCCGCATGATATCGGCACGTCCCGCGACTGCCGCCCCGGGCAGTCCCCCCGCAGCGATCTTCGCCAGGACCGTCAGATCCGGCATCACACCGCTCAATTCCTGAACACCGCCCGGGGCATAACGGAATCCGCTGATAATCTCATCGAAAATCAGAAGCGTGCCGCTGCGATGCGTGATGCGGCGCAGGTCCACGAGTTCGCCGATGCTCCAGGGCAGTGCACCGGCACTTCCACCGCCAGGCTCCAGGATGATTGCGGCGGGCCGCAAATCGTCTACAGCGTCGCTCAGGAGGTCGAGGTCCAACGGCAGGACGTAGACATGCTCCACAGTGCCAGGGTTCAGGCCAGCGATATCCAGGGGAATGGCCTTCGCCAGGGCTTCGTCATGCCATCCGTGAAAATTGCCGTCGATCCGGATGACGATGTCACGTTTGGTGACGCTGCGGGCCACCCGCAGGGCCAACATGGTCGCCTCGGTGCCGCTGGCCACGAACCGAATGCGCTCCGCGGACGGGATCAAATTGACGATACGCTCCGCCCACTCGACCTGCAGCGCGTGTGCGCCGCCATAGTGGGACGCGCTGCGCACCTGCTTCTCGATGGCGCCGTCGACATCCGGGTGGTGATGACCGAGGAGGAGGGCGCCATGCCCCATCCAGAAGTCGATATGGGTGTTCCCATCCACGTCCGTCTTGCGGGCGCCGTCGGTCCCAGCGAAATAGACGGGGAAGGGGTCGAAGCGCCAGGAGTCGTGGGTCGCTTCACCGGCCAAGGAGGCAACGGCGCGGGCGTGCAGTTTACGCGATTGCGGAAAACGGGTGGCGTAGGCCTGTGCCAGGGTCGATCCTGCCGCAGGGTGGTTCATCAGGCGAAGGCGCTGATGTTGACCGGTCGTCGCGGCACGACGGCATTCGGCGCACCGTAATAGGCTTCGATGTTCTGGAAGAACAACATGAAATGCTCCGCCAGACCGCGAACGGCTTCGATGGCCCGGCGTCCGACGGCGGGCGTGACCAGACCAGGCACGTCGCATAGCCCATCGAAGATCGTTCGTCCGTGCCCCGACCTCACATCGATCAGCGCGTGGTCGTGGAACGCCTCAAACATGGGCGCCGCAGGCGGATAGAGGCGTGTCAGTTCCCCGTAGAACCTGGCCAAACCCTCTTTGGTCAGGGGTTCGCCACTCGACTGCATCAGGTTGAAGGTTGCCTCCGTCGCTATCGTGTCGGAGCAGGCGAGCTCGAACAGATAGTCTTTCAAAGCATTGGTCGCCGGGAGTGGAGGCGCGTTGACGATCGCCTCGGAGGCGTAGCCGCAACGCACCAGACCCCGCAGAAAAATATCGCCGTGCTCGGATTCCTCGGTAAATCGCTTGCCGATCAGCATTCTGACGTCGTGGTCGAGGCGACAGTTTGCCGCCGCTGCGGCCATGTATTCGTTTGCCGCATCGACATAGTGAAACTGCTCAATACCCCACCCGAAGACCATCTCGGAGCTGGCCTTGCCGCTCAGGAGTGTCCGCCAGAACGGGTGGGCCTGGATCTCCTTCGCCCAGAAAGCGCACTCCCTCCACAGAGCCTGGCGCAAATCGCCGGCGCATTTGCCTTCAACCTCGGTCAAATCGAGTACGATTTCGTGCATCCGCAAGGTCTCGATCAGCGCCGCGACCAAACCCGGGTCGCAAGCGGTGGCGGTCGCAAGGTCTTCAACCGTGCTCCCACCGTCGAGGCGGTCCGCCAGTCGACCGATCAAACGCCCGGTTGGCCCATCGAACTCCAGCACGCAGTCATCCGTCTCGACGATCGCGGCGTCATTGGCCGTGACACGGATGTCTGCACGCATGCTGATCACCGGCTTGGCCTTGAGCCTTGTGACCGCGGTCATTGCCAACCGCCGTCGACCGAGCCGCCATGCACGGACCGCCGATATCCATAGGCCCGGGCCCGCAAGTCACCCCTGTCATCCGTGTAATGCCGGATGATGTCGGAGGACCAGAGCTCCAGGGCCTCGACCAGCGTGTGGACCGCCTGCAAAGCCGCGCTCGCCCGGCTGTGGCTTATGATCCCGAGATGGGGCCCGAGGCGCTCGATCACCCCGTTGTGGCCATAATCCCCATCCAGTTCCAGGTGGTCCACCAGCGGCGTGACGATGCCCGGTCGGCCCTTGGCATAGTTCGCCGTTACGGCGCTGAAGAACGCGCGGGCATTGGAGCGATCGCCACCGGTCGAACTCGAGGAAACCCGAGCACGCCGCGTAGAAGAGGGAGTCCTGTCGTGCACACCGCCGCATGTGATCGATGATGCCCCACGTGCTGGCAAGCGGACGCGAGGCGTAAACGGCATCCCGGGTAAATCCAAGCGCCAGAAGCGCTTGGATGAAGAACTCGCCGTGGTCGTACTCCTCGCGATAATGCCGTGCGAAATGGCGGCGTGCCTGCCGCGACCGGCAATACGCTGTCGCGGATCCCAGGCGGTCGCTTACGCCTTCGATGAAATGATAGTTCTCCATGAGCCAACCGGCGAACTGAGCGGCGGGTGCATTCCCATCCACCAGACCGCGCCAGAGCGGGTGGCCGAACAGACGCTTCTTCCATGTCGCAAACACCCGCCGCGACAATTCGGCAAACTCGTCGTGGGGAACCGTTCTGTCGCTATCCTCCGCCCCGTGGATCAGGGAGGCCTCGCGCAAAGCGCTGCAAATCGCCCTGACGTGGCTCAGCGGCACGCCGGCACGCGCAGCGACCTCGTCGAGGTCGCGCTTTCCGTCGAGCGACGACAGGACGCGTGTCACGACTTGCTTGGAAACGCCGATCACCTCGACGGTGGAGGTCTCACCGTCTATGACGGCGCCGCCGGAGATTTCCGCGACGGTCGCCTCGAAATGCGCGACCCAACGTGTGCCCGGATCCATACCGCCCCTTCCGGAATCATCATCCCGGAGAACGCAGCCGCGACGGGCGCTTTCCGCCCGTCGTGGCCGACAACAGTCGTCAGGACTAGTGAGTTCCTTACTTGACGATCACACCGAGGATCGGGACGCTGACGTCGTACTTGCGTTTGTTGCTGACGCGAACGACGATGTGGGGGCCGCCCTCTTTGCTCTTGGACTCTTCGACGCGCACGTGCTTCGCGGTGCCGTGAGGAACCATCACGACGATATCGTCTTCCTTAAGCGGCTCGCTCATGTTGAATCTCCTAAGGCTTGCTCCAGCCCCGCGCCGATCTACGGGGCCGAGTGGTTTGCCCGCATCGCCAAGCTATTGATCGACGGACGATAGAGGTGATCTATTGTTGATCATTCGCGTCATGCGCGAATTGCCGCATCAGTAGGAGCGATCTGCCGTTGTCGCGGTGTGTAGCTTTCTGTGGAAACCGCCAGGGTCAGATAAGAGCCGCTGTGCTCCAACACCAGCTTGTCGTCGACCAAGCGGCGAAGCGCTCCTGAAATCTCTTCATCCGAGCCGTGATCGGAAAACATCTTGAGGATCTGCGGTCCGGGGTGCGCCTGATCGCAGAACAGGAAGATCTGGCGCTCCAGTCCGGAAAGGGCGTGCTGCTGCGACCGCGCGATCGCGCGATAGTCCGTGACCTGCACGACCCCGCCGGAATCCGTGAAGTAGAGCTCTTCGTCCGGGTGGCGATCGATCCAGTCATCGATCGCGTTTCGGACGCCCGTGACATAGGTCTGGATATCCCGGCCGTCCGCATAGTCGTACACGAAGTAATAGGCGAGATTGAAGGTGGACTCCTCGTTCAGGCGGAACACGTATTTGTAGGCCGGGGAGGGGCGTATCCGGGTGAAGCCCAGAGCCTCGGAGGCCGTGAAGTTCGGGCTGAACCGGTCGAGGCGGATCTGCTTCCCGGTGATCGGCGGGGTGAGATGGAACAGCAGGGGCATATAGGCCGCCATCTGCCGGTACTCCTCCGGATCTTCGCCGGGAAAGCCCCAGAGAATGTTCCAGATCGGCTCTATTCCAATTTCCTTGCACCATTTCAGAAGCTGAATGTTCTGGGGTCCGGAGACGCCTTTCTTCATCACCTTCAGCACTTGGGAACTGAAGCTCTCCACGCCCGGCTGGATGCGGCGAATGTTCGCCTCCTTGAGCTGACGGACCTGAGGTTTCTTCAGATTCGATTTCACTTCCCAGAACAGGTCCGCATTCAGAGATGACTCCTTCAGGGCCGGGATGAAGGTCTTGAAGTAGGACATGTCCAGGATGTTATCGACCACGCAGATGGCACGGCCGGGGTATCGGGTTGTCAGGCTTGCAAGTTCATCGAGGGCGCGCGTCGGCGACTTGTGCCGATACTGCATGGTCTCGCCGTTCAGCCCGCAGAAGGTGCAGTGCGCTTTCTCGCCGTACCAGCAGCCGCGCGCCGTCTCGTACATGACCATCGGCTCGACCTTGCCGACCAGATCGCTGTGAGCGAGTTGTTGGAAGTAGTCGTCGAAATCGCAATCCGGGATCGAGTCCATATCCAGGACGAAGGGGGTCCTCGTCCGCGCCGGAGCGGGAGCACCGCGAAGATACAAGCCCGCGATTTCGGCCGGCGATTCGCCCCGCTTCACGCATTGGACGAAATCCGGAAAACTCCAGTCGGCCTCGCCGGAAATCACCGCGTCCAGGCAGTCGTAGGTCTTTATGAGTTGCGCACCCATCGTGCTTTCGCAGTTCGCGCCGCCCAACACGATCATGGTATGCGGAGCCAGTCGCTTGATCTCCTGGGCAACCGCGATCGAGGCCGCGTTCTGCTGGAACGTGGTCGTGAACCCCACGATCGGGGCACCGCTTGCCACCAGCTTTTCCGCGCATTCGAGCACGAACGCGTGCGCGTGGGTGCGGGCGAACGGCGAGGCCTTCGCGGAAACCCTCGATGAACGAGACCGGATCGACGGGGCCGATCAGCGAGTCCGGATCCTCATTGTCGATGATTTGCCGCAGGTATTCTTCGGGATTGTCCGCGAAGTCTCCCGGCAACAGATGCGAGAAGACCCAGTCTGCAGCCAACGCTTGATTGCCTGGGAAGCCCACCGCAATCATCGAATACAGCTGCACACCGATCCGCTCGGCGAAATCGAGGGTGAAATGCGTCACACGGGCATGGAGTCCTCGGGACGCAAGCGTCGATTTCAAGATCCCCAATGCGATCGACGGCATGGGCAACTGCGCGAAAGGCATGGAGACGAGAGCGACATCCAGCGGCCTCGACTCATTCGTTATCGCGTGATCTGCGAGGCTCGCATCTTTGGTATGTAGATTCATCGCGCCGCAACGCCACGAAGTCGGCACTTGGTGGCGTTCCTTTCTCTCAATGCCTGAGATAAGGCGATACCGAAGCAAGTTTAGGGCGATATCGTTTCGCGAATGTTAATGACCGAAAGAAAAAATGCATGAGCGTTCTATCTTGATGAGTTGACGCGTAGAACCAAAGAAATTAATATTATGTCATAATGAATTGTGGCTATGCGCGAGCGCGGCGAGTGAGTAGTCACGGTGCTATCGTATTCTATCGTTCACGGGCGCCGTCGCATCATGGCTGGCAGAGGAATCTGTGCGCCGAGACAGCGGCGGCGCACTGAGGCAAGAGGGGGCGGACGTGCGACTTCAGTCGATTGACGAGACGACGCGGCCAATTCTCGCGCCGGGGACGACCGTGTGCCAGGCCGATGGTGAGGTTGTCGTCGCCACGATGTATCCGTCGGACTACGCGTTCAAATGCGCCAACGCAGGCCTCATGCGCTATGCGTTGTCCCAATTTGACGGCCGCAGCACTGTCTCCGACGTCTCTCGAGATTTCGGGGTGGATCTATCCCAACTGAGAGATGTATTGCAGCCCTTGGCGGCGGACGGGATCGTCGTCGACGTCTCGCAGCCTCTGGGGGCCACGGACCCCGAGGCGTATATGGAGGCGTTCTGCGCTATCGGAGATTTCTGGGCGCTCAACATCTTCGACCAGCCATTCTGGCACCTGATGCGTTCGGGTGGTGCGTCCCGGGATATTCTCTTGGGCTGGGGGATCCAGTTCTACCACCGGGTCTGCGGCGCCAACGTTCACAACAGCATCGCCGCGTCCGGCGCGACCGACCCGAAGATCCGAGCCTGGCTGTCGCGGCACTATCGGGAAGAGAGCGACCATGCGCGCATCTTTCTTCGGGGCTTGGCGCAAGACGGACTGCCGGAGGCGGAAGCGATGGACCGGGCCGCCTTGCCGACGACACAGCAGCTTATCGAGCACTCGATCAGGCTCGCACGGACTGACCAGATCGCCTATTCCAGCTTGGACTCTCTGCAGCAGTCACCGCGACATGGGCAGACCGTCGAGCTTATCAACGAACAGTTCGACCGTATGTGCGCCCTCTATCCCTACGCGGAAGGCACGCTCAACGCGTTCCGGCGACATACCTTGTTTGATGTCGAGCTCGAGCATTCCGATATCGTTCTAGACAAGATGGTCCGGGAGTTCGGTCCTCCGTCACCCGAGCAGACGCTGAAGATGCTTACGGTGACCCGGGAGCTGGTGGAGCATTTCCACGCGTTTTTCGACGGCATCCTGAAGCACTTCTCGTCGGTAACATTGCCGGGCGGGGCGCAGCACTGAGGGAGCCCCGATTATGGGTTCGCTCAGGCCGGGGATGCTCTTCAGAGCGAGGAGAACCGGACATTTCGGATCCAAGGATCCGAGGAAATGGACGCCAGCTCCACCGCCGTCAAATCGATCGCGGCCGCCGCCGCGCTTTCGCGGACGTGCTCGGCCTTTGTCGTGCCTATGAGCGGCACGATGTTGGGGCTGAGGCCGCGCAGCCACGCCAGGGCGATTTGATGCGGGGTTACGTTTCGGCTTCGCGCCAGTGATTGGAGGGACTGAAACCGGGAGAGCGCGCTCGAAAGACGGGTGCCCCCGAACGGACGATAGGCAAGAAACGTGATCCCGAGGCGCCGGCAGGTCTCGACGACTTGTCCCGTCACGGATTCCCGGTAGAAGGGGCTCAGCCTGTTTTGCACGGAGGTAATCGGCAAAATAGATGTGGCTTGCACGATCTGATGCGCGGTGACGTTGCTGAGACCCACATGGGCGCACTTTCCCTCGTTCCGAAGCGCGGCCATGGCCTCCAGGCTTTTCTCGAACGGAACCGCCGGGTCGATCGCATGAAGCTGATACAGATAGATCCGGTCGACGTTCAGGGCCCTCAATGACCTCTCGCAGGCGGTTCGGATGTGAGCGGGCGAGGCATCCCGGGTCCAAGCGCCGCCGGGTCGTCGAATCCCGACTTTGGACGCAATTCGGATCTCGTCCCGGTCCGGGCGATCCCGGAGAACCGCGGCCAGAAGCCTTTCATTGTGGCCGAGCTCCGATTCGTCCAGGCAGTAGACATCGGCTGAGTCGATGAGGGAGAAGCCCGCGTCGAGGACTTCTGCGACGACACGCGCAGCGGTTCGCGGGTCTGGCCGCCCGTCCACGGAAAGGCCCATCGCGCCATATGCGATGGCGCTGACGAGGTCGCCGGTCCTGCCCAAGCCTAAGTGCTGCATTCGACACGACATGGTAGCGGAGGGTCCGTCACCACCCTATCCCCAGGCAAGCTTAAACCCGGACCCCGGCGCCGCCTGAATCCTGCTTGCATTGAACCGGCAACATGATAGACCGACGCCCGCGTGGCCCCCGACGGATATCGGAGCGGGGCCACGGATGGCCGGGTGCGTAGCTCAGCGGTAGAGCATCTGACTTTTAATCAGGAGGCCCCGGGTTCGATCCCCGGCGCACCCACCACCTTGCATCCCATGTCGGGGTTTTCCGGTTTGGCCCGACTTCGTGCCGCCGACGACCGGGCCCTCATGGCCGGCAGGGCGTTCGACGGCGGGTCGTTCTCAGCATCTCGAGCAGGTGCCGGCCTTGCCCCCACCGCTTCCCGAGCCGCCCCCGCCCGGGTCTTTCTCGCCACCGGGATCGCCGGGAGGATGTTTGACACCCTCGATTTGATCGAAAAAATCCTTCGGGTCGATCACCCCATTCGCCCGATCGCTGTGCTTCTTCTCGTGCTCCCGGTCGCGTCCGTCGCCTTTCCCGCCGCTGTCGCCACCGGCATAGGCGCTGCCGGGCATTGCGGTGATCGCGATAGCCATGGCCATCGCCAGGCAGGCGGCAGTCGTCAGCGGCCGTCTCTGTGATTTGCGGTTCGCCTCGGTCATCCTCGTCCCCCCTTGGTCGGATTAAGTCGGATTCACGCAGTTCACCAGTCGCGGCGAGCCTCGACCGCACAACCAAAAGTAAACCTAGGGTTCGAGGGTTAAGTTCGGGTTACGACGCTGGATTGCGCACCGCCAGCGGAGCGGGGCGGATTGCCGGCCAAGGCCACCGGATCGACGCCACCTCCCGCCACCCGCGGGTCCGCCCTTGCGTCTCCAATTCGGTGTGACATATGCTTGTAACAATCTAAGCTTAGCGTCCGGCCTCGGCCCTGACTAAAAGGGGTGGCAAACCGGAAGCAAGCTTCCAAGACAGGGTGGTTGCCGGCATTCAGAACAAGGCCCACACGGAAAGGCTGCCGCCGGGTAGGGGCGTGGGGAACCAGCGCCTGTCCGGCAAGCCGGCGGTTTGTACCCTCGAAGAGCTGTTGCGCCCGGTGAAGGGACCGAGGGAGGCCGTGCGTAACACGACATTTCGAACCTCAACATGGGAGAAGAAACAGTGAAGACGATCAGATCGACAAGTCGCCGCAAGTTCCTAAAGACCACCGCCGCTGTCGGCATCGCGCTGGCGGCGCCGGCGATCATCTCCAGAGGAGCCCTTGCCTCCTCGGGCGAGGTGAATTTCATGGGGTGGGCGGGTTATCCGGAGCTGTCCAAGACGGTCTTTCCGGCCTTCGAGAAGTCGACCGGCATCAAGGTGAACTTCAACGAGCAGCCTGACCAGGATTTGATGTTCGCCCAGGGCAAGCTGTCCCTGCAGACGGGGACCGTGGATGTCGTGGAGCCCACGCTCGATCGCGCCTCCGGCTGGTACAGCAACGGCCTGATCCAAGGCTGGAACACCAGCGACCTCGCGATGGACAACTACGTCACCGGCCTGGCCGACGGGGCGGCAGGCGAGCTGGCGGTGGTCGATGGCAAGCGCCTGATCGTGCCGAGCGTCTGGGGCACGGAGGCCATCGTCTACAGCAAGACCGACGCGGCGACGACCTATGGCCAGTGCAGCCTTGGTGATCTCTGGGCCGATAAATATGTCGGCAAGGTCTGCGTTCGGCCCCATTCCGCTCTCGCGGCGATGGGCCGTTATCTCGATTCCGAGGGCAAGCTTCCGAAGCCCTGGCTCGCCGGCTACAAGAATGAAGCGGATATGCGCCTGCTCTGGGACATCGCGCTGGCCGAGGCGACCAAGCACAAGGCCAATATCGCGCAGTTCTGGAACGGCGAGAACGACGCCCAGGCGGCCTACCGCACCAATGGCGCGGTCATCGGCCTGAATTGGGATTCGACGGGCTACAATCTGCGCGGGGACGGCTTCGGCTTCCTCGCGCCCAAGGAAGGTGCCTTCGCCTGGAACCAGGGCTTCGTGCTCATGGCAAATGCGAAGAACGTCCCGCAAGCCGAAGCCTTCGCGAAATGGGTCTCGACGGCGGAAGGCTCGGCCGCTTGGGCCACGGCCTTCTCGGCCAATCCGGTCGGAAAGGGCGGCATCGAGCTGACATCGCCCGATGTGAAGACCTTCTATGCCACGGCCTATCCGGGCGACGCCCTGCAGAAGCTGTGGTGGTGGCCGGTCCAGGAAGCCTGGTTCATCAAGCTGCGCGGCGAATACGCGGATAAGTTCAAGGCCGCCTAACCTAAGACCTCGTACGGACCGCCGGGCATCTGCGCCCGGCGGTCCGCGCGGGGATTCTCGGCACGACAAAAAAGTTCATTCGGGACGGCAGGGGAGATGCGAAGGTAATGAGCGGGGGCGTTGACCTCAACGGCGTATCGGCTGACTTCGGCAGCTTCCGGGCGGTCGACAAGGCGACGGTTGCGATCAAGCCGGGAGAATTCTTCTCCTTCCTCGGGCCCTCCGGTTGCGGCAAGACGACCATCTTGCGGATGATCTCCGGTTTCGTGATGCCGAGCGAGGGCACGATCCACATCGGCGGCGAGGATGTCCGCGACATCCGCCCCAACAAGCGCCCGACGGTTCTGATCTTTCAGAACCTGGCGCTCTTTCCCCTCATGCCGGTCTGGGAGAACATCGCCTTCGGTCTCGAGGTTCGCGGTGTCGCCAAGCCGGTGCGCAGGGCCAGGGCCGAGGAATTGCTCCGCCTGGTCGACCTCCCGGGCGCGGCCGACAAAGCCATCAGCCAGCTCTCGGGCGGGCAGAAGCAGCGCGTCGCCATTGCGCGTGCGCTCGCCGTCGAGCCCAAGGTCATGCTGCTCGATGAACCGCTGTCGGCGCTGGATCTGAAGCTGCGCCAACACATGCGGGCCGAGTTGCGCGCCATTCAGAAGCGCACCAATGTCACCTTCGTCTACATCACCCACGATCAGGGTGAGGCGCTCGCCATGTCCGACCGGGTGGCGGTGATGTCCCATGGCCGGCTCCAGCAGGTGGCCACGCCCCAGGAGATCTACAACCGCCCCGCCAATGGGTTCGTCGCCTCCTTCGTCGGCGAGAACAATATCTTCGAGGGCCAGGTCGAATCCGACGCTGGCTCCGGGGCGGTCTTCCGCAGCGGCAGCGGCGTCTTTCGCGTCTCGCTGGGGCCGGGCGTCAGCAGCGGCACCCCGGCCAAGCTCTATGTGCGACCCGAGCAGACGAGGCTCGTCGATGTCGCCCCGCCGGGCCTTAACAGCATTCCCGTCACGGTGGCCGATGTCGCCTTCGAAGGGAATTTCATCAATATCCAGGTCCAGAACGGCCAGGGCCGGCCGCTGGTGGTCGAAGCGCGCAACGACGGTGCCGGCAAGGTGCCGCCGCCGGGCAGTGCGATGAACCTCGTCTTCGACCCTGCGCATTCGATCGTGCTGGCGGACGAAAAGGTCCCGGAGGCGGGAGCCTCGGCATGAGGGATCTCTTCACCCGCTACGGCGGGCCTCTGGCGGCCGGATTCATGGCGCTGACGGCCTTCTGGCTCCTGGCGCTCGTGATCCTTCCCTACCTCTATCTCTTCGAGAACTCCTTCCGGCCCTATCTGCCGGTCGTAGAGATGGGAGGCCCGAAGGATTTCTACAGCCTCAACAACTATCTGACCTTCTTCCAGAGCCCCATCCATATCCACGTCTTCTTTTCGACGATCCTCTACAGCAGCCTGGTCACGGTCCTCTGCTTCTTCATCGCCTATCCGCTGGCTTATTATCTGTCCAAGGTCGCCAAGCCATCGGTGGTGCCCACGCTGTTCCTGCTGCTTCTCATCCCGCTCTGGGTCAGCGAGATCCTGCGCTCCTTCGCCTGGTTCATCATCCTGGCGCTCAAGGGGCCGCTCAATTTCGGCCTCATCGGGCTCGGCATCATCGAGACGCCGATCCGCTGGCTCTCGGGTTTTCGCAGCATCGTGATCGGCCTCGTCTACACCTATGTCCTGTTCATGCTGTTCCCGCTCTACAATGCGGTCCAATCCCTCGATACCAATCAGATCGAGGCTGCCCAGGATCTGGGCTCGCCCTGGTGGCGCATCCATTGGCGCGTGATACTCCCGCATTCCAAGCCCGGAATTGCGTCGGGGGCGGTCATGGTTTTCATGCTCTCGGCAGGCTCCATCCTCGTGCCCACTTTGCTGGCCTCGACCACCTCGCGCTGGTTTACCGAGATCATCCAGCAATGGATGTTCGAATCCCAGGATTGGAACACCGGCTCCGCCTATGCCTTCCTGCTCCTCCTCCTCTGCACGGTGTTCGTGACGGTCGTGATGCGGATCTTCCGCGTCAGCCTCGCGGACATCGCGAAGTGAGGCGGCCATGAAGGGCAAGCGATCCTGGAACTGGCTGTTTCACCTCTATATGGGGCTGTTCCTGCTCTACATGCTGTTGCCCCTTGTGGTGATGGGCGGGGCCGCCCTCAATGATTCGCGCTTCCCCTCCGTCTATCCCTGGGTCGGATTCACCGATCGCTGGTTCGTCGATCTGCTGGACGACGGACGGATGTGGAGCTCCTTCCGCAACACCCTGCTGGTCGCGGTCGCGGTGGTCATATTGGCCGTGCCGATCGGCACGGCTGCGGCAATTCTGGTCAACGGGCTGCGCGGCCCGATACGCTCGGTCCTCTATGGCCTCATGGTGGCGCCGATCCTGACGCCAGGGGCGGTGATCGGAATCTCGACGCTGCTGTTCTGGAACAAGTTCGAGGTGCCGGCGGGACTGCATCTTTCGGCATTGGGCCAGACCTCCTACATCGCCGCCTTCGTCATGCTCCTCGTGCTGGCCCGGCTTCAAAGCTTCGATCGCGACCTCGAGGAGGCGGCGCTCGATCTGGGGGCGAGCCATCCCCAAGTGATCCGGCGGATCCTGCTGCCTCATCTTTATCCCGCGATCGGGGCCGGAGCGGCGATCGCCTTCTTCCAATCGATCGAGAACTTCAATACCACCCTGTTCACCCGGGGGACCTACGACACGCTCACCGTCTATGTCTTCTCCAAGGTGAGAAGCGGCATCACCCCGACGATCAACGCTTTGGCGCTCATCCTCATCGCGATCACAATTCTCGGCGTGCTGTGGTACGAGATCTCCCGCCGCCGTTCGGTCCGAAAGTTCGCCAGTCTGGCGACACCCGGCGCCTGAGGTTCACGATCGACTGGTAGAAGCCGTGGATGTCTTCGACTACATCATCGTCGGCGCAGGGTCCGCCGGCTCGGTGGTCGCTGCCCGGCTCACGGAGGATAGCCGCCGTCGCGTCCTGCTGCTGGAGGCCGGGCCCTCGGACTGGAGATTCTGGGTTCAGCTGCCGATCGGCTACGGCAAGACATTTTACGACCGCCGCGTGAACTGGATGTATCAGAGCGAGCCGGTTCCGGGTTTGGGCGGCCGCGACAACTACTTTCCCCGCGGCAAGGTCCTGGGCGGGTCGAGCTCGATCAACGCCATGGTCTATTCCCGCGGCCAGGCGGGCGATTTCGACGATTGGGAGGCGGAGGGCAATCCGGGCTGGGGATGGCGCGACATCCTGCCGGTCTACAAGCGCATGGAGGATCACGCGTTGGGCGCCGGCCCCTGGCATGGCGCCGGCGGCCCACTGCATGTCAGCGAAATCTCCGGTGCGGTGCATCCCCTGACCCGCGAGTTCGTCAAGGCGGGGGAGGAGGCCGGCATTCCCTTCACCGCCGACCTCAATGGCGCCAGCATCGAGGGTGTCGGCTTCTACCAGATCAATACGCGCGGCGGCCTACGCCTCTCGGCCGCCCGCGCTTATCTCTGGCCGGCCGAGAGCCGGCCCAATCTGCGGATCGAGACGGGTGCACTGGCGACCCGAATCCTGTTCGAGGGCAAGCGCGCCGTCGGCGTCGCCTATGAGCAGCGGGGCCAGAGCTGCGAGGCCCGCGCCGGGGCGGAGGTGATCCTCTGCGGCGGCTCGATCAATTCCCCGCAGCTGCTGCAGCTCTCCGGTGTCGGTCCCGCCACGCTGCTGAAATCCTGCGGCATCGAGGTGCAGCATGAGAGCCAGGCAGTCGGGCAAAATCTCCAGGACCACCTCTGTCACGACTATGTCTATCGCTGCCGGGTGCCGAGCCTGAACGACCAGCTCAACAACTGGCCGGGCCGGCTGCGGGCAGGGCTGCGCTATGTGCTGACGCGGGGCGGGCCCCTTGCCCTCAGCGTCAATCAGGGCGGCGGCTTCTTCCGCACCGGCGCGGATCTCGCCCGCCCCAATATGCAGCTCTATTTCTGCCCGCTGACCTATGAGAAGGTCCCGCCCGGCACGCGGGCCCTGCTGAAGCCCGATCCCTTTTCGGGCCTCACCCTCAGCGCGTCACCCTGCCGTCCGACGAGCCGGGGCGAGATCAGGATCAAATCGGCCGACCCCCGGGAGGCGCCGCAGATCCAGCCGAACTATCTCTCGACCAACCATGACCTGGAGGAGCTGCTGGCCGGCGCCCGTTTCCTGCGCCGCCTGGCCGCGGCACCTTCGCTGGCGAGGGTCATCGAGCAGGAGCTGAAACCGGGGCCGGCGGCGGCGAGCGAGGAGGAGTTGGTGGCGGATATCCGCGCCCGCAGCTATTCCGTGTTCCATCCCGTCGGCACCTGCCGCATGGGCCCCGATCAGGCACAGGCAGTCGTGGATCATCGCTTGAGGGTCCATGGCTTGGCGGGCCTTCGGGTGATCGACGCCTCTATCTTTCCCACGGTCACTTCAGGCAATACGAATGCGCCGGCCATCATGGTGGGCGAAAAGGGCGCCGCTCTCGTCCTGGAGGATGCAGGCCAGGCTGGTGCTTGATCGCGGTGAAGCTAGGCAATACACATCCACGACCGCGGGAATGCGGCGCGGACCGCGTGGTGGCGCGGCTGGCTTTGCCGCACCGAGGTCCGAGAAGGGGCTGGCGGCGGGCGATGCGATTGGGTAAGCAGGGCGCCCTGAGTGGCGGTGGGGGCCGCCGGAGCAACGATCGGTCAAACGGATAGCATGCGCACCCTCGCCAAGGTCCTCCTCATCCTCCTCATCACCGCCGGCCTCTATTGGGCGCTGGACATCGGCTATGGCTATTACGCCGGCAAGATCCAGCGGGCGGAGCCGCCGAACGCGGCGAATATCCCGGGGCTGCGCGGCCTGCCCTATGCCAGCGGCGATTTCATGATCGAGGCCGGCTCGACCATCGACACCGAGGCCGTGCCCGGCACGGGCATCCTGACGCCCAAGGAATTCCACGGCACCTTCTTCAACATCGACCGCAAGCCGCCCACGGAGCTGCTGTATCGGCGCACGAGCAACCCGGATCCTGCCAAGCCGCCCACGGTCACGGTGCTGCTCATCGGCGGCTCGACCATCTTCGGGGCCGATGCGCCCGACGATCTCACCATCGCCAGCCTGCTGTCCCGGCGCCTCAACGCCGATGACAAGAGCCACAGCTATGTCGTCCTCAATGCCGGCACCTTCGGCGCCAATTCGACGATGGAGCGCGAGCGCCTGCAGTATGAGCTCGCCCATGGGCAGAAGCCCGAGATCGTCATCGTCATGGATGGCGGGCTGGATCTCATGGGCGGCATCTATCTGGGGGCCCCGGGGCGGACATTCGCGGAGGGCAGGGGGCAGGTGGCCGATTTCTTCCACCGTTACTTCCCGCACAATATCTACTGGGGGCTGCGGGGCTGGCTGTCGCAGCGGGCCATCAAGCTCGGGCTGAAGAAGCCGCCGGCGAATATCCAGAAGCCCGTCGATGTCGAGAAGCTCACCAAGGATACGGTCGCCTTCTGGCTCGACAATGAGCTCGCCATGGCGAAGCTGGCCAAGGATGCCGGCGCGCGATTCATCTCCGTGCTCGAGCCCAACCGCTATGCCTCCAGCTTCTCCCATCCGACCGACGATCTGAAATTCGTCGACCGCCAGACCGATGGCCATCTGCCGGGGCTGCGGCCCATCATGCCGAAGGCCCTGGCCCAGCTTTCCGCCGGGAGCGACAGCCTGAAGGCCCAGGGGATCGAGACCCTCGATCTCTCGACCATCTTCAAGGACAAGACGCAGAACCTGTTCACCGACGGCGCCGGTCATTTCAACTCGATCGGCAATGCCATGGTGGCCGACCGCCTGGCCGCCGCCATTCTGGCCACCACGGCAGCGACGCAGCCCTGAGGCGGGCCCGATGCGCGCGCTTCGCAACGCGATCATCATTCTGGCCGTCACGCTTGGCGGTCTATGTCGTCGTCGACCTCGCCTTCGGCCTGTTCCAGCACTATCAGAACCATCTGTTTCCGCCGGATCCCAATGCCGTTCCCGGCCATCGCGGGCAGCCCTATGCCACGAGCGATTTCATCGTGGAGGCGCTGGAGCTGGGCGCGGTGATGACCATTCCCGGCACCAATCTGCTGGAGCCCCAGGAGGTCCACGGACGCTACTACAATGTCGACCGCCTGGTGCCGGCCGACCTCTTCTACCGGCGGACACTCAATCCGCCGGTGGACCAGCGCCCGACCGTCACCGTCCTTTTCATCGGCGGCTCGAATGTCTATGGCGCCGAGGTGCCCGACGACATGACGATCCCCAGCCAGCTCTCGGAACGCCTGAACCAGCTCGATCCCGCCCATCGCTACCTCGTGGTGAACGCCGGGGTGACCGGCGCGGATTCGGTGCTGGAGAAGGGGCGGCTCGATTACGAGCTCGCCCATGGCCAGAAGCCCGACATCGTCCTGGTCATGGATGGCGGCCTCGATGTCATGGAGGGGATCTATATGGGCGTCCCCCGGCGGCCCCAGGCGGCGGGGCGCAGCCAGCCCGTGGAGTGGTTCTACCGTTACGTTCCCCTCAACATCTACCGGGCGCTTCGGGCCTGGGGGGCTGGCCATGCGGTGGCCCTCGGTCTGAAGCATCCGCCCGCCCAGCTCCAGGATCCGGCGCGGCTGAAGCGGCTGACCGACGCCACCATGGACTACTATTTGGCGAATGAGGCCGGCATGGCCGCACTCGCCGACAAGGCTCGTGCTCGCTTCATCTCTATCGTGGAACCCAACCGGTATGCCTCTGATTTCAAAATAAAAGCCGATGACCTCGCCTATGTGGACGAGGGCATGTCGGCACATATGCCGGGGCTCAAGGAATCGCTGCCCGGGTTCTTGAAGACACTCTCGGTGGCGCATGCCGGCCTGGCGGCCAAGGGCATCGAAACTCTTGATCTATCGGCAATGTTCCAGGATAAGACCGGCAACATCTTCACCACGAGTTCCGGCCACTTCAACGGAACCGGGAGCCGAATCGTGGCCGAGCGCATCGCGGAGGCCATCTTGCATCCGCAGGCCGCCTCGCAGCCGTGAGGATGCGGGCCGGGAAGGGGAGCACCCTTCCTCTCCGTCCAGGGTGGGCGGGCCCTTGGTTTTGAACGGAGGAGCTAGAGATGTCGTTAGTCGCGGAGCTGTGGACCTTCCTGCGGGTGCGCAAGAAGTTCTGGCTGCTGCCCATCGTCCTGGTGATGGTGCTGTTCGGCGGTTTGGTCGTCCTGAGCCAGATTTCGGCCGTGGCGCCCTTCATCTACACGCTATTCTAGGCGCCGCGCCCGTCTCGGACATCGCCGGCCGACCACCGGAGCTGCGTTGAGCATGCGTTTCCTGCGCCGCGCAGCCATCGTGATAGGCATCACTTTCGTTGCCTATCTCGTGGCCGATTGGTCGGTCGGCGCCTATTTTGCCTATCGTGACCGGGAGGCGCCGCCAAATCCCGCCGGCATCCCCGGCTACAAGGGCGAGCCCTATGCCGTGCCGGAATTCGGCCTGGAGGCGCAGCAGTCGGCGCCGCTCTACACGATTCCGGGGACCCGGTTGCTCTGGCCGCGCGAGTATCACGGGCAGTTCTTCAATATCGACCGGCTGCCGCCCACCGACAGCTATTACCGGCGCACGGTCAACCCGCCGGTCACCAAGGAACCGCCGGTGCTCGTGCTGTTCCTCGGGGGATCGACGGTCTATGGGCCCGATACGCCCGATGGCCTCACCATGGCGAGCCAGCTCTCCACCATCCTCAACGAGCAGGACAAGTCCCACAGCTATGTGGTCCTCAACGCCGGGGTAGCGGCGCTCGACTCGACGCTCGAGCGCGAGCGGCTGGCCTATGAGCTGGATCACGGTCTGAAGCCCGCCTATGTCGTCGTCCTCGACGGCGGGCTCGACCTGGTCGGCGGCGTCTATCTCGCATCGCCCGGCCGGCCCGTGGTATCCGGCCGCACCTATATGGGCGAGCTGTTCTACAAATACTTTCCGATCAACATCTACCGTCACCTGCGCGCCTGGGCGGCGAATCGGGCGGCGCAGTTAAAACTGAAAAATGCGCCTAAAAGTGTTAGTGATCCTCTGCGCCAGCAGAAGCTCTTGGCGGAGACGGCACGCATCTACGAGGAAAATCAACGGGCCATGGCCAAGCTCGCCGCGGGTGTGGGTGCGCGGTTCCTGACGGTTCTGGAGCCCAACCGCTACGGTACGCAATACACCCATGGCGCGACCGATCTCGATTTCGTCGCCCGGGAGACCGACGGGCATATGCCCGGCCTCTCGGGAATCCTGCCCCAGGGCTTGCGCGCCCTTGGCGCCGCGCAGGCCAAGCTGCAGGCCGAGGGGATCGAAACGCTTGATCTGTCGGCGGTATTCAAGGATAAGACCGGCAATATCTTCACAACGAGCACGGCCCATTTGAACGCTGAAGGGAGTCGCGTCGTCGCTGAGCGGATCGCCCAGGTCATCCTGCGGCAGATCCCGGTATCGCAGTAGTGATGCCTGGGGGGCGACGTCAGCAGCAGGGACATATGTCCCGATGCTGCGCATCAGGGCCGGCTCACCGGCCGGCGTCCGGAGCGCCAGGGCAATGCAGCCCGGCGCCGGCGCGGACCGGGGCGGTGGCCGCGCGGCGGCATCCCCAGACAATGCAAGGAGGAACGAAAGCGTGACCGACCGGGGATTCCACGAGCAGCTTGCCGAAGGCAAGGTGAAGAAGAGCTCCGAGCGCACCTTCGGCCTCGTCTTCGCGGCCTTCCTCTGCATCATCGGCCTGGTGCCGCTGATCCACCACGGGCATATCCGCCTCTGGGCCCTGGTGGCCGCCGCCGCTTTCCTGGTGGTGGCCCTGGTCGCGCCCAAGATCCTGCAGCCGCTCAACCACCTGTGGTTCCTGTTGGGCCGGCTCCTGCATCGCATCGTCAACCCCCTGGTCATGGGGGTGCTGTTCTATGTCGTGATCACGCCGGCAGCCTTGCTGATCCGCCTCGCCGGCTGGGATCTTCTGAGCCTGAAGCGCGACCCCAAAGCCCAGAGCTATTGGGTGCACCGCACGCCACCCGGCCCCGAGCCGGATAGTCTGAAGAACATGTTCTAGGAGGAGGCGAGGATGTCCTTTCTCGGTGAAATCTGGGCCTTCCTGCGCCATCGCAAGAAGTTCTGGCTGCTGCCCATCGTGCTGGTGATGCTGCTGTTCGGCGGCTTGGTGATCTTGAGCCAGATCTCGGCGGTGGCACCCTTCATCTACACCTTGTTCTGAGACAGCAGGCAGGTAGCATGCGCATCATCGGCATATCGGCTTTCTACCATGACAGTGCGGCAGCACTGGTCCAGGACGGACGCATCATCGCCGCCGCGCAGGAGGAGCGCTTCACCCGCAAGAAGCACGATCAGAGCTTCCCGGCGAACGCGCTTCGCTACTGCCTGGAAGAGGGCGGGCTGAAGCCGGAGGAGATCGATCACGTCGCCTTCTACGACAAGCCCTTCCTGAAATTCGAGCGGCTGCTCGAGACCTATCTCACCTTCGCGCCCAAGGGCTACACCTCCTTCCGCATGGCACTGCCGCTCTGGCTCGGCGAGAAGCTGTTCCAGAAGCGGCTCCTGAACAAGGAGCTGAAGGCGCTGGCCCCCGATGTCGAATGGGAGAAGCGGCTGCTCTTCTCCGAGCATCACCTGAGTCATGCCGCCAGCGCCTTCTATCCCTCGCCCTTCGAGGAAGCGCTGGTCCTGACCATGGACGGCGTCGGCGAGTGGACCACGACCTCGGCCGCTCATGGCCAGGGCAAGGATCTCAAGATCATGCGCGAGATCCATTTCCCTCACTCCGTCGGCCTGCTCTATTCCGCCTTCACCTACTACACCGGCTTCAAGGTCAACTCCGGCGAGTACAAGCTCATGGGTCTGGCCCCCTATGGGGAGCCGAAATATGCCCAGCTGATCCTGGACAAGATCATGGATCTGAAGCCGGACGGCAGCTTCCGGCTGGACCAGAGCTATTTCGACTACTGCACCGGCCTCACCATGACGAACAGCCGCTTCAATGAACTGTTCGGCGGACCGCCGCGGCGTCCGGAGCAGAAGGTGACGCAGCGCGAGATGGACCTTGCGGCCTCGATCCAGGCGGTGACCGAGGAGGTCATGCTGCGGCTGACCCGCTCGCTCGCCAAGGAGACAGGCGCGCGCAATCTATGCCTGGCCGGCGGCGTCGCCCTCAATTGCGTGGCCAATGGCAAGATCCTGCGCGACCGCAGCTTCGAGCGGATCTGGATCCAGCCCGCCGCGGGCGATGCCGGCGGCGCGCTGGGCGCGGCCCTTGCCGCCCATCATCTGCTGCTGGGCCAGCCGCGCCAGCTGCCCGGCAACAATCTCGATGCCATGCAGGGCTCCTACCTCGGCCCGGCCTATGAGCAAAAAGACATCGAGAAGCGGCTGGAGGCGGCGGGCGCCAAGTTCACCGTTCTCGACGAGGCCAGCCTGATCCGCGATACGGCCCAGGCGCTGGCCGACGAGAAGGCCGTGGGCTGGCATCAGGGGCGCATGGAGTTCGGACCGCGCGCGCTTGGCGGCCGTTCGATCCTGGGCGATCCGCGCTCCCCCAGCATGCAGAAGACCCTCAATCTGAAGGTCAAATACCGCGAATCCTTCCGGCCCTTCGCGCCATCCGTCCTGCGCGAGGATGTGGCGGAGTGGTTCGAGCTGGAAGATGACTCGCCCTATATGCTGCTGGTGGCCGACGTGCGCGAGAAGCATCGCCGCAAGATGACCGTCGAGGAGCAGGCGCTGTTCGGGATCGACAAGCTGAACGTGCCGCGCTCCGACATACCGGCCGTCACCCATGTCGATTATTCGGCCCGCGTTCAGACCGTGCATCGCGAAACGAACCCGCGCTATCACGCGCTGATCTCGGCATTCAAGGGTCTCACCGGCTGCGGCGTGCTGGTGAACACCAGTTTCAACGTCCGCGGCGAGCCCATCGTCTGCACGCCGGAGGATGCCTTCCGCTGCTTCATGGGCTCGGAGATCGAGGTCCTGACCGTGGGGAACTGCTACCTCAAGAAGGAGGAGCAGAACCCGGCTCTGAAGCAGGACTACAAAGGCTCCTTCGAGCTCGATTAGCGGGTCGGCGAGGGGGCGGGCCACGTCTGCAAGCCTGGCGTGGCGAGAGGGACGGGGCGATGCGTGCGTTGCGGACGACGATCATCGTGCTGGCCATCACGGCGGGCATCTACACGGCGGTCGACTATCTCGTGGGGATCTGGCATCGCCATCATCTGGATATGAGCTTCCTCGAGGGCTCTCCCGCCTATCGGGGCCAGCCTTATGCGACAGAAGCATTCATCCGCGAGAAGACCCTGGAGCCCGGGCAGTGGCTGAAGATTCCGGACCAGGCCCTGCTTGCGCCCACCACCTTTCATGGGGATTTCTTCAACGTCGACGAGCTGCCGCCGACGGGAATTCCCTATCGCCGCACGATCAATCCGCCAGCCGACGCCAGGCCCGAGCGCATCGTGCTGCTGGTCGGTGGGTCTACGGTCTACGGCCCCGAAGTCCCCGACGCCCTCACGATCGCCAGCCAGCTCTCGCGCTACCTGAATGCGCGAGACCCCGCCCATCGCTATGTCGTCTACAACGCCGGGGTCAACGCCGCCGAATTCCACACAGGATCGCGACCGCCTGGCCTATGAGCTCAGCCGCGGGCTCCGCCCCGCGGTGGTGGTGGTCGCCGACGGGCAGCTCGATATCGTCTATGGCATCTATCAGGGCAAGCCGGGACAGCCGGCCGCCTTGCTGGAGTCGCGCTCGGGCATCATGGGATTCTTCCACCATTATCTCCCGACCAACATCGCTCAGATGGTTTGGCTCTGGTTCCACGATCGGGCGGTCGCCCAGCGCCGCGCCGCGCAAGCGAGCGCCAGCGCCCCCGCGGCCGCCAAGCCAGCTGCGGTCACCGCCACGCCCGCTGCTGCGGCCAATCCTCCGGCCGTAGCTGCCGCGGCCAGTCCCCTCACGGCCACTTCCCCTGCCGCCGCCACGCCTGCGGTGCCATTTCGGCCCATCGACCGCCAGACGGCGGAGATCTATCGCCGCAATCATCTGGCGATGGGCGACCTGGCGGCGAAGAACGGCGCTGCCTTCCTCTCGGTACTGCCCCCCAGCCCCTTCAGCACGCAATACGACCATCCGACGGCCGATCTTCGCGCCACCTTCGCCGACACCCAGGCCCAGCTGCCGGGGCTGGTGGCCGTCGAGCGGGAAGGTCAGGCGGCGCTTGCCGGCGTCATGCACGACCTTGCCGGCCAGGGGCGGCATAGCCTGGATCTATCGGATTTGTTCAAGGCGAAGACCGATGACGTCTTTGTCGACCTCAGCCATCTCAACGGGGCCGGCAATGGCGTTCTCGCCGAGAAGATCGGGGAGGCGGTGCTGGAGCTCTTGCCGCCATCTTAACCAGCGGCATAGAACATAGGAGACGAATCGAGCCGTCGCGGCCGTACTGGGCTCATCCGCCGCGACCGACGACGGGGGCCGGGGCAGAGATCCCGACCCTGACTTGAGGGGGAAGGGGTCATGCGTGCCTTGCGTAACGCGATCCTGGTGCTGGTGATCACGGCTGGCATCTACACGGTCGCGGATTATCTTGTCGGTCTTTGGCGTCCCGAGATTCTGAACGTCTCGCTCGATGGCGGCGAGGTTCCGGCCTATCGCAACCAGCCCTATGTGAACGCGGATTTCATTCGGGAGAAGGCGCTCGAGCCCGGGGAATGGCAGCAGGTTCCCGGACAATATCTCGTCACGCCGCCCGAGTATCACGGCACCTATTTCAATATCGATAGGCTGCCGCCGACGGGCAATCCCTATCGGCGGACGCCAAATCCAGCGCCGAACGGCAAACCGGAGCGCGCGGTCCTACTGGTGGGCGGTTCGACACTTTACGGACCCGAGGTCCCCGACGCGGGCACGATCGCGAGCCAGCTCTCCCAGCGCCTCAACATTCTCGATCCCGCCCACCGCTATGTCGTCTACAACGCCGGGGTCGTCGCAGCCGATTCAGCTCAGGATCGCGACCGTGTCGTCTATGAGCTGAGCCGGGGTCTCCGGCCCTATATGGTGATCGCGATCGATGGCCCCCTGGACATCGTCTACGGGATCTATCAGGGCCGCCCGGGCCAGCCGGCGCCGCTGCTCCTGGCGCGTACCGGCGTCCGGGGATTTCTTCACAAAGTCCTGCCGACCAATATCGCCCAGCTCGTCCATCTGTGGTTTCACGACCGGGCGGTGGCGCAGCATTTGAAGACGATTCCGCCTCATATCGCCAGGACGCCGGTTGTCGCCGAACTTACTCAGAAGACGGCCGATCTTTATGCCGAGAATCTGGAAGCGATGGCCAAGGCCGTCACCAGCGCCGGGGGGCGGTTTCTGGCCGTGCTGCCGCCGAGCCCTTTCAGCACCGCCTACGAACATAAGACCGACGACCTGGAATTCGCCCTCGCCCATACCGAGGCCCAGATGCCGAAGCTGGCGGAGGTGCTGCAGCAGGGGCAGACGGCCCTCTCCGAGACGCTGGTCAAGCTGCAGGCGGCGGGGATCGATGCGCTCGATCTGTCGGCAGCCCTGAAGGCGAAGACGGTGGATTTCTTCATCGATCAGGGCCACCTCAATGCCACGGGCTACGGGATGTTGGCCGACAGGATCGCCCAGGTGGTGCTGACGCCCATAGTCGCCTCGCAACCCTGAGGGCAGGCGGGAACGAGCACGGCTGTTCAGGTCAGCGAGCCTCGCTCTCTCGACCGTCATGCTCGGGCTTGTCCCGCGGAGCATCCACGTCTTAGGACCGCTGAATGGGAGCAGCCTTTGCCATTCCGTGCCCCGACAACCGGCGTGCCCGCTGGCGTCGGTCATGACCCCGGCTTCGCCAGCTCTTCCTTCATGAAGGGGAAGAGATAATTGGCATAGAGCTCGTTGGCATAGGCGTTGGGATGGGGATCGGGCGCCGTGACCCAGAGCTTCGAGGACTCCTGGCCCTTCACCGAGTTCAGCAGATCGACGAAGGGAACCTTCTCGGCATCGGCGACGCCATGGAGCAGATCGGTGATCTTCTGCAGGCGGTAGTTGTTGACGTCGTGGAGCTCCGGCCAGTTGACGATCATGAGCTTGATCTTGTTCTGGCGGCAGTAGTCCGCGAGCTTGTGGATCGCCGCCTTGGCGGCGTCCCAACCGGGCGTGTTGTAGAGGCCGAGGTAATATTTGTCCCAGGTCTGCTTCTCGCCGAAGAGCCGCATCAGGCTGTCCATGCCGCCCACGAGGAAGACGGCCGCCTCGGAGTTGCGGGCGAGGAAACCCGTGGAGCCGTAGCTCGGCACCGGCTCCGCATCGTTGAAGGTGTAGTTCAGCACCACCATGTCGGGCTTGAACTTGGCATCGCGGGTGAGGAAGGCCTCCACCTCCATGATGGTGTTGTAGTTGCCGACGCCGGTGTTCATCACCTCGACCTTCTCGCCGGCCTTGTCGAACAGCTTCTCCAGGCGCTTGGAGATCGTGTCATCGAATGGCACCCCCCAGCCCTCGATGAAGGAATCGCCCAGCATGACGACGCGTCCGACACCCGGTTGACGCTCGACGGGGATCTCGCGGTCGCGATGGCCTTCGGCGTTGGTGGCGACATCGACGCCCATGAGGTAGGACTTTGCGTCTCCCCGGTGCTCATGGCCGATCAGCGGATCGGCGGAGCGCTGCTTGATGTCGCGGGCGTATTTCCACATCTCGATGTTGAAGTTCATGCCGTTGTCGACGAAGAGTCGCACGGCCACTTCAGCGGCGCCGTAGAGAATCACGATCGTGACCGCCAGGGTCACGAGCCCGAGCAATGCTTCCTTCAGGGGATTACGCTTCATCGCTGACCAACCATTACGAAGTTATCTGCCGATTTCCCCGGGCGCATGCGACTCGAAAGTCGGGGCGAACGAAGAGGGCGCAGCCGAACCGGGGGGCGAAACTAGACGAGATGGGCCCATAAATGAAGGGCCTCGTCTGCCCGCATATTGCCGCATGGGACGGGGCCGGCTGCGATATCCGCTTGCCTGATCCGGCGTCTTGTGGTGGCTTCGCCGCCGTCCCGCGGCTTGGGACCTGCAGGAGGGAAGAGGTGGCGGAAATCGAGGGTCGATGCGGCTGATTTGCGCGTGATCATTATCCTGGCCGTGACGGCCGGCCTCTACGTCGCCGCCGACGTCGTCGTCGGCTATTTCGTCACCCCTCTGATCACCGCCGCCTCGCGCGATCCCGGGAGCGTGCCCGCCTATCGCGGCCAGCCCTATATCTCGCCCGGCTTCCTGCGCGAGGTTGCCCGCGAGCCCGGCGAGTGGCGGCAGATCTACGGCGCCCCGCTCATCACCCCGCCGGAATATCATGGCCGCTATTTCAACGTCGATCGGCTGGCCCCGACCCAGAATCTCTATCGCCGCACGATAAATGCCCCCCCTGGTACTGCCGGTACCGGGAAGCCCGTGGTGACGCTGCTGCTCCTGGGCGGCTCGACGGTCTATGGCCCCGAGGTGCCGGACGATCAGACGCTCGCGAGCTTGCTCTCGGCGCGGCTGAACGAGCTCGATCCCGCCCATGCCTATGTCGTCTACAACGCCGGTGTCTTCGCCGCCGATTCCCTGCAGGAGCGCGACCGCCTGGCCTATGAGTTCGAGCGCGGGCTGAAGCCCGATATCGTCATCTCCTTCGGCGGCGGCATGGATATCGTCGATGGGGTCTATCAGGCACGACCGGGGGCGCCGGCGCCCTTCCTCGAATCCCGCAGCGGGCTCCGGGGCCTGTTGCATCGCTTCCTGCCGCTCAACATCTACCACTGGTTCCTGGCCCGGGCCTCGGCCGCCGCCGAGACCAGCCATGAGAAGCGGGCGCCGCCCTATCTGCTGAAGCCCGCCCGGGTGGCCCAGCTGACGGCCGCGACCTCGGCGGCCTGGTACGACAATCAGCTCGCCATGGCCGAGCTGTCGAAGGCCAAGGGCGCGCGGTTCATCTCGATCCTGCAGCCCTCGCCCTACAGCTCGCCCTTCGATCACCCGACGCCCGATGTCGCCTATGTGCATGACCTGACGGAATTGGAATGGCCGGGGCTGGGGGCGATCGCCGGCGATGTGCAGCAGGCCCTCGCCAAGCAGAGTGCGGCGCTCGGCCGGAAGGGGGTGGAGGCCGTCGACCTCTCCCAGGGATTTCGCGGACAAGACGGAGGATGTGTTCATCGACGTCGGCCATCTGAATGCCGCCGGCCATCGCATCCTCGCATCCCAGATCGCCGAAGCCGTGCTACATCCTGTCGCCGCGGCGGCGCCGTAAGCGGGAAGGGGAGGGAGGTAGATGCCGATATCCGGTCGATCGAGAGCCGACGCGGGAGAGCGCTTCTTCCAGCGGGTTCTCCTGGCGGCCAGCCTGCTCGTCATCGCGGGCTTGGGGCTGATCGCCTTCTACCTCCTCCAGCAGCCCGCCCGGCCCGACAACATCTATTTCGAGCTGCAGCGCCAGGCGAGCCTCGTCTATCTCGGCTTCTGGGCCTCGATCGCCCTGCTGGGCGCCCTCCTGGCGCTGATGCGCCGGACCCAGTTTCTCGCGCTCTATGTGCTGCTGCTGATCGCAGCCGAGGGTGCCGCCCACGTCTACTTCTACGTGCATAACCGCTGGGTCTATCACCCGCTCTCCCCCGTGCTGCTCACGCGTTTCGAGCCCCATCCCCTGCTGGTGGGAATCCCGCATCCCGGCAGCTACGGACTCGTCACCCATGACGAGGACCACCATCGCCATAGCTGGAACGAGGGCAAGTCAGCGAATCCGACCCTGATCGCCACCCTGGGTGGCTCCACGACCTATGACATCGGCAATGCCGACGATGCGACCTGGGCCAGCGACCTGTCGAAGCTTCTCGGCAAGGACTACGCCGTGGAGAATCTGGGGGTGCCCGGCTATAGCTCGCTGGAGAATCTGATCCAGAGCCTCTTCGCCTTCCGCGATCGCCGGCCGGCCTGTGCCATCTACTATGTCGGATGGAACGATCTGCACACCGCCCATGTGGCGGGTCTGCGCAACGATTATTCCGACTATCAGCTCCCCTCCCAAATCGGCAATCTCGCCGTCGGGCGCCGGCCGGGCTTCTTCGAGAACAATATGCTGCTGCTGCGCATGATCCTGTCGATCTTTGCGACGCCGGAGCGCCATGCCCAGGGTCAGATGTCGGGCGAGGCCGATCCCCGGCTGGCGCAGATCTTCAGCGAGAACATGCGGCTGATCGCCGACATCGACCGGCATTTCGGCGTGAAGCCGATCTTCGTCCCGCAGATCCTCAACTACGCGCGCTTCAAGGACGCCGGCAGCTCCGGCTGGATTCCCCTGGTGCCGGACAAGGACGTCAAGACCGTGATGCAGGCGCTCAACCAGGATCTTTCGACTGTCGCCAGGGAGACGGGGACGCTGTTTCTGGATAAGCCGCTATCGGTGGCCTGGCAGAATTCCGACTTCGTCGACCAGGGGCATTTCAGCGCCGCCGGTGCGAAGAAATTCGCCGAGGCCATTGCGGGCGATGTCGCGGCCAATTGCCGGCCCTAGGTGAGGATAGAGCGGGTCGCGCTGAAGCGGGCCTAGGCTAATGGTCGGTATGGCCGCCGCCGCCGCCGAATCCGCCGCCGCCACTTCCCCCGCCGCCGCCGCCGCCACCGCCGCCACCGCTGGACTTGTTGCCGCCATTGCTCGGGGCGCCATGACTGTCGCCGTTGTTGGGCGAGTCGGAAGTGCCTCCCACATCGGGCTCGGTGCCGCCGCCGTTTTGGGCGACGTCATAGTCGGTCGAGGTGGTGACATCCGTCGTCACGCTGCCCATCGAGACCGAGCTGGCTTTGCAGTCCGGCCCCGACCCGGACGGCCTTGCCGGAGGGCTCGGTGACCGGCCGATTGCCGCCGCAGGGGGAGACCTCGACGGCGCCTTCCAGCACGCCGACCGATGTCGTGCCGTCGGCGGCAACCGCCAGGATGAATTTCGTGCCCCGGATCGTGAGCGATGTGGTGGGCGTGGTCAGCTTGACCGCGTCCTTGTTCTTGATGTCGCCGGTGATGAAGCGGAAGACGCCGGTGCCGAATTTGATTGCCGCATCGCCCGTGCCGGATGCCGGGTCGTAGACGAATTTATCCAGCACGATGGATGAATTGGACCCGACCTGGATCTGGGTCTGGTCCTGGAAGCGGATCACGGTCGAAGCGGAACCCGACGTGTTGACGGTTTCTCCGGCAAAGACGTCGTGGTTGAACATGAGGTCGTCGGCGCTGGTCGAGGCGACTTGCAGGCCCTTGGCGCCGTTGAAGTCCTTTTGAACGACATTCCCGATCTGCTGCTCGGCCAGGGCGACCGAGGCCGACAGCGCCACTATTGCTGCGCTGCAACATAGGGCGAGCCGCATAAACGCACGCATTGGTTGCTCCTGACGACGCACATGCTCACGGCGCAGGCTTCGCGCTTTCCCCACCGCAGACGAATGATAACACTTTCCTAAATTATAGCACTTTCCTTAAGGAATTGCGCTGCAACCCGTGCTACTTTTTTGCCCTAACGGCGTTCAGCCGCCGGACTCGGGTCGGCGGCGGCGTTTTCGGTGTTGGAGTCGCCGACGGAAAAATGCGCCGGGGGGTATGATTAATGTTCGGCAATCTGCAACTTCGCGACGGACGGGTCGAGTTTCGCTGGAAGCGGTGGCGGAACAAGAAACGTCAGGAAGTGTCCTGCTGTCTGATGGTGCTGCTGAGCGGCATGGTGCTGCTGGGCGGCGGCGGGATCGCGGAGGCAGGGCCGACCGGGGGACAGATCACCGGCGGCGCCGGCAGCATCAACTACGGCGGCACGACGACCACCATCAATCAGAAGAGCCAGGTGATCACGATCAACTGGCAGACCTTCTCCACGGCGCGCAACGAGACCGTCGATTTCAACCAGCCCGGCAGCTCTTCCCTCGCGATCAACTATGTCGTGGGCGGCGTTCCCTCCGTCCTGCAGGGCGCGCTGAACGCCGACGGCCGCGTCTACATCCTGAACAGCGCGGGGGTCACCTTCACCGGCACCTCGCATGTCAATGTCGGCGCCTTGCTGGCGACGACGGCGATGACCATCGACGGCGATCCCACCAAGAAGATCGACGTCAAGGGCTCGGGTTCCGGACAGGTGATCAACCAGGGCTCGATCCAGGTCTCCAACGGCGGCTTTGCGATCCTGGCCGCGCCCTATGTCGAGAACACCGGCTTCATCAAGGCCGATCTCGGGACGATCGCGCTGGCGGGGACGAACAAGTTCACCCTCGATCTTAGGGGTGACGGTCTCATCAATTTCGTCGTCCCACCCGAGGCGGTGGAGAAGATCAAATCCGACGGCACGCGGGTGGGCGTCAACAACACCGGCACCCTGCAGGCGCGTTCCGGCCAGGTCCTGATCTCGGCCAGCGTGGCGACCCAGGTCGTGAACGCGGCCGTGAACATGAGCGGGGTGGTGGACGCCAGCGCCTTTGCGCCCAACGGCAAGGGCGGCTCGGTGCTGATCACCTCCGAGGGCGACATCAACCTCACCGGGCAGGTGAACGCGGCCGGGGCGGGCTCGGGCGCCGGCGGCCAGATCATCACCAAGGCCGTGGGGGCGGACAACGTCGCGGCCAATGCCGCGCTGACGGCCGGGGGCGGAGCGGACGCGGTCAACCAGGGCGGCCAGATCGAGGTCAGCGGCCTTCACGTGCTGCTCTCCGGCAATATCGATCCCGGCGCCGGCGGCACGCTGATCGTCGATCCGGCCGTTTTCACCATCAGGAACGGCAGCTTCGGCGTCGGCCCGGATTTCATCGGCGAGAAGAAGCTCGAGCAGACCCTGCAGAACGGCGTCAGTTTCGTCGCCAGCGCCGCCAACCAGGTCATCATGCAGGATCTGAGCGACAACGTGCTGCAGGGGGGTGCGGGCAACCTGACCCTGACGGCCGGCAATGCCATCGTCTTCAAGGGAACCAACGACCAGATCGTTACCCGCTCCGGCACTATCACGATGACCGCCGGGGCCGGCGGTATTGGCGTTGTCGGTGGCATCGGCCATACTGTGGCGCTGATCAGCGGCGCCCCCGGCCTGGATCATGCCGGCAATATCGTGCTCACCGCCACGGCGGGCGGCAATATCAACGTCAAGAACGTCACCATGAAGGCGAGCGGGTCGGGCAATCAGACGGCCCTGTTCTCCGCCAATGCTGCCGGGAAATTCACTGCCGCCGGCCCCATCGACGTCGAGGCCGTGGCCAAGGGCACGGGCGCCCAGACGGCCAATGCCCAGATCGACATCACGGCCCACGACACGCTGACGCTCCACGGCCTCAAGGCTTTCGCCTCGGCCTCCGAGCAGGGCGGCGGCGGCAATCTGGCGGCGCTCGCCGGTGCCGATCTGACCGCGCGGGTCCTGAACGATCAGGGCAATGCCTCGGTGCAGGCGGTGATGGGCGGCCATTCCGGCTTGCGCTTCAACGCCCTCGCCAATCTGACGGTGGATGCCACCGACGCCCTCCGGATCTCCGGCCGTACCTTGGTCGCCGCCAGCGGCGACATCCATAGCGTCAGCTTCGCCAAGGCCAACGCCCTGGCCGATCTCAACGGCGGCGACATCAATATCGGCGAGCTCGATGTCCAGGCCAGCGGCCTCGCCAACCAGGTCGGCAGTGACCTGGTGCATGCCACGGCCAATCTGGCGGGCGATCAGGTGATCATCGGCGGTAACGCCGCGGTCACGGCCTTCGGTGCCGCGCCCAAGGCCGGCTATGTGCTGGCGGTGGAGAATCTCGACATCACCGGCAATGCGGTGAAAATCGGCGGCGATGCCACGGCGCGGGCGACGGCCAACAACGCCAATCTCGGAAAATCCGCATCGGCCTCGGCCAATCTCTTCGTTACGGTGACCCACGCCGGATCGCTCGGCACCTTCCTCCATGGCAACGCCTCGGTCGGCGGCGACCTCACAGTCAATGCGCTGGCTCTCAATGGCGGCGGGTCCGCGGACGCGGACGTCAGGGCGAATCTCCAGGTCAATGCCCGCGGCATCGACGTCGGCGGCGACGTGGTCGTCACCGCCAATGGCCAAACCCTGCATGTCGCCGGCAATCAGTCTTCCACGCCCCATGCCACGGCGCTCGCCAATCTGACGGCGGGGGCCGGCGATCTTCTGATCGACGGGCGCTTCTTCATCTCCGCCATCGCCAGCAGCCAGAATCGCGACAGCGTCGTCGCCAAGGCCAAGGCGAACATGACGGCCGGCGGCAGCGTCAATATCCATGGGCTGGTCAGCGTCCTCGCCAATGCAGTGACGGATGCGACCCATTTCTTCGCCAACCGCAACGGGCTGGGGCCGCCGGTGGGTGCTCTCGCCTCGGCCGGCCTCATCGTCAATGCGGGCAGCGATGCCGATCTGGGCAATGTGGTGGTGCATGCCAACGGCATCGACCACGGCAATATGCAGGCGGATGCCTTCGCCAATGCGGTGATCACCGCCCATGGCGACATCGACGCCAACAGCTTCGATGTCGCGGCGATTGCCGATCAGACGAATGCCTTGGGGAACTTCACCGTCAACGGCTCGGCGCTTGCCGGCCTTACGCTGAGGGCCCTCAGCGGCGACGTCACCGTCGCCGGTCCGATCGACGTTGAGGCATCGGTCCTCGACCACGGCGCCAATGCCGGTTTCGCTGGGGCTGCGCTGACCGTGACGGCCGCGAACGCCGTGGGCGGGGCGGACATCTTCCTCGGCAATGTCACGCTCGAGGCGAGCGCCAGCAATTGGGGCGGCGGCGTCGGCCGGGCGCTGGCTTTGCAGAACTTGGCCGCCACAGGCGACGTTCATGCCGGGGATATCAGCGTCGTGGCTTTGGCCAATGACCACGGGGCCGGCGCGGCCTCGGCCGTTGGGCTCGGCAATATCCACGCGGCCGGCACCGTCGCCATCGGGTCTCTCTCCGACAAGGCCAGTGCCGTCAATGCCGGCGGCGGCGCGGCCAATGCCGTTGCGAGCTTTGCCCTCGATCCGGGCGTCGTGAAGATCACCGGCGATGTGACGCTCTCCGCCGATGCGGACAATCTCGCCGGCAATGGTGCCTTGGCGGTCGGCTGGCTCGACCTTTCCAATGTTGCCAACGTCCAGGTGCTGGGCGACATCTCCATCCTCGCGCATGGGACCAATCTGGGCGGCGGCCTGGTCAATGCCCAGGGCAATGCCGACTTCACGGGGGTCAATGCCCTCAGTCTGCACGACCTCACCATCGACGCTGTCGCACTGAACAAGGGCAATGGTGCCGGCGCGAAGGCGAACGCCATATTCAGCGCGAGCGATGGCGTAAGCCGCGCGATCCACACTATCAATCTGCAGGCCGACGCCAGCAGCCATGGCGTCGGCGCTGCCTCGGCCCGCGCCCTCGGATCGGTCGGGGGGAATGCCGTCTCGATCTCCGGCGATGTGACGCTCGCCGCCGAGGCGGACAATCTCGCCGGCAATGGCGCCTTGGCGGTTGGCTCGCTCGACGTTTCCAATGTCGCCAATGTGCAGGTCCTTGGCGACATCTCCATCCTCGCCCATGGGACCAATCTGGGCGGCGGTCTGGTCAATGCCCAGGGTATTGCCGACTTCGCGGGGGTCAATGCCCTCAGCCTGCACGACCTCACCATCGACGCCGCCGCGCTGAACAAGGGCAATGGTGCCGGCGCGAAGGCGAACGCCTTATTCAGCGCGAGCGATGGCGTAAGCCGCGCGATCCACACGATCAACCTGCAGGCCGACGCCAGCGACAAGGGCGTCGGCGGTGCCTCGGCCCGCGCCCTCGGATCGGTCGCGGGGAATGCCGTGTCGATCTCCGGCAATGTCACGCTCGCTGCCGAGGCGGACAATCTTGCCGGCAATGGCGCCTTGGCGGTTGGCTCGCTCGACCTTTCCAATGTCGCCAATGTGCAGGTCCTGGGCGACATCTCCATCCTCGCCCATGGGACCAATCTGGGCGGCGGTCTGGTCAACGCCCAGGCCAATGCCGACTTCACGGGGGTCAATACCCTCAAGCTGCACGACGTCACCATGGATGCCGTGGCGCTGAACAAGGGCAATGGCGCCGGGGCGCAGGCGAATGCAATTTTCTCGGCCTCGGGCGGCCTCAGCCTCTCGCTGCACAATCTCAATCTGCACGCCGATGCCAGCAGCAATGGCGTCGGCGGTGCATCCGCCCAGGCCGTCGGCTTCGCCCGGGAGAAAGCCGTGTCGATCTCCGGCAATGTCACCGCCAACGCCGTCGCGGTCACCGGTATCCACGCGCTGAGGAATGCCGACGCCTTTGCCGCCATCGGGCTCGATGCCAGCTCCGGCAATGTCACCGCCGGTCTGCTCGATGCCGAAGCCTTGGCCAGCGACGGCGGCGCCGGCAATGCGCGCGGCCACACCGTGATCGACGTCTCCGCCAGTGGGGGTGGCAGCGTCAAGATCGGCGGGCTGAACGGCAATACGAAGGCCAACGACCTGGGCGCGGGAGCGGCCACGGCGCTCGCCGATGCGAGGCTTACCGGCACCGCGATCGGCATCACAGGCAATGCGACCCTTGCCGCCAACGCGCTGAACAAGGGTGCCCCCGCCGCAAATCATCAGGGCGCCGCCGCGAGCGCCACGCTCGTTTTCTCCGGGAGCTGCGACTGCGGGGCCGTCGATGTCAACGTCGGCGGGAATCTCTCTGTCACGGCGCATGCAATCAATCCGGGCAGTGGCCAGGTCAGGTCGCGGGGCGGGCTTGGCGTGATCGGATCCGGCAGCTTGTCCGCCCATGACATCACCATCGATGTCGCGGCCTTGAACACGGGTCACGGAACGGGCGGCGCGCAGGCGACCGCGCTGCTGGAGCCCGACCCCGGGGTCAATATCAGCCTCCATGGCATCAACCTCCAGGCCAACGCCAGCAGTCAGGGCGTCGGTGGGGCGAACGCTATCGCGCAGGGCGTGCTCGCCGGCCACAATATCAACATCTCGGGGACGGCGAGCGCCAATGCCAAGGCGGTGACGGGCACCCATGCGCTCGCCGGGGCCCATGCGACCGCCAGCTTCAACTTCGCTGCCCTCACCGGGAATGTCGCGATCGACAACATCGGTGCGGATGCGCTAGCCAGCGATCATGGCGCCGGCAGTGCGAGCGCCACCAGGCGGATACGCCTCTCCGCGAGTGCCGGTGGCGGCCATGTCACGGTCGGCTCGATGTCCGGCAAGGCAAACGCCTTTGACGCCGGGGCGGGGGGCGCGCGGGCGCTGGCCACGACGCTCATCATCGCCCCGACCGTTCAGGTCGGCGGCAGCCTCCAGGTTGTGGCCTCGGCTCTCAACCTGGGCGGACATGGCGCGGGCAATATCGGCGCATCAGGCGATGCGGAGCTGACACTCGGCGGCAACGGGGCGAATGTCCATGTCGCCGACCTCCTGGTCGCCGGCGGGGCGAGCAATGCCGGGAGCGGGCGGGTCAACGCCCATGGCCGCTTCAATTTCACCGGCGTCGACACGCTGGCGGCGGGAAGCATCACGATCACCGACGCCGCGTTCAACGGCAGCGACGGCAGCGGCGCGGTCACGGCGCAGGCTGTGTTCAGCGCCGGCGCGGATATCAATCTCTCGCTTGACGCCCTGTCACTCGGGGCCTTCGCCGTGGATCGCGCGGGCAATGGCGCGCTTGCCTCGGCCAGAGGCCAGATCACCCAGCCCACCGTCACGCTCGCCAGTGGAGTCTTCGCCAGGGCCAACGCGGTCAATGGCCCGGGCGGTGCGGGCGACGCTCGCGGGGTCACCAATGTCGCGCTGAATGCGACGGCCGGCGGTGTCACGGTGGGCACCATAAAGAGCCTGGCCAGCGCCGTCGACGGCGGCGCGGGTAACGCCGTGGCTTCGCAACTCGTGAACGTCCATGTCGCCAACCCGCTCACCGACGCCGTTACGATCGGCTCGCTCATCGGCACGGCGGTCGCGTCGAATTTCGGCGCCGGGCAGGCAAAGGCTCTGTCCGATGTGGCCCTGGATCCGCCCGGCGACATCCAGCTCGGCAATTTGACCCTCCTCGCCTTCGCGACGAACGCGTCGGGCAATGGCGTCGGCAATATCGCCGCATCTGCCAATGCGGATCTGACCTTTGCCGGGGCTCACAACATCACGGTCGCCGGCGAGATGGCCATTGGTGCTTTTGCCTCGAATAGCGGGTCGGGCCAGGTCGTGGCAAAGAGCAATGTCGATTTCGGCGTTGCGAACAATATCAATCTCGGGGGCGTCCAGATCACCGCCTCGGCCCTCAACGCCGGCGGTTCCGGCGTGACGGCCCTGGCCCACTTCGTCGAGACCAACGCCAATGTGCATCTGAATATCGGCGCGGGCGGTCTCGATGTCGAAGCCCTGGCCAGCAGCCTGGGCGGCGGCGGCGCCTCCGCCAACGCGCTCGTCGATATCGTGCAGAATAATCTGGTCGTCCTTGGCGACATCACGGTCGCCGCCACGGCGTCGAACGGTCCCGGTGGCGAAGGCGATGCCCTTGCCGTCGCCAATCTGCACCTCAGCGGCGTCGCGGGCGCAGTGGCCGTCGGCGGACATATCGGGGTCTTCGCGGAGGCGAGCGATCAGGGCAGCGGCCAGGCGATCGCCACGGCGCTCACGGGCATATCGGCCAGTGCCGGCGAAGGAGCTGCCGGCTTTGTCGCGATCGGTTCGTTGACCGACCGGGCGGACGCCCTCAATGGCGGCGGTGGCGCTGCCCTGGCCAATGCCGTGGCCGCTATGGACGCCCACAACGGGACGATCGTGGTGGGTGGCTCCGCCAGCGCGGTCGCCCATGCGCGCAATCTTTCTGGCACTAGCGGCAGTGCACTCGTCGCCTCTGCCGACGCCCAGCTGAATTTCAGCCACGCGATCAACGTGGCCGTCCTGGATGTTGCAGGGGCAGAGGCTGTGGCGATCAACAGCGGCACCGGTGCCGGTGCCGTCAACGCTCACGCCGGCATCGGCTTCGACAGCACGGTCCGGAACATCGCCCTCGGCGGGGTCGGGGTCGCCGTCGAAGCCAGCAATCTGGCCGTCGGCAATGGCGGCCCGGGGGCTCGGGCGACGGCATCCTTCGTCATGAACAATACCGCCGTAAATCTGGTGATAGGGACTCACGGCGTGGATGTGGCGGCCGCCGCCGTCACCAATGACGGCGGTGTTGCCGTCGCCAATGCGCTCGTCGACATCGCGCAGGAGAACCTCGTCATCTTGGGTGACGTTATCGTCACCGCGGTGGTGTTGAACGGTTCCGCCGGCGAAGGAATCGGTAATGACGCCCAGGCGACGGCGACGTTGAGGCTTGCCGCGACCTCGGGGGATGCGTCGGTCCTCGGACAGACTTTGGTCGAGGCGGTGGCGCATGATACCGGCGCCGGCAACGCGATCGCGACCGCGCTGGTGGGAATCGTCGCCAGCGCCGGAGAAGGCGAGACCGGTGGCCATGTGGCGCTCGGCTCGTTGTTCACCGTTGCCTCGGCCGACGACCAGGGCGCGGGATCGGCCAGGGCGAATGCTGAGGCCCGGGTCAATGCGCCGGTCATCACGATCGGCAGCGATGTGGGCGTCGTCGCGCTGGCCCATGGCGCGGGCGCTGGCGGAAACGTCAACCGTGGCGCCTCGGCGAACGCCGACCTCTACTTCGGCAGCAGCGGCACGAATTCAGGAGTCGTGACGGTGGGGGGCGAAATCGCGGTCGTGGCGCACGGCGTCAACGACGGCAGCGGAAGAGTGAATGCGGCGGCGGAGTTCAGCTTTGCCGATATCCGAACCTTAAACTTGCATGACGTGACCATCGACGTCGCGGCGCTGAACCGGGGGAACGGAACCGGCGGCGCGGAAGCGGTCGCCTCGTTCAACGTGGGCTCGAGCATCGACCTCTCGCTTCACAGCCTCAATCTTCAGGCGGCCGCGAGCAGCCATGCGGGCGGCCACGCCTTGGCGGTCGCAACCGCCGATATCATCCAGCCGCGGCTCTCGATTACCGGCGACATTACGCTGGGTGCCAATGCATTCAACGGCCCGGGGGGCTCCGCGGGCGAGACCGACGCCATCGCCGGTCTGCGCCTGATTGCCTCCTCCGGCAGCGTGACGGTCGGGGGACATATCGATGTCGGCGCCGTCGCCCAGGATGCCGGCAACGGGAGGGCGATCGCCGCGGCGCTGGTGGGGATCCAGGCCAGCGCCGGCGAGGGCGCTGCCAATGTCACCCTCGGTTCGCTCTCGGTCCATGCGAACGCATTGAATTCCGGTTCGGGCGACGCCAGGGCGATCGCCCTGGCCAACATCGATCCCCCGGCCACCGTGCATATTCTGGGCAACGCCAGCGTCATCGCCAGCGCGCTGAACCTGGGTGCCGGCAGCGATGATGAAACCGCCGCCTCCGCCAATGCCCAGCTGCATTTCACGGATTTCACCACCGTCACCGTCGACGGCAATGCGGCTGTCGGTGCCCATGCGACCAACTTCGGCCTGGGAGGCGTGAACGCCAACGGAATCATCGATTTCGGGGGGGCGGGAAACATCAATCTCGGCGGCGTGCAGATCGACATTTCGGCCCTCAACGAGGGCAGCGCCGCCGGCGGGCCTGGGGCGAATGCGCTGGCAGTCTTCCAGGAGTTGAACGCGGCTGTCAATTTGACCATCGGCAGCGGCGGCATCAATTTTCAGGCCGTGGCGAGCAGCCATAGAGGCGGCGGCGCCTTCGCGGTTGCGAGCGCGTTGATGGTCCAGGACGACGTCGCCGTCCATGGCGGAATCGCGATGAAGGCCAATGCCTTCAACGGCGCCGGCGGAGTGGGCAATGCCATCGGGATCGCGGTGGTGCTCCTGCAGGCCAACTCAGGCGATGTGACGGTCGATGGCGCTATCGATGTCGAGGCCCTGGCAAGCGACCAAGGCGCAGGCAATGCCTCTGCCGGGGCGCTGACGCTCATGTTAGCCCAGGCAGGCGCAACCGGCGGTATTACGGTCGGGTCATTGACCGATAGGGCAAACGCCGTCGATTTCGGCGGCGGGACGGCGAGGGGACTGGCGACTGTGCTCTTGGACGGGGGCAACCACGGGCCCATCGACCATATCCAGATCCTCGGCGATTTGGCCGTCAACGCCACGGCCGACAACCACACCGGATTCGGCTGCAACAATATCGGCGCCTCCGCCGGTGCCACTCTGTCCCTTTCCGACGCGCATGATATCGAGGTCGGCGGCCTGGTGTCCCTCGGGGCGCGGGGCACGAATAGCGGCGCGGGCCTGGTGAATGCCCATGCCAACCTCGGCTTTGATATCGCAAGCAACATCGATCTCGGCGGCGTCCAGATCGATGTGGAGGCCCGGCGCGAAGGGGTTACGGGCGCCGGCCCCGGGGCCAATGCCACGGCATCCTTCGTTATGAACGATCCCGCGGTGAACCTCTCCATCGGCGCCCTGGGTCTCAATGTCCAGGCGCTCGCCAGCAGCGCCGCGGGCCAGGGCGCATTGGCCAATGCGCTGGTCGATATCACCCAGGACAATCTCGTCATCGCCGGGAAGACCACCGTCGGGGCCAATGCCTTCAACGGCTCGGGCGGGGTCGGGAATGCCCGCGCAGTTGGCAACCTCGTCCTGCATGCCACCACAGGCGATATCGCTGTCGGAAGTCTCGCGGTCGCAGCCCTGGCGGTGGATAGTGGGGCCGGAAATGCCGTCGCCTCCGGTCTGGTGAACGCCTTTGCCAATGGTGACGGCAAGATCACAGCGGGGATGATCACCGATCGGGCAAGGGCCTCGAATGCGGGCGCCGGCTATGCCCAGTCTTTGGCCCTGACCCATCTCGATGCCGGCGGCACGATCCATATCGGGGGGGCCAGGGTCGTCGCCACGGCTAACAAAGCGTCCGGCGCACAGGGGCATGGGATCGGCGCCTCGGCCAATGCGGCGTTTGTCGTCGATCACACCACGAAATTGACGGTCGACCATACCGTCTCCGTCAAAGCAGATGGGGAGAATCTCGGCGCCTCGGGCGTGAAGGCGCATGGCGCGATCGATTTCGGCAGCGCCCGGACGATCAACCTCGGCGGGGTCGCCATCGACGTCTCGGCCCGCAATCTCGCCACCGGCGACAACGGCTCCGGCGCCAAGGCCTCGGCGGTGCTCATCCAGAACAATGCCGCGGTTCACTTGAACATCGGTGGGAGCGGGTTGAACGTGATCGCTCTCGCCAGCAGCCAAGGCCGGGACGGCGCCTCGGCCAATGCGCTCGTCGACATCGACCAAGCCGGCATCAGCATCACCGGCGATATTCTCGTCGGCGCCCAGGCCCTGGGTGGCCGCAATATGGCGCGCCAGACCAAGGCTCATGCCAATCTGACGCTCGACGCCGGCGCCGGCGGAATCGTCCTCGGCGGCGATGTCGATGTGAACGCGACGGCCAGCAGCCGGGGGATCCACGGCGCCCTGGCCAGCGCCTTGGCTAATCTCACCGGCGGCAACGTGAGCGTGGTGGGCGATGTGGCGATCGGCGCGGTCGCCTCGAGTCATGCCGCCGGCAATGGTGCCCTGTCACCCAGCGTGAAGGCCAATGCCCAGCTCTCCGTCCATGCGGGCGGGTCAGCCGTCTTCCGGAACTCGGTGGCGATAACGGCCCAGGAGAAGGGCAACCGGACACTGGCCGGCTCGGCCATCGCCCATGGCGACATCGCGGCCGTCCGCCATGTCAACCTTCGCGGTGACGTGCTGGTCCAGGCCAATGCCCTGGGCGGTGTCGCCGCGGCCAATGTCGCAGCGCTCGCCTCCCTGGATGTGGTGGCAGGCCAGACGCTGAATCTCGTCAATAAGGCGGATCTGACGGTCAACGCCCATGCCGTCAGCTCCGGCACCAAGGCCGTTACCGCCCTTGCCCTGGCGCATCTGGAGGGCAATGCCATCCGCGAGCAGGTGAGCAACGGCCAGGGCGATGTGAGTGTCACCGCCTCGGCGCTCGGCCTTGGTCAGAATATCGACGATGCCATTGCGGTCGCGAGCTTCACGGCCGATGCCGACGTGGGTGGAATCCTGTTCCAGAACAATCTCGACGTCCATGCCAAGGCGGTCGATCCGGGCGCCGGCCGGATGCTGGCGTTGGGCTATGCGGATCTGCAGGCCAACAGCGGCATTACGGTGGGCGGCAATATCGCGCTCACCGGCGACCTCACCGGCAACGGCATATCGGACGGCACCCTGAATCTCTCCAACATCGCCGATCTCGTGCAGCTCTACCAACGTTTCGGCTCGGCGAGCCTTTACATCGATGCCCAGCATGGCGGCGTGAACCTGGGCGGCGTCTCGGTGCTGGCGAACGCGAAGTTGACGGGGACCGGCACGCCGCATGGCAACCACGGCATCGGCAGCCTGGGCAGCGGTGGTGCCTGGGCGGATGCTCATATCCTGGCCGGTACGGGCGATCTGAACTTGCACGGTCCCGTGCATGTCGGCGCGAATGCGACGGATGCGGCCCATGGCGGCTCGCCCATCGCGCGGGCTCACCTCGTGGCCTCCGCCGGCGACAACCTGACGGCCGGCGACATCACGATCAATGCCCAGCTTTCGGCGCCGAACGTCCGTAACGCCTTCGCTTTTGCGCTCGGGACGCTCGATGCCGGCGGCACTCAGCTCGCCATCAGCGGGCATGTCGGGTTGAATGCGCAGCTGAATGCCGGGACCGGCGTCACCGGCAATGTCGGTGCCGTCGCGAATCTCGTGGCCGATGCTCGCGATGGGCAGGTGTCCATCGCCCAGGGCCTCGGGCTCAACGCCAATGCTGTCGACCTCAGCAGCAAGGGCGCGGCGCTGGCCTATGCCAATGCCGATGTCCAGGGTGACCTCGGCGTCAGCGTGACGGGGCAGACCACGATCCAGGCAGATCTGACGACGAAGACCCGTGGCGGCGGTCAAGCCGACATCAATATCGGCGACCACAATATGCAGACGATGAACTACGGCTGGGCCTTCGCGGGGCTGACGATCGATCCGCAGGCCGACATCAAGACCGGCGCCATCACGGTCGATGCCGATGCGGATCTGCTGGCCACGGCGGGACCCTATTCCGGCGGGGCGCAGGCCTTCCTGAATATGAATGCCTCGGCCGGCGCGGTCGTCATCGGCGGCCCGCTGGTGGTGACGGGCGATGTCGTTTCCAAAGGAAAGTCCGGCGGCAATATCTCCGGCATCGCCAGCGCCATCATCGACGGCGAGGCGGGCGTATCGCTCGGCAATGCCACGGTGCTCGGCAGCGCCTCTGCCCAGGGCACGGGCGTCGGCCAGAATGCCAACGCGCTGGCATCTCTCGAGATCGATGCGGCGACCGGGAATATCGTCACCAAGTCGCTGACGGTCGATGCCGAGGCGCATGCTTTGGGCACGGCCGGGGTTCATTCCGGCGCGGCGCGCGGCCTCCTCAATATCGATGCCGCGGGCGGCGCGGTCGCCGTCGGCGGTCCGCTGACCGTCACAGGCAATATCGTTGCAAAAGGAAAATCTGGCGGCAACGTCTCGGGCATCGGCAGCGCCGTCGTCGACGGCCAGAAGGGCGTATCGCTGGGCAATGCCACGGTGCTTGGCAGCGCCGCCGCCCAGGGCACCGGTCTCGGCCAGAACGCCAACGCTCTAGCCTCTCTCAAGATCGCGGCGGCGACCGGGAATATCGTCACCAAATCTCTGACGGTCGATGGCGAGGCGGATCTCCTGGGCACGGCGGGGGTGCATACCGGCGTGGCTCGTGGCCTTCTCAATGTGAATGCCGCGAACGGCGCGGTCACCATCAGCGGCCCGCTGGCCGTCACGGGCGATGTCGCTTCGAAAGGAAAGTTCGGCGGAAATCTCACGGGCATCGGCAGCGCCGTCGTCGACGGCCAGAAGGGCGTATCGCTGGGCAACGCCACGGTGCACGGCAGCGCCTCCGCCGGGGGCACCGGGATCGGCCAGAATGCCAATGCCCTGGCGTCTCTCAAGATCGACGCGGAGACCGGGAACATCACGGCCACGTCGCTGACGGTCAATGCCGATGCGGATCTGCATGGCACGGCCGGGCTCCATACCGGCGTGGCGCGCGGCCTCCTGAACGTGAATGCCGCGAACGGCGCTGTCACCATCGGCGGCCCGCTGCTCGTGACAGGGGACGTCGTTTCCGCCGGGAAGTTCGGCGGCAATGCCTCGGGTATCGGCAGCGCCATCATCCACGGCAAGGATGGCGTGACGCTGGGCAATGCCACGGTGCTCGGCAGCGCCTCGGCTGTGGGCGGCGGGCTCGGCCAGAATGCCAATGCGCTGGCGTCTCTCAAGATCAAGGCGGAGACTGGGAATATCACCGCCAAGTCCCTGACGGTCGTTGCCGATGCAATAGATCTCGGGTCCGGCGGCCAGGGGGTCGTCACGGCAAAGGCCTTGTCCTCCCTTGACGCCGTCACCGGCAATGTCACCATCACCGGCGATAAGACCCTGGCGCTTGCCCAGGCGCCTCATGCCATCTCCCATGCGACGGCGAGCGCCAATATCGTTCTCCATGCCGGGCACGATCTGGCAGTCACCGGCGGCGGGCTGTTCGCCCAGGCCGGCGCGCTGGCATCTTTCGCTCAGGCTCCCGACCGGGCCGGTGCGCTCATCGACGTGACTGCGGGCAGCGACATCTTCCTCGGCGGCGATGTGACGGCGCTGGCGACGGCCATCGGCTCCCACAGCGGACAGAGCGCGACCGCAAACATCTTCGTCCATGCCGGCACCGGCGGCTTCGGCCATCTGGCGCTGATCGGCAATCTCAGCGCCATCGCCGTTGCGGATCCGGTCAATGATCACGCGCTCGCCAGCGTGACGCTGATCGCCAATCAGATGCTCATCATCGGGGCCAATCCCGTGGCGCTGGCCCTTGCGGGCGACAAGACGGCATTCCGCAAGGCGCATCGTACGACAGGCTTCAAACGGCACGGCGGCAGCGGCACGACGGCGGTGGCACGGATCAACATCACTACGGATCCGGGTGGGCTGATCGTCATCAACAACTCCAGCACCGGCGTCATCCCCTCCTTCAGCAATCCCAATGCCGATGCGCTGCAGGCGATGCCGATCTACGACCAGACCTTCCCCTCGGGCAGCCTGATGGCGATACCGCTCTCGGTCGACGGGAAGCCTTGCGGCGCGCTCGGCGGTCCCGGCGCGGCGAAGGGGAACGCGGCCTGCCGCCAAGCGCCGATCAATATCTCGAACGTCGTCGACGGCCCATGAAAACGCGGCCGTGAAGACCGAGATTGCCTAGCCGGACGAGGAATTGGCGTCCAATGAAGAAAGCCGGCAGGGGGCGGCGGGGCCAGCTTTCGCGCCGCTCCTGACGATTGCATCCGAGCTCGCGAGACGCGGGCTCTGGCGGCTTCCAGCGGCTGGCGCTCTGTGGCTGATGGCCTTCCTTCTTCTCGGTCCCGCGCCAGCGCTGGGCGCCCAGCAAGCCTCCATCGTCGTCGACGCGGCATCGGGCGAGGTTCTCTCCTCGAGCGAGCCGACGGCCCTCTGGCGGCCGGCCTCCCTCACCAAGCTGATGACGCTCTACCTCACCTTCGAGGAGGTGGCGGCGAGCCGCCTCGAGCTGAGCGACATCCTCACCGTCTCGGCCTATGCCGCGGCCATGCCGCCATCCGAGCTCGGCCTCTCCAAGGGCGAGAAGATCAGCGTCGAGAACGCCATCCTCGCCACCATCACGCGTTCGGCCAACGACGCCGCCGTGGTGCTGGCCGAACGGGTCGGGGGCGATGAGACAAGCTTCGCCGGGCGCATGACGGCGACCGCGAAGCGCCTGGGCATGACCGGCAGCAATTTTCGCAACGCGACGGGCCTGCCGGATCCGGAGCAGACGACGACGGCCCACGACATGGCCGTGCTGGCGCTGGCGCTGCTCCACGATTTTCCCCAGTACTATCACTATTTTTCCGCCCACGGCATGACCTACCTCGGCGGCAATCTGCCCAGCATCAATGCCATCCTCTATCTCTATCCCGGTGCCGACGGGCTGAAGACCGGCTTCACCTGCGGCTCGGGCTACAACCTCGTCGCTTCGGCGCTGCGCGACGGCAAGCGGGTGATCGGCGTGCTGCTGGGCGGCCTCACCAGCGACCAGCGCTTCGGCGGCATGCGCATGCTGCTCGACAAAGGCTTCGCCGCCGAGGGCGCGCGGGCCGCAGCACCGCTGACCATCGGCCAGATGAAGGATGCCGATAGTGCGCCGCCGCCGCAGCAGCTCTCCGCCGAGGCCTGCGCCCCCGGCTGGTCGCTGCAGCCCGACGGCGAGGTTGCGGGCCGCCTGCCGGGCTGGGGCATCGCCTTCGGCGGCTTCCCGCAGGCGGCGGCCACGCACAACCTCCTGCAGCGCAGCCTGAAGCTGCTGCCCGCCGAGCTCAAGGTGGGCAAGCCCGCCGTCGTCACCCGGCAATACAAGGGCTTCAAATCCTATCGCGCCGTCGTCGTGGGCCTGACCTCGACCCAGGCCTCGGCCATGTGCCATTTCCTCTGGGGCAAGGGCGGCTACTGCCGCGCTCTGCCACCGGCAGTGCTCAACAACCCGAAGGCGCTCTGGCGCTAGCGCACACGATTGCCGAAAGATTCCACCCTCTTTCGTCATTTCCGATCGGCCAGGTCAAGATGGCACGGCCCGCGTGGCATCGCGGATGCCGCGCCGCTATAGTCACCCGTATGGTTGCCGTGGGGGCAGCGAAGGGGATTCGTCGCATGGGCGTGGTCGGCAAGGTGGAGAGCCTGTGGCGCTATCCAGTCAAGAGCATGGCCGGGGAGGAGCGGGAGGAGCTCTTCGTCGGCTACGCCGGTATCTATGGCGACCGTCTCTTCGCGGTGGGTAATACCGCGGCCCCGGCCCGGTTTCCCTATCTGACCGCCCGGGAGGCGGCGAGCATGCTGGCCTACAAGCCGCACTTCCGCCATCCCGAGAAGGCAGCGCTGCCGATCAATCTGGCGGAGGCGCGCGGCATCACGCCGACCGTCGCCGATCCTTCCGATCTCGCCGTCGATGTCGAGACGCCGTCCGGCGATCGCCTTGCCATCGACGATCCGGCGCTGCTGAGTGCCCTGGCCAAGGGCGTCAAAGGCGCGGCGCTCCGGCTCTTGCGCTCCGAACGCGCGTTGACCGATTGCCGTCCCGTGTCGCTTTTCTCGCTGCAGACGGCGGTGCAGCTCGGCGCGGAGATCGGCACGGTTCTGGACAAGCGGCGCTTCCGCGCGAATATCTACGCAGATCTGGAGCCCGGATCCGGATTTGCCGAGGATGCATTTGTCGGCAAGAACCTCAAGATCGGAGCGCAGCTGGTGATCTCGGTGCTCGAGCGCGATGCGCGCTGCAAGATGATCACCCTCGATCCCGATACGGGCGAAGCGAACCCGCAGGTCCTCCGCAAGGTGGCCGTCGCACATGAGGGAATGGCGGGTGTTTATGCCGCCGTCCTGATCGAGGGGGTCGTCCGGCAAGGCGATTCCATCGAGATCGTGGAATAACAGGGGGAGCAGATGCGCATTCTCGTTTTCCAGCATGCCGATGTGGAGCATCCCGCGATCTTTCGCGATTTCCTGGCCGAGGACGGGATCGCCTGGGATGCCGTCGAGCTCGATGCCGGGCAGGCGATCCCCTCCCTGGAGGGTTATGACCAGCTCTGGGTCATGGGAGGGCCGATGGATGCCTGGCAGGAAGCGGAACATCCCTGGCTCATTGCCGAGAAGCAGGCGATCCGCGAAGCGGTGCAGCAGCGCTCGATGCCCTATCTCGGCGTCTGCCTCGGGCATCAGCTTCTGGGTGCGGCCCTCGGTGGGCGGGTCGGCAAAGCGCCGCGGGCGGAGGTCGGCATCCTCGATGTCGAGCTCACCCCCGCCGGCCGGCAGGACCCGCTGTTCGAGGGCATCGCCGATCGCTTCAAGGCGCTGCAATGGCATGGGGCCGAGGTAGCCGAAGCGCCGCCCGGCGCCACCGTCCTGGCGCACTCGCCGCTCTGCGCCGTCCAGGCCATGCGCGTCGGCCGCCATGCCTATGGCATGCAGTATCACTGCGAGATTCTGCCTCAGACCGTCAGCGATTGGGCCGTGATCCCGGCCTATGCCTGCGCCCTGGATGCCGCTCTCGGCAACGGTGCCATGCCGAAGCTTCAGGCGGCCGCCGCGGCGGCGATGCCCGACTTCAACCGCGATGCCCGCCGGCTCTATCGCAACTTCATGCAGGCGGCGCGACGCTGAAGGCAGCCGGATCATCGGCGAAGGAGGGACTGCCTTTGAGAACCCTGCTGCATCGCCGCAGCCTGAGCAATTCGGCAAAACAGGCTTCGGCCTGACGGCGCCGCTCGCCACCCGCCATCGAACCGGCCGTCGCGGTGCTTCCTGCCACAACAGGCGGGGCGTATCCTCTTGGAGTGAGCGCCAAGTTTTCCTGGATCAGCGCATGACGTCCCCCGCGAGCCTGTGGCGGGCCGGCTTGATCCTCATGATCCTCATCGGCGTATTTGCCATGGCACCCAAGCCTGCAGTCGCGGAGATGCCGCCGGCGCTCTACAGACTGGGCGTTCCGGCGGCGGCCGGGGCTGTATCGGTGACTGTCTCCTCCGCCGATGTTTTCACCCGATCCGCAGGACGGACAGGTTTTCGGCTGGTCGTGCAGTACACGATCAAGAATATCTCCTACGACCCTGTCCCGGTCGACGATCATTCCCCGGATACGGCTGCTCGATCCGAAGGGTGGAGCCCATGATCCGGCCGAAACGGCGGCGGAAACACCTCGAGCGACGCCGGACTGGGGGCGGAGGACTTGCACCGGGTGCCGAGGTCAGCCGAATGGCAGTGTTTACGGTGGCGAAGGACCAGTTCAACGCTGCGACATGGCTTCTGCTGGTCGGCGGCCCCTCTGGCCCACGAGTAACCCTGCAATAGATTGCGAGCAGGTATTCGTGGGATACCGAATGGCGCTGTTGTTAGCTTATCACCTTGTGTTATCGTATATTTACTTACGGACAGGTAATTGAAAGCATCGTGGGCAGGTTTATGCGGAATACTTCTGCGGGGCAAAATCACATGGGCAACTGTCGCCAGATATGACGTTTTCCAGCCAAGATATTAACGGGATTCTGAGCGGGTACTCCTGGGATACCAATAGTCTGACGTTCAGCTTTCCCACCGCCGCGTCGAACTACGGCAGTGACTACGGTATCGGCGAACCATATTTGGGTTTTCACTCATTCAGTCCGGCTCAGCAGAGCGTCGTCCGATATGCTCTGAAGCTGATTTCGCAATACACCTTACTGACCTTTACGGAGATTACCGAGACCGACAGTACGCATGGAAATTTGCGCTTTGCAGACACCTCTGTGTTGGTCGTACCCACTTCCGAGGGTTATATCCCATATCCCCCCGAAGGCGGAGATGTGTGGCTTGGCAATATCGCCTTCGTGCCGCCAACAAAGGGAAGCTATGCCTTCGCGACGATCATGCATGAAATCGGCCACGCTGTTGGATTGAAGCACGGCCAAGACTTCGACCCGGTATATGGAGTGCTTCCGCCCGAGCATATGTCGACCGAATGGTCGATCATGACTTACTATTCTTATATCGGCGGCACCGGGCTTTACGAAAACGCCGAGGGCAGCGGCAATCAGACCTACATGATCGACGATATTGCCGCTCTGCAATATCTGTATGGAGCGAACTTCAATACCTATGCCGGCAACACGGTCTACACCTGGAGTCCCACCACCGGCGAGACCTTCATCGACGGCGTCGGCCAAGGCGCCTCATCGGCAAACAAGGTCTATGAGGCGATTTGGGATGGCGGCGGGATAGACACCTACAACCTGTCGAACTATTCGACGAATCTCCTCGTCGATCTTACCCCGGGCGACTGGTCGATATTCTCAACGGCCCAGCTCGCGGATCTCGATGGCTTGGGTACTCACTTGGCGGCGGGCAATGTCGCCAATGCCTATCTGTACAACGACGATCCGCGCTCGCTCATCGAGAACGCCGTGGGTGGCTCGGGGAACGATATCCTGCTCGGAAATCAGGCCAACAACATGCTGTCAGGTGGGGCAGGCAACGACATCTTAGCCAGCACCGACGGTAATGACACGCTCTTGGGCGCGACGGGGAATGACACGCTCGACGGGGGCTTGGGCAATGACATCGTCGATGGGGGCGCCGCCGGAAGCGATACGGCTGCTTATCTGGATGCTCTCAGCGGGGTGACCGTCAGCCTTGCACTTCAAGGCTCCGTTCAGAACACGGTTGCAGCCGGAAGCGACCGCCTGACCAATATCGAGAATCTGAGCGGTTCGCTGTTCAACGACAGCCTGACCGGCGATGCCAACGCCAATACCCTCAGCGGTCTGGACGGCAACGATGCCCTGAAGGGCGCCGCCGGCAACGACGTGCTGACCGGGCTGACGGGGAACGACACACTGAACGGGGGCGCCGGCAACGACTCCATGGACGGCGGTGCTGCCGGAAGCGACACCGCCAGCTATGCCGATGCCGCCAGCGCCGTCACCGTCAGCCTCGCCCATCAAGGCGCGGCGCAGAACACGATCGGGGCCGGGGTCGACACCCTCTCCAATTTCGAGAATCTGACCGGCTCGGCGTTCAACGACACTCTGACCGGCGACGGCAACGCGAATTCCTGAGCGGGCTCGTCGGCAATGACGCGCTGCTGGGCGGCGCCGGCAATGACGCGCTGGCCGGCGCTGCGGGCAATGACAGCTTGAACGGTGGCTTGGGCAATGACGCCATGGACGGGGGGCCGGCCGGCAGCGATACGGCCAGCTATGCCGATGCCGCCGCTGCCGTCACCGTCAGCCTCGCTCACCAAGGTTCCGCCCAGAACACGGTCGGGGCCGGAAGCGATACCCTGAGCAATTTCGAGAACCTGACCGGCTCGGCCCGCAACGACACCCTGACCGGCGATGGCAACGCCAATATCCTCAGCGGCCTCGCCGGCAATGATGTGGAGATGGGCGGCACCGGCAATGACACGCTGATGGGCGGCGCCGGAAATGACACGCTCTACGGAAATGCAGGGGTGGACAGCTTCGTCTTCGATGCCGGCTTCGGGAAGGACTTGATCGCGGATTTCACGGCCAGCGGCGCCAGCCATGACAAGATCGATTTCTCCACGGCGATGTTCGCCAATTTCGCCGCGGTGCACAGCCATATGGCGCAGGTCGGCCCGAACGTGGTGATCACCCATGACGGCGCCAACGCCATCACCGTGAAGGGCGTGACTGTCGCCAGCCTGACGGCGGCCGATTTCACCTTCCACGCGTCGGCTTCGAGCATGCCGGCCTCGGCGCCTGCCGAGCATCTCTGGGCCGATCACAGCGCCCAGTTCAACGCCTCCGCCCATTTCGGCTGAAGGCGCTGTCGCCGCGCGACGGCGACGTCAGCCCAGCAACCGGGGAATCTCGATCGCCGGACAGCGGTCCATGATCACCGTGAGCCCGGCCTTCTCGGCACGGGCGGCCGCCGCTTCGTCCGCTACGTCGAGCTGCATCCAGACCACCTTGGCGCCGATCGCGATGGCCTGATCGGCCACGTCGCCCGCGTAGCGGGAGTTGCGGAAGACATCCACCATGTCGATCTTCTCGGGGATCTCGGCGAGCGAGGCATGGACGCGCTCGCCATGAAGGGTCTGGCCGGCGAGGCCGGGATTGACGGGAATGACGCGATAGCCATGGGCCTGAAGGAAGCGCATGACGCCGTTGGAAGGCCGATGCGGCTTGGCGCTGGCGCCCACCAGCGCGATCGTCTTGACGCTGGTCAGGATCCCCCGCAGCAGCGCGTCGGAATAGGTGCCCGCCATCAGCGACCCTGCCAGTGGGGCGGGCGCTTCTCGATGAAGGCATCGATGCCTTCGGCCGCATCGCGGGCCAGCATGTTTTCGACCATCACCTCGCTGGCATAGGCATAGGCGGCGGCGATATCCATCTCCGCCTGGCGGTAGAAGGCCTCCTTGCCGATCTTGACGGTGAGGGGCGATTTGCCGGCGATCGTCTTTGCCAAGGCCCAGGTCGCGCTCTCGAGCTCGCCTTCGGGTAGCACGCGGTTGATGAGGCCGATGGCCTGGGCCCGTTCGGCCGTGATCGCCTCGCCCGTCAGCAGCATCTCCATGGCCTGTTTGCGCGGCACGGCGCGGGAGAGGGCGACCATGGGGGTCGAGCAGAAGAGGCCGATATTGACCCCCGGGGTGGCGAAGCGCGCGCCTTCGGCGGCCAGCGCCAGGTCGCAGCTGGCGACGAGCTGGCAGCCGGCGGCGGTGGCGATGCCATGGACCTGGGCGATGACCGGCTTGGGCAGATGCAGGATGGCGAGCATCAGCTCGCTGCAGCGCCGGAAGACCGCCTGATGGCTCGCCCGGCCCGGCTGGCTGCGCAGCTCCTTCAGGTCATGCCCCGCGCAGAAGCCCGGACCCGCGGCGGCCAGTATGACGACCTTCACCGCGGGATCGCGGGCAAGCTCGGCCAGCGCAGCCAGGAGCTCGCCCATCAGGGCCATGGAAAGGGCGTTGCGCGCCTGGGGCCGGTTGAGGGTGAGGGTGGCGATGGCATCCCGGTCCTGGCGCAGCAGGATGGGCTCGTTCTTGGGGGCGGCGCTCTCGGTCACGGGCAGACTCCCTCGGGATCCCAGGGGCTATGGTGGGGAAGGGGAAAACCGCTGTCCATCCCACGATGTGGTAATATGATACCGTATCGCTAAGTCTATGGGGATGCCGCTCTTTTCCGTTGACGCGGCGCGAATTATCACCATACTCCGCCGACCCAAACCGACCAGCGGTTCATTCGAGATCATGAAGACCACCCTATCCATCAAACCTGCCGACGTCACCCGCAGCTGGCATCTCGTCGATGCCGACGGGCTGGTGCTCGGCCGGCTTGCCTCCATCATCGCCATGCGGTTGCGCGGCAAGCATAAGCGGAGTTTCACCCCCCATGTCGATTGCGGCGATTTCGTCGTCGTGGTCAATGCGGAGAAGGTGCAGCTCACCGGACGCAAGCTGACCGACCGGAAGTTCTTTTGGCATACCGGTCACCCCGGCGGCATCAAGGAGCGCACGATGGGCCAGATCCTGTCGGGCGCCCATCCGGAACGGGCGATCATCAAGGCCGTGGAGCGGATGGTGCCCCGTGGGCCCCTGGGGCGCGAGCAGATGCGCCACCTGAAGGTCTATGCCGGGCCCGCCCATCCCCATGAGGCCCAGCAGCCGGTGACGCTCGACGTCGCCGCGATGAATCGCAAGAACAAGAGGATTGCCGCGGCATGAGCACCGAAACCCAGACCCTGACCGACCTGAAGGATCTGCGCGCTGCCGGCCCCGGGGCCGAAGTGGCCGCCGAGGCTCGCGAGCCGCAGATCGACCCTCAGGGTCGCGCCTATGCCACCGGCCGGCGCAAGAACGCCGTCGCCCGCGTCTGGATCAAGCCGGGCAACGGCAAGGTCACGGTCAATGGCCGTGAAGGCGCCATCTATTTCGCCCGCCCCGTGCTGCGGATGATGATCGCCCAGCCCTTCGGCGTGACCAACCGCCTCGGCCAGTATGACGTCGTCGCCACCGTCACCGGCGGCGGGCTTTCCGGCCAGGCCGGCGCCATCCGCCACGGCATCAGCCGGGCGCTGACGAATTACGAGCCCGGCTTGCGCGGCGCGCTCAAGGCCGGCGGCTACCTCACCCGCGACAGCCGCGTGGTGGAGCGCAAGAAGTACGGCCGCGCCGGTGCGCGACGCAGCTTCCAGTACTCCAAGCGGTAACCTGCAGCCACTCGCTACGGAAAATGGGCTGCATGGAAATGCGGCCCATTTTTTTTGATCGCGATGACGGGCGTAAAACGGTTAGAAGGCCTCGCTCGGGCCTGATGCGAGCGGCGAAGGCGGCCCGCGCGTGCCGCCCAGAGGTTGGTTCTCATGAAGCTCGATCGGCGGACGCTTCTCGGATTGTCGGGCTATGCCCTGGCCGCAAGCCTGGCGCCGGTCAGGCTTGCCTTGGCCGCGGGGGAGATCAAAGCCTTGCGGCTGATCGAACCCCTGGGCAAGCCCTCCGTCGTCTGGACCGTCTACGATATCCTGCGTCCCGCGCTGCAGCAGCAGCTGAAGGTCGAGGTCACCGCCGAGACGATTCCCGGTCACGATGGCTTCGACGCCATCCATGCCGCCCTGGAGGTGCATGAGGGCGAGACGCGGCTCTTCGGCTCCGCCGTCATGGCGACGCAATATGCGGAGACGATCGTCAAGACGGACATCCGCCTCGCGGATCTGCTGCCGATCGCCAAGCTCACCAACGGTTTCTCCGTCGCCCTCTTCGCCAAGCAGGGCAGCCCTCTCAAGACATGGGCCGAGCTCGCCGCGGCCACGACCCCTCTGAAGGTCAGCAGCCTGCAGCGTGCGACGGCGGCCTATCTCGCCGAGCTGATGATCGAGCGCAAGGGCGGCCTTGCCACGCAGGTGACGCTGCGCGACACGATCGGCGAGGTGGTCGATGATGTGACGGCAGGGCGCTCGGCGCTGGGCATCATTCCGACCAACCTGATCACCAAGCAGCTCGATCGCCTGCAGCCGATCATCAGCTTTGGCGCCAAGCGCAACGCTATCCTGAAGGAGACGCCGACCTTTGCCGAGGTGACGGGCAATCCGAAGTCCTCCTTCACCGAGAGCGTCGGCGTCTTCGCCTCGCCCAAGCTCGCGCCGGCCGCCGCCGCCGCCCTGACCAATGCGTTCCTCGCGGCAGGCAATGATCTCGATGTCGCGGACCGGACGGAGGCGGAGAATGTTCCGCTCGCGATCAACGGGCCGGAAATTCTGATCGAGACGATGAAGCGCAATGAGCGGGTGCTTCGGCGGAATCTGGGCTAAACCGCTTATTTGGAGGGGGCGTTCATGAAGCTCGATCGGCGGGCGGTTCTGGGATTATCGGGCTTCGCCCTGGCGGCAGGCCTGGCGCCGTTGCGGCCCGCGCAGGCGGCGACAATGAACAGTCTGCGGCTGTTCATGGCGGTGGGAAGGCCCTCCCTCATCTGGGCCATCTTCGATCTCCTCCACCCCGGTCTGCAGCAGCTGCTGAATTGCCAGGTCGTGCTGCGGGCGGCTCCCGGCCAGGGCGGGTTCAACGCGATCCATGCGATGCTCCAGACGAACGATCAGGATGTCGGCCTCGTCGGCGTCGATGTCATGGCCTCGCAATTTGGCGCCAAGACCGATATCAGGGTCGAGGATATGACCCCGATCGCCAAGCTCATGAACGGATACTCCGTGACGCTCTTCACCACCCGGGGCAACCCCCTGCGGACATGGGCGCAGGTTCGCGCCGCCAAGCCGCTCAAGGTGAGCAGCCCGGCCCCGGCATCGGCCGCCTATCTCGCCGCCTTGATGCTGCAGCGCAAGGGGCATGTCGCGGCCCAGATCACGCCGCGGGGATCGATTATGGAGGTGATCGACGATGTGAACTCGGGGCGGGCCGCGGTCGGCATCCTGCCGACGGTGATGGTCGCCACCAATCTCGATCAGTTCCAGGCCATCCTCAGCTTCGGGGCGGAGAGAAGCGCCATGCTGACCGGCGTCCCCACCTTCGCCGAGGCGACAGGCGATCCGAAGCTCGCCTTCACCGACAGCATCGGAGTCTTCGGCCCGCCGCAGCTGGACTCGGGTATTGCGGCGCGGCTGACCAATGCCTTTATCTTGGCCGGCGGCGATCAGGATGTTCAGGATCAGGCGGAATCGGAGAACATCCCGCTCGTCCTCAACCGGGCGCCGATCCTGACCGCGACGATGCAGCGCAACCAGCGGGTGCTGCAGCGAATTCTGGGTTGACGGAAGACTGAGAGAAGGACGCAGGAGAGCGACATGACGACGGCGAACAAGGTCAGGATCGGCATTCTCGGGGCCAGCGGCTATACCGGGGCCGAGCTGCTGCGCCTTCTGGCCCTTCATCCCGGGGTCGAGATCCGCCTGCTGACCGCCGATCGCCAGGCCGGCAAGCCGCTGGCGGAGATCTTTCCCCATCTGGGCGGGCTCGATCTGCCCGGCCTCGTCAAGATCGAGGAGGCCGACTGGTCGAAGGTCGATTTCGTCTTCTGCTGCCTGCCCCATGGCACGACCCAGGAGGTGATCGCGAGCCTGCCCCGCGCGCTCAAGATCGTCGACCTGTCCGCCGATTTCCGCCTCGCCGACCTCGAGAGCTACGCGACCTGGTATGGCCATGCCCATCGTGCGCCGGCGCTGCAGGAGGAGGCCGTCTATGGCCTGACGGAGCTGGCGCGCGCCGCGGTGACGCGGGCAAGGCTGGTGGCCAATCCCGGCTGCTATCCCACCTCCGCGCAGCTGCCGCTGATCCCGCTGCTCGAAGCCGGCGGGATCGCCGGCGACGACATCATCATCGACGCCAAGTCCGGGGTGACCGGGGCGGGGCGCGATGCCAAGCAGCAGAACCTCTTCTCCGAGGTGACCGAGGGTGTCCATGCCTATGGCATCGCCGGCCATCGCCATGCGCCGGAGATCGAGCAGGGGCTGAGCGAAGCCGCGGGCCGGCCGGTCATCGTCAACTTCACCCCGCATCTCATGCCCATGAGCCGCGGCATTCTGTCCTCGATCTACGTCAAGCTGGCCGACGGCGCCTCGGCCGCGGATCTCAAGGAGACCTTGGCGAAGAGATATGCCGGGGAGCCTTTCGTGCGTGTGCTTCCCAACGGGCAGTCGCCGGCGACGCGCCATGTCAGGGGCTCGAACCACTGCCTCATCGGCGTCTATGCCGATCGGGTGCCGGGGCGCGCCATCCTCGTCTCGGTCATCGACAATCTGGTGAAGGGCGCCTCCGGCCAGGCCGTGCAGAACATGAACCTGATGACCGGCTGGGCCGAGACGACCGGGCTCGAGCAACAGCCGATGTTCCCCTGAGAGACCAATCTACATGCAGCCTCTGATCATCCCCTTCGAGGGAAGGCATCCCAAGATCGCGCCCGATGCCTTCATCGCGCCGACGGCGGTCATCATCGGCGATGTGGAGATCGGCCCCCGGGCCAGCGTCTGGTACGGCTGCGTGCTGCGCGGCGATACCAACAGCATCCGGATCGGGGCCGAGACCAATCTCCAGGACGGCACCGTCATCCATGTCAATCACTCGCCCGAGGGGATGGAGCGGGGGCTGCATGGCTATGCCACGATCATCGGGGCCCGCATCACGGTCGGCCATATGGCGCTGCTGCATGCCTGCAGCTTGGCGGATGAGAGCTTCGTGGGCATGCGCGCCTCGGTCATCGACGGCGCCTATGTCGAGGGTGGCGCCATGGTGGCGGCGGGCGCCCTGGTCACGCCCAACAAGCGGGTGAAGCGGGGCGAGCTCTGGGCCGGCAGCCCGGCGAAGCTGATGCGGCCGCTGAGCGAAGCGGAGATCGCCGATTTCGCCGGCTCCGTGCAGCACTATTGCGAGCTGGCCGAAAGCTATCGGCAAAGCGCGTGAGCAAGCGGCCGAAGGGCGGCGGCCCGAAGCGGGCACCCCGGGCGCGCAATCCCTTCGCCCTCCATGCCCGGCGCCGCAAGGCCGGGGCCGAGCCCTCGCCGCAAGCCTATCGGCGCCGGCCAAAGCATCGCGCGGCCGCCGAGATCCCTCTGGAGACTGAAAAAGACTAGCAGCTAGGGCGCGCGGACCTTGGCGTAGCTGCCGGGGGCGTCCTCGATGGGCTTCAGCTTGCCGTCGCCCGGCCGGCGGGCCGGAACCTTGCCGTCGGAGAATTGCTGGAGCCAGCGGCTCCAGGTCGGCCACCAGGAGCCGGGCTGCTCGGTGGCCGTGGCCAGCCAGTCCTCGGCATCCCTGGGCGCCTTCTTGTTGACCCAGTGGTGGTACTTGCCCGAGGCCGGCGGATTGACCACCCCGGCGACATGGCCGGAGGCGGCGAGCACGAAATCGACCGGCCCCTGATAGAGGCGCGTCGCCGCATAGGTCGATTTCCACGGCGCGATATGATCCTCCTTGGTCGAGAGGATGAAGACCGGGACCTTGATCTTGGTCAGATCGATGGGGGTCTTCTTCAGCGTGATGCCGCCCGGCTTCACCAGGAGATTCTCCTGATACATCTTGCGCAGATAGAAGCTGTGCATGGCGGCGGGCATACGGGTGGAATCGGAATTCCAGTAGAGCAGGTCGAAGGGGAAGGGCTCCTTGCCCAGGAGGTAGTTGTTGACCACGAAGGACCAGATCAGGTCGTTGGCCCGCAGCATGTTGAAGGTCGAGGCCATGGCGCTGCCCTCGAGATAGCCCTTCTCCTCCATGCGCGCTTCGAGGGATTTGAGTTGCTCCTCGTCGATGAAGACGCCGAGCTCGCCCGGCTCGGCGAAATCCACCAGCGTCGTGAGGAAGGTCGCCGAGGCGATGCGATCGATCTTCTTGGCCGCCATATAGGCCAAGGTCGCGGCGAGCAGGGTGCCCCCCAGGCAATAGCCCACGATGTTGATCTTCTTCTCGCCGGTGGCCTTCTCGACGGCGTCCAAAGCAGCGAGCGGCCCGTCGACCATGTAATCCTCGAAGCTCTTGCGGGTGAGCTTCTCGTCGGGATTGACCCAGGAGATGACGAAGACCGTCTGGCCTTCGCCCACGGCCCAGCGGATGAAGGAGTTCTTCTCCCGGAGATCCAGGATGTAATATTTGTTGATCCAGGGCGGCATGATGAGCACGGGCCGCTTGGCGACATCGGGTGTCGTCGGTTCGTATTGCAGCAGCTGGATCAGTTCGTTCTGGAAGACGACCTTGCCGGGGGTGATGGCGATGTTGCGGCCGACCTCGAAGGCGTCCGGGTCGGTCATCTTGATCTGGAGCTGGCCCTTGCCGCGCTCCAGGTCGTCGAGCAGATGCTCCAGCCCCTTCACCAGATTCTCGCCGCCGGATTCCAGCGTCTTGCGCAGGACCTCCGGGTTGGTCATGACGAAATTGCTCGGCGCCATGGCATCGACGAACTGGCGCGTATAGAAATCGACCTTCTTCGCCGTCTTGGGGTCGAGCCCCTCCACGTCGCTCACGGTGGCCTGCATCCAACGGGCGCTCAGCAGATAGGATTGCTTGATGAAATCGAAGAGCTGGTTCTCCTGCCAGGCCGAATCGCTGAAGCGGCGATCCTCGGCCTTGGGCTGGATCATGGGCTCGCCGCCATTGCCGGCCATGCGCTGGGCCGTGGACTGCCAGAGCTGCATATAGTCGCGCCAGAGATTGACCTGGGCCTCGACCAGCTTGGCCGGATTGCTCATCATCCGGGCCGTCATCTCCATGAAGGCCTTGCCGATGTTGAGGGGGTCCGACATGCCGGGGGAGACCGGGTCGACCTGCTCGCCGGCGGCCTGGCGCTGCAGGAATTCGGCCACCAGGCGCTGGGATTGCTCGGCAATCCGGGCCATGGCCCGCGACAGCTCCACCGGATCTGGTAATTTCATGTCCGGAGGCTGTTGATCGGCCATGGCGGCTTCCTCTATGATCCTTTCGCGCGGAAGTTCTTTTGGTTTCCGCAACATAACCACGCGCCGCGGGCAAGACAACCGGAACCGGGATTGGCCATAGAATGAACGGAACCTGGCGCGCGCAAGGCTTTGCTGCCTGGGCGGGGCGCAGCATTCAGGTTGTTGCCCTGGCCTCCTTGCTGGGCGGCTGCAGCATGTTCGACTCCAAGCCGACGCCCGGCGAGGCGGCGGCGACCGGCCAGCCCTATCCGAACCTGGGGACGGTGCCGACCCAGGCGCCCCCGACGACCAGCAGCGCCGATCGCGCCCAGGTCACCCAGGGCCTGGTGGCGGACCAGCAGAACGCCGCCTACAGCAACGACCAGCTGAAAGCCCAGCCGGCCGCCGGCTCGGTGCCGCCCCCGGCACCTGCCACGCCGCCAACCGGCACTGAAACCGCGGCGGCCCCGACCGCACCCGCGACCACGGCGCCTGCCGCCCCGGCGCCCGCAACGACGGCGACGACCTCGACCACCCCGCCGGCCAGCACCACCATCCCCGCGCCCGGGGCCGTGGAGCAGTCGACCCTGCCGCCGCCCAATACGGGGACCCAGACCGCCGCCACGACCGCGCCGGCGACGGTGCCCTATGGGACGCCGATGCCCGCAACCGCCCCGGCGACGGTGCCCTACGGAACGCCGATGCCGGCACCCGCGGCCCAGGCGGCCGCAGCCGAACCGCATTATGCCTCGCCTTACTACCCCATCCCCGTGGCAGGCGCGCCGGCGCCCTATACGCCGGCACCGGTCCCGGGACAGACCCAGCTCGCCTCGGCCCAGGTCCCGCCGGCGGCAGGAGCGCCCGTCATCCAGGACCAGGCCAAGCTGGCCGCCATCCTGGGGGCCGGCGCCGCCACCCTTCCCGGACAGGCAGCTGCGCAGGCCGCCGCCGCCCAGCAGCCGCCCATCGCCGTCATCTTCTTCCGCGCCGGCTCGTCCGGCCTCTCGAGCCGCGACTACTCGGTGCTGCATGACGTGGTCCTGCTGCAGCAGCAGCAGGGCGGCAATCTGCGCGTCGTCGGCCATGCCAGCGAGCGCACGGAGACCACCGACTATGCGACGCATCAGGCGATCAACGAGGGCCTCTCGCTGAAGCGGGCGAGTGCGGTCGGCGGCGCCCTCCTGCAGATGGGCGCTCCCGGCAGCGCCGTGGCCATCTCGGCCGTCGGCGGCCAGGGGCCGATCTTCTACGAATTCATGCCGACGGGCGAAGCAGGAAACCGGCGCGTCGAAATCTTCCTCGACCGCTGAAGGCCAGCCGCGGGATCATGCCTGAATGACGCAGCCCTTGCGCATCGCGGTCGCCGGACTCGGCAATGTCGGCGCCGGCACGGTCAAGCTGCTCCAACTTCATGCCGAGGATCTGGCGCGGCGGTGCGAGCGGGCGATCGAGATCCGTGCCGTCTCGGCGCGCGATCGCAAGCGCGACCGCGGTGTCGATCTCACTGATTTGGCCTGGCATGACGATCCCCTGACGCTGGCACAGCTGCCGGACGTCGACGTGGTGGTCGAGCTGATCGGCGGCGCCGAGGGTGTCGCGCGGCAGCTGCTGGAGGCCGCACTTGCCGCCGGCAAGCATGTGGTGACCGCCAACAAGGCGCTGCTCGCCCATCACGGCACGGCGCTCGCGCGCCAGGCGGAGGCCAAGGGCCTCAGCCTCGGCTTTGAGGCGGCCGTGGCGGGCGGCATTCCCATCATCAAGACCCTGCGCGAGGGGCTGGCAGCCAATCGCATCGAGCGCGTCTACGGCATCCTGAACGGCACCTGCAATTACATCCTGACGGAGATGCGCAAATCGGGCCGCGAATTCGCCGATGTGCTGGCCGATGCCCAGCGCCTGGGCTATGCCGAGGCGGATCCCAGCTTCGACGTCGACGGGATCGACGCCGCCCATAAGCTCGCCATCCTTGCGGGCGTCGCCTTCGGCTGCGAGATCAATTTCGCCGGCGTGCAGGTGGACGGCATCCGCAATGTCTCGGCGGTGGATATCTCCTTCGCCGAGGAGCTGGGCTACCGCATCAAGCTGCTGGGCATCGCGCGGCCGACGGAGTTCGGCATCGAGCAGCGCGTCCATGCCTGCATGGTGCCGCTGGGCACGCCCATCGCCCATGTCGAGGGCGTCTACAATGCCGTGGTGACCGAAGGCGATTTCGTCGGCCAGAACATCTGCGAGGGACGGGGTGCGGGCGCCGGGCCCACCGCCTCGGCCGTCGTCTCCGATCTGATCGATATCGCGCGCGGCCGCAGCCAGCCGACCTTCTCGGTGCCGGCCAGCGAGCTGAAGCGCCTGCCGGCTTCGCCCCTGGCGCGCCATCGCGGCGCCTATTACATCCGCCTCATGGTGGTGGACAAGCCGGGCGTGATCGCCGATGTCGCGGCCGCACTGCGGGACGAGGAGGTCTCCATGGAGGCCATGATCCAGCGGGCGCGGGCACCGGGCGAAGCCGTGCCGGTGGTGCTGACGACCCATGAGACCGAGGAGGCGGCGATGCGCCGCGCCTTGGCGCGCATCACGCAGCTTGGCTCCGTCGTCGAGCCGCCGCATATGATCCGCATCGAATCGCTTTAGAAACAAGATCGAACAGCTACGGGAGGCAATACCCATGTCGAAGGCCACGATGGATCGCAATCTCGCCCTCGAGGCGGTCCGGGTGACGGAGGCGGCGGCGCTGGCGGCTTCCAAGCTGATGGGACGCGGCGACGAGAAGGCCGCCGATCAGGCCGCCGTCGATGCCATGCGCCGGGCCCTCAACAACCTCGCCATCGACGGCACCGTCGTGATCGGCGAGGGCGAGCGCGACGAGGCGCCCATGCTCTTCATCGGCGAGAAGGTGGGCGCCGGCGGCCCGCCCATCGACATCGCCCTCGACCCGCTGGAGGGCACGACCATCACCGCCAAGGGCGGCCCGAACGCGCTCGCGGTCATCGCCATGGCGGAGGCCGGCGGCTTCCTCAACGCGCCCGACACCTATATGGACAAGATCGCGGTCGGCGCCGGCCTGCCCGAGGGGGTGGTCGATCTCGACGCGTCGCCGGAAGAGAATCTGAAGAATGTCGCCAAGGCCAAGCATGTGGATATCGGCGATATCGTCGCCTGCATCCTCGACCGGCCGCGCCATACCGAGCTCATCCAGCGGGTGCGGGCCACGGGCGCGCGGATCATGCTGATCTCCGACGGCGACGTCAGCGGCGTGATCTCCACCTCGCGGCCGGATAGCGGCGTCGACATCTATCTCGGCAGCGGCGGCGCGCCGGAGGGCGTGCTGGCGGCGGCCGCATTGCGCTGCATCGGCGGCCAGATGCAGGCCCGGCTCCTGTTCCGCAACGAAGAGGAGAAGGGCCGTGCCCGGCGCATGGGCGTCAGCGACCTCAACCGCAAATACGCCCTGCTCGATCTCGCCAAGGGCGATGTCATGTTCGCCGCCACCGGCGTCACCGACGGCACCATGCTGCGCGGCGTGCGCCGCGACCGCTCCGGCGGCTTCACCCATTCCATGGTCATGCGCTCCAAGACGGGGACCGTGCGGCTGATCGAGGCGCAGCATAGCTGGAGCCGCAAGCCCGGCTTCGAGGGGTGACCCTGGCCATGACGGGGGTGCCGTGACTGCCGAGGCCTTCCTCGGCGTCGAGCGCTCCCTGCTGGGCCGGCGGTGGCGGGCGCGCGGCGGCGAGGAGCGAGCGGGGCTCGCCATCGCCCAGCGTCTGGCGCTGCCGGAGATCGTGGGCCGCCTGCTCGCCGGACGGGGCATCGCGCCCGAGGCGGCGGAGAGCTTCCTCAGCCCCACCTTGCGCGAATTGCTGCCCGATCCCTCGCGCTTCCTCGACATGGACAAGGCGGCCGACCGCCTCGCACGAGCGGTGCAGGCGGGGGAGGCGATCGCCGTCTTCGGGGATTACGACGTCGACGGCGCCACCTCCTCGGCACTTCTCGCTCGCTTCTTCGCCGCGGCCGGCCGGCCGATCCGCGTCTATATCCCCGACCGGATGAAGGAGGGCTATGGCCCGAACCTGCCGGCGCTGCTGGCCCTCCAGGCCGAAGGCGTGCGGCTGGTCATCACCGTCGACTGCGGCATCACCGCCTTCGAGCCGCTGGCGGCCGCCGCGGCGGCCGGGCTCGAGGTCATCGTGGTCGACCACCATGTGGCCGAGCCCCGGCTGCCCCAGGCGGTCGCAGTGGTCAATCCCAACCGGCTCGACGAGACCAAGGGCCATGGCCAGCTCGCCGCCGTGGGCGTCGCCTTCCTGCTGGCGGTGGCCGTCAACCGGGCCTTGCGCCGGGCCGGCTGGTATGCCGCGGGACGGGCCGAGCCCGATCTGAAGCGCTGGCTCGATCTGGTGGCCCTGGGGACGGTCTGCGATGTGGTCCCGCTGACGGGCATCAATCGCGCTCTGGTGGCCCAGGGGCTGAAGGTCATGGCGGGGCGCGGCAATACCGGCCTGGCCGCACTCGCCGATGTGGCGCGGCTCAGCGAGCCGCCGGGCAGCTATCACGCGGGCTTCCTGCTGGGCCCGCGGGTCAATGCCGGCGGCCGGGTGGGGGAGGCGGGGCTGGGTGCCCGGCTCCTCGTCACCGAGGACGAGATCGAGGCCCGCGAATTCGCCCGCCGCCTCGACGGCTATAATTCCGAGCGCCGCCAGATCGAGGAGCAGGTCCAGGCCGCGGCCATCGCGCAGTTTGAGGGGCCCGGACGTCCAGGCCCGCATGACGCCCGGCCTCGTCTTCGCCGCCGCGCGGGGCTGGCATGCCGGCGTGATCGGCATCGTCGCCAGCCGGCTGAAGGAGCGCTATGGCCGGCCGGCCTGCGTCGTGGCGATCGATGGCGAGGGCGCGGTCGGCAAGGGCTCCGGCCGCTCGGTCGCCGGCATCGATCTCGGCAGCGCGGTCATCGCCGCCCGCCAGGCGGGGCTGCTCATCAATGGCGGCGGCCATGCCATGGCGGCAGGCTTCACCGTCGCCGGCGGCCGGCTCGACGATCTCCGGCAGTTCCTCGCCGAGCGCCTAGGCGCCGGGCTCAACGGCGAGCCGCCGCAAGCGGTGCTCGATGTGGATGGCGCGCTTCAGGCGGGTGCTGCGACCGCCGAGCTGCTGGGCCTGCTGGAGCGCCTGGCACCCTTCGGCAGCGGCAATGCCGAGCCCCGCTTCGTCCTGCCCGCGGTGCGCATCGTCTACGCCGATCCCGTGGGCGAGGACCATATCCGTTGTGTCATATCCGGCAGCGACGGCAGCCGGCTGAAGGCCATGGCCTTCCGCTGCAGGGACAGCGAACTCGGCCGCGCCCTGATGACGGCCTCCGGATCGGCGCTGCACCTCGCCGGCCATCTCCGGCTCAACCGCTGGCAAGGGCGCGAGGAGGTGCAACTCCTGATCGAGGACGGCGCCCCGGCCTGACGACCTGCTTCTGCAGGGAATCTGCAGGGGTCCCGCCCGGGTTTCCCCGGCCCCTCGATGCGTGCGGCCGGGTCGCCCCGCTGTTTTTGCAGCGAATTAACAGCCAGCCTCTCGGTCGAAGGGCGGCGGCGGACGCGGCCGGGCAGAGCTCCCAGCCGATCCGGTTTAGAGTAGACGTAAAACGCGTAAATGTCAATATGAAATCCAGGACGGCACGCCGGCGTGAAGGCCGGCGGCCGCTTGACAAATACGTGCTTTGCGTATATACGTAAATATACGATCGCGAAACGGCATGCCCGCAGATCCTCTGCAGAACCACTTCGGACCGCCGGAAGGCATTCCTCCCCTTTTTCCTCGCCCCCTAAATGGCCGCCGTCAGCATGATCTCGACGAGATATTCCGGGCTGGCGAGCTTCGCCTCGACGGTGGCCCGGGCAGGGGTCTGGCCCTTGGGGATCCAGGCTTCCCAGGCCTCGTTCATCTGGCCGAAGCCGCGCATATCGGTCAGCCAGATATTGGCCGAGAGGATCTTGGACTTGTTGCTGCCGGCCTGCTTCAGCAGCTTGTCGATCTGGGCGAGGATCTGCTTGGTCTGCTTACCGACGGAGGGGACCGGCTTATTGGCGACCTGGCCCGCGAGATAGACGGTGTTGCCGTGGACGACGGCCTGGCTCATGCGCGGGCCGACCTCGATACGCTGAATGCTCATGGTTTCCCTCTTGAGGATTGGTTGATTCGACGGGCGCGGAGTATGGCCAGCCCCCTGGTTCCGGGCAAGGCACCTGGGTGCGGCGGCCTGCCGGGCATTTTGGCGTTGATTTTGGGGGCAGCCCCCGTTAGTCATGGCCGCCGCCTGCCATGGATGAGGCAGGCGCTGCGCCTCTTACGTTGCGCTCAGCTGTCCCCGTCGTCTAGAGGCCTAGGACATCGCCCTTTCACGGCGGTAACACGGGTTCGAATCCCGTCGAATCCCGTCGGGGACGCCACCAATATCAAAGACTTCAATCAATACGCTGCCGGACTGTGGATCCGCACGCCCGAGGAGGTCGCGGCGCTCAAGGAGAAAATTCAGGGGCGCGAAGCCTGACGGAGGACCGGGCCCCGGGGGAAAAAGATGTCGCACGATGTCCCGTCGTGAGTGATAGCTACCTACGCCTCAAGAATCTGGTGCAATGCCCTTAATCGTCCAAAGAGTGCTGTAGGTATATGTGTCGGGCCGATCTAGGTAGGCCAGCAGGTCGGACACGAACGCATCGGCTTCGGGCTGACCGCCAAGTATCTCGGCTATACGTCCGATTCCAGCACTGAGGACTTCCACAAAGTTTCGGCGCTGACCAGGCTGGATGCTCCCCATCGCGGTGTAGATGGGATCCAACCCAATCTCAACCGTAACATCTTGAAAATTCACTGCGCGCAACATCGAAGGTAGTTTTTGGGCGAGCCGTATGTCTGCAATGCCTGAGAATACCCGTTGCTGTCGATTTTGCAGGCCGGAGTCCTCCGGATAGTTGATCAGCAAGGACCAGTTGTGGAGCGCAATGACAACCGTACCATTCGGGCGGATAACTCGCCTGAATTCTCTAATCGCAGCCTCCGGACTCGGCAGGAAGTAGAGGACGAACCGGGACCAGATGACGTCGAAGCTCTCATTCGCAAAATTCAGTGCCTGCAAGTCTCCCTGCTCGAATGACAGATTGCCGAGCGATGCCGCATTTCCGCGGTCGTGTGCATACGCGACATATTCCGCGTTCAGATCAACTCCGACAACATCGCATGTCGGATCTCGCGCGGCGAGCAAGCGGGCCATCGCTCCGGACCCGCAACCAGCGTCGAGGATTCGCGCGTACGGAAGCGGCGGTAGATGCTGGAGGTGACGCTCCAAGTTGTCCAGGGCGGCTTGGCGCTCAAGTCGCTCACACTCGTTGCCGCTATCAAGAATGTAGTCGGGGGAGCTCATTGTGGTCCCTCTTGACGGTCAGTGCGGCCATCACGGCAACGGTAACATCGGCGCTGGGTGCAAACTAGTGGATCGACTTTAACGCTTGCTTCCCGCGTTCGATAGCAGCGAGGACGCGTTTTGGGTCTGCCTTCCAGACGAAGGGCTTGGGTTTGTGGTTGTGCTCGGCGAGATAGCGGTTGATGGCGGCCTGGAGGTCGACGATAGAGCAGAACACCCCACGCTTGAGCCGTCTCTTGGTGAGGGTGGCGAAGAAGTTTTCGACGGCGTTGAGCCAGGAGCAGGAAGTTGGCGTGAAGTGGAAGGTCCAGCGCGGATGGCGAGCGAGCCAAGCCCGGACCTTCGGATGCTTATGGGTGGCGTAATTATCGGCGATCGCGTGGATCAGCTTCCCGGCCGGAACCGTCCGCTCGATAGCGTTGAGGAAGCGAATGAACTCCTCGTGCCGGTGTCGTTGCATGCAGCGGCCGATGACCGTGCCATCCAGGACGTTCAGCGCGGCGAAGAGCGTGGTGGTGCCGTGCCGCTTGTAGTCATGGGTCATCGTGCCGGCGCGTCCCTTCTTCATCGGCAGCCCGGGCTGGGTGCGGTCGAGCGCCTGGATCTGGCTCTTCTCGTCGACCGAGAGCACGACGGCATGAGCCGGAGGATCGACATAAAGGCCAACGACGTCGGTGAACTTCTCGAAGAAGCGTGGATCCGTAGAGAGCTTGAACGTGTGTACGCGATGGGGAGTAAGGCCGTGCGCCGCCCAGATGTGTTGGACGGAGCGCAGGCTGACGCCGGTGGCCGCGGCCATGGCCCGGCCCGTCCAATGCGTCGTCTCGCCGGACGGTGCGGCGAGCGTCAGATCGACGACGCGCCTGACCGTCTCGCCCGGCAGCGGACGCTTGCCGGGTGGCCGCGTCTTGTCGCGCAAGAGGCCATCCACGCCTTCATGCATGAACCGCTCCTGCCAACGCCAGACGACCGGCTTCGACAGGCCGGAGCGGCGCACGATCTCCAGTGTCCCGCAGTCCTCGGCGGTCGCCAGGATCACGCGAGCGCGCGCCGAATGCTTCTGAGGAGTGTTACGATCCCCAACGATCCGATCAAGACGGACGCGATCCTCTGGGGTGACTTCGACAACGATGCCTGCTCTCATGCCAAGAGCATGACCCAAGTCACCGCATTCGGGAATCCTCCGAATGCGTCAATCCACTAGTGGATCGACTATAACGCTTGCTTCCCGCGTTCGATAGCAGCGAGGACGCGGTTTGGGTCGGCTTTCCAGACGAAGGGCTTGGGTTTGTGGTTGTGCTCGGCGAGATAGCAGTTGATGGCGGCCTGAAGGTCGACGATAGAGCAGAAGACCCCACGCTTGAGCCGACGCTTGGTGAGGGTGGCGAAGAAGTTTTCGACGGCGTTGAGCCAGGAGCAGGAAGTTGGCGTGAAGTGGAAGGTCCAGCGCGGATGGCGAGCGAGCCAAGCCCGGACCTTCGGATGCTTATGGGTGGCGTAGTTATCGGCGATCGCATGGATCAGCTTCCCGACCGGGACCGCCCGCTCGATAGCGTTGAGGAAGCGAATGAACTCCTGGTGCCGATGTCGTTGCATGCAGCGGCCGATGACCGTGCCATCCAGGACGTTGAGCGCGGCGAAGAGGGTGGTGGTGCCGTGCCGCTTGTAGTCATGGGTCATCGTGCCGGCGCGTCCCTTCTTCATCGGCAGCCCGGGCTGGGTGCGGTCGAGCGCCTGGATCTGGCTCTTCTCGTCGACCGAGAGCACGACGGCATGAGCCGGTGGATCGACATACAGGCCAACGACGTCCGTGAACTTCTCGAAGAAGCGTGGATCCGTAGAGAGCTTGAACGTCTGTACGCGATGGGGAGTAAGGCCGTGCGCCGCCCAGATTTGTTGGACGGAGCGCAGGCTCACGCCGGTGGCCGCGGCCAGGGCCCGGCCCGTCCAGTGCGTCGTCTCGCCGGGCGGTGCGGCGAGCGTCAGATTGACGACCCGCCTGACCGTCTCGCCCGGCAGCGGTCGCTTGCCGGGTGGCCGCGTCTTGTCGCGCAGGAGGCCATCCACGCCTTCATGCATGAACCGCTCCTGCCAACGCCAGACGACCGGCTTCGACAGGCCGGAGCGGCGCACGATCTCCAGTGTCCCGCAGTCCTCGGCGGTCGCCAGGATCACGCGAGCGCGCGCCGAATGCTTCTGAGGAGTGTTACGGTCCCCAACGATCCGCTCAAGACGGACGCGATCCTCCGGGGTAACTTCGACAACGATGCCTGCTCTCATGCCAAGAGCATGGCCCAAGTTACCGCATTCGGGAATCCTCCGAATGCGTCAATCCACTAGAATGTAGTCGGGGGAGTCTATTGTGGTCCCTCTTGACGGTCAGTGCGGCCATCACGGCAACGGTAACATCGGCGCTGGGTGCAAACTAGCAGCTATGACGGTGTCGGTAGGCTGACCGTCCTTTAGGCTCACCGTATAGGGGGCTGGGAAGCGATTAGAGCGCGCTACAGAGCTATCCGCGCTCGGGAAGCGGAAGCACCTCGGCGGCGGGCTCCGGGTCAAGTTGCGCCGTGGCGCGGTCAGCTTGGTCCGCATGATGCTCCTGTGGTCTTGCGAAACGCTGGCGAAACTCTATCCCGCGATTTCACGGGGTTGCCCGTGTCTCATGTTATTAACTCAGAGAATCCCGTCGGGGACGCCAAATTTCCAGCGGTACTCATCTTTCGGCAGATCAATTGGTTATAAGCAGGACAATTCGCGCCTGTAGTTGACGAAACGCGACTTCAATAGACCGGGAAGGAAGGAGGCGTGGAATGTGGATAGCGATATTCGGCGCGTTCGCTCTCGCCCGGCCAGCCAGCGCGGACACAGGAGGTCCCATGTATCAGCTAAGACTGCTTGCCGGCCTTGTCGCAGCCGCGATGAGCGTCTCGTCGGCCTGGGCCCAGGGCAATGGCAATGGTCACTCGAAAGCGGCCGGGCCATCGATGCAGACTGCCGATTCGGGTCAGGTCACGCTGTCTGCCACCATCACGGCGATCGAGCGCCAGACGATCTTCGCTTATTTTCAGCAGCACCAGGCGAGCTATGCCGGCGTGAAGCCTTTGCCGCCGGGCATCGCCAAGAAGATCGCCCGGGGCGGCAGCCTGCCGCCGGGGATCGCCAAGCGCTACTTTCCGAATGACCTGATCGTCCAGCTGCCGCCGCGGCCCGGACAGCAGTGGGTGATTGTTGGGACGGATGTCCTGCTGATCCAGGCGGGGACGAGCTTGATCCTCGATCTGTTGGCGAGGGTCTTCTAGCGGCGCCTATGCCGTCGGGGCGATCAGCCTTGTATCTCGGCGCGATGCCGCTCCGGAGGCACCGGAATAAGATTACGACCAGCGGGTGCCCCGGGATGCGGTTGGGCCAAGCCCCAGCCCCAGCCCCAGCCCCAGCCCCAGCCCCAGCCCCAGCCCCAGCCCCAGCTATGCGTTGACCTTCGCGGCGGGAAAAATCAGACGGGCAGTTAATGGTGCACTGTCATTGTGATCCCCAGGTGCTTTGCCGGCGTTTGCGTCGTCCTTCGCCCTGCGCTGAGGTGCCATTCGTCGGTGGCACAGCGGGCCGTTAGTAGCCTTCCCGCACCCAGTGCTGGCTCGATTTCTTGGGGCGCTTGTAGGCGGCGGCCGACTGGCGGGCCGGCAGCTCCATCTCGACCGGTCTGAGGTCCTTATAGGGGATCTGCTTCAGCAGGTGGGCAATGCAGTTGAGGCGCGCCCGCTTCTTTACGTCGGCATTGACGTCAAACCACGGTGCAAACTTGCTGTCGGTATGTTTCAACATCAAGTCCTTGGCGCGCGAGTACTCGACCCAGTGCTTGCGCGACTCCAGATCCATCGGGCTAAGCTTCCACCGCTTGATCGGGTTGTGCATCCGTTCGGTGAAACGCTTCTCCTGCTCCTCGTCATTCACCGAGAACCAGTACTTGATGAGGTGGATACCTGAGCGCACCAGCATCTCCTCGAAGAGGGGGCAAGCCCGCAGGAACTCGGTGTACTCCTCGTCGGTGCAGAAGCCCATGACTCGCTCGACCCCGGCACGGTTGTACCAGCTGCGGTCGAAGAGGACGATCTCGCCGCGTGCCGGCAGATGCGCAACATAACGTTGGAAATACCATTGGCCGCGCTCCTTCTCGGTGGGTGTGCCGAGCGCGACGACGCGGCAGATGCGAGGGTTGAGGCTCTCGGTGATCCGCTTGATGACGCCGCCCTTGCCGGCGGCATCGCGGCCCTCGAAGATGACGACGACCTTGAGGCCCTCCAGACGCACCAACTCTTGCAACTTGATGAGCTCGAACTGCAGGCGGACGAGTTCGTCAGTGTATTTGTAGCCGGCCCGTGGCTTCCTCGGCGGCTTGCCGTCGCCGGCGATGTGCCAGCCGTGCTCGACGGCAGCCGCCTCCCGGGCATTGCGGAGCACCTCGCCGCCGAGCTTTTTCTCATTACCCTTCTTGCGTGACTTATGCGCCATGGTCGCTCCCTCCCTACGCTACGCCCCTCGGCTCGTGGCCGACGCTCCGCGAGGCCAACGCCGAAACTCTATCATCGGTCCGCCGCGGAGACAGCTCTCGCGGTCCCAACGGAATGCCGCAGACCGTTGGGCCGGCTAGGGGTGAGCGACGCGTTCGAGGCCATCGGTCCGGTTTCGGCGCTGAAGAGATGGACTGACTCCGGGCCAATGCGTACGAACATTCCCTGGCTGATGGATGGCGCCATGGTCGGCGGGCCGGCCATGACACAATCGGCGCTGGCGAGCTGGCGAATTGCGGTGACAGTGCACTTAACTGACTAGATCTGATAGATGGGCGATGATTTGCGTAGGGGCCGCTTCGCTTGTCTCGCTTTCCCCCGACTGTCGACGGAGTTACGTGCACTGTCACCGTAATTCTGCAGAGCTCGATCATACATCGGGGCGGAAGAACAGTCGCTGAATGAGAGTGACCATCAACGCCGTCGCCCAACCGAAGATGATCCATCCATTCACCGCCTCGAAGGTTGCCAACTGACGCCATTCGCTGCCAAGAACGATGTCGCCATATCCGACTGTCGTGAAGGTGACGGTTGAAAAATAAATCGCGTCCTCAAAACTCGGCATCGCCCTCTGGGCATAGTAGAAAATGGCCCACAGGGTCACGTCGAGAATAACCGGAATCATGAGAAACAGGACCCAGATCACTGTCGTAATCGTGGGCCAGCGAGGCATGAACATGGGTCGGTGTTTATCGACCCACCTCAATGTATGCAGTCCCGCAGACATGAACAGCGCCTGGATAGCAACGGTCGCCGCGATGAGACCGACAGCCGCGCTGAGTTGGACAAGCATGTGCGATTCCACTTTGGTTTGCTATCTGGCCCCTAGGTGCCATCAGTTTTCTCTGAAGCTGGTGCGACAGCCACGGGCGTCTCGTGTCGCAGCTAATCGGTGGGGCAGCACCAGCGGTAGCACTGAGTTGTCTGGGTGTCGATCGCATAGTTGGTGGTAACAGTCGATCGGAGTTAGGGTGACAGTGCATTTAACGCGGTCTATTGCGTAGCCCGTTGCCTTGCTGCCGGATATGTTGCGGCGGGCCAAACAACGAGATGACCATTGACATCAGGTGTAATCTTCTCCTGTCGACTACACCGAGTTAATTACTGCACCTTCACGGTAATTTGACACCGTAATTCTACCATTCCGGGCGATGGCTCGCTGTGAAAATGCTATCGTCGGACAGCAAACTTAGGTCAGGGAGCCGGTCACCTGGGGATGTCGGTTAAGAGCTCACATCTAGCAGATCCGCAAAAACGGAGTTCCAATGGCCGCAGTCAACACAATCGTCGGCGACGACGGCAGCAACACACTTAGTGGCACAGCGGACCGGGATCTGATCTATGGCTTCGATCCCAACGGTCCGGAAGGTAACGTCACGTCCATCGCTGCAACCCGCGTGGCGAGTGGCGTTGGTTTTCCGCTTTTCGTCACGGCGCCACCGGGAGACACGGGGCGGTTGTTCATCGTGGAGAAGACCGGCGAGATCAAGATCCTGGACCTCAATACCGGGCAGCTCCTGGCAACGCCGTTCCTGGATGTCACGGTCGACAGCGCCGGCGAGCGCGGCCTGCTTGGCCTCGCCTTTGACCCGAACTACGCGACCAACGGTTTCTTCTACATCTACCGTACTGTGCCGGGTTCGCCTGCACATAACGAGGTGGACCGCTACCACGTCTCCGCCGATCCCAATGTCGCCGACGCGGCAAGTGTCACTCCCATCATCAGCCTCGGCAATCTCACGGCCGCGAGCAACCACAATGCCGGGTGGATCGGCTTCGGACCCGACGGCGACCTCTATATCGCGACCGGCGAGAACGCGACCGCGTCGAACGCGCAGGACTTGAGCAACTTGTTAGGCAAGGTCCTGCGCATCGATGTCCACGCCGGGGCTCCCTATGCGATCCCCGACGACAACCCGTTTGTCGGAACCCCTGGGGCAAGGGGAGAAATCTTCGACTTCGGCCTGCGCAACCCATTCCGCGACAGCTTCGACCGCGGCACCGGCGATTTCTTCATCGCCGACGTCGGACAGAGTGCTTTCGAAGAGATCAACCCCGGGATCAAGGGCGCGAATTACGGATGGCCCACTGCCGAAGGCCCATCATCCAACCCGGCATTCACCAACCCGATTTTTTCCTACGATCACACGGTCGGCCAGGCGGTCATCGGCGGTTATGTCTATCGGGGCACGAGCGATGGGCTGCAGGGCCAGTATTTCTACGCCGACCTTGGCGGCAAGGTGTTCACGCTGCAGTTTACCGGCGGTACATGGGTTTCAACAGAGCGGACGTCGCAGATCACCACGGACGCCGGCGCGATTAACACCCCGACCTCGTTCGGTGAAGATGGGCGTGGGGATCTTTACATCACCGACGCCGATGGCGACGTCTTTCGTCTGACGCCCGTGGTTTCATCGGCCGACCAGGGCGACAACCTCAGCGGCAATGGCGGCGCCGACATGTTGTTCGGTGGAGCCGGCAATGATCTGTTGAGCGGTGGTCCCGGAGACGATGTGCTGACGGCAGGTGTGGGCAACGACACGCTCAACGGCGGCGCCGGCAATGATTTCATGGATGGCGGCGCGGCCGGAAGCGACACCGCCAGCTATGCCGGTGCTACGGCCGGGGTGATCGTCAACCTCGCGGTCGCCGCCGCGCAGAACACCATCGGCGCCGGGGTCGACACCCTGATCAATATCGAGAACCTTACCGGCTCGAGCCTCAACGACAACCTCACCGGCAATACCGCCGGCAATATCCTGATTGGCGGGCCCGGCAATGACTCGCTGAACGGCGGGGCCGGCAACGACTTCGTGATCGGGGGAGCCGGCAACGACAGCGTGAACGGGGGCGCCGGTACCGACACGGCCGGCTACCAGACCGGCGCCACGGCGGGGGTAACGGTCAGCCTCCGCATCGCCGCGGCGCAGAACACGATCGGCGCGGGGGTCGACACCCTGATCAATTTCGAGAATCTGACGGGCAGCGCCTTCAACGACTCGCTGACCGGCAACGGCACCGCCAATGTCGTCAACGGCCTCGACGGCAATGACACGCTGAGCGGCGGGGCCGGCAACAACTCCCTGATCGGGGCGGGGGGCAACGACAGCCTCAACGGCGGCCTCGGCAATGATTCCATGGACGGCGGGGCCGCGGGAACCGACACGGCCAGCTACCTGGGCGGGGCCACCGCCGGCGTGACCGTCAGCCTTGCCAACGCCGCTGCGCAGAACACCATCGGCGCCGGGGTCGACACCCTGATCAATATCGAGAATCTGAGAGGCACCGCCTTCAACGACACGCTGACCGGCAATAGCGCCGCCAATGTCGTCAGCGGCCTCGACGGCAATGACACGCTGAACGGCGCCGCGGGCAACGACACGCTGGTCGGCGGCGCGGGCAACGACACGCTGGCGGGCGCCGTGGGCGACGACGTCCTCAACGGCGGTTCCGGCAACGACCACATGGACGGCGGCGCGGCCGGAAGGGACACCGCCAGCTATGCGGATGCCACCGCCGCGGTGACGGTCAATCTCGCCCTTGCCACGGCCCAGAACACCGGCGGCTCCGGCACCGATACCCTGCTCAACTTCGAGAATCTCACGGGGTCGAACTTCAACGACAAGCTCAGCGGCAATGCCGGTGCCAATAGCCTCAACGGCCTCGGCGGCAACGACACGCTGAACGGCGCCACCGGTAACGACATCCTCTACGGCGGGGCCGGCAACGACCGGCTGCTCGGCGGGGCGGGCAACGACAGCCTCGACGGCAGCGTCGGGACCGACAGCTTCGTCTTCGACAAAGGCTTCGGGAAGGACGTGATCACCGGCTTCGTGGCGTCCGGTGCGGGCCACGACAGCATCGACTTCTCCACCGCGGCCTTCGCCAATTTTGCCGCGGTGAAGAGCCATATGGTCCAGTCCGGCGCCAATGTGATCATCACCCTCGACAGCGCCGATACCCTCATCATCAAGAACGTCACCGTCGCCAGCCTCAGCGCCGCCGACTTCACCTTCCATCCCGGAACGGCACCCGCCGCACCCGCGCAGCCCACCGCTTTCTCCTCGGTCAGCGCTGATAGCAGCCATGTGAACCTTGCCGACAGCATGGCCTCGACCCGCTCAGACCACTCGTGGCTGGATCACAGCGATCATATGAACTCATTGACTCTGTTTGGCTGAGGGGATGGCAACCCCTGAGCGGGGAAGTTGCGGTGATGGTCCACTTACCCCGGTATTGCGGGGCCGTCGCCTTGCTGTGCCCCCGGTCGACGACACCGAGTTAATTCGTGCACTGTCACCGTAATCGGGGAATTACGGTGACGATCCACTTAACTCCGTAGTGCGCGGTCGTCGCCGGTCGATCAAACCGAGTAATTAGTGCACAGTCACCG
>CAVWQS010000018.1:0-162183 GCA_963757155.1 uncultured Alphaproteobacteria bacterium
TATTCAGCGGCTAAGCGATTTGCCTGCCGCTCCAATCTCCAGCACCATACTTCAATAGGGCCGTGAGACGGGCTTGGGAGCTTTCAGGGGCACGACCTCAGGATGGGCGCTTAGTCCATTGTGGCTGTGGTTTCTGATGTGCTCGCGACGTGGTTAGCCATGGCCACCGCTGGGGATGGCAGACCATCTTGCGAGCGAAGGTTAGGAGCGACCACAAAACTGCCACCTGCGACGGCTTGATGGCTTGGCTAGCGCCCACTTATATCGCAATTATTCCAAGAGACCAATGAGCCCTCGAACGAGTGGCCGCCAAGGATGACCCCCCACCTAGGGTTGGAATGACCCGAGGTTCCTTTGCCAAAGCGGTTACTCACGGAGCTGCCGTGGATCACCTCTTGTCCCCTAGGGGATGATTCTTGGCCGGCTCTTTTAAGTTTCCAGATTTGCCACCCACAAAAGAAAAGCCCCGCACCGATGTTCGAGCCGGGACGGGGCAGGATGAGAGCCGGTAATCGCTGGGTGAGAAGGGTGCGACAGTTGCGAGATACACGACCCCCACAGTTTACGGCCCAACGCGCGACTAACGGGTGAAGTTCCCGTAACCCCGCGCGCGATCACGCAATGGTAACTTGAGGCGGCCCACTTTTGGGATCTGAACCGCTCCGGGTTTGCCGGAGGCTCCAACTCTTGAGAGGATGGAGCCATGGAGAAGCAGCAGAGACGGAAGTTTTCACCTGAAATACGCGAGCGCGCCGTGCGGCTGGCGATCGAGCACCGGGGCGATCACGCCTCGCAATGGGCAGCGATCGTGTCGATTGCGGCGAAGATCGGATGCACGGCGCAGACCCTTCACAACTGGATCGCCCAGGCTGAACGGGACCGGGGTCTTCGGGCCGGTTCGACGACGGACGAGCGCGAGCGAATGAAGGCGCTGGAGCGAGAGAACCGCGAGCTTCGCCAGGCCAACGAAATTCTGCGCAAGGCCAGCGCGTATTTTGCCCAGGCGGAGCTCGACCGCCGGTTCAAGCCATGATCGCCTTCATAGACGATCATCGCGACGCCCATGGGGTCGAGCCGATCTGCCGCGTGCTGCCGATCGCCCCGTCGACCTATCACGCTCATCTCGCGCGCCGCGCAGATCCCGAAAAGGCGCCGGCGCGGGTGCGACGAGACACGGAGCTGTGCGGGAAGGTCCGGCGCGTCTTCGAAGAGAACTTTCAGGTCTATGGCGTCCGCAAGGTCTGGCGACAGCTTGTACGGGAGGGCGAGGATGTGGCGCGGTGCACGGTCGCAAGGCTGATGAAGACGATGGGTCTTCAGGGCGTCATACGCGGAAGACGCGTAAGGACGACGATCAGCGATAAGGCTGCGCCATGCCCGCTGGATCGGGTCAACCGTCAGTTCAAGGCGGCACGGCCGAACGTGCTGTGGGTCTCGGACTTCACCTATGTTGCCACCTGGGCGGGCTTCGTCTACGTCGCGTTCGTGATCGACGCCTATGCTCGTCGGATCGTCGGCTGGCGGGTCAGCCGCTCGGCTCACGCAGGGTTCGTTCTCGACGCCCTTGAGCAGGCGCTTCACGATCGCAACCCCTTGTCCGGCAGCGGGCTTGTCCATCACAGCGATCGCGGCGTGCAATACGTCTCGATCAAATATACCGAGCGCCTCGCCGAGGCCGGCCTTGAACCCTCCGTGGGCAGCGTCGGCGATAGCTACGACAATGCCTTGGCCGAAACGATCAACGGTCTCTACAAGGCCGAGGTCATCCACCGGCGCGGCCCCTGGAGGAGCATGGACGCTGTCGAGTACGCCACGCTCGAATGGGTGGACTGGTTCAACAATCGCCGGCTTCTCGAGCCCATTGGAAACATCCCGCCCGCCGAGGCTGAAGCCGCCTACTATGCCAGCCCGGAGGAACAGGCTATCGCCGCGTGACTCAAACCAATTAGCCTCCGGGGTTCCCGGGGCGGTTCAAACCGCTCTGCCAAGTACGTCGGATCAAAAAGTTCCTTCGCCGTTAGCAGGATACGGCTAACAATCTCGCTATCTGCTCCGCATCGAAGAACTAGTTGGTGGGTATTGGGAATATTCTGGTTAGTTCGCTCTGGGTCGATCTGATCGGCCAATTGGATCGAATAGATACCTTTGCCGGTGACCATATGAAGAGAGCCCCTGAACTCGAACGTTTCGACGATTCCGTCTCCCGGCTCACCGACAGTCATGACCCCGCCAGAATCACGCAGTATGTCGATTGGTCGTTTCTTCCCCTCGTTTTCTGGCCCATTCGGCATGCTGAAGTCTCGCTTCCTGGGAACACAAACGGCGAAGTGCGCGTAGACCAGTATAGCGGCCCTAGGGACTGACGCTCGGGATCGTCCTTTAGTTGACGCCGTGATAGCGGCGCGTAGATCTTGGAAGGATTGAGATTGGATGCCCAGCCGACAGCTACGGACAATGCTACGGGGGACATGCTACGGCTTCAGTTTACCATTCGATAAAACCTATTATTTTACAATGGATTATGGGAGTGGCGTCCCCAACCGGGATTCGAACCCGTGTTACCGCCGTGAAAGGGCGGCTCTCGTTGAAATCCGTAGAGCAGGCGCCCCAAAGCCATCCCACCGAGACGACATTTTCGGACACTATGCGGACACAGTGTCGGGGACGGTGCGGATGCCCGTAAAGCAGAACCCCGCCAGTTGGTTGATCTGGCGGGGTAATTTGTTGGTTGCGGGGGTAGGATTTGAACCTACGACCTTCAGGTTATGAGCCTGAACGCAGACTGAGTAAGAAATGTCGGCTTGACGCGCATTGGTGCTGGCGTTTGCAATCGAACTCCTCGATTCAGATGAGCATTGAGTACCGGTAAGCTCCATGGGGAGAGGGATGCAGCTTGCCGGGGCTAAAGCTGGGCTATTTCACCAGCGGATTTCGAACCGGGAGGAGAGGCAGGCGTTTGGCCCCGCCACGAAGCTTGCGGAGGGAGAATTGCTCAATTGTCGGCCGTTGCGCTTGACGGTGCGTTTCGATTCTGCCAAACATACACATGCCATGGCGGAACCGGCGAAAGATGGTCCGGGCGCCAGCATAAGCCCTGGTTAGCAACCTTCGATAGAAGGGAGCGGCTAATCCGACTTAATTGCAACCGCGCCGGCCGTGGCGGTGTCGGACGAGCCAGGCAGTCAACCCTTACCCCCTGCGCGGGGCTTGGAGACTGCCCCATGTCCGACTCCAACCTATCTCTCGCCCTCATTTCACTCGATGAGCTTTCGCGACGCCTCGGTGCAGGCAAAGCGCTTGCGGTCTCGACGCTGTATGGCGTCTTGCATCGGGTCGAGGTTGCGACTGGCGAGGCTATCGGCCTCAAGCCTGGCCGGCGCCGCGTCTTCACCGAAGCGGATTTCAACCTCATCGTGGAGACCCTCAAATGTCTAGGCTCAAGCTTATCCCGCCGGGAAGAAGGAAGGGCAAGGAAACCTTTTATGCCCGCGGCACTGTCGCCGGGCGCCGGATCGAAATCAATACAGGCGAAACGGACCCGCGCCGCGCTCGCAGGGCTGCGGACGCCGCAGAGGAAAGGCTCATCCGAGAATCGGCCGAACCGCAACGTGGTCGAGTTACCTTCATCGAAGCGGCCGAGTTGTGGGAGCAAGCCAAGCCGCGGACCAAGAACGACCTCAGATACCTCGGCCGACTGAGGGCATATTTCGGCGGCAAGCAGATTTATACGATCAAGCCGCATCACATCGCCGCGGCCGGGCCGCTGCTCTATCCCAAGGCCAAAGCGCAGACGATCAACCGGCAGGTCCGCGTGGTCGTGGCCGGGGTGCTGCATTACGCCGCCGAAAACGACCTCTGCCCCTATTTGGTCGTCCGCAAGCTGCCCAGCTCAAGCCCGTCCCGAACTGGATTCCACGCGCCGACCTGGCCCGGCTGATCGCGGTGGCGGAGCTGCCGGCGCTGCGCCGCTTGCTGGTCTTGTTGTATTGCCATGGCTGGCGCATCGCAGAATATCTCGCCCTGCGCTGGGAGCATATCGACTTTGCCGCCGGCCTGATCAACGTGAATGTGACGAAGGCCGAGGCGGAGAAGTGGCTGCCCCTGCATCCCGTCGCGCTGGCCGAGCTGGCGGCGGTGCCGCTGGCCGAGCGCGCCGGCAAGGTCTTTCCGTGGGGGGTCAAGTCGCGGGCTCGGTCTACAAGCATCTGAGGCCGCTCACCAAGCAACTCGGCATCCGCTTCACCCCGCATATGGCGCGCTGGACCTTCGCGACCGACCTCAACGATTGCGAGAGTTCGACGCTGGACATCATGAATGCGGGGACGTGGACCTCGACCAAAAGCGTCGAATGGTACATCCAGACCAACCGGCCGCGGGTGCGCGCCGTGCTGGGGAAACTGCCGGCGCCGGACGCGGCGGCCGCGGGCGAATACAGTAATGGGGGCAGCCTGGGGGTACCGGTGTTTAAGGTAATGAAATCATGAGAATTTGCACTCCCTTGGTAAGGGTGAGGTCGAGTGTTCAATCCACTCCGGCGGCACCATCAAAACCCCTTGAAATCAATGGGATACAAAGCCGGCCCTGGCCGGCCGATCGCGCTTGGCCGGATCTCCCCCGCGAGCACTCGCCAAAATGGTGCTATGCTCCCCTCAAGCCACGGCCCTTGGCCGGCAAGGCGAGCGATGCAACAGGGAGGGAAGGATCATGGGGTTCTATATGCTTCAGGGCTGCTACACCCAGCCCGCCATGAAGAATCTGGTTGCCAGGCCCGAGAACCGCACCAAGGCCGGGGGCGCCTTGATCAAGGCCTTGGGCGGCAAGATGCATCAGTATTTCATGAGCTTCGGCGAATATGATTTCGTCGCCATCGTGGAGATGCCGGACGATCAGGCCGCCGCCGCCGCCAGCATGGCGCTGGGCGGGGCCGGCCATCTGTCGGGTGTCAAGACCACCAAGCTCATGACCGGGGACGAAGCGATGGCCGCGATGGCGGCCGCCGGCGCCGCGGCGTCATCGCTTGCGGTGCCGAAGGGGAAGTGACCCGGCCCCGCATCGTCACCAACAACCGTCCTCGCGCGCCCATCACGACCTGTCACGCTTGAGTGAGTGACGCTGCCGGCGCGCGCCTCCTGGGCCTATGGTCTCGGGGAATGCGACCGACAGACTGGGTCAGGAGGACACCGATGAATTGCAAGAAGCTATCGATCAGCGTGATGGCCGGCGTGATCGCGATCGCCTTGCCGATCGCCGCGGCCTTGGCCGCCGGCGGCGGCAATGGCGGCACGAGCGGCGGCGGAAGCAGCGGCGGAAGCAGCAGTGGTGGCGGCAGCAGCGGCGGCGGTGGCGGCACGCTCACCATCACCAGCGACAGCGATGCGAATGCCGACTACCAGAAGGCCCAGTCGGCCATCGCCGGCGCCGATTACAAGACCGCCGCGGACCTGCTGCAAAAGGTTCTGACCCGCCAGCCCGACAACCCCGATGTCTTGAACCTGATGGGCTTCAGCGAGCGCAAGATGGGCGAGTCCAGCACCGCTCTCATGTACTACAAGAAAGCCCTGGACCTGCAGCCGACCCATATCGGCGCCAACGAATATCTGGGCGAGCTCTATCTCGAGCTGAAGCAGCCGGACATGGCCGAGCAGCGCCTGGCGGTCCTCCAGCAGGTCTGCGGCAGCTGCGAGGAATATACCGAGCTCAAGGAGAAGATCGAAAAATTCAAGGCCAATCCGAGCTGAGCGGCCGGGACGGTTCGGACGCTCGTCCGCCGACCTAAATCGACTTGCGCGCGCTCAGAGGCGCCGACTCCTGAGCGTGCAGTAGACACGCTCGTCATGGTCCGCGTCCTGGGCGTTCGATGCCTTGAGATCTCCCACCGTGAACCACTTGACGACGTCCCAGCCCGCCCGGTCGAAAATTCGCCTCAGCCCGGCCGAGGTGAAGATCCAATAATTGGTCGAATCGTCGTTCATCTCTTTCGGTCCCACGAGATAGGCGGCGGCGAACTCTGATACGTCGGGGCCGCCGGTCTTGAAATGGCGGGTGATGCGGGTGCTCACCAGCGTGTATCGCGTTGCCTTGCTCAGCCGCTCGAGCACGTAAAACGGATTCTTGAGGTGGTAGAGAATCCCCAGCAGGAACACGAGGTCGTACCCCCCGTCCAGGTTGAACTGGCTGTCGAGATCGAGATCGTAGATGTTGACGGCGCTCCCGAGCGCCGCCTTGTACGCTCTCGCCCCCCGGAGGGAATTGTAGTTCGTGGGCGCATAATCGTAGATGTCGCAGGAATTGCCGAGACTCTCGAGATAGAAGGCGAGGTCTCCATCCCCCGCGCCGATATCTGCGAACCTCCTTCCCCCGCCGAAGAGCCCGTCGACCTCTTCATCGATAGTTGGCCGAATATACGGGAGGTGGCCCATCAGGGTGCGATAGGGGTACCACGGCAGATCCGGATGCTGGCTTGTGATGGCGACGAGGGACTGATGGAACGCCCCCGCTTTGGCTTCCACGGCTTGAAAATTCTGCATGCGTGAGGAGTAGCCCGCCGCGGAGATGGCGGTCAATATCGGTGCGTAGCGCCGCCCAGAACCGAATTGCCCAGAACCTGCTGGTGATCGAGGGCCGCGACTCGCCGCGCTCTATGACGAGAATTAGCGCAAGCGGCGGGCGGTGTGGGTGCGGTACACTGAGGGTCCAGCACCGAGCCGACACCAGACGAGTGATCGAATGACGCGCATGCCCACCTGATATCTTCGCCGCCCCGCGACCGTCGTGCCCAACGACTGCCATTTCTACCATACGATCGACATCCCGGGCCTCGGCCTTGTCGGCAGACGGCCGATGGGATCTGCGCGGGTGGCGTGGACCAATACCTCGGCGGGGTCGACCTCGCCGGCAAGCGAGTGCTGGAGATCGGTCCGGCGAGCGGCTTCCTCACTATGGAGATGGAGAAGCGCGGCGCCGATGTCATTGCGGTCGAGCTGCCTGCTTACCCTGGGTGGGACTATGGCCGTATCCGCCAGCCGTCATCGATCCCATACTCGAGCAGCGTCGGGCCGGAATGGAGATGCTGAAGAACGCGATTCTGGCTCAACCACGCGGCGCATCGGTCGAAGGGGTAGCCAGGGAAAGGTGCTGTAGGGGCCGCAGATCACGTCGGGGCCGGTCAGATGGTTGCAGCCCGTGCAGCCGGTGAGCAGCAGGAGGGCGGCAAGAGCGAGGATCCTGGTCATTTGATCCACCAGCGAAAATGATCGGCGGCCCAAGCGACGGCGCCGGCGACCATGACGAGGACGCCGCCCATCTTCATGAGGATCCAGAACGCGCCCTTCCCCATCGCGGCGGCCAAGACGAGCTTGTCGAGCTTGGCCTCGATCCGATCGAGGCGTTCATCGAAGGTGACGATCTGCGCTTCCGCCTTGACCAGGCGGTCACGTTCTTCAGGCGTCATGCTGGGCTCTCCATTCACGCTCGTGGCTAGAGAGGTGAGGTCAGACAGCGCGATCACGTTCCTTTCTAAGGAGGGCGGCGATCAGGCCATCAAGCGTGGGCGGAGGCGGTCGGGGGCGGCTCGGGGGGCTGGGGGCGTCGAGAAATGCGCTCCGTCCCAAATCATGTCGATCTGCGCACTCTCATCGCCCGGGAACAAGCGTCTCGATGATCTCCGGCGTGAAACGATCGGCAATATCAGCATCGTCAGGGATGGAGATGATCTCAGCCAAGACGTTATCGATCCAAGCGGCAGTAGATTCTGGGTCATCAGCCGAACTCCCAGACGCGGACAAAGCCGTCAGCGCCGTTGCCGCCGGCGAGGCGCGCTGCCTTGGCTGGCTGAGTATTGATGGCGCCTGATCCGCCAGAGCCCGGAGTAGAGGCGGCGCCTCCCAACAGCTGCCCGAGGTGGTGCTCGCGCCGCTGGCCGCCACCGCCGAAGAAGCTGAAGCCGCCAGCGCCGGCCGCGACCACCGAGGTGACGGACGGGGCGAAGAGGGGAGCGCCGTGGCCGCCCGTGCCATTTGGCGTCGCCGCTGGAGCCCGACGCCACCGGGCTGTCCAAAGACGGCGGCGGGCGCGCCCTGGAGCGGCGCCGCCGATTGCCCAGCGGCGCCGCCGGTCGCCGACAGCAGGGCGCCGAAGCTGGTCGTGCCGCCCGCCGTCCCCGTTGTTCGCGCCGGCGGTGCCGCCGGTGCCTTTTGCTCCGACCGTGACCGTGACGCCGGTGAAGCTGGCGGTGATGCGTTTCGCCGCCGTAGCCGCCAGCACCGCGGCGTGCGCCCATCGCCACTAGCGAGCCACCAGTGAGAGCGCAGCCGCCGCCCCCACCGCCGGCCCCGACCACTCGACCACGACGGAATTTGTCCCGACCGTGGGGGTGTAGGTGAACGTGCCGGCGGTGCCGAAGGTCTGGATGCCGATCAGCCCGCCGCGGTAGTGGCCGGGCAGCGCCCCGATTTGGAATTGTGTTCCATCGTAGGCGACCGTCGACCATCCTGGCCCGCGACGATCTCGCCGCCCGTCAGCGCCCCGGCGGCGAGCTGGATTGCCTTGTCGCCCAGCCCGTTGACGTTCAGCGTAGCCGCGCCCGTGTTGGTGAAACCGGCGATGAAGCAGAAGCGCTGGCCCTGGAAATAGCCGGCTGGGGCCGCGCCATAGGTCAAGGTCTGGGCGTTGGCGGCGCCGCCGGAGGTCACGGTCGGATGCGACCGGTTCCAGTCGCGTTTGATCGCGGCCATGATCTCGCGGATGGTGTCGTTGACGCCGGAGGGGGCCATGCCCTCCGGCGCGCCGTTGGGCGACGCGGCATTGTTGCCGGCGGCGGATTCGCTGTAAGTTTGCACTCTCGATATCGGACATATCTTATACAACCTTTAGTTGTAGAAGAGAGGACGAGATTTCTGATCTACGCGACTAACCTATTACCAACGCTGTGGAATTCCTGAACTGCCGGCGATTACCGATCTCACCTCAAGTAAACTCGGATCGGATCTTGCAACCTTTGGGCGTCTTTGGCATGATGCTGGCGTGGCTCGCCCAGCGATCTCGAAGCAGCTTCAGCCTCAGGAGGATCGGCAAATGCCAGTGCTGCGCCAGCACGTCTTCTGGTTGTCGGACCTTCGGCGCCGCCCTGCCGGTAGTCTTGATGCGATTAATGCGAAAGGCTCACAAGATGAGCGCGACCCCGCCGAATTATCAGTTCCTCACGCCGCTGCGCTATCTGTTTTGGATCGTCGGCGGCCTGGTCTTTTACGCTCAATTCACGAACGTCTTGCTGGGCGATGTAAAGATCGATGGTGAACCAGGAAACCGAGTTCTATCCGCCTGGATCACCTTGCTGGATTTGCAGCAGCACGCGCCGGCAAAGATTCTCATGCCATCGAGAGAGAAGATCATCTCCTTTGTCCCTCAGGCTCTCCTCGCCGCAGCCGCCGGAAGCTTCTCTTTCTTCGTTTTCGCGGGAGTCCGGCAGCGGCGCTTCTATGGTATCGCTTCCCTCCTATGCATTCCTTTCAGCGTCATGGCGACGCTTTTCAATGCGATGAGCGGCTTGGATCTCGACATCGATGATCCAGGGCCTTTCGATCTAAACACTCTCCCCTTATCGCCCGGCCGTATCGAGGTGTTTTTTGGTCTGCAAGTGGCGCTGGTACTTTACTTCATCATGTTCTTCATCGGGCTGTGCTTCGTGGTGGCACAGATCGTTGCGGCGCTCTTGGACAGGCAGCGGAGCAGGTCTCCACCGGCATCTGAGAAAGAATAACGGTCAGAAGCCCAAACGATCACTGGGAGAAGACTGTCCACGATGAGCGTACCATCCGACGACTTTATCTTTCCCAAGCCCGTCCGCCGCCTGCTATGGGTCGCCGGCGGGTTGATCTTCTACGCACAACTGACGATAGGTCTGCTTAGCAATTTCGAGATTTATTCTGCGGACGGCACCCGCACCGTCTCGGCCTGGATCACCCTCGCGAATTTGGCATGGAACGCGCCGGAGCAGATTTACGCATATAAGCCGAACGCGATCATCATGGATGCGCCCAGAGCTCTTCTCACCGCAGCTCTTGCCAGTTTCTCCGTTTTCGTCTTCGCCTCGATTTGAAAGCGCCGATTTTCGGGGCTGATCGCCTTCTTGTGCATTCCCTTCAGCCTGTCGGCGACATACCTCGCTGCCATATTAGTACGGGCGGGGGGCATCGACGGCATGGACGCGCCTTGGCAACCCTTCGGCGATAATGGCGTCGATCTCGCGCTCGGCGACGTGGAGAGGTATCTCGGCATCACGCTGCCCCTCCTGTTTTATCCATTGGCCTTCTGCTTTGCCTTCCTGGTTGCCTTCTGGCAGATCGGAATGGCGTCTGAAAGATCAGAGAATGGCCCGCTTCAGTGCGGAGGGCGATAGCCAACATGCCGGAACAAGAGGATGACATCCTGATCGAACCCCTGCCGGACTATCTTCTTCCAAAGCGGCTTCGCCATCTGCTCTGGATTGTCGGTGGCCTGATCTTCTACGGACAGTTCACGGTACTGCTGCTGGCCGGGGTCGCCGTCGATGCCGGCGTGGGACTTCGGCATCTTTCCGCCTAGCTGACTCTGGTTGACTACGAGTGGAGTGCGCCCTCGAAGGTCTTCATATACCCGCAGAACCCAAACGCCTCTGAGGTCCCTATGTCCTTGGTCGTCGCCGCCGTCGGGAGCCTCCCCTTGTTCATCTTGCCCGTCCTGCGGCAGTGGCGCTTCTGGGAGTTGATTCTCCTGCTGTGCATTCCTTTCAGCGCTACGGCAACGCTCTTCGCCATGGTTGGGATAGAAGCCAACCTCTTCCTCGGGCACGAGTTTCTGCCCTTCGATCCGAACACCGCCTCCGTCGCGAACAGCCCCTTGGAGGGGTTCCTTGGCGTCAGCCTGCCGCTCGTGATTTACGGCGTCCTGTTTTGCCTCTCTCTTTTCCTTGCCATGGCTAGGATCGTGACAATACTTGGGAATAGGCATCGCGTAGCCCGCGAGAAGCGACAGCTTGCGGACAGGGCGCGTTTCGATTGAGTCTCCGCCAAACCGCTACGGCGCGGCTGGCCCACATCAAGGTGGATGCGGCGTTCACGGGAGCATCCAGGGGTCGGGGGCGGGCGTGACTCCCTGCTTTAGCGCAGGTTGCTGGAAACGTTCGAAAAGGTATCCCAATCGCCCGACGGCCTCGTTGACCGAGAGCCACCCAGGGTATCTCGCTTCGCTGCCGCCGTATCCGTAATCCTTGACGTGGGGCCATGTTTGCGGAAACGCGAGCGAACCAGCATGTGCCGGATTGTCGTACCAGTTACTTTGGTCGCTCCGCTCGCCATACCATCGATCCCGAGGAAGCCACGCGGGCGCGGGAGAGGACAAATGATGGCGCGGGTCTTTCCAGGTCCCACTCCCGTCGGGTGAGCTCGCCGCGATTATGGACTGTACTTGCTGCAGCAAATCCTGGTAGTCGCGAGCGTTCTGACCGATGCGTATGCCGATGGCATTGTTGTGCTTGTCCATATCTTCGGCTTGCTGCGACCAGCCTGTGGTGTGCTCTTCGTTGGTTTCATGCTGATTGAGAAGATCGGTAGCAGTTTTTGGGCCATACCTCCGTGTCAGCTCCGCCGCCCAGAGGATGTGGCGAAAAGCGTCGCCGGGGCCGTTCACGATGCCCGGAAGCTCTGATTCTTGAGCGGCACGCTTCCCTGGGCCCACCGCAAACCACTGGTTCTCAATGTAGTTTCCGGTCTTATTGGGATAGGAGGCGGGAGGAAGACTTCCCGGCGCAGGCAGCATTGCTGCACGCGCCACCCTAGGTGGTGCATCGGCGCGCATTGGCCCAGCCGCGGCGACCTGCACGGGCAAGTCCGATTGCGCCTGCGTCGCCGGTCGCTGAAATCTCTCCCACGGACGACCGCTCATTTCCCGATCTCCTGCCAATTGTTGCGATCCCCGGGCCAGCCGCCCAGGTATATGTGGCCATCCACCTCGTCCCCTGGCTTCGGGAGCGCCCACGCATCCCCCGCGTCCTCGCGCTTCAGCTGCCGGGCCAGCAGCAGATCCTGCACCCGCTGCCTTTCCCGCTGCTCGCGCAGCTGCTGCGCGGCCAGTGCGCCGGCACCGAATTTGCCGAGCGACCCGCCGCCCACGCCCTGCAAGGCGAGACCCGCGAGGCCGCCGCGGATCGCGTTGCCCAGGGGCGAATTGCCCAGCGGGCTCGCGGAGCCGACGCCCGCCGTCGCGCCCGCCTTCGGCGTTTTCGCGCCGGCCTCGGGATCGAGCACCGACATCAGATAAGTCCCGGCATCCCCAGAGCCGTCGCCGGTGAGCCAATCGAAGAAACCCGCCATGGGTCAGCCTCCTGTCAGATATGAAACAAGCCGCCCAGCAGCCCGCCGAGCAGGCCCGGGATCCCGCCGCTGCTGTCCGGCGTCGTTGTCGTGCCGCTGGTCGTGTTGCCCCAGTTCGGGCCCATCAGCAGCTGCATGTATTGCTGCAGCTTGTTCTGGCCGAGGTTCTGGTTGTAGTCCCAGCGCTGCTGGTTGGCGTCGACCTGGCTCTGGGCGAGCTGGTCCTGCTGTTGCCCGGCGCTCTGGAGCCCCGCGATGTCCTGCCAATCCTGGCTGGCATAGCTCGGCGCCATGCCCGCGGCGGATTGCTGATTGGCCCGCTCGGTCTGGTAATTGCCGTAGTCGTAGGGCGCCTCGGCATTGGCCAGCGCCGTCGTCATGCTGCCGGCATGATCGGGCGAGCCGTAGCGCCCGCCCAGGCTGAACTGCGCATTGACGTTGGGGATGACGCTGGCCGCGATGCTCTTGTGGACCGGGTCCAGGTTCTGGCCGCCCAGATATTTCCCGTTCAGCACGTTCGTCAGGTAGCCCGTGCCGGCATTCTCGGCGGCATTGCCGTTGAGCCCGCGCGCGACGGCCGCCTGATTGCCGGCCTGGGTCGCGGTCGAGGGATTGGCAACCGTCGAGCCGGGGTAATAGCCCGGCCCCGGCGTGTTGTAGAGATTCCAATCCTGATCGGCGCCCTGCTTCAGGAAGGGCTGCAGCCAGGCCGGCGGTCCGCTGGCCTGGGTCGTGGTCGTCGTGTTTCCGCCACCGCTCGGCATCTCAAAGCTCCTTCCGCAGAGTGACCCAAGGCACGGCCGCATAGCCTTCTTCCGCCAGCTTGCGCGTCCAGCCGAAGCGCCCGCCGGTCTCGACTTCCGTGCAGCCCCGCCGCGCGCCCCACCGCTCCAGCGAAGCGACGATGGCGCGCCAGTTCTCCGGCAGCCGGCCGCAGACCCACAGGATCTGCAGCAGCTTCGCCGCCGGATAGTCTTCGATCCCCGTGATGACGGCGCATTCCGCACCCGGCCAGGTGAGCCAGAGGTAGTGCCGGTTCAGGGCGATCGAGCGGCGCAGTGCCGGCAGCGTCCAGCGATAGCCCGCGCCATGCTTCAGCCCGCGCTCGAGCAGCGGCGCCGCCACGGGCCAGAACTGATCGAGCTCGGCCGGTTGGATGCCCCGCAGGCCCGTTTCGCTCATCGCTCCCGGCTGCGCCTTCCGGTAGTCGCCGGCTGCCGGGACCTGGCGTTCGGCCTCGCCACTGTGGCCTGCCTGGTGACAGTCTGATTGCCGGTGGAGGTGGGCTGGTTCCCGCCACCACCGAGCGTGCCCCTGGCGGTATTCGTGTTCGGGTTCGGGCGAGACTGCTGCCCGCCGCCACCCCGAAGGCCTCCGAGGCCACCAAGCCCGCCAGTCGCGGTTTGCAGATGCGGCTGTGGGTTCGGACTCGGCTGCTGCCCCCCTCCGCCGGTGAGCATGTTCAGAAGGCCGGTGACTGGACCGGTATTGATGCCGCCCCCTGGGGTAAGTGGCTGGGGCCGAGGCTGGGGATTCGTGACGCCGAGCTGCCTCGCGAGGCCAGTAATGGGTCCGGTATTGATGCCGCCCCCGTCCACCCTCGATTTAAAGCCGGGCGTCAGATGCGTTACCGGGTTGCCCGGGTGGGTACCAAGCATCGTTGCCAGCCCCGTAATCGGACCGGTAGCGATGCCGCCCGGGCCCGTGTTTGGATGCGAGATGACCGGCTGGCCGACATTGCCCGTCGACGTCGGACCGGTCCCGCCGGGCTGATTCCATACATTCCGGCCCCCGCTCCCATCGCCGCCGAAGGGATGATTGGGATCACCGCCCAGGCCGCCGAGACCACCGTTCCCACCACCGCCACCCGTGGGCAGATGCGTCACGCCACCTCCGGTTCCACCACCGCCGCCCCCGGTGCCACCACCGCCACCACCGCCCGTCGGAGGCTGCGTCACTGTCGGCGAGGTCAGCCCCGGCGTCGGATAGGAGGTCGGCGCCGTGCCGATCTGGTAGGGCTTCAGATCCCAGCCCGGCAGCTTGCCGAAGCGGCCGCCCGTCAGATCCGTCGTCGCCGTGGCGGACATCATCGGCGCTGTCGCGACGGGGATCGGCGCCGGCGGCTGGGCGATGGGCGGCGGGGCGATGCCGGGCCGGGGTTGCTGCGGGAAATCAGGCTGCGGCGGATTGTCGACCGTATGTCCGCCGCCGGAATGGCCGCCCCCTGCCCCGCCGCCGGACCCGTTGGTATCGCCGGCATGGCCGTAGCCGCCGCCGCCGCCACGGGAGTTGCCGACATCGCCACCCATGCCGGCGTCGTTGCCCGGCTGATTGTCGTGGTTGTTGTCGCCGCCGATGTCGCCCCGCGGGTCGGCCGTGAACTCGCGCAAGCCCGTCCGCGGATTGATCGTCCCCGCGCCGCCGAGCCGGCGAAGCATCAGCGCTTCGGCGGGATTGATATGCGCGATCATCGTATCGCCACCGCGACCGCGGCTCGCGAGCGCATGCTCGATGGCCTGGCGCAGCATGGGATTGCGAAGCATGAGGGCGACGGAGGGGTGCATGGCATTGCTCCCGGGGTTGTCGGAGAGGGGCTTGGGCTCGGCCGGCGCGCCGAACGCCGGCAACAAGCCGGCGCCGAGCGGCGCGATGGCATTGAACTGGATGATCTTCGACAGGACCGGATGGCCGTTGACGGCGGCACGGACTGCCGCGGCCACCTCCGGTGCGACCGTCTTGAGGTAATTCGGATCCGCCATATAGGCGCGGATCGCCTCGGCCACGAGCTCCCGGGGGGTCTGCAGGCGGGGATAGCCCTGCTTCTCCGGGCCGTAGTTTCTGAGGACCGACCGCGACCCCGGATCGACGCTTGAATTGCGGGCCCGTGCCGCCGCCAGATCCGGATTATTCAAATCGTTGTAAACCGCGCGGTACTCTCGCTCCATCCCGCTGACGGGTATATCCCCGGCAAGCTCATCGATCATATGGCCCATCTCATGGGCCGTGACCTTGACGGCGCTATCCGGCGTCAGCCCGCGATCGATACCGATACTTCTGACGGGTCCGTCTGTTCCGGCTTCTACTCGATAGGCGCCGACCGCGCCTCTTGGAAGCGCTCCCGCCTCAACAGCCTCAGGAACCGAGCCAATCGCTGCCTCTGTAACGGCGTCATATTCCGCCGGTGTGAGCGGCTGGTCTTCTCCGCCCACCACTCTTCGGCCGACCACCCATCGGGCGCCGAGCGGCCGTCCTTCGATGTCTGCGGTAAGTCGTCCTGAGGCATCTGCCGGTGCTCCTGCAGGGTAATCCGCCTCGAAGGGGCGCGGCGGCTTTGCTGTCGGATTATATATTCGCGCACCGCGCGAAGCCATTGGAACTGACGCATCTTCGGCAGCATTTGCGGTCACGGAAGGGACCAGTTTCACTCCGGCTTGCTCTGTCGCCCCGAGATGGGACTCGACCATATTGCGTATCAGCAGAGGCACCGCCTTCGCGGCTACGGCGTTGGCGCCCAGGCCGGCCGCCGTGCCCCCGACAAGCTGTCCGTCCGCGTCGATGTAGCGGTCGAGATTGTCTTGAGGCGCGAACGATTTCCAACCCCATGAGGCGCAGGACATTGTTGACGGAGTCGCTGCCGCCAGCCGGATCCTGGATCTGGGGCATGCGATACGCCGGCGCGATAAGTCCCAGGGCGTGCAGGAGATCGCCCGTGCCGCGCGCGCCGGCATTCACGCCGGCCGTCATCAGGTCCACCGGCAACCCGATTGCGGCTGCGATGCCTTCATTGAGACCTGTGCCAAAGACGCCCAACCGCCGCACCGACGGAGAAGTCGTTGGCAGGACTGCGCCAAGCCACGGCGACTTGGTTCCCGCGACCACCGGCCCTATCCCCCTACCCGATCACGACATAGCTGAAGCTTCGGTCGCTCTGCGCATTGTTCGCATGGCGGATCACTACGCTCCCCGCCCCCGCCGCATCGAAATAGAGCGTACCATTACCAATCTCCGCCGCGGCATTGGCGCTCGTCGCCTGCAGCAGCAGGACGGAGCCGCCCCCGATCCGCGGATCGCTCAGCAGCGTGCTGCCGGCGCCCGCCCCCAGCGTGACCGCTCCCGTGCAGTTCAGCTTGCCGCGAATGATGTTGTTCACGACATCGCGGACCCTGCCGAGCCAGGCGGAAGCCTCCGAGGGCCTGCCCTCCGTAGCCCCAGCGAAGGAGGGAGGGCTGTCCAGATTCCGAAAGCTCACTGCCGCCCCTCCGCCTTCACGTCGAGATCGTCGAGCCCCATGACATGCGTCCAGTTCGCCGCGGCCGGCATGGTGATCCGCCCGCGCACATAGCGCGCCGCGGTATTGAGCGGGCAGCTTCCCAGCGCATTGGCGCTCACCGCTGCCCCCCAGCTCACCGCATCGAACTGCCGGTTGCGCGTGCCCAGCTTCAGCGAGGGCATCGGCCCGTCCACCAGCGGCCGCGCCGAGCGCAGCCGCACCAGCCTTCCATTGCCCGGTGCCGCCTCGGTCGTATCCACCGTGGCGGCGAGCGGCGCCCCGCTGAAGAAGCCCAGGGTATGGCTGGTATCGAAGCCGCCCACGAGCCGCCGCGCGATCCCGGTCCAGATCGCGCTGTCCAGGCTGAAGGGCAGCGCATCCACCGAGGGGCTGACGCCGTCGAGCTGCTCCAAGGTAAAGCCCTGCTGCGTCGCCGCGGAGAAGATCATGTCCAGGGCGCCGGGCTGGAAGTGAGCCCAGCGGTCGACCGACCAGTTGTAGATGAACACATGGTTCGGATTGCCGCCCGCCGCACTCGTGTCGGCGAAGGCGATGGCATAAAGGCTGTTGGCCGGATCGATGGCCGCCGTCACCCGCGCCAGGTTGGTCTGGTCGATCAGACTCCAGAACTCGTTGTTGACCCGCTGCTCGCCGACGGGCGTGATCTGCGCGCCGCCCTGCAGCATGAAGAAGCCGGAGCGGTCGCAGAAGAAGATGAGATCGCGGTAGGAGGCGAGCGAGCCCGGGATCGTCGCACCGAGATTGTCCGTGATCTTGGAAAACCGGAAGATCAGCGGCGGCCCTTCGTAGCTGGCGCGCCGGATCGCGAACTCCTGGAAGATGATGGCGGCATATTCGACGCCGATCAGCCCCTGGATCCAGCCGCCGTCGGGCAGGTCCTGCTGGCTGGCCTGGGTCTGCTGCGAGGTCACCCAATCCGCGGAATTGTTGATCGCCGACCATTGCACCCGGCCCCGCGCCCCGCCCTGGTTGCCGGTCATCACGAAATCGCCGGCAACGCAGGCATAGAGCGCGGTCGGCGGCGAGCCGGCCAGAGCGGTGAATTGGGTGTCCGTCTCGATGTTGAAGACCTGCGGCGCGTCGAAGCCGTTGAAGGCGAGGATATTCGAGCCGAACTGGACGAAGGACCAGACCCCGTCCGCCAGCGTGGCATAGGGCCCGCCCACGGCCCGGCTGACATCGGAGAAGCTCGTGCCCGACAGCCGGTAGAGCTTGGTCGCATCGCCGGCGAAGACGACGCCGGAGCCATCGGCCTTGCGCACGAAGACCGCCCCCTGGCAGCGCGCGCCGAGCGCGCTCGACACCGCGGCGAAGCTCGGGAAGGGGCGATAGCTGCGCGACGCCGGGATGACGTTCAGCGCCTCGCCGGAGCCGCCGCTCGCCAGATCGGGCGTATCGGGCTCCCAGGGTCCGACGGGGATCATGGGCTGCATACTCCGGTATGGGGAAGCTTCGACAATCTAACTACGCTGGCCAGGCGCTCACATCGGTCCCAATCCAGCTGCTCGCGAGCGCTATCGCTCAAGGCTCGGAGCTTTCTCTGACGTAGGCTTGTATAGGATAGGGGGTGACCCTATATCGGTCGCATGACACATACGGTTCGCGGAAAACACAAGTTGCTGGCGCGCGTGCGCCGCATCAGGGGACAGATCGACGCCATTGAGCGTGCCCTCGATGGCGAAGCCGGCTGCGACCAAGTCATGCACCTCATCGCCGGCGTTCGCGGCGCCACTGCCGGATTGATGGCCGAGGTCGTCGAAGATCACGTGCGCACGCATCTCGTTGATGCTGAGCAACATCCCGGAGCGCTGAACGCCGACGCGGCGGAGCAACTGCTCGAAGTAGTCCGCACCTACTTGAAATAGGGGACCGCGGTGCGTGAGAGCAACGGCATCGCCCCTTCGGCTTTCCATAGCCATGTCTTCCTCGGCAAAGGACACGAGAGGAGCGAACGCAAGACCTGGGCGGTGATCTGGCTGTGCGGCACGATGATGATTGCGGAGATCGTCGGCGGGCTGCTGTTCGGCTCGATCGCGCTTGTTGCCGACGGCCTGCATATGAGCACTCATGCCGGCGCGCTGCTGCTCGCCGCGCTTGCCTACACCTATGCCCGCAACCATGCCGATGATCAGAGCTTCACCTTTGGCACCGGCAAGCTCGGCGATCTCGCCGGCTTCACCAGTGCCATCATCCTGGCAATGATCGCCCTGCTGATCGGCTACGAATCCGTCACCCGCATCTTCGCGCCGGTCGCGATCCATTTCGCCGAGGCGATCCCGATCGCCGGTCTTGGCTTGGCCGTGAACATCGCCAGCGCGTGGCTCCTGAGCAGCGGGGGGCATCATCACGGCCACAATCACGGCCACGCACGTGAGGGGCATGACCACGACGAGGCGCATCGCATCGCGACCGCGGCCGGGGTCGTCATCCTCGAGGTGTTCGAGGTCGGCGTGCCGCGGTTCTGGCTCCGCGCCGAGACCGGTCCGGCGCTGACGGCACGAGAGGCGTCGATTGAAACCATACGCCCCGACGGCACGCGGCAGTTTTTTGCGATGCAGGATCACGATGACTATCTCCAGTCGATCGACGAGATTCCCGAACCGCACGAGTTCACGGCGCAGCTGCGCATCGGAGAGCAGGTCTATCCTGTCCTCTTCGAAGAGCACGAGCATGCGCATGGCTCGGCGGAGCGCGACAACAACATGCGGGCGGCGGTGATCCATGTCATGGCCGATGCCGCCGTGTCCGTGCTCGTGATCGTCGGCCTGCTGCTCGCCCGGACGTTCGGCTGGCTCTGGATGGACCCGCTTGCCGGCATTGTCGGCGCTTGTGTCATCGGAAGCTGGTCCTATGGACTGATTCGAGACACCGGCGCGATTCTGCTCGATATGAACCCCGACCGGAGTATGGCGAACAATCTACGCCTGGCCATCGAGAGCGAGGGCGACCAGCTCGCCGATCTCCATCTCTGGCGCTTGGGGCCAGGGCATCTCGGGGCGATTATCTCAGTCGTTACGAAGCAAGCGCGGGAGGCTGAATTTTATCGTACCCGGCTCGCTCGTTTCAGGTCGCTGTCACATCTCACCGTCGAGGTTGTGCATCGATCTTGATTTTTGCACAGAGACAGGTCGCCGATGGGACCATTGACCCGCCGCGCCGTATCATATTTCGTCTCTTGGCTGGCGAGAGCAAGCACGAGACCCCTCTGCGCATTCAACGAGCGCATGCGCGCCCTTCAAGAGCACGCTCACTTTTGACAGCCGCCATAGTGCGTGCCGTTTATTGGGAGAACACGCGAGCCCACCGCCTGATCACCGGAATATTGTGAGGCAGCAGCTATGGCAATCGTAGCGGTAGACCCCGCGCTGCGGCGGGTCGTTCGGCTTGTCGCCATTCTGAATCTCGCCTATTTCGGCATCGAGTTCGCCGTTGCCCGTGTTATCGGGTCGGTGTCGCTGTTTGCGGACAGCATCGACTTTCTCGAAGATGCATCAGTTAATTTCCTCATTCTGGTTGCGCTCGGCTGGACGGCACGTAACCGTGCGCGGGTCGGCATGGCGCTCGCAGGCTTCCTGCTCGTGCCGGGTCTCGCCACCCTCTGGACAGCATGGGAGAAATTTAACCTCCCGGTCGCGCCTGATCCGGTGTGGCTTTCGCTTACCGGCGCGGGAGCATTGGCCGTCAACCTATCCTGCGCGCTCATGCTGACGCGCTATCGTCGTCACAGCGGCAGCCTGACCAGAGCCGCCTTTCTCTCGGCCCGCAATGATGCCGTGGCGAATGTCGCCATCATCGCGGCAGGATTGGTGACGGCTCTCCTATGGGCATCGGCGTGGCCGGATTTAATCGTTGGGCTGAGTATCGCCGCCTTGAATGCGGATGCGGCGCGGGAGGTTTGGCAGGCTGCACGCGAAGAACACAAGACGGCGGAAGCTTAAGCCTCGTTTACTCCCAACGTTGGAACCTCTGTCGAGTGCAAAATCCCCACCGCAATCATGGCCCCACTACCCCGCTGCGCTGCTGCAGCACCGCCCCGCTATAGCGGTCCGCGACGTTCTGGTTCTGCAGCCCCTCCACCGCCCCGCGATAGAGCCCGAAATAGAACTGGGCATCGTCGTCGAAACGGAAATAGATCGCCGCCTCCAGCAGCGCGCCATAGAGATAGGCATCGGGCTTGTTGGTCATGAGCCAGTTGGTCGAGGCCGCGGCCAGGGCCGGGAATTTCCGGTAGAAGCCCATCTGCGCGGCATAGGCGGCGTCGGGGATGGGCCCGAAACGGATGCAGTCGCCCTCCAGCAGATAGACCTCGGGTGCCCCGCTGGCCGAGCTCATCCAGCTCGAGTTGTAGGTCTCCGGCGTCACCGGCGAGAGCGGCTGCTGCGGGCTCGTCTGCAGGAAGATCGAGCGCATCTCCAGGAAACCCGCCGGCAAAGGCGTGCCCCCGCTCGGCACCAGGTTCCACAGCGCGCCGTCGTAATAGAGCCAATAGGAAGCGCCGGTGACGAGCTCGCCCGCTTCCAGATCGACCTGGGGCACCGCCTTCTTGACCGCCACGGCGCCCAGGGCATTGAGGTTGAAGGTCGCGGCACCGGTATTCGAGGCTGCCGCAGTGAACTTGACCGTGAAGCCCGGCATCAGTGTGGGCGTCGCCGGCAGGCTGGCCGTCTGCGCGTTGGCCGTGCCGCCGCCGGTGCCGGCATCCTGGGCCGCGCCGGTGATCAGCACCGCGGTCCGCTCCATGGCCCGGATCCGCAGCGGCCGCGACGGGAACGGCGCATCGGACCCATAGGCGATCCGGCTCTCGGCCAAGGCGATGAAGTCCGGCGCCGGCGTCGAGACGAGCGTATCGCCCGGCCGCGCCAGGTAATTGGCGATCGCCGCCTGCAGGTCGGAGTAATTGGCCAGCGCCATCAGATCGCCCTCTCAGATCGCTCCTGGCGAGGTCCGCAAATGGCGCCAGTCGGCGTCACGCAGCAGCTGCTTGACCCTCGGCCAATGGTCCCGGTTGAAGATGTCCACCCCCAGCACCGTCCGCCAGAGCTCGACGATGCCCAGCGGGATCTCGGCGATCTCCCGCAGCTCGCGCGAGGGCGAGAAGCCGTCGCCCTCGGTCTGCGCCCGCCTGTTCGCCTCGAGCACCGGCTCGACATCCTGGACCCGCTCGATCGTCGCCTCGCCGGTCAGCTCATCGAAGTGGAACCACTCCACGATGCCGTCGGGCTGAACCTCGATCAGGCGTTTCATGCGCTCACCCCGGCGACACTGTCAAAATTGCTAGTTGCTCGGTATCGTGGGCCGCTGCTGGGTTGGTTCACTGCACTCGGAGTTTCCAATTCGTGAACGCTCAAATCACCGTCACATTCCTCAAGGACAAGGCCGAGGTCTCGGCCTTCACCTTCATCTGCATGCAAGAGGCGGACTTAGGGGCGGGGGTGGATGCTGCGGTCACGTTCCTCCGCCGGCGGCACCCCGAGATCTCGCTGTTCGATACCAGCATGGTCATCCACTTCGAACGGAGCTGAAGCAATCTCACGCCCCCGGCCCCCGCCGGCCGAAGCCGAGGGAAGGTAGCAATATTGACAGTTGACTCGGCCGCTGGCGCGCTGCTGCGGTGCAGATCGCCCTCGGATCCACCCTGAAACAGGAGACACGGATGGACATGGACGAAGGCCTGAACCGGCGATGCCGGGAACAATTAACGAGCTTCCGTAAGAGGCTCGAAGAGCTGGAATCGGAGGCAGCTCGCCATCGGGTCACGCACCCTCGGCAGCGATTGGGTTGACATCACGCCAGACGTGATCGAGCGGGTGAAGCGGTACATCGCGACCTATGAGGCGATCCTGGCGCGACACGACTAGACGGTTTCTCACGCGCACACCCGCCGCCGGCGCGCCGGCGTCGGCTCGATCAGCGCCGTGCAGCCGCCGTATCCTTACAACTCGGCGGGCGGCCAGATATGCTTCTGCGGATCGAAGGGCTCGACCCGCTTGCCCGTGGGGACCGGCCAGCTGCCCTCGAGCCTCGATCAGCCGCCTCATCCCGCCTCCAGCGGCGTGATGTTGATCTTCGCCGCCGCCGTCTCCTGGAGATAGGCGATATGGGTGAAGCCCTGGACGTTCAGCCGCACGAACATATTGGGCGACAGCAGCAGGTCGTTGACCGTGCAGCTCGTGCCGCTGGTGCCGGGCCGGATATAGGCGTTGCCGGTCGCCTGGATATGCACGAAGCGGGCGCGGTTGCCGTCCGCAGCGTTGGGGATGGCGACGACGGCCGAGCCCGCGCCGGAGGTGACCTGCACCCCGGTGGCGTTGATCGTCACCAGCTCGTCAAGGCGGGCCATGGCGTCAGGCCGGGACGAATTCGATGTAGAGCTGACCCACGAAGCCGCTCGAGGCACCGGATCCCGTCGAAGCGGTGACGAACTGCCCCGCCGGGCACTTCTGGACCGGCGGTGTGGCTCTGGTGACCTGGCCGACGGCGGCGACGCTGACCGCGTTGAGCAGTGCGCCGGTGTTGCTCGTGCCCGTTGCTCCGACACCCACGTTGACTCCGCAGGCCCCGGCGGATTGGGTGGTCACATCGATGAAGGCGCCGGTGATCATGATGTCGTAGCCGAGGTTGTTCTGCCACGACCCCAGGGCGCCCCCGGTGTCGGTCGGGCCATTGATCTGCCACTTGAGATAGGACCCCGGCCGGAAATTCGGCGCCGCAGCCGTCGCCACGGCGGGACCGCCGGCGCGGAACACGTCTTTTTGCTCGGCATCGCTGTAGATCGACAGCGAGCCATCGGCATTCTGCTTGAGAGAAGCCATGTCAGGTCTCCGGAAATGGAAAGGGCGGCCCGAGGACCGCCCTTCCGAGGTTTTGGGGAGGTGGTGCTTACGACAGATCGGCGATTACGCCGCTAGCCGCCTCGTTGCGGCTCAGCAGGCCGTATTCGCCAACCAGCAGCTTCTTCATGGCATCGCCGGTCTTGGCGATGTCCTCGATCTTGATCGGATCGAGCCAGGCGATCTGCCACATGTCGGATTGCAGCACGAAGGCGGTGCGGTTGCGCTGGAAGCGGTTGGTCACGATCTTGAGATCGCCGAAGTCGCTCTCATAGACCTTGATCGCCGTCGCCAGCGTGCCCTTGCTGGTGTCCTGGGTGCGGGTGTTGTTGCCGGTGAAGGTCGAGACCACCTGCTTCTGCGCCGCACCGACCATCAGCGTATCGGCATCGCCGCCGGCGCTGTAGACCTGCTGGGCCACGTTCTTCAGCAGGGATTCCGTGAAGGCCCGCTGGGTCCCGTCGGTCGCCGCCGTGACGGTGCCGCCGGAGAAGCCGTTGCCGGCCCCGCCCGCGCCGCGGTCCTTGTTGGTCACCAGCCAGGCCTCGAGCGAGCCGGTCTTGCGCGCCGTGGTGCTGTTGCCGGTCACGGAGGTCTGATTCTGCGTCAGGATCGCCTCCATGTCGCGCTTCAGCTCCTTGGTCTTCTTGGTGATCTGATAGGCGAGCTCCGAGGCGCGGCCCGCCTTCTTCACCGCCTCCTCGGTGCGCGAGATGATCACCGTGGCATTGCTGATCTGGGTGCGGTTGCCCACCCGCGCCGTCGCCGTGACGGCGGCGAAGCTGGTCTCGTCGCCCTCGATCTGGGCATTCGAGGTGTTTGGGGCAGCCAGCGCGTCGGTCTGCCATTCGAAATAGGTGTTCTCCGCCTTGGCCTTGCCGGCCATGTTGGAGAAGGGCACGTCCGTGGGACTGATATTTTCGATGAAATCCTTGAGATCCTCGCGGATGCCGATCGCCGAGAAAGTCAGGAACGTGTTGGTCGCGATAGCCATGTCTCAGGTCTCCTGTTCGAGAAGGCGCGTCAGGGCCGCGGCCTGTTCATCCGTGGTCCCATAGCGCGCGATGCGGGTCATGGCGGCCTTGTCCTGGCGCCCCTTCTCGGCCTTGGCATCCGAGCCGCCCCCGGGCTTCTGCACCCTGGGGACGCCGACCACCTTCTTGCCGGCCGCCGTCTTGGCGGCCTTCTGGCTCTTGCGAAAGGCGAGCGCGTCGCGGACCACCAGCATCATCCGATGATCCGCGACCTGCCCGATCTCTTGATCGGAGAAGCCGAGATCCCGGAGATAGCCCGTGCTTTCCGCGCTGATCGCCCTCGCCTTGACGGGATCGGCCACCTCCGGGAATTTCTCCAGCAGCAGCTTGCGCTGCTCCGCCAGATACTCCCGGCTGCGGCCTTCCATCTCCGTCCGCTCGCGCTCCTGGAGAGCGTCTGCCTCGGCCTGGGCGGCGAGAAGCGCATCTCGCCGCGCCTGCCAGCGCAGATAGCGGCCCGGATCGTCATTCGCCAGTCTTTCGAGGTCGGCGGTGCTCCTGATGTCGGCGAATTCGCCGGCCGTCTGCTTGGCCAGCTCGCCGATGACGGCCGAGAGGTTGGCAAGATAATGCCGCCGCTCGGTCGAGGCTGCCTGCAGCTCGGCTTCCGCCGCTCTGCGCTTCTCGGCCGCCTCGTTCACTTGCCGATTGAACGTCGCATCTCGCTCGTTCTCCCGGTCCGCGATGACTTTCTGAAGGTCGGGGGGGAGCTTGGCGAAATGCGCGCGCATCTCGGATGGCCACGACTTCGGGGGAGCGATGACCGCTTCCGGGTCGCCCTCGCCGCCGTCCTCTTCCTCCTCGGTGACCTGATCTTCATCAGGGCCGTCGCCTTCGCCATCGCCCTCGTCTTCCTCGGGCTCCGGCTCGGGGCTCTCTTCGGACGGCTCCTTGGCCTTGGCGCCGCCCTTGTCGGAATTCCTGTCGGCCGCCTTGCCCGCCTCGCCCTCGGGCTGCTTCAGCAGCGCCTCGAGAGCAGAGACGGTGGATTCCCCGCCGTCATGGGTAGTGGGGGCGCCGGCGCCGGTGTCATCGTTCATTCGCTGTCTCCGTTCTTGCGCCGCCTGGCGCGTTCATTAGCTTCGATCTCGGCCTGTGCGACCGAGCCATCGTCGATCACCTTCCGCAACCGCTCGCGAAACGCCTTGGCCGCCCGCAGCATGCGATAGGATTCTTCGCGCGCCGCGGCATCACCCGGCCGGCTCCCCTCCCAATCCGCGTGCAGCTCCGCCTCGATAGCATCCAGCGCCTCGACAACGATCTCATCCCCAAGGATCGCCCGCGCCCGAACCCCACGGCTCGCCTCGCGCCGAAGATCGGTCATGGGATTCCTATCGATGATTTCGGCAATGCTGGCAGTGCCCTGCGGCTGTCTGATTGGGGGCGGCAAGCCTCACTCTATCAGCCGTCATGGTCGGCGCAGGCCGACCATCCACGAGTTTGCAAGCCCCGGGGCCGTGTCATCGATCATTCCGCGAGATCGCAGGTCAGGAATGCACCACGGAGGCACGGAGACCACGGAGGGCAGGTCGCTGTCCCGACCCGCAACCTGTGCCGCCTTCTACAGCGGAGCAATCCGATACTCCCATTGCTCCGTGACCTCCGTGTCTCCGTGGTGAACACTTCTTCCCGGTCAGAAAGGGCCGCGGGGTGATCGGGAAAATCGGAGCGAGCGCCTGATCCTGTACAGGCAAACTCGTGGATGGTCGGACGAGCCTGCCCCCAGCGAAGGCGGGGGCCGACCATGACGACAGAGAGACCGAGGCTTGCCGGGGCAGCCGGCCGAACCGTGAGCTTGTCCCGGTCATGGAGGAGGAGATTCCAGGACGCCGCGGCGCCCAATCGCTCACACCTGCAGAAACCCCTCTAACCGATCCGTCAGCACCGCACAGGTCAGCCGGCCGCCATAGACCGCGCCCGTATCAACATTGATCCGGTTGCGCTCGATCTCCGGCCGCTCCACCGGGGTATGTCCATGCACCACCACGACACCCTCCTCAAAAGGCGCGCCATGGCCCAGGAACCTTCCGCGGATCCAGAGCATCGTCTGGCGGTCCTGCTCCGCCAGCGGGACGTCCGGATCGATCCCCGCATGGACGAAGAACCACTTGCCTTCCCGATGATGGGTCGCAAGCCGCTCCATCCACGCGACATGATCGTCGCCGATCCTGCCGCCATAGGAGCGAAGCGTCGCCCGGGCGCCGTTGTTCGCCCAGAGCTCCGGATCGTTCAGCGCCATATCCTCGTGATTGCCGGCGAGGCAGATATAGGGAAACGGCAGCGCACTCCCGCTCGCCAGCAGTTCGACAACGCCCCGGCTGTCCGGCCCGCGATCGATGTAGTCACCGAGGAAGATGCCGAGCTTCTCGCCCTCCCGGCCGCGCGCATCGGACGTGATCCGGCTCAGCAGCTCGCGGAGCTTGCCGAGCTCGCCATGGACATCGCCGATCGCATAGAAGATCTTCATGCATTTCCCATGGATTGTGCCGGTGGCTCTGCCGGCGGCGCCGGCGCAGCAGCGCCAGCCATTCCCGGCCCAACACTCGGCCCACCGCCCATCTGAGCATCCCCAAAGATCTCGCGCAAATTATCCGTCAGCGACCCCGCCAGATCCATGCCCGCCTTGATCCGGGCGCTTTCCACCGTGGCCCCGGCCTGGATCTTCGCCGCCAGCAGCTTGCCCAGCATGTCGAGCATGGCCTGCTGCTGCGCCATGGCCGGCTCGTTCTGCGCCCGCATCACCTCCGCCTGTGCCTTGCCCTGCGCCGCGACCGCGCGCGGATCCTCCGGCTTCGGCGGGGCGCCCCCAACCCCGCCCGACCCACTCCCTGCGGAGCCGGGCCCACCCGACAAATTCTTGGCGGAGGCAGGATCGCTAAAATACGGCTCCGCCGTCTTCAGCCCCGCGTTCTCGCAGATCTTCGCCAGGGTGTTGTAGATGTTCCCCAGATTCACCAGCGGATTGCCCGGCCCCAGCTGCTGCATCGCCGCCTGCTGCGTCTGCAGGATCATCATGAGGTGGCCGAGCTGCTGATCCTTGTTGCCGGTGCCGAGCCCCACGGTCACCGTCACATCCATCTGGTCGCTCCAGGCCCGCGGGTCCATCGGCACCCACTTGTTCCTGAGGCGGATGATCCGCGGCTCCTGCTGATGCTTGCAGATCAGCTCGAGGATGGATTTGAAGATTCCCGCCACCAGCATCTCGCCGGCATTGCGCGCGATCAGCTCCTGGCGCTGCTGGGCATAGCCGGTGATGGTGTTGATGCCCGAGGCCGTCTTGTTCAGGCTATTGGCGTCGAGCCCCTGGTTGTAGCGGGTGATCCCCGTGCGCGTCTCCTGCTTGGCATCCAGGAACTCCAGCAGGGGATAGGCCATATTGCCCAAGGGCGGCGTGACCAGGGGCATGATGTGCCCTTCGGGCAGCGCATTCGGATCGGTCATGCGCACCAGCCCGCCCGGCCGCACCGTCAGCATATCCTCGATATTGACCTTGCCCGAGATGGCGGAGCGCCCGTTGTTCACGCGGTACATATTGTCGAGGAGCTGGCGCACCACGGTCGATTGGGCGAGCTGCAGATCCATGGTCAGATCGGCCAGCGACAGGCCGAAGAATTTGTGCGGCTGGGGGATCGGCGTCCAGGCCCGGAAGGGCAGGCTGTCGATCGCCTCATTGTCCAGCAGCTTCGCCGCGGGATCGCCGGCGATGGTGATCTTGCGCAGCTCGGCGATGCCGTCGCCGTCGGCATCGATGGGCAGATAGCATTCCGTGATCCAGATCTCCTTCATCGCGGGATCGATATTCTCCCCGCTCGTCTCCGGCGCCTCGTCCTCCGCCCGGAAGCGCTCGATGCGCTCCTCGTTGAATTGCTGGGCATCGTCGCCCGGCAGGTCCTCCACGATCTTGCGGCTATAGCCCTGCTCGATCAGCTGCGAGGCGGTCTTCTTCACGCGATGGGCGACGAAGGATGCATCCGCCAGGCCGGTCGCCCGCCGGCTGATCAGGAATTCCTCCGGCGGCACATTGACGATCCGCACCCGGCCGGTGGTCTTCTTCCGCCGCACCACCAGATCATGCAGCGTCGCGGTGGTCACGCTCTCCAGCCCCGTCGCGGGATCGACCTGGGCGAGTTCGCCCTCCCCGGCGCTATGCGCCAGCACCTCGACCTCGTCGGGCGCCAGGAGCTGCTCCATCTCGGAATCGCTCGAGCCCCTGATAGGTCTCGCGCTTATGGTCCTGGGTCTCCTCCCAGAAGATCTTGACCACCCCCTGCTTCTGGATCAGCCCGTCGCGAAAGGCGGTCTGCAATATGCCGAAGCCGTCATTATCCCTGGTGAAGATGTAATTGGCATAATCCGTCGCCTGGTCCGCCACGGCCTCGTCCTCGGGCCCGGTGGGATCGAACTGCGCCACCTTGTCGCCGCTCATGAAGATCTTCATCAGCGAGGGCATGGCGGATTCGATGGTGTCGCGGACCTCGGTGGTGACGATCTGGGAGGAGCCGTCGATCTCGTTGCCATAGGGCTCGGCATTGTAGAACCGCAGCGCCTTCAGCCGGCTCTGCGCCAGCCGCCCGTTGAGGAAGCCCAGTGCCCCCCGCATCTGCGCCTGGCAGAGCGCCAGGATCTCCGCCTCGCCGAGCTTCTTGCCCATGGCTCAGGCCGCCGCGCTCTTCGCCGCCAGCGCCTGCCGCAGCTTCATTCCGGTAATCTGGTCATTGGTCTTGCGCAGCGCCGCTTCCAAGGCCTCGACCCGCGCCGCGAGATCGACCCGCTGCTCCAGCGCCTCGATGCGCCCGACCAGCGCCATCCGTTCCTGCAGATTCATACATAGCTCCCTTTGGGATAAGTGATCGGCTTCTGCCGGGCCGCCGGCTCCGGCAGCCCCATGGCGAGATAGCGGAAGGCATCCGCGCCATGGCTGGTCCAGTCATGCAGCGGCCGGCCGCGGAAAGCCTTCAGCCGCTCGTCATAGCCGCGCCGGTATTGCCGCAGCGCATCGAGGCCGCGCCCGCAGCGCCCGGCATCGAAGCGGCAGCGCGGCAGCAGTGCCCGCACCGCCTGGATCCCGTCATCCACCGGCATGGCCGGCAGGACCCGGGGATTGATGCCCAGCCCCTGCAGGGTCTCGACCCGGCTCTTGCCGCTCCCCAGCTCCCTTACCTCCGCGTCATGGGGCAGGATATGCTCGCCGAAGGCCCAGCCCCTGGCCTTGCGCGCCAGCAGCTCGCCGGCGTAATGCGACAACCCCACGCCGTTGTTCTCGTGGTAGTCGATCACCCGGATCTCCAGCCCGCTCTGCTGGAAGAACCAGATGGCGGTCGAATCCCCGATGCCGAGATCCCAGGCGCTATGCACGGGAAGCTTGGGCTCCCAGGGCACGATGCCGATCCGCTTCTCTTCCTCGGCCCCAAGGATCAGCGCCGCGTAATAGGCGCCCTGCACCGCGGCATCGAAACTGCATTCGAACTCCTGGGCATATTGGTCCGCGCTCATCTCCTGGCGTGCCGCGGCCAGTTCCGATGCCGGCAGGATCCCGCTCTCGCTCGCCTTCAGCATTAGCGAGAACCAGCTGGGATCACTCTCGGCCCGCGTCCAGAGGCTCGCAAAGGCATTGCGCCCCATGGGCGTGCCGATGAAGGTGGCGTTGCCTTGCCGGTCCGCCAGCGCCGGGCGGATGACCTCGCTCCACAGCCCCTCGCGCATCTGGGCATATTCATCGAGCACGACCTCGTCGAGATAGATGCCGCGCAGCGCATCGGGATTGTCGGCGCCATAGAGTCGGACTCTCCCGCCGTTGGGCAGCTCGAGGCTGAGCTCGCTTTCCCGGGCCTCGGCGCCGCGGATTGTCAGCCCGAAATCCTTGAGATAGTCCCAGGCCGCATCCTTGGCCTGCTTGTGCAGCGGCGCGATATAGGCCCCGCGCGGATTCTTGCGCTTGCAGTGGCCGATGCGGCTGATCAGATCGTTGATCGTCGCCACCGTCTTGCCCGCCCGGCGGTGGCAGACCAAGATCGCCCAGCGCTGCGGCCGTTCATGATAAGGCTCGAAGGCGGGACGCCGCCAATAGGGAACTAGGGCTTTGAGGACTCCACGCCTGCCGGTGTCGTTGTCGTCGCGCTCTGGATCTTCTCCACTGTCTTCGGCCATTGGATCTCCAGATCGACCGGACGCTTCCCCTCCCCGCCGCTCGGGGCGTCGGAGAGCTTGCCGTCGACTCGTTGGAAGAGTTCGCGCAGCGCCGCCATCTCGCCCGCGATCGCGGCATCGACCAGGGCATCGGCCGCCAATTGCAGCCGCTGCCGACCCTTCAGCACCTTGCCCTGCTCGCGCCGCAAGGAGCGAAGCAGCGCCTCGCGCATGAGCTGGGCGGAAGCGGGCCTGGCGCCCGCCGCTTTCTTCCTCGTTGCCATGTCAACGCCTCGTTGTCCGGGTGAAGGGTGGTGGCCTGATCTGCGATGACCCCCGGCCTCTCGCCCCAGGCGATGGGATGCAGGCCCGCCCCGCTGCGGCGGCGCGAACATTGGCATGCAAGGAAAAGATCGGGAGGGGCGCCTGGCCTGTTATCGCCTGGCCTCTTGGGAGGCAAGGCCGATCATATATTTATCGTAGGCTTAAATTCCTACAATGTCAAACGGATTTTTCAACCGCTTCTGGCGCGCCCCACGAACCGGGTGACACGACCGAAGGCGAAGTGGCAAACGATCGTTTGAATACTGTAAGGGGGAGGAGACTTTGTCGGCCCTCTGGGAGGCAAGGCCGATCATATATTTATCTTAGGATTAAATTCCCGACTTGTCAAAGCAATTTTTTGGCCGCTCGTCTCGCCTCGGCGAAACGACGCGCGTGGCCCGGTTTGCGATCCGATGGGACCCCGCGCTAGTCCGCGCGAGTCATCAGGAAGATTTCCGGCTTGCCCACGACCCCCGCGGCCTTCATCGCATTCTTCAGATTGTCCGAGGCGGCAAAGGCTTCCGTCTGGGCGCGGTCGGCGAACTCCAGAATGATGGTCACCATATTGGGATCGTCGACGCCGCGAAACACATGCCCCTTCGTGAGGCCGGCGCCCTTGCGGATCGCGTCATGGCCGTCATAGACCGGCTTCCAGGTCGCGAAATCCTTGACCTTATGATGAATGATGAGAACGCCCATTTCCTGCTCCCCCTGTTTGACTGGCCCTGTTGGAGGGCCCGTGGGGGCAGATGCTAGACCAGACCTCGATCCGAGGGAACCTTTCGAATCCCGTGCCGGCGGCTGCGGTAACGCCGCTTATCACCCGCTCGTGATAAGCGCAGCCTTCGACCACGCGGCGCCACTCGATTTCTTTTGGAAACTGCGCCGGCAAGCATCGCGGGAGGTTGCGAAATACAGCGCCGAATCAATGCAGAAAAGCCTGCGCTTCACTCAGGATTTACTCCAGGCAGCACGGTTCCTCTTTCGATAAAGACTTCTTAAGACGCCTTTGGTTCCTGCAAAAATTACTTGGCAGGTGGCGCGTCGTCGCAACCACTCGGCCTCTGCCCGCATTTTGCTCTCATCGGTAAGCGCAATGCCCAAGGTGGGACATGCAGGCAATGTCGAGAGATCTTGCAGGGCGGCCCAAGACATGGTCGCGCACCAGCAAGTTTTTCGCCGTCGTAACCCTTGTCGGTTGTGCCTGGTTTAGTCAGGCGGCTTCGGCGGATCAGGCCGCGGACTTCAAGCAGGACCTGGCGCAGGGCTATTCGGAGCTCGCGAAATTCGCGGAAGTTCGAACCCATGACTCCGCGGGCCAGAGCTACTTCCAGAACAAGAGCGACCGCGCACGGGCCCTCTACAAGGTCGATCCGGAATGGCCGACCAACTGGTCGGTCGCGCCCGATCTGCAGAAGACCATGATGCGCGATCGACAGATCCTGATTGTGGCGCTGTCGAATCCTAGGGCAGGCCACGATCCGAAAACCGAAGCCATGGCTCAAGTGAATTTCGATTGCTGGGTGGCGCTCTCCTCCGTCGCCTCACTTGCTCCGGAGAGCGAACGCTGTCGGAACGCCTTCCAGGCGGCCCTGCAGCAGATCGGGGTCCCGTGATGCGGGAGCTCGCAGGCAGAAGCTGGGTCGCGTCACGGACTCGCTTCTCATTCTCCGGATGCAATAGATAGAAGGAATTCCATCATGCGCTCCGTCATCTCCTCCCTCACCTCCCGAAAAGGGGGTCGGCGATCGATATCGACCCTGCTCCTGGCCGGCACCGCCCTTTGCTCGGTCGTGGCGCTGGGCGCCGGGATCGGCGCCTTCGTGCCGGAGGGCCAAATCGCGGCGGTCGATCTCACGGCGCCCAAGACCCAGACGAGCGGGATCACCTGCCTCGCCGGGCCGACGGTGGGCGAATGCCTCACGCTCCGCGGGCAGGAGCCGACCCAGAACGCCGCCACCATCGGCGACGCCGGGCCTCCGGTGGTCGCCCCGGGCGGGCCGCCGGTGGTTGGGCCGGGCGGACCTCCGACGAGCGGTCCTCCCGGTGGACAGCCGGGCAGTGGGCCCGTGGGCGGCGGACCTGTGGGCGGCGGTCCCGGGACCGGCCCCGGCACGCCGGGCGGACCAGTCGCGGGCGGCCCCGGCGGGACGCCCCCTGGCGGCCCGGGTAATCCCGGAACGGGCACGGGTGGCGGCCTCGTCGGTGTCGGCGTCGGCAGTGGCGACATTACCGGCAATGGCGGGCTGATCGGCGCGGGCGTCAACGCCGGCGATAACAGCGGCAACGGCGGGCTGGTCGGTGCGGGCGTCGACTCCGGCGACAGCACCGGAAATGGCGGCTGGTCGGCGCGGGGGTCGACTCCGGCGACAGCACCGGAAATGGCGGCCTCGTCGGCGCCGGCGTGGCCTCGGGCGATAACAGCGGCACGGGCGGCTTGGTCGGTGCCGGGGTGGGCTCGGGTGCCGGCAGCGGCACCGGCGGCCTCGTCGGGGCCGGCGCCGTCTCGGGCAACAACAGCGGCCGCGGCGGCCTGGTCGGCGCCAGCGCGGGCGCCGGGAACAACAGCGGCAATGGCGGCCTCGTCGGCGCCAGTGCGGCCTCGGGACCCAATAGCGGCAATGGCGGGCTCGTCGGTGCGGCGGCGGCCGGTGGCGACAACAGCGGCAATGGCGGGCTGGTCGGTGCCGGCATGGCCTCGGGCAACAACACCGGCACGGGAAGTCTGGTGGGCGCCAGCGCGCGCTCCGGCAAGAACACCGCGCGCGGCGGCTTGGTCGGTGCCAGCGCGGGTTCGGGCGGCAATAGCGGCTCGGGCAGCCTCGTCGGGGCCGATGTGGCCTCGCCGAACAACAGCGGTACCGGTGGCCTCGTCGGCGCCGGCGTCAGCTCCGGCAACAACAGCGGCACGGGCAGTCTTGCCGGCGTCGGCGCCGCTTCGGGCAGCAACACCGGCACCGGCGGGCTCGTCGGCGCCGGCGTTGCCTCGGGCGACAACAGCGGCTCCGGAAGCCTCGTCGGTGGCGGCGTCGCCTCCGGTCAGAATACCGGCCGCGGCGGGCTGATCGGAGCCGGCATCGGCTCGGGCCGGAACAGCGGTGACGGCAGCTTGCTCGGCGCGGGCGTCGCCTCTGATGCGAACAGCGGCCAGGGCGGCCTCGTCGGCACCCAGGTTCCCGGGAGCAATAGTCCCGCGACGGTGACACCGGGCACATCGGCCCCCGTGAATGCGGCCAACGTCACCCTGGGCTCGAACAACACCAGCGTCGATGTCGGCCCGGGCGGTGCGGTCTCGGTCGGGCAAGGTGCCGCCCCTGGTGCCGCGACCGGCAGTACCACCTCGACGGCCGGGACCGGCGCGGCTGGCTCGGCGGCGGGTGCTGCCACCGGGACCGCCGGCTCGGCAGCTTCGAATGCCGGCAGCGGCAGTTCGACGGGCACGGCCGGTAGTGCTGCGGGTACCGCGGGTGGCGTTGCCTCCAGCGCCGGTGGCGTCGCCTCCGGCGCGGGTGGCACGACCTCCGGCTCCGGCGGTGCCGTGAGTGGTGCCGCCGCCGGCGCCGGTAATGCCGTCAGCAGTGCGGGCGGCGCGGTCGGCAACGCAGCCGGCGGGGCGCTTGGCGGCGGAGCCGGCGGCGCGGTCGGCGGTGCTGCCACCGGCGCCGGGAATGCCGCGGGCGGTGCCCTGGGCGGCGCCGGCAAGGCGGCAGGCGGCCTCGGTCTCTAGCAGGTCTGAGCGATCCGGCGTCGACGGTTTTTCCCGTCGACGCCGGCTCCCTTAGGGGCTACTTCCTCTCCCGGATTGTAGAGACGGATTGTCTTTCGCGGCCGAGAAATTGGCGTCGGATCAAATAGGAATTTCTCCATTCATCGTTGATTACCTTCCTTGTCGGCGGAATTGGTTTTCACGCTGCTGAAATCTCCTCAGTCATTCGTCAATACTCGTAATAAATTCGTAATAATAATTCGCCGCTGATTCTGCGGCAACCAGTCGCCCCCGCACGCGTTATTGTCACATAGGTAACAACGCTGTCCGCAGGTCACACATGTTTGGGCTGGGCCTCTAGTTAGAGCACTAGGAGCCCTAAAGCGCATTTCGTTTATCGAAACATATCCGGCATGAGCGATAGTTAGCTGACGCATCGCGCCGCAGATGAGGCAACGAAGAGGTTAATTCGGCGGCGAAAGGCTGCGCTGCGTCCGCTCGGCAGCTTTGCGCAGATACGCCTTGAGCTTGCTGAAGGACATCTCGAATCGGATTGAGATCTGGGCGAGTACTTGGGCAGATATAGCACTTCCGCGCCAACGGCCTCGATCGCTTGCTCGACGCCGGCAACCTTGTGGGCTCGGAGATTGTCCATCACGACGATATCGCCGTGGTTGAGCGCGGGAGCCAGGCATTGCTCGACGTAAGACAAAAAGATTTCTCCGTTCATGGCTCCTTCGATCACCAGGGGCGCCGTCATTTCGTCGCAGCGCAGGCCAGCCACGAAGGTCAGGGTCTTCCAGGTTCCAAGCGGGACGCGCCCGACTCAGCCGCTCGCCGCCGCGGGCAGCGGCCATAGCGGCGGCCATGTATGTTCACCCAGCAGGCGATGAAGACACACTGGATGGCACTCTCGTAGAGCAGGGCCTGCTGCCGGATCCAATGCCGGGCGCGCCCGGGCGCAACATCCGCTCGTTGCTGCTCAGCCGCGCGCAGGCTTTTTTTTGAAGCTGATGTCGTGACGCTCCAGAAAACGCCACAGCGCGCTGCGGCTGCCCGGCATTCTCTGCTTGTGCAGGGCCGCGACGAACTCTTCGAGAGTCCAATCCGGCCGCTCGCCGACCAGCGCGAGGACCCCGTCCGCGTAGTCCTCCAGCGGCGATCGGCTGCCGCCGCGTGGCCGCGGCGCACGGCGCCCTTCCCGCCGCCACGACTGAAGCCGACCGCCGAGCTGGCGCTGACTTCAAAACGCTCCGCCGCCTCACGCCGCGATGCTCCCCCTTCAACCGCTTCGATCACACGCTCGCGCAAATCCAACGAACAAGCCTTGGGCATGGCGCTCCTCCGCAAACCGAACTGCCCCGAGAGTCTGCCGACTTGGCACCAGTGGGAATGGCGATTCAAGTTTGCCGTGGAGCCCTAGTTAAGAGCGCTTCCCGGTCGGGCGCTTACGGTCCCGCCGGCGGCGATCGGCTGTGTCATTCCGTGGAGCGGCGGCAACCGGCGAGCTTCCCGGCCATTGTACCGGCGTGTCTACCTGCGCGCTGGCCAGGAGGCCATGCCGATGAGGTCGGAAGGTGGTCCCGGGAATTCCGCCGATCCGGACGCGGCCCATGCCCCCCAGCGGCCGGCATCGAATCTGCTCCTTGTCGGCACGGTGCTGTCGCTGGCCCTCGCCGTGATTGCCCTCATAGGGTTTTCCCCTCCCGCTCGCAGCCCCCCGAGCCCACTCGACACGAGCCAGATCCGGACGGTCCCGGTCGCCGTCGACGACCTGCGCCCCCTTGCCATCGATCGGACCCGCCCCGGTGGAATCACGATACAGGGGATGGCCTTATCGTCCTCATCGCCCTGGTCGTCCTGGACGGCGCCGGAACCCTTTGGGGCCGCGCGTTTCGGTTCCCCTCGCGCCCTGGGCCCGAACACCGCGGCAGGGCCGCCCCGTCCGGCGGTCTCCATTGCTCCGGCGAATTTGGAGAACCCGATCGCGCTCGGCAATCCTCAGGGCGCGACTCTCCCAGGGTCTGGACTGGCGCTCTCGACACTTCCACCTTCGTCGACGGCCGGACGACGCCCGGTGACGTCGACACCGGCGATATCAGCCACGATAGCGCGCTGGTCGGCGTGCTTGCCGGCAGGAATGCCGGCAATAGCGGCCTTCTGGGTGCCAGCGCGGCCTCGGGGGCCCATAGCGGCAACGGCTGGTTGGTCGTCGGCGCCGGCGCGCTCGCCGGCAGGAACGCCGGCAATCGCGGCCTCCTCGGCGCAGGCGTGGGCTCGGGCAACAACAGCGGCACCAGAAACCTCCTGGGCGCCAGTGCCAGATCCGGCAAGAAGGCCACCCGCAGCGGGCTGGTCGGGGCCGGCGTGGCCCCGCCCAACAACAGCGGCACGGGCGGGCTGATCGGCGCGGGCGTGGCGGCCGGCAAGAACAGCGGCACCGGAAGTCTCGTCGGCGCCGGCACCGCTTCGGGGCAGCGTACCGGCAAGGGTGGCCTCATCGGTGCCCGCATCGGCTCCGGCAGGAACAGCGGCGACGGCAGCCTGCTGCGCGCGGGCGGCGGCAACATCGGCGCGAGCAACACCAGCGTCGACATCCCGGGCGGGAACGGGCTGTCGGTCGGCCCGGGCATCGGCCAGGGTACGGCCACCGGCGGAACCACATCGACGGCCGGCCCGGCGGCTGGCTCGACAGCGGGCAATGCCGCGGGCGGTGCGACATCGGCCGCCGGTGGCGCGACCTCCGCCGCCGGTGGCACGACCTCCGCCGCCGGTGGCGCGACCTCCGCTGCCGGTGGCGCGACCTCCGCCGCCGGTGGCGCGACCTCCGCCGCCGGTGGCGCGACCTCCGCCGCCGGTGGCGCGACCTCCGCCGCAGGTGGCGCGACCTCCGCCGCAGGTGGCGCGACCTCCGCCGCCGGTGGCGCGACCTCCGCCGCGGGTGGCGCGACCTCGGCCCGGCGCGGTGAGCGGTGCCGCCGCCGGCGCCGGTGGTGACCGTGAGCGGTGCGGCCGGCGCGGTCGGCAATGCAGCCGGCGGGGCACTTGGCGGCGGCGTGGCGGGGCCGTGGGCGGTGCTGCCACCGGTGCCGGGAATACTGCGGGCGGTGCCCTGGGCGATACCGGCAAGGCGGCAGGCGGCCTCGGTCTCTAGCAGGTCTTAGTGATGCGGCGTCGACGGTCTTCCACCGTCGGCGCCGGATGCCCTTAGGGGCTTCTTCCTCTCCCGAATTGAAAACGGCGAGCTCTTGCCGCCTGACTGCAACCCGTTTGCCTCGCGGGACGTTTTGGCGTCGCGTGGAGTTGGGTTGAGCGGGAGTCCCTGTCATGAGTAGCGAAGGCCTATCCGAAACTGCGGAGGAAGCCCATCCGGACAATATTGCGCAACGGCCGGCGTCCAATCTGCTCCTTGCCGGCACGGGACTTTCCCTGGCCCTCGCCGTCAGCGCGGTGGTGGGGCTCTCCAACAACGACACGACGGTGCCCGCCCCGGTGGCCGCGAGCGAGAGTCCGGCGGACCGGCCTGTCGTCAGCCTGGCCGCTCCAGGGTCAAACCCGGCGGCCGAGAGCCCGAGCGGCCCCCAGTCCATGACCCCCTCGGCCATGACCCCCTCGGCCATGGCCGCGTTGCCCATGGCCCCCATCGACATGGCGCCCTTGCCCATGGACCGAATCAGCGTCGGCCAGCTGACCGTCGACCAGATGCCTGCCGCATCTCCCCTCAGCTCGAACTCCCGCCCCCGCCAGCAGCCCGAGCCGCGTCATAGCGCGGCCTCCGAAGGTTTTGCCCGCCTCGGTAAATTCGAAGAGCCAGATCGGCCTCGACCACTCGACCAGCCCCAACTCCGCCGATCTCCCGGCAAATACAGGTGACGCCTCCGCGAGCGCCCTCGGTGACGGCCGGGAAGCCCCGGATGGAGGACCCGCCGCCGGCGCGGTCCTCCCCCGCTCACGCGGGCTCACGGGGCGGGGCCGCGGGTGGTGACGGCAGCAATCCGTCTGGTGGCGACTCCCACGCCGGCCAAGGCGCGGGCGGCTCGGGTGGCGACGATTCAGGCGATTCCGATGGTCCCGACGGTGCCAGCGGTGGCGACGGTCCCGGCGGTGGCGGCGGCCATGGGGGCCACGGCGGCGGCCACCACAGCCACTGACTCCCCGAACCTTACCGCCCGCCTTTCCAGAGATCGAATTGCACGGCGTGGCCGCTCACCACGCTCTGCTTCAGGGATCTGAGCGCGCGATGATCCAGCGGCCCGTCCATGATCCTGAAATAGGCCGGACGCGCCGCACCTCCCAGCAGATATCGCAGCCGTAGCACGTAGAGTATGGCGACAAGCTGTTCCGGCGAGAGGTTGTCGGGAAGCTCCGTATCGCCGGCATAGCCGCGCCAGAACTCGCGCGACAGCTCGGCGAGCATGCCGGCCGTCAGCAGGGGAAACCATTTTATCTGGCTTTCGATATTGAGCAGCAGATAGGCCACGTCGAGCCAGCGCAGATCCGCCCGCGCCCGCATGGAATCGAAATCGACGACATAGTCGACGCCGTCGGCCGCGACGAGGATGTTGCGCAGGATCCAGTCGTTATGCACCTGGATGGCCGGCAGCCGCGGCAGGTCGAGCGCCTCGGCATAGCGGTCGAGGTGCGATCGCACCGATGCCTTCTCGGACGCCGAGAAATAGGGCGTCTCTCGGAGCAGCACACCGGTGCTCTCCAGCAGGGGCGCCACCTCGATCAACTCCGAGCTCACGAAGGCATCGTGAAACCGCCGCATCTTGGCCCCGGTGGAATGGAAGATCGGCAGCAGGCGCGCGGTCTGGCGCAGCGGCGCCAGCATGAGCAGCTTGTTGCGGAGCGTGGCGCCGCGGACATAAGCCGTCGCCAGCACGGCTGTGTGGCTGTCCTGGGCGCACCAGGCGAAATAGGCGCGCGGAAACACCTGGCCGTTCAGGCGCTCATGATAGGCGTCGAGTACCGGCAGGAGGGTATGAAGCTGCGGCCGGAACTTCAGCCACATCCGCATCGTGCCGGCCAAGCCGCCGATGCGGTAGTGAACGGTGAGCTGGCAGTGATAGCGATCCCCCCGGATGAATCTGCGCCGGCCGAGTTCGATATCCAGAACCTCGACCAGCTCCGGTGCCTGGGGAAAGATGCGAGCCTTGTTGTGAAGCACGAGGCTTCGAGCGATACCGGCAAAACTGCTCGTGCTGACTGCGAGATCTGACATCACGCGCCTGGGGTCGCCGGTCTTCCCGCCGGTCGGGATGGCCGCTGCGATACGGCCTGGGATGCAAGGGTGACCCTCGGAATTGGCGGCGTCCGGTGTCAGTTTTGTGACGACCCCAGGCAAATACCCCAGGCAAATAATGTCCGCAATCCTCGCGTGAGCGCCGCGGCCGCCGGCTCGATCCCGCTTGCCCGAGAGGCGGCCAAAGGAGCGTAAATTGCCTCGCTGATCGCCTGATCATGGCTGAGATGCCCGACCAATTCGGCAACACGCCCATCCCGGGAGGAGAGATCGCATGACCACCATCGTGAAGCGAAGCATCGATGCCAAGACCGCCGAGCAGGCGATCGAGGCCGCCGCCAAGAAAGCCGCCGAGCTCGGCCTCAGGATGTGCATCGCCGTCACCGACGAGGCCGGCGACCTCAAGGCCTTCCGCCGCATGGACGGCGCGCCGAAGCTCTCCACCGAGATCGCCACCAACAAGGCCTATACCGCCGCCTCCTTCGGCATGCCGACCCATGCCTGGTTCGACTTCATCAAGAACGATCCGCCGCTTCTTCACGGCATCACCCACACCCCGCGCCTCGTCGTCTTCGGCGGCGGCTTCCCCATCCACCTCGAGGGCGAGATCGTCGGCGCCATCGGCCTCAGCGGCGGCCACTACACCCAAGACATGGAATGCGCCCGCGCCGCCCTGGCGGCCATCGGGGCGGAGGCGAAGTAGACCGACACCGCCCTCTATTTCTTTCGTCATTCCCGCGAAAGCGTTAGGGCATGTACATATCGATCGGTGCCGCTTCTTTCTTCCCCCTCCCCCTGCGGGCCGTCAGGCCCGCGCTTTGAGGGGGGAGGGCCGGGGCTATGGCACGGACACATCTCAAAAAGCAAAGTCCGATCAATGGCTTGGCCAACAGGGGTCGAGTAGTGCGGCCGATAGCTATGAAGGGCGAGGAAGTCCCGTATCTGCGGGGACTTCTCGCGCTTTTTGGCCCGAGGCGCGGCGAAAGATGTGTCCACTCCATAGGGGCCGGGGTGGGGGTGGCCGTATTCTCCTCAATACAAAGGAATCGCGGCTGACGTTACCTACATGCCTCAGCCAGGGAATCGCTCAAGGCTGCCGCGCGCCTGACCCAACTGGCCGCCCCCGCCTCCTGCCCTGCATGCTCGGCGCCTTATGCATCTCCAGCCGCCCGCGCCGCGCCGCCCCGCGCCCGTAACACGCGACCAGCACCGAGAGCCCATCCAGCACCGCCTGCAGCTCGGCGAAATCCGCGCCGCGCTTCAGCGTCATCTTCGCCGACCGGCTGAGAAACCGCGCCGGCCGCCCGAAGACGGCGATGTTCTCCGTCGCGATCGAGACCCGCCGTCCCGCCGCCAGCAACCGGTTCTTGCCCAGGCGGAACAGCGCCTGCAGCCGTTGCAGATCTTCTTCGCCGATCTCCTCCCCGCCCCCGCCCTCGGCCATCAGCCGGCGATAGTGGGATTCGACGCTGACCGTGGTGGGGGCGACGGTCTGGAAATAGAGCGTGCCGTATTGGCAGCCCGCCTCATATTGCTCCCGCGAAATCAGATCCCGCGCCAGCATGATCCCCAGCGGATGCTCGCTGAGCGCAGGATCGCCGCCGCCGGCGATCGCCTGCCGCCGCGCCTGCTGCTCCGGCGTCCCCTGATCGATGCTCGGCCGGTCGAACCGCGGCCGGCCGCGCTTGCGCCCTGCGATCGTCATGCCCCTACTCCTCCACCTCGAGACCCATGGCCCAGCGCTTCGCCCATTCGATCAGCCAGAGCGCCCGCTCGGCCGTCATCTCGCTGTTGATCACCTCGAACTCGCCTTCCCCCGTAATGCCGATTCCGATCACCTCCTGCCATTCCAGCTTCGCGAGCTCGCCCACGGCCTGGTCGGGGCGCAGGGTCTCCGAGGGCGGCAGATCGATCACCTTGGCCATTCCTATTCTCCCGATATCCGCGCCTCGGCCGGCGCCAGTTGAAATTCGGCCGCACCCACCACCCATTCCTCGGATTCCTTGCAGCCCGGACAGACCCGCTCATGGGATCCGGCACTGGCGAAATCCTTGCGGCAGCAGAGGCAGGAACGGGGTGGCGGGGGCAGACCGGCGGGGTTCTGTTGATGCATTTTGCGGTCATACATTTACGCTAATGCGTAAACGGGGATTCGTCAACCGCAAAACCTGTGGATATCTCCTGTTTTTTGCGTATAATGGGATTATGTCAGAAACCTCCCAAGCTGCCCGCCGCCTCAAGCTCCTCCGCGAGCGCGCCGGGCTCTCCATGCGCGCGGTCTCCGAAGCCCTGGGCTGGACCCTCACCCGCTACCAGCATTACGAGGACCGCTATCGCCGCCCCTATCTGCCGCTGGATCTCGCCCGGCAGCTGGCCGATATCTTCGCCCCGCGCGGCGTGCCGGCTGCCGATATGCTGGCGCTGGCCGGCATCGGCGCCGACCCGGGCGTTGCCCCTGGGAAAACCGCCGTCGAGCGAGCCGGGTTCCTGCCCCGGCCGATCGACATTCCCGCCGTGCCGCTGCGCGATCTGCCCGTCATGGGCGCGGTCAAAGGCGGTGCCGAGGGCTTCTACTTCAACGAGGGCGAGGCCAAGGAATATGTCGTCCGCCCGCCCAGCCTCGGCGGCGTCTCCAACGCCTTCGCCCTCTATGTCGACGGCGAATCCATGGAGCCGCGCTACTACGCCGGCGAGATGCTCTATGTGAACCCCAACCGCCCCATCACCCGCGGCTGCTTCGTGGCCGTCGAGCTCGCCGACGGGCAATGCCTGATCAAGCAGTTCGTCCGGCGCAACGACGATCAGCTCGTCCTCGCCCAGTTCAACCCGGCCAAGGAGATCCGCCTGCTCGCCGCCAAGGTGAAGCGCATTCACCGCATCACCGGATCGGGCGAGCCGGGCTGAGGACTTGACTATTTTACGCTAATTACGTATACTTCTCCCATCCACATCAGGGAGAAACGTCATGTCCTTTGCCGCGCGCGAGCTCAGCGTCCTGGCCTATGCCAATGGCTTCACCCTCTGGCACTACCGCACCGCCGCCGACGATCTCCTCGGCAGCGGCTATTTCAATTCCGCGCAGGAGCTGCTGCGCGAGGGCGACCAGATCATCGCCAACACCGCCCGCCACTCCCACCCCGGCATCCTCAACCTCGTCGTGACCCGGGTGGACAATTCCGGCGTGGCGGTCGCGCGGTCCTGACCTCGCTTCCCCCAACGGAAAACCACAGAGACACAGAGGCACAGAGATAGCGGGGCGCTGCCCCGCCTGTGCATCCCCCTCGACGTATCGTCTTGGCCTCGCCCAAGGGCGAGGCCAATAGGACGGGGCCTAAGGAGCATCGTTCAGCCCGGTCCCTCTGTGTCTCTGTGCCTCTGTGGTTCCTCTTTGAACCTCAGGGCCCGTCCGCGAAGCTTCCGAATTTGCTATAACGGCATCTCTCTGGAGGAGACGACCATGACGGCAGTCGCGATGGAGAAAACGCCGGTGCATCCCGCCGCGGCGGCGATCGACGAGCGCAACTGGCGCACCGCCGCCATCGCGATGCTGGCCGTGCGCATCACCTTGGGCTTCATCTATTGGGGCGGCGGGTCGCGGCGCTTCATCTATGCGCCGGACAAGCTCAATCCCGATGCCCATAGCTGGATGGCCAACAAGTTCCAGACGGCCATGCCCGGCGCGCTGTTCGGATTCGACCAGGTCATCTCCTTCCTGCTGCTGCATTTCGACCTGCTCTATGCCGGGCTGATCGTCTTCAGCGCCGCCGAGCTCATCTCCGGCGTGATGCTGATGGCGGGATTCCTGACGCGCCTGGCCGCGCTGGCCAGCCTGGGCTTTTCCGTCCTGCTGATGATCCTCTTCGGCTGGCAGGGGGGCACCTGCGTCGACGAATGGACGATGGCGTCGTCCACGATCGCCATGGGCGCGACCCTGCTGCTGGCGGGCAGCGGCGCCTACTCCATCGACAATCTGCTGCTGCGCCGCGACAACTGGCTGGCGACGCGCCCCTGGTTTCGCTGGATGGGCGGCAGCCTGCCCTTGCCGCTGACCAACCGAGGGTTCCGCTTTCTCGCTCTGGCGCTGCTGGCGGCGGTCCTCGCCTTCATCCTCGGCACCTACGACTACTATCGCGGCTCGATCGTCACCGCCTATCACGGCGGGCCGGTCAGCCCGACCGTATTTCATGTCACGCTATCCGATGCCGTGCTGACGCCTCAGGCCCTCCGCTTTCATGCCTATCTCGATGCCGGCAGCGGCGACAACCCCGCCCATATCCTCGAGGCCTCGCTGCTGGCGGCCGACGGCAGCGTCCTGGCGCATTGGGACATGCAGGCCCTCAGCCATCTCCCGGCCGCGGCCCTGCGCAACATTTACGCCTACAATAAATTCACCACCGGCCCCTACGGCCTCGACGTCGGCATGGGCGCCAAGGCGATGATCGAGCTTCCGATCGGCCATGCGGTGTTGGCCCCGGCGGGGATGATCCTGCGCGTGACGACCGTCGACGGCGACAGCTTCAGCACCGCGGTGAAGCCGGCAGGCTAAGCCCTACAAATTCACCACGACCCGACCGCGCACCTTGCCGGCCAGGATCTCGCCCGCCAACCGCGGCAGATCCTCGAGCCTCGCCGTCGCGATCATGCTCTCCAGCAGATCGAGCGGCAGGTCGCGGGCGAGCCTGGCCCAGGCCTGCTCGCGCCGCGGCTTCGGGCACATCACGGAATCGATGCCCAGCAGATTGACCCCGCGCAGCAGGAAGGGGATCACCGTCGCCTCCAGCTTGGCCCCGCCCGCAAGACCGCAAGCGGCGACCGAGGCGTGATATTTGAGCTGGGTCAGAACCTGGGACAGCGTGCCGCCGCCCACCGCATCGATGCAGCCGGCCCAGCGCTCGGCCTCCAGCGGCTTGCCCGAGGGCTTCTCGATGCTGGCACGCTCGATGATCGAAGCGGCACCCAGCTTGCGGAGATAGTCATGGGTCTCCGGCCGCCCCGTGGAGGCCGCGACCTGATAGCCTGATTTGGCGAGGATGGCCGTCGCCACGCTTCCCACCCCGCCCGCCGCCCCGGTCACCAGCACCTCGCCCTTGTCGGGCGTCAGCCCATGATCCTCCAGCGCCATCACCGCCAGCATGGCGGTGAATCCCGCCGTGCCGATAGCCATGGCCTGGCGCGTGGTGAGCCCCGCGGGGAGCTTCACCAGCCAATCGCCCTTGACCCGCGCCTTCTCGGCATAGCCGCCCCAATGGGCCTCGCCCACCCGCCAGCCCGTGAGCACCACGGCATCACCCTCGCGCCAAGCCGGGTTGTCCGAGCTGAGCACGCGCCCGGCGAAGTCGATGCCGGGCACATGGGGATATTGCCGCACCAGCCGGCCCAGCCCCTGCAGGATCAGCCCGTCCTTGTAGTTGAGGGTCGAATGCTCCACGGCCACCGTCACATCGCCCGGTGGCAGGGCATCCTCCGCCAGCTCGGCCACCCGCGAGGTGACCTTGCCGTCCTTCTCCTCCAGCAGCAGCGCCTTGAACATCGAAGACCCCTCAGGATTTCAGCGGCTCGAGGATGCTGACGTAATTCGCCACCGCTGCCCCGCCCATGTTGAAGACGCCGGCGAGCTTGGCGCCCTTGATCTGCATCTCGCCGGCGGTGCCGGTAAGCTGCATGGCAGCCAGCGCATGCATGGAGACGCCGGTGGCGCCGATGGGATGGCCCTTGGCCTTCAGCCCGCCCGACGGATTGATGGGCAGCCGCCCGTCCTTCTCCACCCAACCCTCGTCGATGGCACGTGCGCCCTCGCCCGGCGCCGTCAGCCCCATGGCTTCGTACTCGATCAGCTCGGCGATGGTGAAGCAGTCATGGGTCTCCACGAGGCTCAGATCGTCGAGGCCGAGCCGGGCGCTCGCCAAAGCCTGGGCCCAGGCGCGCCGCGGCCCTTCGAAGGCGATGACGTCGCGCCCGCGCATCGGCAGAAGATCGTTCACCTGCTCCGCGGCGCGAAAGGCGATCGCCTTCTTCATGCCCAGCGCCGTATCGCTGTCCGCCAGCACCACCGCCGCGGCCCCATCGGAGACCAGGCTGCAATCGGTGCGCCGGAGCGGCGGCGCCACCAGCGGGTTCTTGTCGGAGACGGTGCGGCAGAACTCGAAGCCAAGGTCCTTGCGCAGCTGGGCATAGGGATTGCCCACGCCGTTGCGATGGTTCTTGGCCGCGATCCGCGCCAGCGCATCGGACTTGTCGCCATAGCGCTGGAAATATTGCTGGGCGATGCGGGCGAAGATGCCGGCGAAGCCACCCTCGATACCGGCCTCCTCCTTGAGGTAGCTGGCCTTCAGCAGATTGGCGCCGATCTCGGCGGGCGGCGTATCGGTCATCTTCTCCACGCCCACCACCAGCACGAGGCGCGACTGCCGCGCGGCGAGGCTGGTGAGCCCGGCATGGATCGCCGCACTCCCCGTGGCGCAGGCATTCTCCACCCGCGTCGCCGGCTTGAAGCGTAGCCCCGGTGCTGCCTGAAGTGCCAGCGAGGCGGGGAAATCCTGCTTGGAGAATCCGGCGTTGAAATGCCCGACGAAGATGCGGTCGATGTCTTTGGCCTCGACCCCGGCATCGGCGAGCGCGGCGTCGATCACGCTGCAGCATCAGCGCCTCGACATCCTGGCCCTCATGCTTGCCGAAGGGCGTATGGGCCCAGCCGACGATGCAGCCTGTCATGCGATGTCTCCTTCCAAGCCTAAGCCGGTGCCAGCGTCTCGCCGAAGCGGATGGGCGCCCCGATGGGCTTGCCCAGCAGCTGGTCCTCGCGCATCACGATCTGGCCGCGGATGATCGTCGCCTTGGGCCAGCCCTGGACCTCGCGGCCCTCGAAGGGCGTCCAGCCGCTCCGCGTGGCCATCCATTCCCGGGTGATGGTCCGCCGCGCCTTGAGGTCCACCAGCGTCACATCGGCGTCATAGCCCACGGCGAGGCGGCCCTTGCCCGAGATATTGTAGATGCGGGCGGGACCGGCGCTGGTCAAGTCCACCAGCCGCTCCAGGGTGAGCCTTCCCGCCGCCATATGATCCAGCAGCAGCGGCAGCAGGGTCTGCACCCCCGGCATGCCCGAGGGGCTGGTGGGATAGGGCCGCGCCTTCTCCTCCAGGGTATGGGGGGCGTGGTCGGAGCCGATGCAATCGACGATCCCGGCCCGCACGGCCCGCCACAGCGCCTGGCGGTGGCGGTCGTCGCGGATCGGCGGGTTCATCTGGGCCAAGGTGCCGAGCTCGCGATAGCAATCCGGCGCCACCAGGGTCAGATGCTCCGGCGTCGCCTCCACCGTGGCGATGTCCTTGGCCGTGCCCAGGAGCTCCATCTCCTCCGCCGTCGAGACATGCAGCACATGGACCCGACGTCCCACCTTGCGCGCCAGAGTCAGCAGACGCTGGGTCGCGCGCAGCGCCGTCTCCTCGTCGCGCCAGACGGGGTGGGTGGCGACATCGCCGCTCTCCTTGGCCAGATGCATGCGCTCGCGCAGCCGGGCCTCGTCCTCGGCATGGACCGCGACCCGCCGCCTGCCATGGCGCAGCACCGCCTCCAGCCCCTCGTCATCGGCCACCAGCAGGCTGCCGGTGGAGCTTCCCATGAAGATCTTGACCCCGCAGCAGCCCGGGAGGAGCTCCAGCTCGCCCAAATGCTCGGCATTCTCGTCCGCCGCCCCGATGAAGAAGGCCATGTCGCACCAGGCCCGGCCTTTGGCCCGCGCCAGCTTGTCCGCCAGATCGGCCGCGTTCAGCGTATTGGGGTTGGTGTTCGGCATCTCGAAGACCGCCGTCACCCCGCCCAGTGCCGCCCCCGCCGTCCCGGTGCCGTAATCCTCCTTATGGGTCAGCCCCGGCTCGCGGAAATGCACCTGGGTATCGATCACCCCCGGCAGGGCATGCAGGCCCCTGGCGTCGAACTCCGCCGCGGCCGAGCCTTCCACCTGGCCGATGGCGGTGATGCGCCCCCCGCTGACGCCGATATCGGCCGGCGCGATGCCATTGGGCGTGGCGGCGATGGCGCCGCGCAGGATCAGGTCGAATCTCTGGCTCAAGGGAGGGTCCTTTGCTTCGGCTAGGAGCTGAGGCCTAGCTGTAGCCGCCGCCGGGGGTGACGGCAAGCCGCAGCCGTGACGGCCCCGACGCGTTCCGGTACTATCCCGCCATCATGATAGATGCCGATATCGAACTGCTCCGCCGCAAGCTCGAGGAGCTCCGCCTGGAACACCGCGACCTCGACGACGTCATCGCCCGCCTGGCGGAAACGGCGCCCATGAGCCAGGTCCAGCTTCAGCGCCTGAAGAAGCGCAAGCTCATGCTCAAGGACCAGATCACCTTGCTGGAAAGCAAGCTCCTCCCCGACATCATCGCCTGACCTATCTCGGGGCTCGGTTTAGACGGCCGCCATCAGCTCCGTCTGTCTCAGGCGAACGCGATCTCGCACAGCTCCATGAGGGTCAGGGAGCAGAGGCCTGTCCGCCGTAACCACTCGGCCCGCTCGATCTCCCCCTTGCTTCTCAACCAGGTGACGACATCCACCTCGTCCCGTCGCCTCGATCTCCCCCGTCGCATAAAGATCCCCCTTCCAGTCACCCTATCTCAACCATCCCCCTACGGATAAATTCTAGAGGTTCCGGCCGAGTCTCCCCAAGGCCTCTTTAGGCAGAATTTTATTCCCCCGAGTCGCGGGGAGGGCGCGGTTGAAAGGGGCTGCCTGTCGCCGGCGCCGCCCTACTCCGCCGCCGCCTTCCCCAGCCCCAGCGCCTGCACCATATGCCGGCGCTGCTGCTCGAACTCCTGGCGATAGGCGCCTTTTGGCTGCTCGTAGAAGCCGCCGCGGGCCAGATGATAGATCCCGCCCTGCTTCAGATCGGCCAGCCCCTCGGCCATCTTCAGCGCCAGCAGATTGGGATTGACGATCGCCACCTCGGGCTTGCCCTTCTGCTTCATCAGGTAGCGCTGATAGCAGGCCGCCACGATGGTGCAGCCCATGACGATCACCTCGGCCCTCGTCTCCGCCAGCACTTGCTTCGCCACCTCGATGGTGTCCAGCGCCACCTGGTCGGGGTTCTTCACCATGTCCTTGACCCACCAGTTGATGCAGCGCACGCCGCGGCAATTGCCGCCCAGGCCATAGAGCCGGACCATATCCTCGAGATAGGGCACCGCCTTGTGATGGTCGGTCATGATCGTATAGCTATGGCCGAAATAGCCGGCCATCTGCATGGAGGCTTCCAGCGGGCCGATGACCGGAATATCCACCAGCTCGCGCGCCACGCGCACGCCGGGGTCGTAGCAGCAGCCCACCACCACCGCATCGAAGCCGGCCGCCTCCGAGCGCATCACCTTCTCGAAGACCACCGTCTCCATGAGATGCTTGTTGTAGTAGTAGTCGATATTGGGCGGGCAGCCCTCCAGGCTGCTGACGACCACCTCCGTCCCCTCCCCGGCATAGGCCATGAGGGTCTCGGTGATGATGGCGTCATAGGCCGGCGTGCCGAAGGGATTGATGAACTCGATCCTGCGGGTCATGGGCCTCTCTCCTCTATGCGTGGCTGAACTACCAGCGGCCATGCGCGTCGCGGTTCACGCGAAGCGCCGGACGATCCAGACGGAATTGGGCGAGATCGAAATCGGTGGGCTCTCCGGCCAAGGACTGGGCGATCATCTTGCCCGACAGCGGCCCCGCCAGATTGCCGAAGACATGGCCGGCATTGATCACCAGCCCCTCGATCCCGGGCGCGGGATCCAGCACCGGCAGCGCATCCGGCGTCTCCGGCAGCAGCCCGGCATAGACCCGCTCGATGGCGAGGTCGCGGATCGCCGGCAGATTCTCCGAGAGCACCGCCAGGGTCAGGGCGATGCCCGCCACCGTCGGCCGGTCATCGAGGCCGGGAAAATCCATCGGGCAGCCCAGCCGGATACGCCCGTCCTGGCGCTGGGCGGCGAGCTCGAGGAATTCGATGCCGGGAAACTGGCGCTCCATGGGATGCCAGGCGCCCTCCTCGCTGTAGTCCGGGAGATCGCGGATATAAGCGTATTGCTTCACCGCCGTCGGCCCATAGAGCAGCGGCTCGAAGCGGAAGGGCGCCGGCTCCGTCTCCACCACCTGGAGGCGCATGGCCGAGATCGGCAGGTTCATGCCCAGCGGTGCCAGGAGCTTCGGCGACCAGGCCCCGGCGGCGAGCACCACCTTGCCGGCGGGGATGGTCTCGCCAGCCGTGGTCACGACACCGACGCAGCGGCCACCGGCGATGGCGAGCTTCTCGATGGGACAGCCGCTCCGGAGCTCCGCGCCCTTGCGCTTGGCCGCGGCCACCAGAGCATCGACCAGCTTGGCCGTGTTCTGATGCGCATCCAGGGGATTCCAGCTCGCCCCCAGCACTTTCTCCGACAGGATCGGGCAATGCTCGCGCGCCTGCTTGGCGTCGATCAGCTCCATGGGCAGGCCGGCGGCGCGGCGCTCGGCGACGAAGCTCCGGAACAGCGGCGCCTGGCGCTCGTCGATGAAATAGATCATCCCGCCCGAGGGCCGCATCTCGAAATCGTCAAGCTCCTCGCGCAGCGTATCCGCGAGCCGCCGGCCCGCCAGACCCAGCTCCATCTGGATCCCGGCCTTGCGGGTATGCAGCCATTGGAATCCCGGATTGCGACCCGAGGCGCCCCAGGCCGGCGCCTCGCCTTCGATCAGCAGGACGCGGAAGCCCTTCTGCGCGAGGAAATAGGCCGTGCCCGCGCCGACGATGCCAGCGCCCAGCACGATGACGTCATGCGCCTTGCCGCCCGAACCGTTCGTGCCCTTGCTCACTTGGGCGCTCCCTCGAACCAGCTCTTCAGATGGAACTCGCTCCGGGTGTCGATGCAGAGCCGTTTCCACGAGAGATATTCCTCGACCCCGGCCATGCCGAGCTCGCGTCCGAGGCCGGAATGATGCCGCCCGCCGAAGGAGGTCTCGACATGCCTGATGTAATGGGTGTTGATCCAGACATCGGCCACATCCAGCCGCCGCGCCAGACCCAGCGCCCGGTTGATGTCCTGCGACCAGACCGAGCCCCCCAGCCCGTAGGGCGTGTTGTTGGCGATGGCGAGGGCCTGCTTCTCATCTTCGAAGGGATGGATCAGCAGCACCGGCCCGAACACTTCCTCCCGCGCCACGCGCCCGTCCACCGGCGCACCCACCAGCACCGTCGGCGGCAGGAAGAGCGAGGTCTCGTCCTTCGGGACGCCGCCAATCGCGGCCTTGGCCCCTTCGGCGAGGCCGAGGCGGATATAGGAGACCGCCTTGTCATATTGCTTGCGGGACGCCATCGGCCCCACCAGCATCTTGGGATCCAGCGGATCGCCCATGGGCAGGCGCTTCGAGCGCTCGACCACGCCCTCCACCACCTTGTCATGCAGCCGCTTGTCGACCACGAGCCGCGTGCAGGCGGTGCAGGACTGGCCGCCATACATGAAGGCGCCATAGGTCACGGCATCGAGGCAGCGCTCGAGATCGGCGTCATTGCAGATGATGGCCGGAAACTTGCCGCCGCATTCCAGCGAGACCTTGGCCAGGCGCTTGGCCGCCCGCTCCATGATCCGCATCCCCGTCGCCGTGCTGCCGGTGAAGGAGATCTTGTCGACGCCGGGATGATCCACCAGCGCATCGCCCGTGGGTTGACCCGGCCCGCTCAGGAGATTGACCACACCGGCCGGAAAGGCGCCGCTGTCATGCACCGCCTCGATCAGCGCGGCGGTGGAGGCCGGCGTGACCTCGGAGGATTTGACCACCGTGGTGCAGCCCGCGGCCAGCGCCGCGCCCAGCTTGCGCACCGCCAGATCCACCGGATCGTTCCAGGGAATGATAAGCGCCGCCACCCCGGCCGGCTCCGGCAGGACCATGTCCCAGAGCTCCGGCGCCGTCGATCCCGTCACATGGCCTTCGAGGAAGCGCGCAGCCCCGGCGAAATAGCGCAGCTTGTCTACCGCGCCCTCGACCTCGCGAGCCATGTTCACCCTTATGGGCTTGCCCATCTCGCGGGCGATCAGCTCGCTGATGGGCCGCGAGCGTTGCTCCAGAATATCCGCCAGCTTCAGCAAGGCCGCGGCGCGCACCGAGCCCTTGGTCCAGCGCCAGCCACCCTCGTCGAAGGCGCGCCGCGCCGCCGCCACCGCGCTCGCCACCTCCGCCGCACCGCTGACCGGTGCCCGGGACAGCGTCTCGCCCGTCGCCGGGTTGAAGCTCTCGAATGTCGGCCCGCTGCCGGCGACCCATTTTCCGTCGATGTAGTTCTTGACCTCGATCACGCAGCGGCTCCCCTGGAATCCCGTATGGCGCCGGCCAGGATGTCGATGCCGGCATGAAGATCGGCCTCCGGAATCACCAGGGCCGGCGACAGCTTGACCACATTGTCCTCATAGCCGCTGCGCCCGACGATCACGCCGCGCTCGCGCGCCAGCTTGACGGCGCGCCCGGCCCAGCCAGCATCGGCGAGCTCCGCCGCATACCAGAGCCCGAGGCCGCGCACCTCGCGCACGCCCTCGATGCCGGCGAGCGCGCTCTTCATCCGCGCCAGCCCCGCCGGCCCGATGGCCGCGGCGCGGCCGGCGAGCTGCTCCTCCCGCAGCACGCCGATGGCGGCGATGGCGGCGGCGAGATTGAGATTATTGGTGAGGAAGGTGGAGGTGTAGGAATCGGGTTTCCAGTTCATGGCATCGGCGCGGCCCATGACCGCGGCCACGGCCAACCCGCCGCCGATGCCCTTGCCCACGGTCATCAGATCCGGCGTGACGCCGCTGTGCTCCACGGCCCAGAGCCGGCCCGTGCGCCCGCAGCCCGACTGGATCTCGTCCAGGATCAGCAGCGCCCCCTCGCGGTCGCAGAATTGCCGGAGGCGCGGCAGGAAATCCGCCGGCGGGATCACCACCCCGCCATTGCCCTGGATCGGCTCCAGCATCACCGCGGCGATGGGCTCGGCCTCCTTGCGGGCCAGATCCTCCAGCGCCTGCATCGTCAGATCGGTGGCCGCCGCCCCCTGGCGCAGCGGATAGGGAAAGGGCACGAAGGGCCCGCCGGCGGGAATGCCGAGGGCGTCGCGATATTTCGTCTTGCCGGCGAAACCCACGGTGCCGATGGAGCGGCCGAAATAGCTGCCGGCGAAGCTGACGATGGCGCCCTTGGGCCGATGCGCCCGGGCCAGCAGGATCGCCATCTCATTGGCCATGGCGCCGGTCACCGCCGGCAGGAAGCGCTCGACACCCGATGGTGCGATGCTGGCCAGCGCCTCATAGAACTCGGCCCGGATCCGCGAGGGATGGGCCGAGGGGCAATGCATCAAGGTGGCGGCCTGATCCTGGATCGCCGCCACCACCTTGGGATGGCCATAGCCGATGGCCGCCACCGCGAAGCCGCCATAGAGATCGAGATAGCGTTTCCCGTCGGCATCCCAGACATGACAGCCCTCGGCCTTCTCCCAGACCAGGGGCGGATCCTCGGCGAAGGTCCGGAGCCCCCCGCCCTCGAGCTTGCGCAGCCGGGCGACGATGTCCTGCGATTTGCTCACACCAGGATCCTGCCCTTCTCGGCGATCACTTCGCCATCGATCTCGATCCTGACATCCATGATCAGCCCGTCGAGATGGACGTCGCTGGTCACCGCACCGCCATAGCCGGCGGCGGAATCGCCCAGCGCCATATGGGCCGTGCCCAGCTTCTTCTTGACCTCGGTGATGCCGCCGATGAGGCGCGACATCGGGTTGATGCCGATGCCGAGCTCGGCGATGTTGCGCGCATTCTTGACGCCCTCGATATGGGCCTCCAGCGCGAGGGCCTCGGCGCCGCCCTCGAAGCGCACGGCCTCGCCCTTCTCCACGACCCAGGTCATGGGATGCGCCAGCCGGCCGATATCGGTCATGATATGCTCGATCACGATCCGCCCCTCGGTGGTGCCTTCCAGCGGCGGCAGCGAGACCTCGCCGCCGGGGAAGGCCGAGACCTCGCCGCGGTTGCGGCAGACGCCCGTCAGCCAGCCCACGGGCTTGCGCCCCTCGATCACCATCCGCACATCCGTCCCCGCCGGCGAGGTGACATGGGCGATCTTGCCGCGCGCCAGCCGGTCGCGCAGCCGCTCGGCGAGCTTGCGCAGCTCCAGAAAATCCGCGGTCATGGCGCCGTTGATCCAGCCATCCTCCTCGAAGGGCGCGTTGAAGACGCCGCGCGCGCCGGCCTGCTTCGCCAGGTTCTTCGCCTCGATGTGATACATCGAGCGGCTGGCGGCGGCGATCACCACATCGGCCTTGATCATGGCCGCGGTGATGGGCTCCGGCGGCTCCATGCCGCTCTTGGCCCGGGGCGTCATCATCACGATCACCGGATCGGCGCCGATGGCATGGGCGGCGCCGGCCAGGCCCTCGGCGATGGAGGGGCTGGTCCGCGTGTCGATCACGATGACGACCTTCTCGCCGGGCTTGGTGCCCATGTAATCGGCGATGACGCGATGGGTGGTGCGGGCGACTTCGATCGACTTCGACAAGGGATGTCTCCTCCAGGGATCGGCAAAGCCTGCTAGGCAGGCGCCATCGGATGCGATATTATAAATCATATCAAATATACGAACGCAAGCGATGACCAATTCCGCCCACCCGCCCGAGACCATGAGCGCCGCCGCCCAAGCGCTCGGCGCCGGCCGCCTGGCGCTTTCCCGCAGCTTCCGCCTGCACCGACCGCGCGGCGCCTTCTGTCATGCCGGCTGGTGCCAGCAATGCCGCGTCACCTTGCCCGACGGCCGTATCGCGCTGGCCTGCCAAACTTCCGAGACACCCGCCGCGCCCCGCGGCGGCTGGCGCCGCCTGATGGGCCGCATCGCCGAACGCCTGCCGCCCTGGTTCTACGAGCAGCATCTCCTGGCGCCCCGCGCGCTACGCCAGTTCTACCTCGAGCGCCTGCGCCGCCTCTCCGCCGCGCCCGCCTTGCCGCGAAGCCTGCCGCCCATCACCGGCCAATGGCGCGATCGCCGCTGCCAGGTGCTGGTCGTGGGCGGCGGCATCGCCGGCATGACCGCGGCCCTGTCGCATCACGAAGCCGGCCGCGATGTGCTGCTGGTCGAATCGGAAGACTCCCTCGGCGGCCGCGCGTGCTTCCAGCGGACGCAGGCTGCGGAGCTGGCCAAGCTGCAGGCGCAGAGTGCCGCTCTGCCGCATCTCCTCGGCACGACCTGCGTCGGCCTCTACGAGCAGGCGCGCGAGGCGCTTCTCATCGGCCCCGAGGGTCCGATCACCCTCGCCTTCGAGGAACTCGTCGTCGCCACCGGCGCCTATGACCGCCTGCCGGGCTTCGCCGGCAATGATCTCCCCGGCATCATCGGCCTGCGCGCCTTCGAGCGCCTGACCGCAGCCGGAGCAATCCCGAAATCCTGGCGCATCGGCGTCTTCGCCGACACCGAATCTGCCGCCGATGCTCTCGCGACCGGACAGCCCCTCGCCTGGATCGCCGGCCCCGGCGATCTTCCCGCGACGGATGTGCAGCACTTCCCCGGCACCACGCTCCTCGCCGCCGAAGGCCAGGGTCGCGTCACCGGCGTGCGTCTCGACAGCGCCGGGCTGCAGCCTTGCGATCTTCTCGTCCTCGGCTTCAGCCAGCCGAGCTATCAGCTGCAGATGCAGGCCGGCCAGCGCGCGATCCTGGCCGGCGCACCGCCCGTGGTGCTGACCAAGGGCGAGGCGCTGATTCCCTTGACCGTCGTCGGCGAGGCGGCCTGGAAGCCCGCCCCATCGGCGCATCCGGCGACACGCCCCTCGCCCGATGCCTTCCTCTGCCCTTGCGAGGATGTGCGCCGGCGCGATGCCGAGGCCGCCATCGCCGATGGCTTCGCCGATATCGAGCTGCTTGAAGCGCCGCACCGGGGCGGGCACCGGGCCCTGCCAGGGCAAGCTCTGCCATGCCGAGATGCTGGCCTGCCTCGCCGCGGCCGGCCGCCCCGTTGCTCTGCCGACGGTGCGGCCGCTGCTGCAGCCCACGACTCTCGGCGGCTCTGGCCGCGGCGGACTCCGCATCATGACCGCCCGCGCCGATGTCATCATCGTGGGCGGCGGAATCACCGGTCTGTCCCTGGCCGTCGAGCTCGCCCGCCTCGGCAAGCGCGAGATCGTCATTCTGGAGAAGCGCTTCACCGGCGCCGGCGGCTCGGGGCGCAATGTCGGGCGCATCCGCGCCATGCAGCTGACGGAGGAGCTCGCCCGCTTCGCCATCGCCGCCCAGGCCAAGCATGCCAGCCTCGCCGACGAGCTCGGCGCCAATACCCTCTTCTGGCGCGCCGGCTATGGCTGGGTCCTCTATGAGGAGATGGAGATGGCGCGCATGGCGGAGGTGCGCGACATGCTGCGCGGCCTCGGCCTCAAGCCCGAGCTCATCGGCGCCGCCGAGACCCTGCGCCGCCTGCCGGTGCTCGACGGCGGCGAGCGGCCGGCCGGCGCTCTGATGCATCGCGACGCCATCGTCCATCACGACGCCGTGCTCTATGCCTATCGCGCCGCGGCGCGCCGGCTCGGCGTGCGGTCTGCTGGAGGACTGCGAGGCTCTGGAGGTCCTGACCAGCGGCAGCGCCGTCGCCGGCATCCGCACCACCACCGGCGAGATCCGCGGCACCACCATCGTCAATGCCGCCGGCGGCTGGTCGGGCGAATTTTCCGCCAAGGCCGGCATCAAGATTCCCAACACACCGCTGCGCCGCGAGGCGCTGGTGACCGAAGCCGCCCAGCCCTTCATGCAGGCGGCCATCACCTTCTACCGGCCGCAGGAGGGCTGGTTCAACCAGACCCTGCGCGGCGAGCTCGTCGCGGGCTGCCTGGCGCCCGCCGAAGAGCCCGGCGTCAATCTCGCCGCCACCGCCCGCTCGCTGGGCCGCACCTCGCGCACCATCCTCGCCAAGGCGCCGCGCCTCGGCCATCTCAGGGTGGTCAGGCAATGGGCGGGCGTCTATGACATGACCCCCGACCGCAAGCCTCTGGTCGGGCCGGTGAAGCGCCTGGCGGGATTCGTCCAGGCCAATGGCTGCAACGGCCGCGGTTTCCTGCTGGGCCCGCTGATCGGCGAGCTTCTCGCCCGCTGGCTCGACAGCGGCGAACGCCCGGCGCTGCTGGCCGGCTTCGATGCCGACCGCTTCGAGGGCCGCGAGGATCTGAAGGTCGAGGCAGGCGACTACTATGCCGGCTATGCGGCAGGAGGAAAGCGAGCATGAACATCGCCGAGCGCCCTTTCGCCACCAAGAGCGAATGGGTCTATGAGCAGCTCCGCCGGCGCATCCTCGCCGGCGGCTACAAACCCGACGACCGGCTGCGGCTGACGGAGCTCGCCCGCGAGTTCGAGATGAGCGAGATGCCGGTGCGCGAGGCGCTGCGCATGCTCCAGCGCGACGGGCTCATCGAGATGCACAGCCATCGCGGCGCCTCGGTCGCCAATCTCTCCTGGGCCCGCGCCGCCGATATCGTCGCCGTGCGCATGCATCTCGAGGTGATGGCGGTGCGCGAGGCGGCCAAGGGCCATGACAAGGCATCGCTCGCCGAGCTGCGCAAGATCCTCGACCGCATGGACCGCGATCTCGCCGCCGGCGCCGCCGCGCGCTTCAGCGCCGGCAATCGCGAGTTCCACCGCCTGCTCTACGCCCCCGGCGCCAATGCGGTGCTGAAGCAGGAGATCGAGGAGCTCTGGGACCGCGTCTGGCGCGCCCGCGCCCAATCCATCTTCGAAGTCGACCGCCCCCGCATGGCCGCCGCCCAGATCGAGCACCGCGCCATCCTCGCCGCTTTGGCCAAGGGCGATCCCGAAGCCGCCGTCAAAGCCGCCGGCCGCCACCGCGACGACACCCTGAAATCCTGGGCCGACATCGTCCGCCGCAGCGAGGCGGCGCTGCCTGCGAGCTGAGCGCACTAGGAGCACGAACCTCTCTCGTTCCGTCATTCCCGTCCGCGGGCGCTAGGCACATGCTTAAGTGCGAGGGCCGGGGCTATCGTTTGTATCCCCTTCCCCCCCTGCGGGCCAGCGCGAGAAGTCCCCGCGATACGGGTCGAGCTTCGGGATACCGCGTGGCCATTGATCGACTCGAGATGTGTCCTGCTAGTCGGGGTGCGGTGGCCATGACAATATTGCAGTCGATGCAGCGCGACTCCTGATCCGCGGACCGGATCTAACCCCCCACCCTAACCCTCCCCCGCAAGGGGGGAGGGGACAAAAAGGAAAGCCGGCTCGCTTATGGTCATGCCCTAGCGCTTTCGCGGGAATGACGAGAGGAGAGGGCCGCAACAGCGAAAGTCTGCGCGATGTACATGTCTCGTTGATCGCTACCGTTTCCTCCTTCCCCCTGCGAACCATCGCATCAGCGTAGGCCAGATACCGGTAGCCGAGCTAGGCGGCGAAGACCTTGTTAATGTTGTAGCCGAGACCGCCAGTCTCGCCTGCCGTTCGGCCCCTGCCGATGGCCGGCGATTGACCCCGGCGCCGAAGCCATCGACACTCGGCGCCGATCGATCATCAGCTAGGACCATCGCCATGCCGGACGGCCGCACCATCGTCTATGTCTCGAGCGCGGGCAGCCGGGAGGTGCTCGTCCTCTCGCTCGATCCCGCGAGCGGCCGCGTCGAGCCGATCGAGGCGGTGCCGGTGCCGGGTGGCGAGGGGCCGTCGCCGACCAGCATGCCGCTGGCGGTCAGCCCGGACCGGCGCTTCCTCTATGCCGCGGTGCGCAGCGAGCCGTTCCCGGCGGTGAGCTTCGCGATCGATCCGCGCAGCGGGCGGCTCAGCCATCTCGCAAGCTGCGCGTTACCCGATGCCATGGCCTATATCATCACCGACCGGACCGGGCGCTATCTGCTCAGCGCCTCCTATCACGGCTCGAAACTGGCGATCAATCGGATCGGCGGCCAAGGCGCCGTCGAGGCGCCCGCCATCCAGGTCCTCGCCACGCCGCCCAATGCCCACTGCATCGTGACCGATCAGGCGAACCGCTATGTCTACGCCACCAGCCTGGGCGGCGACGTGATCATGCAGTTCCACTTCGACGCCGCGACCGGCAGGATCACGCCGACCGATCCGCCGACCGTGCGAAGCAAGCCGAAGGCCGGGCCGCGCCATCTCGCCTTCTCGCCGGACGGGCGGTTCCTCTATCTGATCAACGAGCTCGACGGGACGGTGAACTTCTATCAGGTCGATGCGGCGACCGGCGCGCTGACCGAGCGCCAGACGGTGGCCCTGCTGCCGGCCGGTTTTGCCGACAAGCCGTCGGCCGCCGATCTCCACATCACGCCGGACGGCCGCTTTCTCTATGGCAGCGAGCGGGCCTCGAACACGATCATGGGATTCGCGGTCGATGCCGCCTCGGGCCGGCTGACGCCGATCGGCAGCGTGCCGACGGAGCCGCCGCCGCGCGGCTTCCGCATCGATCCCAGCGGCCGCTTCCTTCTCGCCGTCGGGCAGACCTCGAACCGGATGAGCGTCTATGCGATCGACGGCGGCACCGGCCGGCTGGCAAAGCTCGCCGACTATCCCTCGGGCACCAACCCGAACTGGGTCGAGATCATCCACCTGCCGTGACCCGGTGAGCCGCCTCGATGGACAATCGGCGGCGTTTCCGGCAGGCTCGCCGCTGCCGCCGTGATGCCTGTGCGGCTTCGCCGAGGAGGCTAGCAAAGCCGTGCCGATCGATCCTCAGAACCTCTTCGTCGTTCGCGATAAGGCCGCCATCATCACCGGTGCGGCCGGCGGGATCGGCACGGTGCTGGTGGCCGGATTCGCCGCACTGGGCGCGCGCGTGCTGGCCGTCGACATCGTCGATCCCAAGGGCCTGCCCGCCGGCGTCGCCTTCCATCGCGCCGACCTGCGCGATCCCGTCGCCGTCGCCGGCATCGCCGACGCGGCGGCCGCCCGCCTCGGCGCGGTCGACATTCTTATCAACAATGCCGGCCTCGGCGAAATGGTGCGCGCCGAGGAGATGGCGCTCGAGGTCTGGAACAACACCCTGGCCACCAACCTGACCGGCTCGTTCCTGCTGAGCCAGGCGGTCGGCCGCGGGATGATCGCGCGGCGGTCCGGCAAGATCATCAATATCGGCTCGCGCTGCGGTCTCATGGGCATGCCCTTCAGCGCCGCCTACAACGCCAGCAAGGAAGGGATCGCCGCGCTGACCCGGACCTTGGCGGTGGAGTGGGGCCTCTACGACATCCAGGTCAACGCCATCATTCCCGGCGTCGTGCGCACAGCGATGAACGCCCATCGCGACGCCGATCCCGAGGAGGAGAGACTGTTCGCCCGCACCATCCCGCTCGGCCGCGTCTCCGAGCCCGACGACATGCTCGGCGCGGCGATCTTCCTGGCCAGCCCGGCCGCCAACTACATCACCGGCGCCGCTCTGTTCGTCGACGGCGGCAACTACATGGCCGACGGCATCGGCACGGAATATCGCGACCACGGGCTGAAGCGCATGGGCGTCATCGGCTAGGTCCGATTTCGACGCCGTCACCACCAAGGAATTGCCATGACATCCAAACCGACGACCCTGTGGAGCGACATCGATTTCGAGCGCGACGGCAAGCAGATCGACTGGCTCTATCTGCCGCACTCCGTGACGCGCTCGGCCTATGGCGAGATCATGATTCCGATCGCGGTGGTCAAGCGGGGGCCGGGGCCGACGGTCCTGCTGATGGCCGGCAATCACGGCGACGAGTATGAGGGGCAGATCGCGCTCGCCAAGCTGATCCGCACGCTCGAGCCCGAGCAGATCACCGGCCGCGTCATCATCCTGCCGGCGGCCAACCTGCCGGCCGCGATGGCGGGCACCCGGGTGTCGCCGATCGACGGCGGCAATCTCAATCGCGAGTTCCCCGGCAATCCCGAGGGAACGGTGACGTCGCGCATCGCCCACTACATTGAAAGCGTCCTGCTGCCGATGTGCGACGGGTTCCACGATCTCCATTCCGGCGGCGCCTCGCTGCAATATCTGCCCTTCGCCTCGATGCGCCATTCCGGCGACGCTGATCTCGACCGCCGGTCGCTGGCCGCGCTCCGCGCGTTTGCGCCGCCGATCGGCATGATCTGGTCGTTCAGCGGCGCCGGCACCTATGCGGCGAGCGCCGCCAACAACCGCAAGGTGGCGAACCTCGGCGGCGAGTTCGGCGGCTCAGGCGCCGTCGATCGCGCCGGCGTGGCGCTCGTCGAAGGCGGCATCCGGCGCTTCCTCGCGCATTTCGGCGTGCTGTCGACACAGGATGCGCCGCCCGCGACGAACGCGACCCGGCTGATGGAGATCAAGGGTCATCACTACTACGTCTATGCCCCCGACCATGGGCTGTTCGAGCCCGCGATCGACCTCGGCAGCGATGTCGTCGCCGGCCAATTGGCCGGGCACGTGCATTTTATCGACAATCCGGCCCGCGCACCGGTGCCGTGTCACTTCAAGACCGACGGCATGGTGATCTGCCGGCGCGCGCTGGGCCGGGTCGAGCGCGGCGACTGCGTCTTCCACCTCGCGACCGATCTGCCCTCCTGACGATCGGCTGGCACGCCTCAGCCCTTGAGGCCGGTCAGCGCCATGTTCTCTATGATGCGCCGGCGCAGCAGCAGGAAGATGATCAGCATCGGCAGCACGCTGACCACCGAGCCCGCCATCAGCTTGCCGTAGTCGCTGCTGAAGCGGAACTGGAAGGCGGTGAGGCCGAGCTCCATGTTGAACAGCTTCTGGTCGTTGGCGACGAGCAGCGGCCAGATGAAGGCGCCCCAGGCCTGGATGAAAGCGAAGATCCCGACCGCGGCCATGGCATTGCCCGAGAGCGGCGCGATCACCCGGCGCAAGATCCACCATTCCGATGCGCCGTCGACCCGCGCCGCCTCGAGATATTCGGTCGGGATCGCCGACTGGACGTGCTGGCGCATCAGGAAGATGCCGAAGGCCATGAACAGATAGGGCAGCACGAGGCCCTGATAGGTGTTGATCCAGCCGATGGTGTTGAGCTGGAGGTAGAGCGGGATCAGGTAGCTCTCGAACGGCACGATGGCGGTCGCGATGATCAGTTGGAAAAGCAGCCGGCGGCCGGGGAAGCTGTATTTGGCGAAGACGGCGCCGGCGACCAGCGAGGTGAGCATGACCGAGAGCGTCGACACCATCGAGGTGCCGAAGCTGTTGAGGAAGAAGCGGGCGAAGGGCGCCGTCTTGAAGATGCCGACATAGTTGTCCCAGCGTCGGCACCTGGGGCAGCCATTGCGGCGGCCAGATGGCTATTTCTGCCGCCGGCTTGAAGGAGGTGGCGATCATCCACAGCATCGGCAGCACCATGAGCAGCGCGCCCGCCATCAGGATGCAATGGACCAGTGCCACCCCCAGGCGGGCCCAGACCGTGCGCTGCGGATTGGCCCCCACCGCCTCAGGACTCCTGCGCCGGCGCGTTGCGCACCAGGCGGAACTGGATCAGCGTGAAGCCGATGACGATCATGGTGAGCGCCACCGCCTCGGCCGAGGCGTAGCCCATGCGGAAATACTGGAAACCGTTCTGGTAGATGTCGAACACCAGCATGCGCACGGCCTGCCCAGGTGCGGCCTGCGAGCCCAGGGTCATGACATAGACCTGGGTGAACACGTTGTAGGCGTTGATCGTCGAGGTCACCAGGACATAGAGCAGGATGGGCTTCAGCAGCGGCAGGGTGACGTAGCGGAAGCGCTGCCAGGCGGTGGCGCCGTCGAGGCTGGCGGCCTCCAGATAGCTCGCGGGGATGTTCCGGAGGCCGACCATGAACAGGACCAGGTTGTAACCGATGATCTTCCAGACGCCCATGATGACCAGCGCCCAGAGCGCAATCTCGGGATCGGTCAGCCAGGGCACGGAGGCGATGCCCACCAGCGACAGGCCATAGTTGAGGATGCCGTAGTTGTAGTCGTATATCCACTTCCAGGCGATCGCCATCGGCACCATCGGCGTGATCACCGGCAGGAAATAGACGGTCTGGTAGAATGCCGACAGCCGCCGCCCGCCGGCCAGGAACACGGCCAAGGGCAAGGCCAGCACGATGCTGATGAGCACGGTCGACAGCGAATAGATGGTGGTGTTCTTCAGCGCCAGGATGAAGTTGTCGTCGCTCATCAGCTGGGTGTAGTTGTCGAGCCCGATGAACGGCTTCAGCGGGCTGATCAGCTTCCATTTATAGAAGCTCAGCACGACGCTGAAGCCGATCGGGATCACCCGCACATAGGCGAACAGCGCCAGGATCGGCAGCAGGGCGATGTAGCAGAACAGCGTCGTCCGCCAGTTCAGGGCGAACAGCCGACGCCACCGCTGGTAGGGTCGCGCGACGATCCCTTCAGTGTTCATGCTGCGGGCTCTCGGACCTTATGTTTCGACGGGCTCAACATGAGGTCCTCTCTCAATACCCCCAGATCCTCATCCTGAGCTTGTCGAAGGACGAGGCTGGACCCACCGCATCACTCCGTGCCGTAGAGGCCGGCCTCCTTCAGCAGGCCGTCAGTCTGCTCGGCCCATTTGTGGACCAGTGCCGCCACCTTGGCCGGGTCGTCCTTCAGCGCCGGGTCGACATAGGCCGCCGGCAACTGGTCGGCGAGCCGCGTCTCGATCTCGTCCCAGGGCGCCAGCACCGGCTCGACGTAGAACTGAACGTCCTTCGGGGTCGCGACGAACACCTCGAACTGCGGGATCTTGTCGAGCAGCGGCTTCCAGTCGACGTCCTGCCGTGCCGACACCCAGCCGGTCATCGTGGTGAGCAGGAGCTGGTTCGCCTGGTTGGTGAGGAACTTCAGGAAATCCCACGCCGCGTCCTGCTGGCCGCTCTTGCCGTTGACGTAGATGCCCCAGGGCTGCAGCAGCATCTTCTTCTGGCTGCCGGCCGTCCAGCTCGGGATCGGCACGGTGCCGTAGTCGAGCGTGGGGTTCTTCGCCTGGATCTCGCCGATCACCCAGGCCTCGCGGAACAGCATCGCCGTCGTGCCGGCGACGAAGGCGTCGGCGTCATGCTGCACCTTGGGGTCGTCGACCTTGTACTTCTGCACGGCGTCGACGTAGTACTGCAAGGCGGCGCGGCCGGCCTCGTTGTCGTAGTTCTGGTGATACTTGCCGCTCGCCGTCTGCTGGATCAGCGAGCCCCCGGCCGGCTCGAGGATGAAGCGGTACTTCTCGGCGATGCCGCTGCCCTGGCCGGACAGGCGCAGGCTCATGCCGCTGCGGATCATCTTGCCCGAGGCATCGAACTTCACCAGCTTCCTGGCGTCGTCCATCATCTCGCCGAAGGTCTGCGGCGGGCCGGCGAGGCCGGCCTCCTTGAACATCGCCTTGTTGTAGTAGAGCGCCGCCGTGCTGGTCAGCAGCGGCAAGCCGTAGGATTTTCCGTCGCGAACGAAATTGTCGACGATGACCTTGCTCCAGGCGCCGCCCTGCAGGTACTGGTCGATGGCGGCCGAGTTCGGCTGGATCAGGCCGGCCTCGATGAAGTTGATGGCGATATTGAAGCCGACGTCGTAGATGTCGGGGCCGGTGTTGGTCGGCACCGCCGCCGAGAGCTTCTGCTCATGCTCGCGCAACGAGGTGCTGAGGATGGTGCAGGTCACCCCGGGCTTGGTCTTGGCATAGGCATCGGCCACGGCCTGGTAGTACGGCACCAGCTCCGGATAGCCCGTCCAGATGCTGAGCGTCGTATTATCGGCCCGCGCCGCCCGCGGCATCTGCAATGCCGACGTCGCCGCGAGCCCGGCGCCCGCGGCCAGCTTGAGCGCCGTCCGCCGGTCTATCCGCAATGAGTCATGCTTCCCGCCAACCATCGCATACCTCCCTATGTCCATGCATCGTTGCGCCGATCATGAATCCTCGCGCAGGACCGGCTTTCACTGCGCCGACTGTCGTTGCCCGACGTTGCTCCGCGCGGCGGCGAGGAGGCGCTGCCCAGCCTCCTCGATGTCGGCGGCGGAGACGTCGGCATGGGTCACGAAGCGGATGCGGCTGCCCTTCGGCGGGTTGACCCGCAGGCCACGCAGGCCGAGCGCGGCCACGAAGGCGTCGGCCTCCATCAGCGTCGTCGGGACCTCGGCAAAGACCATGTTGGTCGCGACCTCGCCGACCAGCCTGAGGCCGGCGTCGCGCACGAAATCGCCGAGGCGCCGGGCGTTGCGATGGTCGTCCGCCAGGCGGTCGATCATGCTGTCGAAGGCCACGAGGCCCGCCGCGGCGAAGACCCCGGCCTGGCGCATGCCGCCGCCGATCGCCTGCCGCCAGCGGCGCGCCCGCTCGATGAAGTCGCGCTCGCCGGCGACGATCGAGCCGACCGGGCAGCCCAACCCCTTGCTCAGGCAGAAGGTCACCGAATCGACCCCGGCGACCAGGTCGTGCACGCCGACGCCGAGCGCGACCGCGGCATTGAACAGCCGGGCGCCGTCGAGATGGACGCGCAGGCCCTTGCCGTGGGCGGCCTCGCCGATCGCCCGCGACTGGGCCACGGTCAGGCAGCTGCCGCCGGCGACATTGTGGGTATTTTCCAGGCAGACCAGCGACAATCGCGGGCCGAGGATGCTGGGCGGGCGAATCGCCGCCAGCACCTGCTCGGGCGCGACGAGCGGGCCGTTCACCAGGATCGGCAGCAGCCCGGCGATGGAGGCCATGCTGCCGCCCTCGTTGAGATAGATGTGGCTATTGTCGGCGAGCAGCACCGCGTCGCCGCGCTCGGTGCCGGCGAGCAGGCAGAGCAGGTTGCCCATCGTGCCGCTCAGCACCAGCATCGCCGCCGGCTTGCCGAGCAGGGCAGCCGCCTGCTCCTCGAGCCGGCGCACCGTCGGATCGTCGCCGTAGAAATTGTCGCCGACTTCAGCTTCCGCCATGGCTCGGCGCATCGCCGGCGTCGGTCGCGTCACGGTATCGCTGCGCAGGTCGATCGTCTTCATGCTGTCCTTCGGCCGCGGCGGCCGCCCTCCTGCTTGACGCCCGCGGCGGCGGGGCGCCGGAAATGCTGCACGGCGCGCAGCAGGTGCGCCTCCATCAGCCGGCGCGCCTTTGCCGGCGCCCGCTCGCCGAGCGCCGCGACGATCTGGCGATGCTCGGCGATGTCGCGCGGGGGCGTGCCGTCCTGGTTCAGGCGCTCGCGGACATCGCGCAGGCCGCCGATGACGATCGACAGGCTATTGACCAGCACCGCATTGTGCGAGGCCTCGGCGATGGCGAGATGGAAAGCGCGGTTCTCGTTGAAATAGGAGCGGCCTTCCGCGATCCGGGCCTCGATGCTGGCGGCGTGCCGCGCTATGGCGGCAAGCTCGGCCGGGGCCGCGGTGCGGGCGGCCAGTTCCGCCGCCAGCCCTTCGAGCGCGGCGCGCACCGCGAAGAGATCCTCGAGCGCCCACTGTGCCAGCGGCCGGGCGAGGCCCGGCCAGGCCGCGCCGGAGGCGGGCGACAGCACGATGGTGCCGCGCTTCTGGCGCGCCTCGACCATGCCGATCAGCGTCAGCCCGCGGATCGCCTCGCGGATGCTGGAGCGGCCGACCTGGAGCTGGGCCATCAGCTCCTGTTCCGACGGCAGCCGCTCGCCGGGCTTGATATGGCCCTCGCTGATCAGCGAGGCGAGACGCTCGGTGACGGTATCGACGACCGAGACGCGGCTCACCCGCTCGAGCTTCACCGGCGGCTGGCGCGGGGCGGGAAGCGACATCACGGCGCGGCCCCGAGGCGGCGGAAGACGATGAACAGATCGTCGCCGGGCCGCACCGACGCAAAGGTCCGGTGCGTGCCGACGCAGCCGGCGAAGGGCGCATGAATGCCATGGCGCTGCCGGCCATGGAGATCGTGGATGGTGCTCGCAGCCATCGACTGCCTCGATAAAGTTCTATTGTCTGACAATACACCGTTTGGTCGGGCGCGCAACGCGAGCTGAGCACAAGCTAGACCTTTCCCTTCCGGAGAGGAGATACGTATCTCGTTGATCGCCACCCCTTAATTCTTCCCCCTCCCCCTGCGGGCCGTAAGGCCCGCGCTTTGACGGGGGAGGGCTGGGGTGGGGGTGGCCGTAGACTCAGCGCTTCAGCCGATGCAGCACTGACTCTCGTGATCCGCGGACGCGGATCTACCCCCCACCCCAACCCTCCCCCGCAAGGGGGGAGGGGACTAAAGGGAAGGCCGTCGGCTTGCGTGCATGCCACAAGCGCTTGCGGGCGTGACGAGAGAAGACCGCCCCAGTTCCACCCGACCCCAAGACCCTCTACTCTACCCCTCCCCCCAAACCACCTCCACGAGGCCGTCATGCAAGGCAAGGTCGTCGTCATCACCGGCGCCACATCCGGCATCGGCGAGATCACCGCCGGGCGCCTCGCCCAGCAGGGCGCGCGGCTGCTGCTCATCGCCCGCGATCCGCGCCGCGCCCGAGTGACGCTGACGCGGCTCAATACCATCGCGGCCGATCCCGGCCATCGCTTCTACGAGGCCGATCTCTCGCGCCTCTCCGAGATGAAGCGGATCGCGGGGGAAATCGCCCGGGCGGAGCCGCGCATCGATGTGCTGATCAACAATGCCGGCGCCTTCTTCAGCCACCGCCGCGTCTCCGAGGATGGGCTGGAGCTCACCTTCGCTCTCAACCACATGTCCTATTTCGTCCTCACCTGCGCGCTGATGGATCGCCTCAAGGCGGCCGCACCGTCCAGGGTGGTCAGCACTGCCTCGGGCGCGCACCGTCGCGCCCATCTCGATTTCGACGATCTGCAGACATCCCGGGATTATGACGGCTACAAGGCCTATGGCCGCTCCAAGCTCTGCAACATCCTCTTCACCCGGGCGCTCGCCCGCCGTCTGGCCGGCAGCGGCGTCACCGCCAATTGCCTCCACCCCGGCTTCGTCGCCACCCGCTTCGGCGATCAGGCCGGCGGCTGGATGTCGCTCGCCATCCGCGCCGCCAAGCTCTTCGCCATCTCCCCGGACAAGGGGGCGGAGACCATCGTCTATCTCGCCACCTCGCCTGAGGTGGCCAGCAAGAGCGGTCTCTATTTCTACAAGAATGCCCCGGACACACCCACGGCCGAGGCGCAGGATGATGCCGTCGCCGACCGGCTCTGGGCGGAATCGGCCAGGATCGCGGGAGTCGATCTCTAGCGTCGCAGCCGCTGCCTATTCGGGCAGCGGCTTGCCGGCCTGCTCGCTGACCATGTATTCCGCGTACCAGTCCGGCCAGTTCGTATCGTACTGACCGCCATGGCGCTTCTCATGCTCGCCATGGGCGGCCCCGGCGCGGCGGAGTGCTGCCGCAAGCTCGATCGGCGAGGTGAAGGTCGTACCGCTGGCGTCCACGCGGCCGGGCAATCGTGCCGTTATCTCCTGCAGCAACCAGCCATTGCCGTCCGGATCGCGGAAGGAGGCGAAGGAGCGGTAGCTGCGATGCTCGGGGTCGCGACCGTCGGCCCGAAGCCGCCCAAACAGATAGGGCTCGTCCGGCCCGGCGTAGACCCCGGCGGCATCGTGGAACACCTTACTGATCTCGACGCCGCGAGCGAGCAGATCGGCACGGGCCGCCTCGATGTCGGAGACGATCAGATACAGCCCCTGTGCCGAGCCCGGTGCCGCCGCGGTCACGTTCTTGCCGAAGATGACCGAGCAGCCGGAGCCCGGCGGCGTGAATTGGATCACGCGGAAATCCTTCCCGGAGTCATAGTCCGCGTCGAGCCGCCAACCCAGATCGGCGTAAAAGCGTTTGGCGCGGTCGACGTCCGATACAGGGATGACGACGATCTCGAGCTTCATGTCGAAGCTCGGCGCTTTCGGGGTCTCGATTTCAGCTTTGCCGGGCACCTGCGTATTGCTCATGTCGAACTCCCGGGGGTTTGAAATGCCTTGGGGATGGCAACACAGATCCGAACTAAAAGACTTAGCAGAGGCACCTAACCGAAATCAATTACGCCTGGATTAGTGACACTGAAATGTCACATGAAGTCCCGGGGAATGGCGCGATCCCATTTGCGATGGCAGACTTCCCCAGTGCCTTCCCAAGCCTTCAGATCTGCTTGCAGCAGGAAGGCATCGCGCGTGCAGGAGAGCCGCATCTCGGTCTGGACGCGGATCTGCCAGGCGTCCCGCGCCATCGTCAGGGTCCGCCGCAGCTCGGCCGTCGCGCTCAGGGGGTCGCCCTCATCGAGGTGAAAGCGGGACTGACCTTCCGTACCCAAAGTCAGGCCGATGCGGTCGATGCGCTCGAGACGCATATTGCCGTCGCGGCTGATGGTCGGTATCTCCGGCGGAGCCAACTCCGGACCAGGCAGCGACGGGAGCAGCGCATCCGTGGCCCGGGGCGGGCGCACGGGAAGATCGAGGGTGCCACCGAGAATCCGCAGCGTCGCATTGTCGGGGCTGGGCCAGATCATCGGCCAGTAAGCCGTGGACAGAGCGAGCCTCACCCGGTGGCCGGCGGGGAATACCGAGGCCGTATCATTGAATTGGATGCGTATGCGATAGCGCTCTCCGATCGCCAGCAAGGCAGGTTCTTCGTGGCCGTCGCGATGGGCAAGGTTCAGCACGCCATAGCTGACACGCAGCGATTCACCGGTCGGGTGCACATCGCATAGCCGAACCACAAGATTGGCCATCGGCCGATCGGAGGTGACATCGAGGGTGGCGACGGCCGCCCCGAGGATCTCGATCGGCCGGTCGAGGGGCGGCGTCTCGAAAACCAGCGAGCGCAGATCGTCCTCGCCTTGGTCGACCGCCTGATCATGCGCCCGACCGAAGGGAACCCAGTTTCCGCTTGATGGTGCCGACCGTCAACGGTGAACACAGGGCGCGCTCCGTCAAAGGCGCCGTGCTGTCTCGCAACCCCTCATCCGTCAAGAACAGCCGCCGGGGCGTTATCCCCGGGGATGGCCATGAGGATTCCGCGACCCACCGGCCCGGCAGTTCCTCGTGATAGGCAGCGGGTTTGACGCTGTCCATCATCCAGGCGCGAAGCATCGGCTCGTTCATCACGCCGGTATCCCTGCCCTTCAGCCAGTGATCCCACCAACGCAGCATGTCCTGCAGGAAGCCGATCTGTGGGCCAGGCAGTGCAAAATGCGGATAGGCATGTGCCCAGGGGCCGATCAGCCCCTTGCGCGGCACCGTCAACCCCTCGAGCAGGCGCGGAATGGCATTCTTATAGGCATCGGTCCAGCCGCCCACGGCGTAGACCGGGCATTGGATCGCCTCGTAGTCCTCGCAGACCGATCCATGCTTCCAATAGGCGTCGCGTCGCTGGTGCTCGAGCCACCGCTCGAAGAACAGCGGGACGTTCTCCAGCCGCTCCCGCCACATCGCGCGCCAGGCGTCGCCGACGAGCGCCGGGTCGGGCGGGAGGCACATCGAGCCGAAGAAGAACGAGCCCCATCCGAGGCCCGGCCGTGAGAAGCGTGCCGCCCATGTAATGGGCATCGTCGGCGTAGCGATCGTCGGTCGAGCAGATGGTCACGATCGCCTTCAGCGCCGGCGGGCGGCGCGCCGCGATCTGAAGCCCATTGAAGCCGCCCCAGGAGATTCCCATCATCCCGACCGCACCGCTGCACCAGGGCTGGGCCGCCAGCCAGGCGATCAGCTCCACGCCGTCGTCCTGCTCTTGCCGGGCGTATTCGTCGAACAGCAAGCCCGTCGAACTCTCCGCTGCCTCGAATATCGACGCGAACGCCGGCATAGCCATGGCCGGCCAGATAGGGATGCGTCAGCGCGTCTCGTTCGTAGGTCCCGTCGCGCTTTCGATAGGGGAGATACTCCAGGATCGCCGGAACCGGATTTTGTTCGGCATCCTCCGGCAGCCAGATGCGGGCCGCCAGTGTCGTACCGTCTTTCAGGGGTATCGACATATGCTCGATGACCCGCACCTTCTTGGGAAAATTCGTGACAATCATCGAGACCCTCCAAGCTGATGCGGCGACGGAATCCGCCGAGACGTTCGACCGGCGAGGTGACGCTGGCCCCCCTGCTTTATAGCAACAGCCAGTGGCGACGGCATCTCAGCGCCTTCCCGCCCCTTCCCTTGCGCCACCCCCCGCGCCTTCTATAATGCCGGCCCTTCGGGGTCTCGGGAGCGCCAGCGGCGATGGCCAGCAAACAGCCGGCAGTGGGAATCATCATGGGCAGTCAGTCCGACTGGCAGACCATGCAGCGCGCCGCCGAGACGCTGGAAGCGCTGGGCATCGCCTTCGAGACTCGCATCGTCTCCGCCCATCGCACGCCTAAGCGGCTCTATGCCTATGCCGAATCCGCGGCGGACCGCGGGCTCAAGGTGATCATTGCCGGGGCCGGCGGTGCCGCCCATCTGCCGGGCATGACCGCCTCCATGACGCGCCTGCCCGTGCTGGGCGTGCCCATCGAGAGCCGGGCGCTGAAGGGCATGGACAGCCTGCTCTCCATCGTCCAGATGCCCGCGGGCATCCCCGTCGGCACGCTCGCCATCGGCGAGGCGGGGGCGGTGAATGCCGCCTTGCTCGCGGCCTCCGTGCTGGCCCTCTCCGACAAGCGGGTCGCCAAGGCGCTGCAGGCCTGGCGCCAGGCCCGCACCGATGCGGTCGCCGAAGAGCCGAGCGCCACGAAGTGACGGACTCCGTCGCGCAGGAGGCGGCCGGCGCCGAGCGCGGCCAGATCATCGCGCCGGGCGCCACCATCGGCATTCTGGGCGGCGGCCAGCTCGGCCGCATGACGGCCATGGCCGCGGCCCGCCTCGGCTATCGCGTCCACAGCTATTGCCCCGAGGCGGACTCGCCGGCCTTCCAGGTCTCCGCCGCCGCGACGACGGCCGCCTATGAAGATCGCGATGCCCTGGCGCGCTTCGCGGGCTCGGTCGATGTCATCACCTTCGAGTTCGAGAACGTGCCCTCGGCGACGGCCGAGCTTCTCGCCGCGATGAAGCCGACCCGGCCGCGGCCCCAGGTCCTGCATATCTGCCAGCACCGGCTCCGGGAGAAGGATTTCCTGACGGCGGCCAAGGTGCCGACCACCCGCTACCACGAGGTCGCCAATGTCGGCGAGCTCGAGAGCGCTGCGGATTCCATCGGCCTGCCGGCCGTGCTGAAGACGGCCCAGTTCGGCTATGACGGCAAGGGCCAGGTCATGCTGTCCGAGGACAGCAACCTCGCCGAGGCCTGGGCGCGCATGGGGGCGAAGCTGGGGATCCTCGAGGGCTTCGTCGATTTCAGCCATGAGATCTCCGTCATCCTCGCCCGCGGCATCGACGGCACGGCGCTCGCCTTCCCGGCGGTAGAGAACCGGCATCGCAACCACATCCTCGACACCACCACCGCGCCCGCGAAGCTGCCGGCGAGCGTGCTGCGCCGGGCCGATGCCATCGCCCATCAGATCGCCGAGGCCATCGACATCATCGGCCTGCTCGCCGTCGAGATGTTCGTCACGAAATCAGGCGAGGTGCTGGTCAACGAGCTGGCGCCCCGGCCGCATAACTCCGGCCATTGGACCATCGATGCCTGCGTCACCAGCCAGTTCGAGCAATTCGTGCGCGCGGTCTGCGGCCTGCCGCTGGGATCAGTCGCGCATCATTCCGACGCTGTCATGACCAATCTCCTGGGCGATGAGGTCTTGGCTTGGCGTGAGATCCTCGCCGATCCCGGCGCCAAGCTGCATCTCTACGGCAAGCACGACCCCCGCCCCGGCCGCAAGATGGGCCATGTCACGAGGCTGATGCCGAAGAAGGACTGAGGGCGGCGCTCTTCCTTCTCGTCATTCCCGCGAAAGCGCGCGGCATGTGCACAAATCGAGCCGGGTTTCCTTTGTATCCCCTCCCCCCTTGCGGGGGAGGGTTAGGGCTATGGCACGGACACATCTCAAAAAGCAGAGTCCGATCAATGGCTTGGCCAACAGGGGTCGAGTAGTGCGGCCGATAGCTATGAAGGGCGAGGAAGTCCCGTATCTGCGGGGACTTCTCGCGCTTTTTGGCCCGAGGCGCGGCGAAAGATGTGTCCACTCCATAGGGGTTAGGGTGGGGGGTGGGATCCGTGTCCGCGGATCAAGATGTGTCTGCGCTGCATCGATTGCATTGTTGAGAATACGGCCACCCCCACCCCGGCCCCTATGGCACGGACACATCTCAAAAAGCAGAGTCCGATCAATGGCTTGGCCAACAGGGGTCGAGTAGTGCGGCCGATAGCTATGAAGGGCGAGGAAGTCCGTATCTGCGGGGACTTCTCGCGCTTTTTGGCCCGAGGCGCGGCGAAAGATGTGTCCACTCCATAGCCCCGGCCCTCCCCCCTCAAAGCGCGGGCCTGACGGCCCGCAGGGGGAGGGGGATGAAAGCAGCAGCGGCAGTCATCGAAATAAGTACGTCTCCTCACGCGAAAGCGGGAATGACGGAGGAAAATAAGCGGCCCTTACTCCGGTAGCCCGGCCTTTCGCAGCCCGTCGGCGAAAATGGCGAGGTCCTCCGGACGGTGGATCGGGAGCCATGCCCTGAGGTTCGAGATGCGCAGCGCCGGATCGAGGCGGCGGAGATGCGCCATCGCGCGCTCCGCTTCCTCCTTCCGGCCGGCCAGCGCCTGGCTTGCCGCGAGGATGCTGACGACCATCAGGAAGCTCGGCAATTCCCGGAATGACTTCTCCGCCCATGAGGCGGCGGCATCGAAGCGCCTCGCGAAGAGATGCGCCACGGCCATGCCGGCCTGCATGCGATAGATTTCGAGGTCCAGGGGGCTGAGGCGCAGGGCGCGGGTGAAATGCTCGATGGCGCCCTCCGAATCGCCGCGCCAGGCCCGGAGGTATCCGCCGAGAAACCAGGCCGCCGCCAGGTTCGGATTGAGCATGGCGGCCCTGTCGAGCAGGAGGATGCCGCCCTCGATGTCGCCGGCGAGATGGCCGAGCGCATGGCCGGCCCGGGTCAGGGCCACGGCATCGTCCTTGCCCAGCTCGACCGCCCGACGGGCGAGGCGAGCGCCCTCGGCGATATCCCGGGCGGGATCGCTCATCCACCCGTTGATCTTGCGCCAGAAATGGCACCACCCCGCCATCCCATAGGCCGAGGCGAAATCCGGGTCGAGCTCGATCGCCCGATAGAACAGGGGCAAGGCCTCGTCGATGGCCTCCCGGCTTCCCCGGTGCAGATTGGCCATGCCGCGGAGATAGTAGTCATAGGCGTCGAGGCTGCCGGTGGGCTTGCGCATGGCGCGCTCGATCTCCGCACGCTCCAGCTGCGGCGCGATCGCACCCACGACGCTCGCGGTCAGCTGATCCTGCAGCTCGAAGATGTCGTCGAGGGTGCCTTCGAAGCGGTCGGCCCAGATATGCGCCCCGGTCGTCGCATCGATGAGCTGACCCGTGATGCGCACCCGGTTCGCCGCTTTGCGCAGGCTGCCCTCCAGCACATAGCGCACGCCCAGCTCACGGCCCACCTGCTTCGAATCCACGGACCGGCTCTTGTAGGCGAAGCTCGAGTTGCGCGCGATGACGAAGAGCCAGCGGTTGCGTGAGAGGGCCGCGATGATGTCTTCCACCACGCCGTCGGCAAAATAGTCCTGCTCGGGATCGCCGCTCAGATTCCGGAAGGGCAAGGCCGCGATGGAGGGCTTCTCCGGAAGGGACAGCTCGCCTGAAGACATGTCAGCCGATGTCGCAGCCGCTGCTTTGGGCGAGGTGACGGCATCGGCCGAAGGACTTTCCCTCACCTCGCCGACGAAGCGGAATCCCTTGCGGGCGATGGTGCGGATCAGGCGCTGCTCGCCGCCGCTGTCGCCGATCGCCTTGCGCACCGCATTGATATGGCTGGTCATGGTGGATTCGGAGACGATCCGCCCGCCCCACACCGCCGCCAGCAGGTCATCCCGGCTGACGACCCGCTCGCGGTTCCTGACGAGATGGAGCAGAAGGTCGAAGACCTGCGGCCCGATCGCAATCGCCTGGGCGGCCCGGGTGAGCTCGCGCCGGTCGGGATCCAGCAGACAGTCTTCGAACAGGAATGGCACGGGCGGCGCTCCCCACGGTCAAGCCATTGATAGCACAGCGGTTATCGCACGGGCACGCCTCCCCAGGCCGGCCCTTGGACAAATAATCAAGGCAAAGACAATATCAATTCAGGCTCGCAGCAAGGACTTCCCGCCGGCTTCCAAGCAATCTCCGTCCGCACCGACCGCAAGGGATATCGAACGGAGATAGGACATGAAGATCGTCGTCATCGGCGGCAGCGGCCGCATCGGATCCAAGGTCGTGACCAGGCTTCGCGAGAAGGGCCATGAGGTCGTGGCGGGCTCGCCCAGCACCGGTGTCAATACCCTCACCGGCGAGGGGCTGGCGGAGGCGCTTGTCGGGGCTGAGGTCGTCGTCGACGTGGCGAATTCGCCCAGCTTCGAGCCCAAGGCGGCCATGGAATTCTTCGAGACCGCGGGCCGCAACCTCTTTGCCGCGGAAGCGGCCGCCGGCATCCGCCACCATGTCGCGCTCTCGGTCGTCGGGTCCGAGCGTCTTGTGGCGATGGGTTATTTCCTCGCCAAGCTGGCGCAGGAAAAGCTGATCAAGAACTCCAAGATCCCCTACACGATCGTGCGCGCGACGCAGTTCTTCGAATTCCTCGACGCCATCGCCCAGGAGGCGACCCAGGGGCAGACGGCGCGCCTGTCGCCTGCCTTGGTGCAGCCCATGGCGTCGGAGGATGTCGCCGCCGCCGTGGTGGATGCCGCGCTCGGGGCGCCGGTGAACGGCACGGTCGAGGTCGCCGGTCCGGAGCGCATCCCCCTCGACGACATCGTCCGGCGCTACCTGCGCGCCAAGAAGGACCCGCGCCAGGTGATCGCCGATGTCAACGCGCGCTACTTCGGCATCGAGATGAACGACCAGACCCTGACGCCGGGCGCCAATCCTCGTCTCGGCCCGACGCATTTCGAGGATTGGCTCAGCCAGTCGATGGCACAGGCATAGGCAGGCGGGCGCACACTCCGTACACCGGCCGTTCTCTCACAGGCAGGAGCCTGATCCCTTATCCCCCAACCCAAGCAGGAGACGACGATGAAGACCAAATTGGTTGCGCTGGTTCTGCTGTGCCTCATGGCCGGCACGGCGATGGCTGAGGAGCCTAAGGTCACGCCGCTCATGACGAAGGATCTTCCCGAATATCCCGGCAAGGAAGTTCTGATGATAACGGTAGAACATGCGCCCGGCGGGTCGAGCGCTATCCACCGGCACAATGCGCATGCGTTTGTTTATGTGCTGGAGGGCTCCGTTATCATGCAGTTGAAGAACGGAGAACAGGTAACACTGACGCCGGGACAGCCCTTCTACGAAGGCCCCGACGATGTTCATCTCGTTGACCGGAACGCCAGCAGTACCGAGCCGGCGAAATTCCTGGTGGTCTTGATCAAGAACAAGGGCGCTCCGGCGCTCGTGCCGGTGGAGTGACTGTTCAAAAGCGGGAGCGAGCCGGGCAGTGCCCGGCCCGTTCTCGCCCTCCGGGCTGACGCCCACGGATAGGTAATCATCGCCAATCGTCAGATATCCCCAGGCCTTGGCGACGGGACGGGCTATCGATCCTTGCTCTGGCGCCTCACCCCCATCCGCGTGCATTATTCGGCGGGGGTTGCAGCAATGAGAAACAGGCATTCGGCCCGTGATACCCTTGGGCGCTCGGCACTTCTGCTGGGCAACCTCGCCGTTATCCTGATCGGCCTGGCCGGCGAGATCCGAGCGCAATCGAATCCGAACAACCTGCCTTTGCCGCCCGGCGTCATCCTCGAGGGGCCGATCGTTCGGCGGGACGGCACCTCCGTTCCCTCGATCACCAACGGGGCCGAGGCCAACGACTTCATCTTCAGCGTCCCGCCGACCGCCTCTTATCTCGATCCCGCACCGGCTGTCGTCGTGCGCACCAGCCAGCCGACCCAGTACATTCGCTTCTACACCGATGGCGTCACCAGTCCGATCGGCAGCTTCATCGTCGGCTCGAATGTCGTGCGCGGCAAGAACGCCGAACAGATCCGCAATCTGCTGGCGCTTCCCTATCTGCCGGATTCCCTGGTCATCGTGGAAGTGCCCGCCGGGACCTGCATGCTTATCGGCACGGCCGCGCCCATCCTGGGCCACTTCCCGGCCAATCCGCCGGCCATCCCGACGCCGGGCCCTTGGGGTCGCGGCGGCGTGCCTCAGGAGAAGCTGCTCGGCATCTCATCGGCACCCGGCTGCGCCAATCCTCAATTCGTCCCCAGCGGCGACTATGTGAACCTGCAGCCCATCGGCCAGCAGGCTCTGTCCTACCGGCCTCGCGCCGGGGGCGGCAATGCCGGTGCCGTCGCTGCCGCCCTCGATACCGCGACCCCGCCGCCGCTCTTTACCGATATGGATGGCGTCTACAATTCCCTCGACCTGCTGAACATCGGCAATGCCGCGCCCCTGCAGTCGGCGCTGATGCAGCTGGATGGGGAGGCCTATGCCGATTTCTCCACGGTCGAGATCGCCGGCGCCGGCATGTTCCTCGACACGCTGCGCAACCAGATGTGGCTCGGCCGGACCAGCGGCGATGCCTCGCTCAATGCCGGCATCGGCGAAGCCCAGCTCGGTATCGGATCGGCGACCCAGCCGGCCCGCGGCGGCTATCTCCGGGAATGGATCGCCGGCTTCGGGGGCGGCGGCAATGTCGGCGGTAATGGCGACAGCCACGACGTCGCCTATGATGTCGGCGGCGGCGCCATCGGCGCGGATTACCGCTTCTCCCCCGCCCTTCTCGCCGGCGGGGCCATCGCCTATAGCGGCAGCGGCCTCAGCGCCCAGGGGACATCGGGCAGCGGCAGCATCAACACCCTCTCCCTCGGGCTCTACGCCAGCTACGCGTCGGGCAATTGGTATGTCGATGGCGCGCTCGGCTACGGCCATAGCTGGGGCGATCTCAGCCGGAGCATCGCCTTTCCCGGCGTCGCGCGCTCGGCCAGCGGCAGCCCCGGTGCCAACGAGTTCCTGTCGAATCTGGAGACCGGGTATCATTTCCATCTCGACGATCGCACCGCCCTCACCCCCTTCGCCGCCATGCAGGGCATCGTAATCGGCCAAGGCGCCTTCACCGAGAGCGGCGCCGGCGCCGTCGATCTGCAGGTCGACAGCCAGACGACCGCCTCGGCGCGCAGCCTCCTGGGCCTCGAGCTGACGGAGAATCTTCCCATCGGGCTAACCCAGCCCCTGGGGCTGGACCTGCGCGTCGGCTGGAGCCATGAATTCGCCGATCCCGGCCGCTTCGTCACGGCGAGCTTCGTCGGCGCGCCCGGCGCTTCCTTCACCGTCAGCGGCGCCAGCCCCGACCGCGATGCCGCAATCGTCGGGCTCGGCGTCAGCCTGCCGGTGGCTCCCGCCTTCGATGTCTTCCTGCGCTATGACGGCGCCTTCGCCGGCAATTACGCCATCAACGCCGGTACCGCAGGCCTGCGGATCGGGTTCTAGTTGATGGTTGAGCTTGACGGGTTATGTCAAATTTGACATAAACGCGATGAGAAAACCTGAAGAGCAAAGCCGCTTCGGAGAAATGAAGCAGCCAGCTCGGCCGATCGTTTGGATCGCCAGCAGCAAGGACGATCTTTCGGCATTGCCGCGGGAGGTGAAGGCCTCCTTCGGTTCCAGGCTGTATGAGTTGCAGCAAGGGAAGACCCCGCTCGACATGAAGCCCCTGCCTCAGTTTGGAGGAGGCGTATATGAGTTGCGAGAGAGCTTCGACCGAAACGCCTATCGGATGATGTATGTAATTAATCTTACGAAAGCGCTCTACGTGCTGCATGCTTTCACGAAGAAATCGAAGTCGGGGATCGGCGTGCTGAAGCCGGATGCCGAATTGATCGCCCTGCGCTTGCGGCGTGCGCGAGAGTTGGATGCGGAGGACTGACCATGGCCAAGATTCCCATTGAGAAGAGCAGCGGCAATGTGTTTGCCGATATCGGATTCACGCCTGCCGAGGCGGCGGAGCTTACGGCTAAAAGCAGCTTGATTATCGCCATCAAGGACACAATCACGCAGCGCAAGCTGACGCAGCAGGAAGCCGCCCTGCTCTGCGGCACGGATCAGCCGACGCTTTCCAAGGTGTTCCGTGGTCGCCTGGAGAGCGTCACCATCGACCGGCTTGCGAGCTGGCTCAACGCGCTGGGTCGCGACGTTGAAATCATCATCAAGCCGCCCGCGCGCAAACCACGCCCAGGACGATTGCGTGTGACCGAGGCTGCGTAACCCTAAGCCCGGGCGGATAAGGTAACGGAGGAAGCGCCGCTACGCTCAATCCGCGAAGGGATCGCGCACCAGGATCGTGTCGTCGCGCTCCGGGCTGGTGGAGAGCAGGGCCACCGGTGCCTCGATCAGCTCCTCGATGCGCCGGATGTATTTGATCGCGGTCGCCGGCAGGTCGATCCAGCTTCGGGCACCTCGGGTCGATTCCGGCCAGCCGTCCATGGTCTCGTAGATCGGGGTCGCCGCGGCCTGGGCCGCCATGCCCGCGGGAAAGTGAGAGACCTCCTGGCCGTCGATGCGATAGCCGACGCAGATCTTCAGCTCCGGGAACCCATCGAGCACGTCGAGCTTGGTGAGGGCGATGCCCTCGATGCCGCTGAACTTGATGGCCTGGCGCACCATGGCGGCATCGAACCAGCCGCAGCGCCGCTTGCGCCCGGTGACGGTGCCGAATTCGCGGCCCCGCTCGCCCAGCTTCTGGCCGATCTCGTCGGTCAGCTCCGTCGGGAAAGGCCCGGCGCCGACCCGGGTCGTATAGGCCTTGGTGATGCCCAGGACATAGCCCACGGCCTTGATGCCGACGCCCGAGCCGGCCGCCGCCTGTCCCGCCACCGTGTTGGAGGAGGTGACGAAGGGATATGTGCCGTGATCGACATCGAGCATGGCGGCCTGCGCGCCCTCGAAGAGGATCCGGTCGCCGCGCTTGCGCGCCTCGTCCAGCCGCTCCCAGACCCGCGCCGCGAAGGGCGTGATCCGGGGTGCGATCTCCTGCAAGGCATGGGCGAGACCCTCGCGCTCGATCTCCGGGGCGCCGAGGCCGCGCAGCAGCGCATTGTGATGGCGCAGCAGCTCGTCCAGCTTGCGCTCGAAGGCCGTGGGCTCGAACAGGTCGCAGACGCGCATGGCGCGCCTTGCCACCTTGTCCTCATAGGCCGGGCCGATGCCCCGCCCGGTGGTGCCGATGGCATCGGCCCCGCGCGCCGCCTCGCGCAGACGGTCCAGGGCGCCGTGCAGCGGCAGGATGAGCACGGCATTCTCCGCCAGCAGCAGATTCTCCGGCGTGACGGCGACGCCCTGCTTGCCCAGCGTCTCGATCTCCGCCAGCAAGGCCCAGGGATCGACGACGACGCCATTGCCGATGACTGCGAGCTTGCCCGGCCGCACCACGCCCGAGGGCAGCAGGCTCAGCTTGAAGGTCGTATTGCCGATGACCAGCGTATGGCCGGCATTATGGCCACCCTGGAATCGCACCACCACATCGGCGCGCTCCGAGAGCCAGTCGACGATCTTGCCCTTGCCCTCATCGCCCCATTGAGCGCCGACGACGGCGACATTGCCCATGCTTCTACTCCTCGCCCACGCTTTTACTCTTCGACCGCAAGCGCGCGGCCGGCCTTCAGATAATGGGTGCAGCCGAGGCGCCGGGCCTCGCCGCGGATTTCGGCTATGGGCTCCAGCCCGGCGACGGTGACCCAGCCCTTCTTGCGCCAGGCGGCCGCAGCATTTCGCGATGTTGCCGGCGGCAGGAACAGCCGGCGGCGGGCTTCGGGCATCGGCAGAGCGCGCAGCAGCGTATCGAGATAAAGCGTGAAACCCGTCGAAGGCTCCCCCTTGCCGCTGACATAGCGCCCGCCGCGGCCGAGCTCGCCCCGCACGCGCCGCGCCAGCAAGGTGAAGCCGACGCCGCTGTGATATTCGAGGCCGCGATGCTCGACGGGATCGATGCTGAGCACCAGGTCGGGGGCGGCCGCCAGCAGCAGATCGACGACCTCGGCCAGGCGCTGGCGCTCCTTCTCGCCCGCGGGCGGAAGATCCAGACGCTGCAAAGCCGCGAGCGCGCCGCGCGCCGGCCCCGCCGCGCGCAGCAGCGCGCCGAAGAACTTGCCGTGGGATCCGGCGAGACGGGTGACGGCCCCGGCATCGCGCCGGTCGAGCGCCTCGATCAGCGCAGCCGAGTTCGGACCCTCGAGGCCGAGACCGGCAATCACCGCCGGCACCAAGGTGGAAAGATTGAGATCGATGGACAGCTGGCTGACGCCCAGCGCCGCAATCGCCTCGGCGGCAAGCAGGATCACCTCCACATCGGCCTCAGCCGAAGCCGCGCCGATGAGCTCGACGCCGGCCTGGCCGAACTGGCGCTCGGGCCGGAGGTCGGAGCCCTTCACCCGCAGCACCTGGCCGGCATAGGAGAGACGCAACGGCCGGGGCTGGCGCCCCAGCCTCGTGGCGGCAATGCGCGCCACCTGGAGCGTCATATCGGCGCGGAGCGCCATCATGCGCTGGGAGACCGGGTCCATCAGCCGGAAGCTGAGCTTGGACATGGCCGCACCGGGGCCGCTCAGCAGGCTCTCCTCGAACTCCACCAGCGGCGGCTTCACCCGCTCATAGCCATGGCCAGCGAAAACGGCCATGAGCCGCTCCACCACCGCCGCCTCATGGGCGGCTTCGGGCGGCAGCACATCCTGCAATCCGGCAGGCAGCAGCGACGATGTCTCGGCAGAGCGTGACAAGAAGCACCTCGGGCGGCGGCAAAACCCCGCGCTAATAGCCGGTTTGCCACCCTACGGCAAGCAGGAGCCGGGCGCAGCAGGCGGCGCGACCGGCCGCGCGGCCGTGCCGGCGCCGCCGCACCGGAATCTCTGGGGCCGAGGGATGCCAATCGCCCTGCCGGCGTGTATCCTCCGCTCAGCGTATCTCGCGGGGGGAGCTCTGACGCAAGTGGTCGCGATCGCAAGCGACAGCACGGGGTCCGGTCGCGCCGGTCGTCTCGCGGCCTCGGGCCGGCGCTCATGATTCCGCTCATTATCGCTTTGGGTGCGTTCATCTGCGTGTTCGCCGGCGCGCTGGTCGGACTCTGGCTGGGGCGCAAGGTCCCCGAGCATTACCGCGACAGCCCGTCCCAGGAAGCGATCCAGCTGGCGACCGGCATGCTCTCGGTCCTCGCCGCCTTGGTGCTGGGCCTGCTGACCTCGAGCATCCAGAGCAATTTCGATACCATCAACACCGAGGTCAATGATTTCGCCGCCCAGCTCGCGATGCTGGATCAGACGCTGGGGGACATGGGGCCGGAGGCCGCAGCGGCGCGCCAGCTCCTGCGCCGCTATACCGAGCTTTCGATCCAGGAGAATTGGCCGGAGGAGAGCGGCGTCGCCGAGCACGGCTCCCGCAAGGAGATCGCCGATTCCTTCGCGAGCATCTTCGAATCTCTCCGCGGCGTCGCCCATCCCATGTGGCGGGAGGGGCCCGATACGAACCGGCTGCTGAATTCCCTGCGCCTGGCGGTGGCCGGGCTTCCCGCCGAGGGCGAGCCGGCTGAGACCCTGCGGGCCAGCGCGGTGGATCTGACGCAGACCCTGGTGGAAGCGCGCTGGACGCTGCACGAGCGCACGCAGAACCCCTTGTTGCCCAGCTTCCTGCTGATCCTGACCTTCTGGACGACGGCGATCTTCCTCAGCTTCGGCTACAACGCGCCCTGCAACCCCGCCGTCATCGTCGCCTTCTTCATCGCGGCGGTCGCGCTCGCGGCCTCCTTCGATCTGCTCATCGAAATGGACATTCCCTTCGAGGGCCTGCTGCGAATCTCCAGCCATGCGATGCGTGACGCGCTGGAGCATATGACTCCATAGCGGGGTGAGCGCCTAGCTGATGACCAGCCTCAGCAGCACCACGGTGATGATTCCCCCGAGCACCGCCACCAGGACCGGAAAGCGCCAGGCCAGCAGCAGCGTCGCCACGGCCGCCAGGCTCTCCGCCGGCCCCGTCGCCAGCACCATGGGTGCGATGATGGCGGTCAGCACCGCCAGGGGCACCGCCTCCAGCCCCGCCTTCAGCCGCGGGCCGACGGGATAGCGCCGCACGAACCAATAGCCGCCGATGCGCGCGCCATAGGTGACGGCCAGCATGCCGAGAAAGGTGAGCAGGGCGACGGGATCTAACCTCATGGCGCGCGACCCGCCGTCAGGATCGCCGCCGATGTGCCGGCCAGCCCACCGGCGAAGATGTACCAGACCCCCGGCGCCAGCTTCCAGACGATCAGCGCCGCCGCGGCGCTGGCGATGATGGGCAGCAGCCGGCGCTGATGCTTCCACAGCCCGAACAGCACCACCAGGAAGACGGCGGCGAAGGCGAAATCGAATCCGTAGCGCTCGGGATGGGTGATGACGCCGCCGATCAGCGCGCCCAAGGTCGTCCAGAACAGCCAGGAGATATAGAAGGGAATCGCGAGGCCGAAATAATAGGCCGGCGTCAGCGGCCCCTCAGTGGTCCGGCGCAGCGCCGTCGCCCAGATCTCATCGGCGAGGAAGAAGAGCGCGACATAGCCCGGGACGCGGCCGAACTGGCGCATATGGGATTCCAGCGCCGCCCCCATCAGCAGATGGCGCGAATTGATCAGCGCCGTGCTGGCCACGATGGCGAGGACTGGGAGTGGATGCTGCCACAGCCCCGCGGCGACGAATTGCGCGCTGCCAGCGAAGACCAGCCCGCTCATCAGCGTCGACTCCAGCGGGCTCATCCCCTTGTCGGCGGACAGCGCGCCCAGGATCAGCCCGAAGGGGATGACGCTGATCAAAAGCGGCAGCATCTGCCAGGCGCCGAGCAGGAAATCAACTCGCCATCGATCGGCGGGGCGGCCGAGCTCAGTCGTCGACAACAATGCTCCCCTTGAGGTAGCAGACCGCCTGGCCGCCGATATGCACGCGATCGCCCGCGAGCTCGCAGCGGAAATCGCCGCCGCGCTTGGAGATCTGGCGGCCGACCAGGCGCTGGCGCTTCAGCCGCCCCGCCCAATAGGGCATGAGCACGCATTGCGCCGAGCCGGTGGCGGGGTCCTCGGGAATGCCGGCACCCGGCGCGAAATAGCGGGCGACATAGTCGATCCCGTTCTCCCCCGGCGCAGTGGCGAGCACGCCGTCGAGGTCGAGGGCGGCGACCGCCTTCAGATCGGGATCCAAGGCGGCCACGTCGGCCGCGCTGTCATAGACCGCGAGATAGGGGATGGAGGCGAAGAGCTCGCTGGGATCCCGCCCCATGGCCTTGCCTACCGCCGGGTTGCGGGCGGGCTTCAGCCCCCAGACCGGAAAATCGAGCAGATAGGAATCGCCCTCGCGCGTCACCGTGAGCCGCCCGCTGCGGGTCTCGAAATGCATCTGGCGCCGCGTCGGCTCGAGAAAGCTCGAAATCACGAAGGCGCTCGCCAGGGTTGCATGGCCGCAGAGGTCGATCTCCACCGTGGGGGTGAACCAGCGCAGGCGGAAGCCTTCGCCCTCGGCGAGGAAGAAGGCCGTCTCCGCCAGATTGTTCTCCGCGGCGATGGATTGCATCGTCTCGTCCTTCAGCCAGCGGGGCAGCGGACAGACCGCGGCCGGATTGCCGGCGAAGAGCCGATCGGTGAAGGCATCGACCTGATAGAGCGGGAGTTCCATGGCCGGACTCCCCTATCGGCGCCAGAAGGGTTTGGCAAGCTCGCCTTCGATATCGGCCCGGCTCAGCCCCATGTCCTTGAGCGCGGCGTCGTCCATGGCCTGCAGCGCGCGCCGCTCGCGGTCCAATGTCCAGACCTCCTGCAGGAATTCCAGGCTACGGCTGCCGATCCGGCTCATCGGCCGGATGAACAAACGACCTAGGGATATTGTACCCATTTTCCGATCCAATCTTGCCAGATTGATGTGCAACTAGAAGGTATCAATTGACACAATCATTGGTCAATTGCTACATTGTCACCATGACAAGTTGGACCCCCGATCTCTCCCATCGCGACGGCCCGCGCTACCGCGCCATCGCCGACGCCATGGCCGCCGGCCTGCAAAACGGCGAGCTGAAACCCGGCGATCGTCTGCCGACCCATCGCGATCTCGCTTATCGGCTGGGGGTGACCGTCGGCACCGTGACCCGGGCCTATGCCGAGGCCCAGCGCCGCGGGCTGCTGGAGGGCCATGTCGGCCGCGGCAGCTTCCTTGCGGGGCTCACATGGACGGCGAGCAGCCTCGGCCCCTCCGGCCTGTCCCCCGGCTTCGGCATGGCCGAACATGAGCCCAGCGGCATGATCGAGCTCAGCCTCGCCTTCCCGCCCCAGTCCAGCGACGAGCTGCTGCAGCGGACCCTTGCGGAGCTCGCGCGCCAGCCGGGCATCGCGCGCCTGCTCAACTACCAGCCTCATGCCGGCATGGCCCATCACCGCGCCGCCGGCGCCGCCTGGATCGGCCGCCACGGCTTCGACGTGCCGGCCGAGCGCATCATCGTCACGGCCGGCGCTCAGCATGGGCTTTGCATCGTCACCGGGGCTTTGCTCAGTCCCGGCGATCTGCTGCTGAGCGAAGGCCTGACCTATCCCGGCCTGCGCGCCGTCGGCGAGCTCTTCAAGCTGCGGCTGAAGGGCGTGCCCCTGGACGAGAGCGGGATCGTTCCCGAGGCGCTGGAGGCGATCTGCCGCACCGAGGCGCCGCGCGCCATCTATTGCATGCCGGGGCTGCAGAACCCGACCGGCGCGGTCATGCCGGCGGAGCGGCGCCAGGCGATCGCGGCGATCCTGCGGCGCTACCGCGTCGCGCTGATCGAGGACGACATCTACGGTTTCCTCGGCGCCGAGCTGCCGCCCTTGTCGGCGATGATGCCCGAGCTCGGCCATTACCTCGTCGGCACCTCGAAGAGCCTGGGGCCGGGCTTGCGCATCGGATTTCTGGTCACCCCGCCCGGTCCCAACACCTCCTATGTCGCAGCACTGCGCGCCACCACCTGGATGGCCCCGCCGCTCCTGGCCGAGATCGTCTGCCGCTGGATCACCGACGGCACTGCCGCCCGCATGGTGGAGGCGCAGCGCCGCAATGCCGCGGCGCGCCAGGTTCTGGCGAGCCGGCTGCTGGCGGGCTTCGATTACCGCGCCCATCCCAACAGCTTCTACGGCATGCTGCATCTGCCCCCGCCCTGGCGGGCGAGCGATTTCGTCGCAGCGGGTGCGCGCCGGGGCTTGCGCCTGCGGGCGGCCGAAACCTTCGCCGTGGATCAAGGAGCGCCCGAGGCGGTGCGCCTCTGCATTTGTGCCATCGACAATGTCGAGATATTGACCGACGGGCTGGAGCGGGTCGTCACGCTTGTTGCGCGAAGGGCCGGGCGCCGACAATCTGGTGGTGTGAGCAAGACGCATCGCATCCGGCGCGCATCGCCGGCGGATATCGAGCCGGTCGCACGCGTCTTTCGCGAGATCCGTCTGGCCTGCCTGCCTTATCTGCCGGATCTCCACAGCCCGGCGCAGGATCTCGCCTTCTTCCGCGATCATGTCTTCGTCGAATGCGACATCTGGCTTGCCGAAGCGGCATCCCTCGACGGCTTCTGCGCCTTCAGGGAGGGCTGGGTCGATCATCTCTACGTCCGGCAGCCCTGCCATGGCCAGGGGCTGGGCAGGGCGCTCCTGGCCAAGGCGATGGAGGCCCAGGACCGATTGCGGCTCTGGGTCTTCCAGCGCAACGAGCCTGCCATCGCCTTCTATCGCGCCCGAGGCTTTCGCGAGACCCTGCGCACCGACGGCAGCGCCAATGAAGAGCGCGAGCCCGATGCCCTGTTCGAATGGACAAGGGACGGGTAGCATCCGCCCGAGGCCACCCAACAACCCGCGAGCATCCCCCGATGAGCAAATCCCATCGCTACGAACTGAAGCTTCACTGGAGCGGCGCCGAGAAGGGCCCGACGGAGAACTACGCCAAATTCTCCCGCGAATATCGCATCGAGATCCCGGGCAAGCCGCCCATCAAAGGCTCCGCCGATCCCGCCTATCAGGGCGATCCGGCTTTGGCCAATCCCGAGGACATGCTGCTGAGCGCGCTCGCCGCCTGCCACATGCTGAGCTATCTCGCCGTCTGCGCGCTGGGCAAGATCAAGGTCATCTCCTATGAGGATTCCGCCAGCGGCACCCTCGCCGAGACCGCCCCGCAGCGCTCGGGCTTCACCGAAGCCACGCTCCGCCCCCGCGTCGTCATCGCCGCCGGCAGCGACCTCGCCAAGGCCAAGGCGCTCCACGACCAGGCCCACAAGATCTGCTTCATCGCCAATTCCGTGAACTTCCCCGTGCACCACGAGGCGGAGGTCAGCGTCGCCGCAGGGTGAGCGCGCTCACTTCCCCTCTACCGCGCTTTGAACGCTAGGGCATTCACGGAAGTGATTCCGTTGGAAAAGCAAATGTGATTCAAGATCTTCGGTGTGGTTTGGCCGAGGGTCTTGCAATGTCATTTGGCGATATCCGGGTCGACGAGCGGGCAGAATGGCTGCTTGGGCGGATTGCGGCGACGGGGACGACGGTGCTCCGCCGGCTGGGGGAGACGCGGGCGGGCGAGATGGCGGTCCACCGCTTCCTGTCCTCGCCCTATGTCTCGGTTGAGCGGATCGTCGAGACACTGGCGGCTCGGACGGCGGAGCGCTGTGTGGGACGGCGCATCCTGGTGGTGCAGGATACGACGGAGATCAACTTCACCGACCGGGACAAGAAGCGCCGTGGGTTCGGGCCGGCGGCGAACAGGACGACGACGGGCTTCTTCATCCATCCGGTGATTGCGGTGGATGTTGAAAGCGAGGCGGTGGTGGGTCTGGTCGATGCGGCGATCTGGACGCGCCCCGAGGCACCGGCGGGCAACGAGCGCAGCCGGCCCGCCGAGGCCAAGGAATCGGCGCGCTGGCTGGCCGGTTGCAGGAGTGCGGCTGAGACCCTGGCGGGGGCGGCCCAGCTGACCATGGTGGCCGACCGGGAGAGCGACATCTATGCGCTCTTCGCCCGCAGGCCTGCGGGGCTCGATCTGATCGTGCGGGCCGCTGCGAACCGCAACTTGGCCGATGGCACGAAGCTGTTCGACGCTCTCACCGACGCTCCTTGCTTGAGCACCAGCGAGGTGCGGGTAGCGCCCCGTGGGCCAGGCGACAAGGGCCGCACCGCAATGGTCGAGCTGCGGGCCAAACGGGTCCAGATTGCCCGGCCCGACAACGGTCTCGTGGAGGACTTCCCCAAGACCATCGAGCTCAGCCTGGTCGAAGCCCGCGAGGTCAACATCCCCGCCGGGAAAACACCGCTTCTCTGGCGCCTCCTGACCACCCATCCCGTGGCCGATGCCGTTCAAGCCGAGGAGATCGTCCAGCTCTACCGCTTGCGCTGGCGCATCGAGCAGACCTTCCGAGCCCTCAAGAGCGATGGGCTCGCCCTCGAGGACAGCCAGATCATCGAGCCCGAGCGAATGTTCAACCTCGCGGCCATGGCATTGATTGCCGCGACCCGAACGACCCAGCTCGTCGACGCCCGAGATGGCAGCCCACGACCCGCCTCCGATGTCATCGACGAGAGCCTCGAGGTTCCCCTTCAGATCCTCTCCCGCAGCCTCGAGGGCAAGACCGAGCGCCAAAAGAACCCGCATCCCCTGAAGTCGCTCGCCTTCGTCTCCTGGGTTGCCGCCCGCCTCGGCGGGTGGAATTGCTACTACAAGCCCCCGGGACCAAAGACCATGCGATATGGTTGGACGCGCCTCGCCGCTACCCTCGAGGGATACATCCTCGCAACCCAAAGCCGAAATCCGTGAATCCCGTAGCTTCGAAACGCGGTAGAGGGAAGCTGAGCGCCGCCGTTCGAGAATCGCGCCTCAGCCCCGTCCGGCCACCTCGATCGCACGCGCGATTTCGTCGACGACCTGCAGCACCAGGACTTCATCCTCGCCTTCCGCCATCACGCGGATGACGGGCTCGGTGCCGGACTTGCGGATCAAGAGCCGCCCGGTCCCCACCAGTGCTGCCTCGCCGGCGCGGATGGCCTCCTTGACCAGGATCGCATCGAGCGGCTTGGTCCCGTCCGTCACCCGCAGGCTTTTGAGCCGCTGCGGGAAGGGCTGAGAACAGCCGGCCGGTCTCGCTCGCCGGCCGGTCCGCGGTCACGAGCACGGCCAGCACCTGGAGGGCGGCGATGAGGCCGTCGCCGGTGGTGACATAGTCGGAGAGGATGATATGGCCGGACTGCTCGCCGCCGACGTTGAAGCCGCCGGCGCGCATGCGCTCCACCACATAGCGGTCCCCCACGGGGGTGCGGTGGAGCGCGATGCCGAGCCCGCCGAGATATCGCTCCAGCCCCAGATTGGACATGACCGTGGCCACGATGCCGCCCGCCGCGAGACGGCCGGAGGCCGACCAGGAGCGGGCGACCAGCGCCATCAGCTGATCGCCGTCGAGGATCTGGCCCTTCTCATCGGCCAGGATCAGCCGGTCCGCATCGCCGTCGAGCGCGATGCCGAGATGGGCGCCATGGGCGAGCACCGCCTTGCACATGGCCGCCGGCGCCGTGGCGCCGCACTCCCGGTTGATGTTCGTGCCGTTGGGCTCGACGCCGATGGCGATCACATCGGCCCCCAGCTCGCGGAGCACGGCCGGCGCCACGCGATAAGCCGCGCCATGGGCGCAATCGACCACGATCTTGAGGCCGTCCAAGGTGAGCCCCTTGGGGAAGCTGTTCTTGACGAATTCGATATAGCGCCCGTTCGCATCGTCGAGACGCATGGCGCGGCCGAGCTCCTGCGGCTCCGCCAGGGTGCCGTTCCTGGCCGTCATCTTCTGCTCGATGGCGAGCTCGACCGCGTCGGAGAGCTTGTAGCCGTCGGGCCCGAACAGCTTGATGCCGTTGTCCTGATAGGGGTTGTGGGAGGCCGAGATGACGACGCCGAGATCGGCCCGCAGCGAGCGGGTCAGCATGGCCACGGCCGGCGTCGGCTGCGGCCCCAGGATGATCACATCCATGCCCATGGAAATGAAGCCGGCCGTCAGCGCCGGCTCCAGCATATAGCCGGAGAGCCGCGTATCCTTGCCGATGACGACACGGTGGCGGTGATCGCCGCGGCGGAACTGGGCGCCGGCGGCGAGCGCCAGCTCGAGGGCGGTGCGTGCCGTGATCGGTTCACGATTGGCGGTGCCGCGAAGGCCGTCGGTGCCGAAGAGCTTGCGAGTCATGGTGGCGATGATACGTCCCCTTGCTGGCGTTAAGATAGGGCTAGGGCCTGCCAGACGGCGATCGCCTGACGGGTCTCGGCAACGTCATGGACGCGCAGGATCTGGGCGCCCCGATCCAGCCCCGCCAGCCCTGCGGCCAGCGAGCCGGCCAGCCGCTCCTTCGGTGCCTCGCCGCGGCTGAGCCGGCCGATGAAGCTCTTGCGCGACACGCCCAGCAGCAGGGCGACGCCCAGCTCATGCAGCATCCCCAGCTCCCGCAGCAGGGCCATATTATGGCTGTCGTTCTTGCCGAAGCCGATGCCGGGATCGACGGCGATGCGCGCGGGGGCGATGCCGGCGGCCATGGCAGGCCGCGACCCGCTCGGCGAGATAGTCGCGGATCTCCCGCGGCGCGTCTGCATAGACCGGGTTGGCCTGCATGCTGCGGGGCTCGCCCCGCATATGCATCAGCACCACCGAGGCTTCGCTCCGCGCGAGGAGATCGAGGCTGGCGGGATCGCCGGTCAGCGCCGTGATGTCGTTGACGATGGTCGCCCCGGCGGCGATCGCCTCGCCCATCACCTGGGCATGGCGCGTGTCGATGGAGACGATGGCGCCCGCCGCGGCCAGGGCGCGGATGACGGGAATCACGCGGCGCAGCTCCTCTGCGATGGAGATCGGGGCCGCGCCCGGACGGGTCGATTCGCCGCCCACATCGAGGATCTCGGCGCCCGCCTCCTTCAGCGCCAGGCCATGGGCGATGGCCGCCCGCGCCCTCGGCGAAATCGCCGCCGTCGGAGAAGCTGTCCGGCGTCACATTGACCACGCCCATGATGCGAGGGCGATCGAGCGTCCAGGCCCGGCGAAACCCGCGCGGGGGCTCGTCAGCCGGGCCAGGGCCGCATCGAAGGCGTCGGCCAGGCCGCGCCCCGCCGCCCAGGCGCGCGCTTCGCCGGCGGGCAGCAGAACCCGCTCGTCCTCCGTCACGATCTCGCAAAGGCTGAAGGCGAGAGGTCCCCCGGCCAAGGCTTGCGCCGCGCCCGCGGCGATCGCCGAGCGCGCGGCCGGGCCCATCAGCAGAGCCTCGGGCCGCAAGGCAAAACCCCGCCGAGGGGCGGGGCTTTGGCCGTTATTCGTCATCTCGAGCGGATCAGCCGCCGGGTTGCGGCTCGGGCTCCAGCCCGCCGGGTCGCGCCGGGCCCGTGCTCGCCGGCCGGCCGCTGCTCGGCACCGAGGCGCGCGGACGCGGCGGCGGCGCGCTGTCGACATCGCCGGTACGGATCGTCTCGCCGCGCAGCAGGGACTGGATCTCGTCGGCGCTGAGCGTCTCGAACTCCAGCAGCCCCTTGGCGATCACATGCAGCTCGGCGGTATGCTCGGAGAGAATGCGCCGGGCATTGGCCTCGCCCTCCTCCACCAGCCGCCGGATCTCGTCGTCGATCACCTTGGCGGTGGCGTCGGAGACGTTCTTGCGCTGCGTCACGGAATGGCCGAGGAACACTTCCTCCTCGTTCTCGCTGTAGCGCAGCGGCCCCAGCTTGTCGCTGAATCCGAACTCCGTGACCATGCGCCGGGCGAGATTGGTCGCCTGGCGGATGTCGTCGGAGGCGCCCGTCGTGATGCTCTCCACGCCGAAGATCAGCTCTTCGGCGACGCGCCCGCCGAACATCGAGGCGAGCTTCGCCTCGAGCTCGATCTTGGAGACGCTGTATTTGTCGCGCTCCGGCAGCCACATGGTGACGCCCAGCGCCCGGCCGCGCGGGATGATCGTGACCTTGTGCAGCGGCTCATGGCCCTTGGCATGCAGCATGACCAGGGCATGGCCCGCCTCGTGGAAGGCGGTCAGCTTCTTGTCCTCGTCGGTCATGACCATGGAGCGGCGCTCCGCCCCCATCATGACCTTGTCCTTGGCGGATTCGAATTCCGCCATGGTGACGACGCGCCGGCCGACCCGGGCGGCCATCAGCGCGGCCTCGTTCACCAGATTGGCGAGATCGGCACCCGAGAAGCCCGGGGTGCCGCGCGCGATGATCTTGGCATCGACGTCGGGCGCCAGCGGCACCTTGCGCATATGGACCTTCAGGATCTGCTCGCGGCCCAGGATGTCCGGATTGGGGACGACCACCTGGCGGTCGAAACGGCCGGGACGCAGCAGCGCCGGGTCGAGCACGTCGGGCCGGTTCGTGGCCGCCACGAGGATCACGCCCTCATTGGCCTCGAAGCCGTCCATCTCGACCAGCAGCTGGTTCAGGGTCTGCTCGCGCTCGTCATTGCCGCCGCCCAGGCCCGCACCGCGATGGCGGCCCACGGCGTCGATCTCATCGATGAAGATGATGCAGGGCGCGTTCTTCTTGCCTTGCTCGAACATGTCGCGCACGCGCGACGCGCCGACGCCCACGAACATCTCGACGAAGTCGGAGCCGGAGATGGTGAAGAAGGGCACATTGGCTTCGCCGGCGATGGCGCGCGCCAGCAGCGTCTTGCCGGTGCCGGGAGGGCCGACCAGCAGCACGCCCTTGGGGATCTTGCCGCCCAGGCGCTGGAACTTCTGCGGGTCCTTCAGGAACTCGACGATCTCCTGCAGCTCCTGCTTCGCCTCCTCGATGCCGGCGACGTCGTCGAAGGTGACGCGCCCGACCTTCTCGGTCAGCAGCCGCGCCCGGCTCTTGCCGAAGCCCATGGCCTTGCCGCCGCCGGACTGCATCTGGCGCATGAAGAAGATCCAGACGCCGATCAGGAGCAGCATCGGGAACCAGGAGATCAGGATGTTCAGCAGCGGATGCATGTTGTCGTCCACCGGGGCGGCGCTGAACCGCACGCCATTGGCCGTCAGCTTGGTCACGAGGTTGGGATCGCTCGGCGCATAGGTGGTGAAAGCGCTCCCATCCTTCTTGCGGCCGGTGATGTTGGGGCCCTGGATGGTGACGGTGTCGATGTTCTTCTGGTCGACCTGCTGCAGGAAATCGGAATAGCCGAGCGTCGTCTCCGGCCCGCGCGGGGCCGCGCCCTGAAACAGGTTGAACAGCACCACCAGAATGACGGCGATGGTCACCCACAGCGCCAAGTTCTTGGTAAAGTTCAAGTAATCCTCGCTTTCGACCGGCCGCCGTGGCCGACGCGGCGGCCTGCTGGCCGCCTCAGCTGTCTACATAATGTTCACATTCAATTTAGCAACTGTAAAGCTGCCCGGCACAAGCGGTTGCTGCGTCTCGAAGGCCGGAATTTTCGCCCGCGCCCGTTCTTTTCCAGCCGGAGCGACCCTGTTTTCCCGGATGACCCGCAGCCGGCCGCCCCGAACCGCGATCCTGCACCCGCCCAGCGTCCGTGCCGGGCCGCCTCTCATCAGATTCCCGAGCAGCCGCTCCAGGCTGTCACGGCGCGGCGGGTAGGTCTCGCCGCCCACGGCGACCAGGCAGCGGGCGAGCGCGGCCAGGGCCAGCGCCGGCGGTACCGCCAGCAGCCTGTCCAGCGGCAGATCGAGATCGCCTGCGGACCCGAGGCGGGCGTGGGCGAGAAGATCGGCGAGGTCATGCTCCCGGCGCGCGCCGCTCGCGCCCGATCTCGGCGCGCCGCCAGCGCGACCGGGACCCGCTGCTCGGGCGGCACCAGCCGGCGCCAGCGCACCCGCTCGAAGCGCTCGTCGCGGTTGGAGGGATCCTCGAGCCATTCCTGGCCGGCGGCGGCCAGGCTCGCCCGAAGCCGCCGCGGGTCGATCAGGAGCAGGGGCCGGATGAGGCGCACCCCCTCGCGGGCCAGGCTGGCGCTCATGCCCGGCCAGGCCGTCGATCCCCGCACCCCGCGCCAGGCGCATGAGCACGGTCTCCGCCTGATCGCCGGCATGATGGGCGAGCGCCAGATGCAAGACGCCCCGCTGCCGGCACCAGCCGGCCAGCAACCGATAGCGCGCCTGCCGGGCTTTCGCCTGCAGGGCCGAGCGCGGGCCGGCGCCCGCCATGCGCCCAGGTCAGGCTTCGCTGCGCGATGCCGCGGGCCGCCAGCCAGGCCGCGACCTGCCGGGCTTCGGCCGCCGCCTCGGGCCGCAGGCGATGATCGACAGTGAGGGCGATGGCGCTACCACCGCGCGCCCGGGCCCAGCGATCCAGGAGCAGGATCAGGGCCATGCTGTCGGCCCCGCCGGAAACGGCGGCGGCGATAGTGGGGCGATCTTCGAAGGGACCCAATGCTGCCATCAGCCGGGAGAACTCGGCCCCCCGGATCGGCACGGCAGCAGCAGCGGGGTCAGCGGCAGGCGTAGCGGCGCTTCTCTTCTTTGAGCCGCGTCATGACGCTGTCCGGCGCGGTCGGGAATTTCTTGGTCAGCTCCGAGAAAGCCACGCAGGCATCTGCCTTCTTGCCGAGCTGGCCCAGCGACATGCCGAGCTTCAGGAGATTGTCCGGCGCCTTGCTGTTCGTCGGATATTTCTGATAGCCCTCGGCGAAGGTGACCGCCGCATCCTGATAACGGCCGCGGACGTAATAGGTCTCGCCCATCCAGTACTGCGCATTCCCCGCCAGATAATCCTGGGGATGCTTGGCCAGGAAAGACCGGAAGCCTTTCTCCGCATCGTCGTATTTGGCCTGGCGCAGCAGGTCGAAGGCATATTCGTACTGCGCCTCGACCGAATCGCCGGGCAGCGGAATGGTCCCGCCGGCGGGCGCTGCCGCGGCCGGCGCCGGTTGGACATTCGCGGATTGCAATTGGTTCTGGGTCAGCGTCCCCAAGGTCGAGGGGGCGAGCGACGACTGCTTCAAGGGCTGATTGGGATCGACCTGTTGCAGGGGCTGCATCGGCTGAATCTGCTGCAGGTTCTGCAGCGGCGGCTGAGCGGCGGCGCTCGGCGCAGCCGCGCCCGCAGCGGCCCCGGCGGCGGCACCGGCAGCAGCCGCACCGGCCGGCTGCCCGTGCTCCAGAGCGCTGAGCCGGAAGTCCGTGTCCTGCGACATTTTGTCCATGCGGGCGGAGAGCTGCTGAATTGAGTTCCGCAGCTCCTCGATCTGGCCCGTCAGGTTGCTCACCTGGTTCTCGAGCTGCTGCAGCCGCACCTCGTGATTCGCGGCGACATCGCCCGTGGGGGCAGCGCCGCCGCCCGCGGCCGGCGCCTGGCCGTTGTAGACCTGCCGCTCGAGATCGGAGAGCTGCTGCTGCAGCCGATCGACCTTTTGCGAGAGGGCCTGGACATCGTCCTGCGCCCGCGCCGACGGCGCGCCGGCGAGCAAGACGGCCACCGACAGCCAGGCGGCCGAGACGACAAGACGAAGCCCTGGAACAAGGCGAAGGGATGGGATGGCGGCGGGGGATTTTGTCATTGGATCACGCTCGGGGCAGGAAATACTCAAGCTGCAACGGCTTGGCGGCAAAAATAAGGCGCAGCGCGCCGGTCTCGCAACAGTCTCGACAGCAACAGTCTAGGCAATCCCAAGACTGTAAAACGGTTGCGGCGCCCGCCGGTTCCGCCGAAGCGTTCCGACAGGCGCCGCAACTCGTAGCAATCCGTCGCAGCGATTACTGCTGCAGGACGATGACGTCGCGCCGATTCTGCGCCCAGCAGGATTTGCTGTTGTCGGTGCAAACCGGGCGTTCCTTGCCGTAGCTGATGGTCTGCATACGGTTCTGATCGATGCCGAGTGCGATCAGATAGTTCTTGGCCGCATTCGCACGACGCTCGCCGAGGGCGAGGTTGTACTCGCGCGTGCCGCGATCGTCGCAATGGCCTTCGATCACGAAACGATACTGCGGATAGGTCTTCAGCCAGGCCGCGATCTTCTGCAGCTGGCCCTGCGCTTCGGCCGTCAAGTCATAACGATCGAAGCCGAAGAAGACCCGATCGCCGATGCTTGTGGTGAACTCTTCGATGGAGCCGGCAGCCGGGCCCTGCGGCACTGTCGCCGTCGTGCTGGGAGCCGTCGTGCCGCGTCGTATTTGCAGCGCCGGTGTCTGCCGGCTTGCTGGAGCAGGCGGCAAGCAGAAGCATTGCCGCCGCTGCCATTACAACTTTCAATCGCATCTTCGAACCTTTCGAACCAAGACCCGTGGGAGGGAAGTCATAGCCTAGACTGGGCAATTGTCGCGACAATCCATCCGGTCGAAGTGCACCGACCGGAGGGTGAAACCTTGTATCGCTGCAACAATCTTACCCAGCAATCTCTTGATAATCAAGACCACCTCTACTGAATCAGGGGTGACCAGGCAGGATCGGAAGCGTCCGTCGGCGTCACCAATTCGCGTTCGTTGAAGCCGGTGACGTCGATGCTGTAGAGACGAACCTGGCCGCCCGGCCCCGACTGCTTGAAATAAGCAAGAACGCGACCATTGGGTGCCCAGGTAGGGCCTTCGACGAGATAGCCCTGTGTTATGGAACGCTGTTGGGAGCCATCTGGATGCATGACCCCGATATAAAACATTCCGCCTTTAATATGCGTATAGGCGATCTGGTCTCCGCGGGGCGACCAGACGGGGGTTCCATACTTGCCGTCGCCGAAGCTGATGCGGTGCTGATTACTGCCGTCGGCGTTCATGACATAGATCTGCTGCGAGCCGCCGCGGTCGGATTCGAAGGCGATCTGGGTCCCGTCCGGGGAATAGGAGGGGCCGGTATCGATGGCCGGGGTGTCGGTCAGGCGGCGCACCTTGCGGGTGCGCAGATCCATCTCGTAGATATCGCTGTTGCCGTTGCTGGAGAGGCTCATCACCACCTTCGTCCCGTCGGGTGAGAAGCGCGGCGCGAAGGTCATGCCGGCGAAATCGCCCAGCACTTCCTGCTGGCCGGTCTCGATATTGAGCAGATAGACCCGCGGCCGGTTGTTGCGATAGCTGAGATAGGTGATGTCCTGGCTGCTCGGCGAGAAGCGCGGGGTCAGCACCAGATTGCTGCCGTCGGTCAGATAGCGGTTGTTCTCGCCGTCCTGATCCATGATGGCCAGGCGCTTGATGCGGTTGGTGAAGGCGCCCGTCTCGGCGACATAGACGATGCGGGTCTCGAAATACCCCTCCTCGCCCGTCAGCCGCTTGTAGATCTCGTCCGCCACCTTATGCGCGATGGCGCGCCAATTCTCCTGGGTGCTGGTGACCGCTTCGCCCACCATCTGCTGCTCGGCGAAGACGTCCCAGAGCCGGAACTCGACCCGAAGCCTGCCGTCGGGCTGGGTCTCGACCGTGCCGCTCACCAGGGCCTGGGCATTGATCACGCGCCAATCGGCAAAGCGCGGCATGGTGCGCAGCGAATCGGGCGTCTGGATGAAGGCCTTCTTGTCGATCGGCTTGAACAGTCCCGAACGTTCGAGATCGGCCGAGATCACCCCGGCGATATTGGCCCCGGACTGGGCGTCATTGGGCTGCTGGCCGTAGAAATCGGTGATGGCGATGGGCATCGGCTGCACCGTGCCGGTGCCGATGTCGATGCGAAGCTCGGCCCGTGCGGAAGCGGCTGCGCAAGCGATGAGGAGGAAGGCCGCGATGGCGGCCGGCAGGCGGTTCAACCGAAACATGGCATGACCTCGATTTTCCCTAGACATTACGGGGGGTGAGCTTGAGTGCCAGCGACTTCCAGGCGGCAAAATCCGCCGCCGGCAGAGAGAAGGGTGCGCATTGCAACACCGCGCGGGTGGCTGCGGTTGCAGAGGCGCGATAGGCCGGCTCCGCCGAGAAGCGCTTCTTCTCGATGGTTTCGACGGCACTGACCGAGCCATCCTGGGCCAGTGTCAGCTTGAGAAGCACGGCCGGCGCGGCGGATGCGTTCGGCCCCTTCCAGCAGGCGCCGATGCGCGCGCCGATGGCGGCAGCCGCGGCCTGAGCGCCCGGCGTGGCCGGATCGGCGAGCGCGACATCGAAGGTCGAGGCGGTGCCTGTACCGGCGGGCAGCTTGGAGCTGAGCTGGACCGTGTTCGACGAGCCGGTCGATGCAGCCGTTGGCGACGTCTTCGAGGATCCCGATGCGCAGGCGGCGAGAACCAGCAACATGGCGACGGAGGCCAGCCTCCGCCACGTCTTTGCATTTTTCATTGTTCGGCCGCCCCCTTGCGGCTCATGGCGCCGAGAATCCCATCGACCTCATCCAATCCCCGATGGGCTAAAGCGGAAGACCGTGGATTTCCAGTCAAGATACTTGTCCGGCGGCAGCTTTAACGGGCTGCATTTGCGGACCGCCCGAAGGGCCGCCTCCGCTGCGTCTTGGAAGGCCGCGTCCGTCTGCATTCGGTCAGCCTGTACCACCTGGGCGGATGATACCGTGCCGTCAGGCAAAAGCTCGACTTTGATTTCCACGGCCGGAACGGGGGCCGCATTCTTCTGCGGATTCAAATACCAACATTCCGCGAGCTGCTGCCTCGCCTGGTCGAGCTCTGCCCCCGTCAACGGCTGTGAGGGTGTAATCGTCGGCGATGGAGATGCCGTTTGCGGCGGGGGCGGGTTGGCCGCCACCGGGGCGGGCTTCTGTCCGCAGGCCGCAAGGAACGGCAACCCAGCCGTCGATGATGACGAAAGGAAGGGGCGAATGCATCGAGCCTCATCCGATGAAGCCCGACGGCTTGAAGCGGAAGGTCGTATTCTTCCAAAGCTCATACTTGCCCGGCGGCAGGTCGAGCTTCTGGCACTTGTAAATGGCACGCTGGGCGGCTTCGGCGGCCGCCCGATAGACCGGATCGGACATCTGCGACTGGTTCAGGATATCAGCCTTCTGCACCGTGCCGTCGGGCAGCAGTGTCACCCCGATCTCGACCACGATGCGTATCGGCGCCCTTCTTGCCGGGGTCGATATACCAGCAGCCAGCGATCTGCGACCTTACCGCGTCGAGCTCGCTCGAGGTCAGCTGCTGGCCGATCGGAGCCGAGGTCGCGTTATCCTCCTGCGGCGGCGCCGGCGGCGTATCGCTCGCCGAGGCCGTCTGATCCTGCTTCGTCAGGTTCTTCAGCAGCGAGTTGAAATCTGCCGTCTGCTGCGGCGGCTTCTTCGGCGGCTTGGGCTTGGCCTGATCAGGCGGCTGCGGCGGCCGCAGCACCGGCGGCGGCGGGACATCGGCCTTGGCCTCCTCCGGCGGGGGCTGGTCCGGGGCGGTCTTGTCCGGCACCACCTCCGGCGCCGGCAGGTCCGGCAAGGTCTGGGCGGGCTGCGGCTGCGGCGGGGCGGGCTCGGGCGGCGGCGGAGTCGGCTCGGGCGGCGGCGGCGGGGTCTCCTCCACCTGCTTCGGGGCGGGCGGTGTCGGTGTCGGCGGCGGGCTCGGTGCCTCGGGGGCCGGGGGCGGCGGCGTGTCGGCCGGCTTCACCACCGGTTTCGGCGGCGTCGGCACGGACTTCGGCGCCGCGGTCAGATCCGCGACCGTGGCCAGCTGCACCGCCACGGGCTCGATCACCATCTCATCCGAGGCAAACAGATCGGGCAGGCCGAAAAGAATCAGCAGCACGATCGCCAGATGGAAGATGAGAGAGAGGGCGGTGCCGATACGCATGGCTACTTGCCGGTTTTCTTCTTCTGATCCTGGGTTTGAGCCGGGGTCTGGCCCGGCTGCCCTGGCCTTGTCAGGCGGCATATCGACGACGAGGGCCACCTGGGTGAAGCCCGCCGATTTGATCATGCCCATCACCTGCATCACCCGGCCGTAGTCGATGGCCTTGTCGCCGCGCACGAAGATCTTGGTGTCGGGCTTGTTGGCGGTGATCGCCTGGAGCCGCGGCACCAGGGCCTCGTCGCCGATCGAGGTCTCCTGCAGATAGATCTCGCCCTTGGCATTGACGGTAACGACCAGAGGCTCGTCGGGGTTGCTGAGGGGCTCGGCCTTGGTCTGGGGCAGGTTGACGGGAATGCCGACGGTCAGCAGCGGCGCCGTCACCATGAAGATGATCAGCAGCACCAGCATCACGTCGACCATCGGCGTGACGTTGATCTCCGCCATCGGCCGGAACTTGGCGCGCCGCGAGCGGCGGCCGTTGCGCCCGTTGCGGCTTCCCCCCGCGGCGAGGAAACCCGCCATCTAGCGCTTCTCCTCGAGCTGGCGCGACAGGATGGCGCCGAACTCCCCGGCGAAGGCCTCGAGGCGATTGCCGAAGCGGCTGATATCGCCCGAGAGCTTGTTATAGGCGAGCACGGCGGGGATGGCCGCGACCAGGCCCAGGGCGGTGGCGAACAAGGCTTCGGCGATGCCCGGCGCCACCACGGCCAGGGTCGTGTTCTTGGAGGCGGCGATGGAGGCGAAGCTGTTCATGATGCCCCAGACCGTGCCGAAGAGGCCGACGAAGGGTGCGGAGGAGCCGACCGAGGCGAGGAAGGTCATATGCCGCTCGAGATGATCGATCTCGCGGCCCAGCGTGATGTCCATCACCCGCTCGATGCGCTCCTGCAGGCTCATGCGCATGTTCTCGGTCGCGGCCAGCCCCTTGGCGGCGCTGCGGCGCCATTCGCGCATGGCGGCGACGAAGATCGCCGACATGGGATCGGGCGCCTTGGTCTCCAGCCGGTCGAACAGCACCTCGAGCGAGCCGCCGGACCAGAAGGCCTCCTCGAATTGCTTGGCCTGGTTGCGCAGGCGGCGCAGCCGCAGCGCCTTGTCGAAGATGATCGCCCAGGTCCAGAAGGAGGCCAGCAGCAGCAGGACCATGACGAGCTTGACGATGGTGTCGGCCTGCAGGAACAGGCTGACCACCGACAGATCCTGGCCCGGCGGCAGCACGGGCATGCTGCCCGGCAGCAAACCGGATTCCAGCGGGGTGGTCGGCGTGGCGGGGACAGTCTGGTCCATCGGCTAAACGAGCTCCTTGGAAATGCGTACATTGGTGAGGGCGGCGCGCACCGGCTCGGGCAGGCGCGTGGGCCGGCCCAGGCGGCTGACACAGGCAATGCGCAGGCGAAGCCGCGCCAGCAGTTCCTCCCCGCGGTGGACCTGCTGGTCGAGGCGAATGACGGCGGCGCCGACGGCGAGCACCCGGGTCTCCACCGTCAGCAGATCGTCGAGCAGTGCCGGCTTCAGATAGTCGATCTCGCAGCGGCTGACGGCGAAGGCGGCGTCGAAAGCCTCGCCGAGCTCGCGATGGTTCGAGCCGGACTCGCGCATCATCTCCGTCCGCGCCCGCTCGGCGAATTTCAGATAATTGGCGTAGTAGACGATGCCGGCGGCGTCGGTATCCTCGTAATAGACGCGGATGGGAAAGCGATGGACGTCAGACATCCACATCCCCCGACCCATCGCGCAAAGCCCCGCTCTCGCTCGCCGGCGAACCCTCGCTCAACAGATCCATCTGCGGCGAGCGCTGCGGCTCCGGCAATCCGAGATAGCGGAAGCCCCCCATGGTCAGCATGCGCCCGCGCGGCGTGCGCTGGAGGAGGCCCTCCTGGATCAGATAGGGCTCGATCACCTCTTCGATGACATCGCGCTGCTCGGACAGGGCGGCGGCCAGCGTCTCGACGCCGACGGGGCCGCCGCTGTAATTGGCGGCGATGCAGCCGAGATAGCGGCGGTCCATGGCATCGAGGCCGCGATTGTCGACCTCGAGCCGGTTGAGCGCGAGATCGGCGATGCGCGCATCCACCGCCTCGTCCCCCGCCACGGCGGCGAAGTCGCGCACCCGGCGCAGCAGCCTTCCGGCGACCCGCGGCGTGCCGCGGGCGCGGCGCGCGATCTCCCCTGCCCCGCTCGCCGAGAGCGAGAGGCCGAGAAGCCCGGCGGCGCGGCCGACGATGCGCTCGAGCTCCGGCGGCGTATAGAAGTTGAGGCGCAGGGGGATCCCGAAGCGCTCGCGCAAAGGGGTGGTGATCAAGCCGGAGCGCGTCGTCGCCCCGATGAGCGTGAAGGGCGGCAGATCGATGCGCACGGAGCGCGCCGCCGGCCCCTCGCCGATGATGAGGTCGAGCTGGAAATCCTCCATGGCGGGATAGAGGATCTCCTCCACCGCCGGATTGAGGCGGTGGATCTCGTCGATGAACAGCACGTCGCGGGGCTGCAGATTGGTCAGCAGCGCCGCGAGATCGCCGGCGCGCGCGATCACCGGGCCGGAGGTGGCGCGGAAGCTGACGCCGAGCTCGCGGGCGACGATCTGGGCGAGCGTCGTCTTGCCGAGCCCCGGCGGCCCGAAGAACAGCACATGGTCGAGGGCCTCGCCGCGGGAGCGGGCGGCGGCGATGAAGACCTTGAGATTGGCGCGCAGCTGCTCCTGGCCGACGAATTCCTCGATCGCCTGGGGCCGGAGCGAGGTGTCGATGCGATCCTCGGGCACCGTCTCGGGCGCCACCATGCGCGGCGCCGTCACTGGCTAAGCTCCTGCAGGCCCGCGCGGATGAGCTGGTCGACCGGCGCTTCGCCGCCCAGCCGCCGCGTCGCCGTGGCGACCGCCTGATAGGCCTCGGCCCGGCGATAGCCGAGATTGACCAGGGCCGAGACCGCATCGGCCTCCGCCCCTTGCTCGGGCAGAGCGGCCAGCGCCGGCCCGATGGCGATGCTGCCGGCCTTGTCCTTGAGCTCGGCGGCGATGCGGCCCGCCAGCTTCGGCCCCACGCCGGGCGGGCGCGACAGGCTGGCCTTGTCGCCGGCCGCGATGGACCGGGCGAGATCGTCGGGCCCCAGCACGCCCAAGACCGCGAGCGCCAGCTTGGCGCCCACGCCCTGCACCGTCATCAGCAGGCGAAACCAGTCGCGCTCCGGCAGATCGGCGAAGCCGTAGAGATGGATATGATCCTCGCGCACATGGGTCTCGATCAGGAGGGAGGCCGGCGCGCCCTTGGCCGGCAGCCGGGCGAGGGTGCGCGGCGAGCAGAAGACGAGATAGCCGACGCCATTGACGTCGAGCACCGCCCCCTCGCCCGAGGTGGAATCGATCAGGCCCGTGAGCTTGGCGATCATGCGGGAATCCCGGCGGCCCAGCGCTCGCGGGTGGCCGCGTGATGGGCATGGCAGATGGCCACGGCCAGGGCATCGGCGGCATCCGCCGTCGCCATCAGGCAGCCCGGCAGCAGCCGGCGCACCATCATCTGGACCTGCTCCTTGGCGGCATGGCCGGCCCCGACGACGGATTTCTTGATCAGATTGGCGGGATATTCGGCGACGGGAAGGCCGGCCAGCGCCGGCACCAGCAGGACGACGCCCCGCGCCAGCCCCAGCTTCAGGGTCGAGGTCGGGTTCTTGTTGACGAAGGTCTCCTCCACCGCGGCGGCATCGGGCCTGTAGGTGACGATCACCTCGGTGAGGCCCGTATGCAGCTGCACCAACCGCTCGGCCAGCGACAGATTCCCATCGGTATGCACGGCGCCGTCGGCGATGTAGCGCAGATGCGAGCCGCTGGTCTCGATCACGCCCCAGCCCGTGTGGCGCAGGCCCGGATCAAATCCGATGAGGCGCATGGGCCGGGCGGCCTTCAGGCCGTCAGGCGGGCCAGCACGTCGTCGGCCACCTCGAAATTGGCCGAGACGGTCTGCACGTCGTCATTGTCCTCCAGCGCATCCACGAGCTTCAGCAGGGTCTCCGCGGTCTCGGCATCCACCGGGACCGCCGTCATGGGCCGCCAGACGAGCTTGGCTTCCTCCGGCGCCCCGAACTTGGCCTCGAGCTGGTCGCGCAGCCGGGCGAAATCCTCCGGCGCGCTGGTCGCCTCATGGCCCTCGGTATCGCTTTCCACATTCTCCGCGCCCACATCGAGCGCCGCCTCGAACATGGCATCGGCGCTGGCCGCCTTGGCGGGATAGCGGACCATGCCCTTGCGCTCGAACAGGAAGGAGACGCTGTTGCTGTCGCCGAGCGCGCCGCCATGCTTGCCGAAAACCATGCGCAGATCGGAGACGGTGCGGTTGCGGTTGTCGGTCAGCGCCTCGACGATGATCGCCACCCCGCCGGGGCCATAGCCCTCGTAGCGCACTTCCTCGTAGTTGGTGCCGTCATCGCCGCCGGCGCCCCGCTTGACCGCCCGCTCGATGGTGTCCTTGGACATATTGGCGACTTGGGCGGCCACCAGGGCCGAGCGCAGCCGCGGATTGGCGGCGGGATCGGGCAGGCCGGTGCGCGCCGCCGTCGTCAGTTCGCGGATCAGCTTGGTGAAGGCCTTGGCGCGCTTCTTATCCTGCGCGCCCTTGCGATACATGATGTTCTTGAACTGGGAATGGCCAGCCATCGCCGAGAACCTCGAATCAGCAGCATGGCCCCGGCGTTCCAGTAACGGAGGGCGAGGCCGAGCCGCGGTTATCGATAAAGCGCCAATATGGCAAGAATTGGGCGGGTTCTAAACGGATTCTGCCCTATTGCCAAGGACTTCCGATAATTCCCTGCCGCATCAACGAGGCTCGGCGGAGCGCCCGGTCAGAGCCTGGGCAACTCGCTCGGCGCCAGCACGCCGCCCTGGCGAATCGGCAGCGCACGCAGCGCCAGCCCGGTCGCATCGTCGGTCTCCACGAACAGGCCGCAGAGCGTGGCCGGTCCGTCGGCCGGGGCCATGCGCTCGGTCGGCAGCTTGCGGGTGAATCGGGCGACCGGCACGGCGCGCGACATGCCGATGACCGATTCGTAATCCCCGCACATGCCGGCATCGGTCATGAACGCCGTGCCGCCCGGCAGGATGCGGGCATCGGCGGTCGGCACATGGGTATGGGTCCCGATGACCAGGCTCGCCTTGCCGTCGAGATGATAGGCGAAGGCCTGCTTCTCGCTGGTCGCCTCCGCATGCATGTCGACCACGATGGCATCCGCCGTCTCGCCGAGGCGGTACTCCGCCAGACGCTCGAGGGCGACGGCAAAGGGATCGTCGAGGGCATCCATGAACAGGCGGCCCATGACATTCATCACCACGACGCGCTTGCCGTTGCGCGCCTGGAACAGCCCGACGCCGCGGCCCGGCGTGCCGGCGGGAAAATTCTCCGGGCGCAGCAATCGGGGATGGCGGTCGATGAACTCGGCCGTGCCCTTCTGGTCCCAGACGTGATTGCCTGTCGTGACGACATCGACGCCGGCGCCATAGAGCTGCTGGCAGATCGCCTCGGTGATGCCGAAGCCGCCGGCGGCGTTCTCGCCATTGACCACCACGAAATCGAGCTCCAGATCGCGGCGCAGCCGCGGCAGCATCTCGGTGACGGCCGTGCGTCCGGCGCGGCCGACCAGATCGCCGCAGAAAAGGAGTTCTCATGACCCCTTGCCAACCGGGCGGAGGGATTCCTCTGTCGCCAGCCAATCCAGCGGCTGGTCATAGGATTCGCGGGGCACGGCATCGACCTCCTGCCCGGCATAGGCATAGCCGATCGCATGCACGCGCCCCAGCGCCCGCAGCTTGGCCAGGGTACGGTCGTAGAAGCCGCCGCCATAGCCCAGGCGATAGCCGACGGAATCGAAGGCGAGCAGCGGCACGATCAGCCGCGCGGGCAGCACCTCGGGGGAGTCCGGGACTGGGGATCTGGGTCCCGAAGCCCCCGGGGATGAGAGACGTCTCGGGTGTCCAGCGCCGGAAGACCAAGGGCTGGCCCTTGCCCACCACCACGGGCAGGCCGATCACGCAGCCGGAGTCATGCAGGCTTTGGATGAGGGCGCGGCAGTCGAGCTCGTCGCCCATGGCCCAATAGGCCGAGACCACGGAACCCCGGGGGAAGTCGAGCCCGGCCAGGATCCGGCGCGCCGCCTTCTCGCCGGCAAGCTGCGGCGGCTGATGCAGCGCCAGTTTCTGCCGGCGCTCCCTTGCCTCGGCCCGGAGCCGGTGCTTGTGCTGGATGAGAGAGGAAGAAGTGGGCGGGGCCGTCACAGCCGATGGCACGTCTAATCCTCTGTGGCCTGCTTATGCAGGTGGGCGCCATATGCCGAGACCACGATCCCGGTAGAGACAGCTCCCTAGAGGTAGATATTGGCCCCAGGGATATTGCGGCCTGTCGCGTCGGACAGCTTCCGCCCGAGGCAAACTTAGGCAGCTTCGATGCGAACGGCAATAGCCTCGACGCGGTTTGCCAGCTCTTCGAGGGATTCGGCGAGCATCGCCTCCCCTGCGGGATCGCCTTCCTCGGTCAGCTTTCCCAGTTCCTTCTTCGTCGCGGAGAGCTCGTCGGCGACCAACAGTGCCGCCATCAGCAGAAGCCGCGCATCGCCGATCTGTCCCACCGATTGGGCGAGCTTGTCCACGCGGCGCGCGAGATCCTGGGCCAGCTCGTTGACCTCGGATTCCTGTCCGTCGTCGCAGGCGACGTCATAGCCGCGGTTGTTGATGACGATATGAACCTTGCCCATCTCAGCCCTCCGCCACCACCTTCAGCCGCTCGATCACGGAATCGAGCCGCGCCGCCACATTGCGCGCCTCGGCCTGCAGCGCGGCGTTCTTGCCGCGCAGGTCGCGCAGCTCGCTGGTCATGCGTCCATGATCGGCGCCGGCGTTGCGCGAACGTCCCTCGGCCGCGGCCTCCAATCGGCTGAGGGCGGCGTCGATCCGGTCGAATGCATCGGCAAGACGCGGTGTCACGGAAGTTTTCCACCTGGACAAGTGCTTAGACTAGGGCCTTGAGGCTGGAAATCATATGTGGGGCTTACCACACCCGTCAACCAAGGAGCCTGACCCAGCGATCCTAGCCGATCCTCCCCGCGAGCAGGTTAACACTTGGGGTTGACGGGGCTCGGGCTCGGGCGGCATGTTGCGCCGCCTGTCGGTCTTCATCGCTCGCTTCTCGCGTCGATGCATCGGCGCCCCGGTTTCGAGGCCCCCCACATGGACGCTTTGCACCCCCACGACGTTCCCCACCGCGACCTCGCCAACGCCATCCGCGCCCTCGCCATGGATGCCGTGGAGAAGGCCAATTCCGGCCATCCCGGCATGCCCATGGGCATGGCCGATGTGGCCACGGTGCTGTTCGGCCAGTTCCTGAAGTTCGATCCGGCCCATCCCGACTGGCCGGACCGCGACCGTTTCGTGCTCTCCGCCGGCCATGGCTCGATGCTGCTCTATGCCCTCCTCTATCTCACCGGCTATCCCGAGATGACGATCGAGGAGCTGAAGCGCTTCCGCCAGCTCGGCAGCCGGACCGCCGGCCATCCCGAATTCGGCCATGCGCCGGGGATCGAGACGACGACGGGGCCGCTGGGCCAGGGCCTCGGCAATTCCGTCGGCATGGCCTTGGCCGAGCGCATGCTGGCGGCGCATTTCGATGGCCTCGTCGATCACCGCACCTATGTCATCGCCGGCGACGGCTGCCTGATGGAGGGGATCAGCCATGAAGCGGCCTCGCTTGCGGGGCATCTCAGGCTCAACCGGCTGATCGTCCTCTATGACGACAATTCGATCTCCATCGACGGCCCGACCTCGCTCGCCGTCGACGACGATGCGGTCGCCCGCTTCGAGGCGCTGGGCTGGGCAGCCGAGCGGATCGACGGCCATGATCCCCAGGCCATCGCCGCCGCCCTCACCCGGGCGCAGAGCGCCGATCGTCCCAGCCTGATCGCCTGCAAGACCATCATCGGCTATGGGGCGCCGACCAAGGCCGGCACCGCGGCGACCCATGGCTCGGCCCTGGGCAAGGAAGAGGTTGCCGGCGCGCGCCAGAAACTGGGTTGGCATGCCGAGCCCTTCGATATTCCGCAGCCGATCCTGACGGCCTGGCGCGGCTTCGGCCAACGCGGGGCCGCCCTCCATGACGAATGGGTCCGCCGCCACGCTGGCGACCCCGCGCATGAGGAATTCGACCGCCGCATCCAGGGCATTCTGCCCGAAGGCTTCGAGGCCGCCGTCGCGCGGCTGAAGCGCGGCTTCGTCGCCGAGGCGCCGAAGCTGGCCACCCGCCAATCCTCGCAGAACGTGCTGGAGGGGCTGGTGTCGGTGCTGCCCGAGCTGGTCGGCGGCTCGGCCGATCTCACCGGCTCGAACAATACCAAGACCAAGGAGATGACGGCGGTGCGCCCGCCCGATTATGCCGGCCGCTATATCTATTATGGCGTGCGCGAGCATGGCATGGCCTCGGCGATGAACGGCATCGCGCTGCATCGCGGCTTCATCCCCTATGGCGGGACCTTCCTCGTCTTCACCGATTATTGCCGGCCGGCGATCCGCCTCGCCGCCTTGATGGGCCAGCGGGTCATCTATGTGATGACCCATGATTCCATCGGCCTGGGCGAGGATGGGCCGACCCATCAGCCCGTCGAGCATCTGGCGGCGCTGCGCGCCATCCCCAATCTCCTGGTCTTCCGGCCGGCCGATACGGTCGAGACCCTGGAATGCTGGGCGCTCGCCGTCGCCGAGCGTCATCGCCCCTCGGTCCTCGCCCTGACCCGCCAGGCCCTGCCGGCGGTGCGCCTCAAATACGGCAAGGAGAATCTCTCGGCCCTCGGCGGCTATATCCTGGCCCGGGCGGAAGGCCGCCGCCAGGCGACGATCCTCGCCACCGGGTCCGAGATCCAGGTCGCGCATGGCGGCCCGCGAGCTGCTGCAGAAGGAAGGCATCGGCACGGCGGTCGTGTCGCTGCCCTGCTGGGAGCTGTTCGACGCCCAGCCCGAGGCCTATCGCCGCCGGGTCCTGGGTCGCAGCCGCGGCCGCGTCGCGGTGGAAGCCGCCTCGGCCTTCGGCTGGGAGCGCTATGTCGGCTCGGCCGACGCCGTCGTCGGCATGACGGGCTTCGGCGCCTCGGCCCCGGCCGGCGACCTGTACAAGCATTTCGGCATCACCGCCGAAGCCGTGGCCGCCGCGGCCAAGGCGCGTCTCTAAAGGGAGCAACGAGGGATATGCCTATTCGGGTTTCGATCAACGGATTCGGGCGCATCGGCCGGCTGGTGCTGCGCGCCATATTGGAAAGCCGCCGCGACGACATCGAGGTCGTCGCCATCAACGATCTGGGCCCGGTGGAGACCAACGCCCATCTGCTGCGCTACGACTCCGTCCATGGCACCTTCCCGGGCGAGGTCAAGACCCGTGAGGGCGGCATGGATGCCGGGCGCGGCTGGATGACGGTGACCGCCGAGCGCGATCCGGCCAAGCTGCCCTGGGGCAAGCTCAATGTCGATGTGGCGCTGGAATGCACCGGCCTCTTCACCGATCGCGAGAAGGCCAAGGCCCATCTGACCGCCGGCGCCAAGCGGGTGCTGATCTCAGCACCTGGCACCAATGCCGATCTGACGGTGGTCTATGGCGTCAATCACGACAAGCTGGAGAAGAGCCACACCATCGTCTCCAACGCCTCCTGCACGACCAATTGCCTGGTGCCGGTCGCCGCGGTGCTGCACAAGGCCGTCGGGATCGAGCACGGCTTCATGACCACCATCCACAGCTATACCGGCGATCAGCCGGTGCTCGATACCCTGCACAAGGATCTTTATCGCGGCCGCGCCGCGGCGCTGTCGATGATCCCCACCACCACGGGGGCGGCGAAGGCCGTCGGCCTCGTCCTGCCGGAGCTCGCCGGCAAGCTCGACGGCTCGTCGATCCGGGTGCCGACGCCCAATGTCTCGCTGGTCGATTTCAAATTCGTCGCGAAGAAAGCGACCTCGGTGGCGGCGATCAACAAGGCGATCCTCGATGCGGTCAACGCCGACAACAGCCCGCTGCGCGGCATTCTCGCCGTCAACGACCAGCCGCTGGTCTCCAGCGATTTCAACCATAATCCCGCCAGCTCCACCTTCGATCTGAAGCAGACCCAGGTGATCGACGGCAATTTCGTGCGAGTGCTCTCCTGGTACGACAATGAATGGGGCTTCTCCAACCGCATGAGCGACACGGCGGTCGCCCTCGGCAAGCTGGGATGAAACGGGGGACGATGGCGAAAGCCGTCGTCGTCCACGATCTGGGCCAGGCGGAAGCGGCGCTTGCCGCCGCCGCCGCCCTGAAACAGCCCATCGCGATCTGGAGCGCCCCTGACGCAGCAGATCGCGCCGGCGTCGGCTGGTTCGCCGCAGTGGCGCGCCAGGCGCGGGCGGCGGAGCCCAAAGCAAAGGCGGCCTTCGTCCTCGATTGCGCCGACCGCGCCGATCTCGTGCAGGACGCCTTCCGCGAAGGCCTGGCCGAGGCCTGCTTCACCGGCCGGCCCGCGGTGGCGGCGCGCCTCGCCGACATCGCGCGCAAATCCAAGGCGCGGCTGCATCTGAAGCGCCCCCGCGCCCTGGATCTCGCCAAGCCCAGGGATATCGCGGCGGCGCTGGTGGCACTTCTGGGCGGCAATTGAAAATGCCCGCCGCCTCGGCTATTCAAAGCGGCCCCTTTCCGCCGTCCCCCCATCGTCCATCAAGGGAACCAGCGCCATGAAGATGACCCCGCGGGTCCGCAAGATCCTGTCCTATTACGAGAGCGACAATCCGGGCACCAAGGCCAATCTGGCCCGCATCCTGATGCAGGGGCGGCTCGGCGGCTCCGGGCGGCTGGTGATCCTGCCGGTGGATCAGGGTTTCGAGCATGGCCCGGCGCGCAGCTTCGCCCCCAACCCCGCCGCCTATGATCCCCATTACCACTTCCAGCTCGCCCTCGATGCCGGGCTTTCGGCCTATGCCTCGGTGCTCGGCATGATCGAGGCCGGCGCGGACACCTACGCCGGGCAGATCCCGCTGATCCTGAAGCTCAACAGCTCCAACAGCCTGGCGACGGAGAAAGACCAGGCGATCACCGGCTCGGTGCAGGACGCGCTGCGGCTGGGCTGCTCGGCGATCGGCTTCACCATCTATCCCAGCGCCGATGCGGCCTTCGACCAGATGGAGGAGATCCGCGACCTCGCCGAGGAGGCCAAGGATTGCGGCCTCGCCGTCGTGATCTGGTCCTATCCGCGCGGCAGCATCTCGAAAGAGGGCGAGACCGCCATCGACATCACCGCCTATGCCGCTCATATGGCGGCCCTGCTGGGCGCCCATATCATCAAGGTGAAGCCGCCGACGGCCCATCTCGAGCAGGCCGAGGCGAAGAAGGTCTATGAGAAGGAAAAGATCGAGATCGGCACGCTGGCCCAGCGGGTCGCCCATGTCGTGCAGTCGAGCTTCGCCGGCCGGCGCATCGTCGTCTTCTCCGGCGGTGCGGCCAAGGATCTCAATGGCATCTATGACGAGGCCCGCGCCATCCGCGACGGCGGCGGCAATGGCTCGATCATCGGCCGCAACACCTTCCAGCGGCCCCGTGCCGAGGCGCTCGCCATGCTGGACGAGATCATCAAGATCTATCAGGACAAGGCCTAGAGGTCCGTCGAGCCATGGCCGAGCCGGCGCGCTGCCAGCTCTATCTGGCAGCACCGGCTGTCCTTCCCGCCGGTTTCGCCGCCACCCTCGCCGCGGTGCTCGATGCGGTCGAGGTCGCTTGCCTCCGCCTGCCGGCCGCAACTGACATCGGGGAATTGGTCCGCCTGGCCCAGAAGCGCGGCACCGCCGTCGTCATCGCCGGCGATATCGAGCGCGCGGCCCGGCTCGGCGCCGACGGCGTGCATCTGCCCGATCTCACGACCTATGGCGCCGCCCGATCCCGCCTCGGCGCCGACGCCATTCTGGGAGTCGCCTGCGGGGACTCCCGTCATCTGGCCATGGAGGCCGGGGAAGAAGGCGCCGACTACGTCTCTCTGGCTGCCGACCTCGAGCTCGTGCGCTGGTGGGCCGAGATCATGGTGGTGCCTGTCGTGGTCGAGCTCGGCGAAAGCCTGGACCAGGCGGCGGACTTCGTCGCTGCCGGCGCCGATTTCATTGCCCTCGGCGAGGCCCTGTGGCGCGATCCCGTCGGCGCGGTCGAGACGGCAAGGCGGGCCTCTGCTCTCCTGGGTTGAGCGGAACCTCGCGGGCCTATCCCCTTCCGTCATTCCCGCGAAAGCGGGAATCCAGAGCGACAAGCGAGCTGTGGGGCCCTGGATTCCCGCTTTCGCGGGAATGACGAGAAGATAGAGACGTCGTCCCGGTCGGATATCTCTGCGCGGCCCCTGCGGTTGCGTGGCCCTGCCCAAGCTGTTAGGTTCCGCGCCGCTTTTCGAGAGACCCAGTCATGAAGATCAACGGCAACGAACTCCGCACCGGAAACATCGTCGAGTATCAGGGCCGCCTGATGCGCGCGGCAAAGGTGCATATCGTCCAGATGGGCAATTGGCGCTCCTTCCTGCAGGTCGAGCTCCGTGACATCCGCGACGGCACCAAGCTGAACGAGCGCATCCGCCCCGCCGATACGATCGAGCGCGTGCAGCTCGACGAGAAGCAGTATCAGTTCCTCTACAAGGAAGGTGACCAGTACACCTTCATGGACAACGAGACCTACGACCAGATCAGCGTCGAGGAGGATCTCATCGGCGAGCCCGCGGTCTTCCTGCAGGAGGGGATGCAGGTCTCGGTCCAGAGCTATGAGGAAAAGCCCATCAGCGTCACTATCCCCGGCACCGTCACCATGCGCATCGAAGAAGCCGATCCGGTGACCAAGGGCCAGACGGCGTCCTCCTCCTACAAGCCGGCCAGGCTCGAGAACGGCGTGCGCGTCATGGTGCCGCCCCATGTCGAGAGCGGCACGCGCATCGTGGTCAATACCACCGACAACAGCTACGTCGAACGCGCGAAGGACTGAGACCCGCAAGCCCATGGCGACCCGCTCCGCACTCATCAATGTGATGACCCGGGCCGCCGACAAGGCGGCGCGAGGGCTGCGCCGCGATTTCGGCGAGGTCGAGCAGCTTCAGGTCTCGGTCAAGGGGCCGGGCAATTTCGTCTCCACCGCCGACCACAAGGCCGAGAAGGTCCTGCGCCAGGAGTTGCAGCACGGCCGGCCGGACTACAGCTTCCTGATGGAGGAGAGCGGCGCCATCGCCGGCAGCGATACCGAGCATCGCTGGATCGTCGATCCGCTGGACGGGACGACGAACTTCCTGCATGGGCTGCCGCATTTCTGCATCTCCATCGCGCTGGAGCGTGCCGGCGAGATCGTCGCGGGCGTCGTCTTCGACCCGATCCTGGACGAGCTCTTCTGGGCCGAGAAGGGTGTGGGCGCCTATCTCAACGACCGCCGCATCCGTGTCTCCTCCCGCCGCCAGCTCAGCCAGTCCCTGATCGCCACCGGCACGCCCTATGGGCAAGGCGCGCAGCGCAAGCGCTATCTCGCCCAGCTCGGCCAGGTCATGGAGAACGTGGCCGATGTCCGGCGCATGGGCGCCGCGGCCCTCGATCTCGCCTATGTCGCCGCCGGGCGGTTCGACGCCTATTGGGAATACGGGCTCAGCAGCTGGGATTTCGCCGCCGGCATGCTGCTGGTGCGCGAGGCGGGCGGCTATGTGAGCGATCCCGAGAACGGCGGCGACCCGCTTGCCAGCGGCAATGTCCTGGCCGCCAACGACCACCTGCATTCCTCCCTGCAGTCGATGCTGGCGCAGGCCTCGTGAAGGCGTTTACGCCGCTTTTCGGGCTAGGCTATACTTCGCGGCCCTATTGTAGAGCCGAATCAGCAGGATAATTCACAGGGAGAACCGATGGGCACCGAGCTCCGCCGCCGCCGCCGTCTATCGGACCTGCTCAGTCTGGCCAGCTTTGCCTGTCTCGGGCTTGCCGGCTGGGCCTGGCCGACGGCGAGCGCCCATGCCCAGCAGGTGACGAGCCCCAATGGCTCGGTGACCATCGATTACGGGGTGCTGAACGGCCTCGGCGGCCAGGGCCAAGCCCCCGCCTATGGCCAAACTTATGCCCAGGCTCCTTATCCCGCCTATGTCCCCTCGCCTTACCAGTCGCCCTATACCCAATCGCCCTATGCGCCGCCGCTCTCGCCCTATGGCCAGCCCGCCTATCCCTACCCCTATGGCCAGCCGGCCTATGGCTATCCGGCGGGTCAGGTGCTCTATCCGCCGCCGCAATACCCGTGAGCAGCCTGCTGGTGCCGGCACCCATGGGCTCCACGCCCTATGTGCCGCGGGTGGCCGCGGTGCAGCCGACCCAGCCCATGACGCCGCCGGCCACCACGGCGCCGGCCGAACCACGGCGGCAGCGCCGGCCGCCCCGGCGCCCGCTTCGACGGCCGCGGCGCCGACGGTACCGGCCGCCCCAAGCACGACCGCCAGCGCTGCCACGGATACCAATCCGCCGCCCCCGCCGCCGCCCTCGGCCGTGCCGGGCGCTTCGACAATCACGGCCCCGCCGCCGCCCCCTGCCTCGACGACGACGACCGCGACCGCGGAGCCACCCAGCGCGCCGTCGACCGATACCACCGCGCCGTCGACCTCGACCGACAATTCCGCTGCCGGCAGCACCGCTTCGGTCGCGCCGCCGGCCCCGCCGCCCGCCGAGGGCAGCAGCGGCACGGCGACCACCGGGTCGGGCGGCATCGCACCGCCCTCCGCCGCCGCCACCGACGCCAGCGGCGGGATCGCGGCGCCGAGCGCACCGGCGGCCAGCGGCACGACCGGGACTGCGGGCACCGCGAACACCCAGACCGCCGCCATCCCGCCGGCCGCCCCGGTGGAAGGCCAGTTCCAGATCGACTTCCCCGCGGATTCCGCCGACATCCCCGACAAGGCGAAGGCGGAGCTCGATGCCTTGGCGCAGAAGATGAGCGCCGACGACAACATGCGCCTGCAGCTCCTGGCCTATGCCAGCGGCACGGCCGACGAGGCGAGCCGGGCGCGCCGCATGTCGCTCTCCCGGGCGCTGGCAGTGCGTTCCTATCTGATCAAGGCGGGGGTGCGCAGCACGCGCATGGATGTGCGCGCCCTCGGCAACAACGTCCAAGGCAGCCCGGCGGACCGCGTGGACATCATCCCGAAGACGACATGAGCCTAGGCCTGCGCGGCGCACAAGGCGCGGCATGAGTACGCCCGGTCGGCTCCTTCTCTGGATGGTGCTGGGGCTCGTCGCCGTCCTGGGCCTCGCCTATCTGCTGTGGACGCAGATCTACATCGCCTTCCTGCACAACCCGGCGCTGAACAGCGGCATCTTCGTCGTGCTGCTGATCGGCATCGTCTACATCTTCTGGCAGGTCATCCGCCTCTATCGCGAGATCGCCTGGATCGAGCGGCTGAAGCGCAACGACGTCGGCGGCAACAGCGGCGTGGAGCCCATCCTCCTCGCCCCCATGGCGGCCATGATGCGCGAGCGCACCGGCCGCCTCAGCCTCTCGGCCATGGCGCTCCGCTCGCTCCTCGACAGCATCAGCGCGCGCCTCGACGAGAGCCGCGACATCTCCCGATATTTCATCGGGCTGATGGTCTTCTTGGGCTTGCTCGGCACCTTCTGGGGCCTGCTCGGCACCATCAGCGGCGTGGCCGAGGCGATCGGCGCCATCTCCGTCGCCGGGGCCAGCGACGTCACCCAGCTCTTCGCCCAGCTGAAGCAGGGCCTGGGCGGCCCGCTCGCCGGCATGGGCACCGCCTTCAGCGCCTCCCTCTTCGGCCTCTCGGGCTCGCTGCTGCTGGGCTATCTGGAGCTGCTGGCGGGCCAGGCCCAGAACCGCTTCTTCAACGAGCTCGAGGAATGGCTCTCCGAGCGCACCCGCCTCACCGGTGCCATGGCGACAGGGGATGGCGATGCGCCGATCCCGGTCTATATCCAGGCGCTGCTGGAGCAGACAGCCGACAATCTGGAGAATCTGCAGCGCATCGTGGGCCGCGGCGAGGAAAGCCGGATGCAGGCCAATACCCAGATGACCGCTTTGCTCGATCGCATCGGCGGGCTGACGGACCAGCTGCGGGCCCAGGCCCAGCTCATGGTCAAGCTGGCCGAGAGCCAGGCCGAGATGCGGCCCGTGATCGCGCGCCTCGCCGAGGCGATCCAGGGCGGCCGGTTCGGCATCGACGAGCAGAGCCGCACCCATCTGCGCAGCCTGGACAGCCAGCTGAGCCGCGTCCTCGACGACAATCAGCGCGCCCGCCAGACGACGGTGCAGGAGTTGCGCTCCGATCTGAAGAAGCTGGGCGAGGCCCAGGTGGATCTCAGGCCCCTGCTCAGCCGGCTGAACGACGTCTTGAAGACCGGCTCCTTCGGCATCGACGAGCAGAGCCGGCTGCATCTGCGCAGCCTCGACCAGCATATGGGCCGGCTGCTGGAAGACATCTCGCGCGGCCGGCAGGAATCCGTGCAGGATATCCGCAGCGAGATCAAGATCCTCACCCGCACCATCGCCGCGCTCGCCGAAGAGGGCGAGCGGCGCTAGGAGCAGGAGCCTGTCCCGCTAATGGCGATGGGCGGCCGCAACCGGACCCGCCGGCATCTCGACATCTGGGCCGGTTATGTCGATGTCCTCAGCACCTTGCTGATGGTCATCATCTTCACCCTGATGGTCTTCGTCATCGGCCAGTTCTTCCTGAGCCAGGTGCTCTCCGGCCGGGAGCGCAAGCTGGCCGAGCTCAGCCAGCAGCTCTCCAGCCTCGGCGACATGCTCTCGCTGGAGAAGGCGACCAATGCGGATCTGCGCAGCACGCTGGCCCAGCTCACCCAGCAGCTCGCGCAGGCCTCGGCGGCGCGGGACAAGCTGAAGGCGGAGCTCGCCACCACGGCGGCCGCGCGTGACACCCTGGCGGGAAAGCTCGCCACCACGGCGGCGGATCGCGACGCGCTCGCCGCGGCGCTGGCCCAGACCAAGGCCGCGGCCGCGGCCGCAGCAGCCGCAGCGGCCGCCGCCAAGGCCGAGGTCGATGCCAAGCTCGCCGATGCCTACAAAGGCATCGAGGCCGACCAGCAGAAGCTGCAGACCCTGCTGGGCGATATCGCCGTGCTGGAGAGCCTGCGCGACGAGCTGCGCCAGAAGCTCGAGACGAGCGAGGTTTCCAATGCCGATCTGGACAAGAAGCTGGCGGCGAGCCAAGGCGCCGGCGCCGATCTGCAGGCCAAGCTCGCCAGCGCCCAGCAGCAGATCGCCAGCCTGACCCAGAAGCTCGCGGACAATCAGGGGGCGGTGGCCGATCTGCAGGCCAAGCTCGCCAATGCCGAGCAGCAGATCCAGGCGCTGGGGCAGCAGCTCACCGCCGCGCGCACGACGAGCGATAGCCTGCGCCAGCAGCTCGACACGAGCCAGACCGACAAGGGCAGCCTGCAGCAGCAGCTCGACGCCAGCGAAAGCGCCAAGGCGGATCTGCAGCGCCAGCTCGCGGCCAGCCAGGCGGCGCAGCAGAGCCTGCAGCAGAAGCTCACGGCGAGTCAGGACGCCCAGCAGATCCTGCAGCAGCAGCTCGAGGCCAAAGGTGCCGCCGGCGACCAGCTGCAGCAGCAGCTCACCCAGAGCCGCGCGGAGACCGACGAGCAAAGGCGCCTGCGCGCGGAATCGGAGCTCCAGATCGAGATGCTGAACGCCCAGCTTCTGTCGCTGCGCCAGCAGCTCGCCCGGCTCGTCACCGCGCTCGACGCCTCGGAGGCCAAGGCCAAGTCGAGCGAGGTCCAGGTGATCGATCTCGGCAAGCGGCTCAACGAGGCCCTCGCCAACAAGGTCGAGGAGCTCGCCCGCTACCGCTCCGAATTCTTCGGCAAGCTGCGCGAGGTGCTGGGCGACCGGCCCGACATCCAGATCGTCGGCGATCGCTTCATCTTCCAGTCTGAAGTGCTCTTCGGCACCGGCTCGGCTGAGATCGGCGAGGAGGGGCAGAAGCAGCTCGCCGCCTTCGCCGACACCCTGAAGAAAATCGCCGCCAGCATCCCACCGGATATCAATTGGGTCCTAAGGGTCGACGGTCATACCGACAAGCGGCCCTATCACGGAAACTACGGCACCAACTGGCAGCTCTCCACCGCCCGCGCCATCGCGGTCGTGCAGTTCATGATCGATCAGGGCATTCCAGCCAACCGCCTGGTCGCGGCGGGCTACGCCGAATTCCAGCCCCTGGACGACGGCGATTCCGAAGACGCCTACCGCCGCAACCGTCGCATCGAGCTGAAGCTCGATCAGCGGTGAAGCATCTATTCCCCTCGCCCCCCGAAGGGGGGAGAGGGTCAGGGTGAGGGGGTGGATCGACGGTCCGGACCGGGTACATGTCGGACAAAATAGACCGGGAAGATACCTGACAGGTTTTCCTGTTCGGCAGGGAGGGCCCCTGCCGATGCCTTGGAAGGAAACCTGTGCGATGGACGAGAAGATGAGCTTCATCGTTGCGCGCCTGAGGGGCGATATGACGATGACGGAGCTGTGCGAGCAGTTCGGCATCAGCCGGGATACGGGCTACGAGTTGTGGCGGCGCTACCAGGCGCAAGGCGCGTCCGGCTTGGAGCCGCGGTCGCGTGCGCCGCATCGGCCTGCGCAGACGATGGCAATCGAGATCGCCGAGGCGATCATCGCGCTTCGATTGGAGAGGCCGAGCTGGGGTCCGAAGAAGTTGCGAGCCGTGCTGCAGCGGCGTTCGCCGGCGATCGTCTGGCCGGCGCCATCGACGATGGGAGACCTGCTGCGACGGGAGGGGTTGAGCAAGCCTCGCCGCCGGCAGCGCCGACCGGTGCCGCTGACGCGGCCTTTTCTGCAGGTCTGCGAGCCCAATGATCGCTGGTGCATAGACTTCAAAGGTTGGTTTCGGACCGGCGACGGCCAGCGTTGCGATCCCTTGACCCTCACCGATGCCTACAGCCGCTTCCTCATCGAATGCCGGATCGTGCCGCCGACGACCGAAGGGGTCTGGGCCCTGGTAGATCGGGCCTTTGGCGAGCTGGGCTTGCCACGGGCCATCCGCAGCGACAATGGCATCCCCTTTGCCTGCACGACCAGTGCCGGGGGGTTGACCCGGCTCTCGGTTCATTGGGTCAAGCTCGGCATCGAGCTCGAGCGGATCGAGCCGGGCAAGCCGCAACAGAACGGCCGTCACGAGCGCATGCATGGCACGCTCAAGGCTGAGACCTCCCGCCCGCCGGCCGCAAGCCCGGTCGAGCAGCAGGCCCGGTTCGAGCACTTCCGCCAGGACTTCAACTATGTCCGGCCCCATGAGGCTCTCGATCAGAACCCACCGGCCAGCTGCTATAGCCCTTCGCCCAGGCCCTATCCGGCCAGGGTGGAGGATCCCTGGTATGACGCCGACCATGCCGTGCGCCGGGTGCGTTCCAATGGCGAGATCAAATGGGGCGGCGACTTCATCTTCGTCAGCGAAGCCCTCATCGGTGAGCTCGTCGGCATCGCCGAGACCGAGCAGGGCGACTGGATCGTGCGCTTCGCCGATATCGACCTTGGCCTCATCGACCGTAGAACCAAGAAGCTCCGCCGCTTCCAGGCGGGCCGGCCGGCCCGCCTGGAAGCACAACCAGAACAAACCGGGGAAACTGTCAGGCATGTTGCCGGTCTATAGCGTCAGGTATGTGCCCGGTTGCGCACGACTTGATCCGTTGTCGGCCGATGCGGACGAGCTTCGGGAGAGATTCTTTCTGCGGAGAGACCCCCTCACCCCGGCCCTCTCCCCCCTTCGGGGGGCGAGGGAGGAATTAGTAAGGGGAGCGGACGCTCAAACTCACACCCGTTCCGCGCTCGACCGGCTCTCCGATTCCTCGCCGACATTGAACTGCAGCGCCGCCAGCCGCGCATAAAGCCCCTCGCGGCGCACGAGCTCGCCATGGGTTCCCGTCTCGACGATGCGGCCATGGTCCATCACCACGATGCGGTCGCACATCTGCACCGTGGCGAGGCGATGGGCGATGACGATGGTGGTGCGGTGCTGCATCAACCGCTCGAGGGCGTCCTGCACCACGCGCTCGCTCTCGGCGTCGAGCGCCGAGGTGGCCTCGTCGAGAAGCAGCAGCGAGGGCTGGCGCAGCAGAGCGCGGGCGATGGCGATGCGCTGGCGCTGCCCGCCGGAGAGCCTGACGCCGCGCTCACCCAAAGGCGTGGCGAAGCCTTCGGGCAGGCGGTCGAGGAATTCCGCGGCATGGGCGGCTTCGGCCGCGGCGCGCACCTCGGCGTCGTTCGCCTCGGGCCGGCCGTAGCGGATGTTCTCGGCCGCGGTGCTGGAGAAGATCACCGGCTCCTGGGGCACAAGGCCGATGCGCCGGCGGAGTGCGGCGGGATCGGCCTCGGCGATATCGACCCCGTCGAACAGCAGGCGACCCTCCTGGGGGTCGTAGAAGCGCAGCAGCAACTGGAAGATCGTCGTCTTGCCGGCGCCCGAGGGGCCGACGAGCGCGAGCTTCTCCCCCGCCGCCACATCGAGATCGAAACCTTCGACGGCGCGCCGGTCCCGGCGGGTGGGATAGCTGAAGCCCACCCCGCGGAACGCGACCACGCCGCGTGCCGGCTCCGGCAGCGGGTGCGGATGGGCCGGCGCCGTCACCGTCGGCCGGGTCATCAGCAGTTCCGAGAGACGGTCCATGGCGCCTGCGGCGCGCTGCAGATCGCCCATCACCTCCCCCAGCCCGCCGACGGCGAGCGCGGCGACCACGGCATAGAAGATGAATGTGGAGAGCTGGCCCGGGCTCATCCGCCCCGCCAGCACGTCATGCCCGCCGAACCAGAGCACGACGCTGATGGAGGCGAAGACCAGCAGGATGACGGCGGCAGTCAACGCCGCGCGGGCCGTGAGCCAGCGCCGCGCCGCGCCGAAGGCCCGCTCGATATGCTCGCCATAGGTAACGGCGGCGATCGGCTCATAGGTGAAGGCCTGGATGGTGCGGATGCCATGCAGGCTCTCATTGCCCTCGGCCGCGGTCTCGCCGACCTGCTTGTGCATCGCGCGGGCCAGGCGGCGCACCTTCCGGCCGAAGACGATGATCGGGATCACCACCAGCGGCACGACGATGGCGGCGATGCCGGTGAGCTGCGGGCTGGTGGTGAACAGCAGCACGGCGGCGCCCAGGAACATCATCCCATTGCGCATCGCAAAGGGGAGCGAGGAGCCCACGACCGTCTGCAGCACCGCCGTGTCGGTCGTGAGCCGCGAAATGATGTCGCCGGTGCGCGTCACCTCGTAGAAATCCGGGGCCAGGGTCATGAGATGGCGGAAGACTTGCTTCCGCAGATCCGCGACCACCCGCTCGCCGACCCAGCTCACGAGATAGAATCGCGAGAAGCTCGCAAGCGCCAACACCACGGTCGAGGCGAAGACGACGAGCACCGCCTGGTCCAGCAGCCTTGGATCACCGGCGCGGAAGCCCTGGTCGATCAGATATTTGAGGCCCTGGCCGAAGGCCAGCACCATCCCGGCGGAGACCGCCATGGCCAGTAGCGCGCCCAGCGACTGCCAGCGATAGGGCGCCAACCGGGCGATGAGGGGCCGAAGCCCGGTCAGCCGCCTGCGCTCGCCGCCGGAAGCCTCAGCCAAGCGCGATCACCTCGCCCAGGGCCGCCGACAGCTCCCGCCCCAGGAGGTCTTCCAACTGCTCCGCGCCCCGGGTCGAGCGCCAGACCCCGTCGCTCCAGGCAAAATGCCAGGCCCCGCTCACCGGCGAGGAGAGCCAGATCTCGCGGTTGGGCGAATGCTTGTTGATCTGGTAGATGCCGCCCGCCTCGAGCTCCAGGGTCAAGATGCCGCCGACCAGCTCGATGTCCAGCCCGTCGCCGGCCGAAGCCTCGAGAGCCTGCTCCAGCCGGGCCAAAGTGGCATCGGCGCGCGATTCGAACTGGCTGGCATCCATGGCGAGGCTGTACCTGTGGCGAGGGCCGCCATCCCTAACCCAGGGTCCGGGGCTTGGCAAGCCGGACCGCGGAACTCCCGAACACCGCCCGTTCCGCCCCCGCATTACCGAAACTTAATCCAACGGAGAGGAGTCGCTGCACCCCGCGACGGGTGGTCCTATGGACAATCCGACGACGCATCGGCATAGTCCGACGCCATTTTACCCCATGGAATCGGAGGCTTAATCTTGTCGCTCAGCCGCTCCGCCAGGATCTGGCTCGCGTCCGTCCTGCTCTCGGCCATCGCCGTGCCCGCGGCCTTACCTGCCGATGCGCAGACCACGCCGGTCTCCGTCACCACCACGACGCCCTTCAAGCTCAGCGAGCTGCCCCAGCCGCCGATCAATTCGAAGCAGAAGTTCGTCGACTACATGGTCAAGACGCGCCACGAGGATCCCAAGATGCTCGCCTGGCGCTTCGACCGCGCCCAGGCGATGATCGAGAACAAGGACATCTGGCGCCAGAAGGAGCTGCTGGCCTATCTCCTGACCCCGCGCGAGGATTTCGTCCTCGACCGCAACCGGTCGCGCGCCTATGACCACGCCTTCCTCGACATCGGCTATGGCGTCACCATCTCCGGCCCCCATCTGGTCGGGCGCATGACCTCGACCATCGACATCCAGCCGGGCGAGAAGGTGCTCGAGATCGGCACGGGCTCGGGCTATCAGTCGGCGGTCATCTCCCACCTCACCGACCAGTCCTACACCATCGAGATCATCGAGCCCCTGGGCAAGCGCAGCGCCGCCAATTACGACCGGCTGATCGCCGCGGGATATCCCGAGTTCTCCAACATCCATACCAAGATCGCCGACGGCTATTTCGGCTGGGCCGAGGCCGCGCCCTTCGACAAGATCATCGTCACCTGCGGCATCGACCATATCCCGCCGCCTCTGCTGCAGCAGCTGAAGGCGGGCGGCATCATGGTGATCCCGATCGGCCCCCCGGGCCGCCAGCATGTGCTGGAGGTGAAGAAGGTCGTCGACGCGGCGGGCAACATGACCGTCACCCGGCGCGACATCTACAACGGCAAGATCGTGAACTTCGTGCCCTTCACCAAGGCCGGCGGCGGCACCTGGTAGCAGGCGTCTCCGCCACGGCAGCCACGGCTTCGTGAAGCGAGACTGCTTGGCCTCGACTCGAAAGCCGTGGCAGAAGACCCGCATGACCAAGCATGGTGGGGCCAACGGCGATTGCCCGGCCCGCGCTCATAGATGACGGCAGGAAGCCCGACACTTCGCGCCGCACCGCTCGCTGGTGCCGGCGGCTGGACGCCGAGCGCCACGCCCGTCCTGTTCTACCTCTCCGTCGGGCTGATCGCCGGCGCGATCATCGCGCTGCAGATCGCGGTCATGCGCATCTTCTCCATCGCCAGCTGGGCCCATTTCGGCTCGCTGGTGATCTCCATCGCCATGCTGGGCTTTGGGATCGCCTCGGCGGTGATGTGCGTCGGCAAGGCTCGGATCGAGCGCAACCAGGATCTCCTCGCCAAGATCTGCCTGCTGGCCTTCGGGCCGCTGCTGGCCGCGGCCAATGGGCTGGCCCAGATGGTGCCCTTCAATCCGATCTTCCTGGTATCGGACCCGCAGCAGAAGCTCCGGCTGCTGGCCAATTTCCTGCTCTATTTCTCGCCTTTCCTGCCGGGGGCGGTGTTCCTCGGCCTTGCTTTCCTCAGAGGGCAGAAGGCCTTCGGGCGGGTCTATTTCGCCGATCTCCTGGGCTCGGGCCTGGGCGGCCTCGCCTTCCTGGGCGCGCTCTATCTGCTGCCGCCGGAGCGCCTGCTGCTGGTGCCGCTGGGCCTCTGGTTCATCAGCGGGCTCTTCTGGTTCCGGATGCAGCGCGATCGCGGCGGCCTCGTCCTGTTGCTGCTGGCTGGCGCGCTGGGCATCCTTCTCAACTTCGCGCTGCCGCAGATCGAGAGCTCGCCCTACAAGGGCGTCAGCTATGCCCGCCACTTCCCCGATGCCGAGCGCATCTATGAGGCGGCGAGCCCCTTCGGCGACCTCGAGATCTATCACAGCTCCTATTTCCACTTCGCCCCCGGCCTCTCCGACATGGCGGCGATCAATTTGCCGAGCATGCCGACCGACGCCTATCTCGGCATGTTCATCGACGGCGACGGGCCGATCGGAATCATCAAGGCGCTGCCGGACGACCAGACCGCCTATTTCCGCTTCCTGCCGATGTATCTGCCCTATGTCGTGAAGAAGGATCCCTCGGTCTTCATCGTGCAGTTCGGCGGCGGCATCTCCACCAGCCTGGCGCTGCGCAGCGGCGCATCCTCGGTCACCGTCGCCGAGGCCAATCCCCTTGTGCTCCAGGCCATGCGCGATCCGAAGATCGCGGCGCTGACCGGCCATATGCTGGAAAATCCGCGCATCCACCTGGTGCCCTTCGCCGGGCGGCTCTATGCACCCCAGGTGCACGACAGCTTCGATATCGTCGATCTCAGCCTCGCCGATTCCACCGGCCTCTCCAACGCCGGCGGCAACACGATCTTCGAGAACTACGGCTATACCCGCGAGGCCATGGCGAGCTATATGCGCGCCCTCAAGCCCGGCGGCATTCTCGCGGTCACGATCTGGAACAAGGAGGATCCGCCGAAATCGGCGATCCGCCTCTTCACCACCATGACCGAGGCCGCGCGACTGGTCGATAACGGCCCGATCGCCGATCGCTTCTATATCAGCCACACCTATCTCGGCACCCTGACGGTGCTCTATCAGCGCGGCGCCTTCAGCGCGGCGGAGATCGCCGCCCTCGACGCCCATGACAAGGCGATGGCCTTCGACGTGGTCTATGAGCCGGGCCGCGCCTATGTCGGCAAGACGCCGGCCGATCTCTACAGCCGCTACCGCGACAATTTCTTCGCGACCTCCAACAGCTCGCCGGGTTCCAATCCGGGCGGCGCCGCCGCGGGTTCTGCCGCGCCGGCAGCAGGCGCCGATGCCACCGCGCCGGCTGCCGGCAGCGGAACGGGCGGGTCTGAGAATCTCGGGGCCGAGCTCCTGGCGGGGCAGAGCAGCGCCAATGGCGGCGATCCGAACGGCGATCAGACCTCGGCTGACGGCAGCGATCCCAACGACAACGCTGCCACCAACGACGACTACACCATGGGCGCGCTCTACAAGATGATCGCTGCCCAGCTCGTGACCGGCCATGAGCCCGAGGTGCTGCACAACTACCTCTTCGACGGCCGGCCGCTCACCAACGACAACCCCTATTTCGCCGGCTATGTGAAGCTCGCCGACCTGCCCGCGGTCTTCGGCATGCTGGATGCGGTGTCGGACGAATGGGGCTATCTGCTGCTCTGGGGTACGCTGGCCGAGAGCCTGCTGCTGGGCCTGGTGCTGCTGCTGATCCCCGTCGTCTTCGGCTGGCGCAGCATCTTCTCCCGCCAGCCGGGCAAGCTCGGGATCCTCGTCTATTTCCTCTGCCTGGGTCTCGGCTATATCGTCATCGAAGTCGGGCTGATCGGAAAATTCGTGCTGGCCCTGGCCAATCCCACCGTCTCGGCCTCGGTTCTCATCACCGGCATGCTGGTCTTCTCCGGCCTCGGCAGCCTTGCGTCGGGACGCTATCTCGACCGCTGCCGGGTGATCATGCCGCGCATCTTCCTCGCCATCGCCGCGATCCTGATCGCCTATTCCTTCATCCTGGGCCCGGTGCTCGACGTCATCGGCCTCTGGCCCTATGCGCTGCGCATCGTCGCTTGCCTGGCCCTGCTCCTGCCGCCGGCCTTCCTGATGGGCTTCCCCTTCCCCACCGGCATGGGAATGCTCTCCCGCCTGGGCAAGGAGCATTTCTTCCTCTGGGCCTGGGGCATCAACGGGCTGTTTTCGGTGATCGGCTCCGTGGCCGTCCCGCTCATCGCCGTGCTGTTCGGACTGAAGGCCTTGATCTGGGTCGCGGCCATCGCCTATCTCGTGGCTCTGCCGGCCTTTTTCGCCTTGCTTCTGCCGGTGGCGGCGGGCTCCCGGGCGGGCGCCAACGCGGGCCTTGCCAGGGGCTGACGCCTCCGCTATAAGCTCCCGCCTTCACGGGAGCCAGGCCATGAAAGAGAAGATCCACCCCAACTACCATGAGATCAACGTCGTGATGACCGACGGGTCGACATTCACGACCAAATCGACCTGGGGTAAGCCCGGCGATACCCTCAATCTGGAAATCGACCCCAAGTCGCATCCCGCCTGGACCGGCGTCCACCGCCTGCTCGACAGCGGCGGCCAGCTCGCCAAGTTCAAGAAGCGGTTCCAGAACCTCGGCATCAAGCAGTAAGACCAAGTCGCATTTCGCGATCCAGGGCCGGCTTTGCCGGCCCTTTCTATTTGTGCTCCGGGATCTCCGCCTCTCCTTCCGTCATCCCCGCGAAAGCGCTAGGGCATGTACTCAAGCCCAGCCGGGTTCCCTTTGTATCCCCTCCCCCTTGCGGGGGAGGGTTAGGCGGGGGTCAGATCCGCGTCCGCGGATCATCAAGTCTGCGCTGCATCGGCTGCAATATTCATGGCCACCCCCACCCCGGCCCTCCCCCGTCAAAGCGCGGGCCTTACGGCCCGCAGGGGGAGGGGGAAGAGTAGCCGCGCGCTCGACGAGATATGTATATGCCTTAGCGCGAAAGCGGGGATCCAGGGCGAGTGGCAGGCGATCGCGCATGGGGCCCTGGATTCCCGCTTTCGCGGGCATGACGGGGGGATAGTTGCCGCTTTGGTTCGAAAACCGGCCTCCCCGCCCTCTTGAAAGCCTTCTGTTCCATCCTTAACTGGAATTCCGTCCGGATGCCCATAGCGGGTCCGGGCAGGCGTTCGGAGCATCCTGCTCCGTTCCCATGTTGCTCAATGGAGGATATGGACCATGCAAGCTTTCGATTTCAGCCCCCTGTTCCGTTCGACCGTCGGTTTCGACCGGCTTACCCGTTTGCTGGATTCGGCCACCCGGGTCGATGACAGCGCTCTCAGCTATCCCCCCTACAACATCGAGCAGACGGGCGAGGATTCCTATCGCATCGTCATGGCGGTGGCGGGCTTCGGCGATAGCGATCTGACGCTGACCCAGCAGGGCAACTCCTTGCTCATCTCGGGCAAGCATGAGAAGCCGGCCGAGGAGAAGAAGTTCCTCTATCGCGGCATCGCCGGCCGCGCCTTCGAGCGTCGCTTCGAGCTCGCCGACCATATCAAGGTCGTCGGCGCGAAGCTGACCAACGGCCTGCTCAATGTCGAGCTGGCCCGCGAAGTGCCGGAGGCGATGAAGCCGCGGTCGATCAAGATCGGCAACGGCGTGGAGGGCAAGGTTCTCGAGAGCAAGGCCGCCTAACCCGCGACTGCCTCGAAGCGACCTGACGACAGGGCCGGAGGGCGAAAGCTCTCCGGCCTTTTTCATGCGGGCGCCTGTCGCCCGCGCAAAACCGCCAGCATCCCGCCGCATCCGGCCCGGGTGTTTTCCTGGACATCCGCAACCGGTCGCGAAACACTTCCCCTGCGTCCGCCACCCGTCTTCTCATCAAGCCAAGGGGGCACCGGCATGCTTGGCAAAATCGCACCCTCGGTCGTCATTCCCTGGCTCTTCAGCTTGGCGACGATCGGCGTCGGAATCTGGCAGTTCGCGGATAGCAGCGCGCAGGCCAATCGCGAGCCGTTTCTGAAGCAGCAGCTCGATGTCACCTTCGAAGCCAGCCGCACCGTGGCGCAGCTCGCCAATGAGACCGATCCGGTGGAATGGGAGAAGGCCCGCAAGGCCTTCTGGCAGCTCTATTGGGGGCCGCTGGTGATCGTGGAAAATCAGGAAGTCGAATTCGCCATGGGCAATGTGAAGACGAAGCTGGAGGCGGCCGTGCCGAAACTTCCCGTCCAGCCGGCGCAGCTGCCGTTGAAAATGCTGGATGCCAACTCCCGCGATCTCGCCTGCGCCGTCCGCCGCCTGATCCTGGCGAGCTGGCGCGTCGCCCTGCCGCCCCTCAAATATCTCTGCTCGTAAGTCGCCCTGCGCCGTTACAGAAATCCCAGCAGCGCGTCGATCACCGCATCGGGCGCCTCGCCCATCATCATATGGCCGACGCCAGGCAGTAGCTTGGTCACGGCGCCGGGGATCGCCTCGGCCAGGGCCTTGGCCTTGGCCGGCGGGGTCATGCGGTCCTCGCTGCCCAGCAGGAGCAGCACCGGACAGGCGATCTCAGCTGCCACCGCGCCTGCGTCATAGCCGTTGCACGCCTCCAGATCGTTGGCCAGCACCCCGGCCTCGGCGCGCCCGAGCAGGCTCTGCCCCCCGCCCATGAGCCAGAGCCCCGGCGCCGGCTGGCCGCCGAAATGGCCCACCGGCCCATGCCCCCAGGAGACGATGAGATCGGCCGCCAGCTCCGGATCGGCCTTGGCCGCGGCGAGGAGATCGGGATGCACCGGCATGCGCGCCGCCACGCCCAGGAGGGCCAGGCGGCGCACGCGATCGGGTGCCGCTGCCGCCGCCGCCAGAGCAATGAGCGCGCCCATGCTATGGCCGCAGAGCGCGGCCTGCTGGATCCCCGCGGCATCGAGGAAACGGATCAGCCAGGCCGCCATCTCGGCGATGCTCGGTGAGCGCCGGCCCCGGCGAGCGGCCATGGCCGGGCAGATCGAGGGCCAGCACCGCGCGGCCGCGATGGGCGAGGCTGCGGGCCTGCAGCGCCCAGACGATGTGGTCCATCCCTGCGCCATGGATCATCACCACGGCGGGCTGGCCGGCTGAGAAGGCCCGGCCGCCCGTGGCGGCGAAGACGGGCTTGCCGTCGACCCGAAGCTCCACGGATTCAGCTCTTCTGCGAGGCCCGGAGGGCCTGGGTCAGATCCTCGATGATATCGGCCTCGGCCTCGAGACCGACGGAGAGCCGCACGAGATCCTCGCCGACCCCGGCGGCGATCAGCTCCTCGGCGCTCATCTGGGAATGGGTCGTGCTGGCGGGATGGATTACCAGGGTCTTGGCATCGCCGACATTGGCGAGATGAGAGGCCAGCCGCAGCGTCTCGATGAAGCGCCGCCCCGCCTCGCGTCCGCCCTTGATGCCGAAGGCGATCATCGAGCCCGGTCCCTTGGGGAAGAGGCGCTGGGCCAGGCGATGATCGGGATGCCCGGCCAGGCCGGGATAGCTGATCCAGGCCACGGCGGGATGGGCCTTCAGCGCCTCGGCCACGGCCTGGGCATTGGCGACATGGCGCTCCATGCGCAGCGGCAGGGTCTCTATTCCCTGCAGGATGTGGAAGGCATTCGCCGGGCTCATGCAGGCGCCGAAATCGCGCAAGCCCTCGACCCGGGCGCGGGTGATGAAGGCCTGGGGACCGAACTCCTCGGCGAAGTCGATGCCGTGATAGCCGGCATAGGGCTCCGTCAGGGTCGGAAACTTCGCTGCCGATTTTTCCCAATCGAAGCGCCCGCCATCGATGAGCACGCCGCCGATGGCGACGCCATGGCCGCCCAGCCATTTGGTCGCGGAATGCAGGACGAGATCGGCGCCATGCTCGAAGGGGCGGTTGAGAAAAGGCGTCGAGAAAGTCGAAATCGATCAGCAGCGGAATCCCGGCTTCATGGGCGATCTCGGCGACGGCCTCCAGATCGAGCAGCTCCAGCCCGGGATTGCCGATGGTCTCGGCGAAGATCAGCCGCGTCTCGGGACGGATCGCCTGCTTGAAGCCGGCGATATCGCGCGGCGGCACGAAGCTGGTGGTGATGGCGAAGCGCGGCAGGGTGTGGCGGAAGAGATTGACGCTGCCGCCATAGAGCGCGGAGGAGGCGACGATATGGCTGCCCGCGCCCATCAGCGTGGCGATGGCGAGATGCAATGCGGCATGGCCGCTGGCGGTGGCCACGGCGCCGACGCCGCCTTCCAGTGCTGCCACGCGCTCCTCCAGCACGGCGACGGTCGGGTTGGAGATCCGCGAATAGATATGGCCGACGCGCTCCAGGTTGAACAGCGCCGCGGCCGTCTCGACATCGCGAAAGACATAGGAGGTGGTCTGATAGATCGGCACCGCTCGCGCGCCGGTGGTGGGATCGGGCCGCTGGCCGGCATGCAGGCTCAGCGTCTCGAAACGGAAGAGCTTGGGGTCGGCCATGGCCTGGAGCCTGTCTGGAGACGGGAGCCTGTCTGGAAGCGAATTCCGCTATGCGGAATTCGCTTCTGCTTTTCAAAAAACGGAGGGCCGCTCGGCCCAGCGGCACGGCGGCCCTCTCCCCCTTTTTTGAAGCCTCGTTGTCTGACTTGCCGAAGCAAAACGGTAGGGCCGCCGTCCCCTCCTGGTCAAGTATGAAATCAGAGCTTGACGAGTATGAAATCAGAGCTTGACGAAAGAAAAACGCCGCCGGCGCTCCATAGCGTCGGCGGCGAAGGGGCGGGAACGCGAGAGGAGCGACAGGGAGGTTGCAACCTCGGCGGACCCGTACGAGGGTTGCGTCCCGCAAGGCAATCTAGGGATGCCCCGTGAAGGCGGCGTGACCGCCCGGTGAACAGACGGCGACGGTCCGAAAGGGATGTGGATGGATCGGGCCGCGGGCGCCTGGGCGACACGCGGTCCCGGGGGATGGTCAGCCTTGCTTGAACAGCCCGGCCGCGCCGCTGAGATGGGCCTGCTTGGCGGCGATCTTCGCCTTCACCCGCTCGATCTCGGCCTCCATCTGGGCGATATAGGCCCGCAGTTCCTCGAGCGACAGGCTGTCCAGCTCGCGCGGTGCAGGGGACTTCTTGCGGGGTTCAAGTTCCTCGGGATCCATATCGCCTCGTCCATTTGCCAGCGGCAGTAGCCTTCAAGCATAGTAGCGCCGAATTCGACGCCGAGAAACGCCATGCCGCCAACGGCCTGGCAGGGGAACCCATGACGGACAGCATGATCGCCATCGAAATCGCGGGATTCGGGGGACCCGAGGTCCTGAAGCCGGCCGAGCGGCCAGTTCCCCGGCCGGGGAAGGGCGAGCTGCTGATCGAGGTCGCCGCGGCCGGCGTCAACCGGCCCGACGTGATGCAGCGCCAGGGCGGCTACAAGCCGCCGCCGGGCGCTTCGGACATCCCGGGGCTGGAGGTTGCGGGCCGGGTCGCAGCGCTGGGCGAGGGGGTGTCGGATTGGCGCGTGGGCGATCCGGTGACCGCCTTGGTCGCCGGCGGCGGCTATGCCGAATTCTGCGCCGCACCCGCGCCGCAATGCTTGCCGATCCCCAAGGGATTGGATGCGATCCAGGCCGGGGCGCTGCCCGAAACCTTCTTCACCGTCTGGACCAATGTCTTCGATCGCGGCCGTCTCCGTGCCGGGGAGAGCTTTCTCGTTCACGGCGGGTCGAGCGGGATCGGTACGACCGCAATTCAGCTCGCTCATGCCTTCGGCGCCCGGGTCTTCACCACGGCGGGCAGCCCCGAGAAATGCGCGGCCTGCGTGAAGCTGGGCGCGACCCGCGCGATCGACCACCGGCGCGAGGATTTCGTCGCGGTGATCGAGGAAGCCACGGCGGGCAAAGGCGTCGATGTCATCCTCGACATGGTGGGCGGCAGCTATATCAACCGCAATCTGAAGATCCTCGCCGTCGAGGGTCGGCTGGTGCAGATCGCCTATCTCCAGGGCGGCAAGGCCGAGATCGATCTCGGCCAGATCATGATGCGCCGCCAGACCCTCACCGGCTCCACCCTCCGGCCGCGCTCGGTCGCCGAGAAAGGCGCCATCGCCAAATCGCTGCAGGAGAAGGTCTGGCCGCTGATCGAGGCCGGCAAGGTGGCGCCCGTGATCTTCAAGACCTTTCCCTTGGCCGAGGCGGCGGAGGCGCACCGGCTGATGGAAAGCAGCAGCCATATCGGCAAGATCGTCTTGACCACGGGACGAGACTGAGCGACACCGCCTGCCATAGGCGACGATATATTGGGGGATCGGCTGCGAGGCCGGTCATCATCGCGCGTCCCGTCATCGGGCCCCGTTATCGGGCGTGAGGGGCGCTAGGGAGGCAAACATGGGCTGGTTGTTTTCGATCTTCCTGATCATCCTGGGCGCGCTGGCGGTCTATCCCGCGGTCGTGCAGGCCTGGCCAACGAGCCGGCAGCTCCTCGACAGGCTGCTGCCCTATCAAGGGATCGTCGGACTCATCGGCCTGGTCTGGGGCGTGATCTGGACGCTGCACCTTCTGGCCGTGGCCGGGCTCATGCTGCGCTTCGCCCCGATCATCTGGCTGCTCAGCCTGGCGGCGGCGGTTGTCGCCATACTGCTTGGCCTGCTTCTGGGCTATTCCCTGATCGATCAGCATGTATTGGGCAGGAATGCGCAGTTCCAGCAGCGCGGCGAGACCATCAAGGTCAAGTTGCTGGCCCGCCAAGCCTCGCTCGGATGGACGGCGATGGTCCTGGGCGCGGTGAATTTCCTGATGTTCCTTGTCAGATAGGGGTTGAATCACCAGATTCTTGTCTGGCGAAGGGCGGTCGGGAGTGCTATTCCCCTCCACCTTTCCAGTGATCCCAAGGAAACCATCATGGCGCAACCTTTGATGCCGAAGGCGACGGCCGTCTGGCTGGTCGAAAACACGACGCTCTCCTTCGAGCAGATCGCCGATTTCTGCGGCCTGCACCCGTTGGAAGTGCAGGGCGTCGCCGATGGCGAGGTGGCGATCGGAATCGTGGGGCTGGATCCCATGACCAACGGCCAGCTGACCCGCGAAGAGATCGATCGCTGCCAAGGCGATCCGGCGGCGCGGCTGAAGATGGCCAAGGTGACGATCCCGCTGCCCTCCCCCCGCACCAAGGGTCCCCGCTACACCCCGGTCTCCAAGCGCCAGGACAAGCCCAATGCGGTGATGTGGCTGCTGCGCCATCACCCCGAGCTGGGCGAGGCCCAGATCGCGCGGCTGATCGGCACGACCAAGGACACCATCGCCAAGGTCCGCGAGCGCAGCCATTGGAACGCCGCCAATCTGAAGCCCCAGGATCCCGTTCTGCTCGGCCTCTGCACCCAGACCGACCTCAACCGGGCGGTGGAGAAGGCGCGCCGGGCGGCGGAGAAATCCGGCACCGTCCATCCCCAGCCCGCCGAACCCGCCGAACCCGCCAAGCTTCCCGGCGGCTTCGACATCAGCCACTTCCTCCCGCCGACACGGCAGGAGTAACCTCGACCACCCTCGCCGCGATTCCTTGGAATCCCCTCCCCCCTTGCGGGGGAGGGTGAAGAAAACAAGCCCGCTCTACTTGCTATTCGTCTTTGCGTAACCCAGGCCTGACAGAGCCTCGGCGATTTCCGGGAGGATGGCCGGGTCGTCGATGGTGGCCGGCGCCTTGTAGTCGATGCCGTCGGCGATCTTCTGCATCGTGCCGCGCAGGATCTTGCCGGAGCGCGTCTTGGGCAGGCGCTTCACCACCGCCGCCGATTTGAAGGCCGCCACCGGCCCGATCCGGTCGCGCACCATGGCCACCACCTCGCTCACGATCTTGACCGGCTCGCTCCGGACCCCGGCCTTCAGCACCAGGAAGCCGAAGGGCACCTGCCCCTTGAGCTGATCGGCGACGCCGATCACCGCGCATTCCGCGACATCGGGATGGGCGGCCAGCACCTCCTCCATCGCCCCGGTGGAGAGGCGGTGGCCGGCGACATTGATCACGTCGTCGGTGCGCGCCATCACATGGACATAGCCGTCCTCGTCGATGAATCCCGCATCTCCCGTTTGATAGAAGCCGGGAAAGGTCTTGAGATAACTGCTGATGTAGCGCTCATCGGCATTCCAGAGGGTGGGCAGGCTGCCGGGCGGCAAAGGCAGGCGGGCGACGATCGCGCCGGTGTCGCCGCGCTTCACCTCCCGCCCGTCGCCGTCGAGGCTGCGGATGTCCCAGCCCGGCACGGGGCGGGTCGGCGAGCCGGGCTTCACCTTGAGGGCCTCGATCCCCAGGCAGTTCGCCGCCATGGGCCAGCCGGATTCCGTCTGCCACCAGTGATCGATCACCGGCACCCGGAGCTTCTCCTCCGCCCAGGCGAGGGTCGGCGGGTCCAGCCGCTCGCCCGCCAGGAACAGCGCCCGGAACCGGGAGAGGTCGCGGCCGGCGATGAGCCGGCCCTCGGGATCGTCGCGCTTGATGGCGCGGAAGGCCGTGGGCGCCGTGAAGAGCGTCACCACCCCATGCTCGGCGATGACCCGCCAGAAGGCCCCGGCATCGGGGGTGCCGACGGGCTTGCCCTCGTAGAGCACCGTGGTCGCGCCCCGCAGCAGAGGCCCATAGACGATGTAGGAATGGCCGACGACCCAGCCCACATCCGAGGCGGTCCAGAAGACCTCGCCGGGCTCGATGGCGTAGATATTGGCCATGCTCCAGGCCAGCGCCACGGCATGTCCGCCATTGTCGCGCACCACACCCTTGGGCTGGCCCGTGGTGCCGGAGGTGTAGAGGATGTAGAGCGGATCGGTGGCGGCGACGGGGGTGCAATCCGCCGGTGCCGCGGCGGCCATCGCCTCGCCCCATTCGGTATCGCGCCCGGCCGTCAGCTCGCAAGGGCCGATCGCCCGCTGCAGGATGATGCAGCTCTCGGGCTTGTGCACCGCCATGATGATGGCGGCGTCGAGCAGCGGCTTGTAGGGGATGACCTTGTTGACCTCGATGCCGCAGGAGGCCGAGACGATGAGCTTGGGCTGGCAATCGTCGATCCGGGTCGCGAGCTCATTGGCCGCGAAGCCGCCGAAGACCACCGAATGGACCGCGCCGAGCCGGGCGCAGGCCAGCATGGCGATCGCCGCCTCGGGCACCATGGGCATGTACAGGATGACCCGGTCCCCCTTGCCCACCCCGCGCTGGGCCAGCGCGCCGGCGAAGCGCGCCACCTCCAGGGTCAGCGCCCGGTAGGTGTAGCGCCGCCGGCTCTCGGTGACCGGGCTGTCGTAGATGAGCGCGAGCTGCTCGCCGCGTCCCGCCTTCACATGGCGGTCGAGGCAGTTGTAGCAGGTGTTGAGACGGCCCCCGGTGAACCAGCGGTAGAAGGGCGGGCGGGAATCGTCGAGCACCTTGTCCCAGCGCTCGCTCCAATGGATGGCCTCCGCCGCCTCGCCCCAGAAGGCCTCGGGCTCGGCGATCGACCGTCGGTAGATCTCGTCGAACCGCCCCATCCCAATTCCTCCCGCTGTCTTGAACTATCTTTGGCGGAAGTCTCGCTGGCCGCCGTGATCCAGGTCAAGCCATGCCGAGGTCGGAGCTGCCGCCCGCGAGAAAGCGCCGCGGGGCGATGCCGGCCAGCGGCCAGAACTCGCCGCCATCGAAGGCGAGGTCCTGCTCCATGCGGGCCGCCACCGCGCCGATGGCGCCCGGCAGGCGGGCGAGAAACGGCACGCGAAGAAAACACGGATGCTGGCCCAGCGCCTCGAAGATGCGCTGGATCATCTGGCGGTAGCTGAGGGTCTCGGCCCCGCCCAGATTGAAGCTCTGTCCTTCGGCCGCGGGCAGATCGAGCGCCGCCAGAGCAGCGGCGGCCAGGTCATCGGCATGGACCGGCTGGCGCAGCCCCTTGCCGGGGCCGCCCAGGGGAAAGCAATGCCAGCGGCGGATGAAGCGCGCCGCCGAGGTGACATTGCGATCGAGACCCAGGCCATAGATCAGGGCCGGGCGCAAGACCGTCCAGGGGATGCTACCCGCCGCCACCGCCGCCTCCGCCGCGGCCAGCATGCGGGCGACCTCCCGCTCCTGGGCGCTGGGCGAGGCGGCCTTGGCCAGCATGGAGGTGGAGGAGAAGCAGACCAGCCTTTGGACCCCCGCCTCAGCCAGCACCGGAAGTTGGGGCGGCAGCAGCCAGGCGCCCGTCGCATGGATGGCCGCCACCGGCTTGCGTCCGGCGAGATCGATGGGCCGGGTGAGATCCGCCGCGAGCCAGTCGGCGCCGGGGCTCAGCGCCGGATCGGGCCGCCGGCAGACGGCGATGGCCGGCCGGCCGGAGTCCGCCAGCCGGCGCAGCAGGCAGCGGCCGATCTGGCCGGTGGCACCGAAGATCAGGACCGGGCCGGCCGGATGGGCGCTGCCCTCCCCCATCACCTCAGGGGCACCTCAGGCGGCGGCCCAGCGCTGGTAATCCGCCGCGAGCCCGGTCACAGCCAGATCGAGCAGGCGCTTGCCGGCCTCCCCCGTGGCCAGGCCGGGATTGGAGCCGATGCGCCCGTCAGGGAAGCGCCGGCGATAATCCGCGGCATCGGCGAATTCGCCGTTCGGCGCCACCTCGGGGTCCATACGCATGGGCCGCGCGGCCTCGGGGAAGAGATGCCAGGTCATCGAGACCTCCGAGGGGGTGGCATGGCTGCCCTCCGAGCTGCCATAGAGCTCGCGCGACAAGGAGGAGATGCCGTCGGCCTGCCACCAGTTGCGCAGGCGGCATTGCAGCGAGGCCTGATTGCCGGCCCCATCCATGCTCGACACGGTATAGATCTCCGAGAAGGCGGCAGTCACCGTGGCGATATTGCCGCCATGGCCGTTGATGAAATAGAAGCGCCGGAAGCCGTGGCGGGAGAGGGAGAAGACCCAGTCCTTGATCACCGCGATCAGGGTCGTGGGCGACAGCGTCATCGAGCCCGGGAAACCCAGGTGATGCTGGGCCATGCCGACGGAGATGGTGGGCGCCACCAGCGCCTCGGCCTTCTCGCCGACGCCCCGGGCCACGGCCTCGGCGCAGAGGGCGTCGGTGCCGATGAGGCCATTGGGGCCATGCTGCTCGGTCGAGCCGATGGGGATGATGATCGACTGGCTCCGCAGCAGATAGCGTTCGACATCGGGCCAGGTCTGAAGATGGAGTTGCATAGGGGCCTCTCGGCTGGGAACGGGATTCCGGGCGCGCCAGCTTGCCCAGCTCGCGCGCGAGCCGCCTAGCTTAGAAGCCAAATCGATATGCGTCGATTGGTTCCGGCCCTATGGTCGCCCAGGGGGCTTGCCGCCGGCGGGTCTTTCGTCTCCGTCCCACCCGAAGGGGCGGGCCGGAGGCTATGCGCTGAGGCCGCGGGAGGGCTTCAGTGTCGGGCGATCTCGGCGATTTCGTCCTTGATTCGGAGTTTTTGGCGCTTTAGTTCGTGGATCTTCGCTTCATCCGGCCTGGGGCGAGCCTCTTCCAGTTCGATCAGCTGCTCCAGGTCCAGATGCTTTGCCTTGAGGGAATCCAAATGCTCCGTCACGGACATTCCGTACCTCCGTCGGTCACAGGGATTGCAACCCTGAAATGCTAACGCCATGGGACGGTGCTTGTAAATGAAACCATCCGGCCATTCCGAGTCGCGCCCGGAGGGGGGCGGGCGACCCCGCCTGATCGTGGGGATCAGCGGGGCCTCGGGCGCCATATATGGGGTCCGCCTGCTCCAGACCCTGCGCGAGCTCGGCATCGAGAGCCATCTGATCCTCTCCCGCGCGGCGGAGATGACGATTTCCTATGAGACCGACCTGAAGCCGGCCGCCGTCAAGGCCCTGGCCGATGTCTGCTACCCCATTGCCGATCTGGCCGCCTCGGTATCCAGCGGCAGCTTCCGCACCCTCGGCATGATCGTCGCCCCCTGCTCCGTGCGCAGCATGGCGGAGATCGCCACCGGCGTGACCTCGAGCCTCCTGACCCGCGCCGCCGACGTGACATTGAAGGAGCGCCGGCGCCTGGTGCTGATGCTGCGCGAGACGCCGCTGCACAGCGGGCATCTGCGCAACATGCTGGCCCTCTCCGACATGGGCGCCATCATCGCCCCGCCCGTCCCCGCCTTCTACGCCCGCCCGCAAAGCATCGAGGCGATGGTCGATCACAGCATCGGCCGGGTGCTGGATCTCTTCGGGCTGGAGAGCGGCAAGGTGAAGCGCTGGGGCGAGGCCGCGCCGGCGGAGGTCGTCCCGCTCGCCCCGAAGAAGCTTTAGGACGGAAGAAACTACCCGCAGGCTTCGATCAGCGCCTGCAGCTCCGGCGCCTTGGCCACCTCGCGGCCGCGCAGGCGCAGATAGAGCTCGAGATTGGCCGCGACCGCCGAACGCCGCCCTGCCGGTGGCGCGGGCAACGCTTCCAGCGCCGTCTGGGCGATGCGCTCGCCTTCGATTTCGAGGTCGGTCACCTTGCGGCGGAGCGCCAGGCATTCGCGCGCGGTGATCGGCGGCACGCCGGATTTGAGGCGCCGGCGCACGGCGCGCAGCGGCTGCACCACCTCGCGCTGCCAGCCTTCCACGGCGGCCATGGCGTGCCGGAGGGCGGCCTCGTCGAGCTTGCGATGGGCCCGCCCATGCCAGCAGCAATAGAGCAGCAGATTGACGTCGAGCCCGAGCCCGTCCTGGAGCGCGATGCAGGCCTCGGCGACGCCGGGCTTGCCATAGACCTGCAAGGAGAAGCTCCAGAAATTCATGGCTCGGTCACCCGTACCCAACCGCCCCGTCAGACGCCGGGCCCGCGGATGCCGACTCGTTCGATGCTAGACTCGGTGGCGATCCTAGACATGGTGGCGCAGTCTCGGCGTTCGGCCCCAGAGTCGCAAGCAGAGTGGCAAGCAGGGGCTGGACGAACGCCGCGGGGCGGGCCATGTGTAGGGGCCGGAAAGGAAGCGCCCATGTTCATTCTTGCCCGTGACAGAGCCCTGATCGCCCTCGCCGGGGCGGACCGCACCAGCTTCCTGCAGGGCATCGTCTCCAACGATGTCGAGAAGGCCAGGGAAGATCGGGCCATCTACGCCGCCTTCCTGACGCCCCAGGGGAAATACCTCCACGACATCTTCATCGCCGCCCAAGGCGACCGGCTCCTGATCGATTGCGAATCCTCGCGCCGGCCCGACCTGCTGCGCCGCCTCAGCCTCTACAAGCTGCGCGCCAAGGTGACGCTTGCCGAGGAGAACGGCCTCGCGGTGGGCCTCTATTTCGGGGCCGATGCGCTTGCCGGTCTTGGCTTGCCCGCCGAGGCGGGGCAGAGCCGGGCCGAGAGCGGCGGCGTGGTCTTCGTCGATCCCCGCCTGGCGGCACTGGGCGCGCGCGCAATCCTGCCGCCCGACAAGATGCCGGCGGAGAGCGGCAGCGCTGCCGACTACGACCGGCTGCGGCTTTCGCTCGGCGTGCCCGACGGCAGCCGCGACCTGCCGGTCGAGAAGGCGATCCTGCTGGAGAACGGCTTCGACGAGCTGAATGCCATCGACTGGGACAAGGGCTGCTATATGGGCCAGGAGCTGACCGCCCGCACGCGCTATCGCGGGCTGGTGCGCAAGCGCCTGCTGCCCGTCGCCATCGAGGGCGGGGCGCCGGCGCCGGGCACGGCCCTGCTGCAGAACGACAAGGAGATGGGCGAGATGCGCAGCGCCGCCGGCGATCTCGGCCTGGCGCTCGTCCGCCTCGAGGCGCTGGACAAGGGGCCGCTCACCGCCGGGGGTGCCACGCTCACGCCCCGCAAGCCCGATTGGGTGAAGTTCCAGGAATAGATTCCATCGACGAAACGGGGGGAGACTGCTCATGGGCCGCGCGCGACTTCGCGATCTCGGCATTACCGTCGGCACGCTGCCGACGGGGCCGCTCAATGCCATCACCGATATCGCCGGGGTGGAGGTCGGCCATTCCACCTTGATCCGCGACGAGCCGGCGGTGGTCCGGACCGGCGTCACCATGATCTGGCCCGGCGGGCGCGACATCTGGAACGACTACCGCTTCGCCGGCTTCCACAGCTTCAACGGCAATGGCGAGATGACCGGCACCATCTGGCTCGCCGAGCAGGGGCTGCTCACCGGCCCGATCGGGATCACCTGCACCCATTGCGTGGGCGCCGTGCGCGACGCCATCTGCAGCTACGCCGTCAAGCTCGGCATCGAGACGCCCTGGCATCTGCCTGTCGTGGCCGAGACCCATGACGGCTGGCTCTCCAACGCCGAGACCTTTCCGGTCACCGAAGCCATGGCCCATGCCGCCCTGGACTCCGCCCGCGGCGGTCCGGTGGCCGAGGGCAATGTCGGCGGCGGCACGGGCATGATCTGCCATGAGTTCAAGGGCGGGATCGGCACCTCGAGCCGGGTGGTCGAATCCGCCGGCGAGCATTTCACCGTCGGCGCTTTGGTGCAGGCCAATTACGGCGCCCGCGATCTGCTGCGGGTGGACGGCGTGCCGGTCGGCCGCGAGATCCCCTATGGCGAGGTGCCGAGCGCGCGGGCCGAAGGGACTTCCAGCAGCTCCATCATCGTCGTGCTCGCCACCGACGCTCCGCTGCTGCCGATCCAATGCCAGCGCCTGGCGCGCCGCGCGACCACGGGCCTCGCCTGGGCCGGGGGCATCGGCGCCAATTCCAGCGGCGATATCTTCATGGCCTTCTCCACCGGCAATCGCGTCAAGCAAAGCGCGCCCCATGCCGATGTGCGCATGCTGGCGGCCGACCGCATGACGCCGCTCTTCCGCGCCGCCGCCGAAGCCACCGAGGAAGCGATCCTGAACGCGCTGACCGCCGCCGAGACGATGAAAGGCTACAAGGGCCGCACGGCCCAGGCCTTGCCGCTGGAGCGATTGAAGGAGGTCATGGCGCGCTATCGCCCGCGGGCGTGATCCGTAGTCGTCGGGTGATATCGCTCAGCCGGGCGAAGGGCGATTCACCGGGCTGAAGCACGATCTCGCCGGCACGCTTCAGACCCTCGCGGCCGAAGCGCTGGCGGATACCCTCGACCACCCATTGCCGTGCCTGGGCCTGGCGCTGGCGCTGCCAGCCGCCCGGCCTCGGCGAGCCAGGCCCAGCGGCGCTCCAGCGCGGCGATGAGGGGCTCGACCCCCTCGCCGCGCAAGGCCGCCAGGCTCAGCACCTCCACCGGCCAGTCGCCCGCCTCGGCGAGGCCGAGGGCCCCTTCCACATCGGCCCGCGCCCGCTTGGCCGCCGCCCCCATATCGGCCTTGGTGACGACGACGAGATGCGGGATCTCGACGATGCCGGCCTTCATGAATTGCAGGCTGTCGCCCGAGCCGGGCTGGACGCAGAAGACCACGGTATCGGCGCTGTCGGCCACATCGGTCTCCGACTGGCCGACGCCGACGGTCTCCATGATCACCACATCGTAGAGCGCGCGCAGCAGGACCATGGCGGCGATGCTGAGCTCCGCCAGCCCGCCCAGCCGGTCGCGCGCCGCCATGGAGCGCACGAAGACGCCGGGATCCTCCGGATCATGCTGGAGCCGCGTGCGATCCCCCAGCAGCGCCCCGCCGGAGCGGCGCGAGGAGGGATCGACGGCGATGATGGCGATGCGCTTGGCCGAGGCGCGATAGCTGCGGATGAGGGCGCCGGCGAGGGTCGATTTGCCGACGCCCGGGCGGGCCGGTCAGGCCGATGACATGGGCGAGCGGCGCGGCGTAGGCGGCGTCGAGCAGGGCGAGCGTGGAGGGCGCTTCCGGCTCACGCTCCAGTGCGGCGAGTGCCGCGGCGATGGCGGGCTTGCCGGCGGATCGCAGGGCGTCGAGGGAGATCGCCTCGCTCAAGCCTGCTCGTCCCTTCGCCGTCCCTGCGACGGCGCACACCACACACTTCCCTCCCCCCTTGCGGGGGAGGGTAGGGAGGGGGGTCGGATCCGCGGATGCGGATCAGAAAGAGTTGCACGCCCCGGCTGGAAATTGCGGCCACCCCCACCCCGGCCCTCCCCCGTCAATGCGCGGGCCTGACGGCCCGCAGGGGGAGGGGGAAGAAAGAGAAGCACGACCATAGATCACGCTTGCGGCCCTGGATTCCCGCTTTCGCGGGAATGACGGTGGAGAGCGAGGAGGCTCCGCGGCGGGGGCTTGCTCAATCCGTCGCATGGGCCGCGGCGCCGGTTTCGGAGAGGGCGGCCTGGGCGGCGGCGAGGCGGGCGATGGGGACGCGGAAGGGCGAGCAGGAGACATAGTCCAGCCCGACCTTGGCGCAGAAGCGGATCGAGGCCGGATCGCCGCCATGCTCGCCGCAGATGCCGAGCTTGAGGTCGGGGCGCGTGCGCCGGCCGCGCTCGGCGGCAAGCTTCACCAGCTCGCCCACCCCGTCGGGATCGAGGCTGATGAAGGGATCGATGGCGAGAATCCCCCGGCGCTCATACTCCTGGAGGAAGCGCGCCGCATCGTCGCGGCTGAGGCCATAGGTGGTCTGGGTCAGGTCGTTGGTGCCGAAGCTGAAGAATTCGGCATCGGCCGCGATCTTGTCGGCCAGCAGGCAGGCACGCGGCAGCTCGATCATCGTGCCGACGGTATAGGAGAGCGCGATGCCGCGGGCCTTGGTGACCTCGGCCTCGACCCGGTCGACCATCTCCTTCAGGATCGTGAACTCGCGCGGGATGGCGACCAGCGGGATCATGATCTCCGCCTCCACCGTCTCCCCCGTCTCCTCCTTGACCAGGGCCGCCGCCTCGAAGATGGCGCGCGCCTGCATCTCATAGACCTCGGGATAGGTGATGCCCAGCCGGCAGCCGCGATGGCCGAGCATGGGATTGGATTCCTTCAGCATGGCGGCGCGCTGGGCGACATGGTCGACGGAGACGCCGGCGGCCTTGGCCACCTCCTCCATCTCGCTGCGGGTATTGGGCAGGAACTCGTGCAGCGGCGGATCGAGCAGCCGCACGGTGACGGGCAGGCCCTTCATGATGCGGAACAGCTCGACGAAATCGTCGCGCTGCATGGGCAGGATCTTGGCCAGCGCCGCGCGGCGCCCCTCGATGGTCTCGGCCACGATCATCTCGCGCATGGCGACGATGCGCCCGCCGTCGAAGAACATATGCTCGGTGCGGCAGAGCCCGATGCCCTCGGCCCCGAAGCGGCGCGCCATGCGGGCATCGTTCGGGGTCTCGGCGTTGGCGCGCACCTTCATCCGCCGATACTCGTCGGCCCAGACCATCAGCTTGGCGAAATCGCCGGAGAGCTCGGGCTGGATGGTGGCGACCGCGCCCAGCATCACCTCGCCGGTGCCGCCGTCGATGGTGAGGAGATCGCCGTCGTTCACCACGACATCGCGCACCTTCATGACGCGCTGCTGCTCGTCGATGCGCAGATCCCCGGCGCCGGCGACGCAAGGCCGTCCCATGCCGCGGGCGACCACCGCGGCATGGCTGGTCATGCCGCCGCGGGTCGTCAGCACGCCGGCGGCGGCATGCATGCCGTGGATATCCTCGGGGCTGGTCTCGGTGCGGATCAGGATCACCTTCTCGCCCTTGGCGGCGCGGTCCTCGGCCTCATCGGCGCTGAAGACGGCGCGGCCGGCCGCCGCCCCGGGCGAGGCCGGCAGGCCGCGGGCGATGATCTTGCGCGGGGCCTTGGGATCGAGGGTCGGATGCAGGAGCTGGTCGAGGGAGGCGGGCTCGATGCGCGAGACGGCCTGGCGCTGGTCGATCAGCCCCTCGTCCACCATATCGACGGCGATCTTGAGCGCCGCCTGGGCCGTGCGCTTGCCGGAGCGGGTCTGGAGCATATAGAGCTTGCCGCCCTCCACCGTGAACTCGATGTCCTGCATGTCGCGGTAATGGGTCTCGAGCTTGCGGCGCACCTTCTCGAGCTCGGCGAAGAGCGCGGGCATCGCCTCTTCCATGGCCGGAAGCTGGGAGCGGTTGGCCTTCTTGCCCGCCAAGGTCAGGGATTGCGGCGTGCGGATGCCGGCGACCACATCCTCGCCCTGGGCATTGACCAGGAACTCGCCGTAGAACTCGTTGCCGCCGGTCGAGGGATTGCGGGTGAAGGCAACGCCCGTGGCGCAGTCGTCGCCCATATTGCCGAAGACCATGGCCTGGACATTGACCGCCGTGCCCCATTCCTCGGGAATGGCGTGGAGCTTGCGATAGGTGACGGCGCGAGCCGTGCGCCAGCTGCCGAAGACAGCACCGATAGCGCCCCAGAGCTGCTTCAGGGGATCCTGGGGGAAGGGCGTGCCCAGCTCCTCCTGAACCTTGGCCTTGAAGGCCTCGACCAGCTTCTTCCAATCCTCCGCGGTGAGCTCGGTATCGAGATCGAGCCCGCGATCCTCCTTGTGGAGCTGGAGCAGCTCCTCGAAATGGTGGTGGTCGACGCCCAGCACGACATTGCCGTACATCTGGATGAAGCGGCGATAGCTGTCATAGGCGAAGCGGGGATTGCCGGTGCTCTTGGCGAGGCCCGAGGCGGTCTTGTCGTTGAGCCCGAGGTTCAGCACCGTATCCATCATGCCCGGCATGGAGACCCGCGCGCCCGAGCGCACCGAGACCAGCAGCGGATTGGCCGCATCGCCGAACTTGCGCCCGACCTCCATCTCGATGGCGCCGAGCGCGCTGCGCACATCGGCTTCCAGCCCGGCGGGATAGGTCTCGCCATTGGCGTAGTAGTGGGTGCAGACCTCGGTCGTGATGGTGAAGCCCGGGGGCACGGGCAGACCGAGATTCGACATCTCGGCCAGATTGGCGCCCTTGCCGCCCAGGAGATTCTTCATCTCGGCCCGGCCGTCGGCCTTGCCGCCGCCGAAGCGATAGACCCATTTGCTCATCTCAACCCTCGATCTTCGAGAAGTCGGCGACGATGCCGAGCGTCGCCCGGATGCGCGAGAGCAGGCGCAGCCGATTGGCCCGCTCGCCCGCATCATCGCTGTTGACGGTGACCTTGTCGAAGAATTCATCGACCGGGCCGCGCAGCCGCGCCAGCGCTGCCATGGCGCCGGCGAAATCCTCACGCGCGATGGCGGGCTCGGCCTTCGCGCGCGCCTCGTTCATGGCCTCGACCAGGCGCTGCTCCTCCGGCAGATGCAGCAAGCCGGGATCGGGTGCTGCGTCATAGGATGTCGAATCCTTCTTCTCCTCGATGCGCAGGATATTGCCGGCCCGCTTGGAGGCGGTCAGCAGATTGGCGCCGTCCTCGCTCCCCAGGAATGCCGCCAGCGCATCGACCCGCGCCAGCAGGCGGACCAGATCATCCTCGTGGCGGCCATCGGCGAGCTTGAGGGCGAAGACCGCGGCGACCAGATCATGGCGGACTCCCTTCTCCCGGAGCGCCACCTTCAGCCGGTCGGCGAAGAACTCCAGCAGATCGCGGCGCACCGCCGCGGCGTCGAGCTTCACGCCTTGGCCCTCGTAGCCGGCGATGGCGGTCTCGAAGCTGGCATGCAGATTGCAGCGCAGGCCGTTCTCGAGGATGAGACGGATGGCACCGAGGGCCGCGCGGCGCAGCGCGAAGGGATCCTTGGATCCCGTGGGCTTTTCGTCCACGCCCCAGAAGCCGGTGAGGGTATCGATCCTGTCGGCCAGCGCCACCGCCACGGAGGCGGCGGCGGTGGGGCATTTGTCGTTGGGGCCTACGGGGGCGTAGTGCTCAGCGATCGCATTGGCCACGTCGGGGGTCTCGCCTTCAAGCCTGGCGTAATAACGCCCCATGATTCCCTGGAGTTCCGGGAATTCGCCGACCATGCCGGCGGTCAGATCCGCCTTGCAGAGCCGGGCCGCGCGCCGGGCGACGGTGGCCTCCGCACCCGGCAGACGGCCGGCGATATCCGCGGCCAGCGCCTCGATGCGGGCGACCTTGTCGGCGACGGTGCCGAGCTTGGCGTGGAAGACGATGGCCTTCAGCGCCGGCAGGCGCGATTCCAGCGAGGCCTTGCGATCCTGATCCCAGAAGAACTTCGCATCCGCCAGCCGCGCCCGCAGCACCCGCTCATTGCCGGCGACGATGGTGGTGCCATGGTCGCGGGTCTCCATGTTGGAGACGATGATGAAGCGCGGCGCCAGCCGGCCGTGGGAATCCTCGAGGGCGAAATATTTCTGATGCGCCCGCATCACCGTGGTCAGGACCTCCGGCGGCAAGTCCATATAGGCTGCGTCGATTCGTCCCAGCAGGACCACCGGCCATTCCACCAGCCCGACCACTTCGTCGAGCAGCGCCTCGTCGGGGCGGAGGCTGAGGGTGAGCGCACGCGAAAGGCTCTCCGCCTGCTTGCGGATGGTATGGCGCCGCTCCGCCGGATCCAGCATGACCTGGCGGGCGAGGAGGCGGGCCTTGTAGCTCTTGAAATCCGCCACGACGAAGCTCTGCGGCCCGAGGAAGCGATGGCCGAAGGTCTCGTTGCGCGACGCGATGCGATGGGGATGAGCGGGCGAGCCGAGCTCGACCTCGAAGGGCACCAACGTGCCGTCGAGGACGGCGGCGATGTTGCGCAGCGGCCGGACCCAGCTCTGCCGGTCATAGGCCCAGCGCATGGATTTGGGCCAGGGAATGCCGGCGATGGCCGCGGGCAGAATCTCCGCCAGCACCTCGGCCGTGGGCCGGCCGGCGACGCGCTCGACATAGAACCAGAAGACCCCGCGCCCGCTGTCGCGCTGCTCGCAGGCATCGAGGCTCGAGAGGCCCTTCGCCTTCAGGAAGGACTGGAGCACGTTCTCCGGCGCGCCGACCCGCGGCCCCTTGATCTCGATCTCGCGATCGGGCTGCTGCGCCGGCAATCCCTCGATATGCAAGGCGAGGCGGCGCGGCGTCGCATAGGCCTCGGCCTTGCCGAAGCTCAAGCCCGCCTCCGTCAGCTTGTCTGAGACGAGACGGCGCAGATCGTCCGAGGCCCGGGCCTGCATGCGCGCGGGGATTTCCTCGGACAGAAGCTCGAGCAGGAATTCGGCCATGATCTCAGCTCGCCGCGCGAACGGGAATGCCCGCGAGCCAGGCTTCGCAGCAGCCCTTCGCCAAGGTCCGCACCCGGGCGATATAGGCCTGGCGCTCGGTCACCGAGATGACGCCCCTGGCGTCCAGCAGATTGAAGATGTGGCTGGCCTTCAGGCATTGGTCATAGGCCGGCAATGCCAGCTGCGGCTGGCGCGCCAGAAGCGAGGCGCAGGTCTTCTCCGCATCCTCGAAATGGCGGAACAGGATCAGGGGATCGGTCGCCTCGAAATTGAAGGCGGAGAATTCGCGCTCGGACCGCAGATAGACATCGCCATAGGTCATGCCGCCCTCGCCCTTCGGCCGGCCGTTCCAATCGAGATCGTAGACGCTCTCCACCCCCTGCACGAACATGGCCAGGCGCTCCAGCCCATAGGTGAGCTCGGTCGAGACCGGATCGCATTCGATGCCGCCCACCTGCTGGAAATAGGTGAACTGGCTGACCTCCATCCCGTCGAGCCAGACCTCCCAGCCGAGGCCCCAGGCGCCGATGGTCGGGCTCTCCCAATCATCCTCGACGAAGCGCACGTCATGGTCGCGCAGGCGAATGCCCAGCGCCTCGAGGCTGGCGAGATAGAGCTCCTGGCTGTCCTCCGGCGAGGGCTTCAGGATCACCTGGAACTGATAGTAGTGCTGCAGCCGGTTGGGGTTCTCGCCATAGCGCCCGTCCTTGGGCCGGCGCGAGGGCTGGACATAGGCCGCCCGCCAGGGCTCGGGGCCCAGCGAACGCAGCGTCGTCGCGGGGTGGAAGGTGCCCGCCCCCACCTCCAGATCATAGGGCTGCACGATGACGCAGCCCTTGCCGGCCCAATAGTCCTGCAGCTTCAGAATCAGCCGTTGAAAGCAGGTGTCGGGGTCGGCCATGTCACGGGAATCCGGCGGTTTTGCAGTGCAGCAACCTAGCCAGCAGCCCTGGCAGGGTCAAGCAAGCCCCAAGGAGACGAAGAGCCTGTCAGATAGCCCTCAGAAGGGGCAGTCGGTGCGGCCGCAACGGCTGGGGCTGCGGACGGGGACATAGGCGCCGCAGGTCCGGCATTTGACGGTATCCTCGACCTGGGCCAGATCGGCGCGCGCCTCCCGGCCCGTCGTTCGCGCGCGGCCCGCGCGTCCGGCCGCGGCCCGGGCTGCGTCGACGGCGGCGCGCTTGCGCGCCTTGTCGATCAGGCCGAGATAGCGGAAGCCGTACCAGACCGCGGCGATGATCAGGATGAGCCAGAAGAGCTTCGGCAAGCTCGGGATGGTGAACATCGGGCCATATAGAGGCGGCCGGGCTGGGCGGTCAAGCGATGCGCGGTCAAGCGATGCAAAGCCGCGGCAGTCCTGATAGCTTCCCCGCGCCATGCGACCCCAGCCGAGCCTTCCCCAGCCAAAGCCCCTGCCCCACCCCGGCCAGGGCATCGCCGTCATCTCCGAGCGCGAGAGCCTGGGGGATGGGTTCTACAAGCTGCATCTGTTGCGGGCGCTGCGTCGCGCCTATCCCGGCGAGGCGATCGACTGGTATGTCTCCGAGGGGCCCTCGCCCTATGGCGGGATGATGGCCCCGATCGTCGCCCGCGACCTGCGCAAGGTCGTGCCCTTCGCCGGCTTCCGCCGGCCGCGGCTGGAGGCGATGCATCGGCTGCGCGCCTTGCCGCCCTATTCCCTGGTCATCGACAACCGCACCAACAATGCGGTGGTGCTGGCGACCCGGCTGCTGCTGCGCGCATATCTCTACCAGGCGCCGACGCCAGGCTATCTCTTCTGCTCGCGCCGGCCGGGCGGCATCCGCCCGATGCATAAGCTGGCCCGGCTGATGAAGCTGCTGGAGGCGGTGACGGGCGGGCCCGTCGACGGCGCCGGCGAGATCGAGCTGCCGCCGGCCATGCTGGAGACCGCCGGCCGGCTCCTGCCCCCGGGCGCGCGCTATGTCGGGCTCGTCCCCGGCGCCTCGGGGCCCGAGCGCTGCTGGCCCCTGGAGCGCTATATCGAGCTGGCGGGCTGGATCGAGGCCCAGGGCGCCAAGCCCGCCTTCATCCTGGGGCCTGTCGAGCTGGGCCTGCTGCCGCGCCTGCGCCAGGCCCTGCCCCAGGCGCTGTTTCCCGGCTGCAGCGAGACCGAGACCATAAGGGATGTCGAGCTGTCGCTGGCCCTGGGCCGGCGCATGGCGGCCGCCGTCAGCAACGACACCGGCACCGGCCATCTGCTGGGCGCGGCGGGCACCCCGCTGCTCAGCCTCTTCGGCCCCACCGACCCGCGGGTCTGGCGGCCGGTCGCCGCCCGCAGCGCCGTCATCTGGGCCCGCGACCATGGCGGGCCGGAGATGACCCGGATCCCCTTCGCGGCGGTGACCGAGGCGCTCCAGGGGCTGATGAAGCAGGGTTAGGTTCCGGCTTCGGCCGCGGTTTCTACAGCGAATCCAAGGCCCGTCAGCTCCATAAGGTCACCTTATCCTCGCCCCCTCGATCCGCTGTTTCTGCAGGAAATCTACAGCGAGCGTTGGCCCTTTTCTCAGGTTGAGCCCAAGTCCCCTTTATGCTTCGCCGGACCCCGCTCTGGGGTATCGACCTAAACTCCCAGGATATACGTAAAACGCGTAACGGTCAAGTGCAATTGCGACAACGCTTAACCACCTGCCGCGTGTCGCAATAATAATTTGTTGTGAGTACGTTATCTAAAGCGTGAATTGAGAAAACATATTTGAAAACTAATGAAATCGACAAATATTTTTATGAATTTCATCGCTGAAATATTTACGTTTTATCGGCTATTTCGCTGCCCGGACAGTTGCTGGAGGAACGAGGCCGACCATCCGGGGTTCAACTATTAGCGCATATCCCAGCCCGACGCCTCCCGCTTCGGTCGCGGGAGAGCGAGAGGAAAGAGGTTGATAGCGATGACGAAGAGAGTGGCAAAGATCCCCGATCGTCTTGGGAGGGTGGCGAGCCATCTCCTTCTCGTCTTGGCGGTGTCGGCTTTTGCGGCAACGGGCGCAATCGCTGGAGCACCCGACGCGGCGCAGCAACAGCAGCAACATAAGCAAAAGCAGCAAACGAAGACCAACCAGCAGCAGCTGAAGAAGGCAGAAAAGCAGCAGCAGAAGGCGGTGCAGCAGCAAGCGAAGCAGGCCCAGAATCAACATTTCGACTGGGACACCTATCACCCCGGCCAGCGTCCCCCGCTGTGGGCGCAATATCGCCAGAATTTCGATCCCCGGCCTTATCAGTGGGCCCGAAATGCTCCACAGCACTATGAGGTGAGGTACGCACCGCCTCCGGGCTGGCACTATCAACCCTGGAACTACGGCCAGGTTTTGCCGGCCGCCTATTGGAACCGGCCCAATTGGCTGACCAATTATTCGCAGTACGGCCTGCAGCCGCCGCCCTATGGATATGTATGGGTGCAGAACGGGCCCGATGCGCTGGCCGTCGACTCCTTTAGCGGCACCATACTCCAGGTCATCCGCGGGCTGTTCTCCTCCTCGTCTGGATTGTCAGGATTATAATCGCCGCCAGAACAGTGGCGGCGCGAGCTCACGAGCTTCATGTCGAGGCGGTGCCCGCCGCGCCCAGCGCTTAGATAACCTGGGCGCCGGCGTGCCTGCCGTTGTCTCACCCTCGCTTTGATCGAGGAAGGCTCTATACGCAGAATACGTCACGGTCAAACGCCACACCGGAGGCAAGAAAAGCCCTCGCCCCGGCGGTCGGGGCTAGGCGAGATCGAGGCCGGCGCCCCGCAGCACGGCATCGGCCGCCGGGCTGTAGGCGCCGCCGGGCTCATGCAGGACGAGGCCCTGGGCCAGGGTCAGCGGGGCGGCGCTGCCCTTGCGGGCCAGGAGGATGATCCGGCGGGCCGGGCGGCCGAGGGCGGGCCAGAGGGGGAAGACGATGATCCCGCCGGCCCGGCCCTCCAGCAGGGCCAGGAGGTCACCCAGGCGATTGGGCTTGTGGATCACCAGCAGGCTGCCCTTGGGCGCGGCGAGCTTCAGGATCTGGCCCATCCAGCCCGCCAGATCCGCCTCGCCCTCCATATGCCCCTGAGCCCGGCCGGGCTCCGCCGGGGCGGTGGCGCTGCCGGCGGCATGGAAGGGCGGATTGGCCAGCACGAGGTCGAAACCGCCGGCGGCAATGACCGGGGGCGGCCGCAGCAGATCGCCCTCATGGATCGTGACCCGGCCCTCGAGGCCGTTCAGCCGGACATTCTCCCGGGCGAGGCCGGTCAGGGCCGGCTGCAGCTCCAGCCCGGCGACTTCCACCTCCGGGAGGCGCCGGGCGAGGCAGAGGGCGGCGGTGCCCACACCGCAGCCCAGATCCAGCACGCGACCCTTGGTCGAGGGCGCTGCGGCGGCCAGGAAGACGGGATCGATGCCGGTGCGCAGGCCCCGGGCCGGCTGGCGCAGCCGCAGAAGCCCGCCCAGGATCGCATCCTCGGTGACGGCGTCGGCAGGCGCCGGCGCCGCCTCAATCGCCGGCATCGAGCCCGGCGTCGGCCAGCAGCCTCTTGGCGCGGGAGAAGACCTCGCTATCGACCATCAGCCGCGGGGCGATGAAATTGGCGCTCCCCTCGGTGATGCTCATATGGGTGTCGAGGACGACATGCTCAATTCCGGCATCGGTCAGCAGCGCCCGCAGGAAGGACATCCGCACCATGTCGTTCGTCCGGGCCAGCTCCTTCACGTCTGCCTTCTCTCCCTCGCTCGATGGCGGAATTCATAAACGCACGAGCCTCCCGGGCCGCGGCGTCGGCGCGACTTGACCCCGGGGACAGCACTTCTATGCTCGCCTGAGCTAGCTTCGGGGTCAAGGAACGGGGTCGCGCGTGGCTGTCATCGTCAACCTGGAAGAAGAACGGGGCCGCAGCCGCAAGCCGTCGCTGGACGAGCTGCAGCGCCTCGTGAACGATGATCTCCGGGTCGTCAATGAGCTGATCGTCAAGCATATGCACAGCCCGGTGCCGCTGATCCCCCAGCTGGCCGGGCATCTGGTCGCCGCCGGCGGCAAGCGCCTGCGCCCGCTCCTGACCCTGGCCTCGGCCCGGATGTGCGGCTATCGCGGCGGCCGGCATCACGCCTTGGCCGCCTGCGTCGAGTTCATCCATACCGCCACCTTGCTCCATGACGATGTGGTGGATGAGAGCGACCTGCGCCGCGGGCTTGCCACGGCCAATGCGCTCTGGGGCAACAAGGCCAGCGTGCTGGTGGGCGATTTCCTGTTCAGCCGGGCCTTCCAGCTCATGGTCTCCGACGGGTCGCTCCGGGTGCTGGAGATCCTCTCCGGCGCCTCGGCGGTGATCGCCGAGGGCGAGGTGCTGCAGCTCGTCACCAGCAACGACACCGATACCTCCGAGCAGTCCTATCTCGACGTCATCCGCTGCAAGACCGCGGCCCTCTTCGCGGCGGCCTGCCGCATCGGCGCCGTCGTCGCCGAGCGCCCGAAGGTGGAGGAGGAGGCCCTCGACAGCTACGGCCTCAACCTCGGCATCGCCTTCCAGCTCATCGACGACATGCTGGACTATTCCGCCAAGCAGGCCGAGCTGGGCAAGACCGTGGGCGACGATTTCCGCGAGGGCAAGGTGACCCTGCCCGTGGTGCTGGCCTTCCGCCGGGGCGACGAGACCGAGCGCGGCTTCTGGCGGCGCTGCATCGAGCAGGTCGACCAGTCGGACGAGGACCTGCGCCACGCCATCGCTCTGCTGGAACGCCACGGGGCGCTGCGCGACACCGTGGCCCGGGCCCGCCACTACGGCGCCATCGCCCGCGACGCCATGGGCATCTTCCCCGACGGGCCGGAAAAGCGCGCCATGCTGGACGTCGTCGATTTCTGCATCGAACGCGCCTATTAGGCCCCTGCCGGGGCCTTGCCTCGGGCGGGGGGATGGCGCTATAACCCCCGGCCCGCGATCGGAGTGTAGCTCAGCCTGGTAGAGCACTGTGTTCGGGACGCAGGGGCCGGTGGTTCGAATCCACTCACTCCGACCAAATCTCTCAATGGCTTAGCAAAGATTCTCATAACCCGCCGAGCACCGATGTCCGCAGAATGTCCGCGGAATCGGTTGCGCGCATGTTCGCGGGCGGGCTCGCGATGAACTCGCGCCCGACCGCAGCCGCGCTGGCGCCAGGCCGCGAGGTCTGGCTCATGCCGCCAGGCACCGCGACGCTCAAGTGCAATCTCTGCGGAAGTGTGTACCTCGAGGTGCTCGTGCGGCGGTCGCCTCGAGGCCTCACCGTTGTTGGCCTCAATTGCAGGTGCTGCGGGGGCGGTGTCGCGATTGAGGGCGGCGTCCTCGTCGGGAGCACACCGCGGCCATGAGCGAGCCACCTCCTCACAACTCGGCGCAGTCATCCCCGCCAGGGCTCGAGGCGGTCCGAACCATCATCAACAACGCCATGCACACCGCCAAGCCAGAGGAGCCTCGCGCCCGGCTCATCCTGAACGCCGAGCGGGGCGTAAAGTCCTGTCTCGCCAATGTCATCACCATCCTCGGCGGCCAGCCTGTTGCTGAGATCGCGCTCGATCGGAATCCATGGGAAGGCGTGCTGGCCTATGACGAATTCGCGTGCCGTGTCGTTGCCCGCGTTCGGCCGCCATGGCCGGACGATCATGGGGACGCTCTTCCGCGGCCCTGGCGGGACGTAGACGATACTTACGCGGCCAATTGGCTTCAGCAGCTTGGCGTCATGGTTGCGCCGAAAGTGGTCGGCCAGGCCGTCCAGGCCGTGGCCGAGCGGTCGCGATTCCATCCGGTCCGAGATTATCTGGCGGCACTCGCCTGGGACGGCATCGGGCGCCTGGATCATTGGCTCTGCGATCACTTGGGCGTCGCCGAATTCTGATCTGGCTCGAGCGGTCGGCGCGCGATGGATGATCTCGGCCGTGGCCAGGATCTTCGAGCCCGGCTGCAAGGTGGACTGCTGTCTGCTCCTCGAGGGCAAGCAGGGGACTCTCAAAAGCACCGCGCTTCGCGAGCTGGGGTATCCATGGTTCACCGATGAGATCGCCGAGCTCGGAACAAAGGACGCAAGTCTCCAAGCCGCCGGCGTGTGGCTTGTCGAGCTCGCGGAGCTGGAAAGCTTCACCCGAGCGGAGGTGAGCAAGGTCAAGAGCTTCATGTCCCGCAGGGTCGATCGCTTCCGGCCGCCCTACGGCCAACGAACGATCGAGCAGCCGAGGCAATGCGTGTTCGCCGGCACGACCAATGCCAACGCATATCTCAAGGACGAGACGGGAGCTCGGCGGTTCTGGCCGGTCGAAGTCGGAACGATCGACACGGAAGCACTCGGGCGCGCTCGGGATCAACTATGGGCAGAAGCCGTAAAGCGCTACCGGGCTGGCGATCGCTGGTGGCTCGACACTGCGGAGCTGGCATCGGCCGCGGCAGAGGCGGTCGCTGATCGCTATGAGGGCGATCCATGGGAAATGCTGATTGCCAATCATGTCGCAGGCCGCAAGGGCACGTCGGTAACTGAGATCCTGCGCGATGCTATCGAGAAGGAGCCCAGCCAGTGGACGCGCGGGGACCAAATGCGCGTCGGGCGCTGCCTCACCGCCCTCGGGTGGCGCCGGTATCGCGCGACGCATGGCACGCGGGACTGGCTCTATGCCCCGCCAGAGTAGCGTTTGTCCCACCTGTCCCACCTCGCTGCAAATCACCGAAGTGGGACAAATACAGCAACGACGGGCACATGGCCCACCTGTCCCACCTGTCTCACCTGTTTTGCTCGCGCGTGCAGCGGCCCGGCTGGCTTTTCAAAAACAGGTAGGATAGGCGGGACAGGTGGGACAAACGACGATTTCATCGGCACTTGTCCCACCTTGAGGCGGACTCGTCGAACCGGGACAGGTGGGACAGGGGTAAGGGGGGTCGAATCTCTACAGCCTGCTGCTTAGAGACCGGGCCCCTAAGCAAAAAGGCGGGGGCGCGAAATTCCTGATTTCTTTTTTTGTGAGGCGAGATGCGAGGTCGACGGCCCGATAACGCGGCGCTGCAGGAGCTCAAGGGCAACCCTGCCCGGCGCCGGCGCAAGACGATCGACGTCGTCGTCGAGGCGGGCCCGCTGCCGGCGGACACGCCGAAGCACCTGAGAGCCGCGGCCCAGCGCTTCAGGGCCCGCATCGCACCCGAGCTCGAGCGCATCAACTTCGTCCGCGCGACCGACAAAGCCGGCCTCGAGCGCTACTGCGAGACGCTCGCCGACTATTGGTCGATCCAGCTCAAGCCGCGCGGCAAGGAGCGCGTCTACTGGACCGAGTCGCTCCACGGCAAGATGAAGCGGATCGAGCTGCTCGTCCTGCTGCTGCAGCGCTTCGAAAAGCTGCTTTTCGACTACGAGGATCGGCTGGGCCTGAACCCGCAGGCCCGCCAGCGGACCCTGCTCGGCATGGCTGGCGTGCAGGGCAAGCTGCCTTTCGATTCCGATGAAGACGAAGCCGCCGAGCAAGCAGAGCATGCCGATGCCAGCCCCGTAGCCGGGCCCCTAGCCGAGTATGCAATTTCGCGAAACTAAAATTGTTTAATCATGGGGAATCTTCGTCAGCATGCCCCCGGAGAAACGCTCCAGGACATTGCGGACGATCCTGTCGATGAAGGGGTCCTTGAGCTCCAGGGCGCGCGGCCATTCCGTGGAGCCGCCGTTGAAGACCTCGCCCTTGCCGCGGCTGAAGGACGCGATCATCCCCGCGCCACGTCCCTCGAGCTCGCGGGGATGGATGAGCATCTGGTCGCCAATCACGCGCATGACGGCTTCGGATTCCTCGAGGGGACCGTTGAGGGGCACATGTCCCTCGAAGCGGTCCTCCTCACCGCGAACCGCCGGGGCCAAGGCGAGAATCTCCAGCGTCTCGGGCGCACCATCCTCGAAGGTCGGAAAAGGCAGCCCCCGGCGGAAGGTATATTCGACGGAATCGAGCTCGAAGGTGGCGAGATTGACCGGCGTACCGCCCAGAAGGTCGCCATAGTAGAGGTCCGTCCCCGCGAAGGCCCAATGCCCCGGCCGATAGATGGTAAATCCGCCGGAAGAACGGGGGACGGCGACACCGTAGCGATTGTAGGTGCCGCCCATGCCCGTCAAGCCCATGGTCGCCGCGGCCGGACGGCCGATCGGCTTGTAGTCCCAGACCGTGGTAATCCGCTGCGGCTCGATGGCCGCCTGCGGATCGCGGTCCGGAGTCCGGAAGCAATACTGGGTGCGGCCATCCGGGGAGAGCCGCACCTGCCACTGGAAATTTCCGGCGAAGCGAGCTAGCCCCCCGCCGCGATCGACGAAGGCATCGATCCGGTCGCGCATCTCCCAGGTCCAATACTCGTCATGGCCGACGATGACGACGGTGGAATAGTCATCCAGGCAGGCTGGCTCGAAATGCAGCTCGTGCTGGGTGAGATAATCGAGATCGTAGCCCTGCTCCTCCGCCCACAGCACGAAGGGACGCTCATAGGTCGCCCAGAAGGCGTCGGCGTGGTGGCGGCTGTAGCCGTAGAGCCGCGCCCATTCGTAGGCCGGATACCGCGGCTGCCAGAACATCGGCGGCGCGAAGGCATGCGATTCGCGCGGTGCCTCTGGCGGCTTGCGCAGGAACCCGCGGCCGAGCGGGCGCTGGGTCGACAGGACCGACGAAGCGATCTCATGGCGCGGGTCATCGCCGATGCCCCGGTAGTGATTGGCGCCGCCCCAATCGTTGTAGGCGACGAGCGTGCTGGTGGTCAGCAGCAGCGCCATGCCGCTGCGCTTGCCGGATGGTTTGCGCAGGACGAAGAAGGCATCGAACTCAAAGCGGCCCTCGGGACCCCCCACCGAGAACACGACGAGATAAAACCCGGAACGCCATCCTTCCGGGATCGGGATCTCCAGCTCGACGGGCCAGTCGCAGCCGCGGGCGTAGGACTTGTCGGGCACATCGTGGCGGCGGCCTGCGATCCCTTCGCGGAGGAAGACGATCTGGGGGCTTTCCCCGTCCCTGGTGATGGTGACGGAATATGTCGGCCGGCAACAGCTGACATGGAGCCGAAGCGTCTCGCCAGGCTCATAGGAGAACGCCCCGGCATAGCCCCACACTTCCAGGGCGTCGGGCCGCGACGACTGGGTCTGCGACGGCCACTCGGCCATGGACCAGGCGTGCGGCGCGATCAGGCGGGGCTTGTCCGGGCTGTCTGTCATGACCGTATTGCTCCCTCATTGCTTCATTTTTCATCATGGCCGCGGGCCCGGCCATTCCATTGATGCATGGGAAAGCGAGACGTCAAGCCTGCCTCGCGAGCAGGTGACAGGCAGCCCAATGACCTTCGCCCAGTTGCCGCGGCGAGGGCTTCGTCTCGCGGCAAACCGCCATGGCGTGGGGGCAGCGCGTATGGAAGCGGCAGCCGGGGGGCGGGTTGGCCGGGCCGGGGACGACGCCCGGGAGGGCGACATACTGGCGCCGCCGGCGCGGGTCGGGGACGGGCGTCGCGGCGAACAGGGCCTGCGTGTAGGGATGCCTGGGCGCGGCGAAAATGCTTGCCCGTGGCCCCAGCTCCACGATTTCGCCGAGGTAGAGGACGACGACCCGGTCGCTGATGTGCTGCACGACGCCGAGGCTGTGGGAGATCACCATATAGGTCAGGCGATGATGCTGCTGCAGCCGCCGCAGCAGGTTCAGGATCTGGGCCTGCACCGACACGTCGAGGGCCGAGGTCGGCTCGTCGAGGAGCAGAAGCTTCGGGTTCAGCGCCAGGGCGCGGGCAAGCGCCACGCGCTGGGCCTGGCCGCCGCTGAGCTCATGGGGATGGCGGTCCATGTAGTCGGCTGGGAGGCCGGTTTCCGCCAGCAGGGCCACCACCCGGGCCGCGCGGGCGGCCCGATCCAGCGCCGTGTGGGTTACCAGCGGCTCGGCCACGATCCCCGCCACCCGCATGTGCGGATCGAGCGAGGAGAACGGGTTCTGAAAGACCATCTGCATGTCCCGGCGATAGGTGCGCATCTCCGCCTCGCCGAAGGCGAGGACGTTCCTGCCCTCGAAGCGCACCTCCCCGCCGGCGGTGGGAATGAAGCACGCGATGCTGTTGGCGAGCGTGGTCTTGCCGCAGCCGGATTCGCCGACGATCGCCAAGGTCTCGCCCCGCTCGACGCGCAGGTCGAAGCGGTCGAGAACCCGGACCGGCTCGCGCCGGGCGAAGACGCCCCGCGCCGGAGCATATTCGACGCAGAGACCCTCGATCTCGAGCAGGGCATCGGCGCCGGTCATCCTGCCCCCGCATCGGAATAGAGATGACAGGCTGCCCGGTGGCGCGGCGAGAACACCATCTCCGGGGGGTCGAGCCTGGCGCATCTCTCCATCGCGGCCGGGCAGCGCGGGGCGAAGGCGCACCCGCGACAAGGCTCCTGGCCGGCGGCACCGAGCCTGGAATGACCTCGAGCGGCCGGCCCCAGCTTTGCTCGCTGGGCGAGGCGGCAAGTAGGCCCTTGGTGTACGGATGGCGCGTATCGTGGAAGATGCTGTCGGGATCGCCCTCCTCGACGATGCGGCCCATGTAGAGCACGGCTACGTGATCGCAAATCTCCGCGACGAGGCCAAGGTCGTGGGTTATGAAGACGAGGGTGAGGCCGCGGTCGCGCTGCAGCCGCGCCAGGAGTTCCAGGATCTGAGCCTGAATCGTCACGTCGAGGGCGGTCGTCGCCTCATCGGCGATTATCAGGTCGGGGTCGGCCGCCAGCGCCATGGCCAGCATGACCCGCTGCTGCATGCCGCCCGAGAGCTGGTGGGGGTAGCGGTCGAAGATGTCCCGCGGGCTCGGCAAGCCGAGATCTCCCATCAGCTCCAGGGCCCGTCCCCGCGCGGCCTCGCCTCTCGCCACGGCATGGCGGCTCATGATGCGGGTGCTGTCCCCGACCGTGAACAGGGGGTTGAGGGCCACCGCAGGATCCTGGAACACCATGGCGATGCGTCGCCCCCGCAGCTCGCGCATCTCGGCCTCGCTCTTCGCCATCAAGTCTTGGCCGCGATAGAGGATGCGGCCCGCAAGGATGCGCCCGGGCGGGGGCACCAGGCGCAGGAGCGCCCGTCCCGTCGCCGTCTTGCCGCAGCCGGATTCGCCTACGATTCCAAATACCTGTCCAGTGGCGACCTCGAAGCTGACGCCCCGAACGGCGAGCACTTCGCCCTGCTGTGTGGGGAAAGAGACCTGCAGGTCCTGCACCGAAAGGATAGTCTCGCAGCTCACGCAGCCGCCCCTCTGGTTCGCGGATTGGTCGCTGCCTGGAGCGCGTCGCCCAGCAGGTTAAAAGCCATAATGGTCACGAACAAGGCGAGGCCCGGGAAGCTCGCTACCCACCAACGCCCGGTCGCGACATAGATCCGGCCCTCGCCGATCATGGCGCCCCAATCCGCCATCGGCTGCGGCACGCCCAGCCCGACGAAGCCGAGCGCACTCACCGTCAGTATAGCCGCGCCCAGGTCCAGCATGGCCTGCACCGAAATTGGGGTCATGAGGTTGGGCAGGATGTGCCGCAAAATCACCATGGGGTGCGAGACCCCGATGCCGCGCGCGGCCTTCACATAGTTGCGCTCGCGCAGGGAGACCGCCTGGCCGCGGGCGATGCGCGCATACCAGGGCCACCACGTGAGCGAGATGGCGATGATCGAGTTGGCGAGGCTCGGCCTGAGGACGACAGCGATCGTCATGGCCAGGAGCAGCGGCGGAAAGGCGAGGAAGATATCCGTCACCCGCATGATCGCTTCGTCGATCCAGCCGCCGAAATAGCCGGCCGAGGCCCCCAGGATCGTCCCGAAAAGAGCTCCGGCGACGACGATTGAGAGGCAGCCGATGAGCGCGGTGCGGCGCCAAAGAGGACTCGCGCCAGCACGTCGCGACCGAGGGAGTCCGTGCCGAAGGGATGTTCAAGGCCAGGCGACAGCAGCTTGTCGGCGATGCTGGCAGCGCCGCGGCCCTGATCCGCATAGGGCGTGACCCAGGGCGCGGCGATCGCCAGCAGGACGATCAGCACGAGCGCGGCGAGGCTGGCCATGGCCAACCCGTCCCGGCGAATCAGCCAGAGCGCGGAGCCCGGGCTGAGGCGCAGCGCGCTAAGACTTACTGCTCCATGCCTGCTCATCACCGGCTTAGCCTTCCTGGCGCCGGCCAACGCGTATCCGCGGGTCGAGGGCCGCCTGCAGCAGATCGACCAGGAAATTGACCGCGATGTAGATCACCGTGACGACCAGGGTGACGGCGAACAGCACTGGCACATCGTTATTGAGGATGGCCTCCAGCATGTAGCTGCCGACGCCCGGCCACTGGAAGATGGTCTCGACCAGCACGGCACCGGTTACGGAAAAGGCGAAGCCAAGCCCATCACGGTCAGCGTTGGCACTATGGCGTTCTTAAGGGCAAGCTTGAACAGGATCTCCCACTCGCTGAGGCCCGCGGCGCGCGCCGCAGCGATATAGGTCTCCGATAGAACCTCGAGCATGGAGGCGCGCGTCATCCGGACGACAAGGCTATAGGGAAATGTGGCGAGGACCACGGCGGCAGGATTGCATGCCAAGCGGCATCGCGCCACGCGACCCAGTTGCCCGTGAGAGCGGCGTCGACGAGGTCGAAGCCCGTGATCGTCGTGATCGGATCGGTAAAGGAGACGGCGAGGCCGATGCGCCCGCCGAGCGGCAGCCATCCGAGCCAGAGAAAGAACAGAAGCTGCAGCAGGAGCGCCAGCCAGAAGGCGGCGTCGGAACTTCCGCGATGGAGACCACGCGGACAACCCGGTCCAGCCGGTGCCGAAACGAGCGGCGGCGAGAACGCCGGTGGGGATCCCGACGATGACCGCCAACAAGGTCGCGAGGATCACTAGCTCCATGGTCGCGGGCAGCCTTACCTTCAGATCGTCCAGGATGGGGCGCTTGGTGCGGTAGGAGTAGCCGAAATCGCCACGCGCGGAACTCAACACATAGCGCAGGAACTGTCTGGGCAACGGCTGGTCGAGACCGAGCTCCTGGCGCACCTCGGCCAGGGCCTCCTCGCCGGCCCGCGAGCCCGCATAGAGCCGGGCGGGATCCCCGGGGACCACATGCGACACGACGAAGGTGATCAGCAGGACGCCCAGGATGACGAGGGCCGCAAGCATGATCCGGCGTGCCAGATAGGCGACAATGCTCATGAACTTGACCGGCCGATAAGTCGTCTTATAGTGCCGAGTGTCAGAGCGAACTCCATCTTGTTGGAAGCTAGCCGGAAAACAGCGCCGACGTCACGGCGAAACTCGGCGCCGCCGCCGGAAACAGGGAGGTGCTGGCATGATCGCGAAGGGAACCTTGTGCGTCCGGGCTCTGCTGCTCGCACTCGTCGTTCTTGCGTGACTCGCCCGCAGCGACCTTGCGGGTCGCGCGCAGGCCGCTGGGATATCCGAGAACGTCGGTATCCAGGTTCTGCCGGTGAGATTCCATCGCTTGATCCCCCCTATATGCTGACGAGCCAGGACACGGCGCTCGGGTTCAACGTGTATGAGACGTTGACGCGCTGGGAGCCGGGAAAGGGCGTGGTCCCGGTCCTCGCCACGTCCTGGAAGTCTAATATAGACGGCACCCAGTGGACCCTTCTCGCTGCGCACCGGGGTGAAGTTCCACGACGGCACCCCCTTCACTGCCCGCGACGTCAAGGCCTCTCTCGACCGCAACATCAAAGTCGGGCTCGTCGCTTATGACTTCATCGGCGTGACGTCGATCGACGTGGTCGACGACCATACGGTGCGCGTCGTGACCAGCGCACCCCGCAATGTACCCCTCATTCTCTCTGCGCAGTACGGCATGTTCATTTATGCCGCAAGCGCGGCCGACAAGCCCAAGGACTGGTGGGCTCAGGGGCATGACGCCGGCACAGGCCCCTATATGGTGGCGAGCTTCGAGCCCGGCACGCGCGCGATCCTGAACTATTATCCAGACTACTGGGGCGGCTGGCAGGAGGGCCAGTTCACCAAGATCGTTTACATGATCGTGGAGGATCCGGCGGTCCGCGACCAGATGATCCGGTCCGGCAATGCCGATATAGTCTCCCAGCTCCCTGTCAATTCGATCGACAGCCTGAAGTCGGTCAGCGGCATAACCGTGCTACCCTTCCTGCCGCTATCCCAGCTGATCTTCGGCTTCGACATGCGCCACCCCCCACTGGACAAGGCTGATGTCCGACGCGCGCTCGCGATCAGTTGCCCCGTACAGCGACGTACAGAAGGACATCTACCTCGGCTATGGTCGGGTGAGCGTCGGCTCGGGGCCGACGGCGCTGTGGAATCCGCCAGCCGACTTTCCCCGCTATCACCTCGATCTCGACCAGGCCAAAGCCCTGTTGCAGAAGGCAGGCTACGGCAACGGCCTGGAGCTCAATTTGGCTTATGAGACTGGGTCTAAGGAGACAGCGGACGCCATCAAGCTATGGCAGGCGGAGCTCGGCAAGATCAATGTCAAACTGAACATCCGAGAGCTGTCTGGTGGGACTTTCTGGGATGCCGCCTACAATACGAAGGCCACCGACTACAGCGTCTTCGTCGTCGCCGCCTCCGGCGATGTGCCGTCGCCTTATGCGTGGCTCATCGTTTTTACCAGCTCGCCGCTCGGCTGGATGCCGGCTATCGGCTACAACAATCCGGCCTTCGACAAGCAGGTGTTCGACGCTTGGGCGGCGGAGGCAACCGACAACAAGGCAGCCCATGACCTTTGGGTGAAGGCGCAACTCATCCTGCACAACGACGCCGCGTCGATCTTCGCGATGGATGCGCCGGTGGTCCTTTGCCTACAAGAGCAACATTACCGGCTTCGCGCCGGACGCGCCCTATTCCGATATCGTGTTCTGGTACCCGATGAAGCGGATGAAGTAGCGGTGCTGAAAACTGCGGGCTGCCAAATGAGAGAATGCTCCCGTCACACATGACGGCCAGAACGAGCCCGGCCATCACGTGTATGTGGCAGCCCGATCGGGCCCCGCTCGGCGAGGACGTAGACGAAGTCATACTCCGCGCATGAAGCTTCATCTCGCCCTGCACTGGGATAGACTAGGCTAGTCGCCGTGTCTCTCATGATCGACAGCAGCAAATCTCGAATTCGATCACCGATCATGCTGGTCACGCCGTATCCTCGGGAAAGACGCGCAGCGCGAGCGCCGCCTTGGGCGAGAACAACCGGGGGAAGCGCTCCTCATACGGCGCCGATCCGGCGGCGAAGGACATTAGCCGGTAGCATTCTTCGACCATGTATTCGGGCGAGACCAGAATCTCGGGCTCGATCGCGACCTGATCGGCTATACCGTGGTCAGGTAGCGGCCTCAGCCGCTGG
>CAVWQS010000019.1:0-11998 GCA_963757155.1 uncultured Alphaproteobacteria bacterium
TGCCGGCCAAGGTGCCGCCGTTCACGATGGTGCCGCCGGCGTAGCCGTTGCTCCCCAGCAGGGTCACGGTGCCGCTGCCGTTCTTGGTCAGGCTGCCGCTGCCCGTCAGCGAGCCGGTGTAGTTGCCGTTGGTGTTCTGGTTGAAGGTGACATTGGCATTGTCGTGGATGTCACCCTGCAGGCTGGTGGTCGTCCCCGCAGCGTGCCGAGGCTGACCGTGGTGCCGCCGGTATAGTTGTTGGCGCCGGTGAGGGTCAGCGTGCCGGCCCCGGTCTTGGTCAGGCTGCCGCCGCCGGTGATGACGCCGTCATAGCTGGCGCCGGTACCCTGGGTGACCGTAAGCGCCCCGCTGCCCAGGTCCACCGTGCCGCCCGGCCCGAGAACTGCCTACGGTCTGGGTGTGGCTGTTGAGGTCGAAGGTCCCGCCGTTGACCGTCAGCGCGCCCGTCGCGGCCAAGCTGCCACCGCTCCCCAGGGTCAGCGTGCCGCTGCTCACCGTGGTGCCGCCGGTGTAGTTGTTGGCGCCGGTCAGCACGAGCGTACCGACCCCGGTCTTGGTCAGCCTGCCAGCGCCGGTGAACACGCCGGACAAAGTGCCGGTCACGCCGCTCGAGGCGTCGATCGTGCCACCGCCGGCTTCGAGGGTCGTGCCGCGCGCCGAGGCGAGGGTGGCGGTGAGCGCCAAGGTGCCGCCGGTCGTCGCATCGCCCAGGGTCAGGCCGCCGGCGCCGAGCGCGCCGCTGGCGGCGATACTGAGGGTGCTGCCCTCCGAGACGGTGGTGCCGCCGGAATAGCTGTTGGCGGCATTGCTCAATACCAGCGTGCCGCCGCCCTTCACCTCCACATCGCCCGGCGTCGCGCCATCGGCGATCTGGCCGCTCTGGGTCACTGTCAGCCCGGTGCCGACGGTGAAGGTCGGATCGCCCGCCACCGTGATGTCGTGGGAATAGGTGCCGCCGGCGGTGAAGTCGATGCCGGTGCCGTCGCCCAAGGCCACCGTGCCGCCAGTGCCGAGATTGCCATCGCTGGAGATGCTGAGGCTGCCGCCGGTGACGTTCGTGCCGCCGCCGTAACCGTTGGCGCCGGTCAGCGTCAGCGTGCCGGCCCCGATCTTGGTCAGGCTGCCGCTGCCGGACAGCACGCCGCCATAGGTGCCAGCGGTACTCTGGTCGAAGGTGACATTGGCGTTGTCGGTGATGGCGCCCGTCAGGGTCGTGGTCGTGCCCTGCAGGGTGCCGGCGCTGACCGTCGTCGTCCCGGTGCGGCTGCTGGTCCCCGAGAGGACCAGCGTGCCGAGGCCACTCTTGGTCAGGTCACCGGCACCGCCGAGAGCGCCGGAAAGCTCCGTCGTCACCCCGCCTGATGTGTCGATGGTGCCGCCGGCGGCGCCGAGGGTGAGGCCGCGGGCCGAGGCGAAGCTGGCGGTGGTGGCAAGCGTGCCGCCGGTCGCCGCGTCGCCCAGGGTCAGGCCGCCGGCGACATCGCCGAGCGCGCCGCCGGCGCCGATGCTGAGGATGCTGCCTTCCGTTACAGTTGTGCCGCCGGAATAGCTGTTGAGGGCATTGCTCAGCACCAGCGTGCCGCCGCCCTTCACCTCCACATCGCCCGGTGTCGCACCATCGGCGATCTGGCCGCTCTGGGTGACCGTCAGCCCGGTGCCGACGGTGAAGGTCGGATCGCCGGCCACCGTGATCGAATGGCTGTAGGTGCCGCCGGCGGTGAAGTCGATGCCGGTGCCATCGCCCAGCGCCACGGTGCCGCCCGTACCCAGATTGGCATCGGCGGCGATGCTGAGCGTGCCGCCGGTCACGTTCGTTCCGCCGGTATAGGTATTGGTGCCCCCGAGCACCAGCGTGCCGGCGCCGGTCTTGCTCAGTGTCCAGCTGCCGGCATTGCCGCCGGTGCCGCCGCTGCCCGTCTGGTCGGCGATGGCGTTGGACAGCGTCTGGGTCTGGCCAGTGCCGGGATTGAAGGTAACGGTGCCGCTGCCCTGCAGGAACATGCCGCTGCCGAGGGCGGAGCCGGCGGTGCCGGTGCCGCCGCCCTCCGTGCCCGGGCCGCCGCCGCTCCCGGCGGTGACGCTGTTGCCGTTGGCATCGAACGCGCCGGCGATCGTGAGGGTGCCGCCTTGCTGCACGAAGAGAGCGCCACCCGCGCCGAGCCCGCCGCCACCGCCACCACCGGGGGAGCCAGCGCCCAACCCACCGGCACCGGCACCGAAGCCGCCGAGGCCGGCGCTGCCGCCGCCGCCGGCGCCGGCGCCGCCGCCGCCGCCGCCGAAACCGCCTGCCCCCGCGGTATTGGTGTCCACCCTGACGCTGCCGCCGCCGCCGCCGAAACCGCCCGCGCCGCCATTGCCAGGCGCGCCGCTAGGGTCGCCGCCGCCGCCGCCGCCGCCGAAGCCGCCCGCGCCGCCATTCCTGGCGGAGGGGCCGTTGGCGTTCTGGCCCCCAACCCGCCGCAATCCGCCGCGCCGCCGCCGCCGCCGGCGGTGCCGGCTGCCGCCGGGTGCCGGTGCCGCCGGTGGCACCGAGTAGCCGCCGCCGCCGCCACCGCCGCCACCGAAGGTACCCCCGGCGCCGCCCATGCCGCCGCCGCCGCCGACGAAGCGGTCGCTGACGCCGCCTTGGCCGCCCGCGGCCGCATTGCTCACAAGGCTGACGTTGCTCACCGTGACACTGGCGCCGCTGGCCACGAACAGGGCCCCGCCCAGCCCGCCGCCCCCGCCGCCACCGCCGGTGCCGCCTGCACCGCCGGTGGCGGTGGTGTGCTGGATGGTCAAATCGTTGATGGCGACGGTGCCCTGATAGACGAAGAAGCCGCGCTGCACGCTCCCGCCGTCGAGGGTGAAGTTCCCGCCGTTGATGGTCACGTTGTTGGCGCTGCCGGTGATGGCCGGCAAGGTGGTGCCGGCGGTCAGCGTGATGTCTGCCGTGATGTTGATGATGTAGATGCCGGGGGCGGCGTCGATGGTGGTGAGGGCGCTCACCAGGTCGGACGCGGTGGCCACCGTGCAGGTCGTCCCGACGCATTGCGCCCGGGCCGGCCCGGCCGCCAGAAGCAACAGGATCCCGAGGAGGAGGGCGAGCGATCCCGCGCCGCCCAACCGCCTTCCGATGGAACCCGAAACCCTGGAAATCCCCCTCGACATCCTGTCCCCCGGCCCCCGGCGGTCGCACGCCGAACGGCCCCTGGCACCCCGCTTGCCCGGGAATGCTCCCCCGCATTCTTGGGTACAGTCTAGGCTCGGTTGCGCTGCGCCGCTACCCTGCGTAGCAGGGCTGCGCCCCGCCGCAACCGCCGGCTGCCCCGCCCCTCACCCCTGATGGGGCGGAGCCGCGCACGCCGGGCTGATAGCACTGAACTCCCTCTCCCGCGCTTAGACGCGGGAGAGGGGGACCCATCGCGCAGCGATGGGGGGTGAGGGCAGTTCAAGCGGGCCGTACTCGCAAAACCCTGACCATCCCGTGGCGGCGACCAAGGGGCCCTCGTCTCCCGCTTCATGCAATGCGGGCGGGAAGAAGGAATGGATCGCCGCTCGTTTCTATCCCTCCGCCGGCAGCAGCTTCTCCAGGGTCGAGAGCTTGTCCGCTTCGAGGAAGGGCTTGTCCCAGCGGATGCGGTTGATCCGGGGGAAGCGCATGGCGAGGCCGGATTTATGGCGGGTCGAGCGCTGCAGGCCTTCGAAGGCGACCTCCAGCACCAGCCCGCGCTCGACCTCGCGCACCGGGCCGAAGCGGTTGACGGTGTGGTTGCGCACCCAGCGGTCGAGCTCCAGCAGCTCGGCATCGGTGAAGCCGAAATAGGCCTTGCCGACGGGCACCAGCTCCTCGCCATGCCAGAGGCCGAAGGTGTAGTCGGAATAGAAACGAGGAGCGTTTGCCGTGGCCGCGCTGGGCATACATCATCACGGCATCCACCAGCTTCGGATTGATCTTCCATTTGTACCATTGGCCCACGGGCCGGCCGGCGAGATAGGGGCTGTCGGCGCGCTTCAGCATCAGCCCCTCGATGCCGAGGGTGGAAATCGCGGCGCGCTGCTCGGCCAGCTCCGCCCAATCCCTAAAGGGGACCAAAGGCGATAGATCGAATCCCGGCCGCGGCTTGGCGGCGTACCAGGATTCCAGCCGTTGGCGGCGCTGGGCGAAGGGCAGCGGGCGCAGATCTTCGTCGCCCTCGAACAGGATGTCGTAGAGGCGCACGCTCACGGGATAGTCCTGCAGGAGCTTGGCGCCCAGGCTCTTGCGGTTGAGGCGCTTCTGCAGATCGGCGAAGCCGGCGACGACGCCGTCGCGCATCACCAGCAGCTCGCCGTCCAGAGTGACATCGCTGGCGGCGTGATCCACCACCTCGGGGAATGTCGCCGTCATCTCGTCGCCCGAGCGGGAATAGAGCCGCACCAGCGCCCCCTCGCCCACGATCTGCACCCGCGCGCCGTCCCATTTCCATTCCGCCATGAAATCGGCCGGGGTTCAGCTTGGCGAGCTCCTCCTCCTCCAGAGGCTGGGCCAGCATGGGCGGGCGGAAGGTGGCGCGGCCGCGCGCCTCCGGCTTCGGGACCTTTGCCCTCGAGCCATTCGAAGAGGCCGCGATAGGGAATCTCCAGCGCATGCCAGACCTCCTCCACCTCGTCGGGATCGAGCTTGCCCAGGCTCGCCACCGCGGTCTTGGCGAGGCGCGCCGAGAGGCCGATGCGCAAGCCCCCGGTGATGAATTTGATCAGCGCCCAGCGCCCGGTGGCATCGAGCCGGTCAAGCCAGTCGGCCACGATCTCCGGCAGCTTGGCCTTGGGCGAGACCTCCAGCGTCTCGACGATGGTGGCGAGATCGGGCGGCGGGGAATCATCGGGCCGCTGCGGCCAGATGAGCGCCACGGTCTCGGCGAGATCGCCGACATAGTCGTAGGAGAGCGCGAAGAGCATGGGATCGGTGCGCGCCGCCGCCAGCTCGCGGAAGAGCCCGGCCTTGGCATGGCGGAAGACGAGATCGCCGGTCAGCGCCGCGAGCGCATAGCCGCGGTCGGGATCGGGCGCGGTCGCGAAATAGTCCGCCACCAGCCGCAGCTTGGCATTGCGCTGGGACTGATAGGAGAGCTGATCGAGGAGGCGGGCGAAGCGTTTCATTCCCCTCGCTCACTCCTCGTCGTCATAGCCGAGCATGGCGAGGGCCCGGGCCTTGATGCCGAGGCCCTGGGCGTAATGCACCAGCGCCTCCTCCCGCCCATGGGTGACCCAGATCTCGCTCGGCGCCGACCTCGCGGATCGTCGCCGTCAGCTCGTCCCAATCGGCATGGTCGGAGATGACCAGCGGCAGCTCGGCCCCGGCCTGGCGGGCGCGGGCGCGCACGCCCATCCAGCCCGAGGCGATGGCGCGCATGGGCTCGGCCATGCGCCGCGACCAGGCCTCGCGCAGGGCGCCCGGCGGGGCGAGCACGATCTCGCCCTTGAGCTCGGCCTTGGAAGCGCCGGTCGCGGGCTTCAGCTCGCCGAAATCCTGGCCCAGGCGGCGGTAGAGATCGGTCAAGGGAAAGAGCGCCCCATGGAGCCAGATCGGCCGCTCCCACCCTGCCCGGCGCAGCAGGGCCATCACGCGCTGCGCCTTGCCCAGGGCATAGGCGCCGACGAGATGGGTGCGCTCGGGAAAGAGGCGGAGGGATTCCAGGAGCTTGGCGATCTCGCCGGCGTCATCGGGATGGCGGAAGACCGGCAGACCGAAGGTCGCCTCGGTGATGAAGAGATCGCAGCCCACCGGCTCGAAGGGCGCGCAGGTCGGATCCGGCCGGCGCTTGTAATCGCCGGAGACGACGACCCGCTGGCCGGCATATTCCATCACCACCTGGGCCGAGCCCAGGACATGGCCGGCCGGGGCGAAGGCGAGCTTGACCCCGCCGAGCTCGAGCCAGTCGCCATAATCCAGGGGCTGCAGGCTGGCCCCGGCCTCGGGGCCGAAGCGGGTGCGCATGATCTCGATGGTGCCTGATGTGGCGAGCACATGGGTGCTGCCGGGCCTTGCATGATCGCCATGACCATGGGTCACCACCGCGCGGTCGACCGGCGCGGTCGGATCGATGGTGAAGCCGCCGGGCTCGCAGACCAGCCCGCCCGGCGTCGCCTTCAGCCAATCCTGTGGCTTTGCCATGAAGCCTAGATAGCCTTGGCCCGCGCCCTTTGCCAGCGCGGGCACCCACCCCGCAGAAAGGGCTCAATCGCCGCGAGGGGTCCCTACTGCATATCGCAGTCGAAGCCCAGGCCGCGCTCCCTGGCCCGTCGATAGGCCAGCGCCGCTACGGCCAGATCCTGAAGTGCCACGCCCGTCCCGTCGAAAAGCGTGATCTCATCCGCCGAGGCACGGGCGAAGCCACCGCTGACGACGCCGCCCAGGGTCAGGCCGAGACGATCGCGGGTGATCAGCCCCAGCCGCCAGGCATGCTGGCACTCGCCGATGGTGACGGCCTGCTCGGCATCATCCACCACCAGCGTGGCGGCGGCGACCAGCTCGGGCTCCAGCTCCTGCTTGCCGGCGGTGTCCGCGCCCATGGCGCTGATATGGGTGCCCGGCTTGATCCATTCCCGGCGGATGAGGGCCGCCCGCGATGGGGTGACGGTGATCAGCATGTCGGCCTGCCGGGCGACCCCTTCGAGACCGGGTGCTGCGAAGGCGAGGCCCTCCGCCGATACCGCATTGCCGAAGGCATTCAGGCTTGCCTCGTTCGGATCCCAGGCGAGAACGCGGGAGATGGGACGCACGGCACGGGCGGCGCGAAACTGAAAGAGGGATTGCCCGCCCGTCCCGATCAGTCCCAGAACCGCCGCCTCCGGCCGGGCGAGATGGCGCGCGGCGAGCGCGCTGGCCGCGCCCGTCCGCACCCCCGTCAGATAGTTGGCCCCCACCAGCGCCACGGCCTGGCCGCTGTCCGGGTCGAAGAGCAGGACGGCGGATTGATGATTGCCCCGTCCCTGGGCGGCATTGCCCGGCCAATAGCCGCCGGCCTTCAGTCCCAGCGCCGGCAGGCTGGCGTCGAAGCCTGCCTTGACGCCGAAAACGGCATCGGCATGGCCGACCAGCTCGCGCACCACCGGATAAGATCGGGCGCGACCGGCATGGGCGGCGGCGAAGGCGGCGCCGACCGCCGAGAGGGCGTCCTCGGTCGAGACGAGCTCGCGGGCCAGTTGTTCCGGGACGAAAAGCATGGGCGATCTCACAACCAAGTGGGATGACCCGGCCTAACTACCGCGACCGAGGGTCCCCGCGCCAATGCCGGTTGAGCCTTCGATCATGCCGGCGGCGCATAGGATGTCGCAGGGTCTTGTTGCGCTGCAATTTGCCTGCAACAATCCTCCATGGAACTGAAATGGCTCGAGGATTTCCTGAGCCTCTCCGAGACGCGCAATTTCTCGCGATCCGCGAAGCTTCGGTTCACGACGCAGCCAGCCTTCAGCCGACGCATAAGGGCGCTCGAGGAATGGGTGGGCGCGACCCTCTTCGACCGTTCGGCCCAACCGGTCTCGCTGACGGACGCCGGCGTGGCCTTTCGCAGCCTGGCGGCCGAGGTCGTTCGTCAGCTCTACCAGGGCCGCGAAGAGATCCACCTCGCCTCGGTCCATGGCGCAAGCGCGATCAAGGTCGCCGCCACCCACAGCCTGTCCCTCACCTTCTTTCCCCAATGGATTCGCTCCATCGAGAGCGCCGCAGGGATTCTCAACATCCGGCTGGATAGCGGCCATGCCGGCGCCTGCGTGCAGATGATGGAGAAAGGCACCTGCCATTTCATGCTGTGCCACACGCATCCGTCGGTCGAAGTGGGTCTGGACCCGAGGCAGTTCCTCGCGCGGCGCGTAGGAACCGACCGGCTGCTCCCGGTCGCGCGCCCCGATGCCGCCGGGCGGCCGATCGATTCCCTCGACGAAACCTCGAGCGGCCTGTGTCGCTATCTGGCCTATGCCGAGACTTCGGCAATCGGCCGCGCCGTCGAGCATATGCTGCGGCAAACCACCCGGCATGTCGCCCTGGACAAGGTCTTCGTGTCGCGGTTGGCGGCGGTGCTCAAGTCGATGGTGCTGGACGGCCGCGGCTTCGCCTGGCTGCCGGCAAGCCACGTCGATCAGGAGCTGACGGCCGGCCAGCTCGTACGCGCCGGAAATCCCTCCTGGGATCTCGAGGTCGAGATCACGCTCTTCCGGCCGCGGGACCACCTGCCGGAGCCGGCCGAGGCGCTGTGGAACATCGCCGAGGCTCAATCGCGCGACTCCGACTCCGAGCCCGTGCTGGCCCGCACGGCCGCCTGGAGCTGAACCCCCGAATCTCGCCGGCTGCCCGATTCCTCGGCAAGGGCGATGCCGGACGGGCATCGCCCGATCAGTACTCGGCATTGGCGCCGAGCGGGCCTTTTGCGGGATTCTGCCGCAGCTAGGCCGGATCGAAGAGCCCGAGGACCGTCAACAAGGGGGAAGACCATGAGCGAGATCGCCGTCCCGTCATCAGGAACCCATGCCAATGAGCTGAAGCGCAATGCGCTCGGCCTGCCGCAGGCCATGGCCATGTCCCTGGCCTTCATATCGCCCACCATCGGCGTCATCTTCATCTCGGCGCTCATCGGCGGGCAGGCTGGGGCCTCCTCTCCCTTCGCCTTCATTTTGGGCACGATGGGGATCGCCCTGATGGCGCTCACCCTCTCCGAATTCGCCAAGCGGGTCACCTCGGCGGGCGGCTTCTATAAATTCGTCACGCTGGCCTTCGGCTCCCATGCCGGCTTCGTCGTCGGCGTCGTGCTGCTGTTCGCCTATGTCCTCCAGAGCCCGCTCAACATCAATCTCTTCGGCGGCTTCGTCGGCGATGCGCTCAGGACCGATTTCGGCATCATGATCCCCTGGTGGATCCTGATGGTGGGGGTCGTGGTACTGGTCGGCATCCTCGCCTGGTATTCCGTCCATACCTCCATGACCTTCGACATCGCCTTCCTGATCGCCGAGGTCAGCGTCGTCGCGATCCTGCTTCTGCTGATCATCTTCAAGGGCGGCGATTCCGGCCAGGTGCCGGCGGCTTTCACCCCGAACGAATCGCCGCAGGGTTATGGCGGTATCGGCAAGGCCTTCGTCTTCATCGTCTTTGCCTTCTTCGGTTTCGAATCATGCCTGACCGTAGCGGAGGAATGCCGCAATCCCCGCCGCAACCTCCCGGTCGCCCTGGTGGGCTCGGTCATCCTCGCCGGGCTGTGGTTCACCTTCGCCATGTATGCGGTGGTCGTCGGATATGGGCCGAGCCATATGGATACGCTGGCCGGCGCCACGGCACCGCTGCACGATCTCGCGGTGCGCTATATCGGCGGCTGGTACTCCAATCTCGTGGATCTGGCCGCCATCTCGGCGATCGTCGCCGTGCTGCTGGCGATCCACACCGCCAATTTCCGGGTTCTCTACTCGCTCGGCCGCGACGGGCTGCTCCCCCGGGCGCTCGGCCGCACCCATCCCCGGCATAAGACGCCGCATGTGGCCATCATCGTCTATTCCATCGGAACACTTGTCGTCGGCATCGTCGCCGGCGTGAGCTGGGGGCCGATGAGCGCCTTCGGCAATATCGGATATCTCTCCTCCCTCGCCATGCTGCCGGTCTTCATCGTGACCAACCTCGCCCTGCCCGTTTTCATCCGCCGGCAATATCCGAAGGAGTTCTCGCTGGTCCTGCATCTGGTCTCGCCGGTGGCATCGATCCTGATCTTCGCCGCCGCCATCTGGCTCAGCGTCAACCCCTGGCCGAGCCCGCCGATCAACAGCTTCCCCTGGGTCGTCGTCGCGGTCATCCTTCTGGCCATCATCTGGGGTTGGGTGCTGAAGAATCGCAACTCGCCCATGTTCAAGCGTCTCGGCGCCGTCCTGTTCATGGAGGGCGACGCAACGCCGCATCTGAGGGATGTTGCCTAAGGCCGGTTCGACAGCTGCCGCTCTCGACGATGCAGATCCCCCTATCGGTGGTAAGCCGGTAGGGGGACCCTCTGCAGGCGGTCGAGCAATCTAGGGAGAATCGACAAGATGGGACGATTGAGCGGCAAGAGCGCCGTGGTGAGCGGCGGCGCCTCCGGAATCGGCAAGGCGATCGCACAGCTCTTCCTCGAGGAAGGCGCGAAAATCGTCATCGCCGACATCAATGGCACCCTGCTGGAAAAGACGGCGAAGGAGCTGGCGGTCCATGGTCCGGTCCTCGCCGTCGCCGGCGATGTCCGCGCGATGGCCGATGCGGGGCGGATCATTCAACGGGCCGTCGATGGGCATGGCGGGCTGGATATCCTCGTCTGCAATGCCGGCATCACCAGCGTGATGCCGATCGAGAATCTTGCGGAAACGGAGTGGGATGCCGTGCTGACGACCAACGTCAAGGGCATGTACACGCTGGTCAAGCAGGCCGTCCCCCATATGGTCGCGCGGGGTGGCGGCAAGATCGTCACCTTGGGCTCGGAGATGGGCATCGTCGCCGTGCCGGAGTCGCCCGCCTACAATGCCAGCAAGGGCGCGGTCATCATGTTCACGAAATCCATCGCCCTCGATCTCATCCGCCACAATATCCGCGTGAACGCGCTCTGCCCCGGCATCACGCGGACGCCGCTGCTCCAGGCCGAGATCGACAACAGCCTGGAGCCCGAAAAGGTCGCCGCGGCGCAGGCGAGCTGGGCGCCGATCAACCGGGTCGCCGACCCGCGAGAGATCGCCTATGGCGCCCTGTTTCTGGCAAGCGACGAGAGCTCCTTCGCCGTGGGCAGCTGCCTCGTGCTGGACGGCGGATTTACGGCCAAGTGATGGAGCCGCTGCCCCGTCCCCTGGCCGCGGAGGTCGCATTGCCGATCTCCTTGGACGATCCGCGGCTCGATACCCCGGCTGTCCTGGTGGACCTTGATATCGTGGATGCCAATATCGGGCGCATGGCGGGTCTGGCGCGGCGCGAGAAACTATCCCTGCGCCCGCATATCAAGACGCATAAGAGCATCGCCATGGCGCAACGCCAGCTGGCGGCGGGCGCCGTGGGCATCTGCTGCGCGACGGCCTCGGAAGCCGAGGTCATGATCGCCGGCGGCGTCGGCGATGTGCTCCTGGCCTATCCCCTGGCGGGCCGGCGCAAGTTCGAGCGCATCGCGCCGCTGCTGAGCAGCACGGCGCTGACCCTGGTCACCGATTCCAAGGCGGTGACCGCCTCCTATCGCCAGCTTGCGCAGACGATCGGCCGTTCCATCCGGGTGATGATCGAGATCGACAGCGGGATGCACCGGGTCGGCGTCGATCCGCGCAGCGTGGTCGAGATCGCGGCGGATATCGCCAGCGGCAATGACCTCGAGCTCCGGGGGATCATGACCCATGCGGGGCATAGCCACGACGCGACGGATCAGTTGGGCATCGAATCCGTCGCGCGGCAGGAAGCGGCCATCATGGGCGCCGCCCGGGAGGAATTGGAGGGCGCCGGATTCGACCTGTCCATCGTCTCCGCCGGCTCGACGATCACCGCGCCCTATCTGCACGCGACCGACGGCATTACTGAGATCCGGCCCGGCACCTACGTTTACAACGACCTGCGGACGATGAGCACCTATGCCTGCACGCCGGACTCGCTCGCCGCCTTCGCATTGGCCACGGTCGTCAGCCTGGAGGGTGACAGGGTGACCGTCGACGCGGGCAGCAAGACCCTTACCACCTCCCATGACGCGATCTATGGCTTCGGCCATCTCCGCGACCAGCCCGGAAGCCGCTTCACCCGTTTGTCGGAGGAGCATGGCGTTCTCGCAATCCCGAACGGCCGCACCCGCCTTGCCGTCGGCGATCGCGTGCAGATCCTGCCCATCCATGTCTGCGCCTGGATGGATTTGCAGCCTGAGATCTACGGCGTCCGGGACGGGCAGATCGTCGAGCGCATCCCGGTCGAGGCGATGCGGCACAGCCTTTAGGGCGAACCGCCGCGGTTCGGTTCTTCACCGGAGAGCACCCCGGCCAGCCGCTTGGGCGGCCCGGGAGCCTCATCAA